>NZ_JAHWGU010000006.1 GCF_020873875.1 Actinoplanes sp. DH11
GCCGGGGGGGGGGGGGGGGGCGGGGGGGGGGGGGGGGGGGGGTGGGGGGGGGGGGGGACGCCGTGGGGTGGTGAGCGCGCGGTGTGGGGTGGCGGGGACGCCGTGGGGTGGCGAGCGCGCGGTGTGGGGTGGCTGGGGCGGCGGGGGGCCGCGGGAGGGTGTGGGGGCGGCGGGACGGGATCTTCGCTGCGGCTTGGAGGTGCGTCTTCAGCCGCCGGTTTGCGCTGGCGTCAACGGGTGATGGGGGGTGTGGCCGCTCGTGCGGCGTGCGCCAGCTGGGTGGACACCTCCGGGTGGCCGTCGGCGATCAGGCCGACGGTGACCCGCAGGTGGGGCTGGCGGGCGGGGCCGACGGTGAACGCGGTGCCGGCCGCCGCGCCGATGCCGGCACTGGCCAGGTTTAGCAGGGCGGCCTGTTCGTCGGCGACGGGGAGCCAGATGTTGAGGCCTTCGCCGGGCGGCAGGTTGATGCCGGCGGCGGCGAGACCGGTGGTGATCAGGTGGCGCCGGCGGGCGTATTCGTCGCGGGCGGCCCGGACCGCCGCGATCGAGGCAGGGTCGGTGAGCAGGGTGAGCAGCAGATGCTGGAGGAGGCGGCTGGTCCAGCCCTGGCCGAGCAGGCGCCGTTCCAGGATGGGGTCGAGCACGGCTGCGGGGCCGCTGACCGCGGCGAGGCGCAGGTCGGGGCCGTGCGATTTGGAGAAGCTGCGGACGTGGACGACCTGGCGGGGCAGGTGGGCGCCGAGGGAGCAGAGCGGTCCGGACGCGAGGTCGCCGGCGGAGTCGTCTTCGACCACGTACACCTGGGGGTGTGGCGCGAGGACGCCGGCGAGGGCGCCGGATCGCGCGGCGGTCCACGACGCGCCGGTGGGGTTGTGGGCCCGGGGTTGCAGGAAGACGGCGGCGGGTCGCCGGGTCAGGGCGGTGGCGAGCTGGTCGGGCAGCATGCCGGCGGCGTCGGTGCCGACGCCGATCACCGAGACGCCGAGGACTTCGAGCAGGTCGAGCAGGGGCGGGAAGCAGGGGTTCTCGACCACGGCGAGGTCGCCGAGACGCAGCAGGGCGGTGGAGACCTGGTCGACGGCGTCCATCGCGCCGTCGAACACGGCGAGGCGTTCGGCGGGGTACGGCCATTGCTCCCGCAGCAGTTCGCCGAGCGCGGGCAGCACCGGCGCGTCGAGGTAGCTCGTGGGTGCGGGGGAGAGGCCGTGCAGCGCCGGGAGGGGTGGCAGCAGCGCCGGGTCGGGCACGCCGGTGGAGAGGTCGAGGCCGAAGCCGGGGGTGTGGCGCAGTGCGGCCCGGTAGCGCCCGGGGCCGGCGGTGGCGACGGAGGTGCCGCGCCTGCCGTCTGTCCGGATGGTGCCGGCGCGGCGCAGCAGCTGCCAGGCCGCGTTGACGGTGCTGGGGGAGAGGCGCAGTTCGGCGGCGACGGAACGGACGGGCGGCAGTTTCGCGCCGGGGGCGAGGGCGCCGTCGCCGACGGCCCGGCTGACGGCTTCGGCGAGGCCGCGGGCGCTGGGATCGGTGAGGCGTTGCGTCACGGCGCCGAGGGCAGGCGGTTGCGGCACGGCGCCGAGGTCGGTGCGGCGTGGCGTCACGGCGCCGAGGTCAGGCCGTTGCGGCACGGCGCCGAGGTCGGTGGGGCGTGGGGTCACATCGCTGGGCACTTTTGTGACAGTACATTTCAAGGATTGTTCGGTCCATGGCCGTCACATAATGTCGGCCCATGGATCACATCGCGCACTGGATCGGCGGAGCCGAGTCGACCGGCACCTCCGGCCGGGTAGCCCCCGTCTTCAATCCCGCCACGGGCCGGCAGATCGCCGAGGTCGGCCTCGCGAGCGCCGCCGAGGTGGACGCCGCCGTCGCCGTCGCGAAGGAGGCCGCCGCGCAGTGGCGGACGGCGTCGCTGTCGAAGCGTTCCGCGGTGCTCTTCTCGTTCCGTGAGCTGCTCGCGGCCCGGTCCGGTGAGCTCGCGGAGATCGTGACGAGAGAGCACGGCAAGGTGCTCGCCGACGCGGCCGGGGAGATCGCCCGCGGCCTGGAGAACGTCGAGTTCGCCACCGGCATCCCGAACCTGATGAAGGGCTCGTTCTCGGAGCAGGCGGCCACCGGGGTGGACGTCTACTCGATCCGCCAGCCGCTCGGGGTGGTCGCCGGTGTCACGCCGTTCAACTTCCCGGCCATGGTGCCGTTGTGGATGTGTGCGACGGCGATCGCGGCGGGCAACGCGTTCGTGCTGAAGCCGAGTGAGAAGGACCCGTCGGCCGCGCTGTTCCTGGCCCGGCTCTGGAAAGAGGCGGGGCTGCCGGACGGTGTCTTCACGGTCGTGCACGGCGACAAGGAAGCGGTCGACGCGATCCTGGCGAACCCGGACGTGGTGGCGGTCAGTTTCGTGGGGTCCACCCCGATCGCGAAGTACATCTACGAGACCGGCACGGCGTACGGCAAGCGGGTGCAGGCCCTCGGCGGCGCGAAGAACCACATGATCGTGCTGCCCGACGCCGAGCTGGACGCGGCCGCCGACGCGGCGATCAGTGCGGGGTACGGCGCGGCCGGCGAACGGTGCATGGCGATCTCCGTGGTGGTGGCCGTGGGCGACATCGCGGATCCGCTGGTCGAGGCGATCGCGGCCCGGCT
Source organism: Actinoplanes sp. DH11 (assembly GCF_020873875.1). Lineage (GTDB taxonomy): Bacteria > Actinomycetota > Actinomycetes > Mycobacteriales > Micromonosporaceae > Actinoplanes. Next base: position 2,641 of record NZ_JAHWGU010000006.1, read on the forward strand.
TCCCACGATCAAGATCGGGGACGGCGCGGACCCGTCCTCGGAGATGGGACCGCTCATCAGCGCCCAGCACCGGGACCGGGTCGCCGGTTACATCGAGGCCGGCGCGGCCGAGGGCGCGACGGTGGTGGCCGACGGCCGCTCGGAGGACCTGCCGGGCGGCGGCTTCTTCCTGGGCGCCACCCTGCTCGACAACGTGACACCGTCGATGACCGTCTACACCGACGAGATCTTCGGCCCGGTGCTGAGCGTCGTGCGGGTGGACACCTACGCCGAGGCGGTCCGGCTGGTCAACGACAACGAGTACGGCAACGGCACCGCGATCTTCACCCGGGACGGCGGCGCCGCCCGGCAGTTCCAGTTCGACGTGAACGCGGGCATGGTCGGCGTCAACGTGCCGATCCCGGTGCCGGTGGCCTACTACTCGTTCGGCGGCTGGAAGGCGTCGCTGTTCGGCGACACCCACATGTACGGCCCGGACGGCATCCACTTCTTCACCCGCGGCAAGGTCGTCACGTCGCGCTGGCCCGACCCGGGGACTTCGTCGATCGACCTCGGCTTCCCGCAGACCCGGTGAGGATGGATCACATGACCTCGGACTCGCAGGTGCGCGCCGACGACCGCGCCCACGTCTTCCACTCCTGGTCCGCGCAGGGCCTGATCGACCCGCTGCCGATCAAGGGGGCGTCGGGCAGCTGGTTCTGGGACTACGACGACCGCCGGTACCTGGACTTCTCGTCGCAGCTCGTCAACATCAACATCGGGCACCAGCACCCGCGGCTGGTGGCGGCCATCCAGGAGCAGGCCGCCACGCTCTGCACGATCCAGCCGGCCTTCGCCAACGACAAGCGCGGCGAGGCGGCCCGGATGATCGCTGAGGTCGCGCCGGAGGGGCTGAACAAGGTCTTCTTCACCAACGGCGGCGCCGAGGCGAACGAGAACGCGATCCGGATGGCGCGGCTGCACACCGGGCGGCACAAGGTGCTCTCCACCTACCGCAGCTACCACGGCTCGACGGCGACCGCGATCACCGCCACCGGCGACCCGCGGCGCTGGCCCAACGAGCCGGTGGCGGTCGGCGTCGTGCACTTCTGGGGGCCGTACCCGTACCGCTCGCCGTTCCACTCGGACAGCGCCGAGCAGGAGGCCGAGCGGGCGCTGGCGCACCTGCGCGACACCGTGGTGTTCGAGGGGCCGGGCACGATCGCCGCGATCCTGATCGAGACGGTGGTCGGCACCAACGGCATCCTGGTGCCCCCGCCGGGATACCTCGCCGGCGTGCGGGCGATCTGCGACGAGTTCGGGATCGTCCTCATCGCCGACGAGGTGATGGCGGGGTTCGGCCGGTGCGGCGAGTGGTTCGCCGTCGACCGCTGGGGCGTCGTCCCGGACCTGATCACCTTCGCCAAGGGGGTGAACTCGGGGTACCTGCCGCTCGGCGGCGTGATCATCTCCGAGGCGATCGCCGAGACGTTCCGGGAGCGGCCGTTCCCGGGCGGCCTCACCTACTCCGGGCATCCGCTGGCGTGCGCGTCCGCGGTGGCGAGCATGCAGATCTTCAAGGAGGAGGGCGTCGTCGAGCACGCCCGGATGCTGGGTGAGGACGTGATCGGCCCGGAACTCGCCGCGATCGCGGAGCGGCACCCCAGCGTCGGCGAGGTGCGCGGCCTGGGCGTCTTCTGGGCCGTCGAGCTGGTCACCGATCGGGCCGCGCGGACGCCGCTGGTGCCCTTCAACGCCATCGGCCCGGCCGCCGCGCCGATGGCCGCGGTCGCCGCCGCCTGCAAGGAGCGCGGCCTCTGGCCGTTCACCCATTTCAACCGGATCCATGTGGTGCCGCCGTGCACCATCAGTGTGGACGAGGTGCGGCAGGGCCTGGCGATCCTGGACGAGGCCCTGACCGTGGCGGACGGCTATACCACCACCTGAACACAGGATTACGTCGCCTGAAACGGGGTCGAAGTTCTGATTCCGTTTCAGGCTTGGAAATTACTTCGGATTCCCTTGCCCCTCCACACGCCGATGTGGAATGGTCTCGCCAGCCCGGGTGAGATCCCCGGCACACCATGAACCGGAAGGCCCCCTCTTTCGTGAGTACCGTGCTGCGCAACTTCGTTGCCGGGTCGTACACCGACACCGCCGACGGGATCACCTCACCGGTCGTCGACCCCAGCACGGGGGAGACCTACGCGCAGGCGCCGGTCTCCTCGGCGCGCGACGTGGCGGCGGCCGTCGACGCCGCCGCCGAGGGGTTCGAGACGTGGCGCGACAGCACCCCGGCGGAGCGGCAGCGGGCGCTGCTGCGGATCGCGGACGCCGTCGAGGCCCGGGCCGAGGAGATCATCGCGGCGGAGTGCCGCAACACCGGCAAGCCGGTTGAGGCGACCCGCCAGGAGGAGATGGCGCCGATCCTCGACGAGCTGCGGTTCTTCGCCGGCGCGGCGCGCATCCTGGAGGGCAAGGCGGCGGGGGAGTACCTGCGGGACCACACCTCGTTCGTGCGGCGTGAGCCGATCGGCGTGGTCGCGCAGGTCGCGCCCTGGAACTATCCGATGGTGATGGCGGTCTGGAAGTTCGCGCCGGCCGTCGCGGCCGGCAACGCGGTGGTGCTCAAGCCCTCCGACACCACCCCGGTGAGCACGCTGCTGCTCGCCGAGATCGCCGCGGAGTTCCTGCCGCCGGGCGTGCTCAACGTGGTCTGCGGCGACCGGGACACCGGCCGGGCCCTGGTGGCGAACCCGGTGCCGCAACTCGTGTCGATCACCGGTTCGACCCGGGCCGGCATGGAGGTGGCGGCGGCCGCGGCACCGGATCTGAAGAAGGTTCATCTGGAGCTCGGTGGCAAGGCGCCGGTCGTGGTCTTCGACGACGTCGACATCGAGGCGACCGCCGCCGCGATCGCCGGCGCCGGCTACTTCAACGCCGGCCAGGACTGCACGGCCGCGACCCGGGTGCTGGTGCACGAGCGGATCGCCGCCGACTTCAGCGCCGCGCTGGCGGCCGCGGCCCGCGGCACCCGGGTGGGCCCGCCGTCGGACACCGGTGCCTGGTTCGGCCCGGTCAACAACGCCGACCAGCTGGAGCGGGTCACCGGTTTCCTGGCGCGCACCCCAGAGCACGCCGCGGTGGTGGCCGGCGGCAAGCGGATCGGCGAGCGCGGATACTTCCTGGAACCGACCGTCGTGACCGGACTGCGCCAGCGGGATGAGATGATCCAGGACGAGATCTTCGGCCCGGTCATCACGGTGCAGAGCTTCAGTGACGAGGCACAGGCGGTCCGCTGGGCCAACGACGTCCGGTTCGGTCTCAGCGCCAGCGTCTGGACGCAGAACCACGGCCGGGCGATGCGAGTCTCCCGTCGGCTCGACTTCGGCGCGGTGTGGATCAACACGCACCTGCCGTTCGTCTCGGAGATGCCGCACGGAGGCTACGGTCACTCCGGTTACGGCAAAGACCTTTCGATGTACGGCTTCGAGGAGTACACCCGGATCAAGCACGTGATGAGCTACAACGGCTGATCCGGCCACCAGAACCCGCAAAAAAGCCCCGCTTGAGGTGATAGATGACCACTTCTCCCCCGCACCACGCCACGAGTGCGCCGCCTGGGAACGGGCAGCACACCGGGCACCCGGCGATCGAGTTCGCCGGCGTGCGCAAGGATTACCTGTCGCACGGTGAGGCGGTGCCGGCCGTCAAGAGCCTGGACCTGGCGATCGGACAGGGGGAGTTCTTCTCGCTGCTCGGCCCCTCCGGCTGCGGCAAGACCACCACCATGCGGATGATCGCGGGCTTCGAGGACCCCACCGCCGGCAAGATCTTCCTCGACGGCAAGGACGTCACGGGTGTCGCGCCGAACAAGCGGGACGTCAACATGGTCTTCCAGTCGTACGCCCTCTTCCCGCACCTGAACGTGCTGCAGAACGTCGCCTTCGGCCTGGAGCGCAAGAAGGTCGCGAAGAGCGAGATCCGCCGCCGGGTCGGCGAGATGCTGGAGATCGTGTCGCTGACCGGGATGGAGAAGCGGCAGCCCAAGGAGATGTCCGGTGGCCAGCAGCAGCGGGTGGCCCTGGCCCGGGCCCTGGTGAACCATCCCCGCGCCCTGCTGCTCGACGAGCCGCTCGGCGCCCTCGACCTCAAGCTGCGCCAGCAGATGCAGGTCGAGCTCAAGCGCATCCAGCGCGAGGTCGGCATCACCTTCGTCTACGTCACGCACGATCAGGGCGAGGCGCTGACCATGTCGGACCACATCGCGGTGATGAACGGCGGCCTGATCGAGCAGCTCGGCTCGCCGCGGGCCATCTACGAGCGCCCGGCGTCGCGGTTCGTGGCCGGCTTCATCGGCACCTCGAACCTGATCGACGGGCGGATCGCCTGGGTCGAGAACGGCCTCGGGGTGATCGACCTGGGCTCGGGGGAGCGGGTGCTGATGCCGGTGCCCGGCACGGTGCAGCCCGGCCGTGACGTCGAGGTGTCGGTCCGGCCCGAGAAGATCGACCTGCACCGCACGGCGCCGCACGCGCCGGGCCTCAGCGTCGTCTCCGGTGTCGTCTCCGAGGTTGTGTATCACGGCACATCGACGAACTACACAGTGGCGACGACCGCCGGATCGGACTTCGTGGTGTTCGATCAGAACGCACATGACGCCGAGGACGTCGCCTCGCGCGGCGAGCGCGTCTTCCTCACCTGGGCCCCGCAGCACTCGTACCCGATCGGAGTCTGAAGTTGTTTCCCACCGATAAGCCGGACCCCTCCGTCCTCCGGGGCATGACGCAGCGGCGGTTCGGCCGCCGCGACGCGCTGCGCCTCGGCGGGATGTCGGCAATGGGAGCGTTCCTCGCCGCCTGCGGCGTGCAAGGACAGGGCAAGCCGCAGGCCAGTGTCGCGCCCGACGCCGTCGCCAAGTTCTGGGGCGGCAAGGCCAAGAACGGCAAGCTGAACTTCGCCAACTGGCCGCTGTACATGGACCCGAAGAAGCCGGAACTCAAGAAGTTCACCGAGAAGACCGGCATCCAGGTCAACTACGACGAAGTGATCGAGGAGATGGGGCCGTGGTTCGCCAAGGTCCAGCCGCAGCTGTCCGCCGGGCAGTCGATCGGCTTCGACCTCATGGTGATCACGAACTCGATCCAGTTCGGCCAGTTCCGCGACGCCGGCTTCCTGGCGCCGCTGGACCACTCGAAGCTGCCGAACTACGTGGCCAACGCGGCCAAGTCGTACGCGCAGTCCTCCTACGACCTGGGCAACGTGTTCAGCATCCCGTGGGCCTCCGGCATCACCGGCATCGCCTACGACCCGGACAAGATCAAGCGCCCGATCACCAAGCTCGCCGACCTGTGGGACCCGGAGTTCAAGGGCAAGGTCGGCATGTTCCGCGACCTGCAGGAGCTGGGCAACTTCGGTCTGCTCGCGGCGGGCCTCAAGCCGGCCGAGTCGGGTGAGGCGGAGTGGCGCAAGGCGGCCGCGAAGCTGCGCGAGCAGAAGGACGCCGACATCGTCCGGCAGTACTACGACCAGAGCTACGTCGACGCGCTCGGCAAGGGCGAGGTCTGGATCACCCAGGCCTGGTCCGGTGACATCTTCCAGAAGAACGTCTCCGACGGCACGAACTTCAAGTTCGTGATCCCCGAGGAGGGCGGCACCATCTGGACCGACAACATGACCATCCCGATCACGGCGGAGAACCCGGTCGACGCGATCACCGCGATGGACTTCTTCTACGAGGTGGAGAACGCCGCCACCCTGGCCGAGTACATCAACTACGTGTGCCCGGTGCCGGCCGCGCAGGCTGCCATGAGGAAGCACGCCGCGGCGCTCTCCGGCGAGGACAAGGAGTACCTGGAGTCGGTCGCGAGCAGCGAACTGGTCTTCCCGGGCGAGTCCGACTACGCCAAGCTGCACTACTACGTCGACTTCAACACGGCCGAGGAGCAGCAGGACTTCACCAAGATCTTCGACCCGATCGTGCTGGGCTGATCCATGGGCCGGGTCAGACGTGCACTCGCGCCCTACCTGCTCGTACTGCCGGGTGGGTTGTGGCTCCTGATGTTCTTCGCGGTGCCGATGGCGACCATGCTGTCGTTGTCGCTGCAGGAGGGCGACATCGTCAACGGGTACGTCTTCACGGGTCACTGGCAGACCTACGTGGAGGCGATCTCTGATTATCAGACCCAGTTGATCCGCTCGCTGGTGTACGGCGCCGTCGCCACGATCATCCTGATCGTGCTGGCATTTCCGGCCGCGTACTGGATCGCCTTCTACGGTGGCCGGCGCAAGGCGACCTACCTGTTCCTGCTGCTGTTGCCGTTCTTCGTGTCGTTCGTGCTGCGCACCATCTCGTGGCGGCTGATCCTCACCGACGACGGCTTCCTGCTGCGCCCGCTGAAGGAGATCGGGCTCCTCGCCGACGGATTCCACATCCTCGGCACCCCGGTCGCGGTGATCGGCGGCCTGGTGTACAACTTCCTGCCCTTCATGGTGCTGCCGATCTACGTGGCCCTGGAGCGCATCGACCCGCGTGTGGTCGAGGCGGCGCGGGACCTGTACGCCTCGCCGATCACCGCGTTCCGCCGGGTGATCCTGCCGCTGGCGCTGCCCGGCGTCTTCGCCGGCGTGCTGATGACGTTCATCCCGGTCAGTTCCGACTACGTCAACTCGGAGGTGCTGGGCAGCTCGGAGACCACCATGATCGGGCAGGTAATCCAGAGTCAGTATCTGTCGAGTTCCAACTACCCGACCGCCTCGGCGCTCTCCTTCACCCTGATGGCGGTGCTGCTGATCGGCGTCTTCTCCTACGCGAGGGCGCTCGGCACCGAGGACGTCATGAAGGTGGCGGCCCGATGACCACGACGATGCCCGCGCCGGAGACGACGGTTACGCCGCCGGTACCGCGGCGGCGGCTGATCCGTTTCGGCGGCGTCCAGCTGATGCACCTCTACACCTGGCTGATCATCGGGTGGCTGATCCTGCCGATCCTGGTGATGATCCTGTTCGGGTTCAACAACCCGAGCGGGCGCTACAACCAGACCTGGCAGGGCTTCACACTGAAGTGGTACGGGCAGCTCTTCGCGCTCGAGGACCTCACCTCGGCGTTGATCCTGTCGCTGGTCATCGCGATCGCGGCGTCGGTGATCTCGGCGGCGCTCGGCACCGGCATCGGTTACGCGCTGGGCCGGCACCGGTTCCGCGGCGCCGGCGGCATGAACCTGATCATGTTCGCCACGATGTCGTCACCGGAGCTGGTGATGGGCGCGTCGCTGCTGACGCTGTTCGTCTCGCTCGGCGTCGGCCTGGGCCCGCTGACGATCACCATCGCGCACGTCATGTTCTCCATCTCGTTCGTCGCTACCGTGGTGCGGGCCCGGGTGCTCACCCTGGACCGGTCGCTCGAGGAGGCCGCCGCCGACCTCGGGGCGAACGCGTGGACGACGTTCTGGAAGGTGACCTTCCCGATCATCCTGCCGGCCGTCTTCTCCGGTTTCATGCTGGCGTTCGCGCTGAGCGTGGACGATTTCGTGGTCACCAACTTCACCGCGGGCACCAGCGTCACGTTCCCGCTGTGGATCTGGGGCGCCACCCGTGTCGGCCTGCCGCCGCAGGTGAACGTGATGGGCACGCTGATCTTCGCGGCCGGCGTGCTGATCGCGGTGCTCACCAGCATCCGGTCCCGGCCCCGCCGGCAGACCGGCTGACAGAGGTGCGTGCGGCGCCGCCGGGTCATCGGCCCGGCGGCGCCGTTTTTGTACGCCCAGACGTCCCGAAACGGCGCGGAAATAGTTGCTTGTGGTCTTGTGCGCAACGGATTCCGTAGGCAGGATCACCTGCAACAGCCGTAACCAGTGGCGTGCAGGAGACTCAACGTGACAGATCGACCCGCTGACGTGGACGCCCTCTCCGCGACCGCCCGTGACCACCTGTGGATGCACTTCACCCGGCTCTCCGCCTATCAGGACGCGCCCGTCCCGGTGATCGCCCGGGGCGACGGCTGCTACATCTGGGACTCCACCGGCAAGCGCTACCTCGACGGTCTGTCCGCCCTGTTCGTCGTGCAGACCGGTCACGGCCGGCAGGAACTCGCCGAGGCGGCCGCCAAGCAGGCCGGTGAACTCGCCTACTTCCCGATCTGGTCGTACGCGCACCCCAAGGCGATCGAGCTGGCCGGCCGGCTGGCCGACCTGGCCCCCGGCGACCTGAGCCGGGTCTTCTTCACCACCGGCGGCTCCGAGGCCGTGGAGAGCGCCTGGAAGCTGGCGCGCTCCTACTACAAGCGGGTCGGCAAGCCGCTCAAGACCAAGGTCGTCTCCCGCGCGGTCGCCTACCACGGCAGCTCGATGGGCGCCCTGTCGATCACCGGGATCCCGCCGTTCAAGCAGGACTTCGAGCCGCTGGTGCCGAGCACCGTGCGGGTGCCGAACACCAACTACTACCGGCGTCCCGACGAGAACATGACACCGGAGCAGTTCGGCGTCTGGGCCGCCGACCGGATCGCCGAGGCGATCGAGTTCGAGGGCCCGGACACCGTCGCCGCCGTCTACCTGGAGCCGGTGCAGAACGCCGGCGGCTGCTTCCCGCCGCCGCCCGGGTACTTCCAGCGGGTCCGCGAGATCTGCGACAGGTACGACGTGCTGCTGGTGTCCGACGAGGTGATCTGCGCGTTCGGCCGGCTCGGCGAGTTCTTCGGTGCCGACAAGTACGGCTACCAGCCCGACATCATCACCGTGGCCAAGGGCCTGACCTCGGGCTACGTACCGCTCGGCGCCATGATCGCGTCGGAGCGGCTGGCCGAGCCGTTCCTGACCGGCACCAACTGGTTCGCGCACGGCATCACCTACGGCGGCCACCCGGTCGGCGCCGCCGTCGCGCTGGCCAACCTGGACATCATGGAACGTGAGGGCCTCAACCGGCACGTCACCGACAACAGCCCGCTGTTCCGGTCGTACCTGGAGAAGCTGCTGGACCTGCCGATCGTCGGCGACGTCCGCGGCGACGGCTACTTCTTCGGCATCGAGCTGGTCAAGGACAAGGCCACCAAGGAGACCTTCGACGCCGACGAGTCGGAGCGGCTGCTGCGCGGGTTCCTGTCGCAGGCGCTCTTCGACGCCGGTCTCTACTGCCGCGCCGACGACCGGGGCGACCCGGTGATCCAGCTGGCGCCGCCGCTGACCGCGACCGAGACGCAGTTCGCCGAGATCGAGCAGATCCTGCGCTCGGTGCTGACCGAGGCGCAGACCCTGCTCTGAGCCGCCGGGCCGGCCGGGTTCGTCAGGCGGACCCGGCCAGCCTGTCCATCACCCGGACCACGTCGCCGCGCAACGCGTCCTGCATCTCCTGCTCGGTCGCCGGCCAGCCGGCCGGCTCGGTCACGAACCCCGAGTAGTGGTAGGACAGCACCAGGCCGCCGTCGCGCACCACGAACTTGAACACGCTCAGGTTCTGCGGCTGCCACGGCTTGCTGTCGTCGTGCCAGCGCCGCAGGTAGGCCTCCTGGCCGAGGCCGGTGACCTCGGAGACCGTACCGTCGGCGGTCTTGAACTGGTCGAACTTGGCCTGGGCCGCCGCCTCGTCGGGCAGCACCTCGGCGAAGAGCAGCAGGGTGATGCTGCCGCTGGCGTAGGCCAGCTCGCACTGGCCGTTCGCCGGGTCGGAGCGCTGCTCCGGCGCCTCGGGGATCCGGGCCTGCACCTGGTTCTCGGTGATCAGCGCGCAGACGTCGCCGTCGAGCCGGTAGTCCGGTGGGTCGTCCGAACAGCCGGCGAGCAGTGCGGCGGCGAGCGCCAGCGTGGTCGCGGCGCGGCGGACGATCGGCGGCATCGCCCGATGGTGGCACATGATCACCACTCCGGTGGCCCCGCACGCCGCGCGGCTCACCTTCGCACGTTTTCGTCAAGCCCGTGACGGAACCCGAATCGGTGCCCCGGCAGGCCGGAAAAACGGTATAGCGGCCCGGGGTACCCGGCGCAGGGGCATGCTGATCCCGAGACCGTTTGATGGAGCTGATATGGCCGTTCTGCTGATCGCCGAGGACGACGAGGACATCGCGATGGTCCTGGCGCGGGTGTTCAAACGTGCCGGGATGACGGTGCTGCGCGCCCCGGACGGCCTCGCCGCGCTGGAACTGGTCTTCCAGGAACGCCCGGACCTGCTGGTCACCGACCTGGGCATGCCCCGGATGGACGGCTGGGAGCTGATCGAGGCCGTGCGGGCCGACCCGGACGTCGGCCGCACGCCGATCGTGGTGCTCAGCGGGCACCTGCGGCCGGGGGATCCGCGGGCCGGGACCGCGCGGTGCTGCGCGATCCTGCTGAAGCCCTGCCCGAACGATCAGCTGCTGGCCACCGTGCAGGAACTGCTGGAGATCGGGCCGCACCAGCACGGCACAGCCGGCTCACCCTGCCCTGCGGAAATGTCAGTTTCAGTCTGAAAAATCCGGGTACTCGCGCGGCCATCCCTGACCAAGGGGCCGGGGCCGTGAGAATCGGGCTGACGTGATGGTGCTGGACGAGGCAGTGCTGGGAAATCCGGTCCGGCTGGCGGCGGTGGGTTACGCGCTGCGTACCCTGCCCGGCCGCCCCGCCCATCTCGACGACGTCGCCAAACTCGCCGCCCGCCTGCTCGACGCCCCGATGGCCACGATCACCCTGGTCGGCGCCGCACAGGAACACATCCTCGGCATGCACGGCGTGCCCGATCCGTTCCGCAGCACCCGCCTCGTGCCGATGGCCTACTCGGTCTGCAAGTACGCCGTCTGCGCCGACCACCTGGTGCACTGCGCCGACATGGCCGCCGAGGCGGACCCCGAGCTCGGCGAGCACCCGCTGATCGGGGAGTTCGGGGTGCGCAGCTTCCTCACCGTGCCGGTCCGCAACGCCGGCGACCGCCCGATCGGCTCGCTCACCGTGCTGGACACCCGCCCCCGGGACTGGGCCGGCGAGCAGTCGGACACCCTGATGACGATCGCCGAGACGCTGATCCTGCCCGCCGGCCCCGACGTGACAGCCCTCGACGACGGCGCGTTCCTGCGTGCCCTGCTGCAGAGCATGGACGCCGGGGTGATCGCCTGCAACGCCGCCGGCCGGGTGGTCTTCCTGAACCGGGCGATGCGGGAGGTGCGCGGCCTGCCGCCGGAGGGCCCGGTGCCGGCCGACTTCGAGGAACGCACGGCCGCCGTGCTGCGCCACCCCGACAACCGCCCGATGCCCTGGGAACAGACCCCGATGATCCGGGCGCTGCGCGGCGAACAGGTCTGCTCCGAGGACGTGCACGTCACCCTGCCCGGCCACCGCAGCCGGGTCTTCGACAGCACGGCCCGGACCATCCTCGGCCCCGACGGGCAACTGCTGGGCGCGGTCGCCGTCGCCCACGACGTCACCGCGCTGCGCCGGGCCGAACGGTTCCGCGCCTGCCACCTCGCCGTCGAACAGGCGCTCAAGAAGAGCACCACCATCGCCGAGGCCGCGCCCGGGGTGCTGCGCGCGGTCACCGGCACGCTGGGGTGGCCGGCCGCCGAACTCTTCCTGATCGACGACACCACCGGCACCCTCGAGGCGGTCGGGCACTGCGACAGCTCCGGGCTCGACCCGGACGACTTCTTCGGGCACACCCCGGTGCGCGGCGAAGGCATCACCGGCCGGACCTGGCAGACCGGGCGGGCGATCTGGGTGCCGGACCTCGCCGCGAGCCCCGACCTGCGCACCGCGTACGAGCGGGAACGCCTCGCGATCTGCCTGCGCAGCGGGATACGGACCGCGCTGGCCGTGCCCGTCCGCGACGGCGGCACCCTGCTCGGCGTGCTCACCTGCTACGCCGGTACCCAGGAGTACGAACCGGACCTGCTCACCGTGCTGCTCGACGGGGTGGCCGCGCAGATCGGCGTGTTCGTCGCGCTCCGCCGTGCCGAGGAACTGGGCCGGCAACTGGCCCGGGCGCAGGCCGACTTCGTCGACCTCGTCGGCCACGAACTGCGTACCCCACTCACCTCGATCACCGCGAACGCCACCCTGCTGGCCGAGGACACCGCCGGCCTGGACCCGGACTGCCGGCAGATGGCCCGGGTCGTCGCCCGCAACGCCGCCGCCCTGCAACACATCGCCGACACCCTGCTCGACCTGGCCGGCCTCGAGTCCGGGCACCTGAAACTCGACGTCCGCCCCCTCGACCTCGCCGCCCTGGTCACCGAGGCGGTCACCGCGGCCCGGCGCGGCGCCGACCGGCCCATCCTGATCACCGAACTCCCCGCCGAACTGTCCGTGCCCGGCGACGCCGGCCGCCTGCGCCAGGTCGTCGACGACCTGCTCTCCAACGCCATCCGCTACAGCCCGCCCGGCGCCCCGGTGCACGTGCGACTCGAGGCCGGCGCCACGGCGGCCGAGCTGCGCATCGCCGACCTGGGCATCGGCACCCCGGCCGAGGAACGCCCCCGGGTCTTCGACCGCTTCTTCCGCGGCAGCAACGTGCGCCACCAGGGCACCATCGGCAGCGGGCTGGGCCTGAGCCTGGCCCGCGCCATCGTGCTGCAGCACGGCGGCACGATCCGCCTCGACGACAACCGTCCCTCCGGAACGGTCGTCACCGTCCGCCTGCCGCTGCCGGAAACCCCGTCCGGCGGCGCAGACCTCCGGTGAGCTGCCGCCTCGGCGACAGCGGTACCTCGTGGGGTGTGGAAGACCGACGCCCCGGCATCATCGAGCACACGTCAGGGCGCCGGTCGGTGCTCGTCTCAGAAGTCCGCGGCGACGGCCATGTTGAACCGCTCGAGCGCCTCCTTCTTCTCCGGGGAGAGTTCGTCGATGTTGACGGAGTGCGTGCGCTGCGTGTCCTGATGCAGGTCCACACCCTGCACCAGGCCTTGAACGATGTCGTCTGCCTCGTCGGCCGTGAAGCCCGCGTCCGTCAGGATGTTCGTCGGTAGCTCAGTCATGTCGCCCGGCTTACCCATCGACGCCGCTTTCCGTCTGTCGTCCTGGCGGAACAGGGGTGCATATAGGGGTTCACCCCAGTCCTCAACCGGGCCCCTCGGTCCGCGGCCGAGAGGGGGAGGGTCAGGCGACGGTGCGGCGGTCCCAGGCGTCGAGCAGGGCGGTGGCGCGCAGGCCCGCGTTGATGCCGAGCCAGCGTGCCGGTTCCGGCTCCCAGCGCCGGGAACGATGATTGACCCAGGGCAGGGTGGTCAGGTCGCTCTCGGTGCCGCGGATCAGGTCGGCGAGGGTACGCCCGGCGAGGTTGGCCGCCGCGACGCCGTCGCCGACGTAGCCGCCTGCCCAGGCGACACCGTCGCGCAGGCCCACCGAGGGCATCCAGTCGCGGGGGATGCCGAGGGGGCCGCCCCAGCGAGCGGCGATCGGCGGTTCGACGCCGAACAGTTCGCCGATGGTGCGGCGCAGTGCCTCGAACACCGCGGGCACCCGGTCGAATTCGGGGCGGACGCGGGAACCGTAGTGGTACGGCGCGCCGCGGCCGCCGAAGGCGAGACGGTCGTCGGCCGTACGCTGACCGTAGATGACCATGCGGCGTTCGTCGGTGAAGGTTTCCCGCCGGGCCAGGCCCACCCGGTCCCAGAAGGAGGCGGGCAGCGGCTCGGTCGCGACCATCAGGCTGTAGACCGGCGCCAGGCTGCGGCGGTGCCCGGCCAGCCCGGCCGTGTATCCCTCCAGCGCCCGCACCACGGTCCCGGCCCGGACCGTGCCGTGGCCGGTGGTCACGGTGCCGCGCCCGATCCGGAGCGCCCGGGTGCCCTCGTGGACGGTGACGCCGAGCCGTTCGACCGTCTCGGCCAGCCCGCGCACCAGCTTGGCTGGGTGCAGCGCCGCGCAGTGTTCGCTGTAGATGCCGCCGAGCACGCCGTGCGCGTCGCAGACGGCCCGGGCCTGCGCGGCGTCGAGGAAACCGTCGGCGTCGCGGGCCCGGCGCAGCTGGGCGGGGCTGCGCACCAGGGAGATGGTGCCGCCTTTCGCGTAGTCGCAGTCGATGCCCTCGGCGGCCGCGGCCCGGCCCACCTCGTCGACCGCGTCGCCGAGTGCGGTGTGCATGGCGGCGGCCGCTTCCGCGCCGTGCCGGCGGGCCAGTTTCGCCTCGGAGACCGGGAACAGCCCGGACGCCCAGCCGCCGTTGCGGCCGGAGGCGCCGAATCCGCAGAACTCCGCCTCCAGCACCACGATCCGCAGGCTCGGGTCGGATTTGGCCAGGTAGTACGCCGTCCAGAGGCCGGTGTAGCCGCCACCGACGATCGCCACGTCGGCGTCGCGGTCACCGGGCAGCGCGGGACGCCGGGCGTCCAGGGGGCCGATCGAGTCGAGCCAGAAGGAGGGGCTGGTGCTCACGGTCAGCGGGTTCCCCAAGCGTAGGTCTGTTTGGCGAGTTTCAGGTACATGAAGGTGTCCGCCTCGGTGACGCCGGCGACCGTGCGGATCTTCTCGTTGAGCAGGTCCAGCAGGTGCTCGTCGTCGGTGCAGACCAGCTCCACGAGCAGGTCGTAGCGGCCGGCGCAGATCACCACGTAGTCGACCTCGGGGATGGTCGCGATCTCGTCGGCGATGGCGCGCAGGTCGCCGGTGACGCGCAGGCCGACCATGGCCTGCCGGGCGAAACCCAGGGTGAGGGGGTCGGTCACCGCGACGATCTGCATCAGGTCGTTGTCGAGCAGGCGCTGCACCCGCTGGCGCACGGCCGCCTCGGAGAGACCGATCGTCTTCGCGAGGGTCGCGTACGACATCCGGCCGTCCCGTTGCAGGTGCTCGATGATCTGCTTGTTGATGTCGTCCAGGGCCACGTCGGTCACGCCGCGATTCTTCCCTGTGAGGATTGGCGAGAGCAAAGGGACGGAGCCTTTCGGGGGAGAATGACGGTGCCCGCCCGTGCCGGGGCGGGCACCGCGGACATCAGCTCAGCGCCGCACGCAGGATGTCGATGCCCCGGCGCAGATCCGCATCGGAGATCACCAGGGGCGGCAGGAACCGCAGCACGTTGCCGTAGGTGCCGCAGGTCAGGGTGAGCAGCCCCGCGTCGTGGCAGGCCTTGGCGACCGCGGCCGTGCGCACCGGGTCGGGTTCCAGGCCGCCCGGCCGCACCAGCTCGATCGCGATCATCGCGCCGCGGCCGCGCACCTCGGCGATGCCCGGGTCCGTCCCGGCCAGTTCCCGCAGCGCCGGGACCAGCACGCCCTCGATCCGGCGTGCCTCGGCCGCCAGGTCCAGTTCGCGCATCGTCTCGATCGCGGCGAGCGCGGCGGCGCAGGCCACCGGGTTGCCGCCGTAGGTGCCGCCGAGACCACCGGCGTGCACCGCGTCCATCAGGTCGGCGCGCCCGGTGACACCGGCGATCGGCAGGCCGCCGCCCATGCCCTTGGCCGTGGTGATCAGGTCCGGTTCGACGCCTTCGTCCTCGCAGGCGAACCATTGACCGGTACGCGCGAACCCGGTCTGGATCTCGTCGGCGATGAGGACCGCGCCGTTG
Organism: Actinoplanes sp. DH11; assembly: GCF_020873875.1. GTDB lineage: Bacteria > Actinomycetota > Actinomycetes > Mycobacteriales > Micromonosporaceae > Actinoplanes. The sequence continues at coordinate 18,082 of NZ_JAHWGU010000006.1, forward strand.
TGCCGCGCCCAGTCCGCGATGGCCGGCAGGAAGCCCGGCGCCGGCACGATGAAACCGCCCTCGCCCTGGATCGGCTCGATCAGCACGGCCGCCACGTTGTCCGCGCCGACCTGCTTCTCGATCACGTCGATCGCCCGGCGGGCCGCGGTGGCGCCGTCCAGCCCGCCGTCGCGCAGCGGGTACGACATGGGTGCCCGGTAGACCTCCGGTGCGAACGGGCCGAACCGGTGCTTGTACGGCATGTTCTTGGCGGTCAGCGCCATGGTCAGGTTGGTCCGGCCGTGGTAGGCGTGGTCGAACACCACGACCGCCTGCCGCCCGGTGGCGTGCCGTGCGATCTTGACGGCGTTCTCCACCGCCTCGGCACCCGAGTTGAACAGTGCGGCCCGTTTCTCGAACGTGCCGGGGGTCAGCGCGATCAGTTGTTCGCAGACCGCCACGTAGGACTCGTAGGGCGCGACCATGAAACAGGTGTGCGTGAACCGCTCGACCTGTTCCTTGACGGCGGCCACCACGCGCGGCGCCGCGTTGCCCACGGTGGTGACGGCGATGCCGGACGCGAAGTCGATCCACTCCCGGCCGTCGACGTCGGTGAGGGTGCCGCCGGCGGCGTGGTCGACGTAGGCGGTGACGGTGGAGCCGACACCGCGCGCCACCGCCGCGACCCGGCGTTTGTGCAGTTCTTCGGAAGAGGGGGAGGACATCGCTCAAGCCCCCACGTGGTGCATGACGTGCTTGAGGCGGGTGTAGTCCTCCAGGCCGTACACCGACAGGTCCTTGCCGTGCCCGGAGTGCTTGAACCCGCCGTGCGGCATCTCGGCGACCAGCGGGATGTGGCAGTTCACCCAGACGCAGCCGAAGTCCAGGCGCTGGGTCATCCGCATCGCGGTGCCGTGGTCGGAGGTCCAGACGCTGGAGGCGAGCGCGTAGTCGACGCCGTTCGCGTACGCCACCGCCTGGTCCTCGTCGGTGAACCGCTGCACGGTGATGACCGGGCCGAACACCTCGTTCTGGATGATCTCGTCGTCCTGGCGCAGGCCGGAGACCACGGTCGGCGAGTAGAACCAGCCGCGGTCGCCGACCCGCGCGCCGCCGGCCTGCAGCACCGCGTGCTCCGGCAGCCGGTCGATGAAACCGGAGACCCGGGCCAGCTGGTTCGCGTTGTTGACCGGTCCGTAGAGCACGTCCTCGTCGTCCGGCGCGCCGGTCCGGATGCCGCGGGCCTGCTCGGCCAGCGCGGCCACGAAGTCGTCGTGCACGCCCGCGCCGACCAGCACCCGGGTGGCGGCCGTGCAGTCCTGGCCGGCGTTGAAGTAGCCGGCCTCGGCGATCCCGGCTGCGGCCGCCGCCACGTCGGCGTCGTCGAAGACCACGACCGGGGCCTTGCCGCCCAGCTCCAGGTGGGTGCGTTTGAGGTCGGCGGCGGCCGAGCCGGCGACCTCCATGCCGGCACGCACCGAACCGGTGATCGACACCATCTGCGGGGTGCGGTGGGTGACCAGGGCGCGGCCGGTGTCCCGGTCGCCGAGGACCACGTTGAAGACGCCGGCCGGGAAGAACTCGGCGGCGATCTCGGCCAGGCGCACCGTGGTGACCGGGGTGGTGTCGGAAGGCTTGAGGACCACCGTGTTGCCCGCGGCGAGCGCCGGCGCGATCTTCCAGACCGCCATCAGCAGCGGATAGTTCCAGGGCGTGACCTGGGCGCAGACCCCGATCGGCTCGCGCCGCACGTAGCTTTCGTAGCCGTCCAGGTACTGCCCGGCGGAACGGCCCTCGAGCAGCCGGGCGGCGCCGGCGAAGAAGCGGATCTGGTCGATCGCCGGCGGCAGCTCCTCGCTGGCGGTCAGGCCCAGCGGCTTGCCGGTGTTGCGCGACTCCAGGGCGACCAGCTCGTCGGCCTGCGCCTCGATCGCGTCGGCGAACTTGAGCAGCGCCCGCTGCCGGTCGCTGGGTGTCGCGGAACGCCATTTCCCGAACGCGCCGGCGGCGGCCTGCATGGCGCGGTCGACGTCCTCGGCGCCGGAGACGGGCGCGGAGGCGAAGACCTCGCCGGTCGACGGGTCGATCAGGTCCTCGTAGCGCCCGTCGACGGGCGCTACGGCCTCGCCGGCGACGAAGTTGTGCAGAACCGTCTTGGCGCTCATCCGGCCTCCAGCTGTGGTATCAGTGCATGCGGGCCCATCTTTTCCGCTGAATCCGTGGCGAACAAGAGGGTCCAAGAATTTTTCCGTACCGGAAACGCGGCCGTCTCATGGCTGGCGGCGGACCGCCAGAACGGCGACGTCGTCGGTCGGCCGCTCGACGCCGGCCTCCGCCATGACGGTAGCGCAGACCACGTCGGCCGGTCCCGGCGTGACGATGCCGATCAGGTCGTCCAGCCCGACGTCGATCACCTGGTGACGCCGCTCCACCAGGCCGTCGGTGTAGCAGAACAGCACCGCCCCCGGGCACAGCGCCAGCACCGTGCTGCGCCGGGCCCGCCGGTGCCGGCCCACACCCAGCGGCGGATCCACCGCGCACCCGGCCAGCACCACCGGGCGGCCCGGCTCGGCCAGCACCGGGCGCAGGTGCCCGGCCGAGGAGATGAGGGCGCGGTCGCGTTCCGGGCTGAACATGACGTACAGCGCGGTGGTGAGGCTGCCGGCCTCGAAATGCCGGACCTTGCGGTCGAGCAGGGTGAGCGCCTCCGCCGGGTCGTCGCAGATCAACGCGTACGCCCGGAGGGCGCTGCGGATCCGTCCCATCACCACGGCCGAGGCGAGGCCGTGCCCGGACACGTCGCCGATCACCACGCCGACCCAGCCGGAGGGCAGGGTGAACACGTCGTACCAGTCGCCGCCGACGCCCGCCGCGTGGCCCGGGACGTAACGGGCGGCCAGTTCCAGGCCCGGCACCTCGGGCAGCCGGGCCGGCAGCAGGCTGCGCTGCAACGCGAGCGCGGCCTGCTGCTCCAGCTTGACCGTGCGGATCCGCCCGGCCACCCCGGCCCGGTCGGCGACGAGCTCCAGCAGCGCCACGTCGTCGTCGCCGAAGTCGCGCCGGCTCAGCGAACCGACGTGCAGAACCCCGACGAGGTCGCTGCCGACCATGATGGGTACGCCGAGCAGCGACCGGATCCCCTTCTCCAGCAGGACCGGGTTGAGCACGTCGGCCTCGGTGACCTCGGCGAGCCGCACCGGCCTGCGGGTCGCCGCGATCCGGCCGGCGAAACCCCGGCCCACCGCGACCCGGAAACCGTTGCGGACCTCCTCCTCCAGGCCCTTGGCGGCGGTCGCGACCAGCTGCTGGGCGTGCACGTCGAGCAGCAGCACCGCGGCGGTGTCCACGTCGAGCAGATCGCGCACCCGGTCCAGCAGCTCGTCGAGGAGATCCGAGACGTCGAGCCGGGACAGCGTCGCATCAGTGACCGCCTGGAGCCGGCGCAGCCGCTCGTCGTCGTTGATGCGTCGGGGCACGGTCAAAGCCTAGTGTTCGCCGCCGGGCCACCGGCGTAACCCGCTGTCATGAATCGGTCGGACGCACCTCCACCGGGGTGACCAGCCGGCGGTCCGCCCCGGCCTCCCGCACGGGGCCGGTGAGCCGCACGACGCCCTCGCAGGGCAGGTCACCAGCCGAGCTGCCGGCCAGAACGCGCAGCTCACCGGGCTCGACGATGCGGCGCATCCGGCGGCCGGTGAAGGCCGCGCGGTCGGTGTGCACGGTGAACACCACGTCGGCGGCCGCCCCGGGATCCAGCTCGACCCGCTGGAAGCCGGTCAACTGTTTCACCGGACGGGTGACCTCGGCGATCGGGTCGGCGAGGTAAAGCTGCACCACCTCGGCGCCGGAGCGCTCGCCGGTGTTGGTGACCCGCACGGTGACGGTGAACTCGCCGTCGGTCGGCACCTCGGCGGCACTGATCCGCAGCCCGTCCACGGCGAAGGAGGTGTACGAGCGACCGTGGCCGAACGCGTACAGCGGGGTGGGGTCGAGGTTGCTGGTGCCGGTGAACTCGGCACCGAGCCGGGGCAGCAGGTAGGTGCCCGGCTGGCCGCCCGGGGTGCGCGGGATCTGCACCGGGAGCTTGCCGCTGGGCTGGATCCGGCCGGAGAGCACCCCGGCGATCGCGGCGCCGCCCTCCTCGCCCGGCATGAACGCCTGCACCAGACCGGCGGCGCGGCCGGCGACGTCGCCCAGTGCGTACGGCCGGCCGGAGACGACCACCACCACGACCGGCTTGCCGGTCGCCAGCAGGGCGTCGAGCAGGTCCGCCTGCACACCCGGCAGCCGCAGGTCGGCGGCGTCGCAGCCCTCGCCCGAGGTGCCCTTGCCGAACAGGCCGGCCAGGTCGCCGACGAACGCGAGCGTGACGTCGGCCGAGGTGGCGGCCGTGACCGCCGCGGCGATGCCGGAACGGTCGTCGCCGTCGACGGCGCAGCCGGCCGCGTACACGATCTCGCTCGTCCCGAACTCGGCCGTGAGGGCCTGCCGGGCGGTGGGCAGCGCGATGCCCGCGTCGACGCCGGGGTAGCGGGGCAGGACGTGGTTGGGGAACGCGTAGCAGCCCAGGAAGGTCCGCGCGTCGTCGGCGCACGGGCCGACCACGGCGATCCGGGCCGGTGCCGTCAGCGGCAGCGCGGTGCCCGGGTCGAGCAGCACCACCGAACGCTCGGCGAGCCGGCGGGCGAGGTCCCGGTTGGCCGCGGAGTCCAGGTCCAGGCCGGCCGCACCGGACACCGACGCCTCCGGTGTCCAGGTCGGATCGAGCAGGCCCAGGGCCGCCTTCTGGGTGAGCAGGCGGCGGACCGCGCGGTCGACGAGCTCCTCGGGGACCGCGCCGCGGCGGACCCGCTCGGTGAGTTCGTCGCCGTACCCGATGGTGTCCGGCAGCTCCACGTCCATCCCGGCGGCCAGCGCCAGGGCACCGGCGTCACCGGCGTCGGCGGCGACGCCGTGCATGCTCGCCAGGAACGGCACCGACCAGTAGTCCGACACGACCGTGCCGGTGAAGCCCCACTCGTCGCGCAGCAGGTCGGTGAGCAGCCACGGGTCGGCACCGGCCGGGACACCGTCGATGTCGGCGTAGGAGTTCATCACCGAACCGGCACCGGCCTCGCGGATCGCGGTCTCGAACGGCGGCAGGATCACGTCGAGCAGCTCGCGGCGGCCCATCGGCACCGGGCCGTGGTTGCGCGCGCCGCGCGAGGCGGAGTAGCCGGCGAAGTGCTTGAGCGTGGCGATCACGCCGGCGCTCTGCAACCCCCGGACGTACGCGGCACCGACCCGCGACACCAGGTACGGGTCCTCGCCGATCGTCTCCTCGACCCGGCCCCAGCGGTAGTCCCGGACCACGTCGAGCACCGGGGACAGGCCCTGGTGCACGCCGAGTGCGGCCATGTCCCGGCCGATCGCGGCGGCCATCCGCTCGATCAGCTCGGGGTCGAACGTGGCGCCCCACGCGGTCGCCGACGGGTAGACGGTGGCGCCGTACGCGGTGAAGCCGGTCAGGCACTCCTCGTGGACGATCGCCGGGATGCCCAGCCGCGAGGAGGCCATCACGATCCGCTGCTGGCGAACCAGTTCGGCGGCACCCTCGGCGACGGAGAGCGGGTAGCTGCCGTAGACCCGGGTGAGGTGGCCGAGACCGTGCCGGCTCGCGTCCTCGAGAGCGGCGCCGGCGGCGAACTCGTCCTCCATCGGTGCCACATTGTGGCTCTCCTCGGGTTCCGGGCCGGCCGCCCCGGTGGCACCCTTGTCCTTGCCGACCCAGCGGCTGCCGAGTTGCGCCACCTTCTCCTCGAGGGTCATCTCGGCGAGCAGCGCCTCGACCCGGGCCGCGACCGGCAGGGCCGGGTCACGCCAGGGCTGGGTGACCTGATCTGTTGTCAAGGAAATCCTCCGAAACTTTCGGTGTCCGCCGATCAGCGGCGGACCGCGTGCGCCGACGTCGTCCGGCGCGCGCCAACGTTGCCTACTCTCGCGCTGTGAGCACTGTTACGGCAAGGGTCTTGACACCCGTGACAGCGAAACCCTACGTTAACGAAACCTCGCGTTAAATTGCGGCTGGTGCTCGAAAGTTCCGAAACTTAACCGGTTCTGGAAACAAAGGGCCCTGGCCACCGCCATATCACCAGCCGCGCTCCCCGGCGCGGCTTCTTCGAATACGGAGACCAGCGTGAAGCGCAGGAACTTCTTGACCCTTTCCGCCGGAGCCGCCGCGGGCGCTGCCCTTGCCGCGTGCGGCAGCTCCGGTCCCTCCGACGGTTCCACCGGCGACACCGCCTCCGGTGAGGCCGGTTACTGGTTCCTGTCCGGCCCGCCCGGCGAGCCGATCCGGCAGGGCGCGGTCGACCGCTTCAACAAGGCCAACTCCGGTGGCCAGATCAAGGTCACCACGTTCCAGAACGACGCCTACAAGGACAAGCTGAAGACCGCCCTCGGTGCCGGTCAGGCGCCCAGCATTATCTGGGGCTGGGGTGGCGGTGGCCTGAAGAGCTACGTCGACAACAACCAGGTCGACGACCTGACCGACTGGTTCGCGCAGAACCCGGCGGTCAAGGACCGGCTCTTCCCGGCCTCGTTCGGCCCGGCCACGATCAACGACAAGATCTACGCGATGCCGTGCGAGACGGTCCAGCCGATCGTCATGTTCTACAACAAAGAGGTCTTCGAGAAGCTCAAGCTGACCCCGCCGCAGACATGGGGCGAGGTGATGAGCCTGGTACCGAAGATCAACGCCGCGGGCGTCGCGCCGTTCTCGCTGGGTGGTCAGTCCCGCTGGACGAACATGATGTGGCTGGAGTTCCTCTTCGACCGCATCGGCGGCCCCGAGGTGTTCCAGTCCGTCTTCGACGGCGAAGCCAACGCGTGGAACAACCCGGCCGCGATCCAGGGCCTCACCGAGATGCAGAAGCTCATCCAGGCGAACGGCTTCGTCAAGGGCTTCTCCTCGATCACCGCCGACTCCAACGCCGACCAGGCGCTGCTCTACCGCGGCAAGGCGGCCATGATGCTGCACGGCTCGTGGTCCTACGGCATCATCTCGGCCGAGGGTGGCAGCTTCATCAAGGACGGCAAGCTCGGCTACATGAACTTCCCGACCGTCGAGGGCGGCAAGGGCGACCCGAGCAACACCGTCGGCAACGCCGGCCAGTTCCTCTCGATCTACTCCAAGGCCAGCGACGCCCAGAAGGAGACGGCGAAGAAGTTCTTCACCAGCCTCCTGGACGACACCGAGCAGCAGGGCTGGATCGAGACCGGCGGCGTGCCGATCGTCAAGGGCTCCGACGCCAAGCTCGCGGCCTCCCCGGACGCCGACTTCCTCAAGTTCATCTACAACGTGTCGAGCAGCGCGAAGTACTTCGGACAGTCCTGGGACCAGGCGCTGAGCCCGACCGCCGCCGAGACGCTGCTCGACAACATCGCCAAGCTGTTCCAGATGCAGGTCTCGCCGCAGCAGTTCGCCGACAACATGAACCAGGTCATCGGCAAATGACGCTCGCACCTCCCGTGGTGCCCTCCGCTCCGCCGGCCGCGTCCAGCGGCGGGCGGAGCGGTTCGGTCACCTGGATGGCCTGGCCGGCGCTCGTCGCGTTCGTGGCGTTCGGTGTGGTGCCGCTGATCGGTGTGGTGCTGCTGAGCTTCACGTCGTGGAACCGGCTCAGCACCGACATCCCGTTCACCGGCCTCGACAGCTGGCGCAGCGTGCTCAGCGATCCGGGCCTGCCGCACGCGCTCTGGGTCACCTTCCTGATCATGGCGCTGTCCTGGCTGTTCCAGACCCCGATCTCGCTGCTGCTGGGCGTCTTCATCGCCGCGCACAAGCGGTACCGGTCGGTGCTCGCGGTGCTCTTCTTCGTCCCGCTGCTGCTCAGTCAGGCGGCCATCTCGATCACCTACAAGGCGCTGCTGGACCCGAACTTCGGGCTCGGCGCCGGCCTGGGCTTCGAGTTTCTGCAGCAGGACTGGCTCGGCGACAGCACGCTCGCGCTCTGCGTGGTGGTGTTCGTGGTGTCCTGGCAGTTCATCCCGTTCCACACGCTGATCTACCAGGGCGGCATCAGGCAGATCCCGACCTCGATGTACGAGGCCGCGCAGATCGACGGGGCCGGCCGGATCCGGCAGTTCTTCAACATCACGCTGCCGCAGCTCAAGTACACGATCATCACGTCGTCGACGCTGATGGTGGTCGGCTCGCTGACGTTCTTCGACCTGATCTGGGTGCTCACCGCCGGTGGCCCGGGTGACGCGACCCGCGCCCTCGCCGTCGACATGTACCAGCGCGGCTTCAAGGCCGACCTGATGGGTCCGGCCAGCGCGATCGCGGTGATCCTGGTGCTCGTCGGCCTCGCCCTCGCGCTGGGGCTGCGCCGGCTCGGCGGCCGCGACGCCTCCGCGAGCCAGCTGGAAGGGGTCTGAGATGACGACCACGCTCGACAAACGGCCTCCCGGCGCGCACGCGCGTCCCACCCCGCCGTCGAAGGGCCGCGGGTTCAACCTGCTGCGCTACAACCTGCTCGGCGGCGTGGCCGGCTGGCTCTGGCTCGTGGTGGTGCTGCTGCCGATCTACTGGATCGTGATCACCAGCTTCAAGGTGCAGGCCGATTACTACGCCACCAACCCGCTGGCGCCGCCGACGAACCCGACCCTGGACAACTACCGGTTCGTCCTGGAGAACGACTTCGTCCGCTACTTCATCAACAGCGTGATCGTCACGGTGGGCGCGGTCGGCCCGGCGGTCCTGGTGTCGTTCATGGCGGCGTACGCCATCGTCCGCGGCAGTGCGGCCAGCCGGTTCCTGCGCGGGGTGAACGGACTGTTCCTGATGGGCCTGGCGATCCCGCTCCAGGCCGTGATCATCCCGATCTACCTGATCATCATCAAGATCCAGATGTACGACACGCTCGGCGCGATCATCCTGCCGTCGCTGGCGTTCGCCATCCCGCTCTCCGTGCTGGTGCTGTCGAACTTCGTGCGCGACGTGCCGAAGGAGCTCTTCGAGTCGATGCGGATGGACGGCGCCACCGAGTGGGGCACCCTGTGGCGGCTGGCCTTCCCGCTGACCCGCCCGGCCCTGGTCACGGTCACCATCTACCAGGGACTGACCGTGTGGAACGGCTTCATCCTGCCGCTCATCCTCACCCAGAGCCCCGAGCAGCGCACCCTGCCGCTCGCGCTCTGGAGCTTCCAGGGGCAGTACACCATCAACATCCCGGCGGTGCTGGCCTCGGTGGTGCTGACCACGCTGCCGATCCTGACGCTCTACATCCTCGGGCGCCGGCAGCTGCTCAGCGGTCTGACCGCCGGTTTCAGCAAGTGACGCGTCTTGTCAGCAAGTGACGTGTCGTTCCAGCACGTGACGTGTCTCAGGCCAGTGGTGCGGTGCTTTCCCGCACCATCAGCTTGGTGACCAGCTCCACCCGCGGGGTCTCGATGGTCTCGCCGCGCGACAACCGCAGCACGGTCCGCGCGGCGAGCGCCCCCATCTCGGCGAGCGGCTGCCGCACCGTGGTGAGCGGGGGAGAAGCCCACCGCGACTCCGGCAGGTCGTCGAAACCGACCACACTGAGCTGGTCCGGCACCCGCAGCCCGCGCCGTCGCGCCGCCTCGCACGCACCCAGCGCCATCAGGTCGCTGGACGCGAAGATGGCGGTCGGCGGGTCCGGCAGGTCGAGCAACTTGGTGGCGGCCGCGAACCCGGACTCGTGCCGGAAGTCGCCGGTCTCGATCAGCTCCTCGGAGGACTGCAAACCGGCCGCCTCAAGCGCCGCACGGTAACCGTCGAGCCGCGCCCGGCTGCACAGCAGGTTCTTGGGGCCGGCCACGAACCCGATCCGCCGGTGCCCCAGCGACAGCAGATGATCGGTGGCGGTGCGCCCGCCGGACCAGTTGGTAGCCCCGATCGTCGGCACGTCCGCGGCCGCGCCCCCGGCCGGATCGATGATCACCACGGGCACCTTGAGCCGGTGCAGCTCGGTGTGGATGGGCTCCGCCACGTCCGAGGTCACGAAGATGACCCCGTCCGACGCGCGGGCCCGCAGGTTCTGCAACCACTGCCGCGTCGCGGTGGTCCGATGGTGCACCTGGGACACGACAGTGCCCACCCCGTCGGCGTGGCTGACGTCCTCGACACCGCGGATCAACTCGAGGGCCCACGGGCTGTCCAGGTCGTTGAAGACCAGGTCGATCAGCCGGGCCCGGCCGGAGTGCCGAGAGTTGCGAGGGCGGTAGTCGTGCTCACGGAGAAGCCGCTCGATCAGCTCCCGCGTCTGCGGCGACACATCGGAACGTCCGTTGAGCACGCGGGACACCGTGGGGACCGAAACACCTGCCGCCTCCGCGATGGCCGCGATGGTCACGCGTTGCCGAGCCATGGCCATGGGAGCGCTCCTTACCGCCGGGTGTTCCCGCTGCAACTTCCGGATCCGGCATCGAAATGATGCCATGCCGCGAGGTAAAACGGTTCAACGGCATGCGTGGTTCGCGTTACTCCGGCGGCCGGCCGCGCTTCCCGGAGGTGCCGGGGCTGCCTCGCGCGTGCTTCCTGACGTCGCAGGCTTGTGTGGGGGTGTTGATCTGCTGGCGGTGCGAAATCGCGGTTTTGGGTCCATGATCACAGCGATTTCGTAGCGCCAGCAGATCAACATCTCGGCTGCTTGTTTCCTTGCTCCAGACCGCGGCCCGGCCGACACCGCCTGGCCGGCGGATACCGCCTGCCCGGGCAATACTGCCGGCCCGGCCGATGGCGGGCGCTCAGGCGATACCCGCCTCGCGCCACTCGGGTTGCCTCCGGCCGGCTCCCGGCGATCTTTGGGAGCGCTGCGGAGGCGGATCCGCCCTGCCGCAGCGCCCGGCGGACCAGCGTCAGAGCAGCACGGCAGCCAGCGTGCGGAAGGCCTCGGCCGGGAAGATCGGTTCACCGCCGGTAAGTACCTGGATCGTCGCCTCGTCGGCGCCCGCCGCGAAGTGCTTCTCGATGCCCTCGGCCACCTGGCCGGGCGAGCCCCACGGGATCAGAGCGTCGACCAGGCGGTCGGAGCCGCCGCAGGCGAGGTCCTCGTCGGTCCAGCCGAAGCGGCGCAGGTTGTTCACGTAGTTCGGCAAGGTGAGGTAACCGGCCGTGTACTGCCGGGCGATCGCGCGGGCCGTCTGCTCATCGGACTCCAGGACCACGGCGACCTCGGGCGCGAGCAGCCGGTCGGCGCCCAGGATGCCGCGCGCCTCGGCGGTGTGCTCGGCGGTCGTGAAGTAGGGGTGGGCACCCGCCGCCCGATCCCGCGCCAACTCCATCATCCGGGGCCCGAGCGCCGCCAGGACGCGACCCTCGGGTGCCTGACCTGCGGCATCGAGAGCATCGAGATAGGAGACCATCTTCGTGTACGGCCTGCGGTAGGTGGCGCCCGGAGTGCTGTCGACCAGGACGGCATGGCTGGTGCCGAGGCCCAGCAAGAACCGTCCAGGGTGAGCGCTCCCGGCCTCCGCGGTGTACGCCGCGACCTCGGCCGGCTCGGAGTGCCAGATGCTCAGGATGCCGGTGGCGACGCCGAGGCGCTTCGTGCCGTCGAGGACCTGCCGGAAGCGGGCCGGGACGTTGTGCCCGAAACCGGCGGAGAACCAGAGCCGGTGGTAGCCGAGTTCCTCGAGTTCGACGGCGGCGGAAACCACGCTGCTGTCATCGGCGTCAGGGCTCAGGAAGTAGGGCTGCCAGACGCTGATCAGTCGTTGTGCCATGGATGCGAGGCTACTGCGCGATCATCACACGGCGACCGTCCCGGACCTGCGGACGACAGCGGTTCCCGTCCTGAGGCTCGGGACATGGAACTCGCGTCACAGATAGGCGGCAAGGATTGCTGGTAGCTTCTCCAGCTTCAGATTGAACGACGTCATCTTGAGGGTGTCGATCGTCGCGCCGCGCTTGATGATCCGGGGTTCGCTGACGACGATCTCCCAGTCCTCCGGGTACCGGCTCGGGAACGAGGTTCGGAACTTCTGGTACGTCGTACCGGTGACCAGGTCCCCGGTGTCCAGCAGCATCACCGTGTGGTGACTCCAGACGTCGTTCGAAGAGCTGTTCGGCATCGTCTTGGAGGACGCGCAGATCCACCAGCCGAGGCCCAGCACGGTCGGCTCGAACGTCCTGCGCGTACGCCGCAGCCAGTCACGATGCTCGGTGACCACGACAGTCTCCACCGAGTGGAACGGCTCCGGCTCACGGCCCAGGAAATCGTCCACGACCGCCCAGGCCTTCGCCGACTGCTCCTGATTGTGCTGTCGCCAGATCGCCGGGTGATCCACCGGCGGCGGTTGCGCCGCTCGCTGCGCCAGCGCCTCGTCCAGCGACGCGGGCGGCTGCTCGTCCCGCGCCGCGCCGCTGTCCGATGTGGCACCCGGGTGAGCCTGCGGTTCGATCCTTGTCAGGTATTCGTCGACCGATGGTTGGCGCCCTTCCCCGGGCATCATCTGGGCCATCCCGAGATTGTCGCCCCCCGGGGCGCCGCCGGCCGTCACCCGATCGGTCCACGTATCCGGGAACCCGCCCCCATGTAACTGGCGGCCACAGTCGCAACAGAGAGTGCGTGTACCTCGAGGAGGCGATTGTCGCCCTTGTGCGCTTGCTCGATCTCTGTGTACAGGGTCATCCTCGCGTCGAGGTTGCCGTGCGTGAACGAGCTCAACTGCTTGTAGTGCACAGAACCGGACTCCTCGTCGGCGGCGACGAGCAGCGCCTCACGAGACGCGTACTTCTCGGCACGCGATTCCTGCGTCCAGCCCAATCGAGCATGACTTCGACGTCGAGGACAGTTCCCAACCCAACGCGGTCTGTAAACCGCGCTGCTCCCCGTCCGCGCGTTGCACCATGTACATCAGGCGGCGAAGGCGGCGTTCACCGTCCGACTCAGGGCGACCAAGCCGCGCCGCCAGGCTGGCAGTCTCTGCTGCGGCACGGGCGAGGTCGATGGCACTGAGGATTTGGGGAAACCCGGGCTGCACACACCAGGACAGCGTCTCGAGGCGTCCTGCACCTGCACGCTGATGTCATGCAGCAGTGACGCGCTGGCATGCAGGAGGTCGGCGAACATGGGGCGACTCCGCTCGTGATCTCATTGATGGTGGAACGACCCCAGGTTTCGGTGCGGCTGCGCAACAACCCGTTCGGTCGCCCGCTGCTGAGTACTGATTCGTAGTTCAGCGGATCACCGGCCCCCTGCCGGCCGGACGCAGCGCCTGGGCAGGACTGACCTCCCCTAGGTCTCCTGGTGTCATGGAGTCCGGTTGCGAGCTCACCGCGGCGCCTCCTCGCGGCCGGCCGACTTGCGGTGGATGGCACCCTACCGGCCAGTGCCTCGTAGCGCACAGGCTGTCAGTCTTTGGGCTAGCAGCGCCGATCCTGCGACACAGCCCGCCCCTGAGCAGGGCGGGCCGGTGGTCAGCTACTGCTTGGTGCCGGGCCCCAATCCACGAAACCCGGCCGCAACGATCCAACCGGTGGTGGCGGTATCGAGCGATGGGCTGTTCGTTCAGGGGTCAACGTCGACCGGTTGGCGTCCGTCGACTAGTCGGGGATCGGGATTGCCAGGTCACCGTCGTTGATGCCCGCATACAAGCCAGGCCGGCGGGTCAGTACCCACACCTCGTCGTTGATGGCCGCGCTCGCCGCCGACGCCGCGTCCGAACTACCGACCAGATCCCGCAACGCCGCGTGGGCCTGCCACGACCACGGCTCGTCCGACACGATCCGGACCGCAGGGTGGGTGACCAGCAACTGCAGCCGGTCCCGGTCGGTGACATACGGCAGCGCCTCGGACAAGCAAAGGAACGGCACCCCCACTGCGGCGTCCTCCGCGTCGACCTCGACCAGGAGCTCACCGACATGGTCCGAACCGCGCGTGTACTCGATCACCGCGGACGTGTCGAGGATCAGGTGGATCGGACGGTAGTTCACGCCGGACGCGAAGCGTTGAACCCGAGGCGTTCACGAAGCGCCTCGAACTTCGCCGGATCCCGGCGGGCCCGCGCCTCGTCCAGGAGCCGGCGGGCACGGCTGCGACCCTCGTCGGTGACGGTGATACCGACCCGGGCGAGCGCGTCGACCAAGGGCTCACTGGCGCTGGTGTCCTGCTCCATGCCCTTAGAGTAGCGCTGATACGGGCTATCCCATACCGTCGGCGAGGTCGACCTGTGCAGGGGTCATGGCTGGCCAGGTGCGGGAATTCCTCGCACACCAGCCGCAGGGGCCTATCGGTCTCGAGAACCCGGAACCAGCTGTCAAGCCCCGGGTTTGATGGAGAGTTGGTTAGCTGGTTTCCCGGGGTGCGGTGACCGGGCGGGTCATGGCGTGCAGGGCCTCGTGTTCGGCGGGTGGACGTGTCCGAGCTCGCCGTCGCCTCGGCCATCGCGTTGTCGAACGAGTCGCCCTTCGACCCGACCGACGCCACGGCGCCGGCCTCGGCGAGGCGCTGGGTGTAGCGGATCGCTTGATATTGGACGCTGCGGTCCGAATGGTGCACGAGTCCTTGCAGGTCAGCGCCCTGATTTTGGCGGCGCCAGATCGCCAGTTCCAACGCGTCCAGCGCCAGGTCGGTGTAGAGCGAGGTGGATACCTGCCAGCCCATCGGCAGTGCGGACGTAGGTCAGGTCGGCGACCCACAACTGGTTCGGGCCGTCGCGGTGAAATCGCGTTTGACCAGGTCACGAGGCCGGTCGGTCTCCGCGGCAGGGCTGGTCGTGCGCGGGGACTTGTCACGTAGCAGCCCGCGCAGCCCGATCTCGCGCATCAGCCGTTCGACGGTGCACCGGGCTACCTGCACGCCACGTCGCTGCAGCTCGTGCCAGAGCTTGCGGGCGCCGTAGACGCCGTAGTTCTCGGCGTGGATCTTCTTGATCATCTCGATCAGCGCGGCGTCACGCCGTGATCGCGCGCTGGCCGGGCGGGTCTTCGCGGCGTAGTAGGTCGACGGTCCCCGTGACCGGCTGGAGAGTCGCCGCGACAGCGACTCTCCTGTCTTGGCCGCTGATCTGAGGGCGCCACCGGAGTCGATGAGCAGGCAGGTAGGTTAGGGCTCATGAGCTTGCGTTTCGGGGTTTTCGTTCCGCAGGGCTGGAAGAACGATCTCGATGAGATCGCCGACCCGATCGAGCAGTACGAGGCGATGACCGCTGTCGCGAAACTGGCCGACGCCGGCCCGTGGGATTCGATCTGGGTCTACGACCACTTTCACACCTTTCCCGAGCCCACCATGAACACGACGTTCGAGGCGTGGACGGTCACCGCTGGGCTCGCCCGCGACACCAGCCGCGTCAACATCGGGCAGATGGTCGGCTGCAACGGCTACCGGCACCCCGCGCTGTACGCGAAAATGGCGTCCACCGTGGATGTCGCCAGCCATGGGCGGCTCTACGCCGGGCTGGGCGCCGGGTGGTACGAGCACGAATGGAAGGCGTACGGGTACGAGTGGGCCGACGTGCCCGAGCGGATGGCCGCGTTCCGGGAGGCCGTGCAGGTCGTCCACCGGATGTGGACCGAGGACGAGCCCGTCTTCACCGGGAAGCACTACCGGATCGACAAGCCGATCAACGAGCCGAAGGGCGTGCGCAAGCCGCACCCGTCGTTCTGGCTCGGCGGCGGTGGCGAAAAGGTGACGCTGAAACTCGTCGCCAAGTACGCCGACGGCAGCAACCTGGGCAACGGCGACCCGGCCGTCATCAAGCAGAAGCTGGCGATCCTCCGGCAGCACTGCGACGAGCAGGGGCGCGACTACGACCGGATCGCGAAGTCGACGAGCCTCAACCTCGACCTCTCCGACAGCACCGCCGACGTGATCCGCAAGGTCGAACAGATCGCCGAGGCCGGCGCCGACTACGTGATCGTCTACGTCCCGCGGGTGGCGTACGACCACGAACCCCTGCTCCGGTTCGCGCAGGACGTCGTCCCGCAGTTCTCCTGAGCTGTTAACTTTCGCCGGGTAGGGTCGGGGTTTCGTCTCCGGCCCGCCCCGCTGCCTCGTGCCGCTGTGTGCCGGTGAACACGTCCGACGAGGTGTGAGAGCAGGCAGGAATTGGGTAGGCGGCGCCGATGCGGATAGCAGTGCTCGACGTCGGATCTCAATCGGTCAACCTGGTCGTCAGCGAGACCGGGAACCGGCCCGACCGCAAAAAGCCCTTCCCGGCCACCTCGTGGAAGACGCGCACCCGGGTCGCCCGGCGGATCGCGCCCGACGGCACGATCGACTGCGCCGGCCGGGAACGGGTCGCGGACGCGGTCGCCGAGGCGGTCGCCCGTGCCCGGCGGGCCGGCGTCGACGAGATCTTCGCGTACGGGACGGCGGCGATCCGTGACTGCGCCAACCGCGACCACGTGCTCGACGAGATCGAGTTCCGCTCCGGGCTGCGACTCGGCCTGCTCACCGGCGTGGAGGAGGCCGAGCTGACGTTCCTGGCCGCCCGGTCCTGGCTGGGCCGCGGCGCCGGGCGGATGCTGCTGCTCGACATCGGCGGCGGCACCCTCGAAGTCGCCTCCGGCGTCGACCAGCTGCCCGAACTGGCGCTGTCACTGCCGATGGGCGCCGGCCGGATGACCCGGGAATTCCTGCTCGACGGGGACCCGCCGTCCCGCGCCGCGGTGCGTCGCCTGCGCCGGCACGTGCGCACCCAGATCCGCGAAGTCGTCCAGCCCGGCGACTGGGCCCAACCGCGAACCGTGGTCGCCGCGTCCCGCACCTTCTACCAGCTGGCCCGCCTCACCGGCGCCGCACCCATGCGGCACGGCCAGCACCGCCCCCGGCACGTGCAGCGCAAAGCCCTGCGCAAATGGATTGAGCGGCTGTCCCGGCTCTCCGCCGACGAACGCCAGCACCTGCCGGGCGTCTCCGCGCACCGGGCACACCAGATCCTGGCCGGCGCGATAATCGCGCACGAACTGCTGGGCGCCTTCGACGAGGACAGCGCCCGGATCTGCCCGTGGGGCCTGCGCGAAGGCATCCTGCTGCGCCGCCTCGCCGCCGCATCCTCCACCCAGCTCGCGGCGGCCTGGGTGCCACCGCCGTGGTCGCGCATCCCGTCCCGGTCGCTGGTACTCGTCTGACCGGGCCTTTCGCGCGCGCTGGCTGACCTGGCCTTTCGCGCGCGGTGGCTGACCGGGCCTTTCGCGCGCGGTGGCTGACCGGGCCTTTCGCGCGCGGTGGCTACGCATGAGGCGCGCGGGGGCGCGGGTGGCATGGACACGGCGTAGCTGGGCCGGCCTGTACCGGTGGGTTTCGGCCCGGCCGGGGAGATGTGGATCTGCTAGCGATGCGAAATCGCTGTGACGGCCCCGTGATCACCGCGATTTCGCATCGCCAGCAGATCAACAAGGCCGCCCTGGGGAGTGCTGCGCGGGACCTTTCGGGCTTGGGGACGGGTTCTCCGGCGGCTGGGAAAAATATTGGCGGAAGGGGTTGGCACTCGGGCTCGTACAGTGCTAGAAAATGTCTTGTCGGTGCAGGTCAGGAGGATCTGCGAAGACACTCGGCGATGATTGACGGCCGAGCGCCACGAGCTGCTGGAGAGGCTGGCAGCTGTCCTGAGGAGGTGGATCCGTGGTGCTGACTTTCGATCCTTTCCGTGAGTTCGACCGGCTCGCCGGCCAGATGCTGGGCGCCCCCGTCGCGGGTGCTGCCACGGCGGCGATGCCGATGGACCTCTACCGTTCCGGTGACCACTTCGTGCTGCACTGCGACCTCGCGGGCATCGACCCGGGTTCCGTGCAGGTGGACGTCGACGGCCGCGTGCTGACGATCCGTGCCGAACGTTCCGCCCGCACCGACGCCGACGTGCAGTGGGTTCGGCGGGAGCGGCTGACCGGGACGTTCGAGCGGCGGCTCACCCTCGGTGACGGGCTCGACCTGGACCGGATCGCCGCTACGTGGCAGGACGGCGTGCTCACCCTGACGATCCCGGTGGCGGAGGCGGCCAAGCCGCGGCGCATCGAGATCGCCACCGGTGGCGGCGCGGTTCTGGAGGGCGCTTCGAAGGATGACAAGGCCGAACTGACCAGCTGATCCGGTCCGGTCAGCCGAGGCCGAGCACGAGACAGAACATGAGACAGAGCACGAGGTAGGCGCCCACCGCACAAACCAGACATCTCTCCCCACACCCATGATCGGGCCGGCGGTGCGCCGGCCCGATCGTTGTTCACGGCCACCGGGTGCGTCCGCCCGCGCGTCGAGCGGCTTGTGGGCGGATCGCCTGCGGGGTGTCCCGATGGTCTTGTCAAGCAGGCAGCGCGAACGTTTCTGCCCGGTTTGCGCTGGTGGGAGGTTACGGAGCAGGGGTGCGCCGGATGTCGATGCGGCGGCGAGGCAGAGGGGTCCGGCGTGGTGTTGCTCGTCCTCGGCTCTGGTGCGATCCCCGGACAGGTGGCCGCGGCCGGTTGCGCTGGATCCGGCGGGCGGTGTTGATCTGCTAGCGGTGCGAAATCGCGGTTTTGACCCCTTGATCACAGCGATTTCGTAGCGCTAGCAGATCAACATCGCGCGTTCGGCGCCACCCGGCCCGGTGACAACGGATCGTGCGTACGACAGGGGCAGTCACTCATACGAGCAGTCCCAGCTGGGGGCGATCGAAAAGGCAACGGGTTACGCGCGGACCGCGTCGGGCGGGGTTACGGTCGGACCGTGGAAGATCCGCAGCTGCTCTCCGCCTGGGCCGGCCATTGGACAGGTGACGGCACTGGCGTGACCGTGATCCTGCCGCCGCCGGGCACGGTCGGGTCCGGTGAGGTGCGGGGTGGAGCGCCGGCGACCCGCGAGTTCGCCCTGCTGGAACCGGCGATGCTCGTCGACCGGGTGGACGCGGTGGTGCTTTCCGGCGGTTCCGCGTTCGGGCTGGCCGCCGGCGACGGCGTGATGAACCTGCTGCGCGAGCGCGGTCTCGGCTTCCCCACCCCGCTGGGTCCGGTGCCGATCGTCGTCGGCATGTCGATCTTCGACGGCTCGGTCGGCGGGACGCCACCTGACGCGGCGGCCGGGCGGGCTGCCGCGCTTTCCGCCTTCCGTGGGGATCATTTCAGCGGCGGTACGGTCGGAGCCGGCACCGGGGCCACCACCGGCAAATGGCGGGGTGGCGTGGCGCCGGGCGGACTGGGCTTGGCCACCGGCCGGTGCGGCGCGGCGTCGGTGGCGGTGGTCGCCGTGGTGAACGCGTGGGGTGACGTCCTCGGTGCCGACGGGCGCCCGCTCGTGAATGCGGAAACCGGTGCGGAAACGGGCGCGGAAGCGGGTGCGGAAACCGGTGCGGGCACCGGGCCGGTGGTTCCGTTCGGTCCGGTGAACACCACGATCGCGGTCGTCCTGACCGATGCCACGCTCAGCAAGCCGGACTGTTACCTGCTGGCCCAGAGCGGGCACACCGGGTTCGCGCGGGCTCTGCATCCGGCACATTCCCGCTACGACGGCGATGCCGTGGTGGCTCTGGCGACCGGTGCGGTGGAGGCCGATCTGGATCTGCTGCGCGCCACCGCCACCGACGTGATGGCCGAGGCGATCCGGGCGGCCGTGCCCCGACCGGCCTAGACAACGCGGCGGCGCCGGACGGGCGCCGGGGCATGGACCGCAGGTGTCTCGGCGGTGGGGAGGGATTAGTTGCGTCTGGGGAGGTGGTGCGCGTACTCCTGGCGGGTTTTGATGTTATGCATTAACGATGTTGGTGGACTTCGCCGCGCCGGTCGCGGCCACGCCGGCCGAGGCTGAGGCGGCCGCGGTGTCGGCCGAGCAGGTCGGCTACGACGGGTTTCTGGCGGCGGAGACGCGGCACGACGTGTTCACGACGCTGGCGCTCGTGGCGCGGGCCACCGGGCAGATCAGCCTGCAGTCGGCGATCGCGGTGGCGTTCGCGCGGAACCCGATGAATGTGGCGGTGCTCGCCAACGATCTGCGGCTGATCAGTGAGGGCCGGTTCCGGCTGGGGCTGGGTTCGCAGGTCAAGCCGCATATCGAGCGGCGGTTCTCGATGCCGTGGAGCAGTCCGGCGGCGCGGATGGAGGAGTTCGTCGGGGCGTTGCGGGCGATCTGGCACTCGTGGGCGACCGGGGATCGGCTGATGTTCCGTGGCGCGTTCTACAAGCACACCGTGATGACCGATTTCTTCAATCCGGGCCCTAATCCGTACGGGAACCCGCCCGTCGAGTTGGCCGCGGTCGGCGAGCGGATGGTCGCCGTGGCGGGCCGGGTCGCGGACGGGATGCTCGTGCATCCGCTGACCAGTAAGGATTATCTGTGGCAGCGGATTTTGCCGTGTCTGCGCGAGGCCCGCGGCGGCAGCCTGGACGGGTTCACCCTGCAGATGAGCGCCATGGTGGTGCTCGGCGCGGACCCGGTGCAGCGGGCCCGCGCCGAGGAGGCGGTGCGGGGGCAGATCGCGTTCTACGCGTCCACGCCGTCGTACCGGCCGGTGCTCGAGGTGCACGGCTGGTCCGAGCTGGCGGACCGGCTGAACGTGCTGTCCCGGCGCCAGGAGTGGGCCGAGATGGCGGCTCTGATCGGCGACGACGTGCTGGACGCCTTCGCGGTGGCCGGTGACGCGGCGGCGGTTGCGGCCGGCTTGAAGGCGCGGTTCGGCACGGCGATCGACCGGGTGTCGCTCTACACGCCGTACGAGGCCGACCGCTACCAGATCGCCGCCGTGCGGAGCGCTATTCGCGCGTGACCTCGACCGAGTCGACGCGGTCCGGGTAGAACGCGATGTGGTTCGTGATGGGCGCGACGGCGTCGAAGGGTGCCGTGTACTCCCAGATGGCGTCGACCGATTTCGACCCTCCGGCCGGGATCGAGTAGTAGCCGGCGTCGCCCTTGTAGGGGCAGTAGCTGGTGGTCTCGGTACGCTCCAGAAGCGACTGATCCACATCGGCCAGCGGAATGTACGGGACCGGCGGGTAGTCCGCCTCCTGCAGCATCAGCGCGTTCCTGCTGTCGGCCACCACCTTGCCGGCCACCGTGACCACGATCCGGTCGTTGCTCGGCTTGATCGTGATCGGGTGGTCCGGTCCGGGCTGGAGCCGCGGTTTGCTGGTCATGACGTTCCCCTCTCCGGTTGACTATCCTGATCTTGTGACGAACTCCGCCATCGCCGCCGCCACTGCCGCCGGTCTCCATCATGACGTGGTCACCCACGGACCGGTGAACAGCGTCGAGGAGGCGGCCGCCGCGCAGGGTGTCGAGGTGCGCGACCTGGTGAAGACGCTCGTGGTGCGCCGGGCCGAGGGGGAGTACCTGTTCGTGCTCGTCCCCGGTGACCGGTCGATCTCGTGGCCGAAGCTGCGCGCGCTGCTCGGGGTGAGCCGGCTGTCGATGCCGGACGCGGCCACCGCGAAGGAGGCTACCGGGTACGAGCGGGGCACGATCACACCGTTCGGCTCGGTCACGGCGTGGCCGGTGGTCGCCGACGAACGTACCCGGGGGCGCACGATCAGTCTCGGTGCGGGCGAGCGCGGGCTGGGGTTGCGCGTCGCCGCGGACGAGGCTGTCGCGGCACTCGGGGGCACGTTCGCCGACGTGACCGAGTAGAACCGGCGTGACCGAGTAGAACCGGCGTGACCGAGTAGAACCGGCGTGGCCGAGTAGAACCGGCGTGACCGAGCAGAACCGGCGTGACCAGGTAGGCGTCAGTTCTTCAGGGCGCTCGCCACCGCGTCGGCGAGCGGCGTCGACGGCCGGCCGATCAGCTTCTCCAGGTCGCCGCTGCGGGTGTCCAGGTGCCCCTCGACGATCTTCGCGTCGGTGTCGGCGAGCAGGCCGGCGTATCCCTCGGGAAGGCCGGCGCCGACAAGCACCGCCTGGTACTCCGCGACCGGCAGGTCGGTGTAGGTGACGGTCCGGCCGCTCTGCCGGGAGACCTCGGCGGCCAGTTCGGCCATGGTGAACGGGGTGCCGCCGAGTTCGTGGACCCCGGCCGAGCCGGCGAGCAGCACCGCGGCCGCCGCCTCGGCGTAGTCGGCCCGGGTCGCCGCGGCGATCTTCCCGTCGCCCGCGCTGCCGGCGATGGTGCCGGTCGCGAGGGCGCCGGTGATGCTGCCCGCGTAGTTCTCGGTGTACCAGCCGTTGCGCAGCAGGGCGTGCTCGATCCCGGCGGCGGCGAGGGCCTGCTCGGTGGCGAGGTGCTCGGGCGCCAGCCCGACCGGGCTGCTGTCCGCCCGCAGGATGCTGGTGTAGGCGAGGAACGTGACGCCGGCGGCCTTCGCGGCCTCGATCACGGCGGTGTGCTGCGGCAGCCGCTTGCCCACCTCGTTGCCGGAGATCAGTAGCAGGCGGTCGACGCCGGCGAACGCGGATGTGAGGGTCTCCGGGCGGTCGTAGTCGGCCTCGCGCACCTGCACGCCGCGAGCCGCGAGGCCGGCGGCCTTGGCGGTGTCCCGGACCGCGGCGACGATGTCGCCCGGCGCGGCACCGCGGGCGATGAGCGCGTCGACGACGAGGCGGCCCAGCTGGCCGGTGGCACCGGTGACGGCGTAGGTGGTCATGTCTGCTCCTCAGCAACCGAACTGATCAGCCAGGACGCCCCGGGCTGAAACAACCGAACTGATCAGCCCGGGACCCGGGACTGATCAACGCCTCAGCGAAGCGCTGCCTCTGAGAATGCACTAACTTTTTGAAAGTGCCAACTCCGAGGCGGTATCGTCTACGTCATGACCGATCCGGTTGACGACCTGATCCCCAGCGTGTTCGCCCGCGACTGCGCCTCCCGCGGCGTCTTCGCCGACGTGACCGGGCGCTGGGGCGGGCTCGCCCTGGCCGCCCTGCACGAGGGGCCGCACCGGTTCAACGCCCTGCGCCGCCGCGTCGACGGGGTGAGCGAGAAGATGCTGGCCCAGACCTTGCAGGCACTGGAACGGGACGGCCTGGTCCGGCGCGAGGTGCAGGCCACCATCCCGCCGCGGGTCGAATACAGCCTCACCGACCTCGGCGCGCGGGCCGCGGCCAAGCTGGTCGAGCTGATCGAGTTACTGGAAGGTGAGATCAACGCCATGCGTGCGGCACAGGAGGCGTACGACGCGGTGCGATAGGTTCCGACGTGTGACTTCGCCGATCAACACTGACGTACCGCCCTCCGGCACCGGCTGCGCCGAATGCCTCGCCGCCGGCGGCTGGTGGTTCCACCTGCGCCGATGCGCCGAGTGCGGCCACGTCGGCTGCTGCGACACCTCTCCCTCGCAGCACGCCACCGCGCACTGGAAGAGCACCGGGCACCCGGTCATCCAGTCCTTCGAGCCCGGTGAGGACTGGTACTGGAACTTCGACACCGAGGAGGCCGGCGGCGGCCCGGAGCTGGCTCCGCCGACCAGCCGCCCGGCCGATCAGCCGGTGCCCGGACCGGCCGGCGCGGTTCCCGCGGATTGGCGCGAGAAGATCCACCGCTGACCTAGGATGGGATAGTCCGCTTCGGGACTTCCTGCCCGGCGAAACTTCAGTCCTCAGATGCTTCCCCGTGTGGCCGATGGAAGGTGCGTCGGACCACGGATGGAGGGCAGATGCGCGGATTGCAGAACATCGGCACAGCCAAACGGCTGAGTGCCATCGTCGCCACGGGCGCTGTCGCGCTCGGCTCGATGGCGACGATCACCCTGATCGGGCAGGAGTCGCTGGCGGACCAGGCTGAGGAGATCCGCAGCCTGGAGGCCGGCCTCGCCGCGCTCAACCACCTCAACAACCGGCAGAGCGAGCTCAAGGTCGACGCGTACCGGGCGGCTCTCGGGCACGACGTGCTCGGCGACGTGAAGGACGACGTGGCGTCGGCGGTCGAGGCCGCCGACAAGGTCGTCGCTTCCGGCCTGCCGGCGAACATCGTGACCGAGTTCAACGGCTACCGGCGTGACTTCGAGGCGTTCAACACCTTCATCACCGACTTCGTCGCGGCCGGCGTGGCCGACCCCAAGTCGGTCGTCGGCCGCACGGACGAGATCGCCGAGCGCAACGACACGACCGACACGGAACTGGACACCCTCACCGAGTCGGTCGAGGCCCAGGTCGCCGCGCAACGAACCGAGATGGCCGATACGAAGTCGTCGGTGCGGAACACGGCGATCTTCGTGGCGCTTGCCGCGCTCGCGCTGCTGATCGGCATGGCGATCCCGATGGTCCGGTCGATCCTCGGCCCCATCCGTAAGCTCGGCGTGGTCATCGACGCCCTCGACCGCGGCGACCTGACCGTGCGCAGCGGCATCACCAGCCGCGACGAACTGGGCGTGATGGCCGCCGGCCTGGACCGTTCGCTGGACAAGGTGCGCGACTCGATGCGGACCATCGCGCTGGACGCGGACAAGCTGGCGGTCGCGTCGACCGAGTTGGCCTCCGTCTCCGGCCAGATCGCCGACGCGGTGGACAACACCGACCGGCAGAGCAGTTCCGCCTCGATCGAGGCCGACGAGATCTCCCGCAACGTGCAGTCCGTCGCCGCCGGCTCCGAGGAGATGGGCCTGTCGATCCGGGAGATCTCCCGCAACGCCGCCGACGCCGCCCAGGTCGCCTCGATCGCGGTCTCCGAGGCCGCCAGTGCCACCCAGACCATCCGCAAGCTCGGCGAGTCGTCCGCCGAGATCGGCAACGTCATCAAGCTGATCACCAGCATCGCCGAGCAGACCAACCTGCTCGCCCTGAACGCCACCATCGAGGCGGCTCGCGCCGGCGACGCCGGCAAGGGTTTCGCCGTGGTCGCCAGCGAGGTCAAGGACCTGGCCCAGGAGACCGCCCGCGCCACCGAGGACATCGGTGCCCGGGTCACCGCGATCCAGCAGGACACCGGCGGCGCGGTCGAGGTCATCAACCGCATCTCCGAGGTCATCGCGCAGATCAACGACTTCCAGACCACCATCGCCTCGGCGGTGGAGGAGCAGACCGCCACCACCGGCGAGATGTCGCGCAGCATCGCCGAGGTGGCCGCCGGCTCCAGCCGGATCGCCGCCAACATCAGCGACGTCTCGTCGGCGAGCGCGGCCACCGTCGGCGGTGTCGCGCAGACCCGCGCCGCCAGCGAGGAGGTCTCCCGGACCGCCGAGGAGCTGCGCAACCTGGTCGGCGCCTTCCGGTTCTGAGCCGTACGCACGAGCGAGGCCGGTCGCCCCTTGGGCGGCCGGCCTTTTCTCATGTCCCCGGGAGCGGGGCCGATGGGGGAGACATGCGTACGGTGATCGACGACTCGTTGCTGTCGCGCCGTCGCACGATCGAGACCGCCGCCCTGGTGGCCCGCACCGTTGGATTGATCTACACGCTCGCCTACACCCTCGGCTCCGGTGGCTGGGCGGGCCCGCCGCTGAGCGCCGGCATGCTGGCCGCCTGCTGGCTCGGGATCGGCGCGATGTCGGCCGCCGACGTGTTCGCCTGGGCCGCGCGCCGCCGGCCGCGGTCGCACCGGTACCCGATGTTCAGCGCGCTGCAGGTCGCCCTCGACACGCTGACCATCGTCATGTTCGTGGTGCTCACCACGCGGGAGAGCCCGCAGACCACCTGGCCGCTGCTCAGCCTCGCCATCTGTGTCGCCGCTGTCCGGCACCGGCTCGCCGGGGCGCTGACGGTTTTCGCGCTGTCGTCGGCCGCGTTCCTGCTGCTGGTCCCGGAGTCGCCCGACCACGCCTTCGTGATCGGTGTGAACCTGATGATCGCGGTGATCACCGGCACCCAGTCGTCGGCCTTCGCCCGCCAGCTCACCACCCTGCAGAGGATCCGGGCGGCGCTGCACCACCAGGCCAACCACGACCCGCTCACCGGGTTGCCGAACCGGGGCCGGCTGGCCGACCACGCGGACCGGCACACCGGGCAGCCCTTCGCCGTGCTGCTGCTCGACCTGAACGGCTTCAAACAGGTAAACGACACGCACGGGCATGCCGCCGGTGACCTGCTCCTGCGGGAGATCGGCGGCCGGCTGAGCGGCGTGCTGCGCGACGGGGATCTGGCCGGCCGGCTCGGTGGCGACGAGTTTCTGGTACTGCTGCCGGATGCCGGTGACGCCGAGGCCGCCGGCGTCGCCGACCGGATCCGCCAGGTGGTGCGTCGTCCGGTCAGGCTCGGCGACGGCCGCGAGGTGACGGTCGGGGTGAGCGTCGGACAGGCCCTGCGTGCGGCCGGCTCCGACGTCTCCCTCGAGGCGCTCACCGCCGAGGCGGACGCCGCGATGTACCGCGACAAGCGCAAGCTCGCCGCCTGATCATTTCCAGCCGGCCAGGACCTCGGTCACGGTGGTGGCCTCGGCGGCGGCGGGCGTGCTTGCGGGGGTACGCCCGAAGCGGGGTGCCGGAGCCGGTTGGCGCAGCCCGTTCACCTCGACGAAGGTGCCGCGGGCACGGTTGTGCGGGTGGTCCGGCGCCTCGGCGGGGGAGAGCACCGGGCTGACACAGGCGTCGAGGCCGGCGAAGACCGCGGCCCATGCGTCCCGGGTCCGGGTCGCGAACCGTTCCGTGAAGATCCGGCGCAGTTCCGGCCAGCCGGACCGGTCGAGCTGGTCCGGCAGGGTGCCGGCGTCCAGGTCGAGGCCCCGCAGCAGCGCCGCGTAGAACTGCGGTTCCAGGGCGCCGACCGCGAGGTGACCGCCGTCCGACGCGCGGTACGTGTCGTAGAACGGCGCACCACCGTCGAGCAGGTTCTCGCCGCGCCCGCCGGGCCACATCCCGGCCGCCATCATGCCGTGCAGGAACGTGGTGAGCAGCGCCGACCCGTCGACCATCGCGGCGTCGACGACCTGGCCGAGGCCGGAGCGTTCCCGTTCCAGCAGGGCGGCGAGCACCCCGACGGCCAGCAGCATGCCGCCACCGGCGAAGTCGGCGAGCAGGTTGATCGGCGCGTGTGGCGGCCGGCCGGGGCGGCCCAGCGGTTCGAGGGCCCCGGCGACGGCCAGGTAGTCGATGTCGTGGCCGGCGGCGGCGGCGAGCGGACCGTCCTGGCCCCAGCCGGTCATCCGCCCGTACACCAGCCTGGGGTTGATCTCCGCGCACCGGGCCGGGCCGAAGCCGAGGCGCTCGGCCACCCCGGGGCGGAAGCCCTCCACCAGCACGTCGGCCTGGGCCGCGAGGCGCAGCAGGTCGCCGAGCCCGGCCTCGGACTTGAGGTCGAGGCGCACCACCCGGCGGTTGCGTTGCAGCGGACCGGCGGGCGGAACGAGCGGTCCGGACCCGCCGGGTCGTTCGACGAGCACCACCTCGGCGCCGAGGTCGGCCAGCATCATGCAGCCGAACGGGCCCGGTGCCAGGCCGGCCAGTTCGACCACCCGGGTGCCGTGCAGCGGGCCGCAGCGCTCAGAGGACACGCGCGATCAGCTCCTTCATGATCTCGTTCGTGCCGCCGTAGATCTTCTGGACCCGGGCGTCCGCATACATCCGGGCGATCGGGTACTCGGTGGTGTAGCCGTAGCCCCCGAAGATCTGCAGGCAGCGGTCGACGACCTCGCACTGGCCCTCGGTGAGGTAGAGCTTCGCCATCGCCGCGGTCGCCACGTCCAGCTCACCACGGGTGTGCCGCTGGATGCAGTCGTCCAGGAAAGCCCGGGACGCCCGGGTCCGGGTGGCGCAGTCGGCGAGGACCATCCGGGTGTTCTGGTGCCCGATCAGGGGTTTGCCGAACGCGTGGCGCTCCTTGGCGTACGCCGTGGCCAGCTCGACCGCCCGCTGCATCGCGGCGACCGCACCCACCCCGATGACCAGGCGTTCCTGCGGCAGTTGCTGCATGAGCTGGATGAAGCCGAGGTTCTCCGCGCCGCCGAGCAGGTCGGCCGCCGGCACCCGCATCTCGTCGAAGAACAGCTCCGCCGTGTCGTTGGCGTGCAGGCCGATCTTCTCCAGGTTGCGCCCGCGCCGGAAGCCCGGCGGGTCGTCGCGCAGGTCGCAGAGCAGCAGGGAGATGCCGCGTGCCTTGGCGGACTGATCGGTCTTCACGGCGAGGACCAGCAGGTCCGCCAAGTACCCGTTGGTGATGAAGGTCTTCGAGCCGCTGACCAGGTAGTCCTCGCCGTCGCGGACCGCACGGGTCCGTATCGCCTGGACGTCGGAACCGCCGTCCGGCTCGGTCATCGCGATCGCGCCGATCAGCTCGCCGCTGACCAGGCCGGGCAGCCAGCGTGCCTTCTGCTCGTCGGTGCCGTAGTGGCTGACATAGCCGGTGACGATGCCGCTGTGCACGGCGAGGCCGAGGCTGCCCTCGCCGGCCAGCATCTGTTCGTGCAGCAGCACGGCTTCGTGGGTGAAGTCGCCGCCGCCGCCACCGAACTTCTCCGGCACCGAGAGACCGAGCAGGCCGAGCTCGCCGGCGCGCCGGTAGTGCTCGCGATCGGGGTGGCCCTGCTTCTCCAGGCGGCCGGCGTGCGGCAGCACCTCCTTGGTGAAGAAGGCACGGGCCAGTTCGGCGAGGTCCTCGTGTTCCGGCTTGCGCCACGGCTCGGTGTAGCCGTCCAATCCAGGCGTCGACATCGATCCAGCGTCGATCGTTGTTGGCGATGTGTCAATAAGCCGGATATGAATTCGCGCGATTCATCTGCTCGCGCGATGACCGCAGGATGGATCATGGGCCGCCTATCTGGCCGTGCGATCGGCGCATGGACGGCGCGCCGATCGCGGCGGGCGATGAATCGACGTGGCGTCCGGCAACCCGGTGGCGGTGACGTAGGGTCACGGCGTGCATGTCGAGGCGACCCGCCGGCGGCGGATGGAACCGGACAGCCGGCGCGAGCAGATCCTGGCCGTGGCGGTGCGGCTGTTCGGCCGCCGTCCGTACTCGGAGGTGTCGACCACCGATGTGGCCCGTGCGGCAGGCGTGGCGCGTGGGCTGGTGAACCACTACTTCGGGACGAAAAAGGACCTGTACCTCGAAGTGGTACGGGTGATGCTGACCGTGCCCAGAGTGGCGCTGGAGAGCCTTCCGCAGGGCGAAACCCTCGACCGCCGGATCGACTCGATCGTCAGCTGGTTCCTCGACGTCGTCTCGCGGCACAGCACGTCCTGGCTCGCGGCCATCAACGCCGGCGGGATGGCCGGTGATGCGGAAGTGGATGCCGTGATCGCTGAGGCCATCGATGTGGCAGCGGACGATGTGCTGCAAGCGCTGGGACTTGACGACGGCGCTGGTGCTGCCTTGCGGGGCATGGCGAGGTCGTATGTGGGGCTGGCGGTGTTCACGGGACGGGAGTGGCTGGAGCGGGGCGTGTTGAGCCGGGAGCAGGTGCACGCGCTGCTGGCGACCACCCTGGCGACCCTGGTGGAACGGGTGTTCCCGCAGGCGGCGTGACGGACCGCGCGGTCCGGACCGATCGGTCCGTCCGGGCGGGGGGCGGTGTGTGGCACCGGCGGTGACCGGGGGGCCGGTGCCACACACCGGGTCAGTGGGCGGAGCCGTACGCGGTGAGGAACCTGTCCCGGAAGGCGTTCATCGGCCAGACCGGGGCGTCGGTGGCCGGCTTGAGGCCGTCGGTCCAGCCCCAGCCGTCGATGCGGTCGAGCACCTTCGGGTCCTTGGCGACGATGGTGATCGGCACGTCGTGGCTCGCGTTCTCGCCGGAGACCACCTTGGCCGGCTGGTGGTCGCCGAGGAAGACCAGGACCAGGTTGTCGTCGCCGTACTCGCGCACCCAGTCGAGCAGCGTGGTCAGGGTGTACTCGATGGACTTGCCGTACGCGGCGCGGACCTTGCCGGTGCTGCCCCAGATGTCGGCCTTCTTCGGCGCGTCGGCGACGACCCCGTGGTAGACCGAGCCGTCACCGATCTCGTCCCAGTCCATGAAGGCCGGCAGCGGGGTCCACGGGGTGTGGCTGGAGACCAGCGGCATCTCCACCATCAGCGGCGCGCGGCCGGACTTGCCGTACTCGCGCTCGGTGAACTGCTTCAGCGTGTACTGGTCGGGCATCGGCGCCCAGCTGAACTTCGGGCCCTGGTACCCCAGGTTGCGGCTGTCCCAGACCCGGTTGTAGCCGTAGAACTTGCCCTCCGGCCAGGCCCGGGTGGCGCCCGGCATCACGCTGACGGTGTCCCACTGGGCGCGCTTGAACGCGCTGGTCAGGGTGAGCCGGTCACTGGCGGTCAGGTTGCGGTACCGGCTCTGGTTGTTGATCCAGAGCCCGGACAGCAGGGTGGAGTGCGCCAGCCAGCTGTTGCCGCCGAACGTGGGTGAGGTCAGCCAGCCGCTGCGGGCGGCGAACCCGGCGGTGGCCAGCCCGGCGGCGCCCCGGTCGAGGACGGCCTCGGTGCCGGCGGCGAACTCGGGGGACTCGACCGCGTTGCGTCCGTAGCTCTCGACGAACGTGAAGACGACGTCCTTGCCGGCCAGTCCGGTGAGCAACTGGTCGCCGGGGACGGTCTTGAACGGGTCGTTCTTGATCTCCTTGGCGAAGGTGGCGCTGTTGGCGATGCCCGCCCCGGCCTGCCGGGCGCGGTCCCAGGCGTAGGTGACGGTGGATCGGGCGGCGACCGGCGCCTTCGGGACTACCTGCACACCGGTGAGGAAGACGACGGTCCAGACCGCCGTGATACCCCCGGCGGTGTACGCGGAGACGCGCCGGTGCCGGCCGACGAGGGCGGTCACCCGCAGCACCGCCCAGACGGTGAGCGCGAGCACGGCGACGGCCCCGAGCAGGCCGCCGACGATCGCCGCGTACGCCGAGGCCTGGCCGTAGGAGTCGCGGATGAAGCCGTACGTGTCGTCGAACAGGATCCAGTCGAGGACCGGGTCGAAGGGCCGGTTCAGGATCTCGAACCAGCCCATGTCCAAGCTCTTCTCAATGATCAGCCAGCCGAGGACAGCGCCGCCGGCCGCCGCCACGATCTTGCGCGGCCGGGCCGGCAGCAGGATCAGGACGGCGATGCCGACGGCCGCCTCGATCGGGATGCGGGCGAACCCGCCGAGGCTGAGCCGCTTGACGACGTTCGGGTAGACCAGCGCGGCGAAGACGACGACGCAGGCCAGCACGGTCAGGCCGGTCTGGAACCGGGGGTGCGACAGGATCCGGCGTACCCGTCCCGGCTCCTTCGGCGGCGCCGCCGCGGGGGTGTCCGCGGCCGGGGTGTCGCCGGCCGTGGCGTCCGGGGCCGGGGCGTCCGGGGCCGGCTCGGCGTCGTCGTCGGTCTTCGGGTCGGCGAGATCTGTCGGCTGCACGCCATGGGGAACGGACGGCTGACCGGGATGGTTCACCCCGGCACCCGATCGGATCATTCATCGGCACACCGCAGGCGGGTCGCCGCGCAGCTCCACGAGTACGTCCGGACGGACGCCCGCGACGGCTTCATCCTCGTCCCGCATCTGACCGGCCGGGCTGGACGACTTCGTGGACCGGGCGGTCCGGCTGCTGCCGGAACGCGGCGTCCCGCCGGACCGAGTATTCCGGCTCCCACCAAGAGGTCTGTGGAGAGGTAGGGGATGCGGAGCGGCCTCGGAGAAGCCGAACTCATCAGCCGCACGGTCTACCCCGCGGTCGCACTCCACGACGAATACGAGCTGACCGAAACCGGTCGTAGCCTCACCGTGCCGCTGCGGGCCCTGCGCCGATGGGCCGAAGACCACTGCACGACGTTTCCCCCGCATGATGGACCTGTCGCGATCAGCCCGGCAGCCGGCCCCGGCGGAGGCCACCATCGACGCGTGGAGTTACGCCAGCTGAGCTACGTCGAAGCGGTGGCCCGTTACGGCGGATTCACCCGGGCCGCCGAACGCCTGCACGTCGCCCAGTCGGCGGTGTCCGCGCAGATCCGGGCGCTGGAGACCGAGCTGGGGCTGGCGTTGTTCGCGCGCACCACCCGGCGGGTCGCGCTGACCCCGGCCGGCGAACTGTTCGTGGCGCGGGCGCGGCGCGTCCTCGCCGAGATCGACGGCGCCCGCACCGAGATCCACGAGATCACCGCCGTGGTCAGCGGGCGGGTCAGCATCGGTGCCACGGCGGGGCTCGGACCGTACGACCTCCCACAGGCCCTGGCCCGCTTCCGCGACCGATTCCCGGGCATCGCGCTGCGCCTGCGCAGCGGCGCCGTGACAGGCTTGCTCGGCGCCCTCGACGAAGGCGAACTCGACCTCGTGATCGGCCCGGTGTACGCCGACCTGCCACCCCGGTTCGACGCCCTGCCGCTGACCGACGAACACCTGCTGCTGGCCCTGCCCATCGGTCACGCCCTCGCCCGCTCCGGCCGGCTCACCCTGGGCGAGGCACGCGACGAACCGTTCGTGAGCCTGCCACCCGGCAGCGGCCTGCGCTGGATCCTGGAGGACGCCGCCCGATCCGCCGGATTCACCCCCCGCGTCGAGTTCGAGTCGACCACCTCGACCGGGATCCGCGACCTCATCGCCGCCGGCCTCGGCGTCGGCCTGCTGTCAAAATCAGTCACCGACCTCGCCGGCGGCCCCGCCATCGCGGTCCGCAACCTGCACCCGGCACCGGTGCACCCGCCGATCGGCGTCATGCACTCGCGCGAGCGCCCCCTCAGCGCCGCCGCCCAGTCCTGCCGGCACCATCTGGTCGAGGTGGCTGGGCGCGGTCCGGAGGCGGCGCCCCCTACGGAGGAGCCGCTGTAGTTTCGCTCTCCGGGGATGTTCCTGTCGTCTTGCCGAGCGGCCCGGGGCGAGCTTTCCTGCCGCTTCATGGCTGCCGCGGTCGCCGGGGTCTGCTGCGTTGTGTCCGTGCGGCGGTGTTGATCTGCTAGCGATGCGAAATTGCGGTTTCGACCCCATGATCACAGCGACTTCGTAGCGCCAGCAGATCAACTTCGTCGGCCCGCGCTGCTCGTGACCGGTCAGACCGCTCGACCTGTCAGGCCTTCTTGACGACGACCTTCTTGCCGGCGGCCTTGACGGTCCAGCCGACCGACTTCTTCGTCCACGGGTTCGTCGCGGACACCCGCACACCGCCGGCGACGTTCGCGACCTTGACCCGCACCTGGGCGTACCGGTTCGTGACGGCCACGTCCTTGCGGACCACCTTGCGCAGGGTCGCGACCTTCACGGTGCGCTTCTTGGCGGCCTTGCGGACCTCGGTGGCGGCCCCGTTCGCGGCGTTCCGCACGGCGGTCGCCATGTCGAGGTACGCGACACCGGTCGCCAGCGTCCCCTCGGCGACCGTCGTGGAACCGGCCGGCAGGGTGACCGACTGCGGCCCGTACGCGAACGTCATGTCGATGCCGGCCGTGTTCCCGTCCCCGTAGTCGACGTCGGCGCGCGCCCCGGTCAGCACCCCGCTCGCCGCGACGTGCAGGGTGACGTCCAGGTCCTCGTCGGCGGTGACCGCGAGGTCCGCACTGCCGTCGGCGTGGGAGACCCTGGTGCCGCCGCCGGCGTACCCGGTCGCCATCGCGGCCGGGTCCAGTCCCTCGGCGGAGAGGTGGCCGGTCAGGTTCAGCTTCGGATCGGCGACGAAGACGTGCGTCACGGCCGAGCGGCCCATCATGTCGAGCGCCTGATGCTGCCGGGACGAGTCCACCCCGATCCAGCGGCCCTTGCGGTCGGCGGCGAACGTGCCGGTGGACGTGAACCCGTTGGCCGCGAGCACGTCGGAGTAGCGGCCGCCGACCAGGTCGGCGACGGACGTCTCGGTCGCGGTCATCCCGGCCGGGTTGCCGGCCACCGTGTAGCGGTACTCCGACACCGTCTTCCAGCCCTGCGCGCCGGCCGTCGCGGACGCCTTCTCCACCGCCCGCAGAGCGACGGTCAGCTGTGCCGCGGTCAGCTCGGTGGTGACGTCGGTGGGTGCGGCGGGGTCAGCGGGCTCGATGACGGTGGGGTCGGTGGCTGCGGTGGTGCCGGTGGCTGCGGTGGTGTCGGTGGCGTACGCGGTGCCGGGGGCCACGAGCAGACCGGCGGCGACGGACGCGGCGGCGAGCAGGACGGCGGGCCGGGTGAGAACGGACATGCGGCAACCTTCGGGTACGCGGGGTCAGGTGCCGTATGCATCGGGTACAGCGGGGACCGGATGAGGTTTCGGCAGTGCTCAGTAACCGCCTCCGCCGCCGCCCCCTCCACCGTCGAAGCCGCCGCCACCGAAGCTCCCGCCGCCCCCGCTGTCGTAGCCGCTGCCGCTTCCGCTTCCGCCGCCGTCCGACCCGTGGCTGCCGCTTCGGCCGTCGGACCCGTGGCTGCCGCTTCTGTCGTCCCGCCCGTGGCTGCTGCCGCTTCTGTCGTCCCGCCCGTGGCTGCCGCTGTCCGATCCGTGGCTGCCGCTGCTGACGCCGAAGAACGCCATCCACCGCGCCCACCGGTCGTCGGGGGCGACGCCCCGGCGGGCCGCGACCGGGCCGCGTGGTGCGCCGCGCCGGACGTCCCGGCCGGCGTTGCGGGCGGCGGCGAGGCGTTCCGCCCGGGTCTGCGGGAGTCGCCGGCGCCGCCGGGCCCGGAGCATGAGGGTGACCAGGACTGTTGCGAGGGCCGCGGCCACGGCGGCCCATAGAAGCCACTGCATGTCATCGACGGTAGAAACCCCGCGCCAGGGGTATACGCACGATCATGAGCGACGTCAACCCTGAATCTTTCGCCGAGTTCGCCACCCAGGACGGCCCGGGATCCGCCGACGCCGAGGAGGAGCGGGCCTTCAACGAGCAGCCGCCCCCGGAGCAGGAGGCGCACGGCGGCAGCATGGCACCGGGCCTGGTGGACGACACCGGTGCGCGCACCGCCGAGGACTTCCCCGGCGAGCGGGATCTCTGACCGGTACCGGGCTCTGCGTCTCGCGGGCCGGTGCTCACCGACGGAGGCCGTCACCGTCCCGGGCCTGGGCGGTGACGGCCTCCGAGCCTGTCCTACGCCTCGCGGAGTACGGAACGACGGCCTGCGGGGTAAGACCTTAAGCTTGCGGCTACGGCCTGCGGAGTACGGCCTGAGGCTTGCGGAATACGGCCTGAGGCTTTTGCGGCTACGCCCTGCGGAATACGGCCTGAGGCTTGCGGCTACGGCCTGCGGAGTGCGACCTGCAGCTTGCGGGCTACGGCCTTCGGATCACGGCTTGCGGCCGACCGCGCCGTACTCGTCGACCGGGCGCTTCTCGTCGCCGGTCGCGCCCTCGGCCGGTCGCCAGTCGGCGCACGGGACGAGCCCGGGTTCCAGGACTTCCAGGCCCTCCAGGAAGCGGCGCAGGTCGTCCGGGTGGCGCAGGTTGTAGCTGAGCGGCGCGTTCGCGTTCCAGACACCGATGGCCTCCTCGAACGCCGGCCCGTCGATCACGTTGGTGCCGTCGGCGGTGACCAGGTAGCTGCCGGGGGCGAGCCCGCCGAGCAGGGTCCGGACGATCGAGACGGCCTCGTCGAGGTCCGGGACGTGTCCGAGAATGTTCATCAGGATCAGGCCGACCGGCTGGTCCAGGTCGAGGGTGCCGCGGGCAGCCTCGAGGATCGTGTGCGGCTCGTGCAGGTTGGCGTCGACATATTCCGTACGCCCCTGCGGGGTGCCGGTGAGCAGCGCCCGGGCGTGCACCAGCACGAGCGGGTCGTTGTCGACGTAGACCACCTTCGCGTCGGCGGCCGCGGCCTGCGCCACCTGGTGGGTGTTCTCCGCGGTCGGCATGCCGGTGCCGATGTCGAGGAACTGCCGGATGCCGGCGTCCACGGTCAGGTGGGTGACGGCCCGCTTGAGGAACGCCCGGGACTGGCGCGCGACCACGGCGATGTCCGGGTAGAGGTTCGCGAAGTCGTCGCCGACCTGGCGGTCCACCTGATAGTTGTCCTTACCGCCGAGCCAGTAGTTCCAGACCCGGGCGGAGTGCGGGACAGAAGTGTCGAGCTTGGCGTCACTGTCGGTCATCGGGGGCTCCTGACGTTTGGTGACGCAGAGCATACGCGGGTCCGATGAGGACGGTGGGGTCCCGGTTGGGGGAGTACACGTGGACAGGCCCCGGAAGTGGGCGGGCGTGACGCGGATCCGTCCGCGACACGCCCGCATCCCACGCCCGCCCACCCTTACCGTCCAAGGGTGGCCGGGGCCGGGACGACCTAGACGGACCACCAGGCGGTGGTGTCCGGCGGCAGCACCACGTCAACCGGTGTGCCCTCCAGGGAACCGCTGCTCAGCAGCAGTTCACCGGGCCGGCCGACGGCGACGGGCCGGTCGCTCATGTTCACCGTGCAGCGGAACACCGGCTGTCCCTCGACCGCGCGCTCGAAGACGAGCACGCCGTCCGGCGCCGGCACCCAGCGCAGGTTGTCGGTCGGCGCCAGCGCCGGGTTGCCGCGGCGCACGGCCAGCGCGGTGCGGTAGAGCTCCAGCGTCGAGTCCGGTACGCCGGTCTGCGCGGCTACGCTCAGTTGCGCCCACGAGGCCGGCTGCGGCAGCCAGCTGTCACCGCCGTCGGGTCCGAAACCGTACGGGGCGGTGTCGCCGCTCCACGGGATCGGCACCCGGCAGCCGTCGCGGTAGCCGTCCTGCCCGGTGGCCCGGTGGAACGCCGGGTCCTGGCGCACCTCCGGCGGCAGGTCGACGACCTCGGGCAGCCCGAGCTCCTCGCCCTGGTAGAGGTAGGCCGAGCCGGGCAGCGCGAGCATCAGCGCGGAGGCCGCGCGGGCCCGGCGCAGGCCGGCGACCGGGTCGACCGCGGTGGGCCGGCGGCCGGCCACCTCGCCCTCGCCGGTCTGGAGCAGCCGGTTGGTGTGCCGGACCACGTCGTGGTTCGACAGCGTCCAGGTGGTGGGCGCGCCGACCTGCCGCATCGCGGCGAGCGACTCGTCGATCATGCGGCGCTGCGCGGCCGCGTCCCACGCGGTGCCGAGGTAGCTGAAGTTGAACGCCTGGTGCAGTTCGTCGGCGCGGACGTAGTCGGCGACCCGGGCCAGGTTCGGCGCCCAGGCCTCGGCGACCGCGATCCGCTCACCGGGGTACTCGTCGAGGATCTTGCGCCACTCGCGGTAGATCTCGTGCACGCCGTCGCGGTCGAAGCAGGGGCTCTCGCCCACGCCGAGCAGGTGCCATTCGGCGTGCTCACCCACGTCGGGCAGGCCGTCCTCCTTGACCAGCCCGTGCGCCACGTCCACCCGGAAGCCGTCGACGCCCAGGTCCAGCCAGAACCGCAGGATCGTCTTGAACTCGTCGCGGACCGCCGGGTGCTCCCAGTTGAAGTCCGGCTGCTCGGCGGCGAACAGGTGCAGGTACCACTCGCCGTCCTCGACCCGGGTCCAGGCCGGCCCGCCGAAGATCGAGGGCCAGTCGTTCGGCGGGAGTTCGCCGTTCTCGCCTTTGCCGGGCCGGAAGTGGTAGCGGTCGCGGAACGGCGAGCCGGGGCCCTCGGCCAGCGCCCGCTTGAACCAGTCGTGCTGGTCGGAGGAGTGGTTGGGGACCAGGTCGACGATCACCCGCAGGCCGTGCTCGTGCGCGCCGGCGATCAGCTTCTCGGCGTCGGTGACGGTGCCGAAGATCGGGTCGACGGTGCGGTAGTCGGAGACGTCGTAACCGGCGTCGGCCTGCGGGGAGGCGTAGAACGGGGAGAGCCACACCGCGTCGACGCCCAGGTCCCGCAGGTAGGGCAGCCGGGTCAGGATGCCGGGCAGGTCGCCGATGCCGTCGCCGTTGGAGTCGGCGAAGCTGCGCGGGTAGATCTGGTAGATGACCGCGTTGCGCCACCAGGATGCCGGTGACGCCTCCACGGTGGGCGGTGCGGTCAGTTGGTCAGTCATGGCGAGGAACGCTAGCAGGTTACTAACACGTGTTACAGAGCCAACCGGTTGCTTTCTTTCAGCAACTTCTTGCAGTGCCGGGTTATGCCGGTTTCGCGGTGGATTCCCGGATGATCAACGAGGTGCCGAGCATCTGGTGCGGATGCTGGTCCTCACCCCTGATCGCCGAGATCAGGAAGTCGGCCGCCATCCGGCCCTTGGTCACGATCGGCTGCCGGACGGTGGTGAGCCGGGGACGGAACCAGGCAGACTCGGCAAGGTCGTCGAACCCAGTCACGGAGACCTCATCGGGGACATTCACCGCAAGTTCTTGCAGAGCGTCCACGGCCCCGTAGGCGAGCACGTCGGACAGCGCGACGATGGCCGTCGGCGGGTCCTGCGACGCCATCAGCTCCCGGGTCGCCCGGTAGCCTTCCTCGCGCGAAACGGGCGCTTCGGCCACCCGTACATCGGAAAGCTCCAGACCGAATTCGCCCAGCGCGTCCCCGATCCCGGCCATCCGCCGCGCCAGCGGCCCGCGATAGCCGCCCGCACCGGTCGCCGGGCCCAGGGTGAGCACCGCGATCCGCCGGTGACCGAGCTCCAGCAGGTAGCGGACCACCTCCCGGGCGCCACCCCGGTCGTCCACCTCGACGCTCGGCGCGCCCTCGTGCGGATCCGAGTCGATCAGCACGAACGGGATGCCGCGCCGGTCCAGTTCAGCCACCTCGCCGCGGTCCACCTCGAGGCCGCACACGATGAAGCCGTCGACGGCCGCGTACGGGATCGCCTTGAGCACCGAGTCCTGCAGCGGCGGCGTCAGCAGCAGCGTGTAACCCTCCTGATCGCACACCTGCCCGGCGCCCATCAGGAACCGTGAGTAGTACGGGTTGTCGAGCACCTGGGCCAGCCGCTGCGGCAGCAGCACCCCGATCGAGTTCGTGGTGCCGGCCTGCAGCATCCGGCCCAGTGTGCTCGGCGTGTAACCCAGTTCCTCGGCGGCGCTCAGGATCCGTTCCCGGGTCGCCGCCGAGATCCGCTGCGGGTTGTTGAACGCGAAGGACACCGCGGACCGTGACACCCCGGCGGCCGCTGCCACATCACTGGACGTGGGCTTTCTCGACCGCATGCGCGCACGTTACCGCAGGGGGCGTCACGCTGCGCTGACCGGCACACGCACCACCGCGTCGAAGAGGTAGCCCAGCGTGTTGTGGGCCGTCACGTCCGGCTGCGTGTTGCCGTGCACATCGGTCGCCCGCGCCAGCAGTTCGTGCGCCCCCGCGGCCGGCGTCCAGTCCAGCTCCCAGCGCTGCCAGACGCCGCCCGGGGTGGCGCCGTGGAAGCGGGCCCGCCGCCACGTGGTGCCGCCGTCGGTGCTGACGTCGACGCGGCGGATCGGGCCGGCCGCCGACCACGACCGTCCGCTCAGTGTGGTCCGGGTGCCCGCGGCGAACGTCGCCCCGGCCTCCAGTTCGAACGCGCTCTTGACCACCTGACGGTCGAACGGCTGACCCTCGGCCGGGTGACCGGGCCCGAAGAGCCGGTAGAACTGGGTGTTCCAGGGCGAGAACAGCGGTTCGGCGGAGACCTCGATCCGGCCCACCCACTTGATCGACGCGATGCCGATCCAGCCGGGGACGATCACGCGTACCGGATGTCCGTGGTCGGCGGGCAGCTCCGAGCCGTTCATCTCGTAGGCCAGGATCACGTCGTCGAGGGCTTTCGCGAGCGGGAACGGCCGGCGTACCGGACCGAGGTCCACGCCGCCGCTGACGAAGTTCGCGTCCAGGCCGATCGGCTGCACGTCGACGGCGTGCCGGCTCAGGCCCGCGTGGCGCAGCACGGTGGACAGGCGTACCCCACGCCAGCGCGCGACGCCGACCGCGCCGAGGGTCCACGCCGTACCGGAGACGGCCTGGCCCTGCTGCGTGGTGAAGTAGCCGCGCCCGTTGCCGGCGCACTCGACGGCGGCCGGGACCGTCACGGCCGGGAACCGCCGCAACCGGCCGAGGTCGTACCGGGCCGGCCCGCCGCGCAGGCCCGACCCGGACACCTCGAGGCTCCACGAAGCGCCGTCGATGATCGGCGTGGACGTGTGGTTGCGCACGAAGAACCTGTCGACCGGCACGTAGTAACCCTGGTCCTTCAGGGCCGACCAGCGGGTTTCCGCGTTGGTGCCGAGCGTTCGGAACAGCTCCGGCGGCAGCGGCTTGACGATGGGGCCGGCGGCGGCCGCCGGGGTGGTGCCCGGCGCGGCGGCGGCCGGGCCCGGGATCGCCGCTGCCGCACCGGCCGCGGTGGTCAGCAACAGCAGGTCACGCCGGGTGAAGCCACGTGCCCGTCCGGCCAGGAAGTCCTGCAGGCGGCGTTCGTCGTATCCACGCTCGTTCATGCCCACGCATCCTATTGGGTAGATAGGAGAAGTGGGTAGGGTCGATGCGCTCCGGAAAGCGGCACGGCCCGGACGCGGGGACGCGTCCGGGCCGTACACAGAGGTCGGTCAGGTGTCTGCCCGCTCGGTGAGCTTGCTGCGGTTCACCGCGTCCCAGCCGGCCCGCTCGGACCGGCCGTCACCGTCGTCCGCCGGCGGCTGCTTGTCCTGCGGCCGGCCCGGCCACCAGAACCTGTCGCCGGTCAGCGTGGCCAGCGCCGGCACCAGCACGGTCCGCACGAGCAGGGTGTCCAGCAGGACGCCGATGCCGACGATGACGCCGATCTGGGTGAGCGTCACCACCGGGAGCACGCCGAGCACCGCGAACACCGCCGCGAGCAGGATGCCCGCACTGGTGATCACCGCGCCGGTCACCGCGAGGGCGTGCACCATGCCGTCCCGGGTGCCGCGGGCCGGTGTCTCCTCCTTGGCCCGGGTGACCAGGAAGATGTTGTAGTCGACACCGAGCGCCACCAGGAACAGGAACGCGAACAGGGGCACCGAGTTGTCCAGCGCCGGGTAGTCGAACACGTTGCGGAACAGCCACGACCCGGCGCCGAGCGAGGCCAGGAAGCTGAGCACCACGGTGCCCATCAGCAGCACCGGGGCCACCAGCGCCCGCAGCAGGGCGACGAGCACCAGGAAGACCAGGCCCAGGATCACCGGTACGATCACCACCAGGTCCCGGCGGGCCGCGTCGCGGGTGTCCAGTGCGGTCGCCACGGTCCCGCCGACGAGGGCGTCACCGTCAAGTCCCTCACGCAGGTCCCGGATCGTCGCGAAGGCCTCGGCCGTGTCCGGCGCGGCCTCCAGCACGGCGCTGATGCTGACCAGGGTGCCGGTCTCCTCGGCGACCCGGGCCTGCACGACGCCGGGGGTGGCCGACACGGTCTGCAGCACCTGCTCGGCCTTGGCCGGCTCGGTGAGCACGGTCGCCGGTCCGGCGGCGCCGGCCGGGAAGTACTTGCTGAGCGTCTCCAGGCCGGCGACCGACTCGGCCTCGACCCGGAACTGTTCGGTCTGGGACAGGCCGACCTTGGTGCCGATCGCGCCGAGCGAGAGCAGGCCGAGCACGACGATCGAGAAGGCGGTCACCGTGACCGGGCGGCGGACGACCATTCGACCGACCTTGCCCCAGAAGCCGCGCTCACTCTCCGCGCCGGCCTGGCCGACCCGCGGGATGAACGGCCAGAACAGGCCACGGCCGCAGATCACCAGCGCGGCCGGGAGTACGACCAGGGCGAACACGGCGGCGATCGCGATGCCGACGGCCGCCGTCACGCCGAGGGCGGCGTTGCTCTTGAGACTGGCCAGCAGCAGGGTGAGCAGCGCCAGGAACACGGTGCCGGAGCTGGCCAGGATCGCCGGCCCGGCACCCCGCAACGCCTTGCGCATGGCTTCGAGGCGGTCCTCGTACCGGTGCAGCTCCTCCCGGTACCGCGAGATCAGCAGCAGCGCGTAGTTCGTCCCCGCGCCGAACACCAGGACCGTGACGATGCCCGTCGTGGAGCCGTTGATGGCCAGGTCGGTGTGCTGTGAGAAGAGCGAGATGGCCTTCGCCGCGATCTGGTCGGCGAGCCCGACCACGAACAGTGGCACGATCCACAGGATCGGGCTGCGGTAGGTGACAAGCAGCAGGATCGTCACCACGACCACCGTCACGATCAGCAGCCGGGTGTTCGCGCCGCTGAAGCTGTCCGACAGGTCGGCGCTGAAGCCGGCACCGCCGGTGACCTGCGCGGTCACGCCCGGCGGCAGGCCGTCCTTCGCTTTGTCACGCAGCTCCTGCACCTTGGCGATGGTCTCGTCCGCGTTGCCGGTCGCGGCCAGCGGCACCGTGATGATCGCGGCCTTGCGGTCCTCGGACGGGATCGGCCGGCCCAGGTCGCTCACCGATGCGAGGTCGGCGTCGGTGAGTGCCTCCCCATCCTTGGCGATGACGATGAGCGCCGGGTTGGTCCGGCCGGACGGCAACGTCTTCTGCAGCTGCGCGACCTCGGTCGACTCGGCGGAGGACGGCAGCGACGAGGTGGGGTCGTTGTCCGTGGTCGTCGAGCCGGCGAAGGCCAGGACGGCGCCGCCGAAGACGAGGGCCAGCAACAGCGTCGCCCATGCCCTTCTCATGAAACCTCCAAGACTGAGAATCTTTACGATCGAGATTGTTCACGATTGAGCGCCGATCTGCAAGACTTACCCCCGTGGAGGGAACAGAGGCCGCCGAACGCCAGCGGTTGCGCAGGGCGCTTGTCGACCTGTTGAACGCATACAGCAGCGAGGCACAACACATCGGGCACGCGTTCGCCAACCGGAACAATCTGCACGCCACCGACATGCACGCGCTGCTGGCGGTGATGCAGGCCGAGCGGGACGGGGCACCGCTGACACCGGGCCGGCTGGGGGAGGCGATCGGGCTGACGTCCGGCGCGACCACGGCGCTCATTGACCGCCTGGAGCGCGGCGGGCATCTGCGCCGATCGCGCGAGAGCAACGACCGGCGGGTGGTGCACCTGCGGTACGGCGACGCCGGCATGCAGCTCGCCATGGCGTTCTTCACGCCGTTGCGACCGCACACCGACCGGGTGATGGAGAAGTTCAGCGTCGAGGAGCTTCAGGCGGTCGAGAAGTTCCTGGACGGGATGACCGCGGCCCTGGTGGAGTACCGGGACGAGCTGCGGGCCCGCTGACGTCCGTGCGTCAGCGGGTGAGGGCGGCGTAGCGGCCGCCCTCGTTGACCAGGGAGTCGTGCGTGCCGGACTCCAGGATCCGCCCGTGGTCGATCACGGCGATCTGGTCGGCGTTGCGCACGGTGGACAACCGGTGCGCGATGGTGACCGTGGTGCGGCCCACGCTGAGCGCGTCGAAGGCTCGCTGGACGGCGCGTTCGGTCTCGTTGTCGAGCGCGCTCGTCGCCTCGTCCAGCACCAGGATGCGCGGGTTGCGCAGCAGGGTCCGGGCGATCGCGATGCGCTGTTTCTCGCCGCCGGAGAAACGGTGTCCCCGGGAACCGACCATGGTGTCGTACCCGTCCGGCAACGCGGCGATCAGATCGTGGATCTGCGCCGCCCGTGCCGCCGCGACGATTTCCTCGTCGGTCGCGTCCGGTTTGGCGTACCGCAGATTCTCCCGGATCGTCGTGTGCAGCAGATAGGTCTCCTGGCTGACGACGCCGACGATTTCCGCGAGCCGGGTCAACGAGATCTCCCGGATGTCGACACCGTCGATCGTCACCCGACCCGACGTCGGATCGTGCAGGCGGGCGATGAGCGAGGCAATGGTGCTCTTGCCCGATCCGGTCTCGCCGACGAGAGCCAGCGAGGAACCGGCGGGAACGTCCAGGCTCACCCCGGCCAGGGCGGCGGCCTCGCTGTCCCCGTACACAAAAGTCACGTCCTCGAAGCGCAGGTGGCCGCGCACTTCCCCCAGTCGCACCGGGTTCGCCGGTTCCCGCACCTCGATCGGCAGATCGAGGTATTCGAAAATGCGCTGGAACAGCGCGAGCGAGGCGGTGAGAGTGACGCCGACATCGAGCAGGCTCATCAGCGGGCGGAACAGCCCGGCCTGCAGACCGGTGAAGGCGACAAGCGTGCCGATGCTCATCGCGCCGGCGTTGAACGGCAGCCCCGCCGCCAGATAGATGGCGGCCGGAATGGCCGCGAAAATGATGTTCATGGTGGCCATCCGCCAGCGTCCGGCCAGTTCGGAGCGAAGTTCCAGGTCGATGAGCCGGCGTGACGAGGCGGTGAAACGATCGATCTGGGCGTCACCGGCGCCCATCGTCTTGCTCAGCTGAATGCCGCTGATCGAGAGGCCTTCGTCGATGATGACGTTGAGTTCGGCCAATTCGCGTTGCCGCTGAGCGGTGATGGCCTGCCGCATCCGCGCGACGCGCCTGGTCCAGTAGATCGCCGGCGGCAGGGCCACCAGCGAGACCAGGGTCAGCTGCCAGGAAAGGGCGGCCATCGCGGCGAGAGTGGCGACGACGGTGGTGGCGTTCGAGGCGACCGAGCCGGCGGTGGAGGTGACCACCTGCTGCATTCCGCCGATGTCATTGGTGATGCGGGACTGCACCTCGCCGGTGCGGGTGCGGGTGAAGAAACCGACCGACTGGCGCTGCAGATGGGCGAACACATCAGTGCGCAGCCGGTGCATGACCTGTTGCCCGACACGCGTCGAGATCCAGGTCTGCACGACGCCGAGGGCCGACGTGATAGCGGCGACCGCGACCATTCCGGCGACCAGCCAGACGAGCAGTTTCAGATTGTTGTCCGGCAGGGCGACGTCGATGACCTCGCGCAGCAGGAACGGCGACACCATCGCGAGTCCCGACGAGATCACGATGACGGCGACAACGACGGCCAGTTGCCGCCGGTGCCTGATGAACAATGCGCCGATGCGGCGCAGGGAAACGGCGCGGGCCTGCGCCTTCTCCGCGGGGGTCACGGTCCGTGCCGCGCCCCGGCCTGGGCGTTCTGCCAAATTTTCGACCTTCTTCGGTACGGGGGGATGCGCGCCCATCCGGCTCTCGTGGTTCCGGCGGGACCGCTCCGACAACGCTGAGGTTACCTCAACATGAGGGTACAACCGCAACTGTTGGTAGCCTATTCCCGTGCATGACACCGCTGCCGGCGCGGAGGACGAGAGCCTCCTCGAAGCGTTCTGGGCCGTTACCCGCCGCCTGCGGCACCGAACCCGGATCGCCCTGGAACCGTGGAACGTCTCACCGTCACAGTCCCGGGCCATCGGCGTGCTCACCCGGCACGGCGAGATGCGGCTGAGCGCGCTCGCCGAACACCTGCGCATCGCGCCCCGCTCCGCCACCGAGGTCGTCGACGACCTCCAGCAGCGCGGCCTGGTGTCCCGGCGC
The DNA here is from genome assembly GCF_020873875.1 of Actinoplanes sp. DH11. Taxonomy (GTDB): domain Bacteria; phylum Actinomycetota; class Actinomycetes; order Mycobacteriales; family Micromonosporaceae; genus Actinoplanes. The sequence continues at coordinate 62,906 of NZ_JAHWGU010000006.1, forward strand.
CCCGACCCGGCCGACCGGCGGGCCACGCTTGTCGCGCTGACCGGCGAAGGGGAGGCGACGGCGACCGCGATCCACGACGCGCGGACAGCCGAGGGGGAGCGGTTGTTCGCCGTACTCGGCGAGGCCGATCGCGCGGAGCTGACCCGGATCCTGCGCGCCTTGCGCGACTGACGCCCCGCCACGCGCCCGCCGCTTGCGGTGCCGGGAAAGCCATGAGACCCAGCCGGGGGGTCGGCTGGGTCTCACGAGGGGGGTGAATCAGGACAGGGGGTGTGGCAGCGCGGGGCGTGCCAGGCGGGCCACGATCGCGAAGAGGCCGGCCGTGCAGAGCAGCGTCAGGTAGAGCCCTTCCGGCACCGCGACCAGACCGAGCAGGTCCAGCGCGCCGACGCCGAGGAACGCGGTGAAGAACCAGACGAACGAGACCCGCATGGCGTACGCGAACGCGTCGCGACCCGCGGTCCGGCGCCGCGCACCGGGACGGACCCGCAGCGACTCCGCGAACCGGTCCGCCGCCTGCTCCAGCGAGACGGCGTCGACGACCTGGCGCATCGCGTCCTCGAACCGGGCCAGCGCCGACCGGGCGCCCTCGTGGCCCGGCGCCAACGTCAGGGCACGTGCCACGGCTTCGCGGGCGCTGAGCGGCCGGCCCGCCGCGAACAGGGCCAGGCCGTAGGTGACCTGCAGGTCGGCGTCGTACCCCGCAAGCTCCACCGCCACCTGCAGACCCGCCACCGCGTCGCCGATCCGGCCGTCCGCGAGCTGCGCCTCGCCGAGCCGGTTGTGCAGACGCGGGTTGCCCGGGTCCTGCCGGCAGGCGGTCGCCGCCGTCTGGATCGCCTCGGCGTGATCACCGGAGGCGCTGCACGACCGGCTGATCCAGAACAGCGACTCGGGGCCGTCCGGGTCCTGCTGCCAGGCCGCCCACGCTGCCCGCATCGCCCCCGGCGCGTCACCGAGGTCGAGCCGGGCACGCGCCATCCGGTGCCAGGCGTCGACGTCGCCGGGCTCGCGCCCGACATGCGGCGCGAGCAGGTCCACGACGTCACCGGCCCGGCCGCGCGCCAGCAGGGCGTCGGCCTCGTCCAGGATCGGGCGGTCGGCGGGCGGGTCGAGAAGCGGCTGCTGAGTCACGCCCTCCTGGATCGGTTGCGACGGGCGCGACTTACGGGTCTGCCTCGTTGCGCTCCGGTTGCCGTTCGGCCCGGCTTTCCGCCGCTATTCGCTCGGGGACCAGCCGCGGACGGTGTGGACGCGGGCGGACTTGGGGTACGCACCGGACGGCGGCCCGATCTCGAAGAGGTCGATCAGCAGGAACAGTGGGTAGTCGGGGGTTTGCGGCAGGACCCGTACCGTCTCGCCCTCGCAAGTGATCGTCGTGCCGTCCGGACCCCACTCGGCGGCCCAGGTGTGCGCGATTCCCGCCGGCACCGGGATCTCCACCTCGGTCATGTCGGTGCGCAGCCGGTCGTCGTGGTGCGCCTTGATGCCGCAGCGGGCCCGGAGCGACGAGGGCCCGACCGCCGCCGCGTCGATTTCGAAGAGGCAGATCTCCCCGCTGTCCCGCGGGCTCAGATGTTCCGTGCCGACCAGCCAGGCGGCCAGCATGCAGTTCTCGTCGGCGCTCGCCGTGACGGTCACCTCGACCCGGCCCGCCGAGGGAGCCCAGAGCAGGGACGTCGGCACCGGCGTACGGATCTTCAGCCCGTCCGGGCGGTGCCGATGGGTGCCCGCGTGGCTGCCCGTCTGGATGTTGGAGACACGCAGCGGCGCGTCCTCGGGCCGCCAGTCGGGCTGGTCGGCGTCGATCCGCAGGCGCAGGCCGCGGGCGTCGACGTCGTACCGGGCGTGGGACCGCTCCGGAGTCGTCCAGTGCGGCAAGTAGTGATCAACCCACAGGTCGGCGCGCAGCCCCGGCCCGGTGAAGTCGTCCTCGAAGTCGAGTCGCAGCGCCGTCACCGCATCCCGTCCGTGGCCGGTGCCCGATCCTGGAACCGTTCGAAGTGGACGACCTCGTCGAGCGGCCGGCGTTTCGGCTGCGACCAGCGGCCCTTCGCCGGGTACCCGAGCGGGATCAAGGCCATCGTCAGTGCGTCCTCGGGCAGCCCGAGCAGCTCGCGGACGTCCTGCTCGTGCCCGATGTGCAAGGTGGTGAGCGTGGCGCCGAGGCCGTAGGCGCGGGCCGCGAGAATGAGCTGCTGCACCGCCCCGTAGATCGACGACCCGAGCCGCGGGTTCGTGGACCTCGCGGCGCCGAGGAGCACCGGGAAGATCCAGACCGGGGCCTCCTCGAGGTGGTTCGCCAGGTGATCGGCGGCGAGGAAGCTGGCCTTGCTCATCGGCGCACCGTCGGGCGCGCCGAGGATCTGCTCGCGGCGGGAGCCGTAGTGGCGTTCCCAGCCCTCCCGGTACCACTCCGCGATCTGCCGCTTCGTCCCCGGGTCACGGACCACGATCCACGTCCAGAACTGGCCGTTGCCGGCGGACGGTCCGCGGATCGCCGCGTCCAGGATGGCCCGGACGACGTCGTCGGAGATCGGCTCTGTGGAGAGGTAGCGGCGGGCCGGCGTGGAGTGCAGCGCCTCGAGCAGCGGCAGCTCTTCGGGGGAGGGCGTGGTCATTGTCGCAGCCTACGGTTCCGGCCCGCGCACGACGCGATAGGTGGCGATCCCGGTCAGCCACCCCAGCCCGGCGGTGAAGAACGGCGGGAAGACGAACGTGCCGAACGTGTAGAGGACCAGCAGGCACAGCGGGACCCAGGCAATTCGCAACGGTCGCCACGGCAACCAGGGAAGACCGAGAAAGATCACTGCGGCGGCGGTGGCGGGCGCCTCGTGCTTGGCGCACTCGGACACGGTGAAGGCGACCAGGAACAACCCGGCCACTGCCCAGCCGATCCGTGCGGCCATCACCCTTCGACAGTAGCCACATCGGACTACCGCGCTGGTCATGTGGGTGATTCGCCCGCGTATCGGCCACTCGGACGGAAACGGAGCGGCCGGTCCGCGTACTCCTCCATCGCATGCGCCAGCCACCCCGCGGTCCGCGCCACCGCGAAGATGGCCTCGCCGGCGTGCGCGGGCATCGCGTACCGCACGGCAAGCGCCGCGAGCGCCAGATCGACGTTGGGCAACACCCCGGATCGGGTACGCACCGCGTCGGCCAGCCGGTTCGCCGTGTCCGCGGCCGGGCCGCCGATCATGCGCAGCAGCGCCGTGGCCCGCGGGTCGCCGCCGGCGTAGAGCGGATGCCCGAACCCCGGAATCGTCCCGCCTGACCGGAGATGATCAGAAACCACGCCGAGCGGGTCGGCGGTGTCGACGGCCTGGGCGACAAGGGGGTACGCGAGAGCACTCGCCGCACCGTGCAACGGGCCGTCGAGGGCGGCGAGCCCGGCGCTCACCACCGCGTACGGGTGGGCCCGCGTCGACGCCGCCACCCGCGCGGCAAGTGTCGACGCGGCGATGTCGTGGTCGGCGAGCAGAATCAGGGCGGCGTTGAGGGCCTGGATGCCGGACCTCGTGGGCCGTTCCCTGGTCAGCCGGGCCCACAGGGCGTCGACCAGCGGGGCGTTGAGGTGCACGACCGAGTTCTGGGCCGGCAGCGCGTGAACCATCGTGGTCAGCAACTGCCGCCCGGTCGCGGCCACGGCCGCCGGGGTCGTGTCGAAGCGCAGCGGGTCGGCGGAGGCTGCGGCAGCCACCGTGACGCGCAGGTGGTCGGTGAGCCGGGCGGTCGGCGGCAGGTGCTCGGTGACGCGCTCGGCGAGTTTGACGAGTTCGCTGTTGATGGGGAACGGCGTCTCGTCCAGTTCGCCGGTCCAGAGCAGCGAGGCGACCGCTTCGAACGTGGTCGTCGCGGCGAGGACCGTGGCGTCCCGCCCGCGGTAGAAGAGGCTGCCGTCCCGGATGAGCGTGATGCCGGTCTGGATGCGGGGGGTGGTGTCCCGGCGCCGGCCGGCCGCGAACGTGTCGACGTCCGATCTGGCGAAGAGGCTGCCCTTGCCGTCGGCGTTGCGATGGCTGCGTAGTAGGCCGCGGCTCACGTACGCGTAGACGGTCGCCGGCTTGACGCCGAGCCGTTCGGCGACCTCTTCGGTGGTGAGCAGTGGTTGGTTCGTGTCCATGGGGATGCGTACTCCTTCTCTGCGTGTCGTGCGTGTGTTCGTGTCGGTTGTGCGCATGCTCTCATATTGACTGGATCAACATTGACATCAAGTCGTGTTGATTTCAGATTGAGGACATGTTGACTGTCAATCCAGGGCTGGCCGGTGTCGTCGCGTTCGACACCGAAATCGCTGAACCCGACCGGGACGGCGGATCGCTGCGTTACCGCGGTGTCGACATCCGCTCGCTCGCCGGTCACGTCTCCTACGGCGACGTCTGGGGACTGCTCGTCGACGGCGACCTCGAACGGGGCCTGCCGGCCGCCGAGCCGCTGCCACTGCCCGTGCACACCGGTGACCTGCGGATCGACGTGCAGGCAGCCGTGTCGATGCTTGCCGCGCGCTGGGGGTGCGGCCAGCTGATCGACATCGGTCAGGAGCAGGCACGCGACGACTTGGCGCGGGCTTCGGCGATGGTCCTGTCGTACGCCGCTCAGTCCGCCCGCGGCAGCGACCGGCCCGCCGTACCGCCGCATGTCGTCGCCGGCGGCCGCACCCCCACCGAACAGTTCATGATCCGCTGGCAGGGCGAACCGGACCCGCGACATGTGGCGGCCATCGACCGGTACTGGATCTGCGCGGCCGAACACGGCATGAACGCGTCCACCTTCACCGCCCGCGTCGTCGCCAGCACCGGCGCCGACGCCCCGGCCTGCCTGTCCGCCGCCATCGCCGCGCTCTCCGGTCCGTTGCACGGGGGCGCGCCGTCCCGCGCACTCGGCATGATCGAGGCAGTCGAGCGCGGTGCCGACCCGCGAACCTACGTGCGGCAGGTGCTGGACAGCGGCCAGCGGCTGATGGGTTTCGGACACGCGATCTACCGGGCGGAGGATCCACGGGCGCGCATCCTGCGGGCGGCGGCGGCGGAGTTGGGAGCCCCGCGGTACGAGGTGGCCCGCGCACTCGAGATCGCCGCCCTGGCCGAGCTGCGGGACCGCAAACCCGACCGCGTCCTCGAGACGAACGTCGAATTCTGGGCGGCCGTGATCCTCGACTTCGCGGGCGTCCCGGCCGACATGTTCACCGCGATGTTCACGTGCGCGCGTACGGCGGGGTGGAGCGCTCACATCCTGGAGCAGAAGGCGCTGGGCAAAATCATCCGCCCGTCAGCCGACTACACCGGCCCGGCCGAACGCGACGCCTCCTCGGTGCGTGGCTGGTCGGTGGCGGCAGCGCGGTCGGCTGCCTGAACCGGCGGAGCCGCGGGTGTGCCACGGGCGAGTCGCGGGCGAGTCGCGGGCGAGCCACGGGTGTGCCGCGGGTGAGTCGCGGGCGAGCCGTGAACGAATCGCGGGTGAGCTGCGGTGCCGGGTGTCGCGGTGCTCAGCGCAGGTTGGCGATCAGGTCGTTGAGCGACTGTTCGAGCTCCGCCTGATGTGCGACCAGCGCAGCCTCCGTGTCGAGCGGCTCGTCGAACTGAGCGAGCGCGGTGAGGATCGCGTTCCCGGACGCCGCGACCGCCTCCGCTGCTCCGCCCGGCGCCGCGAGCAGCACCGCGTCGCCGGGCAGGTCGATCACCGGGTGGCCGCCGAGTTCGGCGTACTTCCGCTTGCCCTCGAGGTGGCGGGCCGGCTGACCGTGCGCGTCCGGGTTCCGGTTGAGCTGGAGGTTCAGGACCAGCGACGGCCGGGCGTCGGCTGCGCCGTACCCGCACCTGATCGAAAGAACGTCGGGCTCATCGGTCTTCGCGCCGGAGCCGTCGAGTTCCAGCCCGGCGAAGGCGGGCGCGGTGAGCCGCGGGCAATCGGTGGCGACGCCCTGCCAGGCCGGTTGCGAGGCTGCGGCAGCGGCCGGGCCGGGTGCGTCCTCGCCGCAGGCGCTGAGCAGTGCGAGGGCGGCGCCGGCCGCCACTGTCCATCGGACGGTGTGGTTCATCGATTGTCCCCGTTCAAGATCGAAGTGGACTATCGCACATGGCTGAGCAGTCCGGCGTGGCAGAGATTGACCGTGCCGTACTGGCGCGAGCCGGGGTGTCCTTCGGTCCTGTCAAGCAGCGAGTGGTCCTGTCAAGCAGCGAGTGTGAGCTTTCCTGCCGGTTTGTGCTGGCAGCAGGTTCGGGTGCGGAGTGTGGCGCGCAGGAGGTCGACGCGGCGGCGAGCGAGACAGCGGAGTACGGCGTGGTGTTGCTTGCCCTCGGCTCCGTTGAGCGTTCTGGACGAGTAGCCGCGGGCCGCTGCGGTGAGCCCGCAGCGGTGTTGATCTGCTAGCGATGCGAAATCGCGGTTTAAAGCCCATGATCACAGCGATTTCGTAGCGCTAGCAGATCAACATCTCGCCATGGGCGGCGCGTGTGGCGCAACCGCTGGGACGAATCAGGTCAAAACGACACCGCCGGCGGAAGAGGCCGACGAAGCTGGGCCGCCGCAGGAAGCTGGCGGGGCGTCGCTGCTGCAGGAAGCTGGCGGGGCGTCGCTGCTGCGGGAGGCCGACGGGGCGTCGCTCTTGCGGGAGGCTGGCGGAGCGTGGCTGCTGGAGAAGTTCAACGGGCTGTTGGCGGAGGAGTTCGACGGGCTGTTGGCGTTGGGTAAGTCCGGCGGGGCGCCACCGTCGGGGAGGCGTCGCCGAAGCCGACGCGGGCGGATTCGAGCAGCGGATCGGGTCGGTCACCTGAGGGGGGTGCCGACGCCGATACGGGGAGCGACCCCGGAGATGACCGCGGCGCGGCGCAGGCTGCCGACCTCGGAGATGACCCCGGCGCGGCGCCGGCTGCCGACCCCGGCGGCGGCTCTGGTGGGGTTTCGGGTGCCGACTCCGGAGTGGCTCCCGGTGCTGGTGCCCCCGGCGCAGCGGAATTGGTCGGCTGGGGGGCGGTGCTGGATTCACAGCCGCCGGCCGCCGCGGCCAGCAGAGCGGTGATGATCAGGGTCGCTGTCCGCATGGAACCATGCCATCGCTCGTACGGGTGCCCGGCAAGTCCCCTGGCGGGGGATGGACGTGAATGTGCACAAGGTGTCCGACATCAGTAGGTACGCCCGCATCCGACGCGGCGGTCATGCGGTTATCGGGTCGGAAGCGACACTTATGCGCGATTTGCACCAACGGAACCGAACGGACCCGGGCCGGCCCGGATAGGGCCAAAGGACTCGGGACCACGACCCAAACGCCGACCGCGACCCGACCTGGACCTGGACCTGGATACGGATAGGGACCAGGACCAGGACCTGAACCGGGCCGGTAAGACATGCCGACCGGCGGCTTCTGCCGGCGGCCTAGTGATACGCGGAAGGAATCGATGGCTGTCACCCCGCGGGGATCTGATGACCCGCACGAGATCTCGGTGACGCCGCGCCCTCCGGATGTGCAGGCAACCCATCCGGACGATGCCACCCCCCAGGTGGCCGCGCGGCAGGATGATGCCACCCAGGTGTTCGCGCAGCAGCACGATGCGACGCAGCAGCACGATGCGACGCAGCAGCACGATGCGACGCAGCAGCACGATGCGACGCAGCAGCACGATGCGACGCAGATGAACGATGCGACGCAGATGTTCGCGCGGCCGGGCGACGCAGGTCAGGCGCCCGCCCGGCTGGGCGACGCCACGCAAGTGATCGCGCGGCTGGGCGACGCGGGTCAGGTGCCCGCGCGGCAGAACGACGCCACCCAGATGATCGCGCGGCAGGAGGAGGACGAAAGCCGCGGCGTACGGCCTCGGCTGGGCGCCACCCTCGTCATGCCGCGCGTGGAACGGCCGGCCTGGCGTGCCGTCGAGCCGGAGGACGTCGCCCGGCGGGCCCGTCGGATGCGGCGGCGCAAGTTGCTCAGCATGGTGTCCGCGGCGACGGGGCTGACGGTCGTGGTCACCGGTGCCTGGGCGTTGGCGCGCACCGAGCCTGGCGAGCCCACGTTCGCCCAGGCGGAGCCGGTGATTTCGTACGCGGAGGCGGAGACGAGCAGCGCTCCCGGTGCGGTCGCGCCTTACCCGCCGCTGGGGGCGAGCCCGGACGGTTCGGCGCAGGCGGTCACGCCGTCGCCGGATGCCGGTCGGCGTTCGGGGAAGCCGAAGGCACGGAAGAGTCGTGGCGCGCGCGACCGCGGCAGTGAGTCGCCCGCCGCGTCACCGGCCGGTCCGCGGGTGGCCCGCGGCGACGACGAGGATCCGCCCGCCACGCCTGCCGCACCGGCTGCCGAGGTGTCGATCGGCAGCCCGCAGGACGGTGCGACGGTCGAGGGCAGCGTCACGGTCAGTGGGGATGCCGAGGTGCCGGTGGGCTATCAGGTGTGGTTGCTGTCCCGGCCCGCTGGTGACGGCGACTTCGAGCCGGAGGGCGGTTGCGGGAGCGGCGAGACCTACGTCTGCGATCCGGTGACACTGGGTGAGGCGGGAACGTACCGGTTCGCCGTCGTCGTCGCCGAGTCGGCCCAGTCGGAGCCGCTGGCCCGCCAGGAAGTCACGGTCCAGCGAGCCGCCGAATAGGGAGCGGGCCGCCCACCAGCGGGAAGACCGGCGGAAAGATCAGCTGGAAGACCGGCGGAAAGATCAGCGGGAGGACCGGCGGGGCAGATCAGCGGGCAGATCAGCGGGCGGGCCGGCGGCCAGGTGTGGGCGGACCAGGGCGGCGAACTCCTCCGGTCTCTCGATCTGGGGCATGTGCCCGGTCCTGCCGAACAGGTGGCTCTGGGCGTGCGGGAACGCCGCCCGGGCCGCCGCCAGGTGGGCGCACGGCAGGATCGTGTCGCGGTCGCCCCAGATCAGCATCGTGGGTTTCGGGTGGGCCGCGACCCGTTGCAGCAGCGTCGTCCGCCAGGGTGCGGCGACGCCGCGGAAGCCGCCCAGGGCCTTGGCGATCTCCAGGTAGACGGGTACGAAGTCCGGCTGCTGGGCGATCTTGATGGCCGTCGCGACGCGTTCCGGGGTGACCATGGCCCGGTCGGCGAAGAGGGTGCGTTCGACGCGTGGGGCGGTGCGGCTGTCGATCCGGGTGAGCAGCCGGCGGCCGATGCCGGGGACGGCGAGCAGGCGCAGGGCGATGGTGACCTCTTTGCCGAAGCCGGCACTGTTCACCAGCGTCAGCGTGGACACCCGCTCGGGGGTGTCGGCCAGCATGGTCATCGCGACGGCCCCGCCGAGGGAGTTGCCCATCAGGTGTACCGGCCGGGTTTCGCCGAGGGCGTCGAGCGCCGCCCGGACGCCGCCGGCGAGGGAGTCCAGTGTGGTGGGTTCGGGCAGGCGCTGGGAGAGGCCGCAACCGGGCATGTCCAGGCTGATCACCCGGTGGTCGTCGCCGAGCAGGTCGTGCTGGCAGGACCAGTCCTCCAGGCTGCGGCCGATGCCGTGCAGGAGCAGGACGGGCGGGGCGGCCGGGTCGCCGGAGTCGTGGAGGCGGAGACGCGTACCCCGTACATCTATGAATTTCAATGCTGGACCACCTTGGCGCGGGAGCCGGACGCGGCGGTGAGCGCGCGCACGATCCGCGCGTGACCGACCGGCAGGAGCCTGGCCAGCAGGTCGGGGGCTTTGGCGCTGGAGGCGATGAGCAGTCGCGCCTGGCGCTTCGCGACGGCGCGCAGGATCTGCTCCGCGGCCTTGTCGGCGGGGAAGCTGAGCAGCGCGGCGAACAGCTTGCGGTTGGGTTCGATCTCTTCTTCCGGGACGTGTACGCCCACCAGCGCACTTTCCGCGATCCTGGTCCGGATGCCACCGGGGTGCACGGTGGTCACGCCGATCCCGTCGTCGGCGAGTTCGCTGCGCAGGCATTCGCTCAGCCCGCGCAGGGCGAACTTGCTGGCGCTGTAGGCGGACTGGCCGGGCGGCGCGATCAGCCCGAACAGGCTGGAGACGTTCACCAGGTGCGAACCGGCGGTGAGCGCGGGCCGCAGGGTGTGCGTGAGCAGCATCGGGGCGCGGAAGTTCACGTTCATCACGGTCTCGAACTGTTCGACGGAGACCTGGTCGAAGCGGCCGCCGAGCGCGATGCCGGCATTGTTGATCAGCAGGCCGAGCTGGGGATGTTCGGCGAGGACGCGGGTGCCGAGGCCTTCGACGGCGGACCGGTCGGCCAGGTCGGCGACGATCGTGGTGACGGTGAGGCCGGGGTGGGCGTGCCGGATCCGGCCGGCGACGGGTTCGAGACGGGCCGCGTCGACGTCGACGAGGACGAGGTCGCTGCCGCGCTGGGCCAGGCCGTAGGCGAGGTGTTCGCCGATGCCGCCGGCCGCGCCGGTCAGGACGGCGGTCTGTCCGGCGAAACGGTAGGGCTTCATGAGGCCACCTTTTCCTGGGGTACGGGCACGCGGGTGAAAGTCATGTCGCGGGTGACGTCGGCACGCGGCGTGGTGAGCAGGTCGCGCAGGTAGTTCTGCCGCACGATCCACGGGTCCCGGTCGCCCTGCCGGGGGAACTTGTCCAGGGCCCGCTGCACGTACCCGGAGGAGAGGTCGATCAGCGGGCGCCCGCTGCGCGCCGGTGCGGTGGGTGTCGCGGTCGCCCAGCGGTGGCGGTCCATGTGGTCGAGCAGTTTGAGCACGTACCGGTGGGAGAGGTCAGCGCGGAGCGTCCAGGAGGCGTTGGTGTAGCCGATGCAGTACGCGAAGTTCGGCACGCCGCTGAGCATCACGCCTCGGTAGGCGGCGTGCTGTCCGATGTCGATCGGCGTGCCGTCGACCGTGAGCGCGACGCCGCCGACCGCCTGCAGCGTCAGGCCGGTCGCCGTGACCACCAGATCGGCCTTGAGGATCCGGCCGGATCGCAGCCGGATGCCCTCCGGGACGAACGTGTCGATGTGGTCGGTCACCACCGACGCCCGGCCCTGTCTGATCGCCTCGAACAGGTCGCCCGACGGGATCACGCAGAGCCGCTGGTCCCAGGGGTCGTAGCGGGGCTTGAAGTGCTCGTCCACATATCCCGGGTCCTCCAGGTAGCGCAGGGCGAGCCCGCGCAGCGCCCGGCGCACGAGCTGCGGCCGCCGCCGGGCCAGCTGATAGAACCCCTGCGTCAGGACGATGTTCTTGGCGCGCGCGACCCGGTGCGCCGCCGCGGGTGGCAGGACGCGGTGGGCCAGGTCGGCGAGAGCGTCGCGGTTGGGCAGGGCGGTGACGTACGTCGGTGAGCGCTGGAGCATCGTGACGTGTTCCGCCTCGCCGGCCATGGCGGGCACCAGGGTGATCGCGGTGGCACCACTGCCGATCACGACGACCCGCTTGCCGGTGTGGTCGAGGTCCGCCGGCCAGAACTGCGGGTGCACCACCGTGCCGGCGAAGTCCCCGGCGCCGGGGAAGTCCGGCCGGTACCCGTCGTCGTAGCTGTAGTAGCCGCTGCACCCGTAGAGGAAGTCGCAGGTCAGCACGGTGCCGTCGGCGGTGCGCACAGTCCAGCGGGCATCCGGCGTGGACCAGTCGGCGCGGACCACCCGGGCGTTGAACCGGATGTGCGCGGTGATCCCGGCCTCGTCCGCGGTGTCCTGGATGTACTGCCGGATTTTGTCGCCGCCGGCGAGCGACTCCGGTTCGCGCCACGGCCGGAACGGATAGCTCAGCGTGTACATGTCCGAATCAGATCGGACGCCCGGGTAGCGGAACAGGTCCCAGGTGCCACCGATCGCGGCCCGGGACTCCAGGATCGCGTACGTGTCGCCGGGGCGCTGCTTCTGCAACCGCCAGGCGGCACCGATCCCGGACAGCCCGGCCCCGATGATCAGTACGTCGAAGTGCTCAGTCACGTGTCACTCTTTCCTGCCGTGCGTACCAGGGTGGTGTCCCGGTGCCGGAGATCCGTACCCCGCCCCAGGGGTCGGGTTCGCTGAGCTTGACCGGCGTCTCCCGGTTGTCGATGACGATCAGGGCCTGCCGCAGGCCGCCGCTGACGCGTTCGCGCAGCGTGTCGTCCGGTTCGGTGCGGCCGGCCCAGCGGAAGCGGCCCTCGACCGGCTCGAACCGTGCCGACATCCGGACCTCGACGGTGCGCTCCTCGCCGCTCTTTCCGCCGCCGCTCTTTCCGCCGCTGCCGCCGGCCGGTAGTCGCAGGACCGCCGGTCCGCGGTACTCCTCCTCGTCCGTCACTGTTCCTCCGCCCACTCGTGTGCCGCCAGTCCGCCGGGCGTGTCGGCTGCCCGGCGCATCCCGGAGATCCCGGTCCACAGGAACGTGGTCAGGTATTCGGCGAGCGCCTCCCGGCTGATCGGCTGCTGCTGCCGGAGCCACCAGTCACCGACCGACTGCACGTAGCCGACCACCCCGTACGCCCAGGGCAGCGCCGCACCGGAGTCCAGGCCGCGTGCCCGCAGCCGGTCCCCGAAGATCCTCGCGAGTCCGCTGGCCACGGTGTCCATAACGTCGGCGACCACGTCCCGGTGTCGGGCGATGTCCGGCTGGTGCACCACGAACCGGTAGAGGTTGAGGTCGGCCTCGATCTGCGCCAGGTAGACGTCGATCACCGCGGCCACGACGGCCCGCTCCTCGCGGACGCCCGCCACGGCCGGGACCATCGCCTCCAGGATGATCTCGCCGGCCTGCTGGCCGACCGCCAGCCACAGCTCGCTCTTGTCGGCGAAATAGCGGTAGAGCACCGGCTTGCTCACGCCGGCGTGCGCGGCGATCGCCTCCATGCCGATGTCCGGCCCGTGCTGCCGGATCGCCTCGATGGCCGCCGAGGTCAGCTCGGCTCGGCGTTGTTCGCGATGGGTGTCCCAGCGGCCTCGACGGCCGTCGTTCTTCCCGGGATTGACGGGTGGGGTGACCGGGCTCATAGTACTAGAAGTAACTGTTACCGCCGGTAACGTCAAGGACTTCTTGCGTTGGAGGCCTCCATGACCACCGTGACTCCGCCCGACCGTGACCGCACCGCCACCCGGCTGCTCCGTTCGTCAGCGGAGCACTCGTACGACCCCGAAGTGGAGATCGACTGGGAGGCGCCGTTCGCCCCCGGCAAGTTCTTCGTCCCGCCGCACCGGTCCAGCCTCTACGGCACCGCCCTCTGGGACCGGATGACCGAGGAGCAGCGGATCGAACTCACCAAGCACGAGGTCGCGAGCATCGCAGGCCTCGGCGTCTGGTTCGAGACGATCCTCATGCAGCTGCTGATCCGCGACTACTTCAAGCAGGACCCGACCGCTGCCCACGCCCAGTACGCGCTCACCGAGATCGGCGACGAGTGCCGCCACTCGGTGATGTTCGGCCGGATGATCGGCCGCCTGGACACCCCGCTCTACCAGCCCGACGGCGTCAACCAGTGGCTCGGCAGATGGATCGCGCACACCGGCACCGGCCCGCGCATGTTCGCCGCCATCCTGATCGCCGAGGAGATCCTGGACACCCTGCAACGCGAGGCGATGGCCGACGAGACCGTGCAGCCCCTGGTCCGGATGGTCTCCCGCGTCCACGTCGTCGAGGAGGCGCGGCACGTGCGGTACGCCCGGGAGGAACTCGCCCGCCAGATCCGCCTCGCCGGCCGGGGACGACTCGCCTTCGACCGGCTGGTGATCGCCCGCGCGGCCTACCTGACCGGCCGCCGTCTCATCGACCCGCGCGTCTACCGGGCCGTCGGGATCTCGCCCGAGGAGGGGCGGCGGGCGGCCTGGGCCAACCCGTACCACCGGGAGACCATGCGGTGGGCGGGGGAGCGCGTGGTCGCGTACCTCCAGGATCTGGACCTGATCGGCGGCCCCGGCGTGCGCCTGTGGCGGGCCTCGGGACTTCTGGCGGGCTGACTCTCCCGGGTCCGGCGTCCATCGCGTCCCGGGATCACGCTATCTCCCATGGGGGTTGTAGGGTATCCGGATGGACATCGCGTACCAGGACGCCGCCGTGCGCATCGCCGGCAAGCGGCCCGTCACGACCCGGTGGTGGGAACCGCTCGCGTACCACGCCCCGACCGCACTGTTCTGGCTCGCACTGACCGCCCTCTACGCGGTCGTCACCGGCTGGGGTGCGCGGGCCCACGCGCCGGTCGCCGTGGTTCTTGACGGCACGCTGCTGCTGGTCGCGGCGGCGTGCTGCCTGGTCGCGGCTCTCGCCGCCGCGGACCGGCGGAACAGCGTCCGGCGCCGGCGGCGCATCGCGGTCCTGTGTGGCCTGCTGCTGACATCGTCGCTGGCCGGCGGGCTTGCGCTGGGCTGGTGGGCGGGCATGTGAGGCCCCTTCGTGTACGGGCTGAGCGTCCCGCCCATGCGCCGGTCTGAGCGTCCCGCCCATCCACCGGCCTGAGCGCCCCGTCACGCGCCGTGCGCGCATGGCGTGCGGGATGTCGAGGCCGCGGCGTGGTGCTTCCTGCCCCTCGGCTTCTTGCGGTCAGTGGCCCGCTGCGGTGGGTCCGCGTGGCGTTGTTGATCTGCTAGCGCTACGAAATCGCTGTGATCATGGGCCCGAAACCGCGATTTCGCATCGCTAGCAGATCAACTTCTCGACAGGGCCACGGTGGGGGACGCCTCTGCCCTATCGATTGATCGGTCACCCCGGGTCATCGGGATGGTGCTGTCGGTGAGGAGGGTGATGGACGTCGCTCGGGTGCGGGACGGGTTCGGGTCGGTTGCGGGTGGACGGACGCCGGACGGCTGACCCGGAGGTTGCCTTGTGGTCGCGGAATCGGACGGACGGTGGGTTCGCGGACGCCCCGGCGCGTGCGAGATTGGCGCGATCATGACGCATGCCGGGGAGCTGGGATCGATGGACGAGGCGCTGGTTGCCTACAACGCCGGCCTGATGGACGGTGCGGCCGGCTGCCGGGACGCGCAGATCGCCGAGGACCCCGAGTGGGGCGCCGACTACCGGATCGGGCTGCTCGACGGGCGGATCGCGGCGTTCCAGCTGCGCGCCGAGATCCGACGGCTGCTGGCCGGCGAGGGCTGAGCAGGCCGGGCTGGGCGGGGGCGGCTGCGGGGGTTCGTTCCGGGTGGGTGATCAAGTGCTCACAACGGTGGGCGGCTGCCAAGTGACCGGCCGTTATTGTCGCGGAAACATGGCATTGCCGGTTCGGAAATGAGGCCTTAGGAGTCTTGCGGCGGGGCTTGTTCCCGGCGGGCGCGCGGCACGGGTTCGTCGGAGGGCAGCACGGCGGCACAGGATGGGGACCGGATGACCGAGGGTGCGCTGGCCGGATTCACCGTGGCGGTGACCGCGGAGAGACGTCGCAGCGAGATGGCGGCGCTGCTGGAACGACGCGGCGCCCGCGTGGTGAGCGCACCGGCGATCACCATCATCCCGCTTGTCGACGACGACGCGTTGCGGGCGGCCACCGAGGCGTGCATCGGGCTGGAGCCGCACCTCGTGGTCGCCACCACCGGGTTCGGGTTCCGTGGGTGGCTGGAGGCGGCCGAGGGCTGGGGCCTTGGCGAGCCGCTGCGGGCGGCGCTGCGCAACGCGAAGATCATCGCGCGGGGGCCGAAGCCGTGCGGCGCGATCCGTGCGGCCGGGCTCTCCGAGGACTGGGCGGCGAAGACCGAGGCCTCCGAGGAGGTGCTGGAACGGTTGCTCGCCGACGGGGTGTCCGGCCGGCGGATCGTGGTGCAGGAACACGGCGAGCCGCAGGTCGAGTTCGTGAACGCGCTGCGTACCGCCGGGGCCGCCGTCGTCGAGGTGCCGGTCTACCGGTGGGCGATGCCGCCGGATGTGGCCCCGGTGCGCCGCCTTGTCGAACAGGTCGCGGCCGGGCAGATCGACGCGGTCACGTTCACCAGCGCGCCCGCGGTCAAGGCGTTCCTGAAGGTCGCCGAGGACGCCGCGACGGATGTCGGTGCGGCGTTCCACTGCTCCACGCTGGCCGCGTGCGTCGGGCCGGTCACCGCGGCGCCGCTCGTCGAGCGCGGCATCCCGGTGGTCACGCCGGAACGGTTCCGGCTGGGCGCGCTGATCAAGACGGTCACGGACGAGTTGCCCCGGCGGGCGGTACGGTTGCGGGTGGCGGGATCGCTTCTGGAGGTACGCGGTCACGCGGTCCTGATCGACGACAACTTCCACGCGCTCGCGCCGGCTGCGATGGCCATCCTGACCGCGCTGGCCCGCCGGCCCGGTGCTGTCGTGCCGAAGGAAGTGCTGGCCGAGGCGCTGCCCCGGGGCAACGACGGGCACGCGGTGGACGTGGCGGTGGCCCGGCTGCGGGCGGCGCTCGGTTCCGGCAAGCACATCGAGACGGTGATCAAGCGGGGCTACCGCCTGCGCGTCGACGAAGCCGCCTGAACCGGCCCCGACGAAGGCCGTGTGAACCGGCGCCGGCGAAACCGCCCGCCCGCCGGGGAGCAACGCCGCGTGGAGCAACGCTGCGGGGAGCAACGCTGCGGGGAGCAACGCCGCCCGGAGCAACGCCGCGTGGAGCAACGCCGCGCGGAGCAACACAGAACAGAGCCCGAGCAGCGCCGCCGGGTGACAGGAAGCCGCGTGCCTGATGCCTTGCCGGGCCGCTTCTGCCGCAACCAACCACCCGGTGCGTGCGAGTCGTGCCCGGGCAGAGCTGAGGAGAAGCCGTGACCACTCTGATAGCTGTCGCGCACGGAACGCGTTCGCCGGCCGGGCGCTGGCAGATCCAGGAACTGGCGGCGGCTGTGGCGCGCCGGCGTCCCGGTCTCGACGTGCGGCTGTGCTATGTCGACGTTCAGGAGCCGAAGGTCGCGGACGTCGTCCCGACAGTGGCGGACGCTGTCGTGGTGCCGTTGCTGTTGTCGTGCGGCTATCACGTGCGGGTCGACATCGCGGACGCCGTGGAAGGCACGGGTTTCCCGGTGGCGCCGCCGCTCGGGCCGGACGACGTCCTGCTCGACAGCATGATCCGGGATCTGCCGGCGGCCGACGCGGTGGTGCTGGCGGCGGCCGGTTCGTCGGATCCGCTGTGGCGGGCCGACGTGGCGGGGGTCGCGGCGCGGCTGCCGGGGGGTGCCACGGTCGCCTATACGTCGGGGGACGGGCCACGGGTTCCGGAGGTCGTGGCAAGGCTGCGGAGGGACGGTGCCCGGACGGTGGCGGTCGCCGCCTATCTGCTGGCCGACGGCTTGTTCTACCGGTCGTTGCGCGACGCCGGCGCGGACGCCGTGACACCGCCGCTGTGCCACAACCCGGCGGTCACCGATCTGGTCCTGCGCCGATTCGACGCCGCACGGAAAACAGACGCCGCGCGACAGACAGATGCCGGGCGGCTCACATTCGCCGGCAGCCCGTTGTAGGGAATTGCTGACAACAGCGTCACCGTAAGGCGTCTGCGGGGTTAACGGGCGGCCGAGAGGCTACTCCTTGTGACGGCGACCCAGACGCATTGCCCGTACTGCGCCCTGCAGTGCGGCATGACGCTGACACCCGAGATTCCCCGGGTGCGGCTCGAACCGGCCGATTTCCCGGTCAACCGGGGCGGCCTGTGCGCCAAGGGCTTTTCCGCGGCGGATCTGCTGGACCATCCGGACCGGCTGCTGACGCCGCTGGTGCGCAAGGAGCCCGGCAACCGGGACAGCCCGCTGCGGGAGGCCTCCTGGGAGGAGGCGTACTCGCTGATCGTGGCCGCGATCGGTAAGAGCCGGGAGCGGTACGGCAACGACAGCGTCGGCGCCTTCGGCGGCGGGGGACTGACGAACGAGAAAGCGTACGCGCTCGGCAAGTTCGTGCGGGTGGCGCTGCGGTCGTCGGCGATCGACTACAACGGCCGGTTCTGCATGTCGTCGGCGGCGACGGCGGCGAACCGGTCGCTGGGTGTCGACCGGGGTCTGCCGTTCCCGCTGGCCGACGTGGCGAAGGCGCGGACCGTGCTGCTGGTCGGCGCGAACCCGGCGGACGCGATGCCGCCGTCCATGCAGTACCTGGACGAGGGCCGGGCGGCCGGTGCGAAGCACATCGTGGTGGATCCGCGCCGGACCAACACGGCCGCGGGCGCGTACCTGCACCTGCAGCCGTCGCCCGGCACCGACCTGGCCCTGGCGAACGGGTTGCTGCACATCGCCCTCAAGGAGGGCCTCGTCGATTCGGCGTTCGTCGAGGAGCGGACCGAGGGCTTCGCCGGCGTCCGCGCGGCGGTGAACTCCTACTGGCCGGAACGCGTCGAGCGGATCACCGGTGTCCCGGAGGCGCAACTGCGCGAGACCGTACGCCTGCTCGCCACCGAGACGCCCAGCATGATCCTCACCGCCCGCGGCGCCGAGCAGCACAGCAACGGCACCGACACCGCGCAGGCCTGGCTCAACCTGGCGCTCGCGCTCGGGCTGGTCGGCCGGCCGTTCTCCGGGTACGGGACGATCACCGGACAGGGCAACGGGCAGGGCGGCCGTGAGCACGGGCAGAAGGCGGACCAGCTGCCCGGGTACCGGCGGCTCGACGACCCGGCGGCTCGGGCGCACGTCGCCGGGGTGTGGGGGATCGACCCGGACGAGCTGCCGATGCCGGGGCTCAGCGCCTACGAGATGCTCGACCGGCTCGGCACCGACGGCGGTGTCCGGGTCCTGATGGTGCTGGCCAGCAACATCGCCGTCTCCGCGCCGCACAGCAACCACGTCATCGAGCGGCTGCGGTCCCTCGACTTCCTGGTCGTCTCGGACATCTTCGAGTCGGAGACGGCCGCGCTCGCCGACGTCGTCCTGCCGACCGCCCAGTGGGCCGAGGAGGAGGGGACGATGACGAACCTGGAGGGCCGGGTCCTGCGCCGCCGCCGGGCTCTGCCGCCGCCACCGATGGTCAAGCCGGATCTGACGGTCCTGGCCGACCTGGCCGAGCTGCTGGGTCGCGGCCGGTTCTTCACCGACGACCCGCGGGCCGTCTTCGACGAGCTGCGCCGGGCCAGTGCCGGTGGCCTCGCCGACTACAACGGCATCACCTGGGAGCGGATCGACGCCGAGCAGGGCGTCTTCTGGCCCTGCCCGAGCGAGGACCACCCGGGCACCCCGCGGCTGTTCGCCGACGGCTTCCCGCGGCCGGGCGGCCGGGCCAAGTTCATCCGGGTCGAGCACCGCGACGCGGCGGAGCTTCCGGACACCACGTACCCGTACGTGCTGACCACCGGCCGCAACATGCAGCACTACCAGAGCGGCACGCAGACCCGGCGGGTGAAGGCGCTCACCGTGGCGTTGCCCGAGCCCCGCGCCGAGATCCACCCCGACCTGGCCCGCCGCCACGGCATCGCCGACGGCGACCTGGTCGAGCTCCGCAGCCGCCGGGGCGCCGCGACGTTGCGGGCCCGGCTCAGCGACGGCATCCGCCCGGACACGGTGTTCGCGCCGTTCCACTGGCCGGGCGCCAACGCGCTGACCAACCCGGCTCTCGACCCCCATTCCAAGATGCCCGCTTTCAAGGTGTGCGCGGTGTCCATCGCGCCCGCCGCACCCGAAGGGACGCAGATTCGATGAGTCAGCGACTGGTCGTCATCGGCAACGGCATGGCGGGCGCCCGCACGGTCGAGGAGATCCTCGCCCGCAACGGCGACTTCACCGTGACGATGTTCGGCGACGAGCCGTACGGCAACTACAACCGGATCATGCTCTCCAACCTGCTGGCCGGGGTGGAGACCGAGGACGGGATCTTCCTGAACGACCTGGCCTGGTACCAGGAGAACGGGATCACGCTGAACGCCGGCGTGAAGATCCAGCGGATCGACAAGGCGCGCAAGGTCGTCTTCGGGGACGACGGCAGCGAGACCCCGTACGACAAGCTGATCATCGCGACCGGCAGCTACGCCTGGACGCCGCCGATCAAGGGGATCCACCACCCGAAGCGCGGCTACCACCAGGGCGTCTTCGCCTTCCGGACGCTCGACGACACCCGCGCCATGATCCGGTACGCCCGGGACCACGAGCGGGCCGTCGTGATCGGTGGCGGCCTGCTCGGCCTGGAGGCGGCCCGCGGCCTGCAGAACCACCTGAACCACGTGACCCTGCTGCACGCCATGGGTCACCTGATGAACACCCAGCTGGACGCGAAGGCCGGCTCGATGCTCAAGGACAGCATCGAGAACAAACTCGGGATCGACGTCATCGTCGACGCGATGACCAGCGAGATCCTCGGCAAGGACCGGGTCACCGGCGTCAAACTGGGCGACGGCACGGTCATCGAGTGCGACGTCGTGGTGGTCGCCGCCGGCATCCGGCCGAACACCCAGGTCGCCGCGGACAGCGAGCTCCCGGTCGAGCGCGGCATCGTGGTCGACGACCAGATGCGGGTGCGGGGCGAGTCCGACGTCTACGCGGTGGGGGAGTGCGCGCAGCACCGGGGAGAGATGTACGGCCTGGTCGCGCCGCTGTGGGACCAGGCGAAGGTGCTCGCCGACCACATCACCGGCCGGGACCTCGACGCCGCGTACACCGGCTCGAAGATCTCCACCAAGCTCAAGGTCGCCGGCATCGACGTCGCCTCGATGGGCTTGAAGGAGCCCGCGACCGACGAGGACGAGGTGATCGTCTACAGCGAGCCGCGCAAGGGCGTGTACAAGCAGATCATCATCCGGGACGGCGTGCTGGTCGGCGCCACCCTGGTCGGTGACAACCGCAAGGCCGCCGGCCTGATCCAGGCGTTCGACCGGGGCATGGCGCTGCCGGAGGAGCGGGCCGAGCTGCTCTTCGACATCGGCGGGCCGGCCGGCGAGGTGGCGCCCGCGGACATGCCGGACGACGCGCAGGTCTGCAACTGCAACGGCGTCAGCAAGGGCGCCATCTGCGGTGCCGTCAGCGCCGGCTGCAAGACGGTCGGCGGAGTGATGGACAAGACCAGGGCCGGTAAGGGCTGCGGGACCTGCAAGCCGCTGGTGCAGCGGATCGTCGAATGGGCCGCCGGTGGCGAGGTCGAGGAGGACCCGGCCGCGTCCTGGTACGTACCCGGTGTGCCGATGCCGAAGCCGGAGCTGATGGCCGCGATCCGCAAGTACGAGCTGAAGAGCGTCTCGTCGGTCTTCGACAAGCTGGTGCCGGGTGGCGAGCACGACGCCAAGAGCAAGATGGGCCTGGCCTCGCTGCTGAAGATGATGTGGGCGGACGAGTACGTCGACGAGCGCGACGCCCGGTTCATCAACGACCGGGTGCACGGCAACATCCAGCGTGACGGCACGTTCTCGGTGGTGCCGCAGATGAAGGGCGGCGTCACCTCCCCGGCCCAGCTGCGCAAGATCGCGGACGTGGCGGAGAAGTACGACGTGCCGATGGTGAAGCTCACCGGTGGACAGCGGATCGACCTGCTCGGCGTGCCGAAGGAGAAGCTGCCGGCGATCTGGGCGGACCTGGACATGCCGTCCGGGTACGCGTACGCCAAGAGCTTCCGGACCGTGAAGACGTGCGTCGGCTCGGACTTCTGCCGCTTCGGTGTCGGCGACTCCACGGCGCTCGGCATCGCGCTGGAGGAGCGGTACCAGGGTCTCGAGGGCCCCGGCAAGATGAAGCTCGCCGTCACCGGCTGCCCGCGCAACTGCGCCGAGGCGTACTGCAAGGACCTGGGTGTCGTCGCCATCGACGGCGGCAAGTGGGAGATCTACGTCGGCGGCGCGGCCGGCGCCCACATCCGCAAGGGCGACTTGCTCACCACGGTCGGCACGGCCGAAGAAGTGATCCGCCTGACCGGCCGGTTCCTGCAGTACTACCGGGAGAACGCGAACTGGCTGGAACGCACCTACACGTTCGTGCCGCGGATCGGCATCGACCGGATCCGGGAGATCGTCGTCGACGACGCGGACGGCGTCGCCGCCGACCTGGACGCGGCCGTCGAGGAGGCCGTGCAGGCCTACAAGGACCCCTGGAAGGAGCGGGCCGAACCGGCCACGCCCGGCCAGTTCCGTACCTCCCTTCCCCTGACCGTCCTCCCGCAGGTTCCGGTGCGCTCATGACCCTCTCGACCTCTGCCTCCTCTAACACCCGGACCGTCCTCGGCCCGCTCGCCGACATCCCGCCCGGCGAGGGGCGCTCCTACGTCGTCGGCGGCGAGACGATCGCGGTCTTCCACCTGCGGGACGGCTCGCTGCGCGCCGTCTCGGCGGTCTGCCCGCACAAGGGCGGCCCGCTGGCGGACGGCCAGATCGACAACCGGGTCGTCGTCTGCCCGCTGCACCTCAACGCATGGGACCTCGCCACCGGGTGTTCCCAGTCCGGCCAACCACCGATCGACGTCTACCCGGTGCGGGCCGACGGCGATCTGATCGTTCTGGGAGATTGACATGACAGCTGTACTGGAACGCCCGGCAGCCAAGAGTCTCGGCGGCCACTGGATCGACGACTGGCGGCCCGAGGACCGGGACTTCTGGGACAACGGCGGCTCCGCCATCGCCAAGCGCAACCTGATCATCTCGATCTTCTCGGAACACATCGGCTTCTCGGTGTGGACGCTCTGGTCGGTGCTGGTGCTCTTCCTCGGCCCCCAGTACGGCATCGACCCGGCGCAGAAGTTCCTGCTCACCGCCGTGCCGGCTCTGGTCGGGGCGGCACTGCGGATCCCGTACACCTTCGCCGTGGCCCGTTTCGGTGGCCGCAACTGGACCATCATCAGCGCGTCCCTGCTGCTCGTGCCGTCGATCGCGGCCGCCGTCCTGATCGAACCCGGTGTCTCCTTCTCCACCCTGCTGATCCTCGGCGCGCTCGCCGGTGTCGGCGGCGGCAACTTCGCCTCCTCGATGGCGAACATCAACGCGTTCTACCCGGACCGGCTCAAGGGCTGGGCGCTCGGCATCAACGCCGGTGGCGGCAACCTCGGCGTCGCGGTCGCGCAACTGGTCGGCCTCTTCGTGCTGGCGACGTTCGGCGCCGGCTCGCCGGGCATCGTGGCCGGCATCTACATCCCGTTCATCGTGATCGCGGCCGTCGCCTCGGCGCTCTGGATGGACAACCTGAGCCAGGCGCGCAACGAGAAGCGGGGCATGCGCGACGCCGCCAAGGAGTCGCACACCTGGGTGATGTCCCTGCTCTACATCGGTACGTTCGGCTCGTTCATCGGCTTCGGGTTCGCCTTCGGCCAGGTGCTCCAGGTGCAGTTCGCCGAGCAGTTCGACACCCCGATCAAGGCGGCCTACCTGACCTTCCTCGGCCCGCTGCTGGGCTCGCTGATCCGCCCGCTCGGCGGCGCCCTCGCCGACCGGCTCGGCGGCGCCCGGGTCACCTTCGCCAACTTCATCGCGATGGCCGTCGGCGCCTCGATCGTGCTGGTGGCGTCACAGCAGCGGTCGCTGCCGCTCTACCTGCTCGGCTTCATCTCACTGTTCATCCTCAGCGGACTCGGCAACGGGTCCACGTACAAGATGATCCCGGCGATCTTCCGCCAGAAGTACGCCGGCGACGAGCACCAGGCGCGCCGCATCTCCGGCGCCGTCATCGGCATCGCCGGCGCGATCGGCGCGGTCGGCGGCGTCCTGGTCAACCTGGCGTTCCGCCAGTCGTTCCTGACCTACCGCGACGCCGACGCCGCGTACATCGCCTTCATCGCCTTCTACGCCCTCTGCGTGCTGGTCACCTGGGCGGTCTACCTGCGCCCGGCGGCCCGGACCAGGATCGCCGTCTGAGATCTTCGGGCGCTCTGGTACGGGCAATCGCCCACCGTGGCTCCGCAGGAGGGAACCGGCCGCTCCGCAAGCAAGGGCATCGCAGAATCACCCGATCGTGATCGCGGTGTCGGCCGTCCCGGGTCGGACAAGATCATATGCTGCTGCTTGTCCGAAAAAGCCCTTTCTTGTGGAAAGGTGACCCATGAACAAGTTGACGCGCACGCTCGTGATGACGGGCGTGGCGGTCGCCACCGGCGCAACAATGGCCGCTGGCCCCGCAACCGCATCGACCACCTCGACCGCCCGCCCGGCCGCACCGCAACAGGCCGAGTCCGGCAAGTCCACGGCCCAGAAACAGGACCACCGCGGCCGCGACCGGATCATCGACACCTTCCGCAGCCCGCGGACCTGCCACAAGGTGGGCCGGATGGGCGTCTGGCAGGACCGCTGGGAGCGCTACCGGTGCTTCCCGGTGCGCAGCTTCCACCGCGGTGGGTGGGCGCTCAAGGTCTACTACGGCTGGGACGGCGGCCACCACGGCCACCACGGTCACGGCGGCCCCGACTTCCGCGACCACGACCTCCAGCACAACGGCGGCAACTGGAAGAAGTGACCGCAGGCCCCCGACCAGGGAGCCATCACTCGGCTGAGGGCCGCACCCGCTTCGTGGGGGTGCGGCCCTCACCGCGTCCCACCGCAGAGCATGGCCGCGGCCCGGCGGCCCGGCGGCCCGCGGACGGCGGCGGCGGGCTGCGGGCGGCGCCGGGCGGCGGGCTGAGGGCTGCGGACTGCGGCGGACTGCGGCGGACTGCGGCGGGCTGCGGCGGGCTGAGGGCTGCGGACTGCGGCGGGCTGCGGTGGGCTGCGGCGGGTGGCGGCGACGGGCGGCGCGCTGCGGCGGGCGACTGCGGGTTGAGGGCGGCTGCGGGCGGCTGCGGGCTGTGGGCGGCAGCGTGGTGGTGTCCCTGCATGCGGTTGGCTTGGACGCCGGTTGATTGCACGCGGCCGGTGGTTTGGGTGGCCGCGATCGGCTGCGTTGGGCCCGCGTGGCGTTGTTGATCTGCTAGCGATGCGAAATCGCGGTTTTGACCCCATGATCACAGCGATTTCGTAGCGCTAGCAGATCAACATCTCGGCAGGGACGGCACTTTCGGCGCCACGAGGGCCGGAGGGTAGGACGCGGCGATGATGCGCGGCCGGTATGGACCGCGCACCCGTCCACCCGCCTGGCGCCCCGCCGGCCCGGGTCAGCTGTGCGCCGGCACTGTGGGTGCCGGTGCGATGTCGGAAGGTGACCGATGGGCTGGCACCGGCGTGGCCGATTGGGTGGATGACCGGTGGGCCGGCGGCGTGGTGGGCCGGGGTGCGGCGGGGGGTGACCAGTGGGCCGGCGGTGGCGTGGCCGGTAGGGCGGCGTCGGGGAAAGTGGCGCGCCCGCAGGCCTGGATGCCGTGGTGGCGCAGCGCCTTCCAGCAGCGTTTCACGGTGCGGCGCCCGCCTGCGGCGACGGGGTAGGCGCCCACCCGGTCGGTGTGGAGGGCCAGCATCACCGCGTGCCCGGGGTCGATGCCGGGCAGGGCCTGCCAGATCGCGGAGACCGTCGAGTCGAGTGTCCGATTGCGATCACTGCCGAGGATCACTGCTGCTTCCGGCAGGCCGACTTCCAAGGGGTACGGGCTCGGCGGCACCAGATCCTGCTGCAGCAACGGCCAGAGACGGTTCACCAGCGCCGGCACGTCGAAGTGTGCCCGCAGATCGAGGCCGGCGGGGCGGGTCGGCACGCTGAGATCGTGGGACGTACCGCCGAACAGGTGGTCCCGTTGCCGGGTCAGCTCGGTGCGGGACTCGGCGGCGTGCACGACGTTGGCGAACACGCCGATGGCGTACCGCGAGCGCAGTGCCCGTTTCACCCGGCGTGTCCGCTCAAACGCATCCTCGCCGCTGACCAGGACGATCTCCGAGGGCGCGGTGGTGAGGTAGCGGTCCAGGAACGCGCGGGCCAGCGGGTGGCCGTCGTCGGTGTACTCCGCCCAGAGGTGGCGCACGTCGGCCGGGGAGAGCCGGACCTGGCGGCGGTCCTCGACGGTCAGGCCGGCGTCGGCGATCGTACGCTCGGCGGCGCCGATCAGTCCCTGCCGCACGCAGTCGGGTTTGAGCAGCAGAAACGAGAGCTCGCTGGTGATGCCGGTCCTCCTCGGTGATCGCCCGTCCGCGGGCCCGCGTGTCCCCTGTCGGCGAGCCTTGCCGATCTTCTGTCGGCCCGGCCTCGCCATGTGTCGTCGGTCCGGCCCGCAGATGTTCTGTCGGTCCGGCCGCACCGATGTTAAGGAGTCGGCGCCGTACTGCCCCGGACGACCAGCTCCGTGGGCAGGCGGTCGCCGGTGGACCGTACGCCGGTCAGCATCTCGACCGCCAGCGTCCCCTTCTCGCTCAGCGGCTGGCGGACCGTGGTGAGCGGCGGATCGGTGCGCCCGGCCTCCGGCACGTCGTCGAACCCCACCACGGAAAGCTCGCCGGGCACGTCGATCCCCAGGTCCGCGGCAGTCCGCAGCACCCCGCGAGCCAGCTCGTCCGTCATCGCCAGGATCGCCGTCACCCGATGCTCCGGTGCGGCGGCGAGCAGGGCCCGGGTGGCCGGGTCCGCGTGTTCCGGGGTGCCGCCGCCGCACTCCCAGATCGGGACGTGCCCGTCGAGCGCCGACAGGTACCCGTCGAGCCGGGCACGCGCCGTCTGATAGGTGGTGGCGGCCAGGCGCACACTGCTCACCGGCCCCCGATGGTCGCCCTGGGTGAGACGGTCGACCAGGATCGCGATCCGGCGGTGCCCCAGGTCGAGCAGGTGCCGGGCGGCCTGGTGAGCGCCGCCCCGGTCGTCGACACCGAGGTACATCCAGTCGTCACCGAGGGGCGGCACGGGTTCGTCGACCACGATCAGCGGGACGTTGCGACGGCGGCGTGCGGCCTGGAAGCCGGGGTGGTCGAGGGCGACGGAGTACACCACGAAGCCGTCCACCAGGGCGATCCGCGCGGCAGTGGCCGTGTCGTCGGCGCCCGACCGCGGTGCCGGAAGCAGGGTCAGCCCGACCGCCGAATCCTGTCCGGCCCGGGCCACGCCCTGCAGGAAGAGCTGAGCGGCCGGGTCGGTCAGCGCCGTCGCGAGCGTCTCATCGAAGATCACGCCGAGTGCGCCGGCCTGGCCGCGGACGAGGCCGGCGGCCAGCGGGTCCGGCCCCTGGTAGCCCATGGTGGCGGCCGTGTCGAGGATCTGCCGGCGCAACTGTTCGCTGAGCTTGGCGGGCCGGTTGTAGGCGTTGGACACGGTCGTGTGCGAGACACCCATGGCGAGGGCTACGTCGCGCAATGTCACAGGTGTCGTCGTCATGCCTCTAGTTTACCGGTAAACTTCGTCTTGTTTACCGGTAAACCTGGAGCGCGGCAGGTGTTTTGTCCTGCGGACTTCGGGCGGTGCTGTCGCGTTCCCACAGCGGTGCTGCGGATCGGCGGGGCTGCGATGGGCGGGGCTGCGATGGGCGGGGCTGCGATGGGCGGCGCTGCTGATCGGCGGTGACGTGCAGGATCGGCGGCGCTGCTTGATCGGCGGTGACGCACGGGATCGGCGGTGACGCACGGGATCGGCGGTGCTGCTTGATCGGCGGTGACGCACAGGGGAGGGGAGCGGGATGGTCACGGATGGGCTGCGGCGGGCCAGGGTAGCGGTGGGGCTGGCGTTCGCCGCCAACGGAGTGCTCTTCGGGACGTGGACGCCGCGGATTCCGGCAGTGCAGGAGGCGCTCGGGCTCGGCGACGGGGAGCTGGGGCTGGCTCTGCTCGCGCCGGCGCTGGGTTCGGTCGGGTCGATGCTGGTCACCGGGTTCCTGGTGCAGCGGTTCGGGGCCGGGCGGGTGCTGCGGTGTGCGCTGACCGGGTTCGCGGTGACGCTGCCGATGATCGGGTTCGCGTCGTCGCTGCCTTGGCTGTTCCTCACGATGCTCGTCTGGGGTGCCGCGATGGGCGCGCTCGACGTGTCGATGAACTCCGCGGGGCTGGGGGTGCAGCAGGGGTACGGGCGGCCGGTGCTCTCCGGGTTCCATGGCGTCTTCAGCGCGGGCGGCCTGGCCGGGGCGGTGCTGGGTTCGGTCGCGGCGGGCTTCGGGCTGCCGGTGGCGACGCACCTGCTGGCGGCCGGCGGGCTTGGCCTGCTCGTCGCGGTGGTGGTCAGCCGGATCCCGGTGCCCGACCCCGACGGGCCGGCGCGTGCGGCCCCGCCGGAGAGCGGGCCGGTGTCTGCGGGCGGGACCGGTGGGGAGCCGGTGTCTGCGGGTGGGGCGGACGAGGGCGTGGTGCGAGGGCTCGGGCGTCTGATCCGTACGCCTGCGCTTGCCGTTCTCGGTGGTCTGGCCTTCGCCGGGCTGCTCGCCGAAGGGGCCGTGGCCGACTGGAGCGCGGTCTACCTGAGCGGGTCGCTGGGGGCGTCACCCGGGCTGGCCGGCGCCGGATTTGTCGCATTCAGCGTCACGATGACCGTGGGGCGGATGGTCGGCGACCGGGTGGTGGCCGCGGTGGGACCGGTGCGGACCGTACGTCTCGCTGCCACCGTCGCCACCGCCGCCCTGGCTGCGGCACTGCTGATCGACAGTGGCTGGGCCGCGGTCGCCGGGTTCGCCGTTCTCGGCGCCGGTCTGGCCACCCTCGTCCCGGTCGTGTTCACCGCGGCCGCTCAGCGGTCGCATTCGCCCGCGACCGCGGTCGCGGCCGTGTCCACATGCGGCTATCTCGGCTTCATCGCCGGGCCGTCCCTGATCGGCGGGATCGCGTCGGTGATCGGGCTCGGTGGCGCGCTGTGGCTGGTGGTGGCGCTGACCGGGGTCGTGGCGGTGCTCGCGCCGGTCACCGCACCGGCCCGCGGTCCGGAAGCGATCAGTCGGCTCGGCGAAGTGCGCGGGCCCGGCGCGGACGGGGACACGGACGGTTCGCCGGCGGCAACGATTTTCCCGCGTCACGATCCATCCGGGTGAATGCGGCGCCGGATGCCGCGGCCTAGCCTCGCTGGTGAGGAGTGGAGGGCCGGGCCATGGGTTTGCGCAGCACGGTGCGACAGGTCGGCACGCGGGGCCGGTCGGCCGGTCACGGCCCACCCGTCGACGACCTGGCCGACGACCTCGCGCGGATTCTCCGGGAGCAGAGCACCGAGGAGGCGGACGCCCGGTTGCGCGCCGGCGACGTCCTGCCGCTGCGGTGGCAGGAGAGCCGGCGTGGCGTCGGCGACGACCGGGACGCGGTGCTCGACGACGACCGGTCGCTGCGCCTGGACGGCCGGATCCGCAACGACATCGCCGTCGCCACCCAGCAGCTGGCCGCCGCGTTCCGGCTGCTGCCGAAGCACCGGCTGGTGGTGCTCGGCGAGCCCGGCGCGGGCAAGACCGTGCTGGCCCTGCTGCTTCAGGTGGGCCTGCTCGCGGCACGGCAGGCCGACGACGCGGGTGTGCGGGTCCCGGTGCTCATCCCGGTCTCGTCGTGGGACCCGATGGTGCAGGACCTCGACGAGTTCGTCGTGCAGTTCCTCGCCACCACCTACTACGGCGGCCGGGTCGAGGTGCCTCGCCGGCTGCTCGCCGCCGACCGCCTCCTGCCGATCCTGGACGGCCTCGACGAGATCGCCGAGGCGGCCCGTGCCGGGGCGGTCGCGGCGATCAACCGGGCGATCGACCGGGACCGGCCGGTGGTGGTCACCTGCCGCGTCTTCGAGTACGAGGACCTGATCAAGACCGGTTCCCCGATGCTGCGCAGCGCGGCAGTGGTCGAGGTGCTTCCGGTGCGGGCGGAGGACGCCATCGTCTACCTCGAGGCGGTGACCCCGCGGCCGGAGGTCGACTGGGCGCCGATCTTCGCGGAGCTGCGGTCGCCGCGGCCGGACAGTCCGGTGGCCCGGGCGTTCTCCACGCCGCTGATGGTGTCGATCGCCCGGACCGTCTACGACCGGCTCGGCGGGCATCCGGCGGAACTGCTGGGCCTGGGCAGCCGGTACGCCGTCGAGCAGCGACTCACCGACCGGGTGATCGACGCCGCGTACGCGGCGGACGGCGACTGGCAACCGGAGCAGGTGCGGCGGTACATGACGTTCCTCTCCCGTTACCTGCACCGGCACAGGGAACGGGACCTGGTGTGGTGGCGGATGAGCGACCGGCTGCTGTCGCCGTGGGCCGCGATCCTGGTGGGCATCACCGCGGGCCTGCTGCTGGCGGTCGCGACGATCGTCTGGCACGTGGTCACCGAGGGCAGCGGCGAACTGCCCGGCGGCATCGAGGCCGGCGCCTGGATCGGCAGCGTGGTGGCGGTGCTGACCACGCTGGTGTGGTACGCGACGTCCGGCAGCACACCGGGCCGCCTGGTGTCCACGGTGCGCGGGTCGCTGGGCCGGCTTCGGATCGGCTTCCTGACCGGCCTCAAGGTGATCGCCATGCCGGGCATCCCGATCGCCGCCGCCGTGGCCATCGCGATCTTCCTGGTCAACGCCTGGATGACGTTCCTCGTCGAGTGGTACGCGGCCTGGAGCTGGGGTGTCGTCGCGGCCGCCGTGGTGGTCGGCGTGGCCCTGGCCGTGCACCGCTGGCTCCAGGCGCCGCCGGACCGGGCCCAGCTCGTCTCGCCGACCGGTTTCCTGCGGCAGGACCGCAACTCCGCGCTCGTCGGGTCGGCGGTCGCCGGCCTGCTCGTCGGACTGCTCCTGCTGCCCGGCGTGGTGCTCGGCATGGTGTTCGGCAGCTATCTGACGAAGGTGCGCAGCGGCTGGGCTGGCTGGCCGGCGCGGGCCGATCTGGGTGACCTGGTCTCGGCGCGCTGGCGGGACGCCGGTGTCGCCATCTTCGACACCTGGCCGCTGACGGTCGGTGGTGCCATGGTGCTGCCGGGTCTGGTCTTCGCGATGCTCCTGCTGATCAGCCGAGCCTGGACCCGTTTCACCCTGGCCCGGCTGGTGCTGGCGGCCCGCGGCGAACTGCCGTGGCGTCTCACCGCGTTCCTGGTCGACGCCCGGCGGCGCGACCTGCTGCGGCAGGCCGGCGGCGCCTACCAGTTCCGGCACGTGCGGTTGCAGGAACGTCTCGCCGGTCTGGACGCGGCTCCGGCCCGCAGTGCCGGCCCCGGCCGGCGGTTCCGCCGGATCCAGGTCGCCGGCATCGCCGTGGTCCTGGTGGCGCTGGCCGTGCTGCCGCTGGGCCTGGTACCCCGCGACACCGACACGGTGACGATCAACCTGCCCTACGGGCACGACCCGGACTCGGTGACGGTCAGTCCCGGCGGCACCTACCTGGCGACCACGACGTGGGGGGTCGGCGTACGGCTGTGGCGGCTGCCGTCCGGGGAGAGCGCCGGCCCGCTGCTCGCGGACGCCGGCAAGCCGTTGTTCGGCAATTCCGATCGGCTCGTGGTGACGAGGGAGAACAGCCGCAGCGAACTGGCCACCACGGTCTGGCGGGCCGACACCGGACGTCGGCTGGCCACGGTGGCGGAGGACTCGGTCCTGGTGCTTCTGGCCGGCGGCAACACTTTCGGGGTGATCGACCGGGGCTCCTCGGATCTGAGGCTGTTCGACGCCGAGGGGCGTCAGCTCGCTGCCGCCCGTAGCTGGTACATGGGTAATTCGATCTCCGACCTGGGCACCACTTTCCTCGACTGGCAGAGCGCGGACTTCGTGGACACCGGCGCCGACCTGCAGAAATCCGAGATCCGGGATCTGGCAAGTGGGAAAGTGATCTTCCGAAGCAATGGCGCCAGCGACATCCTCACCCTGCCGGGTGGCCGCCGGACGCTGGTGGTGACCGGCAAAAGAGGCGCCCAGTTGTACGATGTGGCCCAGCCGGCGGCCGCGCCACGCATCCTCAGTGACGACATGCTCGTCGGGTCTCCGGTCATCACCCCGAGCGGCGATCGGATCGCGGCGGTGACGGATACCGCAACTTCCGAAATGGAAGGGCGGTACCAATTTCGCGTCTGGGACGGCGAAGGCCGCGAGGTTGCCACACATCCGCTTCCGGCCGTCAGTTCGCAGGTCGCCCTGACATTCGACCTCAGCAGTCGGATGGTGGTGATCACCCTGAATGATCCGGAGCAGGCAAAACTCGACCTGCGGGTGCACCGCGTGACGGACGGCGACCTCGTCGGAGCCTTCACGGACGTGACCGATCACCGAGTGGTCGAGGCCGGGAAGAAGCCGGTTCTGCTCGTCGGGCACTCCCCGCAGACAGTCGACTTCGTGGATGTGGCGAACGGGCGGGTCATCCGGACGGTGGAGATGCCCGGCGGCCTGCCGGACTTCGACGAGGAGGAGGCGTTCAAGGGCCCGATGCTGCAGGTGCCCGAGGAACCCGCGCCGGGCGAGGACCGTACGCTGTGGAACGTCACCTCGGGAACCCAGCTCGGGACCTTCCGCGACGAGATCCTGCCCAGCCCGGCCGGTGACACGTTCGTGGTGCGCGGCGGTGACCTGACCGTGCGCCGCACCTCCGACGGCTCTCTGGTCCGCACGCTGCCGCTCCGGACCCCGCAGACGCTGGCCTTCTCCGATGTGGAGGAGGGTGAGGATCCGGGAAAGGTGGCACTCTACGACTCCGCCGGCCGCTATCTGGCGACCCGTAACGGGATGGACGAGGCCGTCGAGGTCTGGAATGCCCGTACCGGATGCTTGATCAGCGCGTTGACCGGGCACAGTGACCGGGTGACGGACATGGAGTTCGCGGACGCCCCGGACGGCCGGACCCATCTGGTGACGGGCGCCCTGGACGGCACCGTCCGGATCTGGCGGATCGACCCGGGCCGGGAACGGTGCGGCGGGGCATGAGGACGGGACGGGAGAAGCGATGAACGTGTCGGACGGTGTGTTCGTGGCCGTGACCGTGCTGATGATCGCGGTGGGTGTCGCGGTTGTCGTGTTCGTGTTCAACCGGCGTGCCGGCAAGGCCGATCCGCGGCTGACGCCGGAGGTCGCCGGCCGGGTCGCGCGGGCCATCCGGCAGCAGGAGGAGCTGCCCGAGCCGGAACGGGGACTGGCCGTCGGGGAGGCGGCGCGGGCCCGCCGGGTGCTGCCGGCGGCGATGACCGGTGCGGCGCTGGCCCTGGTGCTGAACGGGGTCGCGGCGGCGCTGCGCCTGGCCGACGGCGGCCGGTTCTGGACGGCCGCGCTCCAGCTCGCCTGTTGCGCCCTGTTCGCGGTGGCGTTGGTCCAGCTGGTCGCGGCGTACCGGCGGGCGAGGGCCTACCTGGTCGCGTACGGGCCGGTGGGCTGAGGGACACCCGGTTCAGTTAGGCTCACCTAACTGAATCAGGGGCAGGGTGAAGATGGCGGAGCCGGAATCGCTGACGGAGTTGCTCAACGGCCGTCGTGCCGCGGTCGACGCGTCGTTGCCGCCGATCGGGTTCGTGGCCGGTTACCTGATCGGCGACTCCTCGATCTGGGCCGGTGTCGGTGCGGCGGTGGTGTTCGCCCTCGCCCTCTCGGTGTGGCGGATGTGGCGCGGTGACAAGCCCCGCGCGGTCGTGATCGGCCTGCTCGGCGTCTGCGTGGCCGGCCTGATCGCGCTCTGGACCGGCAAGGCGGAGAACTTCTTCCTGCTCCAGTTGCTCAGCAACGCGGCGAGCGCCCTGCTCTGGGTCCTGAGCATCGTGGTCCGGTGGCCGCTGCTCGGTCTGATCGTCGGTGGCGTGCTCAAGCAGCGGACCCGGTGGCGGCGCGATCCCGACCTTGTGCGGGCGTACTCGCGGGGCAGCTGGGTCTGGGTCTGCCAGTACGTGATCCGGGTTGCCGTGTTCGTGCCGCTCTACGAGGCCGGCCGGGTCACCGAGCTGGGCATCGCCCGGGTGGCGCTGAGCTGGCCGCTGGTGGCGGCGTGCCTGGCGGTCAGCTGGTGGGTCATCCGCCGCAACCTGCCGGCGGGCCATCCCGGGTTGCGGCACCCGCAGGACGGGACAGCGGGGGTACGGGCGGACGCCCCGGCCACCGGCGCCGCCTGATTCTCCGCGTCTCGATCACGCTCTCGCGTGAGGTTGCGACGGCCCTGTACCGTCTGCTCCGCGCCACAGCGTATTCGAGATCATCTTTGGCCGGTGGGTTGCCGGCTCGGAGAGAAGAGGCACCGTGAGACGACCCGGACTGGCCCGCGCGGGGGCGGTGACAGCGGCCGGCGTGATGCTGATCAGCGGCTGCACGTCGGAGGCCGAACCGGCCCAGACACCAGGGCTCGAGCAACGCGGCACCGTGCTGACCACGGTGAAGCCCGAGCGCCAGGACCTGACGAACCAGATCAGCCTGGCCGGCAAGGTGGCGGTCAACCCGGTCTTCGGCGTCGTCGCGCCGACGGACGGCGAGATCCGTTACGTGCAGCGCACCCCCGCCACCAAGCCGGCCACCCGGGCCTTGTGGGTGGCGACGATCTGGAAGCAGGGCCACCCACACGAGGTGACCATCCCGAAGGGCTCGATCATGGCCGGCCGGTTGATGGACGACCGGTCGGCGGTCACCGAGGGCATGCCGATCATTTCGGCCCGGCACGCCGGTTACGGCATCGTCGCGGACATCGACAGCAACCAGGCCTACCGCATCTCGGGCGCGGCGAAGAGCGTCACCGGCCAGATCAAGAACGGTCCGGGCCCGTTCAAGTGCAAGGCCAAGGGTACGATCGCCGCCCTCCCCGCCGGCACGATCCCGGAGCCGCCGGCGCCGAGCGTGACACCGACGACCGGCGCCTCCGGTGCCCCGGTCGCGCCCGTCCAGCCGGTCGAGCCGACCACCGGTCCCGAGGCGCCGGCGGGTTCCGACGCGACCGGCCTGCAACTGGTCTGCACGCCGCCCGCCGACGTCAAGCTCATCAACGGCGCCGAGGTGACCCTCGACGTGGTCACCGGCAAGGCCAAGGACGTGCTGGTCCTGCCGGTCGAGGCGGTCGCCGGCACCCAGGGCAAGGGCAAGGTCGACCTCGTCGACGAGAACCGCAACCGGACGACCGTCGACGTGACCCTCGGGCTCACCGACGGCAAGGTCATCGAGATCAAGAAGGGCCTGACCGGCGACGAGACGGTCGCCGTCCCGGGGCCGAACCTGCCCACCGCCGAGGCCCAGCCGGGGCAGCCCGGATGAACCAGCCGATGATCGACTTGGCCGGCATCTCGAAGGTCCTCAAGGGCCAGCAGGAACCACGCACCATCCTCGACGGCGTCGACCTGACCGTGCACGCCGGCGAGAGCGTCGCGATCGTCGGCCGTTCCGGATCCGGCAAGAGCACCCTGCTCAGCATCCTCGGGCTGTTCGACCGACCGGACTCCGGCAGCTACCGGCTGGCCGGCGACGACATCAGCCGGCTGCCCGAACGCAAGGCCGCCAAGTTGCGCAGCTCGCACTTCGGGTTCGTCTTCCAGCGGTTCTTCCTGCTCAAACACCTGACCGCGGCGCAGAACGTGGCGATGGCGCTGGTCAACGGGCAGGGCTGGCTGCCGCGGCGGCAGCGGCGCGCCCAGGTGATGGAGGCGCTCGACCGGGTCGGCATCGCGCACCTGGCGAAGAACCGGCCGACCCGGATGTCCGGTGGCGAGCAGCAGCGGGTGGCGATCGCCCGCGCGCTGGTCCGCGAACCGCGGGTGCTGCTGGCCGACGAGCCGACCGGCGCCCTGGACACCGAGACCGGCGCCGCCGTGATCGACGCCCTGTCGGCGGCCACCCACCGGGGCTGCGCTCTGATCCTGGTCACCCACGACCGTGACCACGCGGCCCGGATGGGCCGCACGATGAGCCTGGTCGGCGGGGTACTCACCGAGCAGGTGCGGGTATGAGACGGCTCTCCGGCCGGTTCCGGTCCGCCCTGATCATCGGATTGCAGGGCATCCGGGCCCGCAAGCTGCGCACCCTGCTCTCGATGATCAGCCTGTTCCTCGGCGTGCTCGCGGTGGTCACCGTGCAGGCCGGTGCCAGCATCGCCGAACGCGCGCTGATGTCCGACCTGGAGCTGCGGTCCGCGTACGACGGCACTTTGATGATCGACGTGATGCCGCACGCGAAGTCGCCGGGCATCGTCGCCGACACGGTGGCCGGCCGCCCCGACGCGGTCTCCCTGATCTTCACCCAGGCGATCATCGGGGAGCCGGGGGTCAGCCCGATCAACCCGGGCGCCGCCCCCTTCGACCAGGGCGGCTGGGGCAGCACCGAGGTCTGCGACCCCAGTGGCAACTGCGTGCCCGGCCCGCCGACCGGGGAGGCCATCGAGGTGGCGCTGACCGCGGTCTCCGGTGATCTGCTCACGTTCCGGCCGCTGCGGCACGTCTCCGGCGACTGGCTGGACGCGAGCACGGTCCCGTCCCTGTCACCCCGCCTGGTGATCAACAAGGAGGCGGCGAAAGGCTTCGAGAGCCACCACGTCCCGGCCGAGATGCGGATCAACGGCGCCAAGCAGAACGTCACACCGCAGATCGTCGGTGTGGTCGACGACGGTGACATCCAGCCGCGCGCCTACGTCCGGCACGACGAGCTGACCAACTGGATGCCGGCCACCGCCCTGAACGACCCGAACTTCGGCATGCCGATCCAGGTGCTCACCTATCCGGGCGGCCCGGTCGAGCAGGTCCTCACGGCCAAGCTGCGGGGTGCGGGCGTCGAGTCGTACCCGAATCTGATCGAGTCCCGCAAACAGATGGAGGATCAGCTCAAGCTGATGCGGCTGATCTTCCTGTCGATGGCCGGCCTGGTCCTGCTGATCGGCGTGGCCGGCATCCTCAACGTCGGTCTCGCCACGGTCGGCGAACGGGTCGAGGAGTTCGCCCTGCGCCGGGCCGTCGGCACCCCGCGCTCGCTGCTCGCCGGCATCGTGCTCGCCGAGACGATGCTGACCGGGCTTTTCACCGCGGCCGCCGCGATCGGCGTCGGGGTGGCCGGGCTCAAGGCGGTGTCGATGCTGCTCGGCGACTCCGAGCCGCTGCTGGCGAACGTGCAGTTCCCGTGGGACGCCGGGGTGGCCGGCATCCTCGCCGGCATCGTGGCGGGCGTGCTCGGCGGGTTCATCCCGGCGCTGCGCGCGGCCGGGATCCCGATCGCCACCGTGATGCGTGCCTGAGGTCGGCCGCTCGCCTTGCTGCGACGGTGGGTGCCCGGTGCGAAACCGGGCGCCCGCCGTTTCCGATCCGTCGTCATGAGACCGCGCGGACATGGGTAAGTGACATTTCTGTCGCCGCGGGCGCTGACCATTTAAGATCGACGCCACTCGTTCAAGGGAGCAGCCGATGACAGTGCAATCCTCACAGGTCGTTGTCGTCGCCCGCCGGATCATGTCCGCGTTCCTCTGGCTGGCACTCGTCGTGATCGTCGCGCTGGCCGCGGTCAACAGCTGGACGGCGTTCCACTCCGGTGACCACTCCATCGCCATCGCCGCCTCGGTCGCCGGGCTCGCGCCGATCCTGCTGGCGGTGCTGCTCACCCGCCGCGTCTGATGACGCGGTCCGGGTCAACCCGGTGTGACTGACGGTATGGTCAGCCGGTGAAGCGCACCGCTCTGGTCACCGGGGCTTCCTCCGGCATCGGCCTCGCCACCGCAGCCGCCCTCGCCACCCGCGGCTACCGGGTGATCGGCACCAGCCGCCATCCGTCCGCACTGAGCGACGCCCAGCGCGCCCCCGGCGTGGAGTACGTGGCGCTCGACCTCACCTCCGACACGTCGATCGAGTCCCTGGCGGGCCTGCTCACCGAAGTGGACGTGCTGGTCAACAACGCGGGGGAGAGCCAGTCCGGCCCGTTCGAGGACTTACCCGGGGACGCGCTGCGGCGGCTGTTCCAGGTAAACGTGCTCGGCCCGGTGCGGCTGGCCCAGCTGGCACTGCCCGGGATGCGCGAACGCCGCTCCGGCCGGGTCGTCATGGTCGGGTCGATGCTGGCGTCGTTCCCGCTGGCCTACCGGTCGTCCTACGTCGCGACGAAGGCGGCCATCAAGGGGTTCAGCAACGGGGCCCGGCACGAGTACTCGCCGTACGGTGTCTGGCTCACCACCGTCGAACCCGGCTCCATCAACACCGGCATCAGCGAGCGGCGCACCACGTACGTGGCGGACGACTCCCCGCACCGCGCCGACTTCGACCGGATGCTCGCGGCCCTGAACCGCAACGAGGGCACCGGCATCAGCGCCACCCAGGTCGCCGCGACGGTGGTCAAGGCCATCGAGGCGCCCCGGCCGAAACCGCACTACGCGGTCGGCAGCAACGCCCCGCTGGTGTTCGCGCTGCGCCGCCTGCTGCCGGCCACCCTGGTCGAGAAGGCCACCCACCGCAAACACGACCTGTCCCGCTGATGAGCGACGAGGAGGCGGCCCGCGCCTACGTCGCGGCGTTCAACGCGGCGGTGACCACCGGCGACTGGCAGACCTTCACGGACGCGCTGCACCCGGACGCGGTGATGACCTTCACCGGGCCGCCGGTGGGCCCGTTCCACGGACGGGAGGCGATCGCGCGGGCGTACGCGGCCGACCCGCCCGACGACACGATCGAACCCGTGGAATTCGGGCCGGACGGCGTCGTCCGGTTCAGGTGGTCCCGCGGTGGCGCCGGCACGGTCGTCCTGGGCTGGGCGGGCGGCCGCGTGGCACGGGTGGCGATCCGCTTCCACGACGACCCCGCCTGACATCCGCCCGGCCGGGGCTGGGCACCGCATGACGACGGTCGGCGTGGACCTGTTGCCGGGCGACCGGCGGCGGCCGAGGCGGCGTTCGGTTACCGGCCGTCCGGGGGCAGTTAGAACGGCGGCGAGCCGGGCATCTCAGCGGTATGACGACGGAAATCAACGAATTCGCTGTGGTTACCGGTGCCTCCAGCGGCATCGGGTACGAACTCGCCCGCAAGTTCGCCGAGAACGGCTACGACCTGCTGATCGTCGCGGAGGACGCCGGCATCGAGGAGGCCGCCAACGTGCTGCGCCGCGACGGTGAGAACCAGGTGGTCGCCGTACGCGCGGACCTGGCCACCTTCGACGGGGTGGAACAGACCTACGCCGCCATCCGGGAGACCGGCCGGCCCGTCGACGCCCTGGCCCTGAACGCGGGCCGTGGCATCGGGGGCGACTTCGTACGCCAGACCGATCTGGCCGACGAACTCAACGTGATCGACGTGAACGTCACCTCCACCGTGCACCTGGCCAAGCGCGTCCTGCCGGACATGGTGGCGCGCGGGCAGGGCCAGGTGCTGTTCACCTCGTCGATCGCCTCCGAGATGCCCGGCACATACCAGGCGGTGTACAACGCCTCCAAGTCGTTCGTGCAGTCGTTCGCCGAGGCGCTGCGCGCCGAACTCAACGACACCGGCGTCTCGGTGACGTCGCTGATGCCCGGCCCGACCGACACCAACTTCTTCCACCGCGCCGAGATGGACGACACCCGGGTCGGCCAGAGCAAGAAGGACGACCCGGCGCAGGTTGCCGCGCAGGGCTTCGAGGCGATGCTCAAGGACAAGGAGAAGGTGGTCGCCGGTTCGCTGAAGACCAAGGCGCAGGGCGTCGGCGCGAAGGTGATGCCGGACCGTCTCAAGGCCGAGATGCACCGCCGGATGGCCGAGCCCGGCGCCGGAAAGTCCTAGATCATCGAAAAACTCAACCTTTCGGGTCTCCCGTTCGTCAATCCAGGTGGGGTTGCCGGAATTGCCTAGGCTGCACGGGCGGTGGGACACATGTGGAAGACGCTGGCGATGTCGGTCGCGGTCACGATGGGCGTGATCGCGACTGCGACGCCTGCTCAGGCGATCGCGAACGGGGAAAGCGTGCCGGACGGCCGTTACCCGTTCTCGGTCAAGCTGATCGCTCTCGGGATCCCGACGGCGGACGGCGGCACCCGGGACAGCTCCTGTTCCGGGGGCCTGATCTCGCCGCACTGGGTGCTGACGGCCGCGCACTGCTTCAAGGACGCGCAGGGCAACCGGGTGTCGCGGACCGTCGCCGAGCAGACGTACGCCACGGTCGGCCGGACCGACCAGAGCGGTGACGCGGGTTATCAGGCCGAGGTGGTGGAGGTGCGCCAGCACGGCGAGGCCGACATCTCCCTGGCGCGGCTCGACCGGGCGATCACCGACATCACCCCGCTGCGGCTGAGCCGCAAGAAACCGGCCTCGGGCCAGAAGACCAGGCTGGTGGGGTACGGGCTGACGAAGGCGGGCGCCTCCCGCACCCCCGACCGGGCGCGCACCGGCAGGTTCACGGTCACGTCGGTGGGTGCGTCGGAGATGGGACTTTCCGGCATCGCGCCGCGCGCGGACACCAGCCCGTGCGAACGCGACTCCGGTGGGCCGTACTTCACCGAGCCCGACGGCGGCACCCCGATCGTGGTGGGGGTGGTCAGCCGGGGGCCGGACTGCCCGCACACCGGCCCCGACATCGCCACCCGGGTCGACGCGGTGGCGCCGTGGATCCTGTCGGTGATCAAAAAAGACCTGAAGCCGTCGCCGGCGCCGTCGCGCAAACCCACCACGAAATCCACGGCGAAACCGACCATCGCACCGGACCGGGTCGCGGCACCCGAGCCCCGTTCGGCGTTGCTCGGGATGTCGCCGATGGTCCTGGTCGTGGTGCCGGTCGCCGTGGTCGGGCTGATCGCTCTGGTGGTGGCGTCGGGCCGCAAGGACCGTTACCGGGGCAACCGCCGCCGCCGCTGATCCCACGCCGGCGCCCGGCCCGGCCCTTACGCCGGCGTGGGACCCGGCTTGCTCGGCGGACCGGCCGGGGCAGACGAGCGGCGCCGGCGGCGGACGGTTGCGACCGCCGCGAAGATCAGCGGCACGAAGACGATGCCGAGGCAGATCAGCGGCACCACGGCCCACACGATGATCGGCCGCGCCGGGAACGGGTTCGCCGCCGGTGTGGCACCGCCGAACCGGCCCGCCTGCAGCAGGTCGGCCGCGACGTCGATGGTCAGCACGTCACCGGGCGGGTCGAGCAGGGTCCGCGTACCGCCGCCGGGGCTGAGGCCGAGCAGGGCGATGTCGCCGGTCTCGTACCATCCGGTGTCGTTCCAGAATCCCGGCGTCGCGTCCGACTGGGCCTCGCGGTAGGCGTCCTTCTCCGGCAGATGCCGCACCACGACGAGATCCCGGCCCTGGCTCCAGCCGAGCGCGCGGATCGCCATCCCGGTCACCGCCGGCAGCTCCGGCCCGGTCGCGGGCGCGCCGGTCGCGGCGTCGAGGTAGCCGACAGTCCAGCGGCGGGCGGCGAGGGCCGTCTCGTCGCAGTCCTGCACGCAGCCGTCGAGCCGGGCGATCGCGATGCGCGTGCCGTCCGGGGTGAACGCGCCGGTGCCGGCGAGGTGGGCCCGGTCGCCCAGCTGGGCCGTCCACACGGTGGCGCCGGTGCGGTCCATCAACCGCAGCGTCTCACCGGACGTGATGGCCAGGTGCCGGCCGTCGGGGGCGAACGCACCCCGGGACGCGCTGCGCACCGACCAGTCGGGGATCTCCTCGCCGATCAGCCGGCGGCCCCCGGTGTCCAGATCGATCAGGACGAACTGGACGTTCTCACTGTTCGCGCCGACGTAGACCGAGGTCAGCACCGACCGGCCGTCCGGCGCCCAGGCGATCGGACCGGCCGACGACAGCTCCACCGGGTGGATCCGGGACTTCCCGGTCGTCAGGTCGATGATTTCCAGACCCTCGGTGTCGACGGCGGACCGGGCCACCCGGAGCCCGTCCGGCGAGAGCAGCACATCGGCACCGGCGGCGACGGAATCCCAGCCACCGTGCAGCAGCATCCGGTAGTCGCCCGCACGCCCAACCACCGCGATCTTGCCCTCGGAGTCGAAGATGTCGGTGCCGCGGAAACCGATCGAGTCACCGCCCACCAGCACGGAGGCCCGGCCGGGCGGATCCATGTCCACGGTTGCCTGCCACATCCAGGGCAGTTCGAGACCGCCGGGGACGGCGTCGCCGGGCGCGTCACGCCACGGCCGGGTCGCGCCGGCGACAACCAGGGCCGCCACGACGACGGCCACCGCCGACCAGGTCAGAATCTTCTTGCGCACGCGGGGAGTATGCCGCCTGCTGTCAACGCGAGCGAGCCCACACCGGGGTGTGCGTTCACCACGTGCGGTCAGGCAGCCCCGGCCTGTGCTCCCGGCCCGTGCCCCCAGCCTGTGCTGTCGGCCGTGCTCCCGGCCCGTGCCCTCAGCCTGTGCTGTCGGCCGTGCTCCCGGCCCGTGCTCCCAGCCTGTGCTGTCGGCCGTGCCCCCGGCCCGTGCCCCCGGCCCGTGCTCCCAGCCTGTGCTGTCGGCCGTGCTTTCGGCCTGTGCTGCCGGTTGTCAACCGGCGAGTGCGAGCGGTGCTCGGCGCGGCGTTGTTGATCTGCTAGCGCTACGAAATCGCTGTGATCATGGGGTTATCACCGCGATTTCGCATCGCCAGCAGATCAACTTCTCGCCATGGACGGCGTGTCCGGTGCCGCCGGAGCCGCGCCGCGCGGTCGAACCCGTGCGCTGTCGCCCGAAAGGGCGGCCCACCGGCATCCACAGAGGAATGTCACGGTCTGTGATGAACGGCTCGCGGGCGTACGGCGTATCCACTGATGCCGGGTACCCCCGGCGTCACGATGGAGGACACCATGACGGTCCGGGAACTGCACCGCCAAGAGGCACAACATCATTCCGGCGCGATCTTGCGGGGTCATGGCCGGTTCGCCCGCCAGTTCGAGGTTGACGGTCACGTGCTGACGCTCGGTGTGGAGCCGGGCGTCCGCGGCGGTCTCTACTACCTGCCGTCGGTGCCGCGCTGGGACGACGGTACGCCGGTGCCGCGCGACATCGCCACCAACCTGCAACCGATCATCGAAGAGGTCGAACGCTTCTGGGGATGCTGGCCCGAGTTCCGCGCGATCCTCTGACCCGGCGCCGCCCCGTGCCCCTTTCCCGGCCCGGGTGACGCCGGACGCGCTGCCCATGCCGAGAAGTTGATCTGCTAGCGATGCGAAATTGCTGTGATCATGGGGCTGTGACGACGATTTTGCATCGCTAGCAGATCAACATCGCCGCTCGGACCCTTCGCAGCGAAACGCGCCTGGCCATCCACTGGCCACAGGAAAGCCGAACGCAGGGGTACACGACCCCACCCTCATCCGCCTCACCGAGCGCCGCCGCGTCGACATACCGCACCTGCGGCGCTCACCGTCCCGGCCGCCACCCGCCGCCGCACTCCGTGCCGCAGCCGATCCACCAGCAATGCGGTGCCGGGTCAGGCGCTCTGGCGTTCGACCAGCTTGGGCTCGTAGATGACCGATCGTACCCGGCCGGCCGGCGTCTCCACCTGGGTGAGCAGAAGGCGGGCCGCCTCGGCGGACATGTCCTCCAGGGGGTGCCGCACGGTGGTCAGAGCCGGCGCGGCGGCCAGGGCGGCGCTGCTGTCGTCGAAGCCGATCACGGCTACGTCGTCGGGGACCGCGCGGCCACTTTCGCGCAGGACGGCGAGGGCGCCAAGGGCCATCAGGTCGTTCGCGACGAAGACGCCGTCCAGGCCAGGGTGGGCGGTGAGCAGCTCGCGCATGGCGGTGGCGCCGCTCTCGCGGGTGAAATTGCCGGTGGCGCCCGGCACCCAGGCATGGCCGTGCCGGGCTGCGGCACGGCGGAAACCGGAGTCGCGGTCGACGCTCGCCGGCACCTCGGCGGGGCCGGAGATCAGTGCCGGCCGGCGGCAGCCGCGGGCGGCTAGGTGGTCGGCGGCGAGGGCGGCACCGGCCTCGTTGTCGAGGTCGACGTAGCTGATCGGGACGGGTTCGGCGGGGCGGCCGATCAGGACGGCCGGGATGCCTGCGGTGGCGAGCAGGCCGGGCAGCGGGTCGTGGGCCGGCAGGGACAGCACAGCGGCGCCGTCGGCCTGGCCGTTGCGCAGGTCGCCGATGAGACGCCGGTGACCGTCCGCGCCGACCATCTGCAGGGCCAGCTGGACGCCGGCGGGCCGCAGCACGCTCATCAGGCCGCCGACCACCCGCCCGAAGTAGGGGTCGGAGAAGAACCGGCTCATGAACGGGTCGTCGTCGTGGGTCTCCGAGTCGGAGACGACCAGGGCCACGGTGCCGGTGCGGCGGGTGACGAGCGACCGGGCCAGCCGGTTGGGCACGTAACCGGTCTGGTCGACGGCGTTCCACACCTGCTGGTGCAGCTGCGGGTCGACGTTGCGGATGCCGTTGACGACACGGGACACGGTCGCCCGGGAGACACCCGCCACGCGGGCCACATCTTCGAGCGTGGGCAGCCGCTGGCTCTGCATGACCGAAGTTATAGCACGGGGAGAGCGCTTTCCAATGGCCCGCTCAACAGGTGGGGAAGCGGTAGTGCGGGGAACAGCGGCCTGCGCAAGCACCGGCCTCCGGCAGCCTGAAGGCATTGACGTATGTCATGTCGGAACGGCTGGGGGAAAGCGCTCTCCGAGTCACCGGCCGCTGGCAACCAGTCCGCCCAGGCTGCGGACACCCTGCTGTCACATGGCCGGTCGGCCCTCGCCTCCTCCGTGGAGAACGGCGAGTCGCCCCCGATCGCCGCCTTCGGTGGCTGCTCCGACGTCCGCGATCGCTGCCTTCGGTGGCTGCTCCGGCATCCGCGATGGATGCCTTCGGTGGCTGCTCCGCCGTCCGCTGGAGCTCCAGTGGGCGGGGTTACTCGTTCCACTACGAACGTGTGGGATCCGCCGACGCCCGACGCCCGACGCCCGACGCCCGACGCCCGATGCCCGATGCCCGACGCCCGACGCCCGACGCCCTGGTGCGGCACTGCGTCAACGACGGGCACCAGTGCGATCCGCGGGTTTCGACAAGTACCAGCCGGAGCGCGGGGCCGCCTTGAACGAGAACTACGACCTGCGGTGATCGCCGGGTGACACCGAGCCGGGGCGGTGGCCCCGGGCTCGGCCACAGCGGAGGTTCGACGGCGGCCGCGCGATGCGGGAAGGCGGGCGCGGC
This sequence comes from Actinoplanes sp. DH11, assembly GCF_020873875.1. GTDB lineage: Bacteria > Actinomycetota > Actinomycetes > Mycobacteriales > Micromonosporaceae > Actinoplanes. Next base: position 107,354 of record NZ_JAHWGU010000006.1, read on the forward strand.
GGGGTGCACGCGGTGCGACGGCGGCCGCGCTATGCGGGAAGGCGGGCGCGGCGGGATGCACGCGGTGCGACGGCGAACGCGCGATGCCGCCCGCGCGAAAAGGGGACGGGAATGCGCGGGAACGCGCCGGAAAGCGTGCGGTGACGGTCAGGAGGGGAGCGGATAACAGTTTTTCAGCGCGGATTTTCGGTGACCCACCGCAGTGATTGAACGGCGAATTCGCGGTTCAGCTTGACGCGTTCGGCGACGGTGGCGATCGGCGGCGGGCTGTCCGTCTTGAGCAGGGAGAGCAGCAGGCTTTGACCCTGTTGCAGATGCTCCGTCAAGCGGGTGCGCAGCACCGCGTCGAACGCGTCGCCGGTCAGTGCGGCCGCCTCGGCGACCTGTTCGGGTGTCACCATGCCCGGCATCGGCATGCCCTTGTGCGGGTTCTCCGCGGGCAGCCCGGCCTCGGTGTGCAGCCGGCGCAACTCGGTCAACTCCTCCATGGTACGCATCCTGACCTGCTCCGACAGCTCCTTGAGGCCCGGTTCCCGGCCGTGCGCGCTGGTGAGGTCGAGAAGGGGGAGCAGCTGCTCGTTCATCGCGATGGTGATCTCGAGCCAGGCCGTGTCGGTGGTGGAGAACGAGGCGGAGAGGGCCGACGGCAGCGGGGCGCCCGCCGGTGGCGCGGCGGGGGCCGATGAGAGCGCGGTGGCCTCGGGAGCGGGCTGCCGCCCTGCGCAACCGGCGGTAAGGCCGGCGGTAAGGCCGGCGGCGAGGATGGCCGTGAAAAATGCCCGATGATGTGCTGGCACTCGCGCAGTCTCCGGTTCCGGAACCGTAGATGTCAATGCTTTCTATTGACGTCCGGCAACATGGCAGAAACAATATTGGTACTTGGAGAGCGCTTTCCAAGTCCCAGCCCAAGCCCAAGCCCAGGCCCCAGCCCAAGCCCGGCGGCGCTCGGCGTCGGAAAGGTGTACGTGTACCCCCTACGGCGGCCATGGCAACGCCGGCATCGAGCAGCGGTCGTTCCGGGTGCGCCGCCGCCCGTCCCTGGCACCGGCCTCCGCAGTTGACCTCCACGGGCATCCCCAGGTTCCGGAACTTGGGGACGCCCGTTTCCGCCCTCCCCGCACTGAGCTGCGTCAATGCATGTCGCCGGCGTGGAGAAAGCGCTTCCCCGTCGTTCTCGGTGCATTGACAGCCCTCATCGGCCGGTTCACAGTGTCGGACAAGAGAGCGCTTTCACAGTTCCGTCCACGCTGTGAAACACCTCCGCAACATTCCCCCCGAGGAGTCCCCGTGATGAAACGTCGCCTCCTGTCCGTAGCCGCCCTGCTCGCGGCCTTCCTCGCCGTCCCCGCCGGACCGGCCGCCGCCGCCGCCGAGGTCCTCGTCTCGCAGAACAAGCCGGTCACCGCCTCGTCCAGCGAAGGCGCCGGCACCCCGGCCGGGTCCGCCGTCGACGGCGACAACGGCACCCGCTGGTCGAGCGCCTTCGCCGCCGCGCAGTGGTTCCAGGTAGACCTGGGCGCGGCCACCGCGGTCAGCCGGGTCGCGATCAACTGGGAGGCGGCGTACGCCCGGGGCTTCCAGATCCAGCTCTCCGGCAACGGCAGCAGCTGGACCACCGCGTACACCACCACCTCGGCGACCGGCGGGCAACAGAGCATCCCGGTCACCGGCACCGCCCGCTACGTGCGGATCAACCTGACCCAGCGGGCGCTGGAGGCGTACGGCTACTCGTTCTGGGAGTTCCAGGTCTTCTCCGGCAGCGGCACCACGAACCCCGGCAACGGCCTGCTCTCGTACGCGAAACCGGCTCGCGCCTCCACCGAGCAGAACGACCCGCAGTGCAACCCGTGCACGGCGGACAAGGCGTTCGACAACGACCCGGCGAGCCGCTGGGCCACCAGTCCGACCACCGGATGGGTCGACCCCGGCTGGATCCAGGTCGACCTCGGCGCGACCGCCCAGATCAGCCAGGTCGTCCTGCAGTGGGATCCGGCGTACGCCCGCGCCTACCAGATCCAGGTCTCCGCCGACGCCACCACCTGGTCGACCATCTTCTCGACCACCACCGGTGACGGCCTGAAGGACGTCGTCAACGCCACCGGCACCGGCCGGTACGTGCGGATGTACGGCACCGCCCGCAGCAGCGCCTACGGCTACTCGCTCTGGGAGTTCAGCGTCTACGGCACCGGCGGCAACCCGACCGCACCGCCCGCGAAGCCCGCCGACCCTGTCTTCCCGGCCACCCGCCTGGTCTTCGCCGACGAGTTCGACGGTCCCGCCGGCAGCAGGCCGGACGGCACCAAGTGGACGATGGACCCGGGCTTCCCGCAGAACGGCGAGATCCAGTACTACACGCCGGACAGCCGCAACGCGTCCATGAACGGCACCGGCGCCCTCGTCATCGAGGCGCGCAAGGAAGCCTCCAACGGCCGCGACTACACGTCGCACCGGATGAACACGAGCAACAAGTTCTCGGTCCAGTACGGCCGGATCGAGGCCCGCGTCAAGGTGCCGAAGGGCAACGGGCTCTGGCCGGCGTTCTGGCTGATGGGCGACGACTTCCTGCAGGGGCGGCCGTGGCCGTACAACGGTGAGATCGACATCATGGAGGTCCTCGGCCGTAACACCAGCGAGGCGTACTCGACGCTGCACGCGCCGGCCTACAACGGCGCCGGAGGGTACGGCCAGAAGTACCCGACCGTCGACCTCTCCCAGGACTTCCACGTCTGGGCGGCCGAGTGGGACAGCAAGGGCATCCGGTTCTTCCTGGACGGCCGGCAGGTCTTCGACGCGAACAAGGAGACCGTGGAGAACACCCGGGGCCCGTGGATCTTCGACCACAAGTTCTACCTGATCCTGAACCTGGCCGTCGGCGGCGACTTCCCCGGCCCGATCGACGCGAGCACGCCGTTCCCGTCCCGGATGCTCGTCGACTACGTGCGGGTGTACCAATGAGCGAGCTTGCGAGCGAATCAGCTGGATCAGTCAGGAACTCATGTCGACGCCGCAGCGCAGCGGAGGTGGCGTCATGAGGCGGGTCATGGCTGGAGCCGTGGCCGCGGTTCTCGCCAGCTTCGCGATCGCCGTGGCCGGTGAGGCCGCCGCTGCGGACACGCTGCTCTCCCAGGGCCGGGCCGTCACCGCGTCGTCGACCGAGTCGGCCGCGTTCCCGGCCGCCAACGCCGTCGACGGCAACGCCGGGACCCGCTGGTCGAGCGCGTTCAGCGACCCGCAGTGGCTGCAGGTCGACCTCGGATCCAGCGCGACGATCACCTCGGTCGTGCTGGACTGGGAGGCGGCGTACGCCCGTACCTTCGCGGTCAAGGCCTCCGCGGACGCCCGCACCTGGACCACGTTGCACTCCACCGCCGCCGGAGGCGGTGGGAAGCAGACCCTGACGGTGACCGGCACCGGCCGGTACGTGCGGCTGGAGACCAGCGCGCGGGCGACGCAGTGGGGCGTTTCGCTTGCCGAGTTCCAGGTGTACGGGTCCGGCGGCACCACCACACCGCCGACGATCCCGCCGGGCGCCGTGCGGGTCGCCGAGTTCCTGGCCGACTGCCCGTTCAGTCACCGGCTGCCGGACGACCCGATCATCTTCCCGAACCTGCCCGGCGCCTCGCACATGCACAGCTTCTTCGGCAGCACCGTGACGAACGCGTCCTCGACGGTCGACACCCTGCTCAACGCGAACAGCAACTGCAACCCGTCGATCGACAAGTCGTCGTACTGGATCCCGACGCTCTACCGCGACAACCAGCCGGTGGAACCGGTCACCGGCATCTTCTACTACCTCGGTGAGGGCGTCCGCGACGACCTGATCGCGCAGACCCAGCCGCTGCCGCTGGGGCTGCGGATCGTGGCCGGCAACGCGAAGGCCGCCGGCCCGGCCGACAACACCCTCGCCCGGTGGTCGTGCCTGCACGCCGGGCACGTCGGGTCGTCGCCGGACTTCGTGAACTGCCCGGCCGGCTCGATGCTGGAGTCGTACCTCGACTTCCCGCACTGCTGGGACGGGCGCAACCTGGACTCGGCCGATCACAAGAGCCACATGGCGTACCCGGTGAACAACGCCTGCCCGCCGAGTCACCCGGTGGTCGTGCCGAAGCTGCGGCAGGTCATGCGGTACCCGGTGACCGGCGACCCGGCCCGGCTGCGGCTGGCGTCCGGTGCCGGCTACACCATGCACGGCGACTTCTTCAACGCCTGGCCGGTGGCGGAGATGGCGCGCCGCGTGAACGACTGCATCCGCCCGATCGTCAAGTGCGGGGTGGACGGGCGGCCCTGACGGTTGCTGCCCCTCGGGCTGCGTCCCCGAGGGGCAGCAACTCCGTTACACTCCGAACCGGTGCACAACGGGCCTTTCAGACTGCTCGGGACGGGGCCCCGGGCGGCGGCCCGGCAGGCCGCCGTCCTCGTCCTCCTCGCCGGCCTGCTCGCCCTGCTCGGCATCGTCAACGACCCCGGCCATGCGCACCGCCTGCTGATCGTCGCGGCCTGCGACCTCGCCCTCGGGCTGGTCGCCCTGCTCTTCCCGTGGCATCGCACCCCGCCGAACGCGCCGGCCGTGCTCGGGCTCGCCGGATTCGCCGTCATCGGCCTGTCCACCTGGTCTTTCGGCGGCATCGCGGCCGGGACCGGACCGTTCCTGGTGCTGCTGTACGCGTGGGCGGCGCTGCACTTCCCGCGCTGGATCCTGCTGCTCTTCCTGCTGCCCGCCACCGCCGCCTACCTGGTGCCGCTGATCCTGACCGGGCAGCCCGAGATGGTGCTCGCCAGCGCCGTCGTGATGATGCCGATCTCGCTCACCGTCGCCCTGCTGATCGAGGCGCAGGCCCGGCACCTGCGCGACGACCGGGAGCGGCTGGTTCGGATCGAACGGTGGCGGGCCGCGATGGTCAGCACCCTGGCCCACGACGTCCGGGCACCCCTGAGCACCGTGCGCGGTGCGCTCGAGGAGTTGCAGGACGAGGCGGGCGTCCACACCCAGCGGATGATCGAGGCGGCCCTGCGGCAGACCGCCCGGATCGCCCGGCTCGCCGACGGCCTGCTCGACCTGGACCGGATCGACAGCACCGGGCACCTGCGCCTCGACCTGGCGGCCCACCCGGCGGAACCACTTGTCGAGGACGCGCTGCTCGACGTCCGCGTGGACGCCGAGATCCGGGTGACGATCGACGCCGGCCTGACGCTGCACGTCGACCGGCAGCGGTTCGAGCAGATCCTGATCAACCTGGTGACGAACGCGCTGCGCTACGGCCGGCCGCCCGTCGACATCCGGCTCACCCGGGACGGCCGGTTCGACCGGCTCGAGGTGCGCGACCACGGGCCGGGAATCCCGGCGGAGCTGCGGTCCCGGCTCTTCGGCCAGTTCGCGGTCGGCGGGCCGCAGGGTGTCGGACTCGGGCTCTGGATCGTCCGGCAACTGGCCGTCGCGCACGGCGGCCAGGCCGTCGCGGAACCACGCGACCCCGGGGTGGCGATGGTGGTGACCTTCCCCGTACCGCCCGCTGCCGCCACCTGACCGGCGGTGTAGAACAGTGCTCATGAATTCCCGACCCGGCCGTGGCGGACAGCATCCCACGATGGATGAGGTCGCCGCCGCGGCAGGCGTCTCCCGGGCCACGGTGTCCCGGGTGATCAACGGAGCGGTCTCGGTCGCGCCCGCCATCCGGGAGTCGGTGCAGCGCGCGATCGCCCGCACCGGGTACGTGCCGAACGTCGCCGCCCGCAGCCTCGTGACCCGCCGCTCCGACTCCGTCGCCCTGGTGATCAGCGAGCCGGAGCGGCCGGACGACCACTCCTTCCTGAACCGGATCTTCACCGACCCGTACTTCGGCCGGGTCACCGCCGGCGCCACCGGAGCGCTGCGCCCGCACGACGTGCACCTGGTGGTCGTGCCGACCGACGCCGCCGACCACCACCGGGTCGTCCGCTACCTGCGGCAGGGCCACGTCGACGGCGTCCTGCTGATCAGCAGCAACGAGCACGACCCGCTGCCCGCCCAGGTGCACGCCCTGGGCATCCCGGCGGTGCTGTCGTCCCGGCCGCCCGGCCCGCTGCCGGTCAGCTACGTCGACGTCGACCAGCGCGCCGGCGCCCGGCTCGCCGCCGAGCACCTGCTGGCCCGGGGCTGCCGCGAGATCGCCACGGTCAGTGGGCCGCTCGACATCCCGGCCGGCTCGGAACGGCTCGCCGGGTTCCGCTCCGCCCTGCCCGGCCTCGACATCCCCGCCGTGACCGGCGACTTCACCCGGGCCGGCGGCGAGGCCGCGGCCCACGCGCTGCTCGACGCCCACCCGTCGCTGGACGGCCTGTTCGTGGCGAGCGACCTGATGGCCGAGGGCGCGCTGCGCGCCGTCCAGGACCGGGGCCGGCGGGTGCCCTCCGACGTGGCGGTCGTCGGCTTCGACGACTCCAGCGCCGCCCTCGAGTGCCGGCCCGCGCTGACCACGGTCCGCCAGCCGGTCGAGGAGATGGCCGCCGAGATGGCCGCCCTGCTCATCGCCCACATCGACGACCCCGGCCGCTCCCCGCGCTCGGTCATCTTCCAGCCCACCCTGATCCGCCGCGACTCCGCCTGACCGGCAGCGGCGCCGGCAGCGCGTCACCCACGCCGCAGCAGGCGGCGGGCTGGTGCTCGAGATCGAGGAGTGAGGGCCGTCCGGTGTCAGCGCCGGCCGGCGGTCTTCTCGCGGTACATCGCGGCGTCCGCCTCCCGCAGCAGCCGGTCGGGGTCGGTCGCGCCGTCGCCGGAGACGGCCACCCCGATGCTGACGCCGACGGTGACCGGCACCTCGTCGATGACGAAGGGCTCGGTCAGAGTCTTGCGGATCGCGTCCCGGACGACATGGTGACCGTCGGTGCCCTTCACCCCGCCGATCAGCACCACGAACTCGTCGCCGCCGAGCCGGGCCACCGTGTCGGTGCGGCGCAGCAGCTTCGTCAGCCGCTTGGCGACCTTGATCAGCAGTTCGTCGCCGGCGGCGTGGCCGAGGGAGTCGTTGACCGCCTTGAAGCCGTCCAGGTCGAGCAGCATCACCGCGAACCGGTAGTCGGGGTCGCGGGTGGCGCGCAGCCCGGCCTGGGTGAGCCGGTCCTCCAGCAGCAGCCGGTTCGGCAGGCCGGTCAGGTGGTCGCGCAGCGCCGCACTCCGCAGCTCCTCCTCCTGCTCCCGTAACGACAGCATGGTCACCCGGTAGTCGAGGGCCGTGGCGAGCAGGGAGCCGGAGTGGTTCATCAGTTCCCGGCCCGGGGGAGTGGTGGACTGGACGCGCCCGACCGCGGCCAGCATCCCCCAGTCCCGGGTCCGGCTGCGGACCGGGACGACGAGCACGATGTCACCGGCCGGCCCGTCGGCCGCGGTGAAGAGCTCCGCCGGCGGGAACTCGGCGACCGGTACGGCGGACAGGGGCGCGCCGACGTCGGTGCGGTACTGCCCGACCAGCCGCAGCGTGTCCGGCTCGGTCACCGACCAGAGACCGAGGCAGCCGGCCACCGCCGGGGTCAGGTCCAGCCAGTCCAGGTTCCGGGGTTCGACGGATTCGCCGCCGAGCAGGGCGATGCCGAGCTCGTACTCGATGTTGAGGGTGTTCTGGAGGTACCGCACCTCGTCGAAGAGGGCGCGGGTGTGCGCCTCGGAGACCGGGAAACCCTGGCTCGGGCAGCCGCACGACTCGCGGGGCACGAAGACCGTCGGCACCCTGGTCACCCGATCCGGGGCCGCGTCGGCGAGGGTTCGGTACGCGGCACGCCCCACCTCGTCGAGCGGCTGCCGCACGGTGGACAGCGCCGGCCGCAGGTACGCCGCGTCGGCGATGTCGTCGAAACCCACCACGGCCAGGTCGCCGGGGACGGCGAACCCGGCCGCCGCGATCCGCCCGGTCAGCCCGATCGCGTTGCGGTCGGTGCCCATCAGGATCGCGGTCACCGGCATCCCGGCCCGGACCAGCTCGTCCGCGACCGTCTCGCCGCCGCTCTCGTGGTTGTCACCGGCGTCGAACAGCAGCGGCGACAGCCCTCGCGCGAGCATCTCCGCCCGGTATCCCTCGTAGCGTTCCCGCAGGTCGAAGTGGGTCAGGTAACCGGCGAACGCGATCCGCTCGTGACCGTGCCCGGCCAGGTGCGCCACCGCTGCGCGTACCCCTGGGCGGTTGTCCGCGAGCACCGCGGCGCCGGCGCCGTCGTGCGCCACCCGGACCACCGGCAGCCCGGCCTGCCGGGCCTTCGCGGCGTACTCCTCGGAGACCGCGCCGGGCAGCACGGCCAGGCCGGACAGGTGCGCCCACGCCAGCGGGCGGTGGAACTCGGGCAGGCCGCTGCGGTCGGCGCTGTGCGAACCCGGGTCCAGCGTCTGCACGGCCATCACCCGGTCGCCGGCGGCGACGGCCGCGGCGTTGATCCCGGCGATGATCGCGCCGTAGTAGTCGCCGCCGACGAACGGGGAGAGGATGGCGTACGTGCGACCCGTCACCCCCTCATGATCGCGCACCGGGCCGCTTCGAGGCGGCGGGTGCCGGCCATTCCCGCATCGTTCTGCCGGGTCCGGCCGGCTCCGGTCACAGGTGGGGCAGCAGCTTGTCGAGCCGGACCGGGAGGTCGCGGACCCGGACGCCGGTGGCGTGCCAGACGGCGTTCACGATCGCGGCCGGCGAGCCGACGATGCCGATCTCGCCGACACCCTTGCTGCCCATCGGGTTGAGCTGGTCGTCCTGCTCGTCGAGCCAGGCGGCATCGATGTTCTCGACGTCGGCGTGCGCGGGGATGTGGTACTCGGCGAGGTCGTGGTTCACCCATTCCCCCATCGCCGGGTCCAGGACACCCTCCTCGTGCAGGGCCATCCCCATCCCCATGATCATGCCGCCGAGGAACTGACTGCGGGCGGTGCGCGGGTTCAGGATGCGGCCGGCGGCGTACATGCCGAACAGGCGGGACACCCGGACCTCGCCGGTGACGGCGTCCACCCGTACCTCGGCGAAGTGGGCGCCGAAGGCGTGCCGTCCCTCCTTCTCCTGCTTCTGGATCAGCTCCGTGGTGTCGAAGACGGCCTCGCGCTCGCCGGACTCGCGCAGCGCCCGGCACGCGCCGGTGACCGCCCAGCCCCACGAGGCGCTGCCCGAGGAGCCGCCGGCGACGGACGCCTTGGGCAGGCTGCTGTCGCCGATCCGGATCGTGATGCGCTCCACCGGCACGCCGAGGGCGTCCGCCGCGATCTGGGTCAGGATGGTCCGCGCCCCGGTGCCCAGGTCGGCCGCGCCGATCGCCACCTCGAAGCCGCCGTCGTCGAAGGCACGCACCCGGGCGGTCGACGGCTGGGCCATCGCCGGGTACGTCGCCCCGGCCACGCCGGTGCCGATCCACCAGTCGCCCTCGCGGCGCTGCCGCGGCCGGGGGTCCCGCCCGGACCAGCCGAAACGTTCGGCACCCTGACGCAGGCAGTCGACGTAGTGGCGGCTGGTGAACGGCGTACCGGTCTCCGGCTCGACCTCCGGCTCGTTGCGGACCCGCAGCTCGATCGGGTCGATGCCGAGTTCCGCGGCCAGTTCGTCCATCGCGCACTCCAGGGCGAACATGCCGGGCGCCTCACCGGGCGCGCGCATCCAGCGCGGCGTCGGCATGTCCAGCCGCAGCAGCCGGTGGCCGGTGCGCCGGTTCGGGGCGGCGTACATGTGCCGGGTCGCGACAGCGGTCTGCTCGGCGAACTCGAACAGCCGGCTGCTCTGGGAGAACGCCTGGTGATCGATCGCGGTCAGGGCGCCGTCGGAGGTAGCGGCCAGGCGGATCCGCTGCCGGGTCGGGGTGCGGTGCCCGACGACGGTGAACATCTGCTGCCGGGGCAGGGCCAGCTTGACCGGGCGGCCGGTGACCCGGGCACCCATCGCGGCGAGCACCGCGTTCGGCCGGGCCGTGCCCTTCGAGCCGAACCCGCCGCCGACGTGCTCGGTGATCACCCGGGTCTGGTCCGGGCGCATCCCGAACACCTGCGACACGGTGGCCGCGACACCGGACGGATGCTGGTTGGAGTCCCAGAGCGTCAGCTCGTCGCCGTCCCACCGGGCGATCGTCGCGTGCGGCTCCATCGGATTGTTGTGCAGGGCCGGCGTCGCGTACTCGACGTCGATCCGGACCGGTGCCGCCGCCCACGCCCGGTCCACGTCACCGGCCGCCGTCTCGGACGGGAATCCCGGGTTCACCGTCTCCGGCGTGTACAGCTCCGGGTGATCGGTCCGCAGCACCGTGTCGTGCTCCTCGGCGGTGATCTCCAGCCGGACCGTCTGCGCCGCCCGCCGCGCACCCTCCGGGGTGTCCGCCACGACCAGCGCCACCGGCTGCCCCCGATAGCTGATCGCCGCCGACTGCAGGACGGCGAGCTCGGGATCGTCCGCATCCCGCAGGCGGGGCGCGTTGCCGTGCCACAGCACGACGATCGCCTCGTCCGTCGGGTCCACGACCACGGCGTCCAGCCGGCCCCGCGCCACCGGCGACTGCACGATCCAGGCGTACGCGAGGTCGTCCTGCGGGTACTCGGCGGCGTACTTCGCCGCGCCGGTGACCTTTTTCGGTCCCTCCAGGCGCGCCAGCGGCGTGCCCACGGCCCGGTGCGTGGTGGCGGTCATCGGGTGCCTCCCGCGGCTGCCAGACGTTCCAGGACCGAGGCGGTCAGATTGCGCATCAGAGCGATCTTGTACGCGTTGTCGCGCAACGCCCGCGCCCCGGCGAGTTCCGCGTCCGCCGCCGCCAGGAAGGACTCCCGGGTGGCCGGCGCACCCCGCAGCCGTTCCTCGGCGATCCGGGCCCGCCAGGGTTTCGGCGCCACCGCGCCCCAGGCGAGCCGCACGTCACCGACCGTGCCGCCGGCGACGGTCAGTGCCGCCGCCACCGAGCCCACCGCGAACGCGTACGACGCCCGGTCGCGCGCCTTGCGATAGGCCGAGTTCGTCACCTCCACCGCCGGCAGGTCCACCGAGGTGATCAGCTCGCCGTGCTCCAGGACGGTGTCCCGCTCCGGCGCGTCACCCGGCAGCCGATGCAGTTCCTCGGCCGGGATGCGCCGCTCGCCCGCCGGTCCGCTGGTGTTCACCACCGCATCCAGCGCCACCAGCGCGACAGCCATGTCCGACGGGTGGGTCGCGATGCACGCGTCCGAGCCGCCGAGGATCGCCAGGTTCCGGTGATCGCCGTCCCGCGCCGGGCAGCCGGTCCCGGGTGCGTGCTTGTTGCACGGCTTGGTGGCGTCCATGAAGTAGCGGCAGCGGGTGCGCTGGAGCAGGTTCCCGCCGGTGGTCGCCATGTTGCGCAACTGCCCGGACGCCCCGGCGAGCAGGGCCTGGCTCAGCACCGGGTACCGCGTGCGGACCCGGGGGTCGGCGGCGAGGTCGCTGTTGCGTACCCCCGCGCCGATCCGCAGCCCGCCGCCCGGCAACTCGCTGATCTCGTCCGCCACCAGGCGGTTCACGTCGACCAGCACGTCCGGGGCGGCGACTCCCAGCTTCATCAGGTCGACCAGATTGGTGCCGCCGGCCAGGAACACCGCGCCCGGCTCCAGCCCGTCGGCGAACCCGGTGGCGCTGCGGTAGGTGAAGGTCTTCATCGGCCCGCCGCCTCGCGGATCGCCGGGACCATGTTCGGGTAGGCGCCGCAGCGGCACAGGTTACCGCTCATCCGTTCCCGGATCTCGGCGTCGCTGAGCAGGTCCTCGCCCTCGGGATCGCCGCCGGTGGCCGCGCTCGGCCAGCCCCGCTCCACCTCGTCGAGCATGCCGACCGCCGAGCAGATCTGGCCCGGCGTGCAGTAACCGCACTGGAACCCGTCGTGCTCCAGGAACCCGCGCTGGACCGGGTGGTCCTCGAAGCCCTCCACGGTCCGGATCTCGGCGTCCTGGTGCGCGACGGCGAGCAGCAGGCAGCTGTTGACCCGCCGACCGTCGAGCAGCACCGTGCAGGCGCCGCACTGGCCGTGGTCGCAGCCCTTCTTGGCGCCCGTCAGGTCGAGGTGCTCACGAAGAGCGTCCAGAACAGTGGTGCGCGGGTCGAGATCGAGGTCATGCTCGATGCCGTTGACGGTGAGACGCATGTCCGCCTCGTTACCCGCGTCGCCGGTGCCGAACCGGCCGAACCAGGAGGTTCTGATGTCCGCTGACCCATGGTCGTCCCGTGTCCTGGGCTTCGTCGACGAGCACGCCGAGGAGATCGTCGCCGACCTCGCCGGCCTGGTCCGCGTGCCGAGCGTGTCCGGCACCGACGAAGAGAACGCGCTGCAGCACGTGCTGCTCGACCGGATGCGCGGCCTCGGCCTGGAGACCGACGGCTGGCAGGTGCCGCTGGCCGAGACGATGGCGTCACCACGGTTCCCGGGCGCCGAGGTGGACCGGCGCGAGGCCTGGGGGACGGCCGGTCGTCTCGCCGGCCGGGGCGACGGGCCGTCGCTGATGCTGAACGCGCACGTCGACGTGGTGCCGCCCGGCGACCCGGCCGCCTGGGCCGGCGTGGCGCCCTTCGCCGGGACGATCGACGGCCGGACCCTCTACGGGCGCGGCGCCTGCGACATGAAAGGCGGGCTGATCGCCGCGTACTGGGCGGTCCGCGCCTGCGCCGAACTGCGCGTCCCGCTCCGCGGCGACCTGCTGTTCGCCACGGTGATCGGTGAGGAGGACGGCGGTCTCGGCACGTTCGCGCTGCTGGACCGGGGATGGACCGCGGACGCCTGCGTCATCCCGGAGCCGACCTCGCTCGACATCGCCCCGGGCAGCGCCGGCGCGCTGACGTTCCGGCTCACCGTGCGCGGCCTGGCCACCCACGCGTCCCGGCGGAGCTCCGGGGTGAGCGCCATCGAGCTGTTCCTGCCGGTCTTCGCGGCGCTGCGGCGGCTGGAGGCGCGGCGCAACGAGGTACGCCACCCGCTCGCGCAGCGCTGGGACCTGCCGATCCCCATCGAGATCGGCACGGTTGCGGCCGGCGAGTGGGCGTCGACGGTCCCCGAGCTGCTGACCGCCGAGGGCCGGCTCGGTGTCGCGGTCGGCGAGGACACCGGCGCCGCCCGGCTCGCGCTGGAGGAGGCCGTCGCCGAGGTCTGCGCCGGGCACCCCTGGCTGCGGCAGCACCCGGTGGAGGTGCAGTGGTGGGGCGGCCAGTTCGAGCCGGGACTCACCGACCCGGACGCGGCGATCGTCGGGACCGTGCGGTCGGCGCACGCCCGGGTGTCGCCGCGGCCGGTGGACATGTGGCTCACCCCGTACGGCAGTGATCTGCGCCTGATGCGCAACGTCGGTGGCGTGCCGACCGTGCACTACGGCCCCGGTGACGCCGGGCTGGCGCACGCGCCGCAGGAATCCGTCGACCTCGACGAGGTGCTCACCGCGACGCGGGCGCTGGCGCTCGTCGCCCTGGACCACTGCGGCGTCGCCTGAGTTCGCTCAGGCTTGCGCCGTCCCGCTGCCTTCAGGTCTGCGCCGGCCGGCTGCTTTCAGGCCTTCGGGGTCCAGGCCGGGTCGCGGCCGATGAAGCCGAGCAGGCGGGTCTGTGCGTCTGCGTCGGCGGGCACCGGGACGGCCGGGCCGTACTGCCCCGAACCGCGGATCATCTGCTCCATCGGCAGCATGCCGGCCAGCAGCCGGCCCGCGAACTCGGCGTCGATCCGCTCGTCCTGGCCGGTCGCGCGGGCCAGGTCCCAGGTGTGCATGAAGACGTCGGAGGTGTAGAACTGGTCGATCGCCCGGTCCACCGGCACCTCACCGATGTGCGGGTTGTTCAGTGTCCGCCCGGCCGTGGCCGGATCGTCGAGCAGCGCCTGCACCCCGTCGCAGTGCACCTGCCAGGCGGCGACCGGGTCGTCGTCCACGCCGGGGCCGACCGGCAGTTTGACGTCGGAGCCGCCGGCCAGGAACCCGGGCAGCCACTCGACCAGGTGCCGGACCACGTCCCGCGCGGCCCAGCCGTCGACCGGCGCGGGCGCGTCCCAGTCTGCGGCGCCGAGCACACGGTCGGTGAATCCGGCGGCGATCCGGCGGTGGCGCTCGGCGGGTGACAGTTCGGAAAGGGACATGGGTCGATCCTCGCAGAGCCGGTCCGGATTTTCAACTGTACGGTTGAAAGACCTTCCCGTCGTGTCGCCGACCCTCCGGTTCGATGCGGCCGGATCCCGCCGGTTCACCGGAGCGTCGCAGGTCACAGATATCGTTGTTCGCCGGGTGAGATCCACTTTGCACCGGTATCGTCCCGCGACTGTGCCTGACCAACAATTGAGCCGGCGTCGCCTCGGACTCGTTCTCGGTGCCATCGTGCTGGTGCTGGTCGTGGTCAACGTGGCGAACAAGTACGGCCCGCCCCGCACCGGCCTGGTCGCCGGCCCCCTGGTCGCCGTCGGTCTGCTGCTGCTCGCCCGCCGCTCCGGGCTGACCTGGCACGACCTCGGTCTGTCCCCGCGCACCCTGGCCCGCGGCTCCAAGTACGCGGCCGGCGCGGTGCTCGCCGTCGCCGTCGTCTACGGCATCGCCGCGGCCGTGCCCGCCACCCGGCCGGCGTTCCAGGACGGCCGGTACGATCTGCACCTCAGCGCCGTCCTCGCGACCGCTTTCTTGGTGATTCCACTCGGCACCGTCCTGCTCGAGGAGGTCGCCTTCCGTGGTGTCCTGCTGGGCCTCGTCGGCCGGCACCGCGGCGCGTTCTGGGCCAGCGTGATCTCGTCGATGCTGTTCGGGCTCTGGCACATCCTGCCGTCCCTGCGTCTCGCCGAGGCGAACCGGGCGGTCGGCGCGGCGTTCGGCACCGGTCTCGGCGGACAGGTGCTCACCGTGCTCGGCGCGGTCGGTTTCACGGCGCTGGCCGGGCTGCTCCTCTGCGAACTGCGCCGGCGCAGCGGGAGCCTGCTGGCGGCGGCCGCACTGCATTGGGCGACCAACGGGATGGGCCTGCTGGTCGGTGCGGCGCTGGCTACCGTACGCCTGGCTTGATTTCGCCTGGCTCTCTCGCCTCGCTTGATTTCGCCTGGCTCTCTCGCCTCGCTTGATCTCGCGTGGCTTGATTTCGCCTCGCTTGGTCTCGCCTGCTTCGATGGGGCGATGACACCTGTGACGTCCAGCGGGATCACGGCGGCCGACGAGACGCACCTGGAACGGGCGGTCGCGCTCGCCCGGGACGCCCGGGACAGTGGGGACGAGCCGTTCGGCTCCCTGCTCGTCACACCCGGCGGCGAGGTCCTCGAGGCGGTCAACAACATCGTGACCGCCGCCGACCCGACCGGTCACGCCGAGACCAACCTGGTCCGGCTCGCCGGGCGCCTGGACCCGGCCGTCCGCGCCGGCAGCGTCCTCTACACGAGCACCGAGCCGTGTGCCATGTGCGCGGGCGCGATCTACTGGTCCGGCATCGGCCGGATCGTCTTCGCCCTCTCCTCGGAGCAGCTCGGCGCGATGATCGGCAAGCCGGCGCTGCGGCTCTCGTCGCGGGAGGTCTTCGAACGCGGCGCCCGGCCGATCGTGATCGACGGACCGGCGGCGCTGCGGAGCGCCACCGAGGTGCACGCCGGTTTCTGGAACTGAGGCGTCCCGCTGTCTGCGGCCTCAGTACGCGTCGGTGCCGGCGGTGTGTTCCGGCACCAGCTCCAGGAACGCCCGCACGGCACGGCTCGGCGCGATCGCCGCCGGCCGGGCCACGGCCAGGGTCCACGGCGTCGCCGGTGGGTCCAGCTCGACCGGCACGACGCGGGCGCCCGCCTCGGCGCGCAGCGGGGGCACCACGGCCACGCCGAGGCCCGCCTCGACATAGCGGGGCACGGTGGTCAGATCGCTGACTTCGACCACGACGGTACGGGTCAGGCCGGCCCGCCGGAAGTCGTTGTCCGACCGCAGCCGGTTGCAGTACCCGGCCGGCATGTCGACGAAGGGCTCACCGGCCAGGGCCGCCGCGTCGACACGTTCCGTTCCGGCGAGCGGATGACCCAGGGGTACGAGCAGACGCGGCTGGAAGGTCGCCACCGGGTCCATCGCGATGCCGTCCACGGCGCAGATCTCCACCCCGACGAACGCGACGTCCAGCTGATGGGCGCGCAGCCGGTCGAGCAGGCCGGAGCTGCCCTCGGCCGCCACGGTCATCGACAGCCGTACCCCCGGATGCCGTGCCCGGAAGTCACCGGCCAGCCCCGGCAGGTCGATGACGGTCAGGCCGGCCAGCGTGCCCAGGCGCACGTTGCCGCGCAGTCCCCGGCCGGCGTCCTCCACCGCGGCGCGGGCCGCGTCCAGGGACTCCAGGGCGTTCTTCGCCTCCGGCAGCAGGGCCCGGCCGGCGGCGGTGAGTGTCACGCGCGAGCTGGTGCGGTCGAAGAGCGGGGTGCCCAGGTGGCGTTCCAGGGCCCGGATGCTCGCGGAGACGGTCGACTGGACGGCGTGGGTGCGTCTCGCGGCGCGGGTGAAGTTCAGCTCCTCGGCCACCGCGATGAAAAACTCCAGTTGACGCTGCTCCATCCCATGATCCTATCGCCGACGGCGATAGCTGGTATGAACAGCATTCGTTGGACACGATGACCGCCGCGCGGGACGCTTTCTCCCGTGAAGATTCTGCTGACCGGTGCCACCGGTTACATCGGCTCCGCTGTCCGTTCCGCGCTGCTCTCCGACGGCCACGCCGTCACCGCGCTGGTGCGCACCTCCGACGCCGCCGGCCGGGTGTCCGCCGCCGGCCTCGACCCCGTCATCGGCGACATGCGCGACGCCGACCTGGTGCGTGAGCTCGCCGGCAAGAGCGACGCGGTGATCCACACGGCAAGTCCCGGCGACGCCTCGAGCGCCGCGGCCGAGGCGGCGTTCGCCGACGCGGTGCTCGCCGGCGGGCCGGCGACGTTCATCCGCACCGGCGGCGTCTGGGTCCACGGCGACGGCGCCGCGATCACCGAGGAGACCCCGGTCGCCGCGCCGCCGCTGGTGGCCTGGCGTCAGGAGATCGACCGGCGGGTGCTGACCACGGCGGGGCTGCGTGCGGTGCTCATCGAGCCCGGCATCGTCTACGGCCACGGCAGCGGCATCCCCGGCATGGTCGTCGGGGCGGCCGTAACCGGCGACGCGCTGACGCTGATCGGCGACGGCACCCAGCACTGGACGACCGTGCACGTCGACGACCTGGCCCGGCTCTACGTGGCGGCGCTCGATCGGGCCGGCCACGGCGAGGTGTTCCTCGGCGTGAGCGGCGTCAACCCGACGACCCGCGAGCTGGGCGAAGCGGCGAGCCACCGCCTCGGCCTGGGCGGCCGGGTGGTCCCGGAGCCTGCGGCGGCCACCGTGGAGCGGCTCGGCGAGTTCGGGCGGGCGCTGCTGCTGGACCAGCAGGCCACGGGCGAGAAGGCGCGGCGGGTGCTGGGCTGGCAGCCGGTCCGTCCGTCGCTGGTGGGGGAAATCGCGGCGGGCGGCTACGACCCCCGCTGAGTCACGGGCCGGTTGGCCGTGATCGGAGCGGGACCACGCTTGCTTCATGCAGGTCGTCACTCGTCTCACCCGCAGCGTGCGCCCCGGCCCTGATCAGTGCACTGGATGCGGTGGGCCAGGTTCGCGCCCGAGGCTGACGACGGCGCTGACACGGTGGTTTGGGGCTGCCTGGTGGCGGCCCCGGACGATCCGTGGCCGGTGCTACTGCTCGATGAGCGCCGCGACCCGGCCGCCCACGGCGTCGACCGTTGCGACGCTCACCTTCCAGCAGGCCGCTATGAGCACCCCGCTGCAGATCCCGATCATCTACGGCGTCGATGCCGCCCACGGCCACGGCAACGTGCACGGCGCCACCATCTTCCCGCAGAACATCGGCCTCGGCGCCACCCGCAATCCGAGACTGGTCGAGCGGTCTACCACGCCACCGCCGCCGAAGTCCGCCGGTGAGTTGCCGGGCAGGTCGGAGAGGCTGGGGCAGGACACTCGCGACCGGATTTGCTTCGTGGCCCGGATCGTGCTCGGTAATTCCGCTCAACGCACACAGGCGGTCTGCTCGGCGCACCGCCCGGAGTCCCAAAGCTCATACTCGCCTGTCGGGTGTCGATAGGTGAGTATGCCCCCGGTTCCGGGATGGCGGAGTGAGACGAGTCCAGAGGCGCCTCAAAGATGAAGAATATGACGATCGGACGCCGCCTGGGTGCGGGATTCCTTGTAGTGGTCCTCGCCATGGTCGCCTTGGCTGTGGTGGGTGTGGCCCAGGTCAACCGGATCAATGACAAGCTTGCCGTGATCAATGACCGAAACGCGGTCAAGCAGCGGTACGCGATCAACTTCCGCGGCAGCGTGCACGACCGGGCCATCGCGTTGCGTGACCTCGTCTACGCCACCGACACCGCAGGGATCAACGCCGAGAAGGCGTTGATCGACAAACTGGCTGCGACGTACACGGAGTCGGAGACGAAGATGAACGACATCTTCGCCGATCCTTCCAATGTCAACGATGCCGAGAAGGCTGCCCTCGCCGGTATCGCGAAGGTTCAGCTGGACACCAACCCGCTCGTCGAGAGGATTATCGGGCTGCGTGAGAGCGGCCAGCGTGCCGAGGCGGTCGAGCTGCTGAACGGCGACGCCAAGCCGGCCTTCATCGAGTGGCTGCGCGTCATCAACGTGTTCATCGATATGGAAGAGGCGATGAACAAGTCGGAGACCGCCGACGCCCGGGGCATTGCCGACAACTTTCTGATGATGATGGGTTTGCTGCTGCTCGGCGCGGTCGCCATCGCGGCCGTGGTGGCCAGGACGGTCACCCGCAGCGTCACCCGCCCGTTGGGCGACGCGGTGTCGGCGCTCGCGGCAGTCGCTGAGGGTGACCTGACGCGCCGTCTCAACGTGCGATCCCACGACGAAGTCGGACAGATGAGCAAGTCGGTCAACACCGCCCTGGAATCAATGGGCGCCGTGATGAGTCGACTGGCGAGCGGCACCGAGACGCTGAGCGCGGCCAGCGAGCGCATGGGCCGGCTCTCCGCCCAGCTCGCCGACGGGGCGCGGAAGTCGTCGCAGCAGACCGACGTGGTTTCCGCCTCCGCCGACGAGGTGTCACGCAACGTGAACACCGTCGCCGCAGGCTCCGCGGAGATGGGCGCCTCGATCCGGGAGATCTCACACAGTGCCAACGAAGCGGCCACCGTCGCCGGCAAGGCCGTCACTGCCGTGCAGGCCACCACCGCCTCGATGTCCCGGCTCGGCACGTCCAGCCGTGAGATCGGCGACGTCGTCAAGACCATCACCAGCATCGCCGAGCAGACCAACCTGCTCGCCCTCAACGCCACCATTGAAGCGGCCCGCGCCGGCGAGCTCGGTAAAGGCTTCGCCGTGGTGGCCGGCGAAGTCAAGGACCTCGCCCAGGAAACGGCCCGGGCGACCGAGGACATTGCCCGCCGAGTGCAGGCCATCCAGGCTGACACCACCGGTGCGGTCGCTGCGATCCAGCAGGTCTCCGAGGTCATTCAGCAGATCAACGAATACCAGACCACGATCGCCTCGGCGGTAGAGGAACAAACCGCCACCACCAACGAGATCAACCGCAGCGTCGCCGAGGCCGCGACCGGCTCCACCCAGATCGCCGCGAACATCGGCGAGGTAGCGACCGTCGCGCGCGACACCACCGCACTGGTCCACCAAACCGAGCAGACCGTCGACGAACTGTCCCAGCTCACCGGCGAACTACGCACCCTGGTTTCCCGATTCCGCATTTAAGCTTGCCCACACCCAGGACAGCAGACCGACGTCCTGGTCTGCCGCCGATACGGCGCGACCCGGTCGCGCCGTATCGGGGGGAGGCACGGCCGGTGCGCCGGGGCCGTTGGGCGATTCAACGACACTGGTAAGGCCGCACGTCTATCAGCGCGGTCGGCCGCGTTTGTCCTGCACTGTTAGCCGCTGAGATGGACGTCGGGGTCAAGGGTCTCGCAACCCGGCCCAAGCGCCCGGAATCGGGACCGGTGGACACGGTCCAGCTTGACTGGCGAGCTCGGTTCCTACGCGGTGGCGGTGCGCAGCGCGAGGGAGATGCCGATGCAGTGGGCGGCGAAGGCTGCGATGGTCAGTGCGTGGAAGACCTCGTGGAACCCGAACCAGCGCGGGCTGGGGTTGGGCCGTTTGAAGCCGTACACGACAGCGCCGAGGGTGTAGAGCACGCCGCCGAGGACGAGGAACGTGATGACCGGTGCGCCGCCGGCCTGCCAGAACGTTGGTAGGTAGATCACGGCCACCCATCCCAGGGCGATGTACACCGGCACGTACAGCCAGCGTGGGGCGCCGACCCACAGCACCCGGAAGGCGACGCCGGCGAGTGCGCCGCCCCAGACGATCCACAGCAGGGTACGGGCATGGCCCGGTGGCAGCAGCAACACGCAGAACGGCGTGTACGTGCCGGCGATGATAAGGAAGATGTTGGCGTGGTCGAAGCGCCGCAGCACCTTCTCGGCGCGCCCGGCCCAGTTACCGCGGTGATACAGCGCGCTGATACCGAACAGCAGCGCCGCCGACAGCGTGAAGAGCCCCAGCGCCAGCTTCGAGGGGGCGTCCGGGGACAGCGCGGTCAACAGTGCTCCGACGGCGACCGCGACGGGGAAGGTGCCGGCATGCAACCAGCCCCGCAGCCGGGGCTTGATCATGGCGCTGATGTGGTCGAGGCCCTGCTCGACCCGGTCCTCGAGCCGGTCCATACCGGCATCGAGGCCGGCACTCGGCCGGTTGTCGTCCTCTGCGGGGTGGGAACGGTCCATAGTCACGGCACCGTGGTTACCCCACCTGAACGGTGAGCAAGCAGCTGAACCCAGTGTGCCCTCGTACGGCCGCGTTTCCGGGGAGTCCGGCCGGGTGGTGTCCCGGCGAGTGCGGAAACGTGGCCGCTGCGTCTGATTAGTGCCCGTTGGGAAGGGTCTTGTCCGAGCCCGATTGTTCCGCTGGACAGCTGAACGACCGGTCCACTTCGATGCCGCCCCCTCCTGGGTTCAAGGTGTCCCCCTGAAGGTTGGACTTCGGCTCCAGCCGGCGTAGATAAGTGGCGCCCGTGTCGCTCACGCGTCGAGCTGCCAGCTACCGCCGAGGTTGAGGCCGACCGCCCGGGTGTAACGTCCGAGCGAGTAACTCCCCTCATCCTCCGGAGTCCCGGTTGACCGCGAGCCTGCTGACCGCCATGGCTGACCGCCTCGACGCCGCTCCGCGGGCGCCCCTCTACACGTTCCTCGATCGCCACGGGAAGGAGATCGACGCGGCGGACCGCCAGGAGATCGTGCGGCGGGCGGCCGGCATCGCGGACTTCCTGCAGGCGTCCGGGGTCGCGCCCGGCGACCGGGTGCTGCTCATCTTCCCGCCCGACGGTCTGGAGTTCGTCGCGAGCTTCTTCGGGTGCATGCTCCTCGGCGCGATCGCGGTCCCGGTGGCCAGCCCCGACCCGCGGCATCTCGATCGGGAACTGCCAAAGCTCCGGCACATCGCCGAGGACAGCGGCGCACGCGTCGCCCTCACCCATGCGAAGTACCGCGCGCTCACCACGCTGGCGTCGGTACGCGACGGCGTGGCGGGCCGCTGGCGCGGCCGCGAGACGTCGAGCTGGCCGGAACTGGTCTGGCTGCTGTCCAATCGCGTCAAGCGTGCGGATCCTGAGGCGGCCGCGGCCCGGCTGGCCCGCGCGGCCGCCCGGTTCGGGCCGGACGACGTCGTGTACCTGCAGTACACCTCCGGCTCGACGTCGGCCCCCAGGGGCGTCGTCGTGCGGCACCGGAATCTGACGCACAATCTCGAGCTGATCGCACGCAACACCCGGGTCGACAGCGAGTCGGTGCTCGTCGGCTGGGTGCCGCTGTTCCACGACATGGGGCTGGCCGGCGGGATCCTCAACGCGATGTTCACCGGGGCGCGCTGCATCGCCTTCTCCTCGATGACCTTCCTGGCCGCTCCGCGTCTGTGGCTCGAGGCGATCGATCGCTATCGCGGCACGCACATCGCCGGGCCGAACTCCGGCTACGACTACGTGTTGCGCGGTCTGCGCGACGGCGACTCGTTCGACCTCTCGTCGCTCCGCGCCACCCTGCAGGGCGGTGAGCCGATGCTGGCCGCCACGATGGACCGCTTCGAAGCCGGGCTCAGCCGGATGGGCTTCGATCCGGCGTCGTTCGGCAACATCTACGGCATGGCCGAGGCCGTGCTGTTCGTCTGCGGCAGGGTGGGCCGGAAGCCGACGCTGCTCCGCGGGGATCGGGCCCTGCTGGATCGTGACGGCGTGATCGTCGCGCCGGCACCGGGCGCACCCGCGGTGACGCTCGTGGGCAGCGGTGTCCCCGACGCGGAGTGGGGTGTGTCGGTGATCGCCGTCGACCCCGTGACCCGGCGGCCGCGGCCGCCCTACGCTGTCGGCGAGCTGTGGATCTCCAGTCCCAGCGTGTCGAGCGGTTACTGGGGGCGGACCGAGGAGGAGAACGCGGCCGTCTTCGCCGCGCGCCCGGCGACCGGGGACGGCCCGGCCGACAGGCGACGTTTCCTGCGTACCGGTGATCTCGGGGTGATCGGCGACGACGGTGAGGTGTTCCTCTGCGGCCGCCTCAAGGACCTCATCATCGTCGGGGGCCGCAACATTCATCCGCAGGATCTGGAAGCGGCGGTGGTGGCGGCCGATCCGATTCTGCGGCCGGGCAACGCGGTCGCCTTCGGGGTGCGGGTCGACGGCGTCGAGCGGGTCGTGGTGGCGGCCGAGCTGCGCAAGAAGGTACTGCGGAACAGGGCGCCGATCCCGCTGGACCGCGCGGCCTCGGCGATCCGGGCCGCAGTGGTCTCGCACTGTGGGGTGCAGTGTCATGAGGTCCTGCTGTTGAGGCCGGACAGTATTCCGAAGACGACCAGCGGAAAGCTGCGACGCACACAGTGCAAGCACCAGTGGACGGTCGGCTCGCTGCGTTCGTCGGCGATCTCGGGACAACGCAGGCCGACGCGGGAGACGTTGCCCCGGGCGGGCCCGGACGGCGAGCCGGAGTACGTGCTCCGCCTGCTGCAGACCGAAGTCGCGGAGGTGCTGCAACTGACCGACCCGAACGACGTATCGGTGGATCGGCCGCTGCCCGACGTCGGCCTCGACTCGCTCGGGTTGATCGATCTGGCCCAGCGCGTCGAGGATCGGACCGGAGCGCGCATCCCGCCGGCGAGCTTCGGCAACGACTCGACCCTGCGGGCGATGGCGACCTCGGTGGTACGGCACGTCGAGCCGGCGCCCCCCGAACCGGGCGAGGCTCCGGACACCGGCGACGTCTCGTTCAGCGCCGCGCAGCGGCGCGCCCTGGAACTAGGGCAATGGGACGGATGGACCCGTACGGTCATGCTCGACGTCCATCGGCGGCTCACCTCGGACCGTCTGCGTCGAGCCGCGTCCGCGCTGGTCGCCCGGCACGAGGCGCTGCGCCTGCGGTTCCGCCGCGACGACGGTCGATTCGCGCAGCGCTACGGCGACATCGAGGGCAGTTTCGCCGTCGAGTCGATCACGCTGGACCGGCCCGACGTGCTCCCGGCGCTCCTCAGCGAGCAGCATCGCCGCGTCAGCGTCGAGCACGGCCCGCTGATGCGTCTCCTTCTGATCAGGACCGGCTCCAGGCAACGTCTGTTCATCGTGGTCCACCGCCTCGTGATGGACGGGGTCACGGTGCGCATCCTGCTGGATGACCTGGACCACCTCTGCCGGTTGGACGAACAGGGCGAGGCCATGCAGCCGGCCCGGACGTCGGCGCGCTTCGAGGTGTTCTCCGGCTGGATGAACGACTTCGC
This sequence comes from Actinoplanes sp. DH11, assembly GCF_020873875.1. Lineage (GTDB taxonomy): Bacteria > Actinomycetota > Actinomycetes > Mycobacteriales > Micromonosporaceae > Actinoplanes. The sequence goes on from NZ_JAHWGU010000006.1 coordinate 131,082, forward strand.
CCACCGGGGCGCGACGGACGATCTGGAGTTCTGGCGTACTCAGCTCGCAGTGCCACCGCCGGCCACCTACGACCCGCTGGCGCATCCCGGCGTGCGGATGGAGGACCTGGTCACCGCCCGCCACAGCCTGCCGCCCGAGGAGACGCGCGCGCTCCGCAACGTACGGATGACCGGGCCGGAGGCAGGCCGCGCACCGCTCGCCACCACTCTGCTCACGGCGCTGGTGCGGACCGCTCAGCGCCAGTGGAGCTGCGGGCGTCTCGTGGTCGAGCTCTCCGGCTCGGGGAGACAGACGGCGGTGCACGGCCTAGATCTCTCACGGACGGTCGGCGATCTGCACTGCACCTTCCCCCTCGTCTTCGAGGACAGCCGGTCCCAGGGCCCGGCCGAGACGCTGACCGCGGTGGGCGAACGGCTTGCCGGTGTCCCGTCCGGGGGTCTGTCGTTCGACGGCCTCAGATATCTGAACGACGATCCGGACGTGCGACGGAGCATCCGCCGGACCTCGGCTCCGACGCTCTGGTTCAACTTCCAGGGCGAGATGCCGACGCGGAGCCGCAGCGGCCTCTTCTCTCTGAGTACGGCCGCCGTCTGTGACGTGCGGGATCCCGGGGCCGGCGTGCGGCAGCCGCCGCTCTACGTCGAATGCACGGTCGTCGGCGGCACGACCCGCATCGTCTGGGAATACTCGCCCCGGCGGCTGTGGTGGACCGGACCCGAGATCGACCAGTGGATGACCCGGTTCCGCAACGAGCTCCACCACCTGGTCCGAACGGGACGAGGCTTCCCGATCCGTCAGACGTCGCGGTAGACGCCGAACTGTCCGGCAGGCTCGGAACTTCGACGTTCATTGATGGCTGAGGGTTGTGTTTTGTATCCGGGAGATTACAGGATGTCGTGGGAGCGCTCCCGCGCTCTCGTCCCCAATCCCCCATGAAGGAGTTCGAGCGTGTTCGACAGGCAAGCAAGGAGACGCCTGGCCGCCGCAGCTGCCGGGCTTGCCCTGGCGCTGACCGGCGGCGTCACCGCGCCAGCCGTGGCCGCGCCCGGGGCGGCAGCGGCCGTGCCGGCGTCCGACTGGCTCCACGTGCAGGGGAATCAGATCGTCGACGAAGCCGGTAATCCGGTCTGGCTAACCGGAACAAACTGGTTTGGCTTCAACGCCTCGGAACGGGTCTTCCACGGTTTGTGGTCAGGCAACATCACCGAGATCACCAGATCGATGGCGAACCGCGGCATCAACATCGTGCGCGTACCGATCTCCACTCAGCTTCTGCTGGAGTGGAAGGCCGGGACCTTCGGCACGGTCAACGTCAACACGTACGCCAACCCGGAGCTGGCCGGCAAGAACAGTCTGCAGATCTTCGACTTCTGGCTGCAGCTGTGCGAGCAGTACGGCATCAAGGTCATGCTCGACGTGCACAGCGCCGAGGCCGACAACTCCGGGCACATCCACCCGGTCTGGTACAAGGGCGCGATCACCCCTGAGCTGTTCTACCAAGGCTGGGAGTGGGTGACGAGCCGTTACAAGGCCAACGACACGATCGTCGCGATGGACATCAAGAACGAGCCGCACGGTACGCCGAACGACACCGCCCGTGCCAAGTGGGACGGCTCCACCGACATCGACAACTGGAAGCACACCGCCGAGACCGCGGCCAAGCGGATCCTGGCGATCAACCCGAACGTCCTGGTTCTGGTCGAGGGCCAGGAGATCTACCCCCGGGAAGGTGAGACCTGGTCCTCGCCGAACACCGATCCCGACCTGTCGCCGAACTACTACTACAACTGGTGGGGCGGCAACCTGCGGGGCGTCCGCGACCATCCGATCAACCTCGGCGCCAATCAGGACCAGCTGGTCTACTCGCCGCACGACTACGGGCCGCTGGTGTTCAACCAGCCCTGGTTCGACAAGCCGTTCGACAAGGACTCGCTGACCAACGACGTGTGGCGGCCGAACTGGCTCTACCTGCACGAGGACGGGACCGCCCCGCTGCTGATCGGTGAGTGGGGTGGCCGGCTCGGGCAGGACGAACGGCAGGACCGCTGGATGACCGCGCTGCGTGACCTGATCGTCGAGCACCGGCTGCACCAGACGTTCTGGGTGCTCAACCCCAACTCGGGTGACACCGGCGGCCTGCTGCTGGACGACTGGAAGACCTGGGACGAAGAGAAGTACGCGCTGCTCAAACCGGCCCTGTGGCAGCACGGCGGCAAGTTCGTCGGCCTCGACCACCAGGTCCCGCTCGGCGGCGCCGGCAGCACCACGGGAATCAGTGTCAGCCAGGTCTTCGGCTCGGCGGACACGGTCGCGCCCAGCGTGCCCGGCCAGCCTGCGGCAACCAACGTGACCGCGACCGGGCTGACCCTGACCTGGGCGGCGTCCACCGACAACGTCGGCGTCACCTCGTACGACGTCCTGCGCAACGGCACCGTGGTGGCCACGATCTCCGGGACGTCGCACAGTGTGACCGGGTTGACGGCGGCGACGGCGTACACGTTCAGCGTCCGCGCCCGCGACGCCGCCGGCAACGTCTCCGCCGCCTCCGCCGCACGCAGCGTCACCACCGGCACCGGCGGTGGCAGCAGCGGGGATCAGGGGTGCTCGGCGGCCTACAAGACGGTGAGTTCCTGGTCGGGCGGCTTCCAGGCCGAAGTGACGGTGCGTAATACCGGAACGGTCGGTGGTACGGGCTGGGTCGTCAATTGGACCTATCCCAGCGGTACGACTGTCGGCTCCCTGTGGAACGGGGTGCAGGGCACGCCCGCGGTCACCGTCCGCAACGCCGCGCACAACGGCGCTCTGGCACCTGGCGCGTCGACGTCGTTCGGCCTGATCGGTTCCGGCTCGGCGGGCGCGCCGGCACTGAGCTGCACGCTGTCCTGAGTCGCTGACATCGGCCGCCGTCCCGCCCGGCTCTCCCCGGGCCGGGACGGCGGCCGGTCCGGTCAGGCGCCCCAGCCGGCCTGGGTGCCGCCGACGCGCTCGGCGCTGATCTTCTCGGCGTATCCACTGGCCCGGTAGGCGGCGATCGGGTCGGCGGCCAGGCCCTGCTCCTGGCGGATTTCGGCCAGCAACGGGCGTACGTCGGTGCTGAAGGCGTCCATCAGCACGGCGTTCGCGGCGAGCACGTCACCCTCCTGCTGGGCGGCGGCCAGGGCGGGCCGGTCGACGATCAGGGCCTTCGCGGTCGCCTCCTGGATGTTGGTGACCGAGCGGATTATCGCCGGGATTTTCGCCTCGATGTTGTGGCACTGGTCGAGCATGAACGTGATGCCGGCGGCCGGGTCTAGGGCGTCGCCGCGGACGATCTCGTACATGATCCGGAAGAGCTGGAACGGGTCGGCAGCCCCGGCCATCAGGTCGTCGTCGGCGTAGAAGCGTGAATTGAAGTCGAAGGCGCCGAGCCTGCGCTGGCGCAGCAGGAAAGCCACGATGAATTCGATGTTGGTGCCCGGTGCGTGATGACCGGTATCGATCACGACCTGGGCCTTCGGTCCGAGTTCCAGGGTGTGCGCGTAAGCGGTACCCCAGTCGGGCACGTCGGTGGTGTAGAAGGCCGGTTCGAAGAGCTTGTACTCCAGCAGGATGCGCTGGTCGTCACCGAGCCGGTCGTAGACCTCGCGCAGCGCGGCGGCGAGCCGGTCCTGACGGGCGCGGATGTCGTCCTGGCCGGGATAGTTGGTGCCGTCGGAGAACCACAGCTTGAGGTCCTTCGAACCGGTCGCGTTCATCACGTCCACGCAGGCCAGCAGGTGGTCGGTGGCCTTGCGGCGGATCCGGGGGTCGGGGTTGGTGACGCTGCCGAGCTTGTAGTCGTCGTCCTGGAAGACGTTCGCGTTGATGACGCCGAGCCGGACACCCTGTTCCTCGGCGTAGGCGGCGAGCTTGCCGAAATCCTCGACGGTGTCCCACGGGATGTGCAGCGAGACGGTCGGCGCGACCCCGGTCAGCCGGTGCACCACGGCGGCGTCAGCGATCTTCTCGTACGGGTCGCGGGGCACACCTGGCTGCGCGAACACCTTGAATCGGGTGCCCGAGTTCGCGTACGCCCAGGAGGGGGTCTCGATCCGTTGCGCTCGCAGCGTGGCGCGCACGTCAGGCATGGCACTTTCTCCTCGGTGAGCGAGCGGCGGTGAATCGTTCCACTTTCTCGATGAAACGTTTCACAGGTAGAAGCCAAACGCTAACCGGCGGCGCGGCCCACGGTCAAGGCCAGACCGCCCGATGTCACATGCCAGCCGTCCGATGTCCATGCCGGCCGTCCGAGGGCTGTCCTATGTCCATGCCGGCTGTTGGATGTCACATGGAGGCGCGCCGGCCGTTGACAGCGCGATCACGGACCAGCGGGGCGGCCCAGACGAGCAGGATCGCCAGCGCCAGCAATCCGATGCGGGGGTGGGCGTCGGCCTGTGCGAGCAGGGCCACCAGCCAGGGAGCAAGAATCAGCGTCCTGTAGGTCATGCCTGTCGCCTTTCCCACTCCACCGACCCGCCGGGGCCGTCGGGTGACCCGGCCGGGCCACCCTTCAGCGCGGGCCGGGCCACTTTTCAGGAGGGTGCAGCGCCGTGGTGGGTCAGTTCCGGTAGCGGGGGAGGACCACGTCCATCGCCAGACCCGTGGGGGCCAGGGCGCGGGCGCGTACCGTCCCGCCCAATGCCGCCAGCCGCTGCCGGACCACCCAGAGGCCGAGACCGCGGTCGTCCGGCGGCGGGGTGCGGCGGTTGAGGGCGGCGTGCAGTTCCGGCGTGGGGCCGCCGCCGTCGCGGACGCTGAGGTGCAACCGGCGGCCGCGGACCCGGGCGATGAGTTGAACAGGGCTCGGAGCGTGTCGGTACAGGGCCAGTTGGCCGAGTCGCAGCCGGATCGGCCTGGGCGCGTGCCGGACCGGGCCGGAAGCCCGCCGGGCAGGACCGGATCGGTGCGGTACCGGACCGGGGCCGTGCCGGACGGCGTTGCCGACCAGGTTGATGAGGATCTGCCGGGTGTGGTGCGGGTGCACCGGCCAGCGTAGGGCCGACCTGCCCGCCGTCACGGCCAGCCGGCCGGGTGGCGCGATACTCATGATCACCGGCAGGACCTCGTCCAACGTCACCGGTGCGACCACGTCGGCGACCGGCTGAAGCGGAACGGGCCGGGCCTGAACGGACTGGACCTGAGCAAGCTGTAGCCCGGCCAACGAGAACGGCGCCGACCGAGACGGGACCGACGGGGAACGTGCCGGCTGGGACGGCACCGATGGCGGCGGCACCGATGGCGACGGCACCGAGGGCGACGGCGCAAGGTGGGGCGGCGCCGGCTGGGACGGCACTGGGGGAGAGGGGGCCGGCTCGGAGCCGGCCAGCTGGAACGCGGTCTCCGCGGCCTCGCCGAGGACGGCCTCGGCGTAGGCGACGTGTTCGACCGCGAGCCGGGCCAGCTCGGCGCGGCGGGGCCCGGTCGGTGCTGCTTCGAGGGCTTTGAGGAGTCCGACCAGGGTGGCCATCGGCGGGCGTAGTTCGTGGCAGATGCTGCGGGCCAGGAGCAGGCCCGGATCGGTGGGACCATTCATGTGCATTTCTCGTTCCAAAGCGGGAATCCGGCCTTCATGCCGACCGGGATCCGGGTGGTGGTCGTCGACGACCACCACCTGTTCGTACGAGGACTGGAACTGCTGTTGCCCGAAGTGAGCGAGGGCGTGGCCACCGTCGTGGCCAGTACCGGGGACGCGGCGTACGCCGCCGGGGTGGCCCGCCATGCGGCACCCGACCTGGTGCTCGTCGATCTGCACATGCCGGAACCCGGTGGCCTCGCCGCCGTGGAGGCCGTGCGCCGGGCCGCGCCGCGCGCCCGGGTGGTGGCGATGTCCGGTGACGACGATCCCGCGCTCGCCGCCGAGGCTCTGCGCCACGGCGCCGTCGGGTTCGTGCCGAAGAGCAGCGACGCGGGTGGCCTGTTCCGGGCACTCCTCGCGGTGCTCGACGGGTGGGCGGTGCTGCCGCAGCGGCTGCTCGGCGCGGTGGTCGAGCAGAACCGCCGGCAGGCGCCGCACCCGGTCGCCGGGACTCTCGGCGACACCGAACGGGAGCTGCTGCGGCTGATCGTGATGGGTGCGTCCACAGCGGGCATCGCGGCGCGGATGCACGTCTCGGAGCGGACGGTGAAACGGATGACCGCGGCGCTGCTCCGCCGGCTGCGGGTCTCCAGTCGTGCGGAGGCCGCTCTGCTGGCGGGCAGCGCCGGGTTGCTGCACTCGGACATGGCCGCCCGAGTTCCCGGAAACGGACCACTCAACCCAGCGTTCTGACCAGCAGGAACACGTTCAGGGCGATGATCAGGGCAGCGGCGGCCGAGGCGACGGCTGTCGTGATCGGATGGTTCACCTGGTCGCCGAGCAGGTCCTTGCGGCGGGTCAGCCAGATCAGCGGGACCAGCGCGAACGGCACGCCGAACGAGAGCACCACCTGTGACCAGACCAGGGCGCTCGTCGGGTCGACGCCGATCAGCAGGACGAGCATCGCCGGGGCCATGGTGATCAGCCGGCGGGCGAAGAGCGGGATGCTGCGGCCGATGAAGCCTTGCATGACGACCTGACCGGCGTACGTCCCGACGCTCGACGAAGCCAGCCCGGAGGCGAGCAGCGCGATGGCGAAGGCCAGCGCGGCATGGCTGTCGAGCACCGTGGCCAGTCCGCTGTGGATGCCCTCCAGGGTGTCGGTCCCGCCGATCCCGGAGCCGAAGAAGAGTTGCGCGGCGATCACCAGCATCGCCAGGTTGACCAGTCCCGCGGCGCCGAGGGCGATGAGGGTGTCGGCGCGCTGGAACCGCAACGCCTCGCGCCGGCGCACCGGGTCGGCGGCCGCCACCGCGCGGGTCTTGGTGAGCGCCGAGTGCAGGTAGATCACGTGCGGCATCACTGTCGCGCCGAGGATGCCGGTGGCCAGCAGCAGGCTGTCGGTGCCGTCGAACGAGGGCACCAGGCCGGCGGCGAGCGCGGCGTTGTCGCTGCCGGAGCGGACCGCGGTGTAGAGGAAGCCGACCAGGATCACGCCGAGCAGGACGCCGATCACCGTCTCGAACCGGCGTACGCCGCGCCGGTTCAGTTCCAGCAGCGCGAACGCCGCGACGCAGGTGATCAGCCCGCCGATCGGCAGCGGCAGGCCGAAGAGCAGGTAGAGCGCGAGGGCGCCACCGATGATCTCGGCGAGGTCGGTGGCCATCGCGACCAGTTCACCCTGCACCCAGAGGCCGCGGTTGACCGGCTTGGGCAGGTTCTCCCGGCACAGCTCGGGCAGGTCGCGCCCGGTGACCAGGCCCAGTTTCGCGGAGAGCGACTGGATCAGCATGGCCATCAGGTTCGCCGCCACGATCACCCAGACCAGCAGGTATCCGTAACTGGCCCCGCCGGTGAAGTTGGTGGCGAAGTTGCCGGGGTCGGCGTAGGCGATCGCGGCCACGAAGGCCGGACCGAACCACGGCGCCACCCGGGTCACGCGCTGTTTGATCGGTGCTGCCAGGTCGAGAACCACCATGGGCCCCGCAGTGCCCGGATCGGCGGGCACGATGGGGCCACGGGCGACCCCATCAGGTCAGTTCGCCGGGTAGCCAGTGCTCCGTAACCCGAATCGTTCGCCACAGAGGAGCGCAAGATGTTCAAGCACGTTGACTACCTGCAGTTCCAGGCAAAGCCGGAGAAGTCGGACCCGGTGCTGGCGGCGAAGATGCAGGAACTGGTCGGTGGCCAGTTCGGTGAGATGACCGTGATGATGCAGTACCTCTGGCAGGGCTGGTCGTGCCGGGTGCCCGGCAAGTACAAGGACATGATCATGGACATCGCGACCGAGGAGATCGGTCACGTCGAGATGCTCACGACCATGCTGGCCCGCCTGCTCGAGGGCGCCCCGAACGAGGCCCAGGAGAAGGCCGCCGCGGCGAACCCGATGCTCGGCGCCGTGATGGGTGGCATGAACTTCCAGCACGCCATCGTCACCGGCGGTGGCGCGCTGCCCCGGGACGCCGCCGGTGTGCCGTGGAACGCCGGCTACATCATCGCCAGCGGCAACCTGCTCTCGGACTTCCGGTCCAACGTGGCCGCCGAGGCGCAGAGCCGGCTGATGACCAGCCGCGTCTACAACATGACCGACGACCGTGGCGTCAAGGACATGCTGCAGTTCAACCTGGCCCGCGACACGTACCACCAGCAGCAGTGGCTGCTCGGCATCGAGCAGCTGATCGCCGACGGCTTCACCGAGTCCGGCATCGAGGACTCCAACGCCGAGTTCGAGCACCAGGAGGCGAACCACACCTTCTACAGCTTCGACCCGGCGAGCCGGGCCGGTGAGGGCCGCTGGGCGCAGGGGCCGACGCTGGACGGCAAGAACGAGATCATCTACGTGCCGGACGCCCAGCCGCTCACCGACGACAAGCCGCTCGGCCCGGCGCCGGACCCCAAGCTGTACGTCACCTACGACGGCGCGATGGGACCGGGCAAGCCCGGCACCGGGGCCGGTGCGACCGCGCAGGGCGCGAAGAACGTGGTGAAGAAGATCAAGGACGCCCTCGACTGATACCCGATATGTCGTGAACGGGCCGGACGAACTTGTCCGGCCCGTTCGGCTGTTCGAGGACGTACATCTGGGGTGTTCCTATTCGTTTAGGCCGGATGGAGCGCGGTATGTGACGTGCCATGGCCCGTACAAAGACGATTCTGATGTTGGCCGCACCGCTGGCCGCCGGCGCCGCGATAGCCGCGGCCCGAAGCCGCGCCGCCCGCAAACCCGACGAGTCGGGCCGGCGCCACGTGGTGACGGTCTTCAAGCCCCTGTCGGAACTGGAGTCCCAGCAACTGCCCGGCTCGCTGCGCGAGATCGCGGACGGCGTGGAGATCACGCTGCGTGCCGCGCCGGCGGGTCGCGGCACCGAGATCGCGGTACGCATCCCCGAAGGCTCCTCGACCACCCCCGGCGAGGTCCGTCGCGCCCTGCGCGAGACCCGGTCCCTGATCGAGGTCGGTGACGTGCTGCTGCCCGCCGGCCCGCCGACCACCAAACCGACGCTCACCAACCGGCCGCTGCAGAAGGCCACCCAGCACGGCCGCGAGGGAGGACTGCTGTGAAGGCGTTGCAATGGCAGGGCGTCAACAAGCTCGCCGTCGGTACCGTCCCCGACCCCGAACTGCGCAACCCCGGCGACATCATCGTCAAGGTGTCCCGGACCGTGACCTGCGGCTCCGACCTGCACCTGCTCGGCGGCTACATCCCGTTCATGGAGAAGGGTGACGTGCTCGGCCACGAGTTCCTCGGCGAGGTCGTCGAGGTCGGGCCGGACGTGCGCAACCACCGGGTCGGTGACCGCGTCGTCGTCTCCTCCTTCATCGCCTGCGGCAACTGCTGGTACTGCGACCAGAAACTCTTCTCGCTCTGCGACAACGGCAACACCAACCCGGCGATCACCGAAACCCTGTGGGGGCACGCCCCGGGCGGCTGCTTCGGCTACTCACACGCGATGGGCGGCAACGCCGGCAGCCACGCCGAGTACATCCGGGTGCCGTTCGCCGACGTCGGCGCGTTCACCGTGCCCGACGGCGTCAGTGACGACCGGGCGCTGTTCGCCTCCGACTCCGCGTCAACCGGCTGGATGGGCGCCGACCTGGGCGGTGTCAAACCCGGTGACGTGGTCGCGGTCTGGGGCGCCGGCGCGGTCGGGCAGATGGCGGCGCGCGCGGCGGTGCTGCTCGGCGCCGAGCGGGTGATCGTCATCGACCGCCTGGCGAACCGGCTGAGCCAGGCCGAAGGGCTGGGCACCGAGACGATCAACTACGAGACCACCGACGTCGCCGCCGAACTGCGGGAACGCAGCGGCGGCCGGGGACCCGACGTCTGCATCGAGGCGGTCGGCATGGAGGCGCACTCACCGGGCGCGCACTTCGGCTACGACCAGATCAAGCAGCAGCTGCGCCTGCAGACGGACCGGCCGATCGCGGTCCGGGAGGCGATTCACGCCTGCCGCAAGGGCGGTTCCGTCTTCGTCCTCGGCGTCTACGCGGGCTTCGTCGACAAGTTCCCGCTGGGCGCGATGATGAACAAGGGCCTGACGGTACGGGGTGCGCAGATGCACGGGCAGCGCTACATCCCGATGCTGCTGGAGCGGATGGCCAAGGGCGAGCTGGTGACCGAGCATCTGGCCACCCACGTGATGCCGCTGGATCAGGCGCCCGAGGGGTACCGGATGTTCAAGGAGAAGGAGGACGACTGCGTACGGGCGGTCTTCATCCCGTAGTCCGTCCTTCTTTCTCACTCGCTCTTCAGGACCCGCCGGCCTCGGTGCGGGGGCGGTGCAGGGCGATCGTGATCTCGGCAGCGGGTGCGCCGGGCGTGGCACGTCCGGCGAACTCACGGCTGAGGGCGTCGAGGCGGGTGGCGTACTCGTAGAAGGTGGCGTCGTCCATCGGGATCCGGCGGACGTCAAGCAGGCGGGGACCGGGGATGAACTGCCCGGGGATCTGCGCCGGGATCCCGGTCGCGGGTTCGGCCGGGGGTTCGGCTGCGGTTTCGCGTGCCGTTCCGGTTCCGGCCTGTGCTTCCGGTGTTGCTTCGGCTGAGCCGCTGCCGGTCTGACCCGCCGCCGTGGCGCTGCCGGTCCGGCCCGCCGCCGTGGCGCCGCCCGTCCGGCCCGCCGCCGGTCCGCCGCCGACCGTCCAGACCGGGATCGGGAAGCGGCCCGTTCCCGTCCAAGTCAGGCCCGGCAGCGGCGCCGGCGCGCGCAGCGGTGGGGCGGCGGCCGCCGCCGTGCTCACGTAGCGGACAACCGGCACCCCGCGCTCCACCCGGGGGTTGCCGGCCCGGACCAGACCGCTCTGTTCGAGCATCTTCACGTGGAAACTCACGACGCCGCCCGGCAAGCCGAGCCGCTCCGCCAGCCCGGCCACCGTGGCGGATCCGGCATGCAGCAGCCCGAGAATGCGGTCACGTACGTCGTCAGTCATGGCACACATTGTCGACCTTGACGATGCGTGACAGAAGGCGACGGTCCGGTCGGCCGCCGGATCGCGCCGAAACCGCCCGTCGCGGCAGGCCATCCCCTCATCCTGGGGCGGGGCGGCGACGTCCCGAAAAAAGATCGCGGACGGGGTGTGACAGTGCCGCCCGGTCCGGACAGGTACCGGGTATGGACCACCAAGGAGCAACTACATGACGGCGGCGGGCGCCGAGGAACGCTTCCGCCGGCTGCACCGGGAGACGTACGCCGACCTGCTGCGTTTCGTGGAGCGCCGGGTACCGGCCGACGACGCCGAGGACATCGTGTCGACGGTTTTCCTGACCGCGTGGCGGCGGCTCGGCGAACTGCCCGAGGACGCCCGGCCGTGGCTGTTCGCCATAGCGCACAAGACGATGGCGAACCGGACCCGCAGCTGGCTGCGGCGGCGTGCCCTCGACGTCCGGCTGATGTCGGTGGAGAACACGACGGCACCGGACGGGGCCGCCGGCACGGCCGCCCGCATCGACCTGGAACGGGCCTGGCGGACGTTGAGCGTGGCCGACCGCGAGGTGCTCGCGCTCGTCGCCTTCGACGGCCTCACCTCGGAACAGGCCGCAACAGTCCTGAACTGCCGGCGGTCCGCCTTCGCCATGCGCCTGGCGCGGGCGCGCAGCAGATTGCAGGCCGCCCTCGAACCCGCCGCACCCGCACACCCCCGAACCGTCAAGGAGCAGCAGTCATGGACGAAAGCATGAAGGACCTGGACCGGCTCGCGGTGCTCGACCCGGCCCGCAACCGGGAGCCCAGCGCCGAGGAGTGGGCCCGGGCGGAGGCTTTCGTCGATCGAGTCGTCGCCGGCTCCCCGGCCGTTTCCGGCTCTCCGGCCCGCAGCGGTTCTCCGGCCCGCAGCGGCTCACCGGCCGTGAGCGGTCTGTGGGATCGCCGGCGGTGGCTGGTCGTCGGTGCCGCCGCGGCGGCGGTCGGTGCGGTGGCGGCGTTCGGGGTGCCGGCGCTCGTGCCGGGCGCGGCGGAGAAGGCTGTCGCGTCGTGGACGGCGCTGCCGGCGGCCCGCAGCGGTGCGGAGGTGCTGCCGCAGGCGAAGATCTGTGCCGGCAACGACGTGGGCGGCGGGGCGTCCCCGACGGTGAACCCATCCGACGTGCTGCTGGCCGAACAGCGCGGCGAGGCGACCCTGCTCGTCCTGCGCAAGAGCAACGGCGTGGTCGTCGAATGCCTGGGCGTCGGGGACGACCAGCTCGCGTCGATGTCCCTGACCGAGGGCACCCCGAAGGTGCCGGCCGGCACGATCAACCTGGAGACGATGAGTTCGCTCGGCGAGGGCGACACGATGTGGTCGAACATCGTGGGCCTGGCCGGCGACGGCATCACCGGCGTCGAGGTGCGGCTCGACAACGGCAAGGTCGTCCAGGCCAGTGTGGACAACGGCTGGTGGGCGGCGTGGTGGCCCGGCCCCGAGGGCGGCGAGGCGGACGCCTTGACCGTGACCGTCACCGCCGGCGACAAGACGACCAGCTACCGGCCGTCCGACCTGCCGTAAAGGCGCGGCTACCGCTGCTCCGCGGGCATTGAAGCCCTGACCGAACGTGTACGCCGGTCAGGGCTTCGATGACGTCGGGTCAGCGTTTCGTGGGGCTCCGCCGTCGACGGGCGGGGCGCCGTCGATCGCGTCGGCGGCGACCGCGGCGCCCATGAGTTCGGCGGGCAGGTCCAGGCTGTCCCGCAGCGTCACCTGACGCATGGCCACGGCGGCGATCACGCCGACCACACCGATCAGCGCGGAGATCAGGAAGATGTGGCCGGTGGCGTCCCCGTACGCTGCGCGCACGATGTGCTGCACCGCCTCCGGCAGCGCGCCCAGGTTCAAGCTGCCGCTGCCACCCGTGCTGCCGGCCGGCACACCGGCGGCGGCCAGGTCATGGGGGCTTGCCCACTGCGCAACTTTGCTCAGCGCGAATGTTCTTCCGGCGGGGAAGGCTTGACGGAAGGCCGCCGCGGTGGACTGAGGGCGTCCGCGGTGGTGGGGCTGGGGCGTCCGCGGTGGTGGGCCTGGGGGCGTATGCGGTGTGGGGCTGGAGGCGTATGCGGTGGGGGGCTGGGGCCTGTGAGCGGTGGTGGGCGGGCTGGGGGCGTATGCGGTGGTGGGGCTGGGGGCGTATGCGGTGGTGGGGCTTAGGGCGTCCGCGTGGCGGTGTTGATCTGCTAGCGCTACGAAATCGCTGTGATCATGGGGTTGAAACCGCGATTTCGTAGCGCTAGCAGATCAACTTCCTCGACAGGGGCGGTGGGCCCGGTGTCACCGGAGCCGGAAAGGGAGGCGCGTTGATGTTGCGGGCAGTTCCGGCTGGGCAGTGATCGGCGCGCGGCGCGGCCAGGGCCGGGGCCGGGGCGGCGGTCGGGGCGCGGTGGTTCGGGGACGGTGACAGGGTGCGGCGGTCCGGGTGCGGCGGGACCGGGGTGCGGCGGGACCGGGGTGCGGCGGTCCGGGTGCGGCGGCCGCCGGGTGCGGGGGCCGGGGGCGCGGCCGGGGCTCAGGGTAGGACGACGCAGCGGCGGCAGCGGGCCTCGTACGTGTAGGTGCCGTCGTCCGGGAGGGGTGTGGAAGGCGCGAGTTCGCGGATGAAGGGTTTGCCGTGTTCGAGGACCTGAGTGTGGGTGGCGTCCAGGGAGCGGCAGACGTCGCAGACCGCCCGGCGGTAGATGACCTTTTCGGGGGCCAGTTCGAAGAGGGCCCGCACCGGTGCGAACAGCTGGCCCCGGTGGTCGAGGTCGATGCCGGCCACGACGACCTTGATGCCGGCGCGGACGGCGACGCCGAGTTCGGCGATGTCGGCGGTGGTGAACATGTGGATCTCGTCGACGCCGATCACCTCGAAGCCGCCGGAGGCGGCGCCCGCCAGGGAGTGCACCTTGACCGTCTCCAGGCTGCCGCCGGACCGGGACATCACCGCGGTGTCGCGCCCGTGCCGGGCCGACTGGAAGACACGGTGCGGGATGCCGGTGTGCTGCAGCGGGGACAGCAGGCTGATCATTTCGAGTGACTTGCCGCCCTTCATCGGGCCGAGGATCACGGTCAGGTCCATGCCGAAGACGGTGCCACCAGGCGTCCGGCGACTCGGCGCCGCCCCACCCACCCGAGATCTTCGCCGCAGCCAGCCGGCACGCGAGGACGCGGAAAGCCGGCACGCGAGGGCCCCGGCACCCGGCACGCAGAGGACCGCGGCAACAACCGGCACGCGAGGCCGCAGCACCCGGCACGCAGAGGACGGCAACAACCGGCACGCGAGGACCGCAGCCGGCCCCGGGAATCGTTACAGACCGTACTTCTCGGCGTACTGCCGCACCTTCGCCAGGTTGAACCGGCAGCTCTGTTCGGCGCGGTCCTCCCAGGCGAAGACGCAGATCGTGGCGAGGCCGTCGAAGCCGGCCTCGGCGAGGGTACGGAAGAACGCCTCCCAGTCCACCTCGCCCTGCCCGATGTCGAGGTGCTGGTGCACCCGTGCCGCCGAGCCGGGTGGGTTGACGATGTAGCGCAGCCCGGACGACGCCCGGTGGTCGAAGGAGTCGGCCAGGTGCAGGTGGGTGAGCAGCGGCCCGGCGTGCCGGATCACGGCGGGTGCGTCGCCGCCCTGGTGGAAGGTGTGCGGCGCGCAGTAGAGGAAGCTGACCTGGCCGGAGTTTATGCCGCGGACCAGGTCGACCCCGGCGGTGCCGTCCTCCACGAAGTCGTCGGGGTGGGGTTCGAGGACGAGGCGTACGCCTTCGCGTTCCAGGATCGGCAGCAGCTCGTCGAGGGACCGCCAGAACTGGGCCTCGCTCGCGTCGGGCTGCGCGGGCCGGCCGTTGAACTCGGAGTTCATCACGTCCACGCCGAGGTCGACGGTGATCTGGATGGCCCGCCGCCAGTAGCGGACCGCGGCCTGCCGGGCGTCCTCGTCGGGCCCGGACCAGCGGTAGAGCGGCAGCACCGAGGCCACCTGGACCTCGGCGTCGGCGAGCGCCTTGCGGAACGCCGCCACGAGCGCGTCGTCGGCGCGCGGGTGCCGGAAGAACGGCAGGAAGTCGTCGCGCGGGCTGAGTTCGATGCGGTGGTAGCCGAGGCCGGCGACCATCCGGGGCAGGTCGAGCAGCGGGACGCGGCGCAGCATGTACGGGTCGAGGGCGATTTTCACGGTGTGACCTCCGCACCCCGGTAGAGCTTGGGCTGGTCGGCCAGGGCCACCGGGACGCGGTCGCCGGTGTGCAGGGCGGCGACCCCGGCGTCGCAGACGGCCGCGGCGGCGTAACCGTCCCAGGCGCTGGGCCCGACGGTGCGGCCGCCGTCGGCGAGGGCGTCGATCCATTCCTGGAACTCGGTGTCGTAGGCGGTGACGAAGCGTTCCCGCCAGTCCGCGGGCACCGGCGTGGCGACGAAACCGGCGCGGCGGACGGTGACCGGTACGGGTTCGGCGAGCGTCGCGGTGCCGTGCTCGCCGACGACTTCGCCGCGGATGTCGTACCCGTACCGGATGTTCACCGAGATCTCGACGTCGACGAGCACCCCGCCGGCGGTCTCCAGGATCAGCAGCAGCGGGTCCTGCAGGTCACCGCCGTTGCGGCTGCGCCGGGGGACGAGCACCCGGGCGGCGGCGATCTCCTGGCCGAACATCCAGCGCACCATGTCGATCTCGTGCACCGCGGTGTCGACGATCGCGCTCTCCTTCTCGTAGTAGCCGGGGACCATCGGGTTGCGGTGGGCGCAGTGCATCATCAGCGCGGCACCGATCTCGCCGCCGGCGGTGACGGCGCGCAGCGAGCGGTACGCCGCGTCGTAGCGGCGCATGAACCCGACCTGCACCAGCCGGCTGCCGTGCGCGACTTCCGCCTCGACGATCCGCAGACAGGCCTGCTGGGTGGTGGCCAGCGGCTTCTCGCAGAAGACGGGCTTGCCGGCGGCGATGGAGGCGAGCACGTACTGCTCGTGGGACGGCCCCCAGGAGCAGACCACCACGGCGTCCACCCGCGGGTCGGCGATCACGTCCTCGCCGGTGGCGTGCACGGCCGCGCCGACGCCGGCGGCGACCTCGCCGGCGACGGCCGTGTCGGTGTCGGTGAGCGCGACCACGCGGGCGCCGGACACCACCCGGCTCATCCGCCGGATGTGGTCCTGCCCGATCATGCCGGTGCCGATGACGCCCACTCCCAGCATGGTCAGGCCTCTTTCCGGCCGAGCTCGTGGGAGAGTTCGGCGAGTTCGTCCCCGCCGGCCATCTGGGTGGTGAGCTGGTCGAGGCCGACCTCGGCACGCGTGCGGTCGAGCACGGCCCGGCCCAGTTTGAGGATCACGAAGTGGTCGCCGACCAGGTAGGCGTGGTGCGGGTTGTGGGTGATGAAGACGACGCCGAGGCCGGCGTCGCGGGCGGCGGCGACGTACTTCAGCACCACGCCGGACTGTTTGACGCCGAGGGCCGCGGTGGGTTCGTCGAGGATCAGCACGCGAGCGCCGAAGTACACCGCGCGGGCGATCGCCACGCATTGCCGCTGGCCGCCGGAGAGCGTACCGATGGGCTGGTTGATGTCCTTGACCTCGATGCCCATCTTGCGCAGCTCGGCGTCGGCGATCTCGCGCATCTGCCCGACCCGCAGCCCGGCCAGCGGGTAGCGCCCGGCGGTCAGTTCGGAGCCGAGGAAGAAGTTGCGCCAGACCTCCAGCAGCGGCACCACCGCCAAGTCCTGGTAGACGGTGGCGATGCCGTGGTCCAGGGCCTCGCGCGGGGAGCCGAACCGCAGTTCCGTGCCGTCGACGCGCAGAATGCCCTCGTTGTGCGGGTGCAGACCCGACATGATCTTGATGAGGGTCGACTTGCCGGCGCCGTTGTCGCCGAGCACGCATGTCACCTCGCCGGCGTTGACCCGCAGGTTGATGTCCTTGAGCGCCCGGATCGCGCCGTAACTCTTGCCGACCGCCTCCATCTCGATCAGCGGCTCGCCCCGGTGCAGTTCGCGGTCGGCGTGCTCGGCCAGGGTGTCGGTCATCGCCTCAGCCCACCTTTCTCGTCGTGGAGAGCCGCTTCACGTAGAGGTTCACCAGGACCGCGAGCAGCAGCATCACGCCGAGGAAGGCGCGGAACCAGTTCGGGTCCCACCCGGCGTAGACGATGCCGAGGCTGGTCATGCCGAAGATGAACGCGCCGATCGCGACGCCGATGGCGCTGCCGAAGCCGCCGGTGAGCAGGGTGCCGCCGACCACCGCGGCGATGATGTAGAGGAACTCGTTGCCGACACCGCCGCCGGCCTGCAGCGTGTTGAACCGGTAGAGCTGGTGCATGCCGACGAACCAGCCCAGGAACGACACGGTCATGAACAGCAAGATCTTGGTGCGGACCAGGGGTACGCCCACCGCCCGCGCACTGTCCGGCGCCCCGCCGACCGCGAAGATCCAGTTGCCGCTCCGGGTGCGCTGCAGGATCCAGGCGGCCAGCGCGATCAGCAGCAGCCAGTAGATCACCGTGATCCAGACCGTCACCGAGCCGATCTTGAAGCTGGAGGCGAAGACCACGCCGAGGCTGTCGTACCCGTCGATCCGGCTGATGTCGGTGGACGACACCGAGCCGGTGATCTGCTTGGTCAGGCCGAGGTTGGCGCCCTGGAGCACGAAGAAGGTGCCGAGCGTGATCAGGAAGCTGGGGATCCCGGTCCGCATCACCAGGTAGCCGTTGAGCGCGCCGATCATCAGGCAGAAGACCAGCGACAGCGCGGCGCCGACCCAGAGGTTGACGCCGAGGTACCAGCAGAACATCGAGTTGAACAGCCCGGCGCTGTAGACGATGACGCCGGCGGACAGGTCGAACTCCCCGCCGATCATCAGCAGGCCGACGCCGACCGCGACGATGCCGATGACCGACGACTGGTAGAGCACCGTGAAGAACGAGTCGGCCGACCGGAACGACGGCGCCATCACCATGAAGAAGATGCCGATGACGACGGCGGCGACGAACGCGCCGACCTCGGGGCGGGCCAGGATCCGGTTCGACCAGCCGAGGCGTACGCGGTTCGGCGGGTTCGCCGTGACGGAGTGCGCCATGGCCGGCTACCGGGTGTTCTTCTGGGCGAAGGGCAGGATGGTGTCGATGTTCGAGGCGTCGACGAAGGACGGGCCGGTCAGCACGGCACGGCCGCCGCCGATGTCGTTGCCGTTCTTCAGGTGCAGGTAGAGCGAGTTGACCGCCAGATAACCCTGCACGTACGGCTGCTGGTCGATCGAGAACTCGATCTTGCCGGCCTTGATCTGCTCGGCGGCCGCGATGTTCAGGTCGAAAGTGATCAGCTTGGCGCTGCTGCCGGCCTGTTCCATCGCCTTGAGCGCGTCGAGGGCGACCGGGGCGCCGAGCGTGACGATGTAGTCGATGGAGTCGTCCTGCGCCAGCTTCGCCTGCAACGTGGCCACCACCGCCGCGTCGTCCGCGCCGTTCACCTGGAGGTTCTCGGTCCCCGCGACGGCGCTCTTCACACCGGCGCAGCGGGCTTCGAGCGCGACCGAACCCTGCTGGTGGATCACGCAGAGCGGGTGCTTCGCGCCGGCCTCCTGCATCCGCTGCCCGGCGGTGGTGCCTGCCACGTTCTCGTCGGAGCCGAAGTACATCAGCGCGCCGAGCCGGGCGTACTGGTCGATGCCGGAGTTGAAGCCCACCAGCGGGATGCCCGCGTCGGTGGCCGACTTGACCGCGCCGGCCAGGGCGTCCGGGGTGACAAGCGTGCTGGCGATCCCGTTGACCTTGGAGTCGATGGCGTTCTGGATCAGCACGGCCTGCCGGCCGGCGTCCGGGTCGTTGGAGTACTTCAGGGTCACGCCGGTGTCCTTGGCGGCCTGCTGCGCCCCTGCCTTGATCTTGTCCCAGAACGTGTCGCCGGGCGTCTCGTGGGTGATCATGGCGACCGTCCAGCCGGAACTGCCCGGCGCGTTGCCGCCACCGGACTCCGAGTCGTCGGTCCGCTCCCGGCCGCCGTCACTGCACGCGGCCAGACCGAGCACCGCCACCGCGGCGACGGCGATCGGACGAAGAATCCTCATCATTTCCGTCCTTCCAATCCGAGAGAGTTCAGGTACGCCCGCGTGCGCGTGGCGATCGGCAGCGGCCGGTCGAAGTCGACCGGGTACATGTCCTGCTCGACCACGACGAAGAGCGCGGCCTCCAGCTCCGCCAGCGCGTCCAGCACCGGCGGCACCTCGGGCCGGCCGGCGGGCGGTTCCACGCTCGCGCCCATCGCGACGGCCTGGCCGAACGCCAGGTCCTCGGCCGCCGCCAGATCGGCGATCGCCGGGTCCATCTGCTTGATGTGGACGTAACCGATCCGGTCCGGGTACTTCCGGATGATCGCCGGGACGTCGGCCCGCCGGTACGCGAGATGCCCGGTGTCCAGGCAGAGCGAGACGAACCGCGGATCGGTCTCGTCGAGGAACCGCTCGGTCTGTGCCTGCGTCTCCACGTGGTAGTCGGCGTGCGGGTGGAAACGCATCCGCAGCCCGTACTCCTCGAAGAGCATCCGGCCCAGCGTGTTGCTGTTGCCGATGAGCGTCTTCCAGCGGTCCGGGTCCAGCTCGGCCGGTTCCGAGTAGGCACCGGTCACGTCGTCGCGGTACCCGGGGACCGGCACGAAGATCAGGTTCTCGGCACCGAGGGCAGCGGTCAGCTCGGCGACCTTGCGGGTCTCGGTGACCACGGTGCCGAAGTCCTTGTGCGGCCCGCCGGCACCGGCCACGGTGCCGCCGGCCACCGACAATCCGCGGGACACGAGCTCGTCGCTCAACTCGCCCGGGTCGGTCGGGAGATAGCCGTACGGGCCGAGCTCCAGCCACTGGTAGCCCGCGGCGGTCAGTTCGTCCAGGAATCGCCGCCACGGTGTCTGGAGCGGGTCGTCGGCGAACCACACGCCCCACGAGTCCGGGCAGCTGCCGAGGCGAAGTTGTCGGATGGCCATGGAGACTCCTAGGTCAGGTCGCCGGCGGGAGGTCAGGTCGCCGTCGGGAAGTGCAGGGACGCGTCGGACATCGACTGCTGCGCCGGCCAGCGGGAGGTGACGACCTTGCCGCGGGTGTAGAACGCGACGCCCTCCGGACCGTGGATGTGGTGGGCGCCGAACAGCGAGTCCTTCCAGCCGCCGAACGAGTAGTAGGCCATCGGCACCGGGATCGGGACGTTGATGCCGATCATCCCGACGTGCACCTCACGCTGGAACCGGCGCGCCGCCGCACCGCTGCCGGTGAAGATGGCGGTGCCGTTGCCGTACGGATTGCTGTTGATCAGAGCGATCGCCTCGTCGACGCCGGCCGCCCGCACCACCGACAGCACCGGCCCGAAGATCTCCTCGGTGTAGACCGCCATCTCCGGCCGCACCTGGTCGAGCACCGTCGGCCCGACGAAGAACCCGTCCTCGTGGCCGGCGACCCGCAGTCCCCGGCCGTCGACCAGGACCTTGGCGCCCTGCGACTCGCCGCTGTCGATGAGCCCTTCGATGCGCTGCTTGGCGCCGGCCGTGACGACCGGGCCCATCTCGCTGCGCGGGTCCCGGCCCGGACCGACCACCACCGTGGCCGCCTGCTGGGCGAGCACCGGCATCAGGGCCTCGGCCGCCGGGCCGACCGCGACGGCCGCCGAGATCGCCATGCACCGCTCGCCGGCCGACCCGAACGCGGCCGCCGACAGCTGCGCGGCAGCGAACGACAGATCGGCATCCGGCATGATCACCGCGTGGTTCTTGGCGCCACCGAGTGCCTGCACCCGTTTGCCGGTCGCCGTGGCCCGCTCGTGGATGTACCGCGCGATCGGGGTGGAACCGACGAACGACACCGCCGCGACTCCCGGATGGCCGAGGATCGCGTCGACCGCGGCCTTGTCGCCGTGCACCACGTTGAAGACGCCGTCCGGCAGCCCGGCCTGCTGCCACAACGACGCCACCAGGCCGGAGACCGACGGGTCCCGTTCGCTGGGCTTGAGCACGAACGTGTTGCCGCAGGCGATCGCGACCGGGTGCATCCACATCGGCACCATGGCCGGGAAGTTGAACGGGGTGATGCCGGCGCAGACCCCGAGCGGCTCCCGGAAACCGAACACGTCCACCCCGGTCGACGCCTGGTCCGAGAACGAGCCCTTGAGCAGCTGCGGGATCCCGCAGGCGAACTCGATCACCTCGAGGCCGCGCTGCACCTCACCAGCCGCGTCCGACAGGACCTTGCCGTGCTCGTCCGAGACGATCTCGGCGAGCCGCCCGATGTTCGCGTTGACCAGCTCCCGGAAGGCGAACAGCACCTTCGTGCGCCGGCTCAGTGACGCCTGGCCCCACTGCTCGAACGCCTCCGTCGCGGCGGACACGGCGGCGTCCACCTCCGCCGCGCCGCCGAGGGCCACCTCGTGCTGCTGCCGCCCGGTCGCCGGGTTGAAGACCGGGCCCCGGCGGCCCGACGTGCCGGCGGTGAACCCGCCGCCGATCCAGTGTTCGACAAGTGCCATCTCGCACCTCACCTCACAGGTAGGGACGCTGGTCACGCTTGGCGGTCTCGTAGCCGGCGCGCGCCGACCGCGTCGACGCCAGCGCGGAGACCTCGGCCACCGGCACGTCCCACCACGACTCGGAGGACGGCACCGGGGAGAGGGGGTCGGTCTCGATGTGCACGACGGTGAGCCGGTCCGCCGCGCGGGCCCGTTTCAGGCCGTCGGTCAGGTCCGCGATACCGCGGCAGCGGATCACCCGCGCGCCCAGGCTCTCCGCGTTCGCGGCGAGGTCGACCGGCAGGCGCGCGCCGTCGTAGTCACCCGCGGCGCTGCGGTAGCGGTAGCTGGTGCCGAACCGCTGCGAACCGAGCGACTCCGACAACGCGCCGATCGAGGCGAACCCGTGGTTCTGCACCAGCACCACGATCAGCTTGATCCCCTCGGCGACCGCGGTGCCGATCTCCTGCGCCATCATCAGGTAGGAGCCGTCGCCGACCAGGGCGTACACCTCACGGCTCGGGTCGGCCATCTTGATCCCGAGGGCGCCGGCGATCTCGAAACCCATGCAGGAGTAGCCGTACTCCACGTGGTACTGCTTGGGGTCGCGCGCCCGCCAGAGCAACTGCAGGTCACCGGGCATGCTGCCGGCGGCCTGCACCACGACGTCGCGCGTTCCGCACGCCTCGTTCACCGCCCCGATCACCTCACTCTGCGCGGGGAGCGGGCTGCGATGCGCGGTGTACGCGGCGTCGACCGCCCGCTGCCACCGGGCGACGTCGTCGCGGAACGAGTCCGGCCAGGTGCGCCCGATCGCGGCCGTCAGCGCGGCGATGCCCTCCCGGGCGTCGGCGACGAGCGTCGTGGCGGCCCGCTTGGCGGCGTCGAACGCGGCCACGTTGAGGTTGACGAACCGTACGCCCGGGTGCTGGAACGCGGTGTTCGACGCGCTGGTGAAGTCGCTGTACCGGGTGCCGATCCCGATCACCACGTCCGCCTCGCGGGCCAGCCGGTTCGCCACCGGGGTGCCCGTGGAACCCACCCCGCCGACCGACTGCGGATGATCCCACGGGATCGCGCCCTTGCCCGCCTGCGTGTCCGCCACCGGGATGCCGGTCGCCTCGGCCAGCCGGCACAGCTCGGCGGACGCCTCCGCGTAGATCACCCCACCACCCGCGATGATCAGGGGCCGGTCCGCCGAGCGGATCACCTCGGCCGCGCGGGCCAGGGCGGCCGGTTCCGGCACCGCGCGCGGCACGTGCCAGACGCGGGCGGTGAACAGCTCGTCCGGGAAGTCGTACGCCTCCGCCTGCACGTCCTGGGGAAGGCAGAGGGTGACCGCGCCGGTCTCCGCGGGGTCCGTCAGCACCCGCATCGCGCCCAGCAGCGCCTGCGGCAGCTGCTCCGGGCGCCAGACCCGGTCGAAGAACCGCGACAGCGGGCGGAACGCGTCGTTCACCGAGACGTCGCCGGCCCGCGGGTCCTCGAGTTCCTGGAGCACCGGCGTGGCGACCCGGGTGGCGAAGACATCGGCGGGCAGCAGCAGCACCGGCAGCCGGTTCACCGTCGCCAGGGCCGCGCCGGTCAGCATGTTCGTGGAGCCCGGCCCGATCGAGGCGGTGCAGGCCATCATGGACAGCCGGTTGGTCATCCGGGCGAACCCGGCGGCCGTATGCACCATGGCCTGCTCGTTGCGGGCCAGGTGGTACGGGAGGGCGGCCTCGCCGGTGCGCTGAGCCTGGAGCAGCGCCTGACCGATTCCGGCCACGTTGCCGTGCCCGAAGATACCGAAACAGCCGGCGATCGCCCGGTGCCGCACGCCGTCGCGTTCGGTCCACTGCGCGGCCAGGAACCGCACGACGGCCTGTGCCACGGTGAGTCTCATGATGTCGTCCTCTCCGCCGGGGTCGTCACAACAGGCTCACCGCCCGGTCGACGGCGTCCGCCACGTCGGCGGTCCGGCTGCCGCCTTCGCCCGCGCCGGGTGTTCTGCCGCCTGCCGGTTCGCCGGGTCCGGTGCGGCCGGGTGGGTAGAGCAGGCTGCGGCCGATCACCAGGCCCTGCGCGGCGGGGTGGGCGAGCGCCTTGCGCATCCGGGCGAACGCGGCGTCCGGGTCGTCCGGCACCTCGCCGCCGAGCAGCAGCGCGGGAAGCGTGGTTGCCGACAGCACCCGGTCCATGTCGTCGACGACCGGGACCTTGAGCCAGGTGTACGCGGACGTGCTGCCCAGGCCGGCGGCAACGGTGACCGCCCGGACCATGGCGTCGGCGGTGAGCTCGTTGCGCAACGGCCCGCCGCGCCGGTCTGCGGTGGTGGGCTCCGCGGTCCGGTGGGCGATGAAGGGCTCGACCATCGCGATCAGGCGACGCTCGGCCAGTTCGCTTATCGCGGTGGCGCAGGCCTGCAGCGTACCGGCGGTTGCCGGGTCGTCCGGGTCGATGCGCAGCAGCATCTTGCCGCCGTCGAAGCCGGACCGCGCGATGCCGGCCGCGTCGTACCCGGTGAACCTGTCGTCGACCTCGAAAACGGTCCCGGCCAGGCCGCCCCGGTTCATCGAGCCGAACACGACCTTGTCGTCCAGGGCGCCGAGCAGCAGCAGGTCCTCGAGGATGTCCGGGGTGCCGAGGACGCCGTGCACCCCGGGCCGCTCCAGCGCGATCCGGATCCGGTGCAGCAGGCCGGCGCGGTCACCCATGGCGTACGCGTCGGCTCCGGCCCGCAGCGCGCCCCGCGCCGGATGATCCGCCGCGATGATCAGGAGCTTGCCCTGGTGCGGTGCCGGCCGCCGCCGGTGTGCGGCCGCGGCGGCGATCGCTTCCGGACGACGGGCCCGCACCTCGGTCAGCTGCCGAAGGTCGCTGATCTCAGGCTTGGCGCCCGCTCGCGCGGGGCCCCGGTGGGCGATCGGCTCAGGCATGGTCGCCCGCCTCCATCAGGTGTCGTACCTCGGACTCGGTGGGCATCGCGTCGGCGCAGGCCAGGCGGGAGGCGACAAGGGCGCCGGCGGCGTTGCCGAAGCGCATCACGGTGGTGAGGTCCCAGCCGGCGAGCAGGCCGTGGCAGAGCGCTCCGCCGAACGCGTCACCGGCGCCGAGGCCGTTCACCACCCGGACCGGCACCGGTGGCACCTCCACCGACTCGCCGGTCGAGCGGCGGGAGGCGAGCACACCCCGCGGGCCCTGCTTGACCACCGCGAGGTCGACGCCGGCATCGTGCAGGGCGGCGAGGGCTTCGCCCGGATCGCGTACGCCCACCGCTGTCTCGCACTCGTCGAGGTTGCCGACCGCCACGGTGACCAGCGGCAGGGCCTCGGCGTAGAAACCGCTCGCCTCCTTGCGGGAACCCCAGAACATCGGCCGGTAGTCGAGGTCGAACACGGTGATGCCGCCCCGGCCGCGATGCCGCAGCGCCGCCAGGGTGGCACCGCGGGACGGTTCCTGCGACAGCCCGGTGCCGGTGACCCAGAAGATCTCCGCCGCCGCGATCGCGCCGAGGTCGAGTTCGTCCGGCCGGATCTCCAGGTCGGGGGCCTTCGGGTGGCGGTAGAAGTAGAGCGGGAAGTTGTCCGGCGGGAAGATCTCGCAGAAGGTGATCGGGGTGGGGAGCCCGCCGACCGGGGTGACGAAGCGGTCGTCGACCCCGAAGGCGCACAACGCCCGGTGCAGGTAGTCGCCGAACGGGTCGGCGCCGGTCCGCGTGATCACGGCGCTGCGCCGGCCGAGCCGGGCTGCGGCGACGGCCACGTTGGTCGGGCTGCCGCCCAGGAACTTGGCGAACGTGCGAACTTCGGGGAGCGGCACCCCGATCTGTTCCGGATATAGATCGACGCCGATGCGTCCGATCGTGAGGACTTCGTCTGCGGGCATGCGGGACGCCTCCGGCTACGGCGATCGGCCTGGGCTCTCGGCCAGGTGGAGTGCGTTCTCGGCCAGGTGGAGTGCGTTCTCGGCCAGGGGAGAAAGTGGAGCGCCGCCGGTGACGACCAGAATGTGCGCTGCACCACATAGAACTGGCACGTGCTAGTTTTTGTCAAGTCTCCGTGACGAGTCGGCAACCATGTGTAATCGCCGGGAGTGCCCGATGAGACCTGACGACACCGGGCGCGGCCGGCCGCCCACCATGGCCGACATCGCGGCCCACCTCGGCGTCTCCCGGCAACTGGTCTCGCTGGTCCTGCGGGACGCGCCCGGCGCCAGCGACCGGACCCGGCGCCGGGTGCGGCAGGTGGCCGAACAACTCGGGTACAGCGCCCATGTCGGCGCCCGATCGCTGCGACGCACCCGCAGCACCGACCTCGGAGTGGTCTTCACGCCGGCGCACTCGACCGAACCGGAGATCATCGAGCACATCTACCCGGCTGCCGCCGCCCACGGCTACGACCTCATCCTCAGCGCGCAGACCGCCGTGCGCGCCACCGGGCAGGCCGTCGAGGAACTGCTCGGCCACCGGTGTGCTGGACTGATAGTGATCGGGTCGCACCTGGACCACGCGGGGCTGCGCGCGCTGAGCCGGCGCAGCCCGGTGCCGGTCGTCGACGTAGGGTACGGGCGGCGCAACGCCCACTACGACGTGGTGCGCTCGGCGGGTGACGTGGGCATCGCCGCGATGGTCGGTCACCTGGCCGGGCTGGGGCATCGGGCGATCGCGTACGTCGACCCGGTCGCCATGCCCGCGGCGGCCCTGCGGCGGCGCGGCTACGACCGGGCGGTCCGCCGGCTCGGCCTGGCGGCGGACGTGCACGCGGTGCCGGGGGAGTACGTCAAGGGTGACTACTTCGACGAGGCCGGCGCGACCGCGGGGCGGACGTTGCTGCGGCGTGCCTCGCTGCCGACCGCGGTGGTCACACCCAACGACCACACGGCGGTCGGTGTGTTGCAGGTGTTGCTGCGCGAGGGCGTACGCGTGCCGCAGGACGTCTCGGTCACCGGCTTCGACGACGCACCGATCGCCCGGCTCTCGTCGGTCGACCTGACCACCGTGCGGCAGGACCCGGAGTTGATGGGGGTCGCGGCGGTGCGGGCGGCCGTGCGCCGGATCGGGGACGCCGGTCTCGCACCGGGCGAGGCGGTGGTCCCGACGGCGCTCGTCGAACGGGGCAGCACGGCCCCACCCGGGTCCCGCCGCTTCTAGCGCTCCCGTCGACCACAACGCCCGCCGCGCCGGGCGTCGCGCTCCCGTCGACCGCAAGGCCCGCCGCGCCGGGCGTCGCGCTTCCGTCGACCGCAAGGCCCGCCGCGCCGGGGTCGGCAGGGCGGGCCTGGGCTGGATGTTCGGTTGCGGCGGTCAGCGGTCGCTGCGGTCCTCCTGGTAGGTGGCGCCGCCGTCGGACTCGCTTGTCAGCGGCCGCGCGCCGCCCTCGGGCGGGCCCGCCAGGGACTGTTCGCCGGCGGCGAGGTGCGGGAACTTGGCGTCGAAGGCGGGGCGCTCGGAGCGGATCCGCGGCATCCGGTCGAAGTTGCGCAGCGGCGGCGGGGTGGTGGTGGCCCACTCGAGCGAGTTGCCGTGACCCCACGGGTCCTCCGCGGTGACAACCTTGCCGACCTTGTAGGACTTCCACACGTTGTAGATGAACGGCAGTGTCGCGATGCCCAGGACGAACGAGCCGACCGTCGAGAACGTGTTCAGGAAGGTGAAGTCGTCGCCCGGCAGGTAGTCGGCGTACCGCCGCGGCATGCCCTGGTTGCCCAGCCAGTGCTGCACCAGGAAGGTCGCGTGGAAGCCGAGGAACGTCAGCCAGAAGTGAATCTTGGCGAGCCGCTCGTCGAGCATCCGGCCGAACATCTTCGGGAACCAGAAGTAGATGCCGGCGAAGACCGCGAACACGATCGTGCCGAACAGCACGTAGTGGAAGTGCGCGATCACGAAGTACGAGTCGGAGACGTGGAAGTCGATCGGCGGGGCGGCGAGCAGCACGCCGGAGAGACCACCGAAGAGGAACGTCACCATGAAGCCGACCGCGAAGAGCATCGGCGACTCGAAACTGATCTGGCCGCGCCACATGGTGCCGATCCAGACGAAGAACTTCATGCCGGTCGGCACCGCGATCAGGAAGCTCAGGAAGCTGAAGAACGGCAGCAGCACCTGGCCGGTGGCGAACATGTGGTGCGCCCACACGCTCATCGACAGGGCCCCGATCAGCAGCGTCGCCGCGACCAGGCCCTTGTAGCCGAAGACCGGCTTGCGGCTGAACACCGGCACGACTTCGGTGATGATGCCGAAGAACGGCAGCGCGATGATGTACACCTCGGGGTGGCCGAAGAACCAGAAGAGGTGCTGCCAGAGCATCGGCCCGCCGGTCTCCACGTCGAAGACGTGGGCGCCGAGCACCCGGTCCGCGGCGAGCGCGAAGAGCGCGGCCGCCAGGAACGGGAAGACGAGGATCGCGAGCAGGGCCGTGACCAGGATGTTCCAGGTCATGATCGGCATCCGGAACATGGTCATGCCCGGTGCCCGCAGGGTCAGGATCGTGGTGATCAGGTTGACCGAGCCGAGGATCGTGCCGAGGCCACCGATCGCCAGGCCCACCACCCAGGCGTTGCCGCCGATGCCGGGGGAGTGCAGCGAGTCGCTCAGCGGGGTGTACGCGAACCAGCCGAAGTCGGCCGCACCGCCGGGCATGATGAACCCGCCCATCGCCGTCAGCGTGCCGAACAGGTACAGCCAGTACGCGAACGCGTTGAGCCGCGGGAACGCCACGTCGGGCGCACCGATCTGGATCGGCACGACGTAGTTGGCGAACGCGAACACGATCGGGGTCGCGAAAAACAGCAGCATCGCCGTGCCGTGCATGGTGAACAGCTGGTTGTACTGTTCCGGCGACAGGAACTGCATGCCCGGCCGGGCCAGCTCGCCGCGGATCAGCAGCGCCATCACCCCGCCGATGATGTAGAACGCGACCGACGTGACCAGGTACATGATCCCGATCTGTTTCGCGTCCGTCGTACGCAGGATCCGGGTCAGTGCCGAACCTTTCACCTGCCGGCGCAGCGCGTGGGGCCGGGTGACGGTCGGCCTCGGGGCGACGGTGGTCATGCACAGCTCCTCAGACGGGAATGTGGTGCTCACCCTCCGTTATATGCCGCTGCTACGGCAATTCGCTCCGAATCAGCGCATCAGCGACATTTATCGACCCGTGGTGGTAGAGGCAGCTCGGTGGTGGAGGCGGCTCGGTGGTAGAGGCGGCTCTGAGGTGGGCGGCTCTGAGGTGAACGGCTCAGAGCTGGGCAGCTCAGAGATGGGCCGCCAGCACGTCGGCCACCTCGGCGCGCATCGGGTCCGGGTTCGCCCAGCTCCAGTTGGGGTGCGCGCGGTTGGTCAGCAGCGCGAGCACAAGCCGGTGACCGGGATGCACGAGCAGCGAGGTGCCGGTGAAACCGGTGTGACCGAAAGTGGTCGCCGATGAGAGCTTGCCCATGAACCACGGCTGGCGCAGCGTGACACCGAGACCGTGGTCGGCCGGGCGGCCCGGGCGGTCCGGGTCGACGGCCTTGAGGCCCCGGTTCTGGTTGGTGAGCATCTGCGTCACCGTCGCGGCCCGCAGCACCCGCTTGCCGTTGTGGGCACCGCCGCCCAGCAGCATCTGACCGAGCACGGCCACCTCGTGCGCGGTGCCGAACAACCCGGCGCTGCCGATCGCGCCACCCATCTGGGCGGCCACGTCGTCGTGGACGGTGCCGCGCAACAGGCCGCGGGAGGTGCGAGCGTCGGTAGCGACCAGCCGTTTCGCCTGGTCAGCCTTGGGCAGCCAGGTGAGCGGGGTGAAGCCGGTGGTGCGCAGTCCCAGCGGGCCGGTGATGCCGTTCCTCAGGGCGGCCGGCAGGCTGCTGCCGGTGACCTTCTCCACCAGCTGGGCGGCGACCATCAGGCCGACGCTGGAATAGCGGTACGTGGTCCCGGGCGTCGCGCCGGTCAGCAGCGGCGTGGCGAGTACCTTGGCCCGCTTGTCGGCGGCGTTCTTCATGGTCGCGCCGACGGGCAGGCCGCTGGTGTGTGCGAGCAGCATGCGTACCGTGACCCGGCTCTTGCCCTTGCCGGTGAACCCGGGTAGGTAGCGCACCACCGGCGCGTCGAGGTCCACCCGGCCGCGCTCGACCTGCTGCATCAGCAGCACCGCCGTGTAGACCTTGGTGAGCGAGGCCAGATCAAAGATCGAATCAGTGCGCATGGGTACGCGTTTCGCGGCGGCCAACTCGACCGGCCCGGCCTTGTACCGCAGCGCGTGGCCGACCGCGATGTTCGCCGTGACCTTCCCGTCGACCATGACGACCGCCACGGCGCCGGCGTAGGTGGGATGCTTCGGGTTCGCCTTGGTCGGCTTGAGGTACTTGGTGAGCACCTTGGTCAGCGGCGCCGTGTAGGCGGCAGTGGCCGCGACCCCGTCCGCCGTGACCTCACCGGTCCCGCCCGCGCCGTCACTGCCCGTGCCCGCGCCGCCCGCTTCCGCGCCGCCCGTCCCCGCGCCGTTCGTGCCCGCGCCGTTCGTGCCCGTGCCGCTCGTCCCCGCCTCGCGGGACATTTCGGAAATGTCGGGAATGCGGCCACGGCCGGATTGGGCTGCCTGACCACAACCGGTCAAGGCAGCTGCGGCAGCGACAGCTCCGGCGCCCAGGACCCTGCGGCGAGTGATCAGCATGAACGCCGATCCTGCCAACCCGATCCCGCGGGGGCAACCCGGTCGCGCCCGTTCGGCGATTGTTCACCCGACCCGACCCGACCCGACCCGACCGGACCCGACCCGCCCGGATCCGCCCGAATCCGCCCGGATCCGCCCCGACCGGCCGGCTGGTGTTGCCTTGCCCTTGGCTCTGTTGCGGTCCCTCAACAGGTAGCCGCGATCGACTGCCTTGGGTTCGCGGGGCGATGTTGATCTGCTAGCGATGCGAAATCGCGGTTTTGACTCCTTGATCACAGCGATTTCGTAGCGCTAGCAGATCAACATCTCGCTGAGGGCGGCGCACCCCGCTCCGCCGCAGCCACAACGCGAGGGCGCGGCTTTATGCGCTCGCATCGGCTGGGCAGTGATCACGGTGCGGCGCCGGTGTGGGCGGCGCGCACGACCGGCTGACACCGCGCGTGCGGTGTCAGCGGGCGGAGACCAGGTGACTCACCTCTGCGGGGCCGTCGGCCAGGGAGAGGGCGTACTCCTCTATCTCCTGATCTGTTCCGGTCAGGCGGCCGGTGTGCTGGCGCAGATGCTCGCCCCAGCTCGGCACCACGTAGGCCTCGACGAACCGGGACGGGTCGGCGCCGTCGCGGAACAGGCCCCAGCGCAGCGCGCCGGTGCGCAGGCGGCTCAGGCGGACCCGTTCCATCGCCTCGACGAATGCGGTCTCGTGCTCGCGGCTCACCGGGTAGCGGGACATGACCAGGACCGGGCCGTCGTCGTCGGACGGGTCGAGTTCGAGGTGCGGTTCGGGCCAGAAGACGGCCGGCTCGCGGTTCATGTCGCTGGTGTCGCGCATCGGCCACCAGCGCAGCGTCACCACGCCGGCCAGCATCAGGGCGGCCGCGATCAGGTGGGTGGTCCGCAGGCCCCAGACGTCGGAGAGAACGCCCCAGACGAGCGCTCCGGCGGCTTGGGCGCCGGCGAAGACCATCTGGTAGACGGCGAGACCGCGGGCGCGTACCCAGTTCGGCAGGAACAGCTGCATCGCCGCGTTCACGCTGGACAGCACCATGACCCAGGCGACACCGGCGGGCAGCAGGGCGGCCACCACGGCGTACTCGGAGGGCACCAGCACCAGCAGGGCCAGCACCACCGCGAAGCCGGTGCTGGCGATCAGCAGCAGCCGGTTCAGCGACCAGCGGGCCCGCATCCGGGGCAGCAGCAGCGCACCTGCCACGGCGCCGATGCCGACGGCGCCGAGCAGGACGCCGTACCCGCCGGAGCCGAGACCGAGACCGCGGCTGGCGACCAGGGGCAGCAGGGCCCAGAGGGCGCTGCCCGGCACCAGGAACAGCCCGGCCCGCAGCAGGATGCGCCGCACCACCGGGGAGTGCCGCACATACCGGCTGCCGGACCGGACCGCCGCGGCGAACCGTTCGGGTGCGCCGGTGCTGCGGGTCGCCGTCGGCCGCCAGCGCATCAGGGCCACGGCGAACAGCGCGAACGTCACCGTGTTCAGCGCGAACACCACGCCGGTGCCGGTCCGGGCGATCAGCAGTCCGGCAACGGCCGGGCCGACCGCACGGGCCAGGTTCATGCTTATCGCGCCGAGCGCGGAGGCGGACGCCAGCTGCGGGCGCGGCACCAGCTCCGGGATGACCGACTGCCAGGCCGGCCCGGTCACCGCCTGGCCGGCGCCGAGGACGAACGTCAGGGTCAGCAGCAGGGCCGGCGGCATGTGCCCGGTGAAGGTCAGCGCGGTGAGCAGGACCCCGACGGCGGTCAGGAACAGCTGGACGGCGAGCAGCAGCCGGCGCCGGTCGAAGGTGTCGGCGAGGGCGCCCGCCGGCAGCGCCAGCAGCAGGATCGGCAGGGTGCTCGCGGTCTGAACCACGGCGACCAGGGTGTCGGTGCCGGACTCCTCGACGAGCAGCCACTGCGCGCCAACGGTCTGCATCCAGGTGCCGATGTTGCTGGCCAGCAGCGCCAGCCACAGGCTGCGGAAGGCGGCGATGCGCAGCGGGTCCCAGGCCGACGGCGCGGCGGGCCGGTCGGTGACGGCGTCGGTGCTCACCAGGGCTTGCTACCCGTGCCCGGCCCGAATTACCCCCGCGCCCGGCAGGCATCGACCGTTTCGGCGCGGCCCGGCGGGGAACGGGATCCGGTGTCACCGTGGAAAGGAGACCGCCATGCCCGCCCGCAAGGACATGCCGAGCACCATCGCACGCTCCCCGAAGAAGGCCCAGGACACGTTCGTCAAGACCCACGACTCCGCGGTCGAGGAGTACGGCGAGGGCGAGCGCGCGCACCGGACCGCGTTCGCGGCGGTGAAGCACTCGTTCGAGAAGGTGGGTGACCACTGGGAGCCGAAGGCGGAGAAGGGCCCGAGCGACCCCAAGGCCGCCGGTGGGCGCGACACGAAGGCGGACACCGCCGGCGGCGTCGACGCGAACGCCAGCAAGCAGCACCTGATGGATCTGGCCAAGCGCCTCGAGATCAGCGGCCGCAGCCGGATGACCAAGCCGGAGCTGGTCGACGCGATCCAGAAGGCCAACGCACGCAGCACCCGCAAGGCTCGCAGCCGGTAGGTACCTGCGCTCACGCGGACCCCCGGGTATCTTTTCCGTGCACCCGACACGGAAGGCGCGCATGAGGCAGTTCGGCGACGACGGCGACGACGGCAGACGTCTCGCCGCGCTGGTGCGTACCGGTCTCGACGCGGTCGCCGACCCGATGTTCGACCGGCTCGCCGGCCTGGTGCGGACCGTGCTGGACGTGCCGGTCGCGCTGGTCTCGCTCGTCGACGCCGACCGGCAGTTCTTTCCCGGCGCGTACGGGCTCGGCGACCCCTGGGCCCGGGAGCGGCAGACCCCGCTGAGCCACTCGTTCTGCCGGCACGTGGTGGACACCGCGCAGCCGCTGATCGTTGTCGACGCGCGTACCGATCCGCGGGTGCGCGGCAACCTCGCGATCGAGGACCTCGGCGTGGTCGGTTACGCCGGGATGCCGGTGTACGACGCCGAGGGCCGGGTGCTGGGTTCGCTCTGCGCCATCGACCACGAGCCGCGCCACTGGACCGAGCAGGAGCTGTCGATCCTCGCGGACCTCGCCGCCGCCTGCTCGGACAGCCTGCAGCTGCGGATCGCCTCCTACCACGCCGACCAGCGTGTCCGGACGGCCGCCGAGGGGGCCGACCGGGCACAGCTGATGATCGAGCGCAGCCGGTTGCTGCTGCGGGCCAGCGCCGCGCTCGGTGCCGCCACCAGCTCCGACGAGGTTGTCGACACCGTTCGTGACCTGGTGATCGGCAACCTGGATCCGGCGTACGTCGGGGTGTCCTGGGTGGAGGCGGACGGGCACATGCAGCTGGCGTCGGGCCGCTTGCTGCCGCCCGACCTGGCCGACCGGTGGGCGACCTACGGCGCCGAGATCCGCACCCCGTCGGGGCTCGCCGCCCGGACCGGCCGGACCGTGGTGCTGCCCGACCTCGCCGCGGTGGCCGAGCACACCCCGGACGCGTTCGGCACCTTCCAGCGGATGGGCTGGCAGGCCGCGGTGAGTGTGCCGCTGCCCGGCGTGCACGGGCCGATCGGGTCGCTGACGTTCTGCTGGAAGCAGCGGTACGCGCCGGAGGAGGCCGAGCACGCGGTGCTGACGGCGCTGGCCGGCCTGGTCGCGCAGGCACTGCTGCGGGCCAGCGCGTACGACGATCGCCGTACCGCCGCCGAGACCATGCAGAAGGCGCTGCTCAGCCCGCTGCCCGAGGTGGACAACGCGCGGATGGTCGCCCGGTACGCTCCGGCGCACCGCGGCGACCTGGTCGGCGGCGACTGGTACGACGCGGTGCGCATCGACGACGACCGGCTGGCGGTGCTGATCGGGGATGTGGCCGGGCACGGTGTCACCGCGGCCGCGACGATGGGCCTCTACCGCAGCATGCTGCGCGCCCTGCTCGTCGACCGGTACGACTACCCGTCGGTGCTGCTGGACCGGTTCGAGCGGGCGGCCCGGCTGCTCGGGGTGGGCGGCATAGCCACCGTGATGGTCGCGTACCTCACCGCCGAACCCACCGGCGGGCACACGATGACCTGGGCCAACGCCGGGCACCTGCCGCCGACGATCGTGCTGCCGGACGGCTCGATCAGTCAGCTGCCCAACGGCGGGCCGCTGCTCGGCGGCCTGCGCGGCGTCGTCCGGCGCACCCACACCCGGCTGTTGCCCGCCGGCACCCGGCTGGTGCTCTACACCGACGGCCTGGTGGAGACCCGGACCCGGCCGATCGACGAGGGCGTGGACGACCTGCACGCGGTGCTGACCGGGATGCCCGGCGCCGCCCTGGACGACCTCGCCGACGCGATGATGGAGATCATCGCCGCCGGTGACCGCGAGGACGACGCCTCCCTGCTGCTGATCGAGACCAGCTGACCCCGCGCCCGCCCCCCGGGGTGACGTGGCGCGGGGGGCGCCGGTGGTCAGCGGAAGGTGCCGCCGGGCAGGAACTGCTCGGGACGCAACGCCCGCGCGGTGATCCGGGTGTCACCGATCCAGCCGTAGAAGCTCTGGTCGTACTTCAGGTCGAACGACGTGCCGCCGAGGGTGAACGGGCGGCCCAGGGTGGCGACGCCGCGTGCCGGCTGGGCCGGGTTCCGGGCGATCCGGGAGCCGTCGACGTACACGGTGCTGCGCCGGCCGTCGTTGACCACCGCCACGTGATGCCAGACGCCGACCGGCAGCGCGTGGCTCCACGACGTCGGGTTGTGGTCGCCCTCATCGGTGTAGAGCACGTACTGCACGAACCGCTCGGGCGAGATGTTCAGGCTGCACGTCGGCTCGAGCGGCGACCAGCCGCTGTGCTTGCCGGCGTCGCCGGCGCGGCCCTCCCAGCTGAACACGCCCATCCACGCGTGGTCGCCGGTGAACGGCTCGGGCAGCTTCAGGAACGTCTCGAACGTGTACCCGTCCCGGAACCGCATGCTGTTCAGCGGCGCGCCGGCGGCGGTCTGCAGCAGCGCGCCACGGCCCCGGGCGCCGTCGAAGCGGAGGCTGGCGTGCGCCGGAGCGCCCCGGTGGTGGTCGTCGGCCAGCGTGAGCACGTCGTCGCCGCTGCCCGCGAATCGCCGTACCGTCAGATGGTTGCCCTTGCCGGAAAGATCGGCCACGACGGCGCCGTCGCCGACCGCCTGGCCCGCGCCGTCGAACCGCCAGTAGGCGGCGGTGTGCCGGTCGACCACCCGGGCCGCCGGTCGCGGCGCGGGGATCACGGGCGGCGCGAACGCGGCGAACCGCTCCTCGAAGTCGATCTCGAGGCTGAACCGGTCGGTGTCACCGGTCAGCTCGATCGTCTCCTCCTCGAGCGGCGTCCGGCGGTCCGGGTCCCGGGTCAGGAACCACGGCGCGAACGTCTCCACGTCGATTCGGTTGCGCACCAGGTCGAAGCGGTAGAGCCGGATCATGCCGGCGCCGCCGTAGTAGCGGTCCTGGTAGTTCGTGACGTGCACGTGGACGTCGTGGCCGGCGGCGTTGCGCAGCACGGTGCGCCCCGGCGGCCAGTAGTGACCGTTGAGGGTCAGGAAGATCTGGTCGTTGTCCTTGATCAGCTGGTCCCAGAGGCGCTGACCGTTCCCGGACAGGTGCGCGGTGCCCGCCTCGTCGGCGTAGGCCAGGTCGTGCGTGGTGACGATCGCCGGCAGGGCCGGGTTGGCGCGCAGCACGGTGCGTGCCCAAACCAGGCCGCCGTCCGAGATGCGCCAGTCCAGCGCGAGGATCAGCCACTGCCGGCCGCCGGCGGTCAGCCGGTGCGCGCTGTTGTAGCCGTCCGGCGAGGCACCGAGGAAGGTCGCGGCGCCACGGAACCGGTCCGGGCCGAAAACCTTGAGGTACGCGGTGTCGCCGCGCTGATCGTCGGTGCTGGACCGGACGTCGTGGTTGCCGGCGAGCACGCTGTACGGCAGCCGGCCGTCGATCGCCCGGAACGTCGCGCCGGCCAGCGCGATCTCCTGGTCGGTGCCGTGCTCGGTGATGTCACCCAGGTGCGTCAGGAAGGCGACGTTGTCCTCGGTGCGCTGGTCGAGCAGGTAACGGAAGGTGGCCTTCAACGGTGTGGGATCGGAGCTGTCGGCGTCGAACAGGTACTGGGTGTCGGGCAGGACCGCGATCGAGAACCGCGGGTCGGTCTTGTCGAATGCACGGGTCGTGGCGGCGGCGGGGCTGATGTCCAGGGCGGCCGCGGCGGGCGCGACCAAAGCCGCGGCGGGCGCGGCCATCGCCGCGGTGAGCAGGTTCCTTCGTTCCACAGCAGAAGATCATCGAGGGGGTACGGGGACAGCAGGCGACCGTGAAACGAGGAGAAGGCGAACTTCGTGTCAGGGCACAGAACCGGCCCGGGCCGTCAGGCGGCCAGTGGGTGGGCGTCGTCCAGCAGCGTGTCGATCTCGGCGGCCGGCAGCGGCCGGGCGAAGTAGAAGCCCTGCGCGTGCCGGTACCCCAGCTCGTGCAGCCGGCGGGCCTGCTCGGCGGTCTCCACGCCCTCGGCGACGGTGTGCAGCCCCATCGTCTCGGCGATGCCGTTCACGGCGATCGCGATGGCCTCCTGCTGCGGCGTACCACCCAGGCCGTCGACGAAGGACTTGTCGACCTTGATCGCGTCCACCGGGCAGGTGCGCAGCAACCCGAGCGAGGAGTGCCCGGTCCCGAAGTCGTCGAGCGCGATGCTGACGCCGAGCCGGGACAACGCGTGCACGGTGGCCAGGGCCCGCCCGCCGCCGAACACCGCGGTCTCGGTGATCTCGACGGTGAGCCGGCTCGCGGGCACGCCGTGCCGGGCCAGCGCCGCGGCCACGATCTCCGGCAGGGCCGGGTCGAGCAGCTGGCGCGCCGACACGTTCACGGCGACCGAGTGCAGCGCGTCCGGGCCGTGCCGGAGCTGCCACGCGGCGGCCTGCGCGCAGACCGTGTCGATGATCCAGGCGCCGAGCTCGACGATCAGGCCGGTGTCCTCGGCGACCGGTATGAAGTCGGCGGGCGAGACCACGGTGCCGTCGGCGGTACGCCAGCGGACCAGCGACTCGACCGCGACGATCCGCCCGTGCGGCAGTTCCACCACCGGCTGGTAGAGCAGGTGGAACTCGCCGGCGGTGAGCGCCCGGCGCAGGTCAGCGGCGAGGGTCGCCCGCCGGGTCAGCCGGCATTCCAGGGACCTGTCATAGCGCACCGCCCGCGGACCCGGGTTCGCCGCCGCCTCGCGCAGCGCCATCTCGGCCCGCCGGAACAGGTCCTCCTCGCCGTCGGACACCCCGACCGCCAGGTCGACGAGCACTTCGTGCCCGGCCGCGACCAGAGGTTCGGCGCCGGTGGCGAGCAGGCGGCCGGCGATGTCCACGGAACCGGGCAGCAGCAGGGCGAACTCGTCGCCACCGAGCCGGGCCACCACGGCCTCGGCGCCGGCCAGCTGGGAGATCCGCTCGCCGAACGCCACCAGCAGTGCGTCACCGGTCTCCGGGCCCAGCCCGTCGTTCACCGAGCGGAAGTCCCGGATGTCGAGGAGCGCGACGGTGTGCGGGCCGGTCGCACCGGCGGCGGCCGCGGTGAAGTAGCGCCGGCTTTTGAGACCGGTGAGCTCGTCGTGCATGGCGTGGTGCTCGACGGTGTCCAGCAGCGTGGTGTTCTCGGCGAGCGCCATCGCCTGCCGGGCCACGACCAGCAGCAGCAACAGGGCGGTGCCGGCGACCTGGACCGGGGTGAGGTGACCGGTGTCCAGGTAGATCACGGTTACCAGCACGCTTGTCAGACCGGTCGCGACGAGCGGGATGGCGGTGCTGCGCCGGTGCACCGAGGGTCGGCGCATCTGCGGCAGGCGGGACCCGGCGCGCAACTGGGCGTGCGCGGCGAACACCCCGAAGAGGCCGACCCACGGCAGCACCGCGGCACTGCCGTTGAGGTGCGGCCACGGCTTCAGGGCGGCCATCAGGACGGTGGAGAGCGGGCCGGCGATGCCGATCGGTGCCAGCCACCAGAGGGCGGCACGGGGTACCGGGCTCTGCCGCGCTGCCATGATCTTGACGACCACCATCACGCCGGCCACCGCGATCGCCATCATCGCGATGTTCAGCCACCACGCCGAGGTACTGACCCCGAAGCGGTTCATGAACCAGCCGACGTACTCCGACGCGGCGATCGCGGCGGTCACCGCCACCACTGCCACGTCCAGCACGGCGGTGGTGAGCTGGCGCCAGTTGCGGCCACCGGCGGGCAGCCGGAGCAGCGCGGAGATCGCCAGGACGGTGCCGACCACGTACAGCAGCAGGGTGCGCGAGCCGATCGGCGGCATGTCGGCGTAGTCCGTCGTGCCGACGTCCACGGTCTGACTGATCGCGGCGAGCAGCACGAACCCCATGGCCACGGTCACGCGGCGCCAGAACGTGCGCAGCACCCCGGCGGTGCGCACGGCGGCCCGGTGGAGGGCGAGAACGGCCGTCGCCACACCTGCTACGGCCGGTACCCAGACCAGCAGCTTCGGGAATCCGGCGTGGATGCCGGCCACCACGAGCGAGCTTTGGGCGACCACCATCAGCAGGGCGATCGGCTGGAACCACACGGTGCCGTTCCCCCTCCGTCGTCATGGCCTGCCGACCCTCGACATCGGCGCGGCCCCGCCCCACCTGAGGTCGCCGTGGCCAGATCACACCGCTTCGGCGTCTGTTCCGCGAGGGGTGCCCCTTACGGTCGTCGCTTGCTGTCGCCGGCTGTCGCTTGCAGGCGCTTGCAGGCGCTTGCGGTCGCTTAGCCGTCGCCGGCTGTCGCTTGCGGTCGCTTAGCCGTCGCCGGCTGTCGCTTGCGGTCGCTTAGCTGTTGCCGGCTGTCGCTTGCGGTCGCTTGCGGTCGGTTGCAGGCGTTTTGCTGTCGCCGGCTGTCGCTTGCGGCTGCTGGCGGTCGCCGCGGTCCGCTGCGTTGCGAACGCACGGCGGAGTTGATCTGCTAGCGACGCAAAATCGCGGTGATCATGGGATTGAAACCGCGATTTCGCATCGCTAGCAGATCAACTCCGCGCCGCGCCGGGCGGCGCGTCCGGTTCGGTCGGGCCGGAACCGGCGGGCGAGCATCGGCATCCTGGTCACCCCGCCAGCGACCGGATTCCGCTGTCGCAGCACGTCCCGCGGGCTGCCGGCCGGCCGAGGCAGGATCGCCGGACGCTAGGGTGGCCGCATGATCCGAGCCGTCGTCATCGATGTGGACGACACTCTCTGCCTGACCGAGGCCGCGTCGTTCGCGCTGGAGAACGAGGTGCTGGCCGCGATGGGCCGCCCGCCGATGGCGCGCCGGGTGCACCTCGGCACCTGGGGCGAGCCGCTCCTGGAGGCGATGCCGAAACGGGCTCCGGGCATCGATCTGGAGAGGTTCGGCCCGCTGTTCGATGCGGCGATGCGGCGGCACGTGGCCGACGGCCGCCTTGACGTGATCCCGCCGGAGAACCTGCGCGCCCTGGACGAGCTGCTCCGCGCCGGGCACCGGCTGATGCTGCTGACGTCGCGCACCGGCACGGAGGTGCGGCACATGCTCGACCCGGGTCACGTGCTGGCGGGCCGGATCAGTGCGGTCTACCACCGGGGCAACACCCGCTACGGCAAACCGGACCCGCGCGCCTTCGACGAACTGCTCGCGCACACTGGGCTGCCGGCGAAGGAGTGCGTCTACGTCGGCGACTCACCGGGCGACGCGGTGGCGGCCGCTGGGGCGGGGCTGGCGTTCATCGCGTGCCTCGAGAGTGGCGTACGGCGGCTGTCCGATTTTGATCCCACATTGGTGACCGCCGCGATCGACAGGTTCCCGGACGTGGTGGAGGCGGTCGCCCGCCTCGCCTGACCGACCCGGATCAGGGGCGCCGCAGGTCCGACCAGCGCCGGGTGGGGTGTCGGCCCGCGCGGCGCCGGGTCGGGGTGGTGCCGCGGGGTGTTCCGACGGTCTTGTCGAGTAGGGAGGTTTCCCGCCGATTTGTTCTGGTATTGGGGTCCCGGTGCGGAGTCTGGCGCGCAGGATGTCGACGCGGCTGGCGTGGTGTTGCTTGCGCTCCGCTCTAGGCGGTCGCTGGATAGGCAGCGGCGGTCGGCTGCGGTGGGTCCGCGTGGCGGTGTTGATCTGCTAGCGATGCGAAATCGCGGTTTTGACCCCTTGATCACAGCGATTTCGTAGCGCTAGCAGATCAACTTCTCGATACCGGCGGCGTGTCCGGGGCCATCGGGGCCGGAACGGAACTGGGGATGCGCGGGCGGCATCGGCTGGACGCGATCAGGGTGCGACGCCTGCGGGGGACAGCGGGGAGGTCAGTCCCGGCCGGGGGAGTAGCGCCGGGTCGGTGGTGCTGCGGGTGGCCTGGTCCCGGGCCGAGGCTGACGCGCGCGTCCGATCACGTGGTGCTGCGGATAAGCACAGCCGAGGGCGCGGGTGGGCTCTCGACGACCGGTCGGCCGAGCGAGAAGATTTTCCCGCAGCAGGCGGAAGTGAAACCGTTGTCGGCCCGGTCCCCGACCGACTGATCCACACCCCGAACCGGCGCGCTGGCACGCGGACACCGAGCCGGCGCGCTGGCACGCGGACACCGAGCCGGCGCGCAGGCACCCCGAGCCGGCGGGTTGGCACGGACACTGGGCCGGCGCGCAGGCGCGCACCCCGAGCCGGCGGGTTGGCACGCACCCCGAGCCGGCGGGTTGGCACGCACCCCGAGCCGGCGGGTTGGCACGGACGCCGAGCTGGCGGAGGAATCGGACACCGGGTCGCATAGGCGGACGGGCGGGACTGGCCCGGTGGTGCCGGACTGGACTCGGTGTTCATGAACGGCGGTTCTGTGCCGATCAGGAGATCGGAGCAGGTCTGCACGCCGGAGGAGAAGCATGAGCGCGGACGCGAGGCCGACGAAGCAGCAGGTGAAAGCCGGGCGGAACCCGGTCGCGGGATGGCTCGCCGACATCCGCGTCGGCCCCAAGATCTATGTGTCGGTGCTGGCCGTGGCGATCGCCGCGGTGGCCATCGGTGTGCTCGGCATCAACCGGATGAATGCGCTCAACGCCGATATCAAGAACATGAAGGCCGAGCACGTCGACGGGCTCGTGCAGCTGAGCACGATGCGCGGCGCGTCGAGTGACAGCTGGCAGGAGACGTTTCTGTGGCAGTTGCTGCCGGACAACCGGGACGAGTACCGCGAGCGGATCGACGCGGCGGACGAGGCGTTCTCCGGGGCGCTCGACGCCTACCAGGCGCTGGCCGCGGGATCGGCGGAACGGTCGGCGGCGGCGGCGGAGGTCGAGGAGGCGTTCGGCTACTTCCTCAACCTGCGGAACGTGGCGATCTTCAAGGAGGCGCCGGGCGCCGGCTTCGAGATGCCTCCCGCCGACCAGGTCGCGCCCGCGTGGACCGAGACCCAGACCAGGCTCCGGGACGCCGTCGCCACGCTTCAGCGGACCGAGGGCGCGGAGGCCACCGAGATGGCCACGCACGCCGAGGAGGAGTACTCCAGTGCGCGCACCACCATGCTGATCTTCATGGCGATCGCGCTGGTGCTGGCCCTGGCACTGTCCGCGTTCGTGGTGCGGGTCATCTCCCGGCAGCTGCACAGTGTTGCGATGTCGCTGGCCGGGGTGGCCCGCGGCGATCTCACCGTGCCGGCCGAGGTGCAGGCCCGCGACGAGCTGGGCGGCATGGCGGTGGCGGTGAACGCCGCCCGGGACGGCCTGCGGGACGTGGTCGGGCAGCTCACCGCGAGTTCGGAGGTGCTGGGTCAGAGCACGGTTCGGCTCAGCGGCGCCACCGACCGGATCGGCCTGTCCGCGCGGGAGGCCGCCGCCCAGGCCGACACGGTCTCCGCCGCGGCCGGGACGGTGTCGTCGAACGTGCAGACGGTGGCCGCCGGCAGCGAGGAGATGGGCGTCTCGATCCGGGAGATCGCGGAGAGCGCCAACGAGGCGGCCCGGGTCGCCTCCGAGGCGGTGAGCGTGGCTGAGACCACCAACGCGACGGTCTCCAAGCTGGGCGACTCCAGCGCCGAGATCGGCAACGTGGTCAAGACGATCACCGCGATCGCCGAGCAGACCAACCTGCTGGCGCTGAACGCGACGATCGAGGCGGCCCGTGCCGGCGAGATGGGCAAGGGTTTCGCGGTGGTCGCGAGCGAGGTCAAGGATCTGGCCCAGGAGACGGCCCGGGCCACCGACGACATCTCCCGGCGGGTCGAGGCGATCCAGACGGACACCGCGAACGCGGTCGCCGCGATCGGCGAGATCTCGCAGATCATCGCGCGGATCAACGACTATCAGCTGACCATCGCGTCGGCCGTCGAGGAGCAGACCGCCACCACCGGCGAGATGAGCCGAAGTGTCGGCGACGCGGCGCAGGGCAGCACCGAGATCGCCGGCACGATCACCGGCGTGGCCTCGGCGACCCAGGCCACGAACGCCTCGCTGGCCGAGGCGACCGAGACGCTGCGCGAACTGACCGGCATCAGCTCGGAGCTG
The DNA here is from genome assembly GCF_020873875.1 of Actinoplanes sp. DH11. Lineage (GTDB taxonomy): Bacteria > Actinomycetota > Actinomycetes > Mycobacteriales > Micromonosporaceae > Actinoplanes. The sequence goes on from NZ_JAHWGU010000006.1 coordinate 173,629, forward strand.
CAACAGGTGATCGGCCGCTTCCGGATCTGATCGGATCGCAGGGGTACGGGCCACCCGCGCGACGGGTGGCCCGTACGCCCGTGTTGCCTGTCTCAGGTCCGGAACGGACCGGTCACGCAGTAGGTGATGCCGCCCGAGGAGGAGCCGGACGTGCCGCGCTGCGACGAGAAGTAGAGGCGGTTGCCGGCCGGTGTGAAGGCGGGGCCGGTGAGTTCGGAGGCGGACTGGCCGTTGACCCTCAGGAACACCGAGATCCGGTCGTCCGGCGTGATCAGGCAGATGTCCATGGTGCCGCCGTCCTCGGCCACGTACAGGTCGCCGGACGACGACCCGGTCACGTTGTCGACCCCGGTGAGCGGCGCGGATCCCGGGCTGACCAGGTTGGCGTCGTACGCCAGCTCGTAGGTGTTCGTGGTCAGGTTCACCTGCCAGACCCGGTTGTCGCCTTTCGTGGTGAACCAGACGCGGTCGTCGGCGTAGTGGCAGCCTTCGCCGCCGTTGAACACTTTGCTGCCGGCCACCTGGTATCGGGTGGCGGTCGGCGATCCGTCCGGGTCGGGCACGGTCTGCCAGGTGAAGGAGCCCGAGGTCGCGGTGCCGGCCTTGAACACCTGCAGGGTTCCGGTGGCGAGGTTGCCCCAGGTGGCCGGCACGAAGCGGTAGAACCGGCCGTCGGACTCGTCCTCGGTCAGGTAGACGACCTTGCGGACCGGGTCGGCGGCGGCCGCCTCGTGCTTGAACCGGCCCATCGCGGGGCGGACCACGGCCGTACCGCCCAGCGGGTAGGTCTCCCAGACCCGGCCCAGGCTGATCTCCTCGCAGGACAGCCAGGTGTTCCACGGTGTCTTGCCGCCGGCGCAGTTGTTGTTGGTGCCGGACAGGATCCGGGACGCCGCTGTCACGTTGCCGTTGGCGTCGAAGACGATCCGGGAGGCACCGCCGCCGTTGGCCGGGGTGGTCTCCGCGTTCGAGACGTAGACCCAGCCGGTCCCGTTGGGGATGACCGCGCCGCCGTCGGGCGCGTCGTGCCAGACGTACGAGGTGCCGGGCACCACCTGCCGGGAGCGCGCGATCACCCGGCTGGTGAAGCCGGCCGGCAGCTGGATGCCGTTGGCGTCGGCGGCCTGCAGCGGGCCGTAGGGGCCGGTCGCGTTCTGCGCCGGTGCGGCGTACGCGGCCGGCCAGGCGGTGAAGGGCAGGGCCAGACCGCCCGCTCCGGCCACGGTGGCACGTAGCAGTGATCGCCGATCCATGGAGCCTCCTGGATGTTTCGGTGGGACTCCAGGAAGCCGGATGCCGCTGTCCGGGCAGTTACGCCGACATGAATCGATGCCGTCAGATGCCCGACAGGGCCACGTCGACGAGGAGCGCGCAGTCGGCGTCGGCCGGCGGCCGGTCGTGCGTCTGCTCCCACATGACGACGCCGGCGAAGGTCGCCGCGGAACGAGCCGGTGGCGGGGTCGGTGTCGAACGTGGCGAGCAGCGGCTCCACGACCGCGCCGAACAGCGCGGCCTTCGTCGGCCAGCGGCGGTAAGACGGCGGCCAGCCGGACACCGTGGTCGCTTACCGCACCCTGCTCCGGTGGCTGACCGAGCGCTTCAGCCTGACCGGCGAGCCCTGACCGGCGCCTGCCGGTCGGGTGCGGCGGTCAGGGCGTCCATGACGCGGTAAAGGCGGCCCGGGTCGGCCGGGGCGGTCAGGGCGATGTGGGTGAGCGCGCCCACGGCGGCGAGGGCCAGGGCGCCGGTGTCGGCGGCGGCGGGGAGCCGGCCGAGGTGCTGTTCGGCGCGCAGGTAGCCGGCGGCCGCGTGTTCCAGCGGTGCCAGGCCCGCGCTGCCGGCGCCGAGCACCGCCTCGACAGCCGCGGTGAGCCCGGGCCGGTCGGCCATCACCCGGATCAGCGCCTGCAGGGTGTCCATCGGCGTCGCCAGCAGGGCCTCGCTCAGGGTGCCGCCCACCGTGCCGCTGCCGGCGCGCCCGGGCAGGCCGGCGACGGACGCGGTGATCTGGAAGGCGCGGTCGACCGCGTACCCGGTCAGGAACTTGTCGAAGTTCGTGAAGTGCTTGAAGAGCAGCCCGGTCGCGACGCCGGCCTCGGCGGTGACGGCCCGGCTGGTGAGGCGGCTCAGGCCGTCGCGGGCGACGACCCGTTCGGCGGCGGCGAAGAGCTGCTGCCGGGGCTCGGGGACGGCGACTCCGCGGGGCATGGGCGAAGTCTAAGCCCTGTGTTGCGCGAGAATGAGCAAACGCTCATAGTTGGCGGCATGAAGCGAGCGATAATCGTGGGCGCGGGCATCGCGGGGCTGGCCACCGCGCTGCGGCTGGGGCGTGACGGCTGGCGGACGACGGTGCTGGAGCGGGCGCCGGGGCGGCGCAGCAGTGGTTACCTGATCAATCTCAACGGGCCCGGCTACGACGCCGCGGAACGGCTCGGGCTGCTCCCGGCGCTTGCCGCGCGGGCGCTCGGCGACTTCACCACGACTCTGATCCGGGCCGACGGGCGGCCGAAGTTCACCGTGCCGCCGGGCCTGGTCGGCGACCGGTTCCTGGCGTTGTTCCGCGGTGACCTCGAGACGGTGCTGCACGAGGCCGTGCGCGAGAGCGCCCGGTTCCGCTTCGCGACCACGATCACGACCATCGAGCAGACCCCCACCGGCGTACGGGTGAAGCTCAGCGACGGCACCACCGAAGAGGCCGAGCTGCTCGTCGGCGCGGACGGGGTGCACTCGGCGACCCGGGCGGCACTGTTCGGCGACGGGTTCGAGGTGGAGTTCCCGTACCGGGTGGCGGCCTTCCCGATCACCGGTCCGGCGGAGTCGGCGGCCACCACGTTCATCGGGCCGGGCCGCACCGCGGCGAAGCTCAACCTGGGCCCGGACCGGTCGTCGGCGTTCTTCACGTGGCGCTCCGAGGGCCCCGAGGCCTCGGTGCGGTCGGTCTTCGGCGACCTGGAGGCGTTCGGCGCGACGATCGACGGGATGGGCCCGGACGCCTACCTCGACCGGGTCAGTCAGGTCGTCCTGCCCCGGTGGAGCGACGGCCGGGCGGTACTGCTCGGGGACGCGGCCTGGTGCGTCACCCTGTTCGCCGGGCACGGTGCGGGCCTGGCGCTGGCCGGCGCGGACCGGCTCGGCGAGGCGCTGTCCCGGCACGGCGACGACGTGCCGGCAGCGCTCGCCGCGTGGGAGGCCGGCCTGCGCCCGGCCGTGACGAAACGGCAGGCTCTCGCCCGGCGCGGCATGCGGCAGTACGTGCCGCCGAACCGCTTCCACGTCTGGATGAACGACCTGATGATCCGGGCGCTGACCGTGCCGGCGGCGCGGGCCCTGATCCGCCGTGGCCTGGAACGGCAGAATCGGTAGCGCAGCTGCACCTAATATGTCCTGGTATGGGAGTGGACTACCGGTTGCTGTTCCGCAGTGTGCCGACCGGGCTCCTCGTGCTCGATACCGACCTGACGATCGTCGAGGTCAGCGATCATTACCTGGCCGCCACCAGGCGGGACCGCGACGACCTCCTCGGACGCCACGTGTTCGACGCCTTCCCCGACAACCCCGGTGACCTGGCCGCCGACGGGGTGAGCACCCTGCGGGCCTCCCTGCACCGGGTCCTGCGCACCGGCGTCCCCGACGTCATGGCGATCCAGAAGTACGACATCCCGCTGCCCGGCGGTGGCTTCGAGATCCGCTACTGGGCGCCCGTCAACGCCCCCGTCCACGACGACCAGGGCAGGGTGACGATGATCATGCATCGGGTTGAGGACGTCACGGCGTACGTGCTGGACCGGCAGGACGGCGCCGAGCTGCACCGGCAGATGGAGATCGAGGTCTTCGCGCGGCGCCGCCTCCAGTCCCTGGTCCGGATTCAGGAGAGCGAACTGGAGGTGTCGCGCCTGATCGGCGGTCACCGGCCGACCGGCGAGGTGCTGAACCGGGTCCTCGAGATCGTCGGCTCGTCGATGGGGTGGGCAGTCACCGAGTTCTGGACCCTGGACGCGGTCACCGGGGCGCTGCACCGGGAAGCCTGCTGGTCCGCCACGGCCGGCGACCGGTGCTGCGCAGCCGCCGACCTGGTTCCGGCCGGCCAGGGCGTCCCCGGCCGGGCCTGGCAGGCCGCCGAGCCCCTCTGGGTCACCGACCCGGACACCGGCACGGCACTGGCGATTCCCGTGCCCACCGGCCCGGACCCGCTCGGCGTGCTCGTCTGCTACAGCGACACCGAGGATGTGGCGTACGACCAGCGTGCCGCGATCATCACCGGGATCGGGGCGCGGCTCGGCGAGTTCCTGGAACGCCGCCGCGCCGAACGGCTCGCCGCCGAACTCGACCGGGCCCGCGACGAGTACGTCGCCCTGGCCGGGCACGAGCTGCGGACGCCGCTCACCGCCGTCCAGGCCTACGCCGACCTGATGCTCTGCGACCCCGGTCTCGACGCCGACCAGCGCGAGGCCGTCGAGGTGATGCGGCGCAACACCGCGAACCTGCGCGGCCTGGTGATGCGGCTGCTCGACGTGGCAGGCATGCGCGCCGGGCACATCGACCTCGACCGGACCACGGTGGATCTGGCCGCCCTGGCCCGGGACGCGGCGACGGGGCGGCGCGGCGTCGAGGTGACCGCGTTCGGTGCGGTTCTCGTCGACGGCGACCCGCGGCGGCTGCGGCAGGTGCTCGACGAACTGCTCAACAACGCGCTGACCTGGTCGGCCGCTGGCTACGCGGTAGGTGTCGACGTGCGCGCCGAGGAGCGCGCGGCGGTGCTGTCGGTCTCCAACATCGGGGCCGGGATCCCGGCGCACGAACGGGCCGACGTCTTCGACATGCTGTTCCGCGGGGAGGCGGTGCGGCACAGCGGCGTACCGGGGCACGGCCTCGGGCTGACCGTCGCCCGGACCGTCGTCGAGCTGCATGGCGGCACGCTGACGGTCAGCGAGTCCGGCGGGGCCCGGACCACGTTCACGGTCCGGCTGCCCGCCGGCCCGTCCGCACCACCCCGCCGGCCGGCGGCCGGCTCGCCCGGGCCGTCTCGTGGGGAGGCCGGCTCGGCCGGGGGCCGGCGTCCGGCGGGTGACGGAGCGGACCGGCGGCGGGGGTGAACCAGCCGGGCGGCGGAGTGAGTCGCGGCACCGGGCGGGCTTCGATACGGATCGGCGGTGAACGGCGACGAGCGGGCGGTGCGGTGTGATCCGGGTGGTGGTGGTCGACGACGAGGCCCTGGTGCGGTCCGGTTTCGCGATGATCCTCAATGCGGCGGCCGACATCGAGGTCGTCGCGACCGCGACCGGGGCGGGCGCGCTCGCCGCCGTCCGGGAGCACCGGCCCGACATCGTGCTGCTCGACATCCGGATGCCGGACGTCGACGGGCTCACCGTGCTCGGCCGGCTGCGGACCCTCGAGGCCCCGCCCACGGTGGCGATGCTTACCACCTTCGACGCCGACGAGTACGTGCTGGCCGCCCTGCACCGGGGCGCCGCCGGATTCCTGCTCAAGGACACCGAACCGGAACACCTCGCGCAACTCGTGCGTACCCTCGCCGCCGGTGGCGTGGTGATGTCGCCGAAAGCCTCCCGGACCCTGCTGCGCAGCCTGCCCCGGGCCGCGGCCGACGACCAGGAGGCCGGCCGGGTGGACCGGCTCACCGGGCGTGAGCGCGACGTGCTCGTCCTGCTGGCCCGAGGTCTGTCCAACGCCGACATCGGGATCCGGCTGCACCTGAGCACCGGCACCGTCAAGGACCACGTCAGCGCGCTGCTCACCAAGCTGCGCGTCTCCGGCCGGGTGCAGGCGGCGCTGCTCGCCCAGCGGGCCGGGCTGCTCGACGCCGGGCAGGACGAGCGGTGACCGGCGGCCGGTGGCGCGGCCTGCGGCGACGGGTCCCGGCGCCGGTGGTGGACGCGGTGCTGGTCGTCCTGGCCGGTCTGGACATCTGGTTCAACCCGCTGACCGGCAGGCCGCTCGGGGTGGCGGCCGCCGTGCTGGGCTGCGGGGCGCTGGCACTGCGCCGCCGGTACCCCGTCGCCGTCGTCCTGCTCACCCTGCCGGCCGCGCTGGTGCAGGGTGCCGTGGTCGCGCCGTTCGCCGCCCTCTACACCCTCGCCGCCCGCACCCGGGACCGGCGGCTGCTCGCCGCCACCGTGCTGATCTCCGCGGTCGCCGGGGCGGTGCCCTCCCCGCTGGACGACGACCCCGGCGGGGTCGGCGGCACCCTGATCTACTTCGGTTACACGCTCGCCTACTCGGCGTTCCCGGTGCTGCTCGGCCAGCTCGTCCAGGCCCGGCACGACCTGGCGCGGCGGCTCGTCGAGATCGAGGACGTCAAGGAGCACGAACGCGTCCTGCACGCCCAGGCCATCCTCGCCCAGGAACGCGCCCAGCTGGCCCGGGAGATGCACGACGTGGTGTCGCACCAGGTCAGCCTGATCGCGGTGCAGGCCGGGGCTCTGCAGGTGGCGGCCGCCGACGCGCAGACCCGCGAGGCGGCCCGCACCATCCGTTCGCTGAGCGTCGGCACCCTCGACGAGCTGCGCACCATGGTCACGCTGCTGCGCTCGGCCGGTGACGACACCACCCAGCTCACCCCGCAACCGACGCTCGCCGACCTGCGTACCCTGATCGCGTCCAGCGGCATCGAGGTGGAGCTGCGCGGCGACGCGGTGCTGCCGGTCGGCACGCCCGCGCAACGAGCCCTCTACCGGACGGTTCAGGAAGCACTCACCAACGTCCGCAAGCACGCCCCCGGCGCCTCGGCCACCGTGGAGCTGTGGCAGGACGGCAACCACGTCGGCGTCACCGTCACCAACAGCAGGCCGTCCCGGCCGTCGCTGCCGCTGCCCGGTGCCCGGCAGGGGCTGGTCGGCCTCCAGGAACGCGCCGACATCCTGCACGGCACCTTCGAGTCCGGACCGACCGGGGACGGGGGCTTCCGGGTACGCGTACGCCTCCCCGTCCTGACCGATTAGGGCACCCGATGTCGGGGAACTCCTGCGTGGCCAGCCGTCACTGTCGGGTTCCCGTCTCGACACACGGTGTTGACTTTGGAGGTGACCTCACGTGTACTTCTTTCCAGCGCGCGCCCGTGAGCTGTGGGAACGTGCGCCGGAGCCGGCCGGAGGAAGCGGGGAATGACATCACCTCTGCAGTCCGTGCCGCTGTCCGCGGACGATGTCGACACCGTCGTCTTCCGGCAGCCCCGACCCGGCACCCGTGGCTACCACGACGGTGAGGTCGACGCCTTCCTGACCACAGTGGCCGCCGAGATGCGCCGCCTGGAGGCGGAGAACAAGGCTCTGCACGAGCGGCTGCGGCAGCCCGACGCGGGCGGGCAGATGCGCGGCGAGCTGCGCCGGATGGAAGCCGAGAAGATCCGTGCCGAGGAGCGGCTGCGCGCACTCGAAGCCGAGTTGCGGGCCGCGCTGCCGCCGGCCAACCCGCAGGTGATGAAGCTGGCGGAGCGGACCGCCGAGCAGTACCTCGCCGAGGTGCGCCAGGAGACGGGCGAGGTCCGCGACAAGGCGGCCACCGAGGCGGCGCTGCTGGTCAGCGAGGCCGAGCTGCAGGCCTCCACCATCGTCGCCGACGCACGGCACCGGCACGCCGAGCGGCTCGCCGAGCTGCCGGCCCGGCGGGCGGCCGCACTGGAACGCATCGAGGCCCTGCGCGCCGAGGCGCAGCGCCGCCGGGACTCGGTGACCGGCGAGCTGAGCGCCCGGCTCCAGGACCTGCTCGGCACCTGAGCACGGTCCGGTGGCTAAGATCCGGCGGTGACCAACTCACTGGGGCCGCTGCGGTGGTACGCGGGACTCGCCGTCGTGTTCTTCGGGATCGTCCCGGCGGTCCTGGTGACGCTGCTGGTGATCGACGGGAAGACGCCCGGGCAGGTGGGTCTGCTGCTGATCGGCGGGATCCCGCTGGTGCTGGCGGCGATCTTCTTCGCGGTACGCGGGTTCGCCGCGGCCGACGGGCCGGAACAGGCGGCCCGGCACCTGAATCTCAGCATGGCGCTGGTGGCCGGCGCGGACGTGCTGCTGCTGGGCGGCAACGCGCTGATCCGGATGGCCACCGGCGCCTGACGCCCGGCCGTCCCTGACGCCCGGCCGTCCCTGACGCCCGGCCGTCCCTGATGCCCGGCGGCCCCGGACGAATTCGGCCATCCTTATGAATCGGGCGCCAGCACGTCCGCCGGGACCTCCGCCAGGGTTGGCGGCTGCCAGCGTGGGCGGCGGTCCTTGTCGATGATCTGGGCGCGGATGCCCTCGGCCAGGTCCGGCAGGCGCAGCATCGCGGCGGACAGCCGGTACTCGCGCTCCAGCGCCGCCGCCAGGTCGGGCAGGCCGGCGGCGACGCGGATCGAGCGCAGCGTCGCCACCAGGGACGTCGGTGACTTCGTGGCGATCTCCTTGGCGGCGGCCTGCGCGGCCGGGGACGGGTGCGCGGCGAGCCGGGACACGATCTCGCCGACGGTCGGGGCGGCGTAGCAGCTGTCGATCCATTCCCGGGCGGCGGCGAGGTCGCCGGGCGGCGGCTCGCCGGCGAGGGACCGCACCGCGTCCACGGCGCCGGTCCGGGTCAATGCCTCGATCAGGTCGGGCAGGCGGCCGGCGGGCACGAAATGGTCGGCCAGGCCTGCCGCGATGCCGTCGGCCGCGCCGATCGGCGTCCCGGTGAGCGCGAGATGCGTGCCCAGCTGCCCCGGCGCGTGCGACAGCAGCCACGAGCCGCCCACGTCCGGGTGGAAACCGATGCCGACCTCGGGCATCGCCAGCCGGGACCGTTCGGTCACCACGCGCACCGAGGCGTGTGCGGAGATCCCGATGCCGCCGCCCATCACCAGGCCGTCCATCCAGGCGACGATCGGTTTGGGGTACGCCGCGATTGTCGCGTTCAGGCGGTACTCCGCCGCCCAGAAGTCCAGCGAGCCGGTGCCGCCGGAAACGGCGTCGGCGTGGATGGCACGGATGTCGCCGCCCGCGCAGAGCCCGCGGGGACCGGCTCCCGTGATGAGTACGGTCCGAATCTGATCAGCGGTCCGCCAGTCCTGGAGGGCGCTCGCGACGATCGCGACCATCTCCGGGGTGAGTGCGTTGATCGCGGCCGGCCGGTTGAGCGTGACGTGGCCCAGCTGCCCGTCGACGTCAATGATCACCGGTTTCTCGCTCATCCCATGATCCTCGCAGACGGCACGCTGCCCGGTCGATCAGCGCCGGACTCCTTCAGTCCCGCGTACGCTCCTCGGTCCGGAAGGTCCGCAGCCCCCGCCGATGATAGTTGGGCAGGGCGTTCGGGTGGTCGGCCGAGGACGTGTGCAACCAGATCCGGGAGACGCCGGCCGTCAGTTCCCACGCCTGCCGGAGCGCGAGCGTCAGCGCGTGACCGCCCAGCCCTCGCCCGACGAACTCCGGCACCAGCCCGAACGTCTCGATCTCCACCTCGGCGCCGCCGGCCGACTGCGGGTGCAGGTCGTAGGCGACCAGGCCGGCCGGGGTGCCCTCATAGGACAGCAGCCAGAACAGGCGGTCCGGGTGCTCGGCCGCCCAGGTCGCCCACTGCTCCGGGGTCCGGGTGGCGCACTTCCAGCCGTGCGGGGCGCCGATCCGGACCTGGAGGTCGATCACCCAGGGGGAGGAGCGGTCCAGCGGTTCCAGGGTCAGACCCGGCACGGGTGCGGCCGGGACCAGCTGGCCGGGGGTTGCCATGTCGACATATGTCACTGTCTCCCGCACCCCGGCAGTTTATCGGCTCAGAAGTCGATCTCCACTCCGGCGGCCGCGCAGACCGTGGTCATGGTCCGGCTCAGGCCCTCGAAGTCGGCGCCGGCGGCGGTACCGACCGGGTCGCCGGAGTCCGCCGCCACGCCGATCTCGTCGGAGAGTGCCTGCGCCGCCGTCGTCACCGGGCTCGCGGACGCCGAGGTCAGCGCCTCGCCGACAGTGGTGTGGAACTTGGTGAAGTGCCGTTTCGCGTCGGCGGGCAGGACGCCGCCCTGGGACTGCTGCGACTCGGTGATGCCGGTCTTCATGGCCTTGCCGGCCGTGTCGACCGTGCGGCACAGCTCCGCGTCGCCGATGGCCACGGGTGCGCCGGCCGCCGCGGACGTGCCCGCGGATGTGCCGGCGGCGGGGGTGGCGGACGGTTCGGCCGGGGTGTCGCTGCAGGCGGCGAGGGTCAGGAGGCCGGCACAGAGCAGGGCGGCGGGCAGGAGACGGGAACGCATCACGAGCACGCACGGTAGCCGACGCGACCCGCGCCGACCCTGTCAGGTGGCACCCGGGGCAGGCGCGTGACGGGCAGTGGCGGGCTGCGGGGGAGGCGCGTGAGGGGCAGCGGCGGGCGGCCGGAGGAGGCGCGTGATGGGCAGCGGCGGGCGGTCGGACAGTCGATTGACGGATGGCACGGTTGCGCCGGGCCGCGAGGATCACACGGTATGACTCCGCGCTATCGACAGCACCTGACCAGTGCCGGCGACGTCGGGATCCGCCCGGGGCGGGCGCCGGACGTCACCGTCGACGACCTCACCGTCCCGGGCGGCACCCGCGTCCGGGTGACCCGCCCGGCCGATGCCGGCGGCAGGCTGCCGGTGGTGCTGTTCACGCACGGCGCCGGCTGGATCTTCGGTGACGACGCCGGCTACGACCGGCTGATGCGGGAGCTCGCCGTGCGCGCCCGGGCGGCCGCCGTCTTCGTGGACTACCGGCATTCGCCGGAGAACCGGTTCTCGGCGGCGGTGCGGGAGTGCCGCGGCGCCCTCGACTGGGTGGTCGCGAACGCGGGCGGGCTCGACCTGGACCGGGGCCGGATCGCGGTGGCCGGTGACTCGGCGGGCGCGGCCCTCACGGTCGCGGTCACGGTGCCGGCGAAGAGACTGGTGACGGCCCAGGTGCTGCTCTATCCGATGATCAGCAGCACGTACGCGGGCTCGTCCGCCTTCGACACGGTCTCCTACCACCGCCGGGCCACCGAGCACTGGATCAGGCGGCAGTCCGGCATCTGGTCGGTGCCGGCCCGGCAGTCGCCCGCCCCGATCGCCGAGGCCGCCCCGATCGCCGAGGCCGCTCCGGTCGCCGGGACGGCCCCGGCCTCCGAGGTGGTCCGGCCGGACGCCGACGGCCGGTTCCGCGGCCTGCCGCCGGCGCTGGTCGTGGTGGCCGAGGCGGACGTGTTGCGGGAGCAGGGAGAGGGGTACGCGGCGGACCTGCGGGCGGCCGGCGTCCCGGTGCGCACGGTGCGCCACGAGGGTGTGATCCACGACTTCGTGATGGTGGACGCGCTGGGCGACATGGAAGCGGCCAGGACGGCCACCGAGCAGGCGGGACGATATCTGTACGACGTGCTCCACGGAAACTGAGGAGCGGAACCGGCCGGTCCTGAGGCAGAGTGTCAGGGGTGACTACGCTTTCCGGTCCTGACACGAAGGCCCCGGCCGAACTCCGGCGGTGGCTGCCGGCCTTCCTGGCACTCGCCGTGATCTGGGGTACCAGCTTCCTGCTCATCAAGGTCGGGGTGCGGGAACTGCATCCGATCTGGCTCACCTTCGGCCGGGTCGCCGCCGGTGCGCTGACGCTGCTCGTGGTGCTCGCCGTGACCCGCGACCGATTGCCGCGCGACGCCCGGTTGTGGGGCCATCTCGTGGTGATCGCGCTGGTCGGGGTGGTGCTGCCGTTCACCCTGTTCGGGTACGGCGAGCAGCGGGTCTCGTCGGTGCTGGCCGGCATCTGGAACGCCGCGACGCCGCTCGTCGCGCTGCCCCTGGCGGTGCTGGTGTTCCGGGCCGAGCGGATGACGGTCAACCGGGCCGCCGGCATCGGGCTGGGCTTCGCCGGGGTGATGGTGGTGCTCGGGGTGTGGCGCGGTGTCGGCGGTTCCCAGCTGACCGGGCAGCTCCTGTGCTTCGCCGCGGCGATGTGTTACGCCGTCGCCATCCCGTACCAGAAGAGGTTCGTCGCCGGTCGCACCGGCAGCGGCGTCTCCCTCGCCGCCGCTCAGCTGCTCGTCGCTCTCGCTCAGCTCGCCGTGGCGGCGCCGCTGCTCGCGGGTGCGCCGCCGAACCCGGCCGGTCTGTCCACGCAGGTGATCCTCAGTGTGCTGGCGCTGGGTGCGCTGGGGACCGGGCTGGCGTTCGTGCTGAACTTCCACGTGATCCGGGTGGCCGGGGTGACCGCGTCCAGTTCGGTCACCTATCTGATGCCGGTGGTCGCGACGGTGGTCGGCGTGACGATCCTGCGCGAGGAACTGCACTGGAACCAGCCGGTGGGTGCGCTCGTCGTGCTGCTCGGCGTCGCGGTCTCCCAGGGCCTGCTGACCCGCCGCCGCGCGATCACCGGGTGACGTGCGAAGGGCCCCCCACGCGGGAGGGCCCTTCCACTACTTCCTCTTGGTACGGGCTACTTCTTCTTGGTGAGGGTGAGGGTGAGCGTGATCGGGACGCTGACCTTCTGGCCCGCGGTGTCCTCGAACGTGACGGTCGCGGACACCTCCAGCGTGCCGGCCCTGGCCAGCGCCTTGCTCGACTCCGCCGTGGGCGTGACGGCCAGCGTGACGCCGCCCGCCTTGCTCACGGTCCGGCTGACGTAGGCCACCTGGTCGCTGTCGAGGGCGACCTTGCCGGCCACGTTCACCGCGGCCGTGACGGTCGCGGTGCCCGCCGTGGCGTTGGTCTCCACCTTGCCGACCGTGAGCACGGGCAGCGGCAGAACCGAGACGGTCAGCTTCTCCGACAGCCGGGTGTTGCCCGCCGAGTCGGTGACCAGGCCCTGGAGCGCGACCTTCTTGCCGGCGTGCGCGGCGGCCGGCTTCCAGGCGAAGGCGTACGGCGACGCGCTGCTCGTCTCCACCGCGGCACCGTCGACCAGCAGGGTGACCGAGGTGACCCCGAAGTCGTCGGCGGCCCGGATCAGCGGCCGTACCGTCCGGCCGACCGTGACCTGCTGGTCGCGGCCGGGCGAGGCGACCACGGCCGTCGGCTTGGCGTCGGTGACCTGGCCGGCGCCGGTCGGCACCGACTTCGGGGCCGACTTGAGTGGCTTCTCCAGGACGACCGAGCCGCCGGCGGAGACCGGGCCGGTGAGGTAGCTGCCGGACACCGTGACCGGGGCGTCGGTGCGGGCCGTGGTGCCGGCCGCGTCGGTGTTGACCACGCCGCCGAGGACGTTGCCGGTGACCTTGACGGGGCCGGAGTCGGCGAGCGCGAGACCGGAGATCCGGCTGCCGGTGACGTACCCGTCGGTGCCGCCGGTGAACTTCACCCCGGTGCCGGGGCCGTCCACGACGGTGCCGGCGACGTACCCGTGGTAGCGGATGCCGCTGCGGACCAGGTTCTCCGGTGCGCCGTCGCGGCCGCGGGTGCCGTCGAACAGGATGCCGCCGGACTGGAAGCCCTTGACCAGGGTGCCCGTCACGGTCAGTTCGCTCTCCACGGTGCCGGTACCCGTACCCTGGATGATCCCGGTCTTGACGATGCCCCAGCCGTGCGGATGCGCGGTGGTCTCGGCCGCGGTCGTGGCCGTGCGCAGCGGGCCGACGACGCTGTTCGCGACGCGGCCGGCGGCGCCGAAGTACGCGATGCCGGCCTCCACCCAGGTGTCGCCGGAGGTGACGGTGACGCCGGAGATGTCGACGAACATCTCGTTGGTGTCGGTCGAGCCGAGCGACTGGCGGGACACGGTGATCACGTTGCCGCCGCCGTCCCGCAGGTAGGGCTGGGTGCCGGCGAGGTCACCGAGCGACGGGGCCGGCTTGATGGTGACCTTGTCGGCGCCGGTGCCCTTGATGGTGAGCGGCTTGGTGATGGTCAGGCCGTTCTTCGCGCCGGACTGCACCGGGTTGGAGTTGTGGTTCAACGGTGTCGACGACTCCTCGTAGACGCCGTCCTGCACCAGGATGGTGTCCCACGGTGCTGCCGCTTCGACGGCCGCCTGGATCGAGGTGAACGGGGCGTTCGGGGCCTGCTTGCGGTCGTCGTCGACGGTCCAGACGTTGCCGGGGGTGGCGTCGTCCTTCTCCAGGGGCGCGCCGGTGGCGTACCCGCCGTGCCCGGCGCCGTCCGCCTTGGCGACGCCGTCCGACTGGACCTGCGCGCCGTACGCACTCTCCTGGAACCGCACGTCCGCCATCTGGATCGAACCGGACTTCGGCAGGCCGCCCTCGCCGAAGCGGAACTCCACCGAGGCCAGCGAGCTGATGTTGACGCCCTGCGCGGCGAACTCGTTCAGCGGCACCCGGATCTGGTCCAGGACGATGTGCGTGTTCGGGGTGTTCGTGCCTGTCGACATGTGCAGGGCGTTGCCCCAGCGCGGGTCGCCGGCCTCGACGACGCCCTCCCGGTTGTTCGTGTCGCGCAGGGCGATCACGAAGTTCTGGGTGGTCGACGCCGGGTCGTAGGAGGTGGGCTTCTCGTTCGGCCACGCCGGGCTCGCCGGGGTGCCGTTCACCGTGGTGTCCCGGGTGTTGTCGCCCCGGTTGTCGGCGCCCGGGTTGCGGGTGTCGAAGAAGTTGACCGCGGCGCTCAGCGCCAGCGACTCCAGGTCGGACATGTTGCGGGTGTCGGCCGGGATCTGCGCGGTCAGCTTCGCCGTGGCGTCGGACTCCCAGGCCAGGGTGAGTTGGCGGCCGTAGGAGTGGTTGACCGGCGCGTTCTCACGGATGCCGTTCTGGCCGCCGAGCGCGGTGGCCGCGGGCAGCGGGCACTGCTTGACGGCGGTGGGCAGGCCGGTCTTGCCGAGCTGGGCGGGCGCGAAGTGGTCCGGCTCCGGGTTGCACCAGTCGTAGCCGCCGGGGGTCGCCGCCGGCTTGGCAGGCACGCCGGCGGCTTGGGCGTACGGGTTCGCGAAGCCGCTGCCGGACAGGGCGCCGCCGAGCGCGTTGAGCGTGAGCGGGTTCTCCACCTCGGGACGGATCACGTCCATCCGGACGTCGTCGCCGGCGAAGTAGCTGGTGTTGACCCGCTCGTTGCACGGGATCCGGGTGCCGGACTCGCTGGTCGGGCAGGCACTGGCCGGGACCTGCAGCCCGGTGGCGGTGTTCGCCAGCTCACCGGTCATGTACGGGTCGAATGCGCCCTCGCCGCCGATGTAGCGCCGGAAGAACGCGGCCATGGTCGCGAGGCCGAGCTTCTCCTGGTCGCCCATCCGCTCCGGGTCACCGGAGATCTTCGTGTTGACCTCGGGGTTCAGCGGGTCCGAGTTGTCGATCTTGTAGTTCAGTGCGTCCACCGTGGAACTCGCCGCACCGGACAGCCGCAGGTTGTTCGGGTGGATGTTGTTCGTCGCGAACGGCGCCGAGTTGCCGCAGGCCGCGTCGTTGTTGGACTGGCCGTCCGCGCCGCCGTCGGCGTACCAGACGGTGTTGTACCAGTTGTGGATCGCACCGAGGTGCTCCACCTGGATCATCGGGTACGGGTTCGTCGAGTTGATCGTCTGGCCGCGCTCGAACTGCCGGGCGCCCATCAGGTTCGACACGTCGCCGTCGCACATCGGCAGGATCGACATGAACGGCATCCCGTACGGGGCCTTGCGCTCGTAGTCGGTGGCCGCGAGCGAGATGACACCCTTGATCGGGTAGCTCGGCCCGTCGGTGCGGATGCGGTTGTAGTCGATGAAGTTGGTGACCGCGTCACCGCCGCGCGAGTGGCCCATCAGGCCGATCCGGGTCATGTCGAGGTGCCCGGAGAGCGCGGTGCCGATCGTGGTGTGCTCGTCGACCGGCAGGCCGGCGGTGGAGTTGGACGCGCTTATCGCGTCCAGGGCGGCGGCCAGCAGCATCCGCCGGTTGTGCATGCCTTTGCCCTTGGCGTTGTCCTGCCGCATCATGAGCTGGTCCTGCGAGAGGGAGAACGTGGTGTATCCCCAGGTCGCGAGGTTCTCGGCGAGGTAGGCGTAACCGCTCTCGTTGTGCTTGAACTGCGCACAGGTGAGTCCGGCCGAGTTCTGGCCGGAGTCGCAGGAGCCGTGGTTGCCGTGCACCAGGACGATCAGCGGCGACGGCGTCGTGCGCAGCGAGTAGTCCGGTGTGTAGAGCTGGCCGCGGATCTCGACCTGCTCGGGCGCGGCGGCGGTGCCGGCCGTGGGCGCGCCACCGTCCGAGTTCGGTTCCTGGATCGTGGCGAGGCCGAACTTGGCCTCCTGGATGACCTGGTGACCGTACGGGCCACGGGCGGTCGGGTCGGGAAGTGCGGTCTCGGTCGTCGGTGCTGCCGGTGCCGCGGTGGCCGGGGCGGCGATGCCCACCGGGATCGCGGCGGTGAGGACCGCCGAGAGCAGTAATCCGCCTATTTTCACGCAGTTCTCCTAGGAACAGGAGTTGAATGATCAACTAGGCGGCGACGCTAATCAGCAGGTGTTTCTCAGGTGTTTCTCATGGGATTCCAATTGCGCGCGATGTCACATAAACGAATCGTGGCCGTTCCGCAATGGCGGAACGGCCACGAACTCGCTGCGATCAGGCCTTGCAGTTGTGCTTCTTCTTCCATGCCTTGACGGCGGCGGCCGGGCTCTTCTGCCCGCCCTTGCGCCACGACGTGAGGTACTTCGCAGGCCACACCACACCCCGGCGGACCTTCCAGTCACCGGTCTTCTTGCACGGCGGCGAGATGCCGTAGTGCACGTGGCAGACGTTGCTGGCGTTGCCCGTCTTGCCGACCCGGCCGAGCGTCTGGCCGGCCTTGACCCGGACGCCCTTCTTGATGCCGGCCTGCACCGTGCTGAGGTGCGAGCCGTAGTAGCGGACGCCGTCGTCACCGAGAATGGAGACGAACTTGCCGCCGTTGTTCGGGCCGTCCGGCTTGCCCTTGACGTACTTGTCCTTCCGGCTCACCTCGAGCACCACGCCACTCGTGGTGGCGCGGAACTTCTTGCCGCAGGCGGCGAAGATGTCGGTGGCCGGATATCCGGAATGCGTCTTGGGAACGGATACCTTCGACGCTTTCACGGGAAAGACGTATTTGACCTTCTTGGCAACGGTAAGTGGCGCCTTCGTGACCACTGCGGCTTTGGCTGCCGGAGGTGCCGCACTCGCCGGCCCCCCGAGACCGGCCAGGCCGGTCAGGGTGACGGTGAGTGCCGCCACCCCGGCCAGACATTTATGAAATCGCATGGCGACACCCTAGTGGCTGTACGTCCTCCCAGCTCGCCGCGGTGTCGTCCGGCGGAGCCGGCCTGCCCGAGGTGTGCGGCGGTCAGCCGCCGAGCAGGCCCAGCCGGACGGCGGCGTCCCGGGCGAGCAGGAATCCCACGATGCCGACGATCCAGGAGAGCGTGTTGCTGTTCGCCATCCAGTCACTGATCCGGGTCAGCGGCTTGGTCACCCACTGCCCAGCCGTCAGTCGCGCCACCAGCAGCAGCAACGCCGGGACGATCATGACGAGGCAGTAACCCGCCATGATCATCGCGACCTGGCCGGCGGGCAGCGCGGCGGTGGTCAGCAGACCGATCGCACCCAGGTACGGCAGCATCGTCGTCACCTCGGCGGCGGCCGCCGCCAAGGCCAGCGCGGCGAGCCCGCCAGCGCCGCGGTCCGCGGACAGGGCCCGTTCCCGCCAGCGCAGCAGCCGGCCGCCACCACCCGGGCTCCGCTTCTGCCGGCGCTCCAGGCGGAAACTCCAGAAAAACAGCGCGACCCCGGCGACCAGCTGCGTCCACATCGCCGGGCGGGTGTCCAGAACCCGGGTGATCTGCGGGAGGAACGCGTCGGCGCCGAGCGCGACGGCCACCCCGATGCCGAAGTAGAAGGCGGCGACCGTACCCAAGAAGATCAAAATGCGCCCGGGCCGCACCGGGCCGGGATGCAGCAGAAGCCAGATGGGGATGAGCAGCGTCCCGAAGCTCGTCGAATCGACGAGCGCCAGAACCACCAGCGACCTGAGCAGCGCGAAATCCATGCACCCACCCTGCGGCCGCCACCCACCGCGGCGCGTCGGTCGAAGGAGGACCCGGGACGTACATCTTTCTGCGTACGCCCGGCCCCCGCATCCATGATGAGATGGGGAACGTGAGCTCGAAGGACGTCGTCACCGCCGCCGCGACGTTCGCCGCCGGACTGTTCTGCAACCTGGTCGGACTGACCGACATCTGGGGCACCCCGCAACTCGGCGCCCTCCGCGGCGCGCCGATGTGGTGGCACACCGCGCTGCTCGCCGCCGGCTGCCTGGTCATGGTCGGCAAACGCCGCCACCCGATCGTCGCGGTCACCGCCGGCGCCGCGCTGACCGCCGCCGACCTCGCCTTCGGCGGCAGCATCGGGATGGTCCTGGTCCTCTTCGACCTGATCTTCTCGGTCGGCCTGCACGCCTCCGCCCGCGCCCGCACCGCCGTGACCACCACCGTCTTCGTCCTGATCGGCACCATCAGCGTGGTCGGCGGCCTGGCCGCGGGCGAAATCCGGATCGGCGCGTTCCTCGCCCTGCAACTGACCACGCTGCTGTTCGTGCCGCTGTGGTGGGCCGCGAACATCCGCCAGCAGCGCCAGATCGGCCTGCTCGATGCCGAACGCACCGCCCGCGAAGCCGTCCTCGCCGAACGCGCCGCGATGGCCCGCGACCTGCACGACGTCATCGCCGCACACCTCACCACCACCGCCATCCACTCCGGCGCCGCCCTGGCCCGCCCGCCCGACACCGACCGCGACCGCGCCACCCTGGGCGAGGTCCGCACCAGCAGCCTCGCCGCCCTGGAGGAGATGCGCTCCATGATCATGGTGCTGCGCGCCGACGACCCGGCACTCGCCGACCCCACCCTGCCCGGCGGCCTCGACCGCCTGCCCGACCTGGTCACCTCCGCAGCCGGCGACCTGCGCATCACCACCCGCCTCCACGAGGTCCCCGGCATCTCCGCGGCCGTCTCACACGCCGTGCACCGGATCGTCCGGGAAGCGCTGACCAACGCGGGCAAACACGCACCCGGCTCCGACGTACACCTCGAAGTCCAGCCGCTCGGCGACACCGTCACCGTGACCGTCACGAACACCCTGACCCGCCCGCCCGCGGACGACCATGCGGCCCTCAGTGCGGGCACCGGCCTCATCTCGCTGCGCGAGCGTTCGGCGTTGCTGGGGGGTTCGCTCACGGCCGGGCCGGAGGGGGACCATTTCCGCGTACGGGCGGAGCTCCCCCTGCGGACCCCGGCATGACCCGCGCCCTGCCGCTCCACCCGGTTTACGGTGTGTTCGGCGTTCTGTTGTTTCGTTGGGGTTGCGGTGTGTTCGGCGCTCTGTTGTTTCGCTGGGTTTGCGGTGTGGTCGGCGCCCGGGCGGCTTGCCGGGGCGCGGCGTGATCCGGGTTCTGCTCGCCGATGATCATGCCGCGATCCGGGCCGGGATGCGGCTGATGCTGGAACAGGCCGACGACATCACCGTGGTCGGCGAGGCCGCCGACGGCGCGGTCGCGATCCGCCAAGCCGCCGCCCTGCGGCCCGACGTGGTGCTGATGGACATCCGGATGCCCGGCACCGACGGCATCAGCGCCACCCGCGAGATCACCGCGGCCGGGGTGAGCGACGTGCTGATGCTCACCACGTTCGACTTCGACGACTACCTGTTCGGCGCCCTGCGTGCCGGCGCCGCCGGTTTCCTGCTGAAATCGGTGGAACCGGCCGCCCTGATAGACGCTGTCCGCCGGGTAGCGGCCGGCGACGGCTTCCTGGCCCCCGAAGTGACCCGCCGCCTGCTCACCGCGTTCGCCGCCACCCAGCCGCCGGCGCCCACGCCGCTACCGGCCGCACTGGAATCACTCACCCTGCGGGAACGCGACGTGCTGGTCGCCCTGGGCCGCGGCCTGTCCAACGCCGACCTGGCCGCGGAACTGGCGATAAGCGAGGCCACCGCGAAGACCCACGTGTCCCGGGTCCTGGGCAAGCTGGGCTGCGCATCCCGGGTGCAGGCCGCGATCCTCGCAAAAGAAGCCGGCCTGGCGTAGCCCGGCCCCGTCCCCGGCCCCGGCCTGCACCGCCCGGGTGCCTGTTCCTGTCGCCTGCCGGTGCAGCGGCCCGACCGGTCGCGGGCTTGGCTGTCACTCATGGCTGCCGCAGCGAGGTCGGGGCGACCGTGGGTGACAGCTGGGTGGGGCCGGCTGTCGCTCAGGGCTGCTACGCCGGGGTTGGGGCGACCGTGGGTGACAGCTGGGCGGCGGCTGTCACTCAGGGCTGTCGCAATGCGGTGGGGACGACCGTGGGTGACAGCTGGGCGGCGGCTGTCGCTCAGGGCTGTCGTAATGCGGTGGGGGCGACCGTGGGTGACAGCTGGGCGGGGCGGCTGTCGCTCAGGGCTGTCGTAGCGAAGTCGGGGCGACCGTGGGTGACAGCTGGGCGGCGGCTGTCGCTCAGGGCTGTCGTAATGCGGTGGGGGCGACCGTGGGTGACAGCTGGGCGGGGCGGCTGTCGCTCAGGGCTGTGCTAGCGCGGTGGGGGCGACCATGGGTGACAGCCGGGTGGGGGTGGCTGTCGTTCGGGGCTGTCGTAGCGCGGTGGGGGCGACCGTGAGTGACAGCTGGAACTGGTGTTGGCGGGCGCGGCGGGGTGGTGAGTGTTGCCGAAGCGCGGGTGGGCCCAGCGGCCGGCCTCAAGACGGGCCGGGGCCGTCGGCTGGTGGGGGCGGGATGTAGGCCGGTGATCAGGGGGCTGGCGCGGGCGTCAGTGCCTGTTCATCTGCTTCTCGCGCAGGTCGGCGTGCATCTCCCAGGGTGCCTGCGGCAGCACGTCGCCCGTTTCCAGCAAGGATTTCAGGTTCGCCAGCACGGCGGGCCAGCCGGCGGCGACGGCTTCCACGTCGTCGGGGGTTGCCAGGTTCTCGTGGGTGACGGTGAGCCGGACGATGTCGTGGTGCGGTTCGATCAGGAAGGTCACCGTGGACGATTCGGGTGTGGCCGGTGAGCCCGCCTCCCCGAACGCCATCACGAGCTTGGTCGGCGGGGTGGCCTCGAGCACCACGCCGCCGCCGTCGGCGATGCCGGAGTCGTCGGTGCGGCGGTGTTCCCACGGCGAGCCGGGCTGCCAGTCGGAGATGTTGCTGTGTCCCCAGTATCGGCCGGTCAGGTCGGCGTCGGTGAGGGCCTCCCACACGCGCTGGGGGGTGGCGTGGATGTATGTCACGTACACGAAGGTGGGTTTGGTCTCGGGCATGCGGGGCTCCTCTGCGTGGCGGCGGATGTCGTCGAGGACCCGTAGCCTCGGCTCCTCGAACGGGGCGATCCAGCGTTGCTGCACCTCGTGGATGGGCACCGGGTTGAGGTAGTGCCATTTTTCCCGGCCGCGCCGGACGACGGTGATCAGGCCGGCGTCCTGCAACACGGTCAGGTGCTGTGTCACCGTCTGCCGTGTCATGTCCAGCCGGCCGCACAGGCGACCCAGGGTCTGGCCGTCCTCGGCGCGCAGGCTGTCGAGCAGCCGGCGGCGTGTCGGGTCGGCGAGCGCGCGGAACACCCTGTCCATGAGCTGCATTATGCAGTCGGGCGACTGCATGTTGTCAAGCGTGGCCCGCGATGGCGTACTCGACTGCTTCCTCGGGGGTGGAGACGTGCCGGATCCCCGGTACGGCGCTGCCGTCCGCCGTGGTGACCCGCCAGCCGCGCAGGGACAGCACCGGGATCCCGCCGCGGTGCTTCGCCAGCGCGACCTCGCTGAGCGTGCCCCAGGAGCCGCCGACGCTGATCACCGCGTCGGCGCTCCACACGATCACGGTGTTGCGCGCCTCGCCGAGGTTGGTGACGATCGTGGCCGACAGGTCGGGTGAGGCGTCCGCCGCGCTGTCACCGGGCCGTACCCCGATCACCAGCCCGCCGCGGGAGCGGGCGCCGGCGGCCACGGCGGCCATCACACCGCTCCCGCCGCCGCAGATCACCACCGCACCCCGCTCGGCGATCAGCTCACCGACCCGGCGCGCGAGCGCGGCCTCGGCCTCGGTGCAGTCGCGCGGCCCGCAGACGGCGATCTGGAACGGCATGCCCCGATGGTAGGGGCCGCCGGCGGCCCGGCCAGGATTTCGGAGGTACGACCATCCTGGTAGGACTGTTGCATGAGAGTACGGGCCGACCGCACCGGTGCCGCCACGGCCAGCGGCGGCGGGTTCGCGAACAGCGGTGTGGTGTACGGGCCGGTCAACGTCGTGTCGCAGCCGGTCGCGACGCCCACCTACCATCTGCGGATCCCGGACTTCGCACCCGCCGAGCTGGTGGGACGCGAACGGGAACTGGCGGAGATGGCGGCGTTCTGCACGGCGGCGCAGGCGGCACCGTACGTCTGGTGGCAGGCCTCCGCCTGGGCGGGCAAGTCCGCGCTGATGGCGTGGTTCGCGCTGAATCCGCCGCCTGGGGTGCGGATCGTCTCGTTCTTCGTCACGGCCCGGCAGGCGTACCAGAACGATCGCCACGCGTTCCTGGACGCGGTGATCGAACAGCTCGCCGCGCTGCTCGAGGAAGCCCGGCCGCAGGGGACGCTCCACAACCAGGACCTGATCTTCGCGGACCTGCTGGCCCGGGCGGCCCGGAGCTGCCGGGACGCGGGACAGCGGCTGATCCTGCTCGTGGACGGGCTGGACGAGGACTTCGCGCTCACCCTGACCTCCGGCGGGCACAGCGTGGTGGCCCTGCTTCCGGCCGCTCCACCGGCCGGGATGCGCGTCGTCGTCGCGAGCCGGCCGACTCCCGCTCTCCGGGGCCACCTGCGCGACGGTCATCCGCTGCTGGACCCGCTGACCGTCCGGACGCTGGAGAGGTCGCCGCAGGCGGCCGCAGCGGAACAGGACATGCAGCGGGAGCTGGACGAGCTGCTCCGCGGGCATCCGGCCGGACGGGATCTGCTCGGTCTGCTCGCGGTCGCGGGCGGCGGCCTGAGCGCGGCGGACCTGGCGGCGCTGGCGGGGCTGCCGGCCGACGAGGTCGCCGGTTACCTCACCACCGCGGCCGGGCGTTCGGTCCGATCCGTGCCGAGCCGGTGGAGTCCGGCCGCCGGGCGGCACGGTTATGCCCTCGGGCACGAGCAGCTGGCCGAGTTCGTCAAACGCCGGCTCGACCCGGCCGACCTGGCTGAGCGGCGGGATCGGCTGGCGCGCTGGGCGGAGGACTATCGGGTACGGCGTTGGCCTGCGGAAACACCCGAATATCTGCTACGGCCGTACGCCCAGATGTTGCACGGAATCAAGGATTTGTCGCACCTTGTGGCGGATGCCGCCGACCGGTTCCGCCATGACCGGATGCTCGCGGTGACCGGCAGCGACGCCGAGGCCATGCAGGAGATCGCCGAGGCGATGGACATCGTGGTGACCTCGCCGGAGCCGGATGTCGCTGCGCTCGGCCGGCTGGCCGTCCACCACAGCCGGCTCACCGAACGCAGCTCCAATTTCCCGGTCAAGCTTCCGGGCGCATGGGCGCTGCTCGGAGAGTACGGACGCGCCGAGGCGCTGGCCGATTCGATCCCCGACCCGTCCGTCCGGGGGAGGGCGCTGATCGAGGTCGCCAGGGCTACGGCGGTCGCCGGTGACCATGCCAGGGCACTGCGGGTCGCCGACTCGATCGGAGATCCGGAGATGCGGGGACTGGCGGTGCAACGGATCGTTGTCGCCATCGCACCGCACGCCCCGGCTCTGGCGGAGGAGATCGCCGAAAGGTTGACGGAACCCTATCGGAAGGGACGCGCGCTGGGCGCCGTGGCGAAAGCGGTCGGATCGACGGGTGATCACGCCAGGACCGTCGCGTTCGTCGAGCGCGTCGTCGCTCTGGCGCAATCGGTCCCCGAGGCGAAATGGCGCCACCACGCCATCATCGACGTGGCCTCCGCCTTGGTCTCTGCCGGAGATGCCGAGGGCGCCCTAGGGGTTGTCCGGGAGCAGGT
Source organism: Actinoplanes sp. DH11 (assembly GCF_020873875.1). Taxonomy (GTDB): domain Bacteria; phylum Actinomycetota; class Actinomycetes; order Mycobacteriales; family Micromonosporaceae; genus Actinoplanes. The sequence continues at coordinate 197,430 of NZ_JAHWGU010000006.1, forward strand.
CGACGACGACCTGCTCCGCTTAATGACGCTGGCATCGCTGGCAGAGGTGCTGGCACACGCCGGTCAGGCGGGGATGGCGGTGTCGCTCGCCGGCGAGGTCGAGCAGCTGGCCGCCGCTCAGGAGCACCCCATGATGGTGCGGCCGCTGGTGACGAGGACGTTCGCCGTCGCCGGTGAGCTGACTCGCGCCCGTGGCATGATCCCCGCGTCCAGTCCTGCCGACGAGGCGGCCGAACTCGCTGATCTCGCCGTCAGCGTCGGCCGGTGCGGCATGCAAGCCGTTGCCGAGCGCCTGATTGCCGAGGCCAAGACGGCGGCGACATCGATTGGCAGCGTGCGCCGGTATGACTTGGCGCGGGCTCGGGCCGGGGCTGCGGTGGCGCGTGCGGCCGCGGCTCTGGGCGATTTCGGCGAGGCTCTCGTCACCGCCAAGGGGATTCCGCAGGCCGAGAGGCGCTTGGCCGTGCTCGTCGACATCGCGATGACGGCAACGGCAGCCGCCGATCAGGGTGCGGCCCGCGCGGTCCTGCTCGAAGTCGAGGGTGCTGCTCGCTCCATGCGGAACTGGCGCCGTGACACCCGCAGGCTGGCATCCCTGAGCACCGAGCTGATCGAAGTCGGTGACTCGTCGCGTGCCGACTCCCTTGCCGGCTTGGTCGATGAAGCCCGATTGCGGGACCGCTCGGCGGACGAGGGCCGCTACGACACTCGGCGGAGCTGGGGCATCAGGACGGCGAAAATCAAGCCGATGTTGGACGGTGTGGCAGGGCGGCATCGGGGTGTCTACTCCCTAGAGACCGCTGACCGGCGGGAGGACGCCCTGGCCGCGGTCGCTGCTGCTGTCGCCGAAGCAGGCGAGATCGATCGTGCGGAGAACATCATCGGCCTCATCGTCGGCGAGGAGCAACGGAAACTGGCCGCGATCCGATTGGCGAAGGTGCTTGCCCAGGCCGGAGAGTTCGACACGGCTGTGGCCCGGGTTGGCGGTATCGGCGGATCCCCGCAACGTTGCCGGGGCTTCGGTGTCCTCGCGCAGGTTGCCGCTCGGCGGGGGGATACCCGGCGGGTCGACGCCTTGATCAAGGAGATCGTGGACCCCGATGTGCTCAGTGCTGCCCAGGCCGATCTCGCCCTTCTGGCCGCCGAGGCAGGCGAGCAGGTGCGCGCTCACGGACTCGCCATGAGCATCCCCGACCGGCCGATCCGGATGAGAGTGCTGGCCCACCTCGCAGTGGTGGCGGCCGAGTCCGGGGACAATGATCATGCGGAGTTGCTGGTCGGCCTGATCCGCAGGACGATCCACCATGCGCCTGCGCTGGCCGAAGTGGTGGCGGTCTTCGTCGAGGGAGGCCACCTTGATCGAGCGGAGGCGCTTGCCGCGTCGGACCTTCTGGACCCCTCGATCCGGCATGCCGTCGTCCGGCCGCTGATCGAGGCGTTTGTGAAGGCAGGTGAGCTCGCGAGAGCCGAGGTGCTGGCCCGGCTGATCCCCAAGGCGGAGCAGCAGGCGGAGGCACTGGCGGTCATCGCGCTCGAGGCGCCGCCGCCGATTGCCGTTCCGCTGATCGCGGAGGCGTTCCGGCTGGGGGACTGGAGTGTTCCGCTGCGTGCCGCGGCCGCTATCTCGCCGGCGGTGCTGGCGGCCGTTGCGGACGAGCATCTGCGCCTCGCCGAGGACGAGGACTGAGGGCTTTCGGACGTATTTGTCGGTTAAAGAGGTGTTGACCAGGACCGGCCGGGATCATGTCGTTATGCGAGCGACTCACGTTGTCCCGACCGGGGTGGAGCGGACGTTCGGTGAGGACGAGATCATCGTTACCAAGACGGACACCAAGGGCGTGCTGACGTACGCCAACAAGGTGTTCCTGCGCCTGTCCGCGCTCACCGAGGCCGAGGCGATCGGCCGGCCGCACAGTCTGATCCGGCACCCGGAGATGCCGCGGTCGGTGTTCAAGCTGCTGTGGGACAGCCTCAAGGATCGGCAGGAGCTGTTCGCGTACGTGGTCAACCTCGCCTCCGACGGCGCGCACTACTGGGTGCTGGCCCATGTGACGCCGTCGTTCGACGAGCGCGGGCAGGTGGTCGGCTACCACTCCAGCCGGCGCAAACCGGACCGGGCCGCGGTCGCCGCGGCGCAGGAACTCTACGGCCGGCTGCGGGCCGAGGAGCGCCGGTACGACAACCCGCGGGCGGCCCTGGACGCGGGCTGGGAGATGCTCCAGTCGACGTTGTCGGGACGCGGGCAGACGTACGACCAGTTCGTCTGGGAACTCACGAACGCGGGTGCCTCGTGATCCGGCGCGGTGGCGGCGTTCCGCCGGCCGGTCCCGGCGCGGACCCGCTGGAGCTGATCGCCCAGGTCTGCGAGGCGGCGGCGGCCGGTGACTTCGAGCAGCGGGTCCCGGCGATCGGGGAGAGGCCGAACGCCGACCGGGCCCGGGACGCGGTGAACAACCTGCTCGACATCACCGACGCGTTCATCCGTGAGTCCGGCGCCGCGCTGGCCGCGGCCGCCGAGGGCCGGTTCCACCGGCAGTTCCTCACCCGGGGGCTGCGCGGGGCGTACCGCAGCGCCGCCGCGCAGATCTCCCAGTCCAGCGCGGAGATGGCCCGGTCGGCGGCCCGGGTCGAGCAGGCCGCGCACGCCCGCCTCGCCCTCGCCGACGAGCTGGAGTCGGCGGTGCTCACCGTGTCCGAGCAGGTGGCGACGGCCGCCACCGAGATGGGTTCGACGGCGAACGGGCTGGCCGACTTCGCCCGCGAGGCGGTGGGCAGCGCCGAGCGGGGGCTGACCACTGTCACGTCGTTGCGCACCTCGTCGGACCAGATCCGCCGAGCCGTCGACCTGATCAACGCGGTGGCGGCGCAGACCCGGTTACTGGCGTTGAACGCGACGATCGAGGCGGCCCGGGCCGGTGAGGCGGGGCGCGGCTTCAGCGTGGTCGCGGGCGAGGTGAAGACTCTCGCGACGGAGACGAGCGCGTCCAGCGAGGAGATTCTGGCGCAGGTCAACACGGTGCAGCATGCGGCCGGCGACGCGGTACGCGTGCTCGAGGAGGTGACCGCCAGCATCCGGGAGATGAGCGGCCTGGTGGACGGCATCGCGAACGCCGTGGACGGTGGACCGGGTGCCGGCACCGGACTGGCCCAGCTGGCCGAGGTGCTGCGCGGCGAGGTCAACCGATTCGTGGCGACGGCCCGCGAGTCGTGACGGGCGACGGCCCGGTGGTCATGACCTGCCGGGCGTCCACCGCTGCTCGTGGAGGCGTTCGAAGCCGTCCAGCATGAGGTCGAGGGCGAACTCGAACTCGAACTGGTCGTCGCAGCCGGACCCGACGACCGACCCGTTCTCGTGGGCGGCGGCCGCCGCGACCTCGGCCACGTGCGGGAACGCCAGGGCCAGTTCGGGTGGTGGCGGCCCGGCCTGCGGGCCGGTGGTGTAGAGCTCCTGCGTGAAGCCGAGCACCCGGCTGCCGAGCGCGTGCATGACGTGGTGGGTGAGGTCGACGGAGAGGCCGCCGCGGCGGAACATGCCGATCACCGAGTCGAGGTACGCCAGGACGGCCGGCGTGGGCGCCTGACGGGTTTCGATCGCCCGGGACGCCCACCGGTGCCGCAGCATGGTCTGCCGGGCGGACAGGATCCGCCGGCGGACCGCCGTCTTCCAGTCGGTGTCGTGGCCGGGTGCCTCGATCGCGCCGACCACGGTGTCGAGCATGCCGTCGAGCAGTTCGTCCTTGTTGGCCACGTGCTTGTAGAGGGCCATCGGGACCACATCCAGCTCCTGCGCGAGCCGGCGCATGCTCAGCGATTCGATGCCGGTGCTGTCGGCCAGCTCGATCGCGGCGCGCAGGACCCGGTCGCGGCTCAGGGGCGGGCGGTTTGTCACGGTCGAACATTATCGCCCTTGACAGGTGTACGCCGTACACCTCACGCTGGTGTACGGCGTACACCAGAGGAGGTTGCGATGAAGGCGATCGTGCAGAACCGGTACGGCGGACCGGACGTCCTGTCCTACGACGACGTGCCCCGCCCGGCCGTGGACGGTGACCGGGTGCTCGTGCGGGTGCGTGCGGCGGCTCTGAACGCGTGGGACTGGCACGTTGTGCGCGGCGACCCGGCCGTGTCCCGGCTCGCCTTCGGGCTGACCCGGCCCCGCAACCGCGTCCGGGGCCGTGACCTGGCCGGAGTGGTCGAGGAGGTCGGCCCGGCGGTGACCCGGTTCCGGCCCGGTGACGAGGTGTTCGGCGACGCCGGAGCGGCCGAGGGCGCGTTCGCCGAGTACGCCGCCGTCGCCGAGAACCTGCTCGCCGTCAAGCCGCCGGACGTCACGTTCGAGCAGGCGGCGGCGGTGCCCCTGGCCGGGCTCACCGCCCTGCGCGGGGTCCGGGACGTCGGGCGGGCCGGTCCCGGCCGCCGGATCCTGATCAACGGGGCGTCGGGTGGGGTGGGCACGTTCGCCGTGCAACTGGCCGGTCGGCTCGGCGCCGAGGTGACCGCGGTGTGCAGCGGCCGGAACGCGGACCTGGTCCGCTCGCTCGGCGCCGATCACGTGATCGACTACACCCGCGCCGACTTCACCGCCGGCGGTCAGCGGTACGACGTGGTGCTCGACCTGGTGGGCAACCGGTCGCTGGGGGAGTGCCGCGGCGTGCTGAACCCGGGCGGGACACTGATCCTCAGCGGCGGCGGGGTGTACGAGGGCGGCAGCCTCCTCGGCCCGATGGGCCTGGTGATCCGTGGCCGGGTGGCGTCCCGGCTCGCCCGGGACCGCCGGGTCGTGGTGCTGGAGACCGCCCCCGACCGGGCGGTTCTCGACGTCCTCGCCGGAATGGTGTCGGCCGGCACGCTGACCCCGGCGATCGCCCGGACCTGGCCGCTGGCGGCGACGGCGGACGCGATCCGGCACCTGGAGACCGGGCACGCGTCCGGGAAACTCGTCGTCACGGTGTGAAACGCATACGCCGCCGCAACATCCCGTCGGCTTGGGTGGATGCCGGACCCACTCCGCGACGGTGGGTGCCGGACCCACTGCGCGACGACGGGGAGGACCGTGACCATGGGCTCGAGATCCGCACACGGCATCGGCCGGCGACGGCTGATCACCTGGGGCGGGCTGGCGGCGGCCGGTGCGCCGCTGGCCGGCGCCGGCAGCGGCCACGCCGCTCCGGGCGGGCACGACCGGATCCCGCCGGACACCCGGCCCGGCGGGGCGTACGACAGGTACGTGGCGCGCCTCGCCGCCGAGGGGACGTTCTCCGGCGTGGTCCTGCTGGCACACCGGGGCCGGACGGTGCTGTCCCGTGCGTACGGCCTGGCCGACCGCGAGCGGGGAATCCGCAACCAGGAGGGAACGGCGTTCGCCCTCAGCTCCGCGGGCAAACCGTTCCACGCGGTGGCCGTCCTGCGACTGGCGCAGCAGGGCAGGCTACGGCTGACCGACACGGTGGGCGAGCACCTGACCGGCTTCGCCCCGGAGATCGCCGAGCGGGTGACGATCCACCACCTGCTCTCCGGCACCTCCGGGCTGGCCGCCCCCGCCGAGGACGTGTCGCGGGTCTTCGGCAGCCGGCGGGAGGTGCACGAGTACTACCGGCAGCGGGCCCGGCAGGCGCGGCCGGTCGGCGTGCCCGGCCTGCCCACCGGCGGCCACGCCGAACCCGAGGTCACCATCCCGGCGCTGATCGTCGAGGCGGTGACCGGCACGACGTACTGGGACCACGTCGAGGAGCACATCTTCCGGCGCTGCGGCATGACCGGGTCGGGCTTCTTCATCCGGCCGCGGTGGCTCACCGACCGGCATCTCGCGCACCCGTACCTCACGCTCGCCGACGGCAGCCGGGTCGACGGGGTCCGCCACCTGGACGTGGGCAGCCCGCTGGAGCACGTGCGGGGCAAGAATCCCGGTCGCGCGTTCGTCGACGCGCCCGGCGACGGCGGTTTCGCCACCGCACCGGATCTCGTGCGGTTCGCCGAAGGACTGCGCGACGGCACGCTGCTGGACCGGCCCTGGGCCGACGTCCTCACCGGGGCGAAGGCGCCGCAGGGCCCGGCGTCGTTCGCCGGGTACGGGATCTCGCTCGACATCGTCGGCGGCCAGTGGGTCTTCCAGCGGGCCGGCGGAAACCCCGGTGTCTGCGCCAACTGGAGCATCTACCCGTCGACCGGCTGGGTGGGAGTGATCCTCGGCAACACCGACGGCCAGCCGCTGGTCGAGATGATGGCGCAGGAGACGCTGGCCGTCACCGGGGCCGCCCCGGACGGCGGTGGCTCGGGTGGCTGAGACGTCCGGGGGCACGCGCCGGCCCGTACTCCTCGGCCTGGCCCTGCTCGGTGTGGCAGGTGTGCTGTTCGTCCTGCGGCGTCCGCTGCTGATGTCCGCCCCGCGGTGCCTGGCCGGGCGCTGGCACGGCTGCTACGACACGGCGAACGGCGTGCTGCTCGTGACGCTCGCCAGCCTCCCGGTCGCCGTCCTGGCGGCGTGGGTGCTGGCGCGCCTGCGGCGTACGGATGGCTCCGGGGTGTTCCGGATGTCGCTGGCCGAGGTGGGCATGATCTACGGGACGGTGCCGTTCGTCTGGCTGACCCTGATGCCCGGACCGGGCGCCGGCGTCGTGCCCGGCCGGGTCAGCCTGGTCCCACTGCGCGACCTGGTCACGATGGGTCCGGTCGGGATCGGCGGCAACCTGCTGATCTTCGCGGCGCTGGGGTTCTTCGCCCCGATGCGGTTCGCGGCGTGCGCGTCGCTGCCGCGGATCCTGGCGCTCGGTGCCGGCTGCGCCGTCGTGGTCGAGGTCGCGCAGTACGTCCTGCGGCTGGACCGGGTGTCCTCCGTCGACGACGTCCTGGTCAACGCCGCCGGGGCGATGCTGGCCGGGTGGGTGTCCCGGCGCTGGTGGCGGCGCCCGGCGGAGGTGACCGCGGATCCTAGGCTGCCGGCATGCGGGTACTGATCGTGGAGGACGAGCCCTACCTGGCCGAGGCGGTCCGGGACGGCCTGCGGCTGGCGGCGATCGCCGCCGACATCGCCGGCGACGGGGACACCGCCCTGGAACTTCTCGGCGTCAACGCGTACGACCTCGCGGTCCTCGACCGCGACATCCCCGGGCCCTCCGGGGACGAGATCGCCCGGCACATCGTCGCCACCGGCAGCCGGATCCCGATCCTGATGCTGACCGCCGCGGACCGGATCGACGACAAGGCCTCGGGCTTCGGGCTCGGTGCCGACGACTACCTCACCAAGCCGTTCGACCTGCGGGAACTCGTCCTGCGGCTGCGGGCCCTGCACCGCCGGCGCGCCTACGCCCGGCCGCCGGTCCACGAGATCGCGGGCCTGCGGCTGGACCCGTTCCGCCGGGAGGTGCACCGCGACGGGCGCCAGGTCGCGCTCACCCGCAAACAGTTCGCGGTGCTGGAGGTCCTGGTCGCTGCCGGTGGCGGGGTGATCAGTGCCGAGGACCTGCTGGCCCGGGCGTGGGACGAGAACGCCGACCCGTTCACCAACGCCGTGCGCATCACCGTCTCCGCCCTGCGCAAACGGCTCGGCGAACCGTGGATCATCGCGACCGTGCCGGGCGCCGGCTACCGGATCGACACGGGCACCGGCAGCGACGCGGGCGGCCCGGATGCGTAGACGCCGCGGGCTCAGCGCCCGGCTCAAACTCGCCCTCAGCTACGCCGGTTTCCTCGCGGTCGCGTTCGCCCTGCTGCTCGGCGTGGTCCAGATGTTCCTGCTGCGTTACGTGCCGGACAACTCGCAGGGCCTGCTCGGGATCTCGCCCAACCGCTGGCTGCTGATGCACATGTTCGCCCCCGCCGCGGCCGTGGCCGGGGTCGTCCTGCTCGTTTTCGGCCTGGTCGGGGGCTGGCTGCTGGCCGGCCGGATGCTCGGACCCCTCACCCGGATCACCGAGGCCGCGCGCCGGGCCGGTACGGGTTCGCTGTCCCACCGGATCCGGATGGCGGGCCGGCGCGACGAGTTCCGGGAGCTCTCCGACGCGTTCGACGCGATGCTGGAACAACTCGAGTCGCACGTCGCCGAGCAGCAGCGGTTCGCCGCGAACGCCTCGCACGAGTTGCGCACCCCGCTGGCCGTCAGCCGGACCCTGCTCGACGTCGCCCGCACGGACCCGGCCCGCGACCAGGGCGAGCTGATCGAGCGCCTGCACGCCGTCAACCAGCGGGCGATCGACCTCACCGAGGCCCTGCTGCTGCTCAGCCGCAGCGGCCGGGGGACGTTCGCCCGTGACCGCGTCGACCTGTCCCTGCTCGCCGAGGAGGCCGCCGAGACGCTGCTTCCGCTGGCCGAGCGGCGCGGGATCACACTGGGCGTCACCGGCGGCCCGGCCCGGGCCGGCGGCTCCGCGGAACTGCTGCTGCGGATGGTGACGAACCTGATCCAGAACGCCGTCGTGCACAACCTCGACGGCGGCCGCGTGACGGTGCACACCGGCGAGCACGGCGGCGCCGGGGTGCTGCGGGTCGAGAACACCTGCGACCCGCTGCCGGCGGAGCTGGTGCCGACCCTCACCGAGCCCTTCCGGCGCGGCACCGATCGGGTACGCACGGACGGTCACGCCGGTGCCGGACTGGGCCTGGCGATCGTGCACAGCATCGTCCGCGCCCACCACGGCACCCTGGACCTGACGCCCGGCCCGGCCGGTGGGCTGCTCGTCACGGTTCGGCTGCCTGGTTGAGTGGTACTACCAGTACACCGATCATCGGTGCCACGACCGCCCCGGTTGTGGTGAGCTGGTAAGAGCACGTCAGTACCGCGCCATCGGAGGACATCATTCGCACTGTCAACGCCATCGCCGCCGTCTCCGCCACCGAGCCGCTCGTGCGCACCACCATCGAGCGGCGCGACGTCGGGGCGCGCGATGTTCTGATCGAGATCCGCTACGCCGGCATCTGCCACTCCGACATCCACACCGTCCGTGGCGAGTGGGGCACCGTGCCCTACCCGCTCACCGTCGGCCACGAGATCGTCGGGGTGGTGGCCGAGGTCGGCGGCGAGGTCAGCAAGTACGCCGTGGGTGACCGGGTCGGCGTCGGCTGCATGGTCAACTCGTGCCGCGAGTGCGAGAACTGCCGGGCCGGGCAGGAGCAGTACTGCCTGAAGGGCAACACCGGCACCTACGCGGCGGTCGACCGGGACGGCACCGTCACGCAGGGCGGGTACTCCACCCACATCGTGGTCGACGAGGACTTCGTGCTGCGGGTGCCGGAGGCGATCCCGTACGAGAAGGCGGCGCCCCTGCTCTGCGCGGGGATCACCACCTACTCGCCGCTGTCGCACTGGAACGCCGGCCCGGGCAAGAAGGTCGCCGTCGTCGGTCTCGGCGGTCTCGGCCACATGGCCGTCAAGATCGCGGCCGCGATGGGGGCCGACGTCACCGTGCTGTCGCAGACGCTGGGCAAGAAGGACGACGGGCTCGCGTTCGGCGCCTCGGCCTACCACGCGACGAGTGACCCGGCGACCTTCGAGACGCTGAAGAACAGCTTCGACCTGATCATCAACACGGTGAGCGCCAAGATCGACATGGCCTCGTACCTGCGCCTGCTGCGCCTCGACGGCACGTTCGTCAGCGTCGGCGCGCCGCCGGAGCCGCTGCCGGTGCCGGTGTTCGCCCTGTTCGGCGCTCGCCGGTCGTTCGCCGGCTCCAGCATCGGCGGCATCGCCGAGACCCAGGAGATGCTGGACTTCTGCGCCGAGCGCGGCATCGCCCCCGAGGTCGAGCTGATCAGCGCCGACCAGGTCAACGAGGCGTACGAGCGGGTACTCAAGTCCGACGTCCGCTACCGTTTCGTGATCGACGCCGAGACGCTGCGCTGAGCCGGTCCGGCCCTCCTGCCGCTCCGCTCACCCGGCGGGCGGGAGGAGGGCCGGGTCGAAGACGGTGGCGGCAAGCCGCTGCACGTACGGGCCCTCGGAGCCGGATCTCCCCGAGGGCCGCGGGCATGCTGCGGTCATCGAATATGGCACTGGTCACGAGCCCGAACCCTGAGGCGGCGGCCCGGCCCGCCGATTGTCGCCACATGCCGAAGTTCGAACGCCTCACCTTCCCGCCGGTGCCGCCCGGCGCCCGCCTGGTGCGCATCGTCCCGCCGGTGGGCCGCATCTCCCACCGGACGGCCGCCCGGTTCGCCAACCCCGGTCAGCTCGGTTTGCCCGCGGCCCCGGACTGAGGATCCGCGGCGAGAAGTTCGCCGAGCCGCTGGATCACCGCCCGTTGCGGCCCGGTCAGCGAGCCGGTCCAGAAGTCCACGCCGAGCGGCACGACCGGCGCGGTGTCCGCGGTGACTGTCGCGGCGAGCGGGGCGAGCAGCGCCGCCAGGTCGCTCGCGGCCCGCTCGATCGCGTCGTCGCCGCTCCCGTCGTGCAGGGCCGCGAACTGCCGGGCGACCTGCGCCATGACGTCGAGCTGGCCGGGGTCGCTCATCCGGGCGTACAGCTCGGTGACCACCTCGGTGTCGCCGATCAGGTGGTGCACCAGCACGGCGTGGTCGCGTTCGGTGGCGTGCAGCTCGGGCGCGTTCGCCGCGAGCCGGGCCAGGTAGCGCTCCGCGCCGGCCGGGACGTCCGCGCTCACCTGCCGGCTCCGGACCTCGGCGATGATCTCGCGCTGGCGGGTGAGCCGGTCGATCCGGTCCCGCAGCTCGCGGTCCAGCTCGTCGAGCACGTCCCCGGTGGCCGCGCCCGCCGTGCCGCCGTCGTCGAGCAGCGCGGCGACCCGGCCGAGCGGGATGCCGAGCCCGGTGAGCCGTTTGATCCGCAGCAGCCTGGCGAGCGTGCCTAGGTCGTACTCCCGGTAGCCGTTGGAACTCCGCGGCGGCTCCGGGAGGATGCCGAGCCGGTGGTAGTGCCGCAGGGTGCGCACGGTGACGCCGGCGAGCTCCGCGACTTCCCGGCTGCGCATGTCAGGCCTCCTTCCCAGCGGACGCGGCAGCGGTGGCCGGGTCGGACGCGGTGGCCGGATCCAGGCACCGCAGCGCGGGGGACCGGGCCGCGACCGCTGCGGCAAGTGCCCAGACCACGGCCAGGCCGATCGCCGCCACGCCGATCTCCGTCCGATGGGTGATCACCGCGGCCGCCACGACGCCCAGCGCCGGCGCCGCCGTCAGGACCGCGTTCTGGCTGCCCAGCACCCGGCCACGCAGGTGCTCCGGCACCCGTTCCAGGGACAGCACACCCATCAGACCGCCCAGCCACCCGCTCGACAGACCCACCACTCCGGCGCCCACCAGCAGCAGCCAGGTGGCCGGCAGCAGCGCGACGAGGACGAACCCGCCCACCGTACCGGCAAAACAGATCAGCATCCCGGCTCGCCGGGAGCCGCGGGCACCCAGCCCGGCGTACGCACCGGCGCCGGCCAGGCTGCCGAAGGCCAGCGCGCTGAGCACGAAACCGAGTTGCGCCTCGTCCCCCGACGCCAGGAAGTGCACCGGCAGCACCAGGCTCTGCAGTCCGGACAGCACGACGACCATCACCAGGCTGACACCCGTGGTCACCCGCAGGAACGGGCTGGCCCACAGGTGGTGCAGGCCGACCAGCAGGCGTGGGCGCCCGGGCTTCTCGGCGACCCGCTCGATCCGGCCGACCTCGTGCGGGATGAGCAGGGTGATCAGGGCCGCGGCCGCGGAGGTGGCCGCGGTGACCCACAGGACGGCCGTTCCGTCCAGCAGCAGGAAGAGCGCGCCGGCCAGGGCGGGACCGATCAGCACGGCGAGCGCGCCAGCGCTCTCCCGGAGCCCGACCAGCTGTTCCGCCGCCATCCCGCTGTGCCGGACCACCGCCGGCAGCAGCGCCTCCCGGGCGGTCATCCCGGGCACGTCACCGAGCGAGCCGAGCACGCCGAACAGGATGAACCAGGCGAGCGTGAGGCCCGTCGCCCGATCGACAAGCGGCAGCGCGGCGACGGCGGCGGCGGAGATCAGGTCGGTCACCACCGAGGCGGTACGCCGGTTGATCCGGTCGATCACCACGCCGGCGAACAGGCCGGCCAGCACCGCCGGGACGACGGTCGCGGCGGCCAGCGCCCCGGCGCTCAGCACACTGCCGGTGACCTGGAGCAGCACCAGCGGCAGGGCGACGGCGGCGATCGCGTTGCCGAACAGGGACAACAGATGGGAGCAGAGGTACGCGGTGGCTGTCAGTCTCACGCCGACGAGTCCAAACCATGACGTCGCGTCGGGGTCAAGCTGTGTTCTCGGCCACGGAGGTACCGGCGGCGTCCCCCCGGCTGGCACGGTTGATGACGACCGAACGGGAGGAGGTTGATCGATCATGAACGTCGCACCCGTGGCGATCTCGCTGGTCCTGCTGGTGCTGACCCTGCCGGCGCTGCTGCTCCTGGCCGAGCCGCGAGCGCTGCGTGACCCACGACTGGCCGCCGTGCAGACCCTCGGTGCGGTGCGCCGGGCCCGCCGCGACCGGTCCCGCGATCGCGACCAGGCCCTGGAGACCGTGCGCTGGGCCGCCGAGGTCCGGGTGGCCGCGGAACGGGCCACCGACGCGGCGCGCCGCTGGCAGGAGTGCCGGTGGCAGGCCGAGGAGCACACCGAGGACGCCTGGCAGGCGTGGCAGGACGCCGAACTGCGGCTCGACCGGCTGCGCAGCGCCGAGGCCTTCACCGCGCCGGACGACGCGCGCACCCCGGCGGACTTCGCCGACCGGGAGCGGGCGCTGCACCGGATGCTCCGGGCCGCGATCGGCCGGGGTGACCTGCCCGCCGACGCCGTCCGGTGGGACGGCTGGGATCCGGCGCTGCACCCGGTTCTCCAGGAGGTCGCGGTGCAGCGGGCGATCGCCGGGTACCGCCACCGGGCGTACCGGACGGCGGTCACCGCCGAGCAGGCGGCCCGGCACGACGAGCGGCTCGCCGTCGAGGCCCGGGACAGCCTGCGCCGTACGGCGGCGGAGGCGGCCCGGCAGGTCGCCGACGTGCGCCCGCACCTGCCGGCCGCGGTCCGCGCGGCCGTGCCGGCTCGGGTGCGCGGCTGGCGCCAGCGGATCGTCTGAACCGGCCCCGCTTTTCCCCGGGTCAGTGGCGGAACTCGGCCACGATGGTGGTGAGGCTGCCGGCCAGGCGGGTCAGGTCCGAGGCGGCCTGGCGGGTGGTCGCTGCGCCCTCGGCGGTCGCGGCGGCGATGTGGGCGACACCGGAGACGGTACGAGCCACATCGCCGCCCTCGTCGAACGCCGGATCGAACCGCTGCTCCTCAGCCGTCGCGGCGGCGCTTTCGTCCCGCGCGCGGCTCAGCCCGAGCCACCTCTGCCGCCACCTTGCCGGCCTCCTGCCGCGCGACCACCCGCGCGGCCTGGGCCCGGTGACGCTCGGCAGCCCGGTGATGCGCGGCAGCCTAACGCCGGCCCTGGACCGCCGCATCGCCATGCGACCGGCCGGCCAACTCGTGGGCCTCCGCGGCGGCCCGGTGCGCGGCAGCGGCGCGTAACCGGCTGTCCTCGGCGTGCCGGACCGCGCGTTCCGCCTCGGCCGCGCGGGCCCGCGCCGAAACCGGCCGACCGGCCTTGAGCCGCGCCGCGCGGTCGCGCACCTCGGCGGCGCGTTGCCGGGCACGTTCACCGCGCTCCCGCGCCAGGATAGCCAGTCGCTGCCAGCCCTGCGATCGGTCCTCCTGCATCCCGGCATTGTCGCGCACCGCCGCAGAGAACGCGTTGCTGCCAATCCCGGCAAATGTCTACCGTCGACGACACCACCGGGATCCGGGCGAACAAGAGCACCCGATACCGGCGTACGCCCCGCTCAGCCCGTCGCGGTCCTGCCGCTCCCGGCCGGAGTCCATCGGAACGGTGGCGCTGACCCAGCGCGACAAGGCTTTCCCGGTGGCGGCATCAGCCGCCACCGAGGGTTCGAGTGTCGGGTCACCAGTTGTCGGAGGCGCCCGCCAGGAAGATCGCGAGCACCACCAGGGCCGCGCCGCCGACCGTGCCGGCGAGGATGCCGCCCGACCAGGCGCGCAAACGGGGGATGAAGCGCACCACCACGGCCGCCAGCAGTCCGAACGGCACGATCAGGAGCTCGAGCAGGATCAGATAGGCGACGTAGCCCCGCTCGCCGGCCGGTGCGTTGACCGCCGACGTCACGACCACCAGCAGGATCAGCAGGTGCGGGATCGCCGCCAGGGCCGCGCCGGACCGTACGTTGACCATAGTGGCGGTAGCGTAACCGGATGGGTCACGTCCTTGTCCAGCAGTGGATGTCGGTCGACGGGTTCCTTGCCGGACCGGGCGGGGAGGGCGACGTCTTCGCGGCCGTGCCCGACTTCGGCGACTCCGAGCGGCACAACACGGCGCTGCTGGAGTCGGTGGACGAGATGCTGCTGGGCCGCCGTACCTATCAGGAGTTCGCGGCGTTCTGGCCGGAGGCCACCGACCAGCCCATGGCCCGGCAGGTCAACGGCCTGGCGAAGACGGTCTGTTCCGGCACGCTCGGCGCCGCCCCCTGGGGTACGCACGAAGCCGCGCGCGTGGTCCCCGACGCCGTCGCGCACGTGCGGTCCCAGCGCGGCAGCGACCGCCGCACCATCGTCTGGGGCAGCGTCAGTGTGATGCGGGCGCTGCTCGCGGCCGGTGAGGTGGACGAACTGGAACTGTTCGTGGCCCCGATCGCGCTGGGCGCCGGCACGCCGCTGCTGGCCCCCGGCGAACGCCCGGTCCCGCTGCGGCTGCGCGAGAGCGAGACATGGCCGGCGGGGGTGACGAGGTCTCGTTATGTCGTAACCCGGTGACAGACTGCCGTCATGGCTGCCGAACCTGCCGCCAGCCCCGAGGTCCTCAGCCCACCGGCAGGCGACGGCCGCCGGCGGGTGCTGCCGGCGGCCGCCATGTGGTGCTCTCCAACCCGGACTGCTCAGGGGTCGGGCCGGTCGTCGGCCCGGGCTGGTCGTCGGCCTGGATTGCTCATCGGCCTGGGTTGCGGCTCAGGCCAGGACGAAGGTGTAGCCCTTCGCCTTTAGTTTGCGGATCGTGTTGTTGAGCGACGCCACGGTTTGGCTGCGGTTGCCGCCGCCGTCGTGCATCAGGACCACGCCACCGGGCCGGGTGTTGTTCACCGCGCGCTTGGTGATGGTGGCGGAGCCGGGGCGTTCCCAGTCGCGCGTGTCGACGGTCCAGCCGAGAATGCGCAGGCCCTCGTTGCGGACGACGGCCCGCGTACGCGTGTTGCTCGAACCGTAAGGGAAGCGGAAGACCTTCGGGCTCCGGCCGGTCACCGACTTGATTTTGCTTTGGGTGTACTTGACCTGGGACCGGGCGGCTGCTGTGGACAGCTTGCGGAAGTCCGGGTGGTTGCGGCTGTGGTTGCACAGCCGGTGACCCTCGCGGACGACCCGGCGTGCCGTGGCGCGGTAGGGGCCGACGTTGTTGCCGAGCATGCAGAACGTCGCCTTGACGTTGTTGCGGCGCAGGATGTCCAGGATCTGTGGCGTGTACTTCGACGGCCCGTCGTCGAAGGTCAGGGCGACCGTCTTGCGCTTGCCCGCGACCGCGGTGAACTGGGCGGCCGTCGTCACCTCGACTGCCTGCGCCGCCTCGGTGACGACCGCCCCCGTGACGGCCGTCTCTGTGAGCGGCACCTTCGTGATCGGCGCGGCGGTGGCCGGGCCGGCGGTGGCGGTCAGGGCGAGTGAGCTGAGCATCAGGCCGGCGGTGAGCGCGGCAGCGATCCTCATGCGTCAACCAGCCCGGTGCGGATCCTCGGCGCGGTGGTACTCATGGCATTCCTCCCCGTTCGCACGGCGGACACGGTCGATGTCCCGCATCCGCTCGGGTCCGAGAATGCCGCCACACCGGGGCCGGGGCCATCCGTCGATCGACTGCTACCTGCCCGCCGACGGACGGGTCGTGCGCCCCGGCATCACCGCTGTGACTCGAAGTGCTCCTTCATTGACGGGTAGTAGTCGTCGAACGACACGGCCGGCTCGCCGTTGCGGGCGGCGACCAACAGGTCCAGGTAGTACTCCCAGCCGGGACCGACCTCGCCGACAGTCTCCTGGCCGGTCAGGTGATGGGTGAACCGCAGCTCGGTCACGCCGGCGCTCTCCGTGAGCGCCAGCTCCAGGTTCCAGCTGCCGTGGTCGTCGACGGCCGACAGCACCAGCCGAGCGGGCGGCTCGCAGGCGTCGATCGTCACGTCCATCCAGGGCCGTCCCTCCTCCTGGGCCATCTGCACCTTGATCGTGTTGCCCGGCGCCGCGTCGCCCTGCCAGGGGCCGAACCAGCGCGCCGTACGCTCCGATTCGGTGATGCTCGCCCAGACGTCGTCGATGGGTGCGCGGAACGTGCGGGTCAGCACGAGATCGTTGCCGAACAGCCGGCCGGTCGGGGTGGGGCTCATGCGGACTCCTCATGGAACGGTGCGTCGGATGTGCCGGGCGGGACGTCGTGCCGGGTGGTGTCGCGGTGCTCCCGGTGGGTGGTGTCGCGGCGCTCGCGGCGGGTGCGGTAGACCTCGGTCTCCAGCGCGTCGAAGCGGCGCGACCAGGCGTCCGGGCTGCGCACCAGCTCCAGCCAGCCGGCCAGCTCGGACAGCGGCGCGGTGTCGATCGTGTAGACCCGGCGCCGGCCGTCGACACTGTCGCGCACCAGACCGGCCTCGCGCAGCACCCGCAGGTGACGGCTCACCGCGGGGCGGCTGATCGCGAACCGGTCGGCGATCTGCCCGGCCGCGAGCGGCTCGTCGCGCAGCATCAGCAGGATCTCCCGCCGCACCGGGTCGGCGATCGCTCCGGCCACCTCGTCCACGCACGGAAGCGTAACCCACTGGTTACGCTTCCGGCAATGATGCGCTGGCGTCGGCACAGAAGCGCCCGGTCGGCGAGTGAGGTGGGAAGACGACCGGCGACCGGCCGGTTTGCCGGTCAACCCGGCAGGGACTTGGCGGCGCAGCGTGGGCAGCGCGTCGGGCACGGTGTCCGGGGCGCCGCTGAGGTGAGGCCGCTGAGGTGCAGGACGGCGGCCACGGACTCGTCGAAGGTCGAACTCTCGGGCAGGACGTGTTCGCCGGGAAGTCCGAGGAGGTCGCGGTCCGCGTACCACTGGCGCATCTGATCCTCGGAGACCGGGATGGGCTCGGCGCGCCGGTGGTGGCGGCGCACCGTCTCCGCGAAGGACACCTCCAGGTAGAAGACCGCGGTGGGGCCGGGATGGTCGGCGACGAGCCGGCGCAGCATCGTGCCGTGGCCGGCGGAGTCCAGGATGCCTTCGAGGATGACGTGGTAGCCGAAGCCGAGCGTGGTGCGCACGGTGGCGTCGATCAGGGCCGGCGCCACCGGTTCGTGCGCGGTGCCGCCGTGTTCGCGCAGCAGCACCCGGCGCAGATAGTCCTGTTCGACGAGGGCGGCGCCGCGACCGTACCGGCGGCGCACCTCCCGGGCCGTCGTCGACTTGCCGCTGCCGGAGTTGCCGCGGATCACGACCAGTGTGGGTGCGGGCACCGGGTCATTGTGTACGCCGCGCCACGGCCCCGCGACGCTGGGTACGAAGGGGCGCGGCCTAGACTCGGGCGGATGCGTTATCGCTCCAGCGAAGAGGACAGTGCCCGCTGGCGGGGCTTCCCGTTCCGGGCGGGCGACATCGTGATCAGCACCCGGTCCAAGAGCGGCACCACCTGGATGCAGATGATCTGCGCGCTGCTCGTGTTCCGGACCCCGGAGCTGCCGGCGCCGCTGCCCGCGCTGTCGCCGTGGCTGGATTGGCTGGTGACGCCGGAACAGGAAGTGTACGACCGGCTCGCCGCGCAACAGCACCGGCGTTTCATCAAGACGCACACGCCGCTCGACGGGGTGCCGCTCCACGACCGGGTGCACTACATCGTGGTGGCGCGGCATCCGCTGGACATGGCCGTCTCGCTCTACCACCAGGGCGCCAACATCGACCGTGACCGGCTGAGCGCGCTCACCGGCGTGCCGCAGGCCACCGGCCCGGCGCCGGAGCGCCCGTCCCCGCACTCCTGGCTGGTGAAGTGGATCGACGGGGACCACGATCCGCGTACGGAACTCGACTCCCTGCCCGGCGTCCTGTGGCACCTGTCGGACGCGTGGCGGCGACGGGCCGCGCCGAACGTGCTGCTGGTGCACTACGACGACCTGCTGACCGACCTCGCCGGACAGATGCGCCACCTCGCCGCGTGGCTCGGCATCACCGTGCCCGAGGACCGCTGGCCGGCGCTCGTCCAGGCCGCCACCTTCGGCGCGATGCGGCAGCGGGCGCCGGAGCTGGTGCCGGGCGGGAACGGCGTGCTCAAGAGCGACCGGGCCTTCTTCCACGCGGGACGCTCCGGCGCCGGCCGCGAGATGCTCGATGCCGCGGAGTTCGACCGCTACCAGCGGCGGGTCACCGAACTGGCCGAGCCGGGCCTGCCGGCCTGGCTGCACCGCTGAGCACGCCGCAGCCGCCCGGCCAGGTCCGGTCTCACCCCTGAGCGCTCGCCAGCAGGGTCCGCAGGATGTCGGTGGTGTGGGTCC
Source organism: Actinoplanes sp. DH11 (assembly GCF_020873875.1). GTDB lineage: Bacteria > Actinomycetota > Actinomycetes > Mycobacteriales > Micromonosporaceae > Actinoplanes. The sequence goes on from NZ_JAHWGU010000006.1 coordinate 215,916, forward strand.
AGAGCAGGGCGCCGCCGGCGCCCGGCGGGAGGTGGCGTTCGGCGTCGGGCAGGCGGGTCGCCAGGGTGGCGCCCAGGTCGGGGGAGTGCACCGGGCTGGTGTCGGCGGCGCCGTACCAGAGGTGTACCGGCACCCGCACCCGCGCCAGGTCGAACGGCCAGCGGGCGGAGGCCAGCACGGTGTCGCGGGCGTAACCGGCGGGGCCCGGCGCCAAGGCGTCGGACATGGCGTGGCGGTACGCGGCCTCGAACACCGGGTCGGTGTAAACGGCGCGGTCGGCGGCACCGGACATGTCCAGGATGCGCTGCCAGAAGGCGTCCGGATCCCCGTACCCGGCGAAGAAGGTCTCCGCCCCGGCCGGGTCGGTCCGCACCGCCTCGACCATCGCGGTGACGTCGGCGGGCAGGGCCGCGGCGAACGAGGGGTGCGCCAGTTCGTCGGTGCCGGCGACCACGGCGGCCGCGGTGAGCACGCCGGTGGCGGCGCAGGCCAGCAGGAACGGGGCGCCCTGGGAGAAGCCGACACCGCGTACGCCGGTGATGTCGCGCAGCCGGAACATCTCGGCGACGTCGGTGGCGAAACCGAGCAGGTCGCGGCCGGGGTCCGGGTCGGAGGCGCCGAGGCCGGGCCGGTCCGCCGAGATCAGGCGGATGCCGAGGCCGCCGAGGAGGTGGGTGCCGAAACCGAGGTGGCGGCCGGTGGCGGCGCCGGGGCAGAACAGGATCGGGCGGCCGTCCGAGGGGCCCCACTCGGACCAGGCCAGCCGGCGCCCGCCGGGGAGCCGGGTGGTGCCGAGGCGGTCCGGTGCCGCCACGCCGAACGTGTCATGTTGATCAACTGAGGGACTCACGAGAGGCCATTGTGGCGGGGCACGATCGGCCTGTCGCGCGATTTTCGGCCACCGCGCGGGCCCCGGCCGCCACGGCGATCGCGGCCGATCAGAGCGTGTCCGGGGACGGCAGTTCGTTGAGCCAGGCCGCCGGCGCCGAGCGGAACGCCTCGTCGACCGGCACGGCCGCACCCCGCAGCGCCCGCTGCCAGGCCGCCGCCCGCGACACCCGGGTGACCCGGCAGGCCAGGGTGACCGAGCGGCGCAGCGTGGCAGCGCCGGCCAGGTCGGACCACGGTTCCAGGTACGCGTCGCGCAGCCGGGGGAGTTCACGGGAGCGTTCGGCCGGGTCCAGCGCGTCGTGCACGACGTTCAGGGCGACGAGCAGTGAACCGAACGGGTGGCCCGCACTGGCGTCCCCCCAGTCGAAGAACCGCAGGTCGGCGAAGACGTTGTCGTCGTGCAGGTCGTCGTGCTGCAGGGCCGCCGGGATGCCGTCGGCGGCCAGTTCGGCGCACCACTCGCCGAACTCGGGGACGAGCGCCGGGACGGCCGGGTCGACGCCGGCGCGGACCTGCGGGTCGGCGAGCAGCGCGGCCAGGGTGGCGGGGAGGTGCGCGACCCGCTGATCGGGTACGCCGCCCGCGATCAGCTCCGGCACGTGCGGCGTGGTGGCGCGCTGCAGGGCCGCGTACGCCTGGAGCATGCGCGGCCACGTCGCCGTCCGGTCCCGCGTCAGCATCGTCGTCTCGCGCAGGGTCGGGCCGGCGTCGGCGGTGAGCAGCCAGCCGCGTTCCGGGTCGGCCGCGAGCGGCGGCAGCGTGGCGCCGGGGGCGATGGTGGTCAGCGCCTCGGCGAGGGCGGCCTCGTACCGGCAGCCGGTGATGTTGGCCTTGAACCAGTGCGGGCCGGCGGTGGTCGGCACGCGGTGGGTGACCGACCAGGGGCGTACCCGGAAGCGTTCGATCTCGCCGGTGACCGGGGTGCCGAGCCGGGCCAGCCGGTCGGTGACCCAGCCGTCGGCCTCGGCCTGCCACGCGGGATCTGTCCAGTCGTCGGTGCGCACGGTCATCGACCCTACGGTGTCAGGGCGCACGCGAGCCGCGGACCTTCTCCTGTTCGAGCACGGCGTCGAGGTCGGCCAGCCGGTGCAGGCCCTGCAGCGGCCGGCGCATCCGGTGGTTGCCGGCCAGCGCGTTCTCGTGGCGGGCCAGGAAGTTCCAGTACCCGGCGGTGTACGGGCAGGCGTCGTCCCCGGTCCGCGCCTTCGGGTCGTACCGGCAGCCGCCGCAGTAGTCGCTCATCCGGTGGATGTAGGCGCCGCCGGCCGCGTACGGCTTGCTGCTCATCCGGCCGCCGTCGGCGAACTGGCTCATCCCGATCACGTTCGCCGTCATCACCCACTCGTACCCGTCGACGAAGCACCGGTGGAACCAGTCGGCGACCGCGCCGGGCCGCCAGCCGCGCTGCATCGCGTAGTTGCCGAGCACCATCAGCCGGGGGATGTGGTGCACCCAGCCACGGTCGCGGACCCCGGCCAGCACGTCGGAGAGGCAGCGCGCCTGCACCGCGCCGGCGTCCAGGTCGGCGAACCACCGGGGCAGTTCGTGGCGGGCGTGCAGTTCGTTGGCGGCCCGGTAGTCGGGCTCGAAGTACCAGTACAGGTGCCAGACGAAGTCGCGCCAGCCCAGAATCTGCCGGATGAGGCCTTCGACGCTCGCCAGCGGCGCCGAACCCTCGCGGTACGCCTGCTCGGCCTGCTCCACCACCTCGAGCGGGTCCAGCAGCCCCAGGTTGATCGCCGGGCTCAGCATGCTGTGCGCCATCGACGGGTCACCGGCCAGCATGGCGTCCTCGTGCGGCCCGAACGCGGGCAGCCGGTGCCGGGCGAAGTGCCGCAGCCGGTCCAGCGCCTCGGACCGGGTCACCGGGAACAGCCGCGGGCCGTCGTTGCCGACGAACTCGATGCCGTCGTCGCGCTGCCAGCGGTCCAGGTCGGCGCGGACCTGCTCGTCGATCTCGTCCTCGGTGATCGCCGGGGGAGCGGGCACATCGAGGCGGTCCGCGCCGCGCGGTGGCGGCTCGCGGTTGTCGGTGTCCAGGTTCCACCGGCCGCCGGCGGGTTCGGTGCCGTCCATCAGCACGTCGTGACGGCGCCGGGCGTACCGGTAGAAATCCTCCAGCCGCAGGTGGGCGCGCCCGTCCGCCCAGGCCACGAAGTCCTGCGGCGCGGTGACGAACCCGCGCGGCGGCAGCATCTCGACATCGGGCAGCCGCCGGACCAGGGCCCGCGCCGCGCGGGACGTGGGATGGCAGACGCTCACCGGCTCGGTCAGGGCTTCGGCGTACGTCTCCGCCCGCACCAGCCGCACGTCGCCGCCCTGAGCGGCCCGGTGCCGCAGCGCGGAGAGCACCAGGTGTGCCTTCTGCCGGTGGAAGACGCGGCGCCGGAACACCGCCTTCGACTCGACGAGCAGCACCGGCTGATCGGGGCCGTCGAGGAAGTGCGGGCCGAGCTGGTCGGCGAAGAGCCAGCGGCGTTTCATGACGTGCTTCCCCTCCGGCCACGGCGGGATCCAAGCGGCACTGCGCGCCCAGGGCCAGCGTAAACGGGCCGCGACCGCTGCCGGGGGAGAACCACATCGCGTCCCGCCATCCACCCCTGGCGCGGCGACGCCAGCCGCGTCCGGGCCCGGTATCGCCGGACGGGCCCTCCCCGGCGACATGTTGATCTGCTGGCGCTACGAAATCGCTGTGATCAAGGGGTGGAAACCGCGATTTCGCATCGCTAGCAGATCAACACCCCGCCGCAGCGACATCCTGCGCGTCGTAGCGCGCGTGCTTTACTCGGACAAAACGGTCTAAAGGGCTCGCGCTCCGGCGCTTGACAGACCCGGCAGGCCGGCGAGCACGCGGCACCGGCGGGCGGTGCCACGTGCTCGTGACCGGTCAGCGGACGGGGCGTCGGCTGGTGTTGCGTGTTCGTGGCCGGTCAGTGCGTCGGCTGGTCTTGCGTGTTCGGGGCGGGTCAGCGGGCAGTGCGGCGGCCGGTGAGCAGACCCAGGGCGATCATGCCGAGGCCCAGGCCGAGGTGCAGCCAGTCGTCGGCCGGGTTGAGGGGCACGAAGTTGGCGCTCGAGTCCTGCCCGACCACCATGCCGTAGAGCCAGAGCACCAGGTAGACGGCACCGCCGCCGATCAGGTAGGCGCGGGCGCCGGACACGGTCCGGGCCAGCGCCAGGCCGGCGGCCCCGAAGAGCAGGTGCACGATGTTGTGCAGCACCGACACCTGGAAGATGCCGAACAGGTGCGCCTCCGAGTGGTGACCGGCGAACGACATGGTGTCGTAGTCGGTGGTGATGCCGGGGATGAAACCGAGCACGCCGACGAGCAGGAACGTGGCCGCGACCACCAGGGCAGCGGTGCGGATCGGGGAACGGGTGGCTGCCGGAGTGCCGACCGCCGAACGGGAAGCCATCTCAGAAAGTCCTCTCTGTCAGGAGAACGGCACATTCCCATGGCTGGATCGGACTAACGGCCCCGCCGGGCCTGGTTAGGCCCGGCGCGGCCGTCGCTCAGAACAAGCGGCGTCGCTCGGACGAGGGGCGTCGCTCAGAACAGGCGGTACGCGTCGATGACGGCGGCGATCTCGTCGGCCGCCGAGCGCAGCTCGTCCAGATCGGTCCCGGTGAAGTGGTGCGGCCGGGTGCCGAGGACGCAGTGCGCCCCGATCCGCTCGCCGCCGACCGTGACCGGCACACCGGCGTAGCTGGCGTAACCGTCCATGGTGACCAGCGGGTTGTGCGCCTGGTCCGGGTCGATCGTCGTGTCCGGCACCAGGTAGGGCGCGCCGCTGGTGACGGCCCGGGCACAGAACGACCACTCCGTGGGGGTGCCACCGACGCCGGCGAGCCAGCCGGTGACCCCGTGCGAGCCGGCCAGCAGCTGCGCCGAGTCGAACACCAGAGTGGTCAGGCTGACCGGCAGGCCGGTGCGGTGAGCGGTACGCGCGGTGATCTGGTCGAGGGTCGCGGTGAGACCCGGATGATCGAAGTCGATCGAGCCGAGCACCCGCATCCGCCGGGGGTCGGCAAGCGCTCCCGCGAACGCGTCGGTGGCGTTCACGACGGGCCCCCGGCAGCGCCGGCGGACGAGTCGGCCAGCGAGCCGGCGAGGGCCTGGTGAGTACCGTCCAAGGCTTGATGAGCGCCGTCCACGGACTGATAGGCGTCGTCCAAGGGCTGGTGCGTGCCGTCCAAGGCCTGGTACGTCGCGGCGCGGATCTTGCCGGAGCGGCCGGTGACCCGGGCGATGGTGCCGAGGTACGTCAGGTGGTCGCACGCCCGCAGCAGGTCCGCGGTGCGTTCGACCGGACGTTCGATGCCGTGCTGGCGGCAGAGGGCGTCCCACACCGCCGTCGCGGTGTCGCGGCCGACGTAGGCGGTGAGCGCCGCGAGGATCTCCGCTTCGGTGGGCTGTTCGTAGTTCCAGCCCGGCAGTGTCGTCATAGGCGTCCTTCCCGGTGAATGGACATGTGATCGGCGCGCCGGCGGCGTTCCTGAAGCCTTTCCGGCAGGCGTTTCCCGGGTCGTCCCGACGAGGCCGGGCCGCCGAGGTGGCGTGACATACGGGCGAGTGGGTATCCAACGGTTCTGCCGCCAGGACCGACATGGGAGGTCAGAGACTCATGACCAAGCCGCTTTCGCAGAACCCGGCTGCCGTACGGCTGTCCCTGTCCGGAACGCTCGTCGCGCTCGCCGAGACGCCCGCCGACGTCCCCGAATGGGAGGACCGGCTGCGCGGACTTGTCGAGTCGGCCGCCGACCGGGTCGGCGCGGTGGACTACGCATCGGTCACCGGGCGGCCCGACGACGGCACCAGCATCGTCGCCGCGAGCGGTGCGCTCGTGCACGCCGTCGACGAGGTCCCGGTCGATGACGTGCTGCCTGACGACGCGCCGGTTGACGGACGTGACGCGACGCCGCCGGGGCAGCCTGCGGGTTCCGCCATGGCCTGGCCGGGGTTCCGCGCGACGGCGGCCGGGATGGGACTGCACGTGGTGTCGGCGCCGGTCTACTGCGGCAACGGTGAGGCCATCGCCACCCTCGATCTTTACGGGCGTGACGCGGCGGCCATGGCGGTACTGGCCGAAGGGGTGGCGGCGGCCTACGACCCGGAGCGACCCCTGCCCGGCGAGGACGGGAACGCGGCCGGCTGGGACGCCGGGGGTGAGGAGTTGATCCTCGGGCTGGCGGAGGCGTACACGGTGCGCGAGACCATTCAGCTCGCACTGTCCCTCATGCACTCCGGGTCCGGTGATCCCTATCCGGAGCTGCGGCTGCGTGCCGCCGAGAAGGGTATCTCCCTGCTGGCGGCCGCGACCGCCGTCATCACCGACGGCGCCTGACCATTCCCGGACCGGTCACCGCGGCAGGAGGTCACCGCGGCGCGCGGTCACCGGGGCGCGCGGTCACCGCAGCAGGAAGCCGGGCGTCAGCGGGTCGTCGGGGTCCACCACGAAGGTGTGCTCGCCGGTCGGGTACGCCATTCCGGTGATCACCGGGATGACCTCGGGGCGCGCGGCGTAGCGGGCGACGAACCGGGAACCCGCCATCGAGTCGTGCACGAACTCCTGGCCCGGTGCGAGCCGCCCGATGGCGGCCAGGGTGGCGACCCGGGCGGCGGTGCCGGAACCGCAGGGTGACCGGTCCACCTGCCCGTCGGCGAAGATCGTGACGTTGCGCTGGTGCGTGGGCCCGGCCACGTTCTCGTGGAAGATCGTGCCGTGGATGCCGCCGAGCCGGTCGCCGCCCGGGTGCCGGGCCGCCGGGTGCCCGGTGAGGGCGGTCCGCACCTCGCGGCCCAGCGCGACAAGTGCCGGCAGGTGGCGGGGCGCGACCTCCAGGCCGACGGCGCCGGCGTCGACCTGCGCGTAGAGGGCGCCGCCGTAACTGAGGGCGGCACTGACCGGTCCCCGGCTGGTGGTCAGTGCCACGGCCTCGGCGACCACGTACGACGCGACGCTGACGAAGCCGACCGCGGTGACCCGGCCGCCGGTGGTGTGCACGCGTGCCGTGACCCGGCCGGACGGCACGTCGATCGGCACGTCCGTGACACCGTCCGCGGGCGTACCCACCAGGCCGGCGCGCACCACCCACGCGCCGAGAGCGATGGTCCCGTGGCCGCACGCGGTGGCGAAGCCGCCGGAGCCGAAGAAGACGACGCCGAGGCGGGCGCCGTCGTCGTCGGGCGGGACGAGCAGGCCGCCGTACATGCCGGGGCGGCCGCGCGGCTCGTGGCAGAGCAGCCGCCGCAACCGGTCCGCGGCCGGGTCGCCGATCGCGAAATCGCAGCGCTCGGCCACCGTGCGGCCCGGGAGACCGACGGGTGGTTCGGGGACGATCCGGAACGGCTCGCCGCCGGTGTGGTAGTCGATCGCGCGTACCCGATCGGTCATGATCTTTGCTCGAAGGCCCGGTCGGCGGCGTCGGCGAACGCGGCCATCGACGGGAACTCCAGGTCGTACGCGTAGCTCTCGCCCGGCTCCGGCGTCGCGCCCCAGCCCGGCCGGTCGTGCCGCCGGTTGATCCAGACCGAGGGCAGCCCCTCCCGCTTGGCCGGGACGTGGTCGTGGAAGAGGCTCTGCGCCACGTGCAGCAGCCGGTCGCGCCCCACGCCGAGCCCCGGCAGCGTCTCGTCCAGGGCCCGGAAGTGCCTGTCACCGGGCTTGTAACCGCCGACGTCCTCGGCCGTGATGATCGCGGCGAAGTCACCGCGCAGGTGCCGGTTGCTGCCGGCGAAACCCGCGCGGTGCACGTTCGACAGGATGATCAGCTGGTAGTGCCGGCGCAACCGCGCGAGGGCCTCGGCGGAGTCGGGGAACGCCGGCCAGTCCGGCACCGAGTCACCGAGGCGGCGCGCCCACGGGTCGGGGACCGGGCGGCCGAGTTGCGCACCGGTCCGGCGGAAGGCCTCGGCGAGCACCTGCGGGTAGAGCGGCGCCGGTGTCTGCCGTTCCACGGCGGCCTCGTGGTCCCCGTACGCCCGGAGAAGCTCTTCCGCGCCGATCTCCAGGCCCTGTTCCCGGGCCCACGGCGCAAGGATCGCGGCGATGCCGGTCTCCCAGTCGATGAGCGTGCCGTAACAGTCGAAGCTCAGAGCCGTGAACCGGGTGAGATCCATCGCGCGTTCCTCCTGAACAGTCCGGGCGTAGGGCGCAGCGTAGGCGCAAACCCGGCCGCCGTTCAGTCGCGGACCACCAGGCCCAGGGTCTGCGCGAGCGCGGGGGCGGGACGGGCATAGGGAAGAGCATTCAATTCCAGGGGTACGGCCATTGCTTCCTCATTCCCGATACGCACCGCCGAACGTCCCGCCGATCATGGCATTCCACGTCCGCCGGGCCGCGGTGCCGGGGCGGTAACCTGATGGTCGATCGCGTCCTGCGGAGGAGAACACGATGGGCGCTGAGGGCGTGGGCGCTGCGATGCCGAGGCAGGTCACCCTGGACGACCTCGCGATGATGGCGGCTGCCGATGAGAACCATCATTACGAACTCAGCCCCGAGGCAGGGTTGTCGGTCACCCCCCTCGCCGATCCTGACCACGCGCTGCTCGTCTCCCGGATGTTCGCCTGGTTCCTCACCAACGGTTACGGCCCCGAGCAGGTGGTCACCGACTGCGGGATCGACGTGGGCGGCGGCCGGGTCCCCGATCTGACGGTGTGGGCGGCGGGCACGCCACCACGAGCGGCCCGGTCGAGCTATGCCGGCACCAGCGGTCTGCTGCTCGCTGTCGAGGTCGTCTCCGGTGGTTCCGAGGTCGTCGACCGGATCATCAAGAAGACCGAGTACGCCAAGGCCGGCATCCCCCGGTACTGGTTCGTCGACCGGGACGGCGCCACCACGGTGCATCGGCACACCCTGGACCCCCGGACCGGCGAGTACGAGATCGACCCGGGTGGTGCTCAGCCTTTCGGCTGGCTGCTCGCCACCACGCCCGACGTGTCGTAGGACGGGCCGGGGAGCAGGCGGCCGAGTTCCTGGGTGCAGCGGGTCAGGGCCACGTACAGCGCGTTCCAGCCGCGCGGCTCGGCGGCTATGCCGTCCGGGTCGACCAGCAGGGTGGCGTCCCACTCCAGGCCCTTCGCCTGCGTCGCGGTGAGCACCGGCACGCCGGTCAGCGCCGGCACGCCGGTCAGGGCCGCGCGCAGCGCTGCGATCCGGGCGGCCGGGGCGACCACGCCGACGGTGCCGCCGGACCAGCGGTGCCGCAGGTCGCGTACCGCCTCCGCCGCCGCGCCGGCCAGCTCGTCCGGCGCCACGGTGCGCTGCCAGGGCGCGATGCCCGAGGAGCGGACCGCGCGGGGTGGGGCGTTGTGGCTGCCGGCCTTCGCCAGGACCGGGCCGGTCAGGTCCATGACCTCGCTCGGCGTGCGGTAACAGATGGTCAGCTCGGCCGCCGTCCAGCGGTCGCCCAGGGTCGCCCGCACCGCCTCGGACCAGGTGGTGTGCCGGTGTGACGCCTCGGCCTGGTCGATGTCGCCGACGGCCGTGATCGACCGGGTGGGGCAGCGCCGCAATGCCATCTGCCACTGCATCTCGGAAAGCTCCTGCGCCTCGTCGATGACGACGTGCCCGTACACCCAGCCGCGCTGCCGCCGGGCGCGCTCCGCGACCGAATCACCCGCCGCCGGTGCCGGGGAGGCCTCCCCGAGCAGGTCGGCGAGCGCGTCGAGCAGGGGGATGTCGCCGGGCGCCCACGGTTCGGGTTCGGCGGCGACCAGGGCGGCCTCGGCCGGGGTCAGCGTGGGGGCGAACCGGCGCAGCAGCTCCGGGTCGGTGAGCAGCGCCCGCAGCGTCGCACCGGGGTCGCGGGTGGGCCACCAGGACTCCACGAACCGGGCGATGGCGTCGTTGCCGGCGATCCGTTCGCGCAACTCCTCGATCTCCTCGTCGGAGAGCAGCCCGTCGACGTCGCTGCTGCTCCCGGCGGTGCCGGCGGGCGTGACACCGCGGTCGAAGCGGGCGAGGATGTCCTCGTACCCCTCCTCCATCTCCGCCAGCAGCGCCGCGCGCTGCTCCGCGACCGCCTCGGCGAGCAGATGGTGCAGCTGGGTGGCGAAGCTGCGGCGAGCCTGATGGTACGGGCGACCCGGCGCCACCGCGGCCAGCACCTGCGCCACCGTCCCGGCCGGAATCACATGGAACTCGCCGTCCCATCGCAGCCGCAGGTCACGGGGCGCCGGGAACAGCGACCGCGCGTACTCCTCGAGGGCGCCCTGCCACAGCGCCCGCCCCTTGATCTCGGAGACGACGCGGCTCTCGTCGCGGCCCACGACGACGCCGGGCAGCAGGGTGTCGCAGGTCGCCGAGACGACGGCGGTCTCGCCGAGCGCCGGCAGCACCTGCGCGATGTAGTCCAGGAACCGCGGCGACGGGCCGAGCACCAGCACCGCCTGGTCGGCCATCTGCTGGTGGGTGAAGAGCAGATAGGCCACCCGGTGCAGCGCGACGACGGTCTTGCCGGTGCCGGGGCCGCCCTGCACGATAAGCGGGCCGGTGGCCTCGGCGCGGACGATGTCGTCCTGCTCGCGCTGCAACGTGGCGATCGCGGTGCCCATCCGGCCGGTGCGGCGCTGCCCGAGCGCGGCGAGCAGGGCGCCCTCGCCGACCAGTCCTTCTTCAGCGCCTGCTCCGCCGCCGGCATGGGTCAGGGGCTCGTCGTCGACGCCTGTCACCACGGAACCGGCGGTACGGATGTGCCGGCGCCGGGCCTGTCCCTGCGGGTCGAAGGGTGTCGCCGTGTAGAACGGCCGGGCCGCCGGCGCCCGCCAGTCGAGCAGCAGCGGGTCGGCGTCCGCAGCGTCCTCAGCGGGCTTGGTGTCCTCGGTGTCCTCGGTGTTTTCGGCCGGCTCGCCGTCGTCGCGCAGGCCGATCCGGCCGATGTGGTGCACCGTGCCGTCGAGGGCGTCGAGCCGGCCGAAGACCAGGCCGTCGCCGGCGCGGCGCAGCTCCTCGAACTGCCGGCGCAGCATCCGCTGCCGGGACGCGGCGAGGGCGTCCTCGGCGGCCGCGGCCAGTTCGTCCTCCAGGTGAGCGGCGAGCCGGTCGCGGCGGGCGGTGGCGAGATCGAGGAATTCCTGTTCCTCGGCGATCGCGGATCGGACGGTGTCCGGGCGCATGCGCGAATCCTCAAGATAGGCGTGAACGGGCCGAAATGGCGCGGCGCAACAGTAGAGGAAATCACTGCCGGTAACCAAATGGAATGGCATTACTCTCATGCGTATTGCTATTTGTGGCCGCTTCCCATCTCCCTGTTTCCGGCTGTCACTTGACTGTTGCCGACAATTCTGATCACGAGGTCGCTCCGGCCTTGCAACCGGTCATGACCCAGGCCGCGGCCCGCCGGTGACGAAGAGAACGGCGTCGGATTGCCGGTGCGATGGTGGGAGTGTTGATGGCCGGACGCGGCGCCGCCCGGGCCGGACCCCCTCCCCGCACACGACGCGTGCGATGGGACGGCTGTCATGCCGGTGGTGGCTGCCGCGCCGGTGCCGGGTCGCGGGGTTCGGGCAGCACCAGTGGCGTACCGGTGGTCGGGTCGGTGATGACCCGGGCGCGCACCCCGAACACCGCCTCCACCAGGTCCGGGGTGATGATCCGGTCCGGTGGGCCCTGCGCGACCACGGCGCCGGCGCGCATCGCGATGATCTCGTGGGCGTACCGGCAGGCCATGTTGAGGTCGTGCAGCACCGCGACGACCGTACGGCCGGCCGCGTTGAGGTCGGCGAGCAGGTCGAGGACCTCGAGCTGGTGGGCCAGGTCGAGGAAGGTGGTCGGCTCGTCGAGCAGGAGCAGGTCGGTGTCCTGGGCCAGGACCAGGGCGATCCAGACGCGTTGCCGCTGACCGCCGGAGAGCTCGTCGACGGGACGCCCGGCCAGGTCGGAGACGCCGGTGGCGGCCAGGGCCGCGGTGACCGCTCGTTCGTCGTCGGCGGACCATTGGCGAAGCCAGCGCTGGTGCGGGTGGCGGCCGCGCGCGACCAGGTCGGCGACGGTGATGCCGTCCGGGGCGATGGGCTGCTGCGGCAGCACCCCGATCCGGGCGGCGATCTCCCGGGTCGGCAGCCGGTGGAGGTCCCGGCCGTCGAGCAGGACCGCTCCGGCGGCCGGGCGCAGCAGGCGGGCCAGGCCGCGCAGCAGCGTCGACTTGCCGCAGGCGTTCGGGCCGACCACGGCGGTGATCCGGCCCGGCGTCACCCGCAGGTCAAGGCCGGTGACCACGGTACGGCCGTCGTAGCCGAGGCCGAGCCCGGTCGTGCGCAGGTCGGTCATCCGGTCCTCCCGATGCGGTTGGCCCTGGCCAGCAGCCAGATGAGCAGGGGTGCGCCGAGCACGGTGGTGAGCACCCCGACGGGCAGTTCGGCGGGCGCGAGCAGCCGGCGGGCCGCCAGGTCCGCGCAGGACAGCAGGGCGGCGCCGACCGCGGCCGAGGTGACCAGGGCGAGCCCTCGGCCGCGCACCAGGCGGCGGGCGAGTTGCGGCGCGGCCAGAGCGACGAACGCGATCGGCCCGGCCGCGGCCGTCGCCACCGCGGCCAGCGCGACAGCGGTGGCCAGCAGCCCGGCGCGGGCCGGTTCGGCGCGGGTGCCCAGCGCGAGGGCGAGGTCGTCGCCGAGTTCCAGGGTGCGCAGCGACGCGGCCAGCCGCAGCGCCACCGGCAGCAGCACCGCCACCGCGACGAGCACCGGGACGACGTGCCCCCAGCCGCGGCCGGCGAGGCTGCCGGAGAGCCAGACGGCGGCCTGTTCGGCGGTGTAGACGTTCGCGGTGTTGAGCACGTACGCGGTCACCGACGTCAGCATCGCGGCGATGCCGATGCCGACCAGCACGAGGCGGTACCCGGTGACACCGTGGCGGCGCGACAGCAGGTAGATCGTGACCGCGGTCGCCAGCGCCCCGGCCAGGGCCCCCGACGCGACGGCGGCCGGGCCGGCCCCGACGACCACGACCAGGAACACCGCCACCGCGCCCGCGCCCGCGTTGATCCCGATGACGTCGGGGCTGGCCAGCGGGTTACGCACCACCCGCTGCACGATCGCGCCGGACAGCCCGAACGCGGCACCGACGGCGACCGCGCCGAGCGCGCGCGGCAGGCGCAGGTCCAGGATCACGTACGCGCTGCGCCGCGTCGCCCCGGCGCCGCCGGTGAGCACGCCGAGCACGTCGGCGAGCGGCATCGGGTAATCGCCGACGGTCAGCGCGGCAACCGTGGCGGCCAAGGCGACGAGCAGCGCGCCGGCGGTGACCAGCGAGGCTCGCCTGTCGAACCGCACCGAGCGGCCCGCCAGCCGCAGGACCGTCACAGTTCCGCCGGCCGGCGCCGGCGCACCAGCGCGACGAAGAAGGGCGCGCCGGCGATCGCCGTGACGATCCCGGCCTGGAGTTCCTGCGGCCGCGCCACCACCCGCCCCAGCACGTCGGCGGCGAGCAGCACCACCGGGGCCAGCACCGCCGCGTAGGGCAGCAGCCATCGGTGCGCCGGGCCGACAAGCGCCCGCGCCATGTGCGGCACGGTCAGCCCGACGAACGCGATCGGGCCGGCCAGCGCGACCGCCGTACCGGCCAGCAGCACCACCGCGCACGCCGCGGTCACCCGGCCGGTGACCAGCGCCTGCCCGAGCGAACGGGCCATGTCGTCGCCGAGCGCGATGGCGTCCAGGGCCCGCGCCGACATCACGGCGAGCACCGCCCCGGCCGCCAGGAACGGCAGCGCGGACCGGATCACCGGGGCGTCGGCGGCGGTCAGCGCGCCCACCGACCAGTAGCGGTACGCGTTGAACGTGTTGATGTCCAGCAGCGTCAGCGCCGTGGTCAGCCCGCCGAGCAGCGCGGTCGCGGCGGCGCCGGACAGCGCCAGCTTCACCGGGGTGGCCCCGCCGCGTCCGAGCGAGGCCAGCGCGTACACCCCGGCGCCGGCCAGCGCGGCGCCGGCGAAGGAGAACCACAGCCAGCCGCCGAAGGTGTGCACGCCGAACACCGCGATGCCGAGGACCACGCTCAGGGCCGCGCCCGCGTTCACGCCGAGCACCTCCGGGCCGGCGAGGGCGTTGCGGGTCAGGCCCTGCAACAGGGCGCCGGCCACGCCGAGGGCGGCCCCGGCGAGGACCCCCACGAGGGTACGGGGAACACGCAGGTACTCGACGATCCGCTGGGCGTCCGAACCGTCCGGGTGCAGCAGGGTGCCGAGGACCGTACCCATGCCGATCGTCTCGTTCCCGATCAGCAGGGAGCCGCAGACGGCCGCCGCCAGCAGCGCGACGGCCGCGACCAGCCCGGCAGCCCGAGCGTTCAGAACTTCTCCGGGTGCAGCAGCCCCGCCAGGTTCGCCACCGCGTCGGCGTTGCGCACCCCGGGTGTGATCTCGGCGAACGTGACCGCGTAGAGCCGGCCGTCGCGCACCGCGGGCACGTTCGCGAGCGCCGGGTCGGACCGCAGGCCGTCGATCACCCGCTGGGCGCCGTCCGGACCGACGTCGGCGCCGCAGCAGGCCGGCACCACGATGACATCCGGCCGGCGCTTGATCAGTTCCTCGGTGCCGATCCGGGCGAGCCGGCCCGGGACGTCGTCGAAGACCTGGGTGCCGCCGGCCTTCTCGATGATCGTGGTCGCGACGTCCCCGGTGCCGAAGACGCGTAGCTCACCGTCGCCCGGCCGGTTCAGCATGGCGACCGTGGGCCGGGACGTGCCGGCGACCTTGCCCTCGGTCTCGGCGACGGTCCGGCGCATCCGCGCGACGAGCGCGTCGGCCTGCGGTGTGGTGCCGAGCACGCGGCCCAGGTCGGTGAGGTCGCGGTAGACGCTGTCGAGCGAGACGTCGTTGTCGGCGAGCGACTTCTGCCCCTGGCCGTCGGCGGTCGGGCAGTACTGCGAGAACAGGTACGAGCCGATGCCGATCCGGCCCAGTTCGGCGCGGGTGCCCAGGCCCTCGGTGGTGAACGCGCCGGTGAACCCGCTGACCACGAAGTCCGGGTCCAGGCGCAGCACCTCCTCGCGGCTCGGGTACTCCTCCGGGTAGTAGGCGGGTTCCTGCCGGCCCGGCTGGAACCGGGCGGTGAACTCGGGCAGCAGCGGGTTGTCCAGGTACGCGGCGCCGACGAGTTTGGCTCCGCCGCCGAGGGCGTACACCGCCTCGATGCCGTTGTGGAAAGCCGCGAAGATCCGGGTCGGCGGGGTGTCGGTCGGCACCGCCGTGCCGCAGTTGTCGACGGAGGCCGCGCCACCCGCGGCGGCCGGTGCAGGGCGCGGGTCGCCGTCGGCGCAGCCGGACAGGGCGAGGAGCAGCACGGACAGCGGCGCGACAGCACGCCAGGACAGCGGGGACCGCACAGCGCGCACGCGCATCGCAGACCACCTTCCAGCACCTCGTGGACGGGTCGGTACGTGCCGTGGCCGGTCTCCTGGCTGACGGGCGGTGCGCCGGTGGCCGGCCTTCCCGGGTGCTTTGCTGACACCCAGTGACCTCGTGTGACGACGAGGGCCGACGGCTTTCCCGTTCACAGTGGCGAGGGCCGCGCCGGCTTCCCACCGGCTTCCCGAGCACCACGGCGCACACACTGTAGCCGCAGCCGGTACCGCTCCCGTGATCACCCGTCGCTCCAGCCAGACCCGTCGATCTGCCGGCACTTCACCGGTTCGCCTGCGCGCCGGCGGGCGCCCGTCCGACGATCATCGGGTGGGTGCGGCCGGGGGACTGCCGCCCGCGATCGAGCCGATGCTGGCCACGCCCGGGCCGGTGCCGGTCGGTGCGGGCTGGGCGGCGGAGATCAAGCACGACGGGATGCGGGCCGGTGTCGTGGTGGCCGGCGACCGGTGGCGGGCGCGCAGCCGCACCGGGCGCGACATCACCGGCGTCTTCCCCGAACTGGCCGTGCTGCCCGAGCTGCTCGGCGGGCGGCGGGTCGCGCTGGACGGGGAACTGGTGGTCCTGGACGCGGCCGGCGCGCCCGACTTCGCGCGGCTTCAGCAACGCATCGGTGTGCGGGATCCGGGGGCGCGGCTGCTGGCGTCCGCGCCGGTCACGCTGTACGTGTTCGACCTGCTCGTCGACGGCGACCGGGACCTGACGGCGTGGCCGTACGCCGACCGCCGCGCGCTGCTTGACGCGCTGGAACTGCGCGGCCCGGCGGTGGAGACGCCGCCGTCCTTCCCGGACGCCGCCGCCGAGCTGTACGCCGCGGCCCGGGAGCACGGCCTGGAAGGTGTCGTGTGTAAGCGGCTGGCCTCGCCGTACACGCCGGGGGAGCGCAGCCGGGCCTGGATCAAGAGCGTCATCCCGCACCTGGCGGACGTGGTGGTGTGCGGCTGGCTGCCCGGGCAGGGCCGGTTGCGCGACACCATCGGCGCGCTCGTGGTCGGCGCCTACGACCGGGCCGGGCGGCTGCACCTGGTCGGCCGGGTGGGCAGCGGCCTGTCCGGCGCCGCGCGGGAGCAACTGCAGCGGCGGCTCGCCCCGTTGCGGCGCGCGAACCCGCCCGCCGGGCACGCCGAAGCTGCCGCCATGGCCGAGGCGACGTGGGTGGACCCGCAGGTGGTGGCGCGGATCGCCTACCGGTCGTGGACGGGCGGGACCCAGCTGAGACATCCCGTGTACCGGGGGGTGCTGGACGACCGGGACGCGTCGTCCGCGCATCTGCCCGAGTTGCAGTAGCTGCAACGTACGCTCGGTCTATAAACGAGCGCCAGCAAGCAGCACCGTCTCAGACGATCTTCCACACGTGACCAGGTATCGCGATGACCCGGGACGCGACGAGCCCGGGTGCAGCAGCTGATGGTGTACACGGGCAACGAGAAATGGCTGGCACAGTCATGGTGGACAGAGTGGACAGAGCTCTATCCGGGGCGGCTACGTCGCCGCCCGGATCGGCCTGGAGACACGGACCCGCGGGCAACGCGGACACCGTATTCCAGGCCGACTCGCAATGGTCACCGACTCATTGAGAAGAGGTCATCTGACGCGCCGGGGGCCGCCGTCGCGGCGAAGGCCTTGAGGGTGACGAGGCCGGATGCGGCGACGACCGCGGCGCTGGTCGCCGCGATCAGTAGTACTTTGCGGGGATGTGCCATGGTCAGGTGACCTTTCTGACGCGCGGGGATGACGCGTCACCGATGTGGCCTGTGGACCTGGGGGTGCCGTGGCGGCCTGGCGCGCCGCGCGGCGCGATCATGCGGCGCGCGGCGCGCCAGGGCAGGCGGTACAGGATCAGAAGCCGATACGGAAGGTGGCGTCCTGCCGGTCCGCGGCGGCGGAGCTGCCGCTGAGGGGATCGATCCGCAGAACGTAGCCGGAATGGCGGATGTAGTAGGTCGGCAGGTTGTGTGACCGGAACGAGGTCCATCCGCTGTCGGCGAGGCCGGCGGTGCGGTGGAACGTCGCGTCGCCGGCGAAGGTGCCGGTTCCGTCGTTAGCGGCGAGCACCAGGTTGTAGCCGGAATGCCGGAGGTAGTGGTTGGCGACGTTGACCGATTGGAAGGACACGCCGCTGGAGGCGGCGAGCCCTGGAACGAGCCGCCACTGCGCGTCGGGGTACGGGTCGAACGGGTACGGGTCGATGCGGGCGGTGTAGTTCGCGTGCCGGATCAGGTTGTCGGGGTAGTTGTAGGACGTGATCCGGTTCCAGGCGGGTGCTCCCCACCGGGACAGCAGGTTCGCGTGCTCGGTGGCGGTGATGGGGCAGATGGTCGGGTGCTTGGCGTTCAGCGGCTGGTGGTACTGCGCCTTGGTCAGCGGGCTCCAGTTGGTGGCGCCGATGTCGCCGGAGCGCCACACGTACAGTTCGCCGTTGTTCGGAAAGAACGAGTCGCCGTACAGATACCACTCGTTGCGGTCGTTGGCCTTGACGACGATCGGTGCCTCGATGCCGCCGTTGACCACACCGCTGGTGTAGGTGCCCCGGTCGAAGCTGCGCGGATTCAGCGTGCTGGAGCGGGCGCCGTAGAGCCTGCCGTCACTGAAGCTCTTGTAGTACAGGTAGTTGACGCCGTTGTGGAGGTGCATGGTGGCGTCCAGGACGTTGAAGCCCGGGTCGAAGAACAACTGCGCCGGCCCGACCGTACGGAAATCGCCGGTGTAGTTGACATAGAAGGCGTCCCGTCCGCCGCTGTTGGCGGAGTAGATGATGCCGTACTGGCCGCGGGCGGCGTCCCAGAACGCCTCGGGCGCCCAGGTGTGGGTGTTCATGGTGTGCATCCGCAGCCGGCGGTAGCCGGTGAAGCTGCGCAGGTCGGGCGAGTCCCAGCAGTGGATGTACTGGTTCGGCTGGGTGAAGTCGGTGCCGGTCAGGTCGGTGGCCAGCACGACGAAGGTGCCGTCCTGCTTGCGCATGATGAAGGGGTCACGTAGCCCGCGGGTGCCCGCGGTCGGGGTGACCACCGGGTTGTTCTGGTTGAGGGGCGTCCAGTCCAGGCCGTTGGCGCTGACGGCCAGGTGCAGGCCGTAGTTGTCGGCCAGCTTCGACGGGGACTCGGTGAAGTAGCCCATCACATAGCCGCCGTAGGTGGCGGCGTGAGCAGGTCCGGCCGGTCCGAGCAGAGTCGCACCGGCCGCGGCAGCGCCGGAGGCGAGGAGGGTACGTCGGGAGAGGTTCACGATTCTGATCCCTCATTCCGCGGACGGCGCGGTGAGGGTGGTGCCGAGACGGACCGGGGTGCCGAGATTGGGTGTGCCGTCCGCGTTCCAGGTGAACTTCTGGGCCCGGGTGGACCGGTTCATGTCGCAGCCACCGCCTGCGGAGTCGTTGGCGTGGTAGACGATCCAGTCCTCGGTGCCGTCCGGGCTCTTGAAGAATCCGTGGTGGCCGGGGGCGAAGACGCTGTTGGCGTCGTTGCGCTGGAAGACCGGGTTCGGGCTCTTGGTCCAGTGGTTGATGTTCATCGGGTCGGTGCCGGTGAGGGTGAGCATGCCGAGTTTGTAGTCCGGTCCCCAGCAGGCCGACGCCGAGTAGACGACCATCACCTTGCCGTTGCGGTAGAGCGGTTCGGGGCCTTCGTTGACCGGGTGGGTCTGGCGTTCCCAGGAAAGCGTGGGCGAGCTGAGCCGGGCCCGTGATCCGGTGAGGGTCCACGGGTTGGTCATACGCTGGATGAAGTTGCTCTGCCCGTTGGTGCCGCCGTTGTAGGTACCCATCAGGTACAGGCTGCTGCCGACCTTGAGCACGCTGGCGTCGAGTTGCCAGTCACTGCCGAGGGTCGCCTTGAAGGTGTAGGGGCCCATCGGGTCGGTGCCGGCCGATTCGAGCACGTGCAGCCGCTGGGTGGGGTTGAAGTCGGTGACGTTCTGCCCGGCGGTGTAGTAGAAGTACCAGCGCGGTCCGCTCGGGCCGTCGAGGAGGTGGAACTCCGGCGCCCACATGTTGCAGCAGCCGTTCGGCCGGCCCGCCAGATTGAAGATCACCTGATCGGTGGCGGTCGCCAGCCCGGCCAGGGTGGTCGAGCGGCGCATCGTGATGGTGGAGTTCCAGGTGGTGGTGGCCAGGTAGTAGTAGCCGTTGTGGTGCTGCAGCCACGGGTCCGGGCCGTTGCGTTTGATCGGGTTGGTGAAGGTCTTTGCCGTACCAGCGCCCACCCGGGCCAGTTGCCATTGTTGATTGGCGCCGTCGAGGTCCTGGTACTGCGACACCTTGGCGCCGTCGGCGGTGGACCATTCCCACGTTTCGAGGGCTTTGCCGCTGTTGCGGTTGATCAGCCGGACCTGGCCACCGGCGGAGTCGGCGAGGCGGAACTGCTGGCGGGAGTCGTTGCGGTCGGTGTTCTGCACCAGCTGGACGCCGTCGGCGGTGGTGGGCAGGTCGAGGACCTTGCCGCTGTGCACCGACTGCAGCCGGTACCAGCCGGAGCCGGAGTCGAGGAACTTCCACTGCTGCCAGGCACCGTCGTTACGGGTGTACTGGTTGATCGGGGCACCGTCGGTGGTGGCCAGGTTGTAGACGTCCAGGGCCTTGCCGCTGTTGCGGTTGACCAGCACATAGGAGGCGGCAGGATCGACGACGGCCGCCGAAGCGGAACGCGTGGCCACCGCAACGCCGCCGGCAGCGACAGTGAGAGTGAGAGCGGACAGGACGACACGACGAAGTGGGCGAGCTCGTTCGACTGGAGGAGCGGAGGAAGACATGACGGTCCTTCGGTTGGGGAAACCATGGCGGCTGGAAATTCGGGAGCTTGCAGCGCTGCAGAATTTGCTGAGAAACCGGTAAATCGTTGTTCAACAAGGATGGGTATCGGTCGCCGGAAATGCGATATGACAGTCGTGCCCCCCGTTTTCACAGATCACGACTTGGTTAATGACTCGCCTAATGATTCACGGCTCTAAATTCCTGCCCGTGTACAGCGGCCACAATGAAATTAAGGGTCCCGTGAGGCTGCTGCCGATTTCGATGGGCCTGCCTCGCCACCTCATTGACTGAGGGTGACCTTGAAGATGCGCTCGTCGCTGTTGTTGGGCACGCTGTCCTTCTCACCGAGATTGCTGGTGGTGAGCCACAGGCGAGTTCCACCACACCACCGCGGACGCGGTAGACGCCGGTGACTCCCTTCAGTTGGTCGGCGCGGTTGCCGCGCTGGAAGTTGGGGTCGGTGAAATAGACGGTGCCGTCCGCGGCGATCGTCACGTCGTTCGGTGAGTTGAAGCGCCGCCCAAGATGGTCGGCTGCCAGCACGCCGTGGGTGCGGCCGTCCAGGGTGTACGTGGACACGCTGCGCTGATCGTGAGTGGCCGCGACCACCCGCGTTCCGTCCGGCGTGACCGCGAGTCCGTTGCTGCCCGCTTGCGTGACGAGCCGCTCGAACCTGCTGGGCGGGGCGTGTTCGGGAACGTTCACCGGCTCAGCGGGAACAGTCCCGGCCGTGGGTAGCACGAGTACCGCCGCGCCGCGCGACAACAGGCTGATCATTGGTCCTCCATGGCGTTCGAGCACAGCAAGAAGCCTCCGGGGCGGCCGACCACCGATCGTGAGATGCCCCGGCGAGTGGATCGACCTGCTCAGCGATCCGAGCAGCGAGGTGACCGGCTACCCGGCGCGCCGGGTAGCCGTCACGTAGTTACTCGCCGGCCGGAGCGCAGAGCGAATCAGTGCTGCGCATCAGACTTCTCCGGCCCGGAATCAGTAGGCGAACGGCCAGCCGGCGGCGTCGTACCCGAGTCGGTTGATCCCGAGCCGCGAGGCGCCGTTGTCGGCGTAGTAGTGATAGACCAGCACGTCGCCGTCGGTGTCCTGCAGGACAGCCTGGTGGCCGGGACCGTGAATGCTGCCGCGCCCGGCCAGCACCTCAGTGCCGCCGCCGGAGTTCATCGCGGTGCCGTTGCGGTCCACGAACGGCCCGTTCGGGCTCGTCGACCGGCCCACCATGATCCGGTACGTGCTGGCCGCACCCTGGCAGCAGCGGTCGAACGACACCCACAGGTAGTAGAAGGAGCCGTGCTTGACCATGTGCGGCGCTTCGATGTCCCCGCCGTTGCGGCCGGCGATCAGGCGGATCGACGAGTCGGCGCGCAGCCCGGTCGAGGGGTTGATGGCGATCTGCTGCATGCCGGACCAGAACGAGCCGAAGTTCAGCCACCACCGGCCGGCGTCGTCCACGATCAGGTTCGGGTCGATGGCGTTGTAGTTGTTCGACGTGCTGGACTCGATGACCAGGCCCCGGTTGGTCCACGATCCCGAGGCCCCGGTCGGGCTGGTCGCCAGGAAGATCGCCGAGCGGTTGGAGCCGAAGGTCGAGGCGGAGTAGTACAGGTAGTACTGGCCGTTGCGGTACGAGATGTCCGGTGCCCACAAGTTGCGGCTGCCGCCGGTGTACGCGGTCGTCCACGGCGCCCCGTTCGGGAACGCCGCGCCCGCCTCCCGGAACGTGGTGCGATCGGTGGACGTGGTCAACCGAATGTTGTCACCGGTCTGCGCCACGATGTACGAACCCGAGGGCGTTTTGACGATCGTCGGGTCGTGCGTGCCCGTGGCACCCGAGACCGCGCCCGGTCCGGGGTACGACGACGGCGGTGTGGTCGGGGTGCCGGTCGGCCCGGGGTTGCCGGGCACCGATGTCGTGGGCGACGGACCGCTGCCCACCCGGGCCAGTTGCCACTGCTGGTTGGCGCCGTCGAGGTCCTGGTACTGCGAGATCTTGGCGCCGTCGGCGGTGGACCATTCCCAGGTTTCGAGGGCTTTGCCGCTGTTGCGGTTGATCAGCCGGACCTGGCCACCGGCGGAGTCGGCGAGGCGGAACTGCTGGCGGGAGTCGTTGCGGTCGGTGTTCTGCACCAGCTGGACGCCGTCGGCGGTGGTGGGCAGGTCGAGGACCTTGCCGCTGTGCACCGACTGCAGCCGGTACCAGCCGGAGCCGGAGTCGAGGAACTTCCACTGCTGCCAGGCACCGTCGTTACGGGTGTACTGGTTGATCGGGGCACCGTCGGTGGTAGCCAGGTTGTAGACGTCCAGGGCCTTGCCGCTGTTGCGGTTGACCAGCACGTACGAGGCGGCCGGGTCGACGACGGCCGCTGACGCGGAACGGGTGGCCACCGCAACGCCGCCGGCAGCCACGGCGCCGGTGAGGGAGATCAGGGCGATGCGTCGCCAGGAGCGTGCCCGTCCCGCTGGGGGAGCGGAGGAAGACATAGTGGTCCTTCGGTTGGGGGAACCGCGACAGATGGGGAATGACCGCCGCGGGAGCGTGACCGCAGAGAAGGAACCACCCAGGGCTATGAGAGTGGGGAAGCCCGGCGATCATCTCCGCGAAACAGGCGCGAATCAATGTTTGCGCTAACACTTTCCCTCGTCAAGGGTGCGAGCCTTTGTAAGTCTTTGCAGATCCTTAAACTTTTGCAGCGCTGCAATCGAGGCGGAGGCGTAGGATCCACAGTGTTAACGCAAACATCGGTGCCGCATCGAGCGCTCTGAGCATGCCATCACTGCGGCTCCCGCCGTGCCCCGAGCACACGTCGACACCGCCAGCACGCCTGCCGGGCTCGGCCGCCCAGCGCGTAGCTCGCCGCCCTGTTCGGCCCGCCCGACGCCGCCCCTCTTGCTTGGCTTATGACGAATTGTGTTGCTTCCCCCTGATAGCAGGCGGTACGGCCGTACGCCCAGAGCCGATCAACATCAACGTCAAGGAAGGGCACCTGGGCAAGTGGTCCGGGACGAATGCGGCGGCTCGAATACTGCCGCTCTGCCAGTACATCTGCCCGACAACGTGCCCTGACGCGAACCGATTCGAGCCAGACCTTGACCGCCATGTCGCGGCCCGCCTAAGGTCGGTTCGAATCGATTCGAACGGAGCTGCCGATGATGTTCTCCATCCGGGACATTCCGTTCAGCCACCGTGGGTCCTGGTTCGGCATCTCGCCGGTGCTCGCCGAGAACACCGTCGCCGACGATCTGCACCTGGTGTCGCATCAGACCGGCATGCACCCGGTTCTGCGGTTCAACCCGTCCGAGCCGTCCGTCGTGCGGGCCACCCCCGCCCTGCTGACCTGGCAGACCGACGCCGGTCCGATTGAGCTGGCCTACGAGAGCCCGGACACGATCCGGATCCGCGGCAACGGGCCCGGCCTGAGGATCACGGCGGCCGCCGGCACGCTCACCCCGTTCCGGGGCAGCTACCTCTACCAGGACCCGGTCGACGGCTCGCACATCCTCACGTCCTACGAGACCGGCCGGCGCTACCGGGTCACGCTGCTCGCCGGAGGCCCGGCTGAGGTGACCGGCGCCGAGCTGCTCGGCGCCGGGGAGCGCGGGCTGAGGCTGCCGGCCGGGCCGGCGTGGGAGGTGGCGATCGAGGAGTACGGGACGGCGCGTCCCGCGTACCGCCGCCTCCTGCCCTTCGCGGCCGTGCACGACGCGGCGCAGGCGCGGTTCGCCGCGTTCGCCGACGCCCTCGCACCGTGGCGCAGCGCGTCGACACCCGCCGCCGAGCTGGCCGCCTACGTCCTGTGGTCGGCCACCGTCGACCCGGCCGGTTTCGTCACCCGCCCCGCCGTGCTGATGAGCAAGCACTGGATGGACAAGGTGTGGAGCTGGGACCACTGCTTCAACGCGATCGCCCTCGCCGCCGGTGACCCGGCGCTGGCCCGGGCCCAGTTCCAGCTGCCCTTCGACCATCAGGACCCGAGCGGTGCGCTGCCGGACTCCATCACCCACTCCGAGGTCCTCCACAACTTCGTCAAACCGCCGATCCACGGCTGGGCACTGCGGCAACTCATGCCGGCGGGTCTCGACGACCTGGCCGGCACCTACGATCGGCTGGCCCGCTGGACCCGCTTCTGGCTGGACGCGCGCCGGGCGCCCGGCGAGGACCTGCCGCACTACACGCACGGCAACGACAGCGGCTGGGACAACGCCACCACCTTCGACGGCGGCCGGGTCGTCCAGACCGCCGACTTGGCCGCGTTCCTCGTCCTCCAGCTCCGCTGCCTGGCCGACCTGGCACACCGCGCTGCGCGGGGCCCGGCGCTGCCTGAGCCGGCACCGCCCGAGCCGGCACCGCCCGAGCCGGGACCGCCCGAGCTGGCACCGCCCGAGCTGGCACGCACGGAGTCGGCACGCACCGAGTCGGCGGTGAGCGTTCCGGCGCACACCGGGTCGGCGCGGAGCGGGGAGGAGTGTGCGGGGGCGGCAGGGGAGCGGACGGCGGAGGCGTGGGCGGAAGCGGCAGCCGAGTGGGCGCGGGCGGCCGACCGGATCCAGGAGGCGATGATCCGCGACCTCTGGACCGGTGACCGGTTCGAGGCCCGTGACCCGCTGACCGGCGCCCGCCGGGCCAGTGCGAGCCTGCTCGACCTGATGCCGATCGTGCTGGGCGACGAGTTGCCGGAGCCGATCGCCACCCGGCTGGCCGCCCGGATCGAGCAG
Organism: Actinoplanes sp. DH11; assembly: GCF_020873875.1. Lineage (GTDB taxonomy): Bacteria > Actinomycetota > Actinomycetes > Mycobacteriales > Micromonosporaceae > Actinoplanes. The sequence continues at coordinate 240,637 of NZ_JAHWGU010000006.1, forward strand.
CACCTGACCAGTTTCGGTCTCGCCACAGAACCGGTCGACTCACCGGAGTACGCGGCCGACGGTTACTGGCGTGGCCCCATCTGGGCACCGTCAACAGTTCTGATCGAGGACGGCCTGCGCCGAGCCGGGCACACCGCTCTCGCCGACGAGGTCAGCCGCCGGTTCCGGGCCCTCTGCGAACAATCCGGCTTCGCCGAGAACTTCGACGCCGAAACGGGTGCCGGGCTGCGCGACCGGGCTTACACCTGGACAGCGAGCTGCTACCTGATCCTCGCGGCCGCCCACGAACACCGCCGCACCACAGCGCCTCCGGACCGTGCCGCCGGCGACGACTGATGCGGGGCCGCGCCCCTGCTCAGAGAGTGCGTGGCCGGGTGGCCGGGCCGGTGCTGGCGCGCAGTGAGATCGGAGGGCTGTAAAGGCGGTGGCTCGGCTCGGCCGTGGGTGTGCTGATGCGTTCCAGCAGCAGTGTCACGGCCTGGGCGCCGATTTCCTCGATCGGTATGTCGGCCGCGGTCAGCGGTGGGTGGAAGTCCTCGGCCCAGTGTGGTGCGGCGACGCCGGTGACGGAGAAGTCGTGGGGGACGGTGCGGCCGGCTCGTTGCAGGGCGCGGTGGATGCCGGGCAGGGCCGCCTCGTTCAGGGTGGCGATCGCGGTGACCCGGGGGTGGGCGGCCAGCAACTGGTCGACGCAGGCCTCGCCGTCGGCGGCGGTGTCGCCGCAGCAGACGTCGACGCCGGTGACGCCGCGTTCGGCGACGGCGCGGACGAAGCCGCTGCGGGCGCGGTTGCCGGGGCCGTAACCGGCGGCGACCAGTTCGGCGGAACGGTTCACCAGGGCGATGTGTTCATGGCCCAGGTCGGCGAGGTGGCCGACGCACCGGGCGATGAGGCCGGCGTAGTCGACGTCCACCCAGCTCATGCCGTGCGGCTGCGCGGTGCGCCCGATCGTGACGAACGGCAGCCCGCTCCGCCGCAGCCGGGTGACCCGGTCGTCCTCGAGCCGGATCTCCATCAGGATCACGCCGTCGACGCGGCGGCCGTCGACGATGCGTTCGAAGGAGCGCTCGTGTTCGCCGCCGGAGGGGGACAGCAGCACGTCGAGGTCGGCGCGGGCGGCGGCCTCGACGACGCCGGCGACGAATCCGAGCTGGACGCCGGTGAGGTGCCCGGTGGCCGGCGGGATCACCAGGCCCACGGTGTGGGTGCGGCCCTCGCGCAGGGCCCGGGCGCTGGCGTTGGGCCGGTAACCGACCTCGTCGATGACGGCCTGGATGCGCCGGCGGGTCCCCTCGGAGACCGGCCGTTTGCCGGTCAGCACGTAGGACACCGTGCTGCGCGAGACTCCCGCACGCCGGGCGATCTCCCCGATGTCGCTCACCACAGCCCCAGACTGCCGAACGAGACGGCCTGTCGAATCGATTCCGACAGCGTAACGCCCCCGTCACCACCGGCTGATTTCGCCAGGATCGCGATCGAGCACTGCTTAGGCCGGCCTCCCGGTGGGAACTGGCACGCGGTGGAAACGATCCGAACCTCGCCGCCGCCACCGTACGCCGAACTCGTCAAGGTGTGGACGCTCGTCAGTCCCACCGAGTTGAAGCAGCTGCGGGCGGCCTTGCAACGGGAACTGATCGCGCATCCGCTGCTGCCGGACGTGGACCACGACGACATCCTGGACCGGATCGTCCTGGTCGCGACGGAACTGGCCACCAACGCGTTCCGGCATGGGTTGCCGCCGACCGAGGTGCGGCTGATGCGCAACCACGAGAATGTCATCCTGGACGTGGCGGACCACGACCTGACCAGTGTCCCGGAACTGGCGCACACCCGGCCGCCGCACGCCGGTGGGCGCGGCCTGCTGCTGGCGATCACGTTCTCCCTGGACGTGGGCTGGTACGCCACCGATGACGCCAAGCACATCTGGGCAACCTTTTCGATCCGGTCGGGCACTGCCGGATCGTGACCGTCGTATCCCTTGCCTGGTTGTCAGAACCGACTGTTAGACAGTTACTGTGAATGCGGATTACTTCACCATTGAGAAGCCTGACCGGGACGGGACGACCGCCCGCGTACGCCTGGCCGGCGAATTCGACCTGAACAGCCGCGACGTGCTGGCCGAGGTGCTGCGTGGCATCGTCGCCGAGGGCGGCTGCACCCGGATCGTCGTCGACCTGGACCAGGTGCGTTTCCTGGACTCGGAGGCGCTCAGCGCGTTGCTGGAGGGTTACCTCGCCGCCCAGAGCGCCGGGATCACCTTCCGGCTCGCCGCCGCGAACGGGGTCGTCGGCCGGGTCATCGAGGTGGTCGGCCTCGAGTATCTGCTGGACCCCGCGTAAGTGTTCCGGCGGTGCCGCGCGGGATGTGCGCCGGGGGACCGCGGCGCGACGTCATGGCTGCGTACCCGGATGAAGCAGGCCCCGGCCGTCGGGTGACCCCGATGCCTCCGTTCGCTTGCTCTACAGTCCGAGGGTGATCACGCCGTTCGACGCCGCAGGCCCCCTGGGCCTGGCGTACCGCGACGTCGACTGGGCGGCCGGGCCGCTCGGTCCGGTCTCCTCGTGGAGCCCGGCACTGCTCGGTGCGGTCGACGTGATGCTGCACAGCCGCAACGCGGTGACCCTGATGTGGGGGCCGGAGTTCGTGCTGGTCTACAACGCCGCCTACGTCAAGATGATCGGCGACAAGCACCCGGCCGCGCTCGGCGCATCAGCTCGCGAGGTGTTCGCGGAGATCTGGGACGACATCGGTCCGATGCTCGAGGACGTGCTCGACGGCCGGGACGCCACGTGGACCGAGGACATGCGGCTCATGATGAACCGGCACGGCTTCCCGGAGGAGACGTACTTCACCTTCTCCTATTCGGCGGTGCGCGGCGCCGGCGGCGACATCGAGGGTGTCATCGACATCGCCTCCGAGACCACCCGCCAGGTGATCGGCCGGCGTCGGCTGGTGCTGCTCGGGCGGCTCACCGACGCGGTCGCCGACGCCGAGACGGTCTCCGCGTTCGTCGACCGGGCGCTGCCGGTCCTGCGGACGGCGGTGGACGACCTGCCCGGCGCGAACCTGACGGACGCCGCCGGCCTGCCCGGCACGGACTCGGCGGACGACGCCGGCCTGCCTGCCGGTGGCCGGCGGCGGATTCCGCTCGCCGCGGGTCTGCACCTGGACACCGGGCTCAGCCCGCACCTGCCGGTGGACGAGGAGTACGAGAACTTCCTGCGCCTGATCGCCGCGGCGCTGGTGCAGGGCCTCGACCGGGTCGCGGTGCGGGAACTGGCCGCGACCGAACGGCAGCTGGCCGAGGCGTTGCAGCGCAGCCTGCTCAGCCACCCCGCACAGCCGGCCGGTCTGCAGGTGGCGGTGCGGTACCACCCGGCGTCGGAGGGCGCGCAGGTCGGCGGCGACTGGTACGACGCCTTCGAACCGCGGGACGGCCGGCTCGCGGTGGCGGTCGGTGACGTCACCGGTCACGACCGGGACGCGGCGGCGGCGATGAGCCAGGTGCGCAACCTGCTGCGCGGGATCTCGTACGCGCTGCCCGAAGCGCCGGCGCCCGTGCTGTCGGCACTCGACGACGCGATCACCCGGCTGGCCGTGGACGCCTTCGCCACGGTGGTGCTGGCCCAGGTGAACCTCGACACCTACGAGATGCGCTGGTCGAACGCCGGCCACCCGCCGCCGCTGCTGCTCGCGCCGGACGGGTCGGCACGGTTCCTCGCCACCGCGCCCGAGCCGCTCCTGGGCACCCGGGCCCGGGGCATCCGCTCCACGCATCAGATGGTGCTGGAGCCGGGCACGACCGTGGTCTTCTACACCGACGGACTGGTGGAACGGCGCGGTCACGACCTGGACGCGGGGCTGGCCGCGCTGCGCGACGCCGTCGCCGGCAGCGGCGGGCTGACCGTGGAGCAGCTGTGCGACAGGCTCCTGGCCACGTTCGCCGGGGACGCCGAGGACGACGTGGTGCTCGCCGTGATCAGGCGCGACGCCGCGGGATAGGGCCGGCCGTACATGTCCGGCCCGGCTGCTCGCGCCGGCCCGGTCGGTCAGCCACGGAGGCGGGCCCGGCGGGTCGGTGGGCGTCGGGTCCGGGGCGGCCGGGAAGGGCGGGAACCGGCCGCGCGGGTGGGGCGGATGCAGGAGGGGCGGCGCCCGCGGCGGCGGGTGAGGGGCAGCAGGACCGCCGGCGCCACGGCGGCCGCGGTCACGGTGACGGTTATCGCTGTCCAGAGAAGTCCCATACGACGTCGGCCTCCGCTCGTGACCCGAGCGGGCGGACCGGTCAGCTCTCGGCGTCCGTGACGAGCCGGGTGGCGCGGCCGATCACGACCATGCCCAGGCACGCGGCGACCAGGACGGCGGCGGCGACCGGCAGGGAGTCCACCGTGACGGCCGAGCCGAAGGCGCCGACCGACAGGATGGAGCCGAACGAGCCGATCGAGAAGACCGAGCCGAAGGAACCCGCCGAGCCGATCGACAGGACCGAGCCGAACGAACCGACGGAGAGGATGGACCCGGCCGAGCCGACGGACAGGATCGAGTTTGTGGAGTAGAAGCTCAGGATCGAACCGCTCGACCGGTACGACAGAACGTTGCGACGACCACGCATGGCGTCATCATGGTCCATTCAGGTGGGTCGGCGCTGACCCGTACGCCCTCGATCTGCCGTTGATCTGCGTCTCGTCCTCGGGTGCCCGTGCAACCCGGCGGCCCGCCGCACGCGTCTACAGCGCATGGACGACGATCGCCGGCCGGTCCCGCCGGAAGCCGACCCGGAGCAGTTCTGGCTGCTGTTCGAGCTGCGTATGCACTTCGACGCGCTGGAGCCGCTGTCCGGTGACTGGAGCCCGGCGCGCGTCGTCGTCGCCGCCGTCGACGCCGCCCGCCGCCGGATGCACCGGCACCGCCTGCGCCGCGCCGCCGGGCTCACCGTCCTGCTGATCATGGCCGCCGCCGGCGGTCTCTGCCTCGGCCTCGGCCTGCGCTGACCGGGCCGGCCTCAGACGCCAGGCATCAACCCCGGACTCGCCGGTTCCGGCCCCGGTCGCACCGCCCTTGGCGAGATGTTGATCTGCTGGCGCTACGAAATCGCTGTGATCATGGACTTTGAACCGCGATTTCGCAGCGCCAGCAGATCAACACCGCCGCGCGGACCCATCGCGGCAACTCGTCCGGGGACCGCAACCCACCTGCGGAACCGGCACCGGTTCTGCCCGGGGAAGGATGCGATGCGGGCCATACGGCTTGACCGGGGTGCGGGCACACGGTTTAGCGTCCGAGTTGTGGATCAACACGGGGGTGACCCGGCCGGCGGTTACGTGCAGCTGCTGACCCCGGACGGTGAGCATGTCGAGAGCGTCACCACGGCGGACGGTACGACGTACGCCGTCGACTTCACCGACGAGGAGTACCGGGAGCTCTACCGCGACCTGGTCACCGTCCGGCGTCTCGACGCCGAAGGTCTCGCCCTGCAACGCCAGGGTGAGCTGGGACTGTGGGCGAGCCTGCTCGGGCAGGAAGCGGCACAGGTCGGCTCCGGCCGGGCGCTGCGGCCGCAGGACATGGCGTTCCCGACCTACCGCGAGCACGGCGTCCTCTACTGCCGTGGCATCGACCCGATCATGCCGTTCGGCCTGTTCCGCGGCGTAGACCAGGGCGGCTGGGACCCCAACGAGCACCGCTTCCACCTCTACACGCTGGTCATCGGGTCGCAGACGCTGCACGCCACCGGCTACGCCATGGGTGTCGCCATGGACGGCCGGACCGGCAGCGCGGACGGCGAGGCCGTGATCGCGTACTTCGGTGACGGCGCCACCAGCCAGGGCGAGGTCAACGAGTCGTTCGTCTGGTCCGGTGTCTTCCACGCGCCGATCGTCTTCTTCTGCCAGAACAACCAGTACGCGATTTCGCAGCCCCTGGAACGTCAGGCGCGCGCCCCGCTCTATCAGCGTGCCGGCGGCTACGGGTTCCCCGGCATCCGGGTCGACGGCAACGACGTGCTCGCCACCTACGCGGTGACCCGGGCCGCCCTGGACGCCGCCCGCACCGGACAGGGCCCGACCCTGATCGAGGCGTACACCTACCGGATGGGCGCGCACACCAGCTCCGACGACCCGACCCGCTACCGGATCGCCGGTGAGGTCGAGTCCTGGAAGGCGAAGGACCCGATCAGCCGCGTCAAGACGTTCCTGCTCAAGCAGCAGCTCGCCGACGACGCGTTCTTCGGCGAGGTCGACGAGGGCGCCCGGCGGCTCGCCCTGGATCTGCGCGAGCAGGTCCTGGCGATGCCCGACCCGCAGCCGGGGGAGATGTTCGACCACGTCTACCCGCAGGGTTCGCCCCTGCTGGACGCGGAACGGGCCGAGTTCGCCGCCTACCACGCCTCCTTCCACCCCGGCGCGTGACACCCGGCGCGTGGCGTGACACCCCGCGGGCGGCGCCGCTATCAGTCCGATTGCCGACGCAACCAGCGGCTCACGTCGATTGATTACTGCATTACAGCGTTGCATGCGTCTACGGTGGGCGGATGACGCTCGAGTACATCCGGTACCGGATCCCCGGCGACACCGACGCCTTCGAGCAGGCCTATGCTCGCGCGGCCCGGTTCCTGGCGCGGGCGCCGCAATGCGTGGACTACGAGCTGAGCCGCTGTGCCGACGAACCCGGCACCTACATCCTGCGGATCACCTGGACCTCCCCGGAGGATCACCTCAAGGGTTTCCGGGGTGGTGACCTCTTCCCCGGGTTCCTCGCCGAGATCCGGCCCTGGGTCGAGGCGATCGACGAGATGCGCCATTACGAGCCGACCGCGGTGCGTGGTGCGGGCGGCGCGGTGCCCACACTGTACGACTGGGCCGGCGGCACCGAAGCCCTCGAGCGGCTCACCGGGAGCTTCTACGCGAAAGTGACAGCCGACGACCTGATCGGGCCGCTGTTCGCGCACATGGACCCGGCCCATCCGCGGTACGTCGCGATGTGGCTGGCCGAGGTGTTCGGCGGGCCCGCGCGGTACACCGGGGAGCGTGCCGGCTACCCGGGCATGCTCGCCCACCACCTGGGCCGGGCGATCACCGAGCCGCAGCGCCGCCGCTGGGTGAGCCTGCTCGCCGACGCCGCCGACGACGTGGGGCTGCCGGACGACCCGGAGTTCCGGGCCGCGTTCCTGGGATACCTCGAATGGGGTACGCGTCTCGCGGTCGCGAACTCGCAGCCCGGCGCGACCCCGCCGCGGTCGGCACCGGTGCCGCACTGGGGCTGGGGGGTGGCCCCGCCCTACCAGGGCTGAGCCGTTCTGCGAATTCGGTCATCAGCCGTCGTCGATGGAGGGGCATAGTCTCCTCCCATGGCGGCGGAGCGTGGTGCGTACCGGGTGGGTGGTGCCCTGGCGACCACCTCGCGCCCGGCCGGGTTCGCCGTCGTCACCGTCGCCTACCTCGCCGCCGGGCTGGCCGCCTGGGCGGTCGCCGCCGTCGTGCGCGGGCCGCACCCGTTGCTCATCACCTGCTACGCCGACCTCGCCGCCACCCTGGTGGTGTTCGCGGCGAGCGTGGCGGTCGCGAACGCCAGCGTCTACGACGCCTACTGGAGTGTCGCGCCGGCGGTGATCGTGGTCGTCTGGGTGCTGGCGTACGACGGCGTCGCGGCCCGGCGGGCAGCGGTGCTCGCGCTGGTGCTGGCCTGGGCGATCCGGCTGACCGCGAACTGGGCGATCTCGTGGCGCGGCCTGAGCCACGAGGACTGGCGGTACGTGCGGTTGCGCGAGCAGGGCGCCGGCCGGTTGCCGTGGTGGCTGGTCAACCTCGTCGGCGTCCAGCTGATGCCGACGCTCGTGGTCTTCGCCGGGCTGCTCGCGGTCTGGCCCGCGGTGACCGCGACCGGCCGGGGCTGGGGCCCGCTGGACGTCGCCGCCGTCCTGGTGACCGGCGGCGCGGTGCTGATCGAGGCGACTGCGGACCGGCAACTGCACCGGTTCGCGGGCGACCCCGCCAACCGCGGCCGGATCATCGACACCGGGCTCTGGCGGCACTCCCGGCACCCGAACTACCTGGGCGAGATCACCTTCTGGTGGGGGATGTGGCTGTTCGGCCTGGCCGCCGCGCCGGGCTGGTGGTGGACGGTGATCGGGCCGGTCGCGATGGTGCTGCTCTTCGCGTTCGTCAGCGTGCCGATGATGGACAAGCGGTCCCTGGAACGCCGCCCGGACTACGCCGACCACATGCGCCGCGTCCCGGCCCTGCTGCCCCGGCCCCGGTGAGGTGGCCGCCCGGCGGGCCGGTGTTATCGTGACGTCGTGATCGCGACGAGCTGCCTGCGCCCGGTGCGCCGTGCCGCCGTCTTCGGCGATCACTCGTTCCGCAAGGACTTCTACCAGTAGCCGATCGGCACCTCCCCGCCGACAACCGAAGCTACTGGAACGAAAGAGGGAATCATGATCCCTGAGTCCTTGCTGTCCGCATATGACCACCCCGGCGTCCGCTGGGCCGCGGCACACATGCCGCTGCTGCACGAGACCATGGAGCGGGTCGGCTCCGCCTTCGACGGCCTGCGCATCGGCATGTGCCTGCACATCGAGCCGAAGACGGCGGTGCTGGCGTCGCTGCTGGTGGGTGCGGGCGCCCGCGTACGCCTGACCGGTTCTCCCGGCACCACCAAGCCGGACGTGGCCGCCGCCCTGCGCGCCGCCGGGGTGGAGGTGACCGCGGAGCCGGACGCGCCACGGGTGGCCGAGGTGCTCGACCTCGAACCGCACCTGCTGCTCGACAACGGCGCCGACCTGACGCTGGGCCTGCTGGAGCGCGGGGTGCCGGCGCACTTCTGGGGCGGCACGGAGGAGACCACGACGGGTGCGCTGCGGCTGCGCGAGGGAGGGTACGAGCACCTGCCGTTCCCGGTGCTGGTGATCAACGACAGCCCGTTGAAGCAGCTGGTGGAGAACCGTTTCGGGGTCGGGCAGAGTGTCGTGCAGGGCTTCATGAACGCCACCAACCGGATGCTGCCGGGCGCGACCGCGGTGGTGTTCGGGCACGGGCCGTGCGGGCGCGGCGTCGCGCAGACGCTGCGGCTGCTCGGTGCGCGGGTCGCGGTGGTGGAACCGGACCCGTACCGCAGGCTCGAGGCCGCCCTGGAGGGGCACGCCACCGCTCGGCGGCGGACCTGCTGCCCGGCGCGGACCTGGTGTTCCTGGCGACCGGGCGCCCCGGGGTCCTGGGTCCGGAACTGATCAGCCGGCTGCGTGACGGCGTGGTGCTGGCCGGTGTCGGGCACCGTGGCGACGAGGTCGATCCGGCGTTGCTCGGGGAACCGGTCCCGGGTACCGAGACCTACCTGCGGCCGGACGGCCGGCGGGTGATCGTGCTGGCCGGCGGCCGCATGATCAATCTGGTGGCGGCCGGCGGCAATCCGATCGAGGCGATGGATCTGGGCCTGACCCTGCAGGCGGCGTCGCTGGCCGCGGTGGCGACCGGTACCGCCGCGCCCGGCGTGCAGCCGGTGCCCGACGCGATCGACCGCGATGTCGCCGGACGTTTCGCCGACCGGCTCTCCTGAGAGGATGCCCATGCTCATCGATCTGCATCGGCACCTCGAGGGGACGCTGCGGGTGGCGACCACGCTGGAGCTCGCCCACCGCGACGGCCACCCGCTCGCCACCGCGGCCGACCCGGAGGACCTGCTCGTGGCGCGCGGCCCGCTCGGTGGGCTGCTGCCGTACCTCGCCAAGGTCGACGCCGCGCCGTCGGCCTTCTCCCGCCTCGACGACTGGGTGCGTGCGGCCCGCGAATGCGTGCAGGACGCCGCCGGCGACGGACTGGACTACCTGGAGATCCGGTTCAGCCCGTGGTTCATCAACCAGGAGACCGGGCTCGCGCCGGAGGCGGTGATCGACGCGGTCGCCGACGGCGCGCTCGCCGCGGCCCGCGCCACCCCGATGCGGGTCGGCCTGATCGGCATCGTCCTGCGCGATCTCGGACCGGAGCAGGGGTACGCCCAGATCGGCACCCTGCTGAGCCGCCGCGACGTGTTCTGTGGCGTCGACATCGCGGGCAACGAGGCGGGGGTGCCGGCGGCCGAGTTCGCCGGCGCGTTCCGCCGGGCCCGCGACGCCGGGCTGCGTGTCACCGCGCACGCCGGTGAGGCCGCCGGCCCGGCCAGTGTGTGGGCGGCCGTCCGGCATCTGGGCGCGGAGCGGATCGGGCACGGCGTCCGGTCGGTGGCGGATCCGGCGCTGCTCGACCATCTCGCCGAGCGGCGGATCACGCTGGAGGTGAGCCTCACCAGCAATCTGCACACCAGCACCGCGCCGAGTTACGCCGAGCACCCGGTGCGCCGGCTGCTCGCGGCGGGGGTGCCGGTGGCGTTGTGCACGGACGATCCGCGGACGTCGGCGATCACCCTGTCCGGGGAGTACGCGCGGGCGGCCCCGCAGGCCGGGCTGACGGCGCCGGACCTGGACCGGATCCGGTCGGACGCCCGGAGCGCCGCCTTCGCCTGGCCGGCGTCGTAGCGGGTCCGAACACGACCGGGGGCGCGCCGTTTACCCCGGTGGTCCCTGGGAACTGTCCTGTCATGAGTTTTGTGGACAAGGCGAAGGACTTCGCAGACGATCACGACAAGCAGGTCGACCAGGGCATCGAGAAGGCCGGTGACCAGGTTGACGAGCGTACCGGCCAGAAGTACTCGGGCCAGGTCGACAAGGGTGTGGACGCGGCGCAGCAGCGCACCGGTGGCGGCGACACCCAGCAGTGAGCAGCGACTCCTGTGATTGACGTGTCAACTGTGGCACCATGCAGTTGACACGTCAATCAAGGAGATGGTCGGCATGCCCGGCGAACGCCAGCTACCCAACCGCGACGAGCTGCACACCTGGCGCGAGTTCATCGAGACCACTGAGGCGCTGCGCAGCGCCCTGACCGCCCGGCTGCACCACGACACCGGGCTCTCACCCGGCGACTACGTGGTGCTGCTCGCGCTCAGCGAGGCCGACCAGAACCGGATGCGCTCCTCCGAACTGGCCGCCCACGTCGGCTGGGAACGCAGCCGGCTCTCCCACCACCTGGCCCGGATGGAACGCCGGCAGCTGATCCGGCGGGAGAACTGCGTCACCGACAGCCGCGGCGCCGAGGTCGTGCTCGCCGAACCCGGGGCCGATGCCTTCCGGGCCGCGACCGTGCCGCACCTGCGGGCCGTGCGCGAACTCTTCGTGGACGCGCTGACGCCGGACCAGCTCGCGGCCGCGACGGAAATCACGGCCGCGTTGAAGGCGCACCTGGCCGGCCGCACGCCGGGCGACTGACTCACATCACCTCGTCGAACCCGCCCTCGGCACGCCACCGGCGCAGCAGGTCGTGGAACGCGACGGGCCCCGGGCCGTACGAGTTGTTCACCGGTCGCGGCTTGCCCTCCGCGTTGTAGTAGCCCGGGGTGCACTCGGCCTGGAAGGCGTAGTTGTCCGGCGCGGTCGCGCGGATCGTGGCGATCCACGCCTCCTCCGCATCCAAGCTGGGCTCGATCCGGCGTACCCCGCGCCGGCCCGCCTCGGCGACCAGCGCGCCGATGTGCGTGGCCTGCTCCTGCAGCACGTGCACGAAGTTGACCGCCGCGGCGTTCTGCAGCGAACCCAGGTGGAACAGGTTCGGGAAGCCGTGGCTGTAGAAGCCGTGCAGGCTGCGCGGGCCGTTGCGCCAGTGGCCGAGCAGCGGCATCCCGCCGCGCCCGTGCACCGGCAGGGTGCCGGAGACGACGCCGGAGATGCCGACCTCGAAACCGGTGGCGAAGATGACGCAGTCCACCTCGTACTCCTGCGTCCCGACCACCACGGCGGACGGTGTCATCCGGCTGATGCCGCCGGTGTCGGCCGTGTCGACCAGGGTCACGTTGTCCCGGTTGAAGGCCTGCAGGTAGTGGTCGCTGAACGTGGGCCGCTTGCACATGTAGCGGTACCAGGGCTTGAGCAGCTCGGCGGTGGCCGGGTCCTCGACGATCGCCTCGACCCGGGCGCGGACCTCGTTCATCTTGCGGAAGTCGGCGAGCTCGTCCAGGTACTCGCGTTCCTCGGGCGGCAGGTTGCTGTCGACCGAACCGGTCAGCATCTGCCGCTGCAACCGGGCCGTTGCCGTCCAGCCGTCGTCGATCAGGTCGCGGTCGGCGTGCCCGCCGGTCACGATGGTCAGGAAGTTCTCCATCCGCTCCCGCTGCCAGCCCGGTCGCAGCGTCGCCGCCCACTCGGGGTCGATCGCCCGGTTGTCACGGACGTCGACGGTGGACGGGGTGCGCTGGAAGACGTAGAGGTGCTGGGCGTCGCGGGCCAGGTGCGGGACGATCTGGATCGCGCTGGCACCGGTGCCGACCACGGCCACCCGCTTGTCGGCGAGCTTGTGCAGCCCGCCGCTCTGGTCGCCGCCGGTGTAGCCGTAATCCCACCGGCTGCTGTGGAAGGTGTGCCCGCCGAAGTTCTCGATGCCCTCGATGCCGGGCAGCTTCGGCTGGGAGAGGGTGCCGCTGCCGAGCACCACCCAGCGCGTGGCGAACACGTCGCCGCGGTCGGTGGTGACGGTCCACTCGCCGGCGTCGTCGTCCCAGCGCAGGTCGACGACGCGGGTGTGGAACAGCGCGTCGGAGTAGAGCTCGAAGCGCTTCGCGATCGCCATGGCGTGCTGGCGGATCTCCTCGCCGGGCGCGTACCGCCACCGCGGCACGTAGCCGACCTCCTCGAGCAGCGGCATGTAGACCGTGGACTCGATGTCGCAGTGGATGCCGGGGTAGCGGTTCCAGTACCACGTGCCGCCGAAGTCGCCGCCCTCGTCGACCATCCGGAGGTCGCGGACCCCCGCCTCGCGCAGCTTCGCGCCGGCGAGCAGGCCACCGAAGCCCCCGCCGACCACGACGGCCTCGACGCGGCTGGTCACCGGTTCGCGGTCCACCCGCTCGGTGTAGGGATCGGCGGCGTAGTAACCCCACTCGCCGGCGGCCCGGCGGTACTGCGCGGCGCCCTCCGGCCGGACCCGACGATCACGCTCCGCCTGGTACTTCGCGCGCAGGGCGTCGACCTCCGCGGGGCTGATGCGGTGCGGGACGAAGTTCGGGGACATGGGTCAGGCCCTTTCGCTGGGGATCATGCGAGCCAGGGCAACAATTTAAAGCACTTGCATGACGAAAAGTGAACCCCCGTGCCCAGGTTTCCGATTTGTCACCGTAGGGACACCGGGGCTTGGTACAAACCCTGCACCGCGTCGACCAGGCTGAGCGCCGTCCCCGGCCAGTCCGCGTTGCCGCCCCGCTCCCGCAGCGCACAGAAATGCGCGATGAGCGTATGCGCCATGTCCTCCCGCTCCCGCAGCACCTCCGCGCCCACCTCCGGCAGGCACCGCCGCAGCGCGTCACCGACCGCGAACAGTGTCGGCGCGGCGTGCATCTCCTCCGCGGCCAGCTGCCGCAGACTCGGCTCGGTGATCACTTGCGCGGCGAAACGCGCATACCAGCTGGGTGCGCCGAGAGCGGCCAGATGCAAGGTGTACGGGTGGACGACGCACGTGACGAGCTCCCGGACCCCGGCCCGCCCGTCCAGCCGTGTGAACAACCGCCGGCGGATCTCCTCCATCGGCGTCGCATGCCGCCGGATGATGGCCCGGACCAGATCGGACTTGCTGCCGAAGTGGTAGCCCACGGCGGCGTTGTTGCCCTGCCCGGCGGCCTCGCTGATCTGCCGGCTGGAGACCGCCGCGACACCGTGCTCGGCGAAGAGCCGCTCCGCGGTGTCGAGGATGCTCGCCCGGGTGATCGCCACCTGCTCGGTGCGCGCCCTGCGGACGGGGGAGGGGCTCACGGGACTCCTGGACGTGGTGTGCCTGCGGTCACAGGGTAGGGCACGCCGCAACCCGCCGCCGTCACCAGCCGCCGCGGGTCGGGCTCAGGGCTGCGGGTTGGCGCGCAGCCAGTCCGCGGCGCGGCGGGCCGAGGCGCGGGAGAGCCAGGCGTCCTGGATGATCTCGGCCAGTTCGCGGCGGGTCAGCTCGCCGATCCGGGCGGCCCGCAGCAGGACGGAGAGGTGACCGTCGAAGTGCGGCGTGGTGAAGAACGGTGCCGACTCGTCCTGGACCAGGGCTTGCTTGTCTGCCTCGGTGGGCACCCAGAGAACGATGACGTCGGCGTAGCGGTCGCCGGTGACCGGATCCACCGCGTCCGGCCGCGGGTTGCGGAAGAACACGAACGACTTGCGGCCCACCTGATAGACCGGGTTGCCGCCGGCCGCGCCCTCGACGGTGACATGCGGCATCGCCACGGCGATCTCGTGCACGTCCTCGACCCGGGCGGGCCGATCCTGGTCGTCGGCCATGTGCCCACCCTAGTGGTGCGACCGCGGTAGATGTTGATCTGCTGGCGGTACGAAATCGCTGTGATCATGGGGTCAAAACCGCGATTTTGCACCGCCAGCAGATCAACATCGCCGCGTGGACCCGACGCTGCCGACAACAGCCCTTGTCCAGGGACCGCAACAAAGCCGAGGGCAAGCAACACCACGCCGCACCCCTCTACCGGACATCCCCGTTGGTCACGCCCGATGACACACTGATGGATATGAATCGCAGGAGCGGGATTTCGGCGGAAGGATCCGGATGAGGGCTGTGGTCGTGCAGGGCGGGAAGCTGTCCGTCGCCGAGCTGCCGCTGCCGGAACCGGGCCGGCGGCAGGTGCGGGTCCGGGTGACCAGGGCCGGGATCTGCGGGTCCGACCTGCACGTGCGGTTCGCCGCCGACGCCAGTGCCGAGGTGGCGGCCGAGGTCGGGTACCAGCATTTCATGCGCGACGCGCACCGCGTGGTGATGGGACACGAGTTCACCGGGGTCGTCGACGCCTACGGGCCGGGCTGCCGGCGCCGGTGGAGACGCGGGCAGGCGGTCGTGTCGCTGCCGCTGATCCGGCACGACGACGGCATCCACATGACCGGGCTGTCCGAGCACGCGCCGGGGGCGTACGCCGAGTACCTCCTGGTGGCGGAGGACGCGACGATGCCCGTACCCGAGGGGGTCGATCCTGATCTCGCGGCGCTCACCGAGCCGCTCGCGGTGGCGCACCACGCCGTGCGCCGCGGTGGCGTCGGCAAGGGTGACGCGGCGGTGGTCGTCGGCTGCGGCCCGATCGGCCTGGCGGTCGTCCTGATGCTCAAGGCGGCGGGGGTACGCCGGGTCGTCGCCAGTGACTACTCCGCCGCCCGCCGTGACCTGGCCCGCCGATGCGGCGCCGACGTCGTCGTCGACCCGGCCGTGCGGTCACCGTGGGACGCCCTCGGTGACCGCAACGGGCTGGTCCGGTCGGCCACCGACCTGTACGGCACCGGCCTCGACGCCCTGCACGCCCTGCAACGCGTGCCCGGCGTGCCGTGGTGGACCGCGATGCGGGCCGGTGAACGGCTCGGGGCCGGTCCGCGCGGCGCCGTCGTCTTCGAGTGTGTCGGCCTGCCCGGCGTCATCGAGGACATCGTCACGAAGGCGCCGTTCCGGTCCCGCGTCGTGGTCGTCGGCGTCTGCATGCAACCGGACACGTTCCGGCCCACGATGGCCAGCAACAAGGAGATCGACCTGCGGTTCTCGTTCTGCTACGACCCGGTCGAGTTCCGGGAGACGCTCCGGATGGTCGCCCGCCGGCGGATCGACCCGCGCCCGCTGCTCACCGGCCTGGTGGGGCTGGACGGGGTCGCGGACGCCTTCGAACGGCTCGGCCGCGCCGACACCGACGCGAAGATCCTCGTCGACCCGTGGCGCGCCGCCGAGCCGGCCGGGCACGACGCGGAGCCGGCCGGGAACGACGCGGAGCCGGCCGGGAACGACGCGGAGCCGCCAGGCCACCGTCAATGAGCCGACGCCACCAGCCTTACCGTCAGGAGAGCCTGCGCAGACCTTCGGCGACCGCGACGCGCAGCTGCTCGCCGTAGGAGTCCGCGGGCAGCGCCGACCCACGCCCGGCCGCGTTCTCGTAGGCGGCACGCGCGGCGGCCCGGTTCCCCAGCCGCTCGTGGGCCATCGCCACCCCCACGTACAGCGAGGGGTAGAAGGCGGCCACCCGGTCGTCACCGACACCGTCGGCGTGCCGCAGCGCCTCCTCGTTCCACCGCAGAACCTCTGCGGGGTCGTCCTGCTGCCGGGCCAGGTAGTGCGCCGCCACGCAGGCGTCGTAGTCGTCGCCGCGCGCCGCCCACGCCTGCTGGAACAGGGCACGGGCTGCCGCCGGCCGGCCCTCGGCCTCTGCCCGCATCCCGTCCTGGCAAAGCTTGAGCACCGGATTACCGAGGTCCATCGTCACTCCTGTCGACCGCTGTTCGCTGACGACGACGATCGTGCGGGCTCGACCAGGTCGAGGGTCAAGGATGGCGCGGCGCCGGATCAGGATGCGCTGCCGGCACCCTGCTGAACGGGACCACCTGGGTGGTCTCGCGCATATGCAGGCCCTGGTAGAGCCGCCGGGCGACCGGGTAGTCGGCGTCGCCGCGCGGGCCGACCGTCGCCTGCGTGGCCCCGAGGTCGTGGGCCACGCGCAGCAACTCGGTGCACAGGGCCGTCGCCAGGCCCCGGCGGGCGTGGGCGGGCACGGTGCCGACCGGTTCGAACAGCACCGACCGGGACTGCGGGTCGAGCCAGCCGAGGGCGTACCCGGCGAGGCTGCCGTCCGGTGCCTCGGCGACCAGGTCCAGCTCGGCGCGGTAGAGCGGGGAGGCCGTCACCGCCGTGTGCTTGGCGGCCGAGTAGCCCGACGCGGGTTCGCCGCCGGTCACCGGCAGGCCCAGCAGGTGCCGGATGCGGGCCGGTGCCCAGCAGTGGCGGTGCACCTCGACCCGGTCGGCCAGTTCGCCGTCCCGGACCGGCCGGATCCGGTAACCGGCCGCCTCGCGGCGCGGCAGCGGGCCGGTCAGTTCCCGCCACAGGTGCGTGAACCAGGGGCCGGGGTCGCGCCGGAAACCCTTCGCGGTCAGCACCGCCAGCAGCGCGGGTTGTTGCAGGGACACCTCGACGGTGGCGTGCGGCGCGACCTGGAGGAGTTCGTCGACGGCCTCGTGCATCCGCCGCGCGGTGGCGCTCTCCGGCGCCAGATGCAACGACACAGTCGACGGTGCCGGATGCAACGACGCGGTCGACGGTGCCGGATGCACCGACGCGGTCGACGGTGCCGGGTGCGGGGACGCGGTCGGCGGGCGCCAGATGTCGGCGAAACCGAACAGGGGATCACCCCAGGTCAGGACCGCGTCCGGGGTGGTGCTGCCGTCGCCGCGGGCGTGGGACCACGCGACGTTGCCGGGGTGCAGCCGCTGCTGCGGTGTCCAGGTCCGCCCCACGCACGCCAGGCGGGCGGTCAGGTCGCTCACGCGGACGACGGGTACGCGGTGCCGGCGACAGCCATGACGCGAATCCTAACGTCCGCCGGGCCGGTGCGCCGACGCCGGGACCGGGTAAGGCAACCGGTATGACGAGCCGTATCGCCGTGATATCCATCGATGCCCTGCGGCCGCGGCCGATCGCCGAGTTCTGGGCGGCCGTGCTGGGGTGGCAGATCCTCGAGGAGGATCCCGACTTCATCACCATCGGGCCCGCCGACCGGCCGGGGCCGACCATCGACGTGTGCCCGGTGCCGGAACGCAAGACCGTGAAGAACCGGCTGCACCTGGACCTGCGGGCCGACGGCAGCACGGCGGCCGCCGAGGTGGAGCGGCTGATCGGGCTGGGCGCCCGGCACGCCGACGTGGGGCAGGACCCGGATTCGTCGTGGACGGTCCTGGCCGACCCGGAGGGCAACGAGTTCTGCGTGCTCGCCCGATCGGTGCAGGACGTCGAGGGAGCCCGCTGACGGCCCGCCCGGCGCTGTCACGTCCAGTAGAGGACCCGGCAGGACGGCAGCCGGGCGGCGATCTCCTCGTGGAACCAGGTGCGCAGCTCGGCCATGGTGTCCGCGGGGTAGACGTACTTCACCGCCCCGAACTTGCCGTGCTTGCGGCTGCGGGACTCCTCGTCCATCTCGAGCCGGGTGCGCGGGTACCACCCCAGCAGCACCTCCTTGCTGCCCGGCGTGAACCGGTGCGTGATCAGCTCGGCGGTCAGATCCAGGCCGGGTACGCCGCCGACCGCACCCGCGATGCCGTCCAGCAACGCGCCGTAGTGCGTCCGCCAGTCCGGCACCGCGATGATCGGCGCGATCGTGACACCGACCGGGTACCCGGCGAGGGCGAGCCGGCGCAGGGCGGCGAGCCGGTCCTCGAGGCGGCTGGTGCCACCCTCCACCCGGGTGGTGACGGGCCGGCAGTTGACGCTCAGCCGGACCCGCGTACGCCCGTGGTGTGCCAGGTCGAGAAAGCCGTCCACGTCGTCGAACTTCGTGGTGAAGCGCAGCTGCACGGGTGCGTCCCAGCCGCCGAAGTGCTCGACGGCCCGGCGCCAGCTGCCGGTCAGGTGTTCCAGCGCGAGCGGGTCGGTGTAGCAGGACGCCTCGAAGGTGGTTCCCTCGTCGCGCCGGGCCACGCGGCGGCTGGTCACGGTGCCCCGGCCCGCGTAGTCGGCGAGCCCGGCCAGGATGTCGTCCAGGTCGGCGTAGACCCGGGTCACCGGCGGCCCGGACAGGGAGCCGGCGAGGTAGCAGTACTGGCAGTGCGCCGGGCAGCCCTCGGCCAGGTCGAACCGCCAGTCCGCGCTCGGTGCGATCGGCTGCAGGGCGCGGCGGGACGGCGGGCTCACCACGATGGCCATGGTCGACTTCGCCCGGGCGTACGTTTCCCGGTCGTTCTCGCCGCGCAGCCCGGTCAGCCGGTTCCCGCGCAGCCGCTCCACCTCGATGCCCTGCGCCTCGACCAGCTCGATGATCCGCCGGCCGTGCGCGTGGTCGTACGCGGCGGGCGTGGCCACCACCCGCTTCGGCGTCCACCGCCGGGCCGGGCGCGGTGGTGGCGCCACCGCGTCGAGGTCGTGGGTGACGACGGCCTCGCCGCTGGCGCTGTGCGGTGCGGCCGACGCGTCGGCCGCCAGTGGCCGGGTCAGGTCGACGGAGTGGGACGACATCCCCGGTACCTACCCTGAGCTGGGCCGTTCTACCGCCACGGGTCCCGGGCCCGCAGCGGCCGGCGTGGCCGGAGTGAGAAATAGAGGCTCTGGAATGTCTCGGTACGTCTGGTTACTTTCCGGTAACCACAGGCGAGCCGAGGAGGCCGACGTGTCCCTGCGCACTCGAATTTCCGCCATGCTGATCGCCGGAATGATCGCCGGCCCGGGCGTGGCGGCGCTCCCCGCCGAGGCCGCCACGTCGCGCGGCGTCACGATCCCGGCCTTCTACACCCCGCCGGACACGCTGCCGGCGGCCGACGGCGCGCTGATCCGCACCGAACCCCTGCCGCTCGCGCTCTCCCTGCCGGGGATCAACTCGAGCCTGCCGGGCCGGGCCACCCGGCTGATGTACAAGTCCACCGATGCCAGTGGCGAGCCGGTGGCCGTGACCGGCGCCTACCTCGAACCGGCGGCGAGCTGGCGGGGCGCGGGACCGCGGCCGCTGGTGGTCCTGGCGCCGGGCACGATGGGCCAGGGCGACCAGTGCTCCACCTCGCTGGCCCTGCAGAAGGGGCTGGTGCTGGGCATCGGCACCGAGGAGAGCACGGTGTCGGTCGGCTACGAGATCCTGGCGATGTACCGGCTGCTGGCCAAGGGTGTCGCGGTGGTGCAGACCGACTACGTGGGGCTGGGCACGACCGACCGGCTGCACACCTACGTCAACCGGGTCGACCAGGCGCACGCCGTGCTCGACGCGGCACGGGCGGCCAAGGCGCTGCCGAACACCTCGATCACGGCGAAGTCGCTGGTCGGGCTCTACGGGTACAGCCAGGGCGGCGGGGCGGTCGCCGCCGCGGCAGAGCTTCAGGCGGGGTACGCGCCGGACGTCACACTGAAGGCCACCTACTCCGGGGCGCCGCCCGCGAACCTGGCCGACGTGACCGCGGCCATCGACGGCAGTGAGCTGCTCGGCGCCCTGGGCTGGTCGGTCAACGGTTTCGTGCAGAGCGAACCGGAGCTGCGGTCACTGCTCGACGGGTACCTCAGCGACGTCGGCCGCGCCATCCTGAAGGACATGTCCACGATGTGCGTCGGCGATGCGATCTTCGCCTACGCCGGCAAGCGCAGCACGGCCTGGACCACCGGCGGCGAGTCGGTGAGCGAGATCGTCGCCGCCGAGCCCCGGTTGCGCGACTACCTCGCCGACCAGCGGATCGGCACCCGCAAGCCGACCGGCGTCGTCCGGGTCGCCACCGGCGTCAACGACAACCTGGTGCCGCACCGCCAGGCACGCACGATGGCCGCCGACTGGTGCCGGCGCGGCGGCAACGTCGTCTACGACCCGATCATGCTGCCGAAGGGTTCCAGCGCCCTGCTCAACCACTTCGGGCCGCTGCTGACCGACCAGGACACCGCGGTGGACTGGCTCAGCGCCCGGCTGGCCGGCCTGCCGTCCGTCTCGAACTGCGTGACGATGCCGATCCAGCCGTAACCCCACACCGGTCGCTGCCCGCGCCGAGACCACCGCCCGCTCGGGGCGGGCGCTCGGCGCGGCGCGTCCCGGTGCCGGCCACGCCATGCAGACGATCTTCGTGGGCGACTTCGACACCCGGATCCCCGCGATCGCGGCGCGGGGCCTGGAACCGGCCGAGCGCGAGACCTACGAGAACGGCGTACGGAAGGCGATCTTCCGTGACCCGGACGGCAACGAGATCGGCTTCGGCGGGGCGCCACTCTGACCGTTCCGACTCCGCCACCGCGCGCAGCCGGCCGGGGTCGGTATCATCGCCTTCGATGATCACTGGGAGTGCTGCCCGTACCCTTGCCGCCGGTCAGCTGTGCCGCGTGCACATCCATGACGTGACGACCGGTGTCACGACCGAGGTGCACACCAGCCGGACCGTGCTGTTCGAGGCGCCCAACTGGACCGCCGCCGGTGACCTGATCCTCAACGGCGAAGGCGTGCTGTGGCGGCTGCCGGCCGACGCGTCGGCGCCGCCGCAGCCGATCCCGCTGGACGGTGTCCCGGAGCTGAACAACGATCACGTGCTGGATCCGCGCGGCGCGAGCGTCTTCGTGTCGGCGAACGACGGGCACATCTATCACGCACCCCTGCGCGGCGGTACGGCCCGGCGCGTCACGCACGAGGACCGGATGCACTTCCTGCACGGGGTGAGCCCGGACGGCGGCACCCTGGCCTACGTGGGCATCGAGCAGCAGCGCTGGGATGCGGGCACCCTGTGGGTGATCGGCCGCGACGGCGGGACGTCGACGCCGCTCACCGGGGCGGGCGGCCCCGACGACGGCCCGGAGTACTCGCCGGACGGCGCGTGGATCTACTTCAACACCGAGCGGTTCGCCGCCGTGCCGGGGCACGCGCAGATCGCCCGGATCCGGCCGGACGGCACCGGGTTGGCGCAGCTCACCGCCGACGAGCGGGTCAACTGGTTCCCGCACCTGTCACCGGACGGCAGCCGGGCCGTCTACCTGAGCTACCCGGCGGGCACCCGCGGGCACCCGGCGGACCTGCCGGTCGAGTTGCGCCTGGTGGAGGGCGACGCCTGGGGTACGCCGCGGACGGTGGTGGCGCTGCCCGGCGGGCAGGGCACCGTCAACGTGAACAGCTGGGCGCCCGACTCGCGCCGGTTCGCCTACGTCGACTACCCGATGGACGCGGTCCCGGCGGGCAGCAGCCGGGCACCCCGCGCCGCCGGGTAGCGCGGTCACGGCGCCGGGGCGCCGCCGGGTGGTGCGCGATCACCGTGCCGCGGCGCGGGCGGGTAGCGGATTCACGGCGCCGGGGTGCCGCCGGCGGCGCTGAAGCGGCGGGCCAGGCGGGTGAAGGCGGCGGTGAGCTCGGGTGGGCCGACGACCTCGATGCCGGCGTCGAAGCGCGCGACGGCGGCGGCCAGGCTCACCCAGGACCAGGATCCGAGGGTGACCCGGCAGCGGTCGGGGCCGAGTTCCTCCACGATGCCGTCGCGGCTGTGGCGGGCGACCGTGGCCGCCGGCACGTCCAGGATGACCACGCCCTGGCACGGCCAGTCGCCGGACGCGTCGGCGGAGCCCCGGAAGCGTGCGGTGACGAACGTGGCGACGTCGCCGCCGGGCAGGTCGCGGGGGGTGAAGCGGGGACCGTTGGGTGTGCGCGGCGTGATCCGGTCGGCGCGGAAGACGCGCCAGTCCGCGCGGTCGAGGTCCCAGGCCACCAGGTACCAGCGGCCGCCCCAGGTGACGACGTGGTGCGGTTCGGCGCGGCGCGGCGGCCGGTCGGTGCCGGTCGGGCCGTAGTCGAAGCGCAGCACCTCGCGGGCCCGGGCGGCGGCGCCGACCGTGAGCAGCACGTCACCGCCGACCGGCTCGTCCGGCCGCGCGGCGGGGGGCCGCACCGCGGTGATCCGGAGGGCATCGACGCGGTGCCGCAGCCGGGACGGCAGCACCTGCCGGACCGTGTTCAGGGCTTGCGCGGAGGCGTCGGCGAGGCCGCTGCCGGTGTCACCGGCGGCCACCTGCAGGGCGACGGTGAGCGCGACCGCCTGCTCGTCGTCGAAGAGCAGCGGCGGCAGTTCGGCGCCGGCGCCGAGGCGGTAACCGCCGTCCGGCCCCTTGCTCGCCGCGATGGGGTAGCCCAGCTCCCGGAGCCGGTCCACGTCGCGGCGCACGGTGCGCAGGCTGATGTCGAGGCGTTCGGCCAGGAGGGTGCCGGGCCAGTCCCGCCGGGCCTGGAGCAGGGACAGCAGGGCCAGCAGCCGGGCGGACGTCTTCTGCATGTCGTCATTCTCGCCGAAGTAGGTGACACAACCTGGCACCTACCGCTGACAGAGTTCCGGGCAGAGCCGGACGCCGGTCCGAGCCCTCCGACAGGAGTTCACGAATGAGCATCACCACCACCACGCATCTCAACTTCCGCGGCGACGCCCGGGAGGCGCTGGAGTTCTACCGGTCCGTGTTCGGCGGCGACATCGCCCTCGTCACCTACGCCGACGCCGGCATCGGCGCCGGCGACGGGGCGGACCAGATCATGTGGGGCCAGGTACAGGCCGGCAACGGTTTTCACGTGATGGCGTACGACGTGCCCGGCCACCTGTCCTACCACCCCGGTGACAAGCCGGTCTTCGTCTCCGTGCGCGGCACCGGCGAGGACGAGATCAGCGCCTTCTGGAAGGGACTGTCCGAGGGCGCGACGGTCGTCCAGGACCTCGGGCCGTCCGGGTGGGCGCCGCTGTACGGCATGCTGACCGACCGGTTCGGCGTGACCTGGGTCCTGGACGTCGCCGTCGACCACCAGGCCGGCTGACCGGGCGACGCCTGGCGAGGGAGGGGTGCCGGGCCGCCGAGGCGGCGTGGGACGGACCTGGTTGGGTAACGTGCCCACGTGATTCCGGTCCTGACGCGTTACCTGGCGGCCGCGATCGGGGCCCGCCTCGCCGACGAGGGCGCCCGCGTGTCGATCGTGCTGCTCGCCATCGAGCAGACCGGCAGCGCGGGCGTCGGCGGCCTGCTGGTCGCGGCGCTGATGGTGCCGCACGTGGCCGCCGCGCCGCTGGCCGGTGCCGCCGCCGACCGGGCACGCCGGCGCAAACCGCTCTACCTGGTGGCGTTCGTGGCGTATGCGCTGGCGCTGACCGGTTCGGCGCTGCTGATCGGGCGCGCGAACGGGGCCGCCGCCGTCCTGCTGTTCGCCGGCGGCTGTCTAGCGCCGCTGCTGTTCGGCGGCCTGAGCAGTCTGTTGCGCGAGCTCGTACCCGGTGATGTGGGCCGTGCGTTCGGGTTCGACGCCACCACGTACTCGGTGGCGGGCATCGCCGGTCCCGCGCTCGCCGCGCTGGTTGCCGGCTTCGCCGGCGCGACCTGGTCACTTGTCACCCTCGGCGCGTTCGCCCTGCTGGGCGCGCTGGCCTTCGCGACCTTGCCGCTGGGGGCACGACCAGCGGGGGTACGGGCGGAGCGCACCGCCAAGCCCCTGGCCGCGTTCGCGGTGTTCCTCGGCCGTCCCCGCCTGGGCGCGGTCACCGCCGCGACCGGGATCAGCCAGTTCGGCATCGGGGCCCTGCCCCTGGCGGCGGCCGCGATCGCGACGGCCCGGCACGATCCGCCGCTGACCGGCCTGATCATGGCGGTGACGGCCGTCGGCGGCCTGATCGGGTCCCTGCTGACCACCCGGATCCGGCTGGTGCACCGGCACCCGGAGCGGACGCTGCTGCTGTGCACGGCGGCCATGGCCGTACCCTTCCTGCCGCCCGCCCTGTTTCCCCTGACCTGGCCGTTGTTCGCGGTGGCCGGTCTGCTGATGGGCCCGGTCACCGTCGCGCTCTTCTCGGTGCGTGACCGGGAGTCACCGCCCGAGGTCCGCACCCAGGTCTTCGCGCTCGGCGCCGGCATCAAGGTCACGTCGGGTGCGGCGGGCGCGGCGGTGGGTGGCCTGCTGGCGGGTTCCGGGTCGGCGCTGCTGCTGACGGTGATCGCTTCCGGTCAGCTGCTGGCCGCGCTGACCGGCGTCCTCATCCTGCGCCGGGCCCGTACCCGGCAGCCCGCTGTCCTGCCCGGACGCTGACCGCCCCTATAGTCGGCGCGTGCTCACGGAATCCGTCACCGACGTCGATCTCGTTGCGGCGGTCCGCGCCGCCTTCGTCAGACTTGGCGGGCCCGGTCCCGGCCTGCCCTTGAACGGCGAGGATGCCGTCCGATGGATCGGCGCGCTGCTCGACGGCGGGTACGAGGAACGGGCGGTCGCGGAGTTGCGCGGACTGCTGCGCCGCCCGGAACCGCCGGCCGGGATCGACGAGCTGGCGGCGCGGATCCAGGATGACGGGCGGCGCCGGGTGCTCGCCCACGCCGTGCTGGACAGCGCGTACGTGTCCGGACCGTACGGATCCCGCTGGTCATGGCCGTACCGGGGTGTCGCGGCGACGGCAGTCCGGCTCGCGGACGGCGACCGGGGGCTGGAGGACGCCGCGCTGTGCAAGGTGCTGGAGTCCGCGCCGGCTGAGGAGCGGGAGGCCCCGTACCGGGTCGGCGTGGTCGTCGCGGCTCTCGCGGAGGCGCACCGCGACGAACCGGCGTACCTCGACCACCTGGCCGGCCTGCTCACCGGCGCCGACCGGCGGCACCTCGCCTTCGCCGCCGCGCTCCTCGGCCCGCTCGGTCTCGACGAGACCCGCCGGCTCTGCGGCACGGTCCCCGACGAGGCCGGCGAGGCCCTGGCCGCCGCGTTCGCCGAGGCCGGCCGGTTCGCCGAGGCCATCGACCTGGCCGGCACGCTCGGCGCCGACACCCGGCAGCGAACTCTGCTGTCGCTGGCCTCGCCGGATCTGCCGCCGGCCCGGGCCAAGGCGCTCGTCGCCGCCTATCGCAAGTGCCCCCGGGCCAGCCGGCGGCGGGAGGACCAAGTTTTCTATCGCAGCCGCTGGATCCGGCTGCTGCTGGCACTGGACCGGGTCGACGACGCGCTGGCCGCGCTGGCCGGGCTGCCCGACTGCCGCTACGCCGGGTACGGCCCGGCGCCGCTGACCCTGGACATCCTGCGCCGGTTCGCGGACCGCCCGGCGGAGGCCACCCCGGCGCGGCTGCGAGCCCTGCTCGACGTGCTCGCCGGTGACCACGTCATCCCGCAGGAACTGGAAAGCGTCGTCATCGAGGTGGTGCGGCTGGTCAACCGCCTCGGTGACGCCACGGTGCGTGCGGAACTCGCCGCGACCGACGTGCCGTGGATGGCGGACCGCCTGCGGCGCATCGCGGGAAGGGTCGCCGACGTCGCGCTCGCCTGGGCGCGGGTGGACAACGGCGACCACGCGGCCGCCGATCCCCTGTTCACGCTGGTCGCCGACGACAACCGCCATCACCACCTGATGCGGATCCTGCTCACGATGGCGCCCGAGGCCCGCCTCGCGAGCAGGGACCCGGAGCTGTTCACCCGCCTGCTGACGCCCGCGTTCAGCATCGTGGTGCGGTTCCCGCTCGGCGGGTTCGGCGCGGACGAGGTGAAGCTGATGTCCGGCGTACTCCCCGGGGCGCCGCACGGGTACCCCCGGTGGTCGGGCATCCAGGTCTCGGCGTTCGCCGCCGACACCGGCGACCGGCGGCTGCTCGCCGTCGCGGTGGCGTCGGCGCCGGACCTGGAAGCGCTGCAGCAGGTCAGCCGCGACGTCGCGGTGGTCCTGGCCCGCGCGGGCGAGCAGGCCGGTGCGGTCGAGGTCGCGGAACTCTGCGGGCTCAGCAGCGAGGTGCGCTAGGCGCGTGGGAGCAGGCCGGCCCGGTGGCCGATCAGGGCGGCCTCGGTGCGGTTGTCGCACCTCAGCTTGACCAGCAGCCGCGAGACGTAGCCCTTCACCGTTGCCTCGGACAGGTGCAGGCTCCGGGCGATCTGCTGGTTGGACCGGCCCGCGCCGAGGCCGGCCAGCACCTCCACCTCGCGGTCGGTGAGTGCGGCGATCAGGTCGCGGGCCTGCTGCCGGTCGCCGATGCTGCCGGCCAGTCGCTGGGCCGCCGCCGGGGACAGGACGGTGTGGCCGGCCGCGGCGACCCGGACCAGGTCGACCAGGTCTTCCGGTGCGGTCGACTTGAGCAGGAAACCGGCTGCGCCGGCCCGCAGGGCGCGCACCACGTACTCGTCGAGGTCGAACGTGGTCAGCGCGATCACTCGTGGTGGCGCCGGCAGGGTCGCCATGCGTTCCATCGCGGCGAGTCCGTCCACCCCGGGCATCCGCAGGTCCATCAGCACCACGTCGGGGTGCAGGCGGACCGCTGCCTCGACCGCTTCCGCGCCGTCGTAGGCCTCGCCGGCGACCTCCAGCCCTGGCGCGGCCGCCAGGATGGTGCGCAGATGGGCGCAGACCAGCCGCTCGTCGTCGACGAGCAACACCCGGATCATCGGCCCGCCGGGGGAACGGTCGTGGGCACGTACGCCGGCAGCGCCGCGTCGACCAGGAAACCGCCGTCCGGATCGGCGCCCGCCGCGAGCGTTCCGCCGACCACTTCGACCCGGTGCCGCAACCCGTCGAGCCCGCTGCCGCCGCCGGTGGCCGTGACGTCGGCGTCCGGCTGCCGGTCGGGGCTGGTGTTGGCGATCGTGGCCCGTACGCCGCCCGCGCCGTAGCGGACCGTCACGACGGCGCCTGCGCCGGGCGCGTGTTTGTGCACGTTGGTCAGGGATTCCTGCACCACGCGGAACAGGGTGCGCCGCACCGCGGGAGCGACCGCGGCGGGGTCACCCTGCTCGTCCAGCCGCACCGCCAAGCCCACCGCCCGCGACTCGTCGACAAGGCCGGCAAGGTCGGCAAGGTCGGCAAGGTCGGCGGGGCCCGCAGGGGAGGCGAGGTAGGCCGGAGTGGCGAGGCCGGCGGAGGAGGCGGAAGCGGCGGCGGCGGGGGCAGACCGGCCGGCCGGGGCTGAGCCGTCACGCAGCACGCCGACCAGGTCGCGCAGCTCGGCGAGGGCGTGGCAGCCGGCGGTCCGCATCTCCTCGGCGGTGGCGCGGACGGCCGGGTCGGTGGTGCTGACCCGCAGCGCGCCGGCCTGCAGCACCAGCAGGTTGATCCGGTGGGTGACCACGTCGTGCATCTCGCCGGCGAGCCGGAGTCGTTCCTCGGCGCGGGCCTGCTCGGCCAGCAGCAGCCGTTCCCGTTCGGCGCGTTCGGCGCGGTCGGTGAGTTCGGCGATCAGGCTGCCCCGGGCGCGCACGTAGAGGCCGAGCAGCGCCGAGCAGATAATCACCGCGGGGGCGGTGACCGGGTCGTCGATCGCCCAGGCGTGCGCTCCGAACAGGAACGACGCGGTCAGCGCGGCGATCACCCCCCACTGGCGCCGACGGCTGCCGGTGCCGTGGGCGGTGACGGCGTAGGGCGCGAGCAGCGCGGCCCACGCGGGCACGAACAGGCTGATCGCCGCGATGGACAGAGCCACGGTGTACGGGTACCGCCGTCGCGCCAGCAGGAACGCCGCCGCGACGACCTGGGCGGCCACGTAGACGCCGACGGGCGCGGTGAGGTGTTTCGTCGCGTGGTCCGGATCGGCGAGCTCGAGCCCGCTGCCGATCACGGCCGCGACGCCGGCCACCAGCACGTCCACGGCGGCCGGGAGGACCCGGCTGCGACTCATGGCTGGAGGGTAACCGAGCCGCCGGCGCGCGGCCCGCCGTGCCGACGAACCGACGTGCGGCATGCGACCAAAGTAGGTGCCGGTTCCGACCTTCACCGGCTGTCCCGGTGCTCGGCGCCCACGGTGGACTGGACGGCATGAGCGACGACGTGTCCACCGCCGGGCCGCGCATCCACGCGCTCGACACGCTGCGCGGGTTCGCCCTGTGCGGCATCATGATCATCAACATCTATCAGCAGGTGGTGTTCCGGGGTGCCGCCGCCGGGACGGCCGGGCAGATGCCGACGGCGGTGCAGCTGCTGTTCTACGAGCGGTTCTACCCGATCTTCTCGATCCTGTTCGGTGTCGGGTTCGGCATCTTCCTGCGCCGCGCCGCACTGCGCACCGACCGGCCACGGCTGGTGCTGGCCCGCCGTCTCGTGGTGCTGCTGCTGATCGGGGCGCTCCACTTCGTCGTGCATCCGGGGGAGGTGCTCACCGCGTACGCCGTCGGTGGTCTGCTCGTTCTCCTGCCGCTCAGCTTTCTCGGCGGCCGCGTGGCCCTGGTGATCTCGCTGGTGCTGCTCCTGGCGGGGGCCCAGCTGGTCGTCGGGTACGGTCCGATCCCCGGGTTGCTGGCCCTCGGTTACGCGCTGGCGATGCTCGATGTCCCGGCCGCCCTGGAGCGCCGCACCGGCCGGGTCGCGGTCACGTTCGCCGTGTGCACGGCGCTGAGCGTGGCCTGGACCGTGGCGGCCGTGCGGGGTGCGGACGTGCCGGTCGTCAACGTGCTCGGCGGGCCGGGCGGCGGGGTGGGTCTGCTGGCACCGCTCGCTGGGATCGTTACCGGTCTCGCGTACTGCTGCGGTCTCCTGCTCCTGCTCCGCACGCGGCTGGGGCCGGCGCTGTCGGCGGTGCTGTCGCCGATGGGCCGGATGGCGCTCACCAACTATCTCAGCGCGACCGTGTTGTTCCTGGTCTTCGGCTCGTTGCTGGGTATCGGCAGCACGGCGGACCGGTCCGCGGTCATCGGTCTCACCGTGGGCGTCATCGTGGTGCAGGCGGGGTGGAGCGCGTGGTGGTTGCGGGTGTTCCGATACGGTCCTGCGGAGTGGGTGTGGCGCTGCCTGACGTGGTGGCAGCTGGCCCCGATGCGCCAACCTGTTCCCTCGATCGGGTGACATGCGTTTACCACCGTCCGGAGTGGTCGGTGCCTGGCGGACCGCCTGGATGCTGCGCCGATGTCAGAAGGATCAGGGCCCGGATCCTGGCTCGCTGCAAGTTGCAACTCTGTGCAACTGAATGACTACGGTACGAAACTGTGGCGCAGGTTATCCGGCGGCAGCAGGAGGGCCAGCATGAACCACGGTGAGCGACGTCTGCAGGACCGGCTCGGCACCCGGGAACGCGCCGACGCCTTCGAGGCCCGGCAGACCCTTGACCACCTCAACGAGACCATGCGTCACTTCATCGGCCGGCAGGAGATGATGTTCCTGGCCACGGCCGACGCGAGCGGTGACTGCGACAGCACGTTCCGGGCCGGGCCGCCCGGATTCGTCCGGGTGCTCGACGCCGAGCATGTCAGCTGGCCGGAGTACCGGGGCAACGGCGTCCTGGCCAGCCTCGGCAACATCACCGAGAACCCACAGGTCGGCCTGCTGTTCATCGACTTCCACGACGTCATCGGGCTGCACGTCAACGGCACCGCCGAGATCGTCGAGGACCCGGACGACCGGCCGGGCACGCCGCCGGGGCAGCGCACGCGGCTGCGGGTGGTCGCCCGGGTGCGGCAGGCCTACATCCACTGCGCGAAGCACATCCCGCGGATGGAACGGATGCCACGCGGCCGGGCCGGCGGCGGGCCGGGCTCGGGGTCGCGGGTGCCGGTCGCGGCGGGTCGGATGCCGCGTCCGGAGGGTCAGGTGCCGCGGTCGGAGGCGCAGGTGCCGCGGTCGGAGGCGCAGATCAAGAAGAGCGACTACTTTGTACCGGCGCCGCCCCTGCTCCCGGCCGTCAGCCAGCCGCGGTAGAGCGTCTCCGCGGGGAGCCGGGCGGTCAGCGCGGTCCAGGCGTCCAGCCAGGCGCGGCGGACCAGGCTCGGCGGCCAGGGTGCCGCGCGCAGCTCCGGTGGGATCAGTGGGTCGTGGCGCATGGCCCGGTCCAGGGCATCGGCCAGGCGGATCTGCCGGACCAGCACCGCCGTCACGTCACTCCCGGCCGGTGGACCGTCCGCAGCCGGCGGGTTGTTGCTGGCCGGCGGGTCGTCCTCGGCCAGGGCCTGCTCGAGCGCCGCGTAGCCGGCGACGATCGGCGCGGCCGGCCAGAGCAACTCGGCGACGGCCCGGTCGTCGGTGGTCCCGCGCACGTCCAGGCCGGTGGCCGTCGCGCGGACCAGGTTGGCAGCGCCGCCCGGCGGCAGCAGCGGGCCCAGGTCGTGCGGGCTGACGTAGAGGCCGGTCGAGACGGCGGCCGCGCCGGCCTCGGCGAGGTCACGCCGCAGCGCGTCCCGGAGGGCACGCTCGGACTCGGGGGCGCTGACGGCCAGCAGGTGCCATCTCCCGTCCCAGCGCGCCCGGCCGCGGTCCTGGTCGAGGGCCAGGTGCAGCCCGAGCCGGTCGCGGTCCAGCCGCGCCCGGCCGGCCGGGGTCAGCCCGAGGCCGCCGGATCGGCCCCGGCCGGTCCGGGTGACCTCGCCGGCGGTCAGCATCCGCCGGATCGCCAGGCGTAGCGGCTGGTCCTCGATGCCGGCGGCGTTGGCGGTGTCGTAGATCAGGCGCAGCGGCGCCTCGCCGTCGGCGGGCAGGAAGGCCTCGATCACCGTGCGGGGTGCGGGTGTCCACGTGTTCGGCACGGTCAGATCTTCTTTCGCATCGTCCGGTAGCGCTCGAAACCGTACAGCCGGCGCAGCGCCCCGACGGAGCCCTCCTCGACGACGCGGAAGCCGTGGCGCCGGTACAGCGCCTCCGCGCGCGGGTTGGTGTCGACGACCGAGAGCTGCACCCACCGCCGGCCGTGCCGGGCGGCGTGCTCGGCCACCCGGTCCAGCAACGCCGACCCGATGCCCCGGCCCCGGCGGTCGGCGCTGACGCAGATGCCGTCGAGGGTGAGGACCCCGTCGTGTTCGCGGCGGTCGAGCGGGGCCAGTGTCAGCCAGGCGCGGGCCGCGGCGGCGCGGCCGAGTTCGTCGCGCAACCGCCGCCACGTCAGGTCGGCGGCGCCGTGGCCGTCCTGGTGGAAGCCGCACACGCCGGTCACCTCGCCGCCGTCACGCGCGACGAGCATCCGGTCGGGTCGCAGCGTGGCCGTGACAAGTGCCGCGCCGACCTCGTCGCTGCCGAAGGCCGGCCGGAGCTTGCGGCCGAACGCCGCCCAGTAGAGCGCACCCACGCGGTGTCGCTCGGACTCGGTGAAGGACATGCCCAGATCCTATCTTGTAGGCTACGAACGTGCGAAAGAAGATAGGTATGCGGATCGTGGCAGCCGTACTGGTGCTGCTCGCTGCCGGTGTGGTGGCGGTTCTGGCAGGCAACGACTACCGGCTGACGGAGACGAGAACGACCGTCCCGGTGCCCGGCGGCAGCCTCGACGCGGTGCTCGCCGGGCCCGCCGGCGGCACCGCTCGCGGCCTGGTCGTGATGATCCACGGAGACGGCCCGGTCGAGGCCACCCACGACGGGCTCTACCGGCCGTGGTTCGAGGCCGCCGCCGACGCGGGGTTCGTCACGCTGTCCTGGAGCAAACCCGGCGTCGGCGCGTCCACCGGCGACTGGCTGGCACAGAGCATGGCGGACCGCGCCGCCGAGGCGTCGGCCGTCATCGACTGGGCCCGCGGCCGGCCGGACGTGCCCACCGGCCCGGTGGTGCTGTGGGGCGCCAGCCAGGCCGGCTGGGTGCTGCCCGAGGTCGCCGCCCGCCGGGACGACATCGCCGCGGTCGTCGCGGTGAGCCCGGCCGTCAACTGGCTGCGGCAGGGCCGGTTCAACCTGCTGGCCGAACTCGACCACGCCGGCGCCGGCGCCGCCGAACGGGACCGGGCCGTCGCCGTCAGCGACCGGACCCGGCGGCTGCTGGCCGAGGGGGCGAGCTACCGGACCTACGTGGACACCGCCGGGGACCCGCAGCCGATGAGTGCCGGGCGGTGGGCCTTCGTGCTGCGCAACCACACCGCCGACGCCACGGCGGGCCTGCGGGCGATGGGCCGGCGGGGCGTCCCGGTGCTGCTGATGCTGGGCGAGCACGACCGCAACGTCGACATCGCCGAGACCGAGGCCGCGTACCGGCAGGCGCTGGGCCCGGCGGTGCGCGTCGAGCACTTCGACGCGGCCCACTCGATGGCGGCGCCGGTGATGGAGGACTCCCGGGTGGCCGGCTTCGTCACGGCGCTCTTCCGGCCACGCGCCCTGCTGGCGGACGGCGTCCTCGGCACCTATCGGGCCTACCTGGAGGCCCGGCCGTGATCCATCGCACCGGTGGCGGACGATGCGTCCGGGCTCGGCGACGCCGGCACATCGACCGATCGGTGGATCGGGGCGTGGTGGCGGTGGATGCGGGTGGCCGGTGCAACGGTTGATTCGGTGCCGGCGGCGCGACAACAGGCTGTAGTCATGACACCCATCGCCGCACACGCACCGGCCGGGCCGGTGCACACCGGACAGCGGGCCCTCGCCCCCGACCTCGCGCGAGGCCTCATGCTGGCCCTGATCGCGCTCGCCAACTCCGTCATCTACCTCTACGGCCGGCCGTACGGCTTCCGCCAGCACATCGTCGAGAGCGGCCTCACCGACCGGATCGTCAGTGTGCTCACCGTGACCCTGGTGGACGCGCGGGCGTACCCGTTGTTCGCCGCCCTCTTCGCGTACGGCATGGTCCAGATCTTCCGTCGGCAGACCACCGCCGGCCTGCCCGCGGACCAGGCCAGGCGGCTGCTGAGGCGGCGCAGCCGCTGGCTGATCGTGTTCGGTCTCGTGCACGCGCTGCTGCTGTTCCCCGGCGACATCCTCGGGCTGTACGGCCTGGTCGGCCTGATCCTGGCCGGCGTGCTCGGCGCCTCGGACCGCAAGCTCCTGACCGCCGCCGGCCTGTGGCTGGTGCTCGTCGCGGTCGTGCAGGGCGCGGCATACGCGATGCCGTCGACGGGGGAGCGCACCTTCTTCTGGTCGTTCGAGACCGCTGATCCGTTCCGGGCCCTGCTGTTGCACCCGCTGGAATGGCTGATGACGCCGTTCGGGGTGCTCGGGGTCGGCACCGCCGTGCTGGTCGGCGTCTGGGCGGCGCGCCGCGGCATCCTTACCGACCCCGGCGCGCACCGGCCGCTGCTGGCCCGGACCGCGGTCGTCGGCCTGGTCGTCGCGGTGGCCGGTGGGCTGCCGTCGGGACTGGCGGCCGGTCACTTCTGGACACCCGGATCGGCGTGGGGAATCTCCGCGCTGCACGCGGTGACGGGTGTCGCGGGCGGGCTGGGGTACGCGGCGCTGATCGGCCTGGTCGCGCTCCGGGCCGGCGACCGGCCGGGTCCGGTCGTGCGGGCGCTGGCGGCCCTCGGGCAGCGGTCGCTCACCTTCTACCTGGTGCAGTCGGTGGTGTTCGTGGCGCTGCTGATGCCGTACACCCTCGGTCTGGGCGCCTGGCTCGGCACCGCCGAGGTGGCCCTGCTGGCTCTCGGGACGTGGCTGGTGTCGGTGCTGCTCGCCGAGGTGATGCGGCGGCGCGGCCGGCGTGGCCCGGCGGAGGTGCTGCTGCGGCGGCTGACCTACCGCCCGGCGGGAAGCGGGCCGGGGAAGATGGGGGAGTGACGTCGGTGGAGGAGCAGCTGGGGCGCGAGCGCGAACACCGCTGGAACCTGGCGTGGGCGCTCGCCCCCCTGGGTCTGCTGATCGTCGTCTGTGGGGTGTCGGTCGCCACCGACGGCCCGGATCCGGTCGCCCTGGCCGGCGCCGCGGTGCTCGGGGTGTGGCACTGGTGGTTCGTCCTGGCACACCCGCATCGGTGGGATCGATGGAGCTGGGTCAACGGTGTCTACTTCGCCGGCGTGCTCGCCCTCACCACCCTGCTGCTCACCCGCAGCGACGCGTTCCTGCTGTTCAGCCCGGCCTGCTTCGTCCTGGCGTTCGTGGCGCTGCCGGGCTGGCGGGCCTACCTCGGTGTGGTCGCGGCGACCGTGCCGCCGCTGCTCGCCGACGGCGCCGACCTCAGGGAGGTGCTCACCGCCTTCGGGGTGGTGGCGCCGCTCGCGGCCCTGTTCGGCACGATGGTCCGGGCGATGGAGCGGGAGGCGATCCGGCGGCGCGAGACCAACAGTGAGCTCGTCGCGATGGCCGCGGAGAACGCCCGGCTGCAGGAGTTGCTGCTGGTGCGGGCCAGGGAGGCCGGTGTCGCCGAGGAGCGGGCGCGGATGGCCCGGGAGATCCACGACACCGTGGCGCAGGGATTGACAGGCATCGTCACGCAACTCGAGGCCGTCGGGGAACTGCCCGCACCGGACGCCCGGATGCGGCTCGACACCGCCCGTACGCTGGCTCGTACCAGCCTGGACGAGGTGCGCCGCTCGATCGACGCGCTGCGACCGGGTCCGTTGCAGGGTGCGCGGCTCGGCGACGCGGTGCGGCAGGCCGCGGCGGGCTGGACGGCACAGTACGGGGTGCCGGCGCAGGTCACGGTGACCGGGACGCCGGTGCCGCTGCACTCGGAGGTCGAGGTGACGCTGCTGCGGGCGGCCCAGGAGGCGTTGTCGAACGCCGGCCGGCACGCGCACGCCCGGCACGTGCACCTCACCCTGTCGTACATGGAGGATGTGCTGGTGCTCGACGTGCGTGACGACGGGACCGGGTTCGTGGCGGGGGCGGACACCGGCGGGTTCGGGCTGACCGCGCTGCGCCAGCGGGCCGCCGCGCTGAACGGCTCGGTCGACGTCGAGTCGGCGCCGGGCGCCGGCACCGTCCTCAGCGTGACCGTGCCGGTGATCGGGGCGGACCGGTGACGGCGTTGCGGCTCGTCGTCGTGGACGACCATCCGGTGGTGCGCGACGGGCTGCGCGGCATGCTCGGCACCCAGTCCGACTTCACCGTGGTGGGTGAGGCGGCCGGTGGCGTGGAGGCGCTGACCGTCGTGGACGCGCTGCGCCCGGATGTGGTGCTGACCGACCTGCGGATGCCCGGACCCAGCGGTGGCGCCCTGATCCGGCTGCTGCTGGAACGTGTCCCGGCGACCCGCATCCTGGTGCTGACCACGCACGACACCGATGCCGACGTGCTGCCGGCGATCGAGGCGGGCGCGATCGGTTACCTGCTCAAGGACGCGCCACGCGACGAGTTGTTCCGGGCGGTGCGGGCGGCGGCGCGCGGTGAGTCGGTGCTGTCGCCGTCGGTGGCGGCGCTGCTGCTGTCCCGGGTGCGCCCGGCCGGGCCCACCACGGCGTCGCCGCTGAGCGGGCGCGAGCGGGAGGTGCTGTCCCTCGTCGCGCAGGGCCGCACCAATCGGGAGACGGCGGCGGCGTTGCACATCAGCGAGGCCACGGTGAAGACGCACCTGCTGCACATCTACGCCAAGCTGGAGGTTCCGGACCGGGCCTCGGCGGTGTCGGCAGCGCATCGGCGCGGAATTCTCTGACCTGTCCGGCTCGCTGTTTCCCGGTGCGGGAAAACCGTAACGGGAGGCTGTCGACAAACGCCGCTCTTGAGCACGTGGGAGCGCTCCCGTAGCGTGCTTTCCAGCGGTATTGGCGCCCATGAATTCCCCCGAGAATGGGCCTGCCGCCATCGGAGGAAAGGCTTCCATCGTCATGCACATCCCCAGGAAGGGTCGCTTCGCGCTGCTCTCGGCGACCGTCGCCGGCGCGGTCGTCGCGGCGAGCATCTCCGTGATCGGCACCGCCGAGGCGGCCACCACGCTCGGCGCCTCGGCCGCACAGACCGGCCGCTACTTCGGCGTCGCGACCTCGGCCTTCCGGCTCACCGACGCGCCCTACATGAGCATCGTCAACCGCGAGTTCACGTCGCTGGTGGCCGAGAACGACATGAAATGGGACGCCACCGAACCCCAGCAGGGCCGGTTCACCTTCACCAACGGCGACCGGCTCGTCAGCCACGCCCAGGCCAACGGCATGACCGTACGCGGTCACACGCTGCTCTGGCACGCACAGCAGCCGGGCTGGGCGCAGGGGCTCTCCGGCACCGCGTTGCGCACCGCCGCGATCAATCACGTCACCCAGGTCGCCACGCACTACCGCGGCAAGATCCACTCGTGGGATGTGGTGAACGAGGCCTTCGCCGACGGGGGCAGCGGCGGCCGTCGTGACTCCAACCTGCAGCGCACCGGCAACGACTGGATCGAGGCGGCCTTCCGTGCCGCCCGCGCCGCTGACCCCGGCGCCAAGCTCTGCTACAACGACTACAACACCGACGGCATCAACGCGAAGTCCACCGGCATCTACGCCATGGTCCGTGACTTCAAGGCCCGCGGCGTCCCGATCGACTGCGTCGGCCTGCAGTCCCACCTGGGCACCAGCCTCGACCCCACCTATCAGCAGAACATCCAGCGCTTCGCGAGCCTGGGCGTCGACGTCCAGATCACCGAGCTCGACGTCCAGCAGGGCAGCGACCAGGCGAGCATCTTCGCCGCCGTGACCCGCGCCTGCCTGGCCGTCGCGCGCTGCACCGGCATCACAGTCTGGGGCCTGCGCGACTCCGACTCCTGGCGCACCGGCCAGAACCCGCTGCTGTTCGACGCGTCGGGCAACCGCAAACCCGCGTACACCGCTGTCCTCGACGCCCTGAACGCGGGCGGCCCGGCCACGCCGGGCTCACCCAGTTCCAGCCCGCCGGTCACCGGTTCCAGCCCGCCGGTCACCGGCGGATGCAGCGCCCGGGTCACGCTCGACACGTGGAACGGCGGCTATGTCGCGACCGTCCGGGTGACCGCCGGGCCGGCCGCGGTCAACGGCTGGACCGTCGGGGTGACCGTGCCCGCCGGCAGCGCGGTGACCAGCACCTGGAACGCGGCGAACACCGGCACCAGCGGTGCGGTGAGTTTCCGCAACGCCGGTTACAACGGGCAGATCCCGGCCGGCGGGTACACCGAGTTCGGCTTCCAGGGCACCGGTGCCGGACCGGCCGCCACACCGACCTGCGCCGTCGGCTGAGCGCGTCGCCGGTCCCGGGTGCCCCGGCCCGCTCCCCGCGGGCCGGGGCACACCCGTTTCGGCAATTGATTTCCGGGGCGCCGGACAAACGACCGTACGCATCATTGTCGAGCGCGAATTCCGTACCCGATGAAAGGCCAATCTCTCCGCTCTGTTTCGCGATTGTTGCCGGTAGCATCGGTGCACGTCGAAAGGGAAGGGCGGGGCGTGTGGAGGCGTGGGTGTCGACGGGTGGCAGCGGGGCCGGACGCCACGCCCGTCTGGGAGACTCCGGCGGGCCCGGCGCCGTAACAGAAAATCGCGGCGAACTGACCGATCTGGTCCTCGCGGCCCGCGCCGGTGACCGCCGTGCCGCGGAGGCGCTGATGGCCGCCCACCTGCCGATGCTCTACCGCATCGTGGGCCGGGCGCTGGAGGGACACGCCGATGTGGACGACGTCGTCCAGGAGACGGTGCTCCGGGCGCATCGGGACCTGCCCGCGCTGCGCACCCCGGCCAGCTTCCGGTCCTGGCTGGTCGCCATCGCGATGCGCCAGATCAGCAGCCGGCTGCGGTCGTGGCAGCTGGACCGGGACCGGACCACCTCGCTCGACGACGCCACCCACATCCCGGACCCGGACGCCGAGTTCGCCGACGTCACGATCCTGCGGCTGGGGCTGTCCGCGCAGCGCCGGCACGTCGCGCAGGCCGCCCGCTGGCTCGACCCCGACGACCAGGAACTGGTCGGGTTGTGGTGGCAGGAGCTGACCGGCCGGCTCGACCGGGCCGAGGTGGTGGCGGCGCTCGGGATCGGTTCGGCGCACGCGCGCGTGCGGATCCAGCGGATGCGCCACCAGCTCGAACTGGGGCGGCACCTGGTGGCCGCGCTCGAGGCCGAGCCGATGTGCCCCGAACTGGAGGCGCTGACCGCGGGCTGGAACGGCATGCCGGACACCCGGTGGCGCAAGCGGTTCGCCCGGCACCTGCGCGACTGCGAGCGGTGCGGGCCGCTGCGCTCCGGGCTCGTCCCCGTGGAGCGCCTGGTGCTCGGCAGCTCGCTGGTGCTGCTGCCGGCGGCCGGGGTGCTCGGTGCGGGAAAGGTCGCCGGGGTGCTCGGCGGCGGTGCGGGCACGGCGGCCGAGGTGCTCGGCGCCGGCAAGGCCGCCGGCGCGGGATGGATCAGCAAGGCCGCGGGTCTCAAGGCCGCAGCGGTCGTCGCGATCGGCGCCGCCGTCTCCGGTGGGGTGTTCCTGGCCCAGCCCGAGGCGCCGCACGCGTCGCAGCCGGCGGTCTCGGCGAGCCCGGCGGGGTCCGTGCCGCTCGGCCCGGCCACACTCCGCCCGGCCGCGTCCACCGGGCAGGTCGTCGCGCTGGACGCGGAATACCTGGTCGTTGCCGCCGGTGTCCCGGCGGTCGCCGTGACGGTGGTCCCCGGGATCGCCGACAGCCGCTGCGTCTCGATGCGCGCCACCGACGGCCGGTACGTGCGGCACGCCTCCTTCCAGCTCCAGCTCAGCAGGCCGGAGACCGGCCGGCTGTTCCGGCAGGACGCCACCTTCTGTGCCCGGCCCGGCGCGGCCGCCGGCACCGTCCGGTTCACCTCGTCGAACTATCCGGACCGGTTCGTGCGGGTTCGCGGCGGGCAGTTGCGGCTGGATCCGCAGGAGAGCGGAACCGGGTACGTGGCGGAGTCCACCTTCGTGCTCGCCGGAGCATGACGCCGCTGGATGAACCGTGGTAGATATTTGCGATGACCGATACCGGGGCGTCCGCCGCCCGCCTGGCCCGCGGCGTCGCCGCCTCCATCGCCCTGGTCGGCGCCCTCGCCGCCACCGGCGCCGCGACGCCCGCGGCCGCGGCGGCCGGTCCGGCGGTCCGCGGTGAGCTGCTGCCGATTCCCGCGGTCGCGCCGGGGGAGCAGCACGCCGTCAGCGCCGTCGACGTGTCGCCGCTCGGTGTCGTCGCCGGCACCGCACGGGTCACCCGGATCGGCCCGGACGGCACCATCGAATCCCTGGTCGAGACGCCCTACCGGTGGGCGAGGCTGCCCCGGGCCGGCTGGCAGCGGCAGCGGCTCGCCCTGCCGGCCGGCGCCACCTCCGGCAGCGTCAGCGGCCTCACCGACCTCGGCGAGCCGGCCGGCAAGGTCACCCTGGACGGGGTCACCCGGGCGGCACGCTGGTCACTCGACGGCCGGCACGCCACGCTGATCGGCGAGGCGCGCAGCGAGGCCGGCGCGGTCGGGCCGCGCGGCACCTGGGGGGTGGCGACGGCCGGCCCCGAGGTGATCTCCGGGCAGGCCGAGCTGGTGAGCCGGGCCGGCGTACGCACGCCGCTGAGCGGGACACCGGAACTCGACGCCGGATACCGCCGGTACGTCGTCTCCATCGGCGCGTCCGGCACCGCCCTGGTCTCCGTCTTCACGGGTGTCGGGCAGGGCACCACGGCCAAGCCGGTGCTCTGGCACGACGGCGCCACGGTCCAGCTGCCGGTCTTCGGCACCGCGTACCTCGGGCCCGCCTGCGTCTCCCGGGTGCAGGCCGACGGCAGCGTGGTGGCCAGCGGGTACAGCCTCACCGCCGGGGTGCCCCGATACATCGTGATGCGGCACGTCGGCGGTGTGCCCGGCACTGACGTCGTTCTCTCCCAGGCCACGCAGGGCCAGCCGGTCGGCGGCCTGATCTGCACCTACGGCCAGACCGTCAACAACCTCGCCGCCGACGGCGGTGTCGCCGGCTTCTTGACCGACGCCGGCGGCAACCGGACCGCGGCTTACTGGAACGCCGCGAACCAGGTCACGACCGTGTCGCTGGCGGACGGCGAACGCGCCGCGAGCGGGGTGGCAGCGGCCCGCGGCGGCCGGATGGTGATCCTTGCCGAGACCGGTGACGGCGGCAACCGGATGACGCTCTGGCGCAACGGTACGCGGACGCCGCTGCCCGCACCCGCGGGCTGGAACGTCCGGTCGGTGGTGGAGCTGACCGACGCCGGCCTGCTGATCGCCAACGTGCAGGACGCCGCCGGCACGATCCGCCCCGCCGCCTGGAACCTCGGATAGCGGGGGCTCACTCCCGGGCGGCGTCCGGGCCGGCTGCCGGCCGGTTGTCGGCGGCCAGCCAGAGCCAGACCAGGAACGCGATCGACACGACCGCGGCGATGCCGGCCGCGCCGGTCAGGAAGGTGAGCCGGCTCGGCTCCGGCGTGGTCACCATCGCCTCGGACGTCTTGCCGAGCAGCAGCCCCAGCACCGTGACGGGCGTCGTGACCGCCGCGGTGACCAGCAGCGGCAGCGTGGTGAGCCGGCTCGGGCGGCCGGGCCGGGTCCGTCTGCGCCAGCGCAGCAGACGATCGACGAGTACCACGAACGCGCCCCAGCCCAGCACGATCAGCAGGGCGGCGATCGCGTCGCTGGGCCGGTGCCAGCGCGCCCACACGGTGCCGATCGCGATGACCGCGGTGTAGCCGGCACCGGCCAGGGCGGCCGTGCCGCGTACCGCTTCGGGCAGGACCAGCACCAGGGCGAAGGCCACCGACGCGGCCGCCGTGGTGTGGCCGCTGGGCAGCGAGTTCGGGTAGTCCAGGCCGTCGAACGGCGGTCGTTGCAACCGGTCCTTGAGGATCTGGGTGGTGCCGTTCGCGGCCAGCACCAGGACCGCGGCCGCGAGCGCCAGGTCGGGTCGCCGGCGGATCACCCCGACGGCGGCGGCGACGACGCAGACCAGCACGAGGCTGGTCAGGGTGGTGGCATCGAGCGTACGGCTGAGCAGCTGCTCCACCCGTGCGTGATGGACGTCGGTGCCCAGCATGGCGGCGGTGTCCAGCCACTGCCCGGAGATGGTGCGGACGAACACGTGGATGGTCGCCAGCGTGCCCAGGGCGGCGAGCACCCCGGCGAGCAACGGTGCCAGCAGGTGACCGGCGCCGGGTCGCCGGACGGTGGGGTCGCGCACGTCCTCAGTCCTCAGCATGGTCATACGTGGCCGGCCTCCAAGCGTTGGCGCGTGACTGAGCGTAAGGTTCGCGGTCAAGCCGGGGATTGTCGTACCCGCGCTCTACATTCTCCGGCATGTTCTCGCTTCCGGTGCACAACCTCATCGATCACCGCGCAGTGACGGTCGGCCCATGAGCCTTACCTGGACCACCCTGGACGAGCTGGCCCGCAAGCCGGCATATGGGCAGCTCACCGGGCATCTCATCGCCCTGGGCGACGATGAGCGGCAGGCGCTCGCCGCCGAGCTGGAGGCGGCCGTCAAGCGCACCCGCTCCGAGGACTGGTGGTCGGGCGGCTCGCAGCGGGACGCCGGTTACGCCCTGGCCGCGCTCGCCTGCATGCCGTCGGCCGCGCGGGCGGCGGCCGTGCTCACCCGGCGTGGCATGCGCGACGCGTGGGACGAGGTGCCGCTGCCCTGCGTGCGCAGGATCGTCGAGGCGCGGGGGATTTCGTGGCTGCCCGACCTGGGCGTGCGGCTCGCCGGCCGGCTGCCTGCCCGGGACAGCTGGTCCGACCCGTGGCGGTTCGTCGCCGCGATGCTCGAGGGGACGCCCCACCTGGCACCGAGGTCGGAGAGCTTCGTCCGGGGCTGGCTCAGCCACCTGCAGTTCCGCGAGGGCCGCCGCCGGCCGCTCGCCGACGCCGTGCGGTCCAGCCCGTTCCTTGACGTGCTGTTCCCTGCGGTGTTCGAGGTCGGCGGCCTGGGCGGTGGGCTGCTCGACGGCTTTCCCGCGCTGGTCGGGCAACTCGTCGCCGAGGGCCGCTTCGACCGCGCGCAGATCTACGCCGCCACCCTCGACCGGCTGATCCGCGGCGACCGGCCGGCCATGCTGCGGCCGTTCACGCAGCTGCACGACGTTCTCGCGCCGACCGCCGACGAGATGGCCGAGCACGCCGGCGACTACGCCCGGTTGCTGGCCGAGGCACCGTCCGCCCTCGCGGGGATCGCCCAGCGCGCCCTGCGCAGCGTCGACGACGCCGGCCGGCTGGAGCTGGAGACGCTTCTCGACGTCAGCGCCGCCACCCTGCTGCGCAGCGAGAAGATCCTGGTCAAGGCGCAGCTGTCCTGGCTCGACCGGGTGGTCCGCCGCCAGCCGGACCGGGCCGGTGAGGTCCTGGAGACGGTGGCGGTGGCGTTCGGGCACCCCACGCTCGACGTGCAGGAGCGGGCGCTCACCCTGATCGAGCGGCACCGTGCCCGGCTCGACGACGACACCGCCGCGCGGCTGGCCGACGTCGCCGCCACGCTCTCCGGCGACCTGCCGGCCCGCGCCGCCGGGCTGTTCGGCGTGGCCGTGCCGGCGCCTGACGCGCCGGTGCCCGGCGCGCCCGCCGTGGCGACGCTCGCCCCGCCGGCACCCTCCGCCGCGATGCCGCCGCCGATCACCGACGCCACCGAGCTGGCCGCCGAGATCGTCGCGCTGCTGCACGAGGAGACGGCCGTCGGCTGGGAGCGGGTGCTCGCCGCCCTGGTGGCCCTGCCCGCCGCCGGGGTGCCGGTCGCCGGCACCCTGCGGCCGGTCCTGGACCGGCACAACGAGTTGCGGCCCGAGGCCGGCTCGCACGGCCGGTGGCTACGGTCGACCCTGCTGGGCAACGCGATGCGCGCGGCGATCCGGGCCACCACCAAGCCCGCCGGTGCCGGCGAGCAGTCGCTGCCGGAGACGCTGCGCGACACCTGGCTCTTCGGCAGCGGCAAGCGGAAATCCTTGCGTGGCGGTCCCGGCAAGGTCCTCGACCTGCGCATCCGCGAGGTGGGCGACCGGTTCGCGGCACGACCGGTCATCGCGTTGCTGGCGACACCGACCCGGGTCAACGGCACCCTGGACGCCGAGGTCCTGCTGGACCGGCTGGCCCGCGCCGAACGCGAGGGATGGCACCCGTGGCCGATCGACCTGGAGCAGGCCCTGCTGCGCGTCCCGCGCCACACCGGCACCGACGTGGTGACCCGGGCCGCGGAGCTGACGTCGCCGGCCGGCCGGCAGTTCGCCGCCTGGCTGACGGACGGTGGGCTGCCCGACCCGGTGAGCACCCGGTTCGAGCAGATCGGCAGGAGCGGAAGGCAGGCGTACGGTGGGTGGCCGCGCCTGCTCCGGCGCGTCGTCGTCAACCTCGACCAGGCCCGGGGCGGCGGCGAGGGCACCCTGGTGGAGGACCTGCTCGTCAACCTGTCCCGCAGCGACGCACCGGTCTACTACCCCGACGACTTCTCCGCACCGGCCGACATCACCGTCGCGGTGCTGCCGCAGCACCGGGAGGTGACGGCCGCCTGGGTGCTGCCGGTCTTGGCCTCGCTCGCCGACGTGGACGAGCGCGGCGGCTCCGAGGCGCTGCCGCTGCTCGCCGAGTGTTCCGGCCCCATCGGACC
Organism: Actinoplanes sp. DH11; assembly: GCF_020873875.1. GTDB lineage: Bacteria > Actinomycetota > Actinomycetes > Mycobacteriales > Micromonosporaceae > Actinoplanes. Next base: position 284,202 of record NZ_JAHWGU010000006.1, read on the forward strand.
GGCCATGACTCTGGCCCTGGCCTACGTGCTGGGCGCCCGGCACGACACCGACCGCCTCGCCGCGGTCGACGCCTTCCTGCTGCTGGCCGCCGACCCGGCCCTGGCCGGATCGCCCCCGGGCAGCCGGGATGACGTGGCCGGCTCGGAGGCCGGCGGCCGAGATCTTGCCGGGTTGTCGCTGGGTGCCCGTGTCGGTGCGGAAGTCGGCTCCCTGTGTGCCGACGGCACGGTGAAGCTGACCCGGGTGGTGCCCGCCCTGACCGAGATCCACCGGGGTGGCGCCGGCGCCCAGCTGTGGGATCTGCTGGTCACCGCCTTGCCGGCCCTGCTGCCGCACGGCACCCGCGGTCTGCCGGACCTGCTGGAGCTCGCCACCCGGGTCGCGGGTGAGGTGGGCGCCCGCGACGACATCCCCGGGCTGACCGAGGCGGCGGCGAAACCGGGCAGCGGCCGGCTGACGAAGGAGGCCCGCCGCCTGCGATCAGTGCTCACCGCCTGAGAGCCAACCGATCTCATTGATGCCCTTTGCCGATGGCTGGGGACTTCCGCACCGTACCAAGTGGATGGTCCGCAGTCGCCCGTGTGACGCAAAGGCGCAGAACCGGCCGGGCCCGCCGGAGGCCGCCCGTGGGTGCGACGGCACACTGTGGTCATGAACGCGCGGGGCGAGACGGTCGAGCTGCGGGCCATGGGGACGCCGGACGCGGAGGCGTTGTGGCGGTGGAACCACGATCCGGACGTGATGCGCTGGATGGGCGAGGGCTATCCGCAGTCACCGGCCCGGGTGCACCGGTGGCTGGCCGAGGAGCGGCCGCGCAACGACTTCGGTGACGTGCTCCTCGGGGTCGAGGTGATCGCCGACGGCACCCTGATCGGCCTGGTCCGGCTGCACGGCGCCGAGCCGGAGACGGGCTGCGCCGACCTGGACATCTATTTGGGCGAGAAGGAGTACTGGGGCAAGGGGCACGGCACGGACGCGGTCCGGACGGCCTGCCGGTTCGGGTTCGACAAGATGCGGCTGCACCGCATCCAGCTGACGGTCGCCACGGAGAACGCGCCGGCCGTGCACCTCTACCGCAAGGTGGGTTTCGTCGAGGAGGGCCGGCTGCGGCACACCTTCCGCCGCGACGGCCGCTGGGGCGACAAGTTCGTGATGGGCCTGCTGGCGGGCGAGCTGACGTGAGGCGGCCGCACGCGGCGGCGTAGCCGGGTTTCGGCGGCGGTGAATCGGGCATGCCCGCCAACCCGTGCTCCAGGAGGTTTCTTCGATGTCCGCTGCCACCCCCACGAGCCTTCCGGAGGCCCGTCCGGCCACGGCCACCGGCCGCAACGTGCTGTCCGGGGTGCTGCTCGGTCTCGGTGTCGCCGCCTTCGTCGACGAGGCGATCTTTCACCAGCTGCTGCACTGGCACCACTTCTACGACAAGTCGACGCCCGCGGCCGGCCTGGTCTCCGACGGCCTGTTCCACGCGTTCAGCTGGTTCAGCACCGTCGCGTCGCTGTTCCTGCTCGCCGACCTGCGCCGCCGCGCCGCCTACCACCGCCTTCACTGGTGGGGCGGCCTGCTGATCGGTGCCGGCGGCTTCCAGCTCTACGACGGCACGCTGCAGCACAAGGTCCTGCGCCTGCACCAGATCCGGTACGACGTCGACATCGCACCGTACGACTGGACCTGGAACATCATCGCCGCCCTGCTCGTCGTCGCCGGTGCGGTGCTGCTGCTCCGGGCCCGGCGGCGGCCCGCCTGACACCGGTGGCGACCATGCATCAGGGCAGCGTCCCGCTGTTCACCGCGGCACTGCTGGTGGCGGCCGTCGCCTACCTGGCCGGCGCCGGCGCGGTGCGCCGCCGCGGCGGCTGGTGGCCGCCCGAACGCACCGCGTGCTGGCTGGCCGGGCTGGTCGCGGCGGGCGCCGCCCTGGTCGGCCCGCTGGCCGCCGCCGCGCACCACGACTTCACCGCGCACATGGCCGGGCACCTGCTGCTCGGCATGGCGGCGCCGATGCTGCTGGTGCTCGCCGCGCCGGTCACCCTGGCGCTGCGGGCGTTGCCGACCGGGTCCGCCCGGGCCCTGTCCCGGCTGCTCGGCAGCGGTCCGGTCCGGGTGGTCACGCATCCGGTCGCTGCGGCCGTGCTCAACGGCGGCGGACTGTGGCTGCTCTACACCACGGATCTCTACCGGGCGATGGGCGAGCACCCGTGGGTGCATGTGGCAGTGCACGCCCACATCCTCGCCGCCGGCTACGTCTTCACCGCAGCCGTGATCGGCGTCGACCCCGCGCCGCACCGGCCGAACCGGTGGATCAGGGCGGCCGCGCTTGTCGCCTTCCTGGCCGCACACGCGATCCTCGCCAAGCACCTGTACGGGTATCCGCCGGCGGGCGTGCCGGACGGGGCGGGCCGGACCGGCGCGGAACTGATGTACTACGGCGGTGACCTGGTCGACCTCGTCCTGATCGTCATCTTCTGCCGGCAGTGGTACCAGGCGACCGACCCCCGGCGGCGGGAGCGGGCCGCCGGGCCGCGCATCCCCAGCACCCGGCCGCCGCGGGCGCCGTGGCGGCTGCCCGAGGAGATCCGGACGGGCACGCCTGACCTGGGCTGACGCGGCGACCACGGATGTGTCGGTGGACACGATAATCCTCGTTGAGCCGCGTTTCACCCGCGCGTACCCGTAGTTTTGAACGCTGCCCTGGCCGGAGTCGGAACCCGGGGTGGAGATGGAGTGCGCCCGGTGACCGTGACCACTGACCTGCGACTGATCGAGCTCGCCGAGGACACCCTTCCCCCGGAGGCGCCGGCCGTGTTCCGGTCCCGGTCCGCGCCGGTGCGCCGCACCCTTCTCGACGTCCTCGACGCCACCGTGCGGGAGCATCCGGCGGCGCGCGCCCTGGACGCCGGCGGCACCGTGCTGACCTACCGCGAGCTGGCCGAGCGGGTCGAGTCGCTGCGGGTGACGCTGAGCGGGCACGGCGTCGGCGTCGGCGACCGGGTGGGCGTACGCATCTCGTCCGGGTCGGCGGAGCTCTACCTGGCGATCCTGGGCGTGCTGGCGGCCGGCGCCGCCTATGTGCCGGTGGACGCGGACGACCCCGACGAGCGGGCCGAGCTGGTCTTCGACGAGGCCGGGGTCTGTGCCGTGCTCGGTGACGGCCTGCGCGTGGCGGCACGCCGTACCCCGCAGGGCAGCCCCGGACGGCCCGGACCGGCCGACGACGCCTGGATCATCTTCACGTCCGGCTCCACCGGCACCCCGAAGGGGGTGGCGGTGTCGCACGGCGCCGCCGCCGCGTTCGTGGACGCCGAGGCACAGCTCTTCCTGGTCGACGACGGCACCGAGGCCCTCGGGCCGGACGACCGCGTCCTCGCCGGCCTGTCGGTGGCCTTCGACGCGTCCTGCGAGGAGATGTGGCTGGCCTGGCGGCACGGCGCCTGCCTGGTGCCGGCCGCGCGCTCGCTGGTGCGCAGCGGCGTCGACCTGGGCCCGTGGCTGGCCGAGCAGCGCATCACGGTCGTCTCCACGGTGCCGACACTTGCCGCGCTCTGGCCGGTGGAGGCGCTCGAGGACGTCCGGCTGCTGATCTTCGGCGGGGAGGCGTGCCCGCCGGAGCTGGCGGAACGGCTCGCGGTCGAGGGTCGTGAGGTGTGGAACACGTACGGGCCGACCGAGGCGACGGTCGTCGCCTGCGCGGCCCGGCTGACCGGCGAGGGCCCGGTGCGGATCGGGCTGCCACTGGCCGGCTGGGAGCTGGCCGTCGTCGACCCGGCCGGCGAGCCGGTCGCGATGGGCGGGACCGGTGAACTGGTCATCGGGGGAGTGGGCCTGGCCCGGTACCTCGACGCCGGCAAGGACGCCGAGAAGTTCGCGCCGCTGCCGTCGCTGGACTGGCGGCGGGCGTACCGCAGCGGTGACATCGTCCGCGCCGAACCCGAGGGTCTGCTGTTCCTCGGCCGCGGCGACGAGCAGGTGAAACTCGGCGGCCGCCGGATCGAGCTGGGCGAGGTGGACGCCGCGCTGCAGGCGCTGCCCGGTGTCGCCGGCGCCGCCGCCGCGGTGAAGCGGACGGCCGCGGGCAACCAGCTACTGGTCGGCTACCTGGTGCCGCACGACGCCGAATTCGACCTGCCGGCCGCGACGGCGCGGATCCGCGAGCAGCTGCCGGCCGCGCTCGTCCCGCTGCTGGCCGTGGTGGACGCGCTGCCGACCCGGACCTCGGGCAAGGTGGACCGGGCGGCCCTGCCCTGGCCGCTGGCCACCGCCGGCACCGGGGCCGAGCTCTCCGCGGCCGAGGAGTGGCTCGCCGGCGGCTGGGAGGAGATCCTCGGGGTGCGGCCCGCCGACCGGGACGCCGACTTCTTCAGCAGCGGCGGCAGCAGCCTGAACGCGGCGCAGCTGGTCGGCTGGATCCGGCGGACGTACCCGCGGGTGTCGGTGGCGGACGTCTACCAGAACCCGCGGCTGTCGCAGATGGTCGCGGTGGTCGAGGCGCTGGGCGCGGAGGCGACGGTCCGCCGCGACGTCCGGCCCACGCCGCGCCGGGCCGGGCTGCTGCAGACCCTGCTGATGCTGCCGATGCTGGTGCTCGTCGGGTTGCGCTGGTTCGTGGTGCTCGCCGCGCTGAGCAACCTGGCCGGCTGGGCGCCGCACGTCTCCTGGTGGTGGATCGCCGCGGGCTGGGCGGCGCTGTTCAGCCCGGCCGGCCGGATCGCCGTGGCGGCCGCCGGGGCCCGGCTGCTGCTGCGCGGGGTCCGCCCCGGCGAGTACCCGCGCGGCGGCGGCGTGCACGTGCGGCTGTGGGCTGCCGAACGGCTCGCCGACCTGACCGGCGCGAACGGTGTCGCCGGCGCCGGCTGGATGATCACGTACGCGAAGGCGCTCGGCGCGCGCATCGGCCGCGACGTCGACCTGCACTCCGCGCCGCCGGTCACCGGCCTGCTCAAACTGGGCCGCGGCGCGGCGATCGAGCCGGAGGTCGACCTGTCCGGCTACTGGGTCGACGGTGACGTCGTCCGGATCGGCATGGTCCGGGTCGGCGCCGGCGCCCGGGTCGGTTCCCGCAGCACGCTGATGCCGGGCGCGCGCGTCGGCAAGAACGCGAAGATCGCCGCCGGGTCCACCGTGACCGGTGCGGTGCCGGCGGGCCGCCGCTGGGCCGGGTCCCCGGCCGTCCCGGTCGCCGCCAAGGACGCCGAGGGCTGGCCGGCGCAGCGCCCGGAGCGCTCCCGGCTGGGCCGGCAGTTCTGGGTGGCGGCCTACAGCCTGACCGCCCAGCTGCTCGGCCTGGTCCCGGTGCTGGCCGCGCTGCCGGCGCTGGCCCTGCTCGGCCGGGCCGTCGCCGGTGGCCCGGACGTCGGCGCCGCGCTGCTTGCCGCACCGCTCGCCGCCGTCACCTACCTGCTCGGCTACGCGCTGTTCGTGCTGGTCGCGGTCCGGCTGCTCAGTGTCGGGCTGCGCGCCGGCTTCCACCCGGTGCAGGGCCGGGTGGCCTGGCAGGTGTGGACGACCGAGCGGCTGATGGGGATGGCCCGGGTCGCGCTGTTCCCGATGTACGCCAGCCTGTTCACGCCGGTGTGGCTGCGGCTGCTCGGCGCCCGGGTGGGCCGCAACGTGGAGGCGTCCACGGTGCTGGCGCTGCCGGCCATGACGACCGTGGACGACGGCGCCTTCCTGGCCGACGACACGATGGTCGCCACGTACGAGCTCAGCCACGGCTGGTTGCGGGTCGCCCCGGCCCGGATCGGCAAGCAGGCGTTCCTCGGCAACTCCGGGATGGCGGCCCCCGGCCGGTCGGTGCCGAAACGCGGCCTCGTCGGGGTGCTGTCGTCGGCACCGCACAAGGCCAAGAAGGGCTCGTCGTGGCTGGGCGCGCCGCCGATGCCGCTGCGCCGCACGGTCGAGGCGGCCGACGCCGGCCGCACCTACGACCCGCCGCTCCGGCTGAAGCTGGCCCGAGCCGCGATCGAACTGTGCCGGATCATCCCGGTGATGTGCGCCGCCGCGCTCGTCGTCCTGGTCCTGGCCGCGCTGGCGTCCATCCGGGAGAGCGCCGGCGACGTGGTGGCGGCGCTGGCCGCCGGGCCGGTCCTGCTCACTGCGGCGGTCGTCGCCGCGCTGACCGCGACCGCAGCGAAGTGGCTGCTGGTCGGCCGGTTCCGGGCCACCGAGCACGCCCTCTGGACGTCGTTCGTGTGGCGCAACGAGCTCGCCGACACGTTCGTCGAGGCGTTCGCCGTGCCGTGGCTGTTCCGGTTCGTCACCGGCACGCCGGCGCTGACCCTGTGGCTGCGCACGCTCGGCGCGCGGATCGGCCGCGGCGTCTGGCTGGAGACGTACTGGCTGCCCGAGTACGACCTGGTGCGGCTCGGCCCCGGTGCGACGGTCAACCGGGGGTGCGTGGTGCAGACCCACCTCTTCCATGATCGGATCATGGCCATGGATGAGGTGACTCTGGGCGCGGGCGCCACACTCGGCCCGCACGGGATTGTGCTGCCCGGCGCGAGCATCGGCGCGCGCACCACGGTCGGACCCGGTTCGCTCGTCACCCGCGGTGACGCCGTGCCCGCCGACAGCCGGTGGCTGGGCAACCCGATCGCGACCTGGCCGGCGACGGCTGCACGGCGGCCGTGACCCCGGCCGCCTCGCCGCTCGGCGCCACACCCGGCGCCGAGCGCTCGGCCGACCCGTACCTGCCCGCGCACGGCAACGGCGGGTACCGGGTCGTGCACTACGACCTGGAGCTCGACTACCGGGTGGCATCCAACCGGCTCGCCGGCAAGGCGGTGATCACGGCGCGGGCGGTGCAGCCGCTGTCCCGGTTCACCCTCGACCTCGGCCGGTTCCGGGTGCAGGACGTCCGGGTCGACGGCCGGCCCGCGAAGTTCGACCACCGGCCGCACAAGCTGCGGATCAGGCCGGAGAGACCGATCGGGTACGGCGCCATCTTCACCGTCGAGATCCGGTACGGCGGCAAGCCGATGCCGATCCCCGGCCGTTGGGGTGACATCGGCTGGGACGAGCTGACCGACGGCGCCCTGGTGGCGAGCCAGCCCAACGGCGCGCCGTCCTGGTTCCCGTGCAACGACCGCCCCGACGACAAGGCCACCTTCCTGGTGTCGCTGACGGCCGCCGCCCAGTACACGGCGGTGGTCACCGGCGACCTCGTCGGCCGGCGCCGGGGTGCCGGCGTCACCACCTGGGTGTACGAGCGGACCGAACCGACCTCGCCCTACCTGATGAGTGTCCAGGTCGGACGGTACGACCTGATCCCGCTGGCCACCGGCCGGGTCGTCCAGCGGGCCGCGGTGCCGCCCCGGCTGCGCACCACGTTCCGGCACGACTTCGGGCGGCACGGCGACATCATGATCGCTCTGGAGCGGATGCTGGGCCCGTACCCGTTCCGGGAGTATGTCGTGGTCGTCGCGGACGACGACCTGGACGACCCGATCGAGGCGCAGGGGATGGCCGTCTTCGGGCGCAATCACGTCGACGGGCGGCGCACCCACGAACGGCTGGCCGTGCACGAACTCGCCCACCAGTGGTTCGGCAACAGCCTCACGGTCGCCGACTGGAGTCACATCTGGCTCAACGAGGGCTTCGCCACGTACGCCGAATGGCTCTGGTCCGCCGTCTCCGGCGACGCGCCCGCGGACGCCCACGCCGCCCGGTGGCACGCCTGGGTCGCGGCCCATCCGGCCCGCATCACCGTCGCCGACCCGGGCGTGGACGCGATGTTCGACCCGGTGGTCTACAAGCGCGGCGCGCTGACCCTGCACGCCCTGCGCGCCCGGATCGGCGAGGCGGCGTTCTTCGCGCTGCTGCGCTCCTGGGTGGCCGAGCACCGGCACGCCACCGTGACGACCGCCCAGTTCCGCGAGCACGCCGCCCGCTTCTCCGCGCGCCCTCTGGACGACCTGTTCGACGCCTGGCTCGACCACCCGACCTTGCCCCCGCTGCCCCGGATCGGTTCGCCGGGGTAGCGGCGCGCCATCTGGCAGTCGATCAGGGCGACGGCGTACGCCAGGTCATGCTGACCCAGCAGCATGGCCGCCTGCGGATTCTGCCCCGGGTGGCGCCGGCCGCGCCGTCCCAGGCGGGCGAGATGTTGATCTGCTAGCGATGCAAAATCGCGGTCATAGCCCCATGATCACAGCGATTTCGTATCGCCAGCAGATCAACAACGTTGCGCGTTGATCAGAGCGGCAACCACAGCGACAGGACGTTCGGCGGCTCCCACCCGGCGAGCGACGTGTGCGCCTGGCGGCACTGGTACCGCTTGCCGTCGTAGGTGACGATCGCCCCGGCCGCGTAGCTCGTGCCCGCCGCCCACGTGCTCCCGGCCGGCGGTGTGGTGGCCGACGGCGTGGCGGTCGGCGGTGCCGTGGTGGTCGGCGGTGCGGTCGTGGCCGGCGGCGACGTGGTGGTGCCGCAGGCGCCGTACACCTTGAACTCGAAGAGCGAGTAACCGTAGGCCGTGCCCCGCGTCGTGCCGTTCATCCGGACGTAGCGGGCGTTGCCGGACAGCGTCACCGTGTCGGTGCCGCCGTCGCCACCGGTCACCGTCGCGGCGGTGGTCCAGGTGGTGCCGTTCGCCGAGGTCTGGATCGTGTACGCCTGCCCGAACGCCGCCTCCCAGACCAGTTCCGCCCGGGTCAGGGCCTGGTTGGAACCGAGGTCGACCTGCAGCCACTGCGGGTCGGCGAAGGCACTCGACCAGCGGGTGGTGGCGTTGCCGTCGACGGCGAGGTTCGCCGGGTAGCCGGCCTCCACCGACGACGCCGTGGCGGTCCGGCCCTGCGACAGCAGCGGCCCGGTCGTGCAGGTCGACGGCGGCGGTGTGGTGGTGGGCGGCGGACTGACGACCCCGCCACCGTTCGCGTTGCCGCCGCTCCAGGTCAGACCGCCGACGGTGGCCGTCTTGCCGGGGGCCACGCTCATCGTCCGGCCGTCGGAGAACGCCACGGTCAGGGTGCTGTTGGTGATGTTCGAGGCGACGTACGTCCGGACGCCGTTCTTGGTGAACACCTTGGCCAGCGGGTGGTTCGCCGTGACCGTCCTGTCGACCAGGCCCAGGGCCGCGAGGTTGCGGATCCAGTGGAAGGTGTGCGCCTTGCTCTCACCCTCCTCGGCGGTGTAGTTGCCGCCACTGGCGCGGAACTTCGCCAGCGCCGCGTCCGGGTCGCCGAGGGCCAGGAACTGCCAGTGCATGTCGCGCCACTGCTGTGGTTCGCCGCCGTTGTTGCGGACCAGTTCGGCGTACGTGTTCCGCACCGACTCCGGGTAATCGCCCAGGTAGAGCTGGCCGCCCGTCATCGGCAGCATGTTGATGCCGACGATCAGCGCGTGCTCGCCGGAGAACCAGGTGGCGTACGCGCCACCGGAACCCCACACGATGGCGGCGTAGTTGTGGCCCCACTGCGACGGGAAGTTCTCGCCGGTGACGTCGAACCAGTACTCGTTGATCGCCGCGGACTGCGTGGTGTGCAGCCAGATGCCGGCGTCGCGGACGGTGGTGTTGCCGGTGGCCTGACCCCACTGGATGAGCGCGTTGGAGAAGTTCTGCCCCTCCGACGACGACTCCTGGTTGTTGCCCGCGCCGAACGCGCCGTGCCCGGACGCCCAGTCGTGGCCGGCGTAGATGTCGAAGTCGCGCAGGTACGGGAACCGGGTGTCGTTGCGGTCGTAGTTGTTGGCGTCCCGGATCAGCAGGTCCACCATGCCGCCGTACTGGCCGGTCGACGCCCAGTTCGGGTCGAACTTGGCGAGCGTCGCGGCCGCCGCCACGTAGTAGCCGTAGTGGAAGTGGTGGTCGTTGAGGTCCTCGTCGGACGCGTACGACGCCGGGTAGCCGATCAGGGTTCCCCAGTTCTTGTCGTAGTAGAAGACCCGCGCCGTCTTGCCGGCGGACGCGGTGAACCAGTCGGTGATCCGGGTCTTGATGACGCTCAGCGCCCGGTCCCGGACCGCGGTCAGGTTCAGCTGGTCGGCGATCTCCGCGATCCGGGCGGCCCGGCCGAGGCCCTTGCCCGTCCAGTACGTGTCGTCACCGCGGAAGTCGGCCGGGTTGTTCAGTTCGGCGTTGAGGTAGTTGGTGATCGTGGTGAGGTCGCCGCCGCTGCTGTCCGCGACCGCCGGGATCTCCGGCAGCACGCCGGTGTACTTCATCGTCGTCTGGAACTGCGTCCCGGTCACGATCCGCATCCGGCCGCGCGGCGAGATGTAGGTCTGCGGCGACGGGGTGGAGCCGGTCAGGTAGCGCCACTGGTGCGGGTAGAGGCCGATGACCGTACCCGTGCCGGTGCCCTCGCGGGCCGTGGTGGTGAAGCCGTACGTGGTGCTGACCGTGCCGGTGGCCTGCTGATACGAGTACGAGACCCGGGTGCCGGTGACGTGGTTGTGGGCGTACTGGTTCCACGAGTCGGCGAGCGCCATCTTGTCGGCGGTGCTGGTGGCCGACGTGGTCGGCAGCACGGCGACGGTGAAGTAACCCTTGCCCGCCAGGTTCGACCGGAACGTGGTGCCGCTCGCACTCCACGTCGCACCGGCCGGCGCCCACGCCACGTAGTCCTGGCCGGCGATCGAGAAGCCGACCCGGTTGCCGGTGTTCGACCAGACGGTCGGCGGGCCGGTCACCGTGAGCAGCGCGTCGCCGCCGGTCACCTGGTAGTAGCTGAGCGGCAGACCGTGCCCGATGGTGGCCTTCAGGGTGCGGGCGCCGTCGCTCCACGAGGGCGTGACGGTCCAGTCGGTCCAGTTGTCGACGAGCGCCTTGGGCGCGTTCAGGCCGGCGACACCGGCAACCACCTTCTGGGCGTACGGGAAGTGGTACTCACCCAGGCCGGTGGGGCTGCCGCTGATCGCGGGCGTCTGCTCGTAGGAGAGGCCGAGACCGCTCGCCACCGGCTTGTACGCGACCGGATGCGCGTACAGCGGCTGCGAGAAGTTGCATTCGTCGCCCTTCTTGAACAGCAGCGACGACCACCAGTCGTTCGTCGGCACGGCACCCTTGGGCGCGTTGGCGGTGACGTTCTCACGGGGGTTCGTCGACACCGACCCGCAGCCCGACGGCAGTTTGGCGCCGGCCGGAAGGGTCTCGGTGTAGCTGCCGGCGCCGACCGGGGCAGCGCTGGCACTGCCGGCGAACGCGACGGCGAGAATGCCCGAGCCGACCGCGACCGCGGTGGCGGCGGCCAGGCCGGCCAGCCGGGTGCGCCGGCGGGGGACAGGTGTCGGTGCATCCATGGACAACGCCTCCGGGGGATCTTTCGGGGATTGTGAGAGCGCTCTCTCGTTCGAGACGGTAGCCGTAGCCAGGCAGGACGGTCAATGTTTCCAACTGATTGACAATGTGTCACCGCCGGTTCCGCGCGGCCCCTCCGTGACGCCGTCGTGTCTGCCTTGGCTCCGCGCGCCCTTCCGTCCTCCGTTCCCTTCCGCCCCGCGCACCCCTTTCGCCCCGTGCACCCCTCCACCCCGCGTGGTCTGCCGCTTCTCTGCGTAGTGACAGTTGGCAAAGACTTGCTTGTACAAGTACCTGTTTGTGATATGTTGACGAGGTGTCCGCTACTGATCTCGACGCTGCGTTCGCGGCCCTCGGCGACCCCGTTCGCCGCGCGCTGGTGAGCCGCCTCGCCCGTGGTGACGCCACGGTGGGGGAGCTGGCGGCGCCGTTCGACCTCACCCAGCAGGCGATCTCGCATCACGTCGGGGTGCTGCGCCGGTGCGGCCTGGTCGAGCAGCGCCGCGACGGCACCCGGCGGCCGTGCCGGCTGCGCACCGACCGGCTCGGCCTGCTGGCCGGCTGGATCGATGAGCAACGCCGGACCTGGGACGACCGGCTCGACGCCCTCGAGCAGCACTTGGCCGACGGACCGGCGGCGCCATGAGCCGGGCCGGGCGGGTACTACCCAAATCCAGCTGTCACCCATGGTCGTCCCAACCGCTTCACGGCAGCCCTCAGCGACAGCCGCCCCACTCGGCTGTCACCCATGGTCGTCCCAACCGCTTCACGACAGCCCTCAGCGACAGCTGCCCCACTCGGCTGTCACCCATGGTCGTCCCAACCGCTTCACGACAGCCCTCAGCGACAGCCGCCCCACTCGGCTGTCACCCACGGTCGTCCCAACCGCTTCACGACACTCTTGCCAATGGGCCGGGCGGCGCGGTGAGCCGGGCCGGGTGGGTTCTTGCTGATGGGCGGTGGCGCGGTGAGCGGGGCTGAAATGCACGGCGATGTGCTGATCGCCAGGCGGCATGTGGCTACCGGGCCGGGCCGGGTCTGGGCCGCGTTCGTGTCGCCGGCAGGGATCGCCGCGTTCTGGGGCGGTTCGCACGCGACAGTCCCGGCCGGGTCGGTCGTGGTGGAGTTGCGGCCGGGCGGGGAGTTCGCGCTCGACACGCGGGCGGCGAGTGGGGTGACGCGGCGGCTGCGGTTCGTCTACGTCAGCATCGCGGAACCGCACGAGTTGGTCTTCGACGAACCGGCCACCGGGATCCGCACCACCGTGACCATCGGGGCGGCGGCCGGTGGGGGCGCCGACGTCATGATCCATCAGTGTCGGCTGCCGGTCGAGCTTCGCACGCGGCAGGCCGCAGATGGGCTGGCGTCGATTCTGGACGCTCTGGCCGTACACCTCGAATGATCGGATGGAACGCCACCATGGCAAAAATTGATCAGCGCGACCTGGTCGCGGAGTACTTCGAAGGCTTCCGAACCGGCGATCACGCCCGCATTCTGGCGACCCTTACCGACGATGTCGCCTGGATCATCCACGGCCACCGGACCACTCGCGGCCGGGACGAGTTCGACGGCGAGATCGAGAACCCGGCGTTCACCGGGCATCCCGAACTCGACGTCCAACGCGTCTTCGAGGACGGCCCGGTCGTCGTCACCACCGGCGAGGGGCGCGGCGCGACGGTCGAGCACGGCCCGTTCCGGTTCGTCTTCAGCGACATCTTCACGTTCCGCGCCGGACTCATCGCCCGCGTCGACTCCTACGTGGTCCCGCTGCGCTGACTGCCCGCCGCCACTGGTCCGGTTCGGCTTTGTTGATTGCCCGCCGCGAGCGGTCCGGCAGCCCTGAGTGGCCGGCTCTCCTGAGCGGCCGGCTCTCCTGATCATCCACCGCGAGCGGCCCGGCGGCTCGGGTGGCTGATGTCGCCGGCGCGAGTGGTTCCGCCGGCCGGTGAAGCCGGCGCGGCTGGTTCGCGCCGCCCGGGATCATCGATCCTGGCTGGACTCCGACTCCTGCGCCGCCGCCAGATCGGCCGCGTTATCCAGTGCGGCCGCCGCGCGCCGGCGCTGATCCTCGGTGAGTGCCACCTGCCCGGCCCGGTCCAACATGGCCGCCGCCGTCACCGGGTCGTGCAGTCCCAGCGCCAGCTCGGCCCGGTAGACGAGCGCCTCCACCAGTTCCACCGGGTCGTCGGCGGCGTCCGGGCGGCGCAGCGCGCTGTCGAGGATCCGGACAGCTTGCGACAGGTCGCCGCGCGAGTCCGCCTGCACTACCGCATTGCCCATGGCCTTGGCCAGCCGCCCGTCAACCGGCTCACCGGCCGGCTCGGCAGCGGGTCCGTCATGCGGCCGGGCGACCGGTTCGGCGGGCGGCTGGGCGACTGGTTCGGCGGGCGGCTGGGCGACTGGTTCGGCGGGCGGCTGGGCGACTGGTTCGGCGGACGGCTGGGCGACCGGCTCACCATCTGGCTCGGCAGTGGGTCCGGCGGCCGGGTTCTGCACGACTCGGATCCAGTTGCCACCCGGGTCGACGACGGTGAAACCGCCCAGACCGTCGTAGTTCTTGCGGGCGCGCGGGCGCGTCATGCGCGGGATCCCGGCGACCAGCACCTTGCCGTACGCGCTACGCATTCCCGCCGCGAACGCCTCGTGCAGGCCCTTGATGTCGGTGGTCAGCACCAGACAGGAACCGTAGGACTGCTCCGGCCGGAACTCCGGCATCTCGAAGAAGTGCAGGTTGAGATCCTCACGCTGCAGTGCTGCGGACGGGTTCGGTTTGCGCTGCTGATAGGTGGTCCGGAAACCGAGCACCTCGTAGAAGGCGATGATGTCGTCGATGGACGCGCAGGGGAGGAGCGGGATGGTCACCTCGTTGGACATGCGTTCTTCCTAGGCGCCGCAGGGGTGACGTCGCACATGGAAATGACCGAACGGCGCCGTCGGCAGACCGTTCGGTCATCCAGCTCGGATCCGGGGTCTCAGGGCGCGTCCCGGTGGTTCCGTCGAGCAGTGAGCGTGGGGTTTTTCTGCCGTTTTGTACCGGTAGGTGAGTCGCCGTGCGGAGCCTGGCGCGGCGTTGTTGATCTGCAAGCGATGCGAAATCGCGGTGATGACCCCATGATCACCGCGATTTCGTAGCGCTAGCAGATCAACATCCGACACGGACGACGCGTACGGCGCCGGCGTAGCCGGAAAGGGCGAGACGGGTGATCAGCGGGCGCGATCGGCGGGTGGCGCGCCGCGCGTGCGGCGGTAGACGGAGTGTGGATGTCGAGGGGGTGCGGTGGTCGAGGGGGTGTGGCGGTCGAGGGGGTGTGGCGGTCGAGGGGGTGTGGCGGTCGAGGGGGTGTGGCGGTCGAGGGGGTGTGGCGGTCGAGGGGTGTGGATGTCGGCGGCCTTCGGGGCGGCACGATCGTCGATACACTTGGCGCTCCCGGTGGGTGGCCGCCGGGGTGACGGTGCGGCCGATCATGGTGAGGAGTGCCCGTGGAGGAGCTGTTGCCGGCGGTGGACAGGTGGCGTGCCGCCGGGGAGGCGCGGGACGCGGCCGGTGCGGTGGCGGCGCTCAGTGCGGACGTGGTGCTGTTCTCGCCGATCACCGAGCAGTTCGCCTTCCGGGGCCGGGAGCAGGTGCGCGACCTGCTGGAGGTGGCGCTGGCCGCGATCGACGAGATCACTTACACGGATCAGGTCGCCGAGGGGCGTACGGTTGCGTTGTTCTATCGGGCCCGCGTCGGCGGCACCCCGCTCCATGAGGCGCAGCGGCTGCGGCTGGACGCGGACGGCCTGATCACCGAGATCACGCTCTACATCCGGCCGCTGCCGGCGTTGACCCGGCTGATGACCCGGCTCGGTCCGGAGCTGGCCCGACGCAACGGGCAACCGGCTCTCGCCCGGCTCATCCCGGTCGCCGGCGGCATGTTGCACGCCATGGCAGACAGCGGCGACCGCACCATGATGCCGCGAGCCGCACCACGCCCCCGGGAAGCCGGCCAGCCGGGCCCGCCGCCGGGCGACCGATGACGGCCGCCGACCCGATCCTCACGCGTATCGCTGAGGGTGTCGACCTGCACCACCGCCGGGGTGAGCGGGAACCGGCCCGCCTGCTCTTCGCGGAGATCTGGGACGAGATCGGCGGCGATCAGGGCGATCCGCTGCACGTCAGCGTCCTCGCGCACGCGATGGCCGACGTGCAGGACGACCCGCGCGAGGAGCTGGTCTGGGATCTGCGGGCGTTGACGGCCGCCGGGTCGCTCACGGACGAGCGGCTGGCGGCGGCCGGGACGGCGATGCCGGTGCGTGCCCTTTTCCCGTCGCTGCACCTGAACCTATGCGATTGCTACCGCAAGCTGGGCGACCTGGACCGGGCACGCGAGCATCTGCGGCTGGCGGAGGCGGGGATGGGCGCGCTCGGCGACGACGAGTACGGGCGGCTGATCAGAAACGGCCTGGAACACATCGCGCGGGAACTGGCCGGCGGATGACAACGGCCGGCAAAGGACGATGGCCGGCAAAGGACGATGGGGGTACGGCCGACGGCCGTACCCCCATCGTTTCAGACTGTCAGCAGGACAGGTTGCCGCCAGGGCTGACACCCAGGATGCCGGCGAACCGGTTGTAGGCGTTGATCCGGCTCTGCACCTGGGCGGGGTTGCCGCCGTTGCACTCGAGCGAGCCGTTGATGCTGCGGATCGTCTCGCCGAAGCCGCGGCTGTTGACCATGGCGTCGTGCGGGGTCATCGTGCCCGGGCCGCGCTGGGTCATCCAGTACCAGACGGCGGTCTGGTAGGCGACCGACGCCTCGTTCTTGACCCGGTCCGGGTTGTTCAGCAGGTCGATGCCGAGCGCGTCGCCGGCCGCCTTGTAGTTGAAGTTCCAGCTCAGCTGGATCGGCCCGCGGCCGTGGTAGGCGCTCTGGCCGGCCGGGCAGCCGTACGGCTGGTTGCGGTCGCAGTAGAGCGGCCAGTTCGCCTGGTTGATCTCCTCGACGTAGACCAGACCGCCGGACTCGTGGTTGATGTTCGCGAGGAAGGCCGCGGCCTCCTGCTTGCGGACCGTGTCGCTGCCGGTGCTGGTGAACGCCGGGAACTTCTTGATCGCGTCGATCAGGCCGCTGTACGAGTAGAAGCCGATCCGGTTCGGGAACATCTGGTTGAACTGGGCCTCACTGACCGGGAAGCCGGTCGTGTTGCCGGGCGGGGGAGTGGTGGTGCCACCGCCGCCGGTGCAGGTGTGCGGCGACCAGTACCAGGTGCTGACGACCGGGTCGTAGCCCGGGTTCTCGTTCGTCGCCCGGTAGTACTGCCCGTTGGTGTAGCGCACGATCGAGCCGGCCGCGTAGAACTTCCCGGCCACCCAGTTCGGGTGGTCGCAGGTGGTGCCGCCGGCCGGCGGCGGGTTCGTGGTGCCGCCACCGCAGGCGCCGTTGTCGGCCCAGACGCCGGTGCCGGCGGTGCTGGGCGCCTCACCCTGGGTCCACCACTTGGCGGTCCAGTTGCGGCCGTTGTACGACGCGCGCTGGTTGCCCGTGTAGACAGCCGAGTTGTTGTACGCGGCGACGCAGGCCTCGGCGGCGTTCGAGGCGGTCATGGGCAGGATCGCCGCGGCGGCACCGGCCACGGCGACGCTCACTGCGGCCAGGATCGAGAGGAGCCGTTTTCTGGGCATGATTCACCTTCCGTACGTCGGGGGACGTACTGGTGCGAGGGGGATCAGAGGTACATCGACTCAACTAGATGCCGATGGCCGGAGTCAAGATATCTGTAAAGAAACTTCAGGGATAAGCGGGGTCACGCGATCAAGCGCGCCCGCTGGCGGTTGCCTATCCTCGAAGGGTGTTTCCCGATGATCGCTGGAATGCTCGCGACCGCCACCTCCACGAGCGTGAGCGGGAACTCGACGTGCGCGAACGGCTGTTGGAGGCCCGGGAGCGGCGGCTGGTGAGCGTGGAGGCCGAGTTGGCCGCCCGCACGCACGCGCTCGACGAACGGGAACGACTCCTGGCCGCCCGCGAGGTCGCCGCCGAGGAACGCGAGCACCTGGCCGACGAACGCGAGGCGATCGCCGACAGCCGCGAGCAACACGCCCTGGCCCGGGAGCGCAGCCTCGACGAACGGGCGCTCGCGGGCTCCCCGGAGCGGCCGGACCCGGCCGCCCGGATCACCGAGGCCTTCGCCCGCGAGGTGTCGCGGCTGGAGCGCAGCGACGCGTTCCTGAAACGGTCCCGCGAGGCCGTCGAGCGCGCGCAGTCCCGCCTGGAAAGCCTGCGCCAGGCGAACTCCGCACGGCCCGGCGACGACGGCCCGGAGCAGGAGCGGTAGGGGCAGCACCACCATCGCGGGTAGGGCGGTCCGCCGGTGGATCGGGTAGGCAGCGTCAGCGACCGCGCCGGAAATCCTGGACATGATCGATGCATGACGACGAAAGCTGACGCCAAGGACAAGACCCGCTCGCTCGGGATGGCAGCCGTCGCGCTGGCCACGGCGGCGGCCGTGGCCGTGCCCGGTGCCGCCTACGCCACGACCACCCCGCACCACGCCACCCCGCACGACGTCACCATGCGTGAGGTCGCCCGGCACGTGATGCAGAGCGGTGCACCGGGATACATCGCGCGGATCGACAACGGACATCGGGTGAGCACGACCGTCGCCGGGTACGCGGACACCGCCACCGGCCGCCGCTACACCGGGCGCGAGCAGTTCGAGATCGGCAGCAACACGAAGACGATGACGGCGGTGCTGGTCCTGCAACTGGTGGACGCGGGCCGGATCCGGCTCGACGCACCCGTGTCGGCGTACCTGTCCGGTGTCGTGCCGAACGGCCGGGCCATCACCGTGCGGATGCTGCTGAACCACACCAGCGGGCTGTTCAGCTACACCAGTGACCCGGACTTCTTCACCGCGATGGAGAAGGACCCGCAGCACGTTCACACCAATCAGGAACTGCTCGACGTGGCGTTCCGGCACGACCCGGACTTCGCCCCCGGCCAGGGCTGGAACTACTCGAACACCAACTACATCCTGGCCGGGATGATCCTGGAGAAGCTGACCGGCAAGGGCATGGCGACACTCGTACGGGAACGCATCGCCCGTCCGCTCGGACTGTCGCGCACCTACTACGCCGACCCGCGGGCGACGAACACGGGCCCCGGCTACGCACACGGGTACGCGACCAACTTCGGTCAGCAGCCCTTGACCTACACCGACGTCTCGGACCGGCCGCTGGGTGGCTGGGCGGGCGCCGCCGGAGCCGTCATCTCCACGCAGAGTGACCTGTCCCGGTTCTTCTCCGCCGTCCTGAGCGCGAAGCTGTTCTCCCGGCAACAGCTCACCGAGATGCGGACCACCGTGGAGGTGCCGGCGGAGTTCGGGATCAAAGGTGGCTACGGGCTGGGCCTGTTCCGCAAGGACTCGCCCTGCGGCACGGTGTGGGGCCACGGCGGTGACACCCTCGGGCACCACAGCACCGCCCTGACGACCGGGGACGGCCGGCGGACCGCGGTCAGCGACACCAACCTGGAGCCCAGCGACACCGAGCTCAGCGCGGGGGCGAACCGCTACTACCAGGTCGCCGTCGCCGCCGAGGACGTGACGGTCTGCGAGATGCTCGGCAAGCCGGTCCCGGCCGCCGTGACCGAGGCCCTGCGCGGCACCGCCGCCACCGCCCCGGCGAAAAACCTCAGCTCCGCGTCGTCGTAGCCGGCAGTGCACCTCTACCACCGCCGGGACGAGCCAAGTGCTCGTCCCGGCGGTTCGAGTGGGGAGAGCGACGATGTCAGTAGTGACCTCGGACCGGGGCACCGGGACGCCGCCCTGGCAGCCGGGCGACGCGGACCTGGCCGAGGTCGAGCGTTCCGGTCACACGCGACCGACCGGCTCGCGGTGGAGATCACCGAACACACCCAGGTCGAGGACTACGCGCGGCCGACCGAGGTCCTGCGGCCGCTGCGCCGGGCCGGCATCCGGCTCAGCGTCGACGACGCCGGCGCGGGTTACGCCAGCTTCCGGCACATCCTGCGTCTGCGGCCGGGCATCATCAAACTCGACATCGGCCTGGTCCGCGCCATCGGCACCGACCCGGTGAAGGCGGCCCTGGCGCGTTCCATCGAGGACTTCGCCCGCCAGGTCGACGCCCGGCTGGCGGCCGAGGGCATCGAGACCGGCGCCGAACTCGCCTGCCTGGCCGAGATCGGTGTCGCGTACGGCCAGGGTTTTCACCTCGCCCGGCCCGCCGACCTGCCCTGACCCGCCGCAGCCGGTGCCGGGTCCGCCGCCCGCCGATCCGGTGCGCCGTTTCGCCAGGGCCTGCCGTGCCGCCACCAGCTGCCGCGCGGACGCACACGCCCGTGCGGCCCGCCGCCGCAGCCGGCGGGCGTTCGCGCACAGCCGGCTCGAGGTCGCCAACACCTCCCGGTGTTCCATCGGTGCTCGCATCCCAGGTCCGCCTCCCGTCGGGAGGTGCCGCATTCCCGGTCCGGCGTGGTCTATTCGGCCCGCGCGGGCCGAGACACCGAGAAGGGTCAGGGCCGGGACACCGGCGGCCACCACTGCGGTCCCTCGGCGGCGTCCTTGACGAACACGACCGCGTCGATGCCGGACAACTCGGCCGGGTCCAGCGGGGTGTACCCGAACCACGGCGACACCCGGGTGGTGAGATCGGCGGCGGGCAGCGACCGGGCGGGTACGACGCAGGTGTCGTCCGGCAGCCCGTACAGCAGGCTCTCGATGGTCCCCGGTTCCGGCTCCGGCACGCCGCGATGGTGCAGCGTGCCCACGGCGCCGGCGAGGAACCCGTAGGTCACGCCCGGCCGGGCCGCCACGATCGCGCCGGCACTCCACCACGGCACCGGGTCGCCACCCAGTCGCATCGAACTGCGCCGCCGTTGCAGATGGGCGTTGTTCGCGTGCGCCAGGACGAGCCCGCGTCCGGTGAGCGCCAGCAGGTTCGCCGCCATCATCGCGGCCCGGGTGCCCAGCACCCCGGCCAGCCGCGACGGCGACGTGTCGGCCATCCAGTGGTGGTAGCGCAGCAGCCCGGCGGCGGTGCGCCCGTGCAGCCGCGCCAGTTCGGCGCTGCCGGTCAGCTCGGCGTTCTCCGCCGGGTCAGAGGTCTCCGCCGGCGAGGCGTTGCCGGTCAGGCCCGGTCGCTGCGAGGCGAGCAGAGCGACGAGGTCGTCGGTGATCAGGCGAAGGCGCAGAGCTTCCGGCGTACGGCCGACCGACCGACCCGGATTTCTCATCGCCTCCGGGTCGGTCCACCGTTCGTCGTCGCCGAGCAGTCCGTCCAGGATTTCCGCGGAACAGGGCAGCAGGCCGGCGTCGATCCGCCCGGCGAGGTAGTCGTGCAGCGCCGTCAGGGCCTGCCGCGGGCTCGCCGCGCTCATCGTCTCCAGTGGACCGTCGAACCCGGCGAACCGGACCCGCTCGGCGGCCGGCCGGTTCTGGTTGTGTGCGCGCATCCAGCGCACCAGGTCCCGGTTGGCCGGCGACGCACCGAACCCGTGGCTGAACCCGCGCGCCATGACGTCGTCGAGCGTCCCGGCACCCGACGTGACGTAGTCGTCTACGATCAGCCCGCGCAGGCAGTCACTCTCCAGCGCGATCGTCCGGTAACCGGCCCGCTCGACCAACTGCCGGAACAGCGTGTTGCGCACCGCGAGCAGCGAGTCCTCGCCGTGGGCGGGTTCACCGAGCGTGAGCAGGCGTGGCGGCTCCGGGAACAGCCGCAGGACCGGGTCGGCGTCGGCGGGACGGGTGATGTCCAGGATCTCAGGAGTCATCCTGTTGACCGTATCGTTGAAACGGCGATGCAAACCTGGGCGCCATCAGCGCAGGTGGGCGAGGCGAAACCCTCAAACGCCCCCGCATCGTCTGCTGCGGTACGCGAACCGCTGATCAGCCTGCGTCCGGTCGCCGCAGGGCCGCGTCGAGGTCGCGGAGCAGTTCGCCGGCGCGACCGCGCCCGCCCGGCGGCTCCGGGTACCGCTTCAGCACGTCCACCAGCACCGGGCCGGCGAGGTCGCGCGCCCGCACGATCCAGGCGGCACCTGCCGCGCGGTCGCCGCCCGCGTCGAGTTCGAACGCCGCGGCCGTGTGGGCTGCCGCCCCCAGGATGTGCAACACCTGGGTGGACTTGGCCAGCGGATGCAGGAACGCCGCGCTCGCCGCCGCGACGGCGGCCCGGGCGGCCTCGCTCGCCGCGGCCTGACCGGCGTCGCGGGTTTCCTGGTACGCGCGCTGCGCCGCCCACGCGCAGTCCCGGATCACCTTGGTCCGGGGTGCGCCGGCGGCGAACGCGCGCGCCGCCCGCACCGCGTCGTTCGGGCGCCGGTCGTCAGCCCGTACCCTCTCGAAGATCTTCAAGGCGGGCTCGGCGCAGTCGGCCGCGTAGCCGGCCACGGCGCGCAGGTCAGCCGTGCTCAGGTCGATGGGTGCGTTGTCGTCGGCCACCCCGTCGACGCTATCGCTGAAACGCCGGTGGAGACTTCGGCGGCGCAGCCGCAGGTCAGCGGCGCGTGACCCTCAACAGGCGAGGTTCAGAAGGCGCGGCCGGCGACATCCACGCGCTCGGCCCGGTCGAGGGCGGCCTTGAGCTCGGCGGCCGGGACGGGAGCGGCGGGGGCCTGCATCATCCGGCCGCCGGGGGTGTCCTGGTCGGCCAGGTAGAGGCGGGTGTACGCCGCCGCCTCCGGCTCGAAGCGCCAGCTCTGCGCCAGCGTGCCGGCGTCGACCGTGTCGTAGCCGAGCCGGTGGATCAGGGCCGCCGCGGCGGTCTTCGCGTCGGCGTCGTCCCCGGCGATGGGCAGCGCGGTGCGGTCGGGTGCGCCGGCGGGGCGGGCCAGCTGGGGGATGTGGTGGGCCAGGATGTTGTTGAACGCCTTCACCAGCCGGGCTCCCGCGAAGTGGCGGTGGACGAGCTCGCTGGTCGTGACCTTGTCGGCGTCCAGTTCGGCGATCCGGCCGTCGCGGTACGGGTAGTAGTTGCTGGTGTCCAGCACGATCCGGTCGTCGAGCAGACCGGCCGGGATGGCCGTGTGCGCGGTCAGCGGCACGGACAGCAGGACGAGATCGCCGGCGTGGGCGGCCTGTTCGACGGTGCCCGCGGTGGCCTGCGGGCCCAATTCGGCGACGAGGCCGGCGAGGCTTTCCGGTCCGCGGGAGTTCGCCACCACGACCGGGATGCCCGCCGCTGCCGCGAGGCGTGCGACGGCCGCGCCGATGTTTCCGCTGCCGATGATGCCGAGGGTGCCCATGGCTGTTCCTGCTTCCGCGTCGGAAAACGTGCGGAGACAGTCTCCGCTTCACTCGAAACGATACGGAGCGCGTCTCCGCTTCGCCAGGGGAACGGGCTGTGAGCCAGGCCCTACGCCGGCTGCCCGGGTGCCGCCGGCGTCGCCCAGCCGGTGCGCATCAGGGCGGACAGCGCCCGGGGCGAGGACTCGTCGGCCATCGCGGCGCTGCTGACCCAGCTCGTCGCCAGCACTGCCAGGAACAGCTCCCGGCCTCGTACCCCCGGCCGCGCGCCGCCGTCCCGCTGGGCCGCGTGCAGGAACTCGTCGGTGGTGGTGATGAAGCCGTGGCACGTCAGGGCGAGCGGTGAGCTCTCCTCGGTGATCGCTGCCCGCAGTGGCTCGGGCAGGCCGTCGAAGGCGGTGGCCCACTCGCCGAGCGCGTCGAGCCAGAGGTCGAGCGCGGTGGTGGTGTCCCGCTCCTGCTCCCGGATGGCGTCGCGCCGGGCCACGAGCGCGTCCGCGCGGGCCTGCAGCAGCGCGGCCAGCAGTGCCTCCCGGTTGGGGAAGTGCCGGTAGAGGGTGCCCGCCCCGATGCCGGCGAGTTTGGCGATGGCGTCCATCGAGCCGGTGACGCCGTGCTCGGCGAAGTACTGCTCGGCGATGTGCAGGATGTGCGTCCGGTTGCGCTGCTTGTCGGTGCGCGTCCGCCGCTCGTTCGTCCCTGTGCTCCCGGTCACTCCGCACGTCCTTTCCTGGAAAAAGCGGAGACCTTCTCCGTATGTTGGTGTGAGCAAAACGGAGACTACCTCCTCATTGTCCGGGACGACGAGTTCCGCCCGCCCGCCTCGTGGCCGCGGAACCGCCCCGGACCCGTACCTCAGTCGAAGGACATGCCGTGACCACACCGCAGATGCTCCTGGCCATCCAGATCGCCAACGGCTACGGGGCGCAACCCGGCGCCTGGCGGATGCCGGGTGTGGACCCGTCGAGCTACACCGACATGGACGCCATCGTGCGGTACGCGCAGGCAGCCGAACGTGGCAAGATCCAGCTCGTCTTCCTGGCCGACACCCCCGCGCTCACCGTCGACCTGGAAAGGGAGACCCCGCAGCACGCCATCGATCCCCTGGTGGTGCTCACCTCGATGGCGCGCGGCACTGAACGGATCGGCCTGGTCGCGACCGGCTCGACCACGTTCAACGAGCCCTACACGATCGCGCGGCAGTTCAAGGCCCTGGACGTGATGAGTCACGGCCGGGCCGGCTGGAACGCGGTCACCACCTCGACACCCGCCGCCGCCGCGAACTTCGGCAGCCCGGTGCCGCCCCGCGCGGAGAAGTACGAGCGGGCCCACGAGGTCGTCCAGGTGGTCCAGGCGCTGTGGGGCAGCTGGGGAAGCGACGCGTGGGTCCGTGACGTCGCCGGCAACCGGTTCGCCGACATGAGCAAGATCCAGGCGGTCAATCTGCAGGGCCGGTACGTGGCCTCCCGCGGCCCCCTGCCCATCCCGCCGTCGGAACAGGGCCAGCCGGTCGTGTTCCAGGCCGGCGGCGGGGCACACGGCCTGGAGCTGGCGGCCCGGTACGCCAGCGGCGTCTACGCCAACCCGTTCACCATCGAGGAGGGCCGGGCGTACCGCACGGCGCTGCGGCAGGCCGCCGAACGCGTCGGCCGCGACCCCGACGAGATCAAGCTGTTCGCCGGCTTCATGCCCAGCGTCGCGCCCAGCCGGCGGGCGGCGCTGGACCGGCGCCGCCGGCTCGACGAGGCGATCGACCTGGAGCAGCGCGCGGCGTACCTCGGCATGATGATCGGTCTGCGCCTGGACCCCGGCAAGCTCGACGAGCCGCTGACCACCCGGCAACTCGCCGAGGCCCGCGCCAACCCGGGCGACCCGCGCTCGGCCCGCGCGCTGGAGGTCGCCCGTACGGGCTGGTCGCTGCGGGACGTGCTGGCCCACGGGGTCATCGACTACCACCCGGTCGTGCCCGGCACCGCCGCCGACGTCGCCGACCACATGCAGCAGTGGTTCGAGGCCGGCGCCTGCGACGGGTTCTCGCTGGCGATCGACGTCTACCACGACGGCATCGACGCCTTCGTCGACCAGGTGATCCCGCTGCTCCAGGAACGCGGCGTGTTCCACCCCGACTACGAGGGCGCCACCCTGCGCGACCACCTCGGTGCGCCCGCCCAGTACGGCCTCGACCCCCGCCTGGCCGCGACGGCAACCGCCGCCGGCTGATCGTCCCGCTGCGCCCACGACCGGAACCACCAACAGGAAGCCCTCATGACATCTGCGGACACCACCACGCCGGACGCCGCGCCCCCGGCCGTCGAGGCCCGGCCCGGCGACCGGCTCGCACCGGGCGACGGCCTGATCATCGGACTGCTGATGCTCTCGGCATTCGTCGTCCTGCTCAACGAGATGATGCTGGGGGTGGCACTGCCCACCCTGATCATCGACTTCGGCATCACCCCGGGCACCGGGCAGTGGGTCACCACCGGGTACCTGCTGACCCTGGCGGTGCTGATCCCGGCCACCGGGTTCGTGATGCGCCGCTACCACCTGCGCACCATCTTCCTCGGCGCGCTCTCGCTCTTCACCCTCGGCACGGTGATCGCCGCGGTCGCGCCGGGCATCGGCGTGCTGCTGACCGGCCGCATCATCCAGGCTGCCGGGACCGCCGTCTTCGTACCCCTGCTGATGACCACCACCATGCGCCTGGCCCCGGCCGCCCGCCGTGGCCGGTTGATGGCCCTGGCCACGGCGGTGCCGGCGGTGGCCCCCGCGGTCGGTCCCGCGCTGTCCGGGCTGGTGCTGTCCGGTCTGAGCTGGCGGTGGCTGTTCCTCCTGATGCTGCCCGTCGCCGGTGCCGCGCTGGCACTCGGAGCGGTGAAGCTGCGCAACATCACCACCCCGGAGCCGGTGACCCTCGACGTGCTCTCCCTGCTGCTGTCCGCGATCGGGTTCGGCGGACTCGTCTACGGGCTGGCCTCCATCGGGGAGGCGGTGTCCGGGCACGCGCCGATCCCGCTCTGGATCCCGATCACGATCGGCGTGGCCGGCGTCGCGGCCTTCGTCCGCCGCCAGATCGTGCTGCGACGCGGCCCCGGCGCCTTCCTCGACATGCGCATCCTCGGCAACCGGGCGTTCACGGCGCCGCTGCTGGTGATGCTGGTCATCGCGCTCAACGGCTTCGGCGTCCTGATCGTGCTGCCCCTGATCCTGACGGACGTGACCGGTCTGAGCACCTTCGAGCTCGGACTGTTCCTGGTGCCCAGCGGCGCGATCATCGCGCTCGTCTCCGCCCTCGGCGGCCGGGTCTACGACCGTTTCGGGCCACGGCCCCTGGCGATCCCCGGCGCGATCATCTGGACGGCCACCTTCTGGTTGCTCACCCGGATGGACGAGGGCACCGGCGTGTGGACCGTCCTGGCGATCTACCTGGTCATGTCGGGCGCGCAGGCCCTGATGTGGGGGCCGATGACCACTGCCGCGCTGGCGTCGCTGCGCGCGGAACTGCAGCCGCACGGCAGTGCCGCCTTCGGCACCGTCCAGCAGCTGGCCGGTGCCGCGGGTGGGGCGGTGCTCGTCTCCGCGTACACGATCGGGGCGGACGCGGCCGCCGCCGGCGCACTCACCACAGCCCAGTCGATCGCCGCCGGCCGGGCCGCCTTCACCACCGCCGGGGTCATCGCCTTCGCCGCCGTCCTCGGCACCCTGTTCGTCGGCCGGACCCCGGCCGCCGCCGAGGAGTGACATGACCGGCTTCGCACCACTGCCCCCGGACGAGCTGCGGTACGCGTTCGCGGGCTTCGCCACCGGCGTCACCCTGGTCGCCGCGCTCGTCGACGGACGTCCGACCGGCATGCTGGCGAACTCCTTCACCTCCGTCTCGCTCGATCCGCCGCTGGCCGCGCTGAGCTTCGCGCGCAGCTCGACGACGTGGCCGGCCCTGCGCCGCGCTCCACAGTGGGGGATCAGCGTGCTCGGCGAACACCACCGCGCCGACCTGGCGGCCCTCTCCCGGCCCGCCGGTGTGCGGTTCGACGGGGTCACCTGGAACGCCACGGACCACGGGGCCGTCTTCGCCGACCGGCCCGCCGCGGCCTTCCGGGTCACCGTCGAGACCGAGGTCGACGCCGGGGACCACGTGCTCACCCTGCTGCGCGTCCACGCCCTGCACCGCTCCGCCGACGCCGCGCCGCTGGTCTTCCACGGCAACGGCCTGCACCGGCTCACGGGACTCTGATCAGCGATCACTTTCGGTACGGTGCGTGCATGGGTCGCGTCATCTACTCCGTCGCGTCGTCGGTGGACGGCTACCACACCGACGCCCAGGGCGACTTCTCCTGGGCGGTGCCCGACGAGGAGGTCATCGCCGCGCTCAACGCCGACGCGGCCGGGGTGAGCACCTATCTCTATGGACGCAAGATGTCCCTGCGGCTCGGTGTCGTCGACGTGGTCGAGCTGCTGCTCTGCCCGGTCGTCGTGGGCGGCGGGACCAGGGTGCTGCCCGGCGGGTGGCGCACGTCGCTGTCGCTGCGGCGGGAACGCCGGTTCGGCAACGGCATGGTGCAGCTCACCTACGACGTGGCCTGAGCTGCCCTCCGGCGGCTGGGTGGCCGGTGTGCGCCGTCCGGCCGTACGGTGCGGGCTCCTAGGATCTCCGGCGTGGAACAGCTCAGCACTCGCGTCGTGTACAGCAACCCGTGGATGACCGTCCGGGAGGACGAGATCAGGCGGCCGGACGGCAGCGACGGCATCTACGGTGTCGTGGAGAAACCCGACTTCGCGCTGGTGCTGCCGCGCTGGGAGAAGGGGTTCTGGCTGGTCGAGCAGTTCCGTTACCCGGTGGGCCGGCGCGCCTGGGAGTTCCCGCAGGGCAGCTGGGGCGCGGGAGCCGCCGGCGAGCAGACCGAGCTGGCCCGGCGGGAACTCGCCGAGGAGACCGGGCTGCGAGCGGCGGACCTGACCCATCTCGGTCACCTCTATGAGGCGTACGGGTACTCCACCCAGGGTTTCGACGTCTACCTGGCCACCGGCCTCGCCGAGGGCGAACCGGACCGCGAGCCGACCGAACAGGACATGATCCACCGCGCCTTCACCGACGCCGAGATCACCGCCATGATCCGCTCCGGCGCCATGGTGGACGCCCCGTCACTTGCCGCACTCACCCTCTACCACCTGGCGTCGCCGAGCATCCGCAGCGCGCCCGGCACCGCCCTCCCCGAGCCGGACGCCGGCCACCGCGACAGCACGCCGTCGTGACCCGCCCCAGATGTTGATCTGCTAGCGATGCGAAATCGCTGTGATCATGGGGTCGAAACCGCGATTTCGTAGCGCCAGCAGATCAACACCGCCGCGCGGGCGACGACGGGTGAGCGGCCGGCCGGGCCGTGGCCGGTGGGTGAGCGGTCGGCCGGGCCGCGCCGGTAGGGGAGGCCGGGCCGCGCCGGTAGGGGGTCAGGCCGGATGTGCCGGCAGGTCCCGGTGGCGGCTGATCGGGCCGGTCAGCAGGATGCCGGTGGACAGCACCAGCCCGCCCGTCATGATCCAGAGGGTGGGCCGCAGCCCCAGGGCCGTCCCCAGCAGCCCGGCGAGCAGCGCACCCAGCGGGATCGCGCCGTAGTTGACCAGCTGCATGCCGGCGATCACCCGCCCGAGCAGGGGCCGGGGCGTGTAGGTCTGCCGGAAGCTGTCCTTGATGATGTTCGCGGCGACCACGCCGGTGCCGACCGCCACCCCGGCCAGCACCACGAGCGCCAGCCGGGGCCCGGGTGCGGCGAGCGGGATGAGCAGCGCGAACGGCGCCGCGCACAGCTGGCACAGCAGCAGGCCTCGGGCGGTGCCGAAGCGCCGGGCGACGGGTGTGGCAAGGAACGCGCCGAGCAGGCCGCCGCAGCTCATCAAGGCGACGATGCCACCGACCGCGCCGGCGGCGACACCGTTCTCCCGGACCAGGAAGACGATCAGCAGGGATTGGTACCCGGTCAGGGCGAGATTGGCGGCGGCTCCGAAGGCGGCCAGCGAGCGCAGGTACGGGTCACCGGCCAGGAACCGCAGCCCGTCACCGATCTCGGCGCGCAACGCCCGCCGCGAGCCCGCCGCGCCCGAGCCCGAGCCCGGTGCGCCGGAAGCCGAGCCGGTCGGGCCCGAGCCGGTGGCGCCTGAGCCGGTCGCGCCCGAGGCCGGGTATTGCCGGGCCACGGCCGGTTCCCGGTGCCGCACGGCGATCAGGCACACCGCCGAGATCAGGAAGGTGACCGCGTCGGCGAACAGCCCGGACACGGCGCCGAACAGCTGGGCGAGGAGCCCGCCCACGCCGGGCCCGGCGACCTGCGCGGCCGCCTCGCTGCCGTGCAGCTTGGCGTTTCCCTCGGGCAGCTCGTCGGGGCGCAGCAGGGACGGCAGGTAGACCTGGTACGCGGTGTCGAAGAAGACCGCCGTCGCGCCGGCCAGCAGCGCCACGGTGAGCAGGTGCCCGAGGGTGAGCGCGCCCGCGCCGGCGGCGACCGGCACGCTGACGAACAGGACCAGTGCCGTCACGTTGCAGGCGATCATCAGTGGCCGGCGTGGCAGCCGGTCGACCCAGACACCCGCCGGCAGGCCGAGCAGCAGCCACGGCAGCCATGCGGCGGCGTGGAGCAGCGCGACGTGCAGGGTGGAGGCGTTCAGCACGCCGACCGCGACAAGTGGCAGGGCGACCGTGGTGATCGCACTGCCGAACTGGCTGGTCGTCTGGCCCAGCCAGAACAGCCGGAAGTCGCGGTGCCGCAGCAGCCCGGTCCGGCGGCCGCCCCGGCCGTCCTGGCCGGCCTCGGTGGCCGGGGCGGTCACGGCTTTCCCGGGGCGGTCACGGCTTTCCCGGCACGCCGTAGGCGAACACGAACACCGGCCGTCGTTCCCCGTCACCGGCCGGCGGCCTGCGGCGCCATCGTTCGAGCAGCTCGCTGATCTCCGCACCGACCTCGCGGAGCTCGTCCGGGGTCAGGTGCAGCCATTTGTCCGTGGAGAACTCGGCGTCCTGCCAGGACTCCTTCTCGTCGTCACCGGCCGCGAACCAGGCCCGTACCTGAGAGGTGTGGTGGTCCAGGTTGAGCGAGTCGGCGGCGTCGGCGATCGCGGCGGCGGCCGGGTCGTGCCGGAAGTCGGCGGGCGACCAGCGCAGCCCGCGCGAGACCAGCCGCCACCATCGTTCCCGCCGGTCGCGAGCCAGTTCGGGGGCCTGTTCGATGAGGCCGCACTCGCCGAGCACCCGCAGGTGGTGGCTGACGTTGCCGATGGCCTGATCGGTCACGCTCGCGAGCGAACTCGCGGTGGCCGGCCCGTGCACCTTGAGGACGTCCATGAGGCGCCGCCGCAGTGGGTGGGCGAGTGCGGCGAGCACCCGGGAGTCGGTGACCTGGCGGACCTCATCAGCTGTCATGGTTCCCACCGTGCCATGCACAACAGTCGTTGCACAAGAACCCTTGTGCGATGGAGGGAGGTCTACAGTGGCCGTTTATCGGGGACGCCGAGCGGATACCATGCCTGGCAACTGGAAGGTGGGTCCATGCCTGCGCCGATGGAGGCGGTACGCCGCCTGATGGATCTGCGGCACCGCGGCCGGGCCGAGGACCTGCCGACGGTGCTGGCCGAGGCGGCGCCGCTGCTCGACGCCGAGACGGCTACCGTGCTGCTGATCGATTACGGACAGCTCGAGCTGCACCCGCTGCGCGGCACCGACCCGGGCGCGGCAGTGCCACTGACCGTGGAGGACACCCTCGCCGGCCGGGCCTTCACCTCGGCCCGGCAGCAGTGGCTCGACGACGGCGACGGCGGGATGCTGTGGCTGCCGCTGCTGCACGGCGCGGAACGTCTCGGCGTCCTGCAGCTGCGGGTCAAGGACTACCCGGCTACGCCCCTCCGGCACGACCTCGAAGTCATCGCCGCCCTGCTCGCTGAGCTGATCGCGAGCCGCCGCTTCTACGGCGACGCGGTCGAGCACACCCGCCGCCGGATGCCGATGCAACTGGCCGCCGAGATCATCTGGAACCAGCTGCCACCGCTCACCTTCGCCGTCGACGGAACCATGGTGACGGCGGTGCTCGAACCCTGCTACGACGTCGGGGGCGACGCCTTCGACTACGCCGCGAACGGCGACGTGCTGCACGTCGCGCTCTTCGACACCGTCGGGCACGGGATGAGTGCGAGCGCGCTGGCCACGCTCACGCTCAACACGTACCGCAATGCCCGCCGTTCCGGTCTTTCCCTGGTGGACACCTGCCGCTCGATCGACAAGTGGATCCGCTCGCAGTACCCGGGCGCCTTCGTCACCGCGCTGCTGGCTGAGCTGGACATGGCGACCGGCGCTTACCGGCGCATCTCCGCCGGTCACCCTCCGGAGCTTTTCCTGCGCGACGGGCGGGCACTGCCTTTCCTGCGTACGCCCAACGCGCTTCCCCTCGGGCTCGGCCACATGATCAGGCGGCCGCCGCAGGTCATCGAGGTGCAGCTGGAGCCCGGCGACACCCTCGTGCTCTACACCGACGGCATCACCGAGGCCCGCGACGCCGCCGGTGCCCTGTTCGGCGTGGAGCGGCTCGGCGGTTTCGTGCTCGACGCCCTCGCCGAGGGCATCCCCGCGCCCGAGGCGATGCGCCGCCTGGTCCAGGCCATCGTCTCGTACGAGGAGAACGAGCTGCGCGACGACGCCACGGCCGCGCTCGTCCAATGGCGTCGCCACTGATGAACCTGGGCACGATCGGTCAGGCCACCGGCCTGTTCGCCGTCACCAACGTCGACGACATCCTGATCCTGGCGCTCTTCTTCGCCCGGGGTGCCGGTCGGCGCCACACCACCCGCGACATCGCCGCCGGCCAGTACCTCGGGTTCACCGCGATCCTGGTCGTCGCGCTGGCGGCCGCCTTCGGTGCGACATTCCTGCCGGAACAGGCCGTACCCTATCTGGGTCTGCTCCCCCTCGCGCTCGGCCTGAAGGCCGCCGTGCAGGCGTGGCGGCACCGCCACGAGGCCGGGGACGATCCGGACGAGTCCGGCGCGGGCGGACCCCGGGCCCTCGAGGTCGCCGCGGTGACCTTCGCCAACGGCGGCGACAACATCGGGGTGTACGTGCCCGTCCTGGCCACCGCCGGCGGTGCGGGCACGGCCGTCTACGTGACGGTCTTCCTCATCCTGGTCGCCGTCTGGGTCGCGGCCGGCCGGTTCTTCGCCACCCGGCCCGTGATCGCGAAGGCGCTCAGCAGGTGGGGACACGTCTTGCTGCCCGTCGTCCTGATCGGTATCGGACTGCTGATCCTCGTCGAGGGAGGCGCGTCCGGTCTCTGAACCGCTGCCGTCACTCGAACCCGGCCGGCGGGCTCGTCGCGATGTCCCCGTCCGGCAGCACGAAACCGTGGTGGCCGGCGCCGCCGGCGTGCGGCGTCGGATCCCAGCCGGCCATCATCGTGGCCCGGTCCGAACCGAGCAGGCAGCGGCGGCGCGCAGGCCGGTGCGGGCGGCGCCGGCGGGTCCGGTCAGGGTCATAGGTGGCTCCGAGCACGAGTACGGCCATCGGGCGGTTTCCGATGGGCGCCCGGGGCGGCATGCCGGGCTTGCCGGAGCCTGCCAGTGGCGCCCGGCCGGCCTGGGCGTGTGCCGTTCCTTCGGCCGGGGCGTTTTCGGCGGGGCAGCCCTGGGCACACCAGCGCATAACCAAGGAGGTGAACGCGATGACCACAAACGCATCAGGCGGTGGCGGTTCCACCGGCGCGTCGACGGCGGACCTGGTGAGCCAGGCTGCCGCCCAGATTTCGACGCTGGTCCGGGACGAGTTGACCCTGGCTAAGCTGGAGCTGACCGAGAAGGGCAAGCGTGCCGGTGTCGGCGGCGGCCTGTTCGGCGGGGCGGCCGTGCTCGGGCTCTACGGCCTGGGCCTGTTCCTGACCCTCGCCGTGGTGCTGCTGGACATGGCTTGGCCGTTGTGGCTGGCCGTCCTCGTCGTGATGGTCGTCGTGTTCGCCGCAGCCGGGATCGCCGCCCTGATCGGCAAGTCGAAGCTGCAGGCGGCCGCGCCGCCGGTGCCGAAGGACGCGATCGCCGGCGTGGAGGCCGACGTGCAGACCATCAAGACCGCCGCCCGGGAGGGACGCCGCTCATGAGCAACCCGAAGACCCCGTCCGACCCGCAGCAGTTGCGCGCCGAGATCGAGCAGACCCGCGCCGACCTGGGCAACACCGTCGAGGCGCTGGCCGCCAAGACCGACGTGAAGGCCCGGGCGAAGGACGCCGCAGCCGACGCGAAGGACCGCGCCAAGGATGCCGTGGTGGACGCGAAGGACCGCGCGAAAGAGGCTGCGGTGGACGCGAAGGACCGGGCGAAGGAGGCGGTCGCCGGCGCCAAGGGCGCCGCGGCGGGCGCGGCCACCAGCGCCAAGGAGCGCGCGGCCGAGGCGACGACCGGGGCGAAGGAGGCGGTGGTCGCGGCGACCGCCGGCGCGAAGGAACGCGCCGTGGTGGCAGCCACCGACGCCAAGGACCGGACCAAGGAGGTCACGGCCGGCGCCCAGGAGCGCAGCCGGCAGACAGTGGCCGAGGTCCGCGAGAACCCGCGCCGCGCGATCCCGCCGGCCCTGATCGGCGCCGCCGCGGTGGCCGTGGCCGCCGGCGTCATCGTCGCCGCCCGCCGCCGCCGCTCCTGACCGGGTGCGCCAGGACAGACGTGAATCGCACGCCGCAGGCGTGACCATCCGAATCGATAGGGAGAATCTCTGATGCGACTGTTGACCCTGGCTGCCGGACTCGCCACCGGCTACGTGCTGGGCACCCGGGCGGGACGTGAACGGTACGAGCAGATCGCGGCCGCCGCCCGCAAGGCCGCCGGCAGCCCCGCCGCCACGCAGGCGCAGTCCACCGCGAAGGCGCTGATCAACGCCGGCATGGACAAGGCCGACACCCGGCCCCGGGCCGCCGGGGTCGAGCCCGCCGACCAGCCGGTCGCCGGCACCAAGCCGTCCACGCTCCGGGAGACCGAGACCCCGTCCGGCCCGGTGACCTACACCGGCACGCCGCTGCCCTGACCCACCCGGGAAGGCCCGTGCGGCGGGACGACCCCCCTGCGGACCGGGTGGGACGTCGTAGCGCGGGCCGAGGCAGCTGCCTCGGCCCGCGCTGGTGCGCGCTGGGCCGGCGCCACCCCGCGCCGGCGCGCGGGGGCCGTGTCACGCTGTCACCAGGCCGGTCCGTGGCCGCTGCCGCAGCCGGTAGACCGGAACGAGTCAGCTCGCTTCCTGACGGCTCACCATCTCGCCGATCCAGATCGGGGCGAACGGCGACGTACAGCCGGGGGGAGTGGGGTAGTCCTTGAGCACCTCCAGGCGTTCGCCGATTTCGATGGCCCGGGCCCGGTGGCCGGCGTGTTCGATGCCGATCTGGGCGAGGCAGTGGTTCATCGCCCACTGGAGCCGCTCCGGGGCTTCGCGCATCTGTTCGTCGATGATGTCGAGCAGCCCCGGCAGGTCGAGGCCGCCGGGTTCGCGCGCGACCCGGTCGGTGGTGAGCGCCCAGCCGGCGCTCGCCACCACCGGGTCGGGGTCGGCGAACCAGGACACCCGCAGCTCCTCGGCGTGCGGGCTCTTCTTGACCACGTAGTTGACCAGCCAGTCGTGCACCTTCGGCGCCCGCGCGTCGCGCAGCATCGCGTCGAGCTCGGCGCGCTCGAACGCCTTGGGGCGGCAGATCAGCAGCGCCAGCAGCCGGGCGGCGCTGTCGCCGGTCTGCCACAGCTCGCGGGCCAGATCCTGCTGCGTCTTCAGCCGTTTCGCCAGCGCGCGCAGCTTGGTGAGGTTCACGGCGTGGTCGTCGCCGTGCTTCTCGTTCACCGCGCGGATCTTCGGGTCGGCCAGGGCGGCCAGCTCGGCCATCACCTCGGCCACGGTCGTCTCGGCCACAGTCGTCTCGGCCACAGTCGTCTCCGCCACCTGTACCCCCGGTTGTCCTGTGAGGCGACCAGCCTACGAGCCGGGTGTGACAAATGGTGGCCCCGCCGCAACAGCAGCGGGGTGAACAGCAGCAACGCGCCGGCGACGCCGATGGCCGCCCGGAACCGATCACGCCGGCCGGCTAGGCCGCGATCAGCGGCCGGACCTCGACCCACCCGTCGCTGACGGGGATCATGCGCCCGATCCAGACGGCGTGATCGAAGTCCGAGGCCTGCACGACGAAATAGCCGGCGAACATCTGCTCGCCCTCGAGGAGGGACCCGCCGCTCACCACGTTGTCGCGGATCGACACCCCGGCGGACGGGGGCCGCACCGCGTGTCCCGTAACGATCCGGCCGCCGGTCTCGGCGACTTTCTGCGGTAACCGCAGATGGGCTTCGAGGACGGTCGGCGAGACCGCTGCGGCGCTGGCCGGCACCTGCCGCTCGTACACGAGAATGATGAATTCCGGCAACGGCGACTGATCCTCCGGCACGACCACGGCGGGAGCGTAGCAACGACCACGCTCCGCCCGGTTGATGCCACGTCCGCGGGACCGATTACCGTGACGGTCCCCGCAGGTTGATCACCGGAATTGAAGGACCGAAGCAGTGACGCCCCACCCCGCTCCGCTCGTGCTGATCTCGCCCGCCATGGCGATCGGCTCCCGGTATTACCGGCCCCTCGCCGAGGCGTTCACGGCGCGCGGCTGGGCGGCCCGGGCCCTGCCGCGTCGCGGGTTCGAGCCCGGTGGGCCGCGGGCGTCGCGGCGGCACGACTGGTCCTACGGCGACGAGATCGACGACATCGCCGCCGAGGTCGCTGCCGCGCGGACCGAAGCACCCGGTCGCCCAGTGATCCTTCTCGGTCACAGCCTGGGTGGTCAGCTCGCGGTCGGGAACCAGCTCGGCGGGGCGCCGGCGGACGGGATCGTCACGGTCGGGACCTGCCTGCCGTACCACCGCGACTACCCGTACGCCGCTCCGCACCTGATCCTGATGGGCGGGGTGATCGTGCCCGTGCTGACCACCCTGCTCGGCCACCTGCCCAAGCCGGCCTTCGGCGGTCCCGGCGCGCGCACCCTGATGCGGCAGTGGGGCCGGATGGCCGTCACCGGGCGCACCCCTTTCCCCGTCCCCGGGCCGGTCACGACGCCCACCCTGCTGGTCGCGCTGGAGGGTGACCGGCTGGCCCCGCCGTCCGCGGTGGACCGGTTCGGCGACCGCCTGATCGCCGGTGGCAGCCGCAGCGGCTGGCTCTACCGGGACGCGGACGTGCCGGACGGGGCGAGCAACGACCACATCCAATGGGTCCGCAAACCCGGTCCGGTGGTCGACCGGGTGCTCACCTGGTGGGCAGCGTCGCACGCGACCGCGTCGGCGCAGTAGGCGTTAACAGTCAGGCGGGGATTGCGGCGAGGGTGTGCCAGAACATCGTCTCGTAGTCGTGCAGCAGCCGGGCATGCCGACCGGCCCCGGCGAGCGGGCGGCCCTCGTCCAGCGCGGCCTGCGCGGCGGCGACCGCGAGCTCCTGCGGCTCGGTCACCGGCGTGGCGAAGAAGTCCAGGAAGGCGCAGGCGCTGTCGTCGAACCCGTACCGCTCCCGCAGACCCGCCGCGACGCCCGCGCAATATTCGCCCCAGGCGGCGAAATTCGAGACCAGGGCCAGGGCCACCGCCGCCGGGTCGGCGTTCTGGGCCAGCCAGGAGACATGCGAGGCGTACGCCTGACAGCCCGCCCGGGGCTCGTAGGAGGCCAACGCGTCAGGCCCCATCCCGGCCGCCGCAGCCAGTGGCTCCACAAGCGGCTGCACCAGGCTCTCACCCTGCGCCAGCCCGGTGAAGAACGCCACCGCCGCCGGTTCCTCGGAGCGCGCCGCGAGCAGCAGGAAGGCGCGCCGGTCGCTGGGGATGATCACCCGTTCCTCGGCGGCGAGGGCGGCGACGGCGACGAGGGGTGCCCGGCCCTCGCGGACCGCCGCCACGAACGGGTTGGCCTCGGCGAGCACGTCCGCCTCCACCCGGATGACCGCCAGCAACTCCGCCGCGCTCCCACCCATGACGCCTCCATCCATTCCCCGCTGTCGATTCCTCAGGCATGCTCGCACGCGCGCCCGCCGGATTCCACCGGGCGCTCGCTCCACCGGGCTGCCTCGCTGTGCTTCAGTCACGGGCTCGCTGCCGCCGACCGGCGCTGATAGCGTCGGCGGCTGTGCGGATCGCGGTGATCGGGGGCGGCGTCGTCGGGCTGTCGGCGACGGTGGAACTGTTGCGGCGCGGCACCGAGGCCGTCTGCTACGAGCGAGACACACCGATGGCCGAGCGTTCGGCCGGTGACAGCCGCGTCTTCCGGCTGGCCCACGCGTACCCCGACATGGTCGAGCTGGCCGCGCGGTCCCGCCGCCTCTACGCCGGCTGGGGTGAACGCGCCGGGGTGCCGCTCATCGACGACGTCGGCACCGTGGTCGGCGGCGAAGCGGCCGGCGGCTGGGCGGACGCGATGGCCGCCGCGGGCGCCGCCCACGAGATCGTCGAACCGGGGTCGCCGCTGCTCCGGCTGCCCGGACCCGTCACCGGGCCGGCCCTGCTCGACCCGTCCGGCGGCGTGATCCGGGTGGACCGGGTGCGTGCTTTCCTGGTGGCCGCCGCCGGCGCGGTGCGGCAGGTCACCGCGGAGACGATCGAGGAGACCCCCACGGGCGTACGGGTGGTCGCCGGCACCGCCACCGACGACTTCGACGCGGCCCTGATCTGTGCCGGCGCCGGCACCCCTGACCTGGCCGCCGCGGTCGGTGTGGACGTGCCGCCGGCGCTGGAACACCACGTCCGGTTCAGTTTCCCGCTGCGCCCGCAGGCCCCGCCGTCCCCGCAATGCCTGATCACCCTGGGCGGTCCTGGCGACCCGGGCACCTACCAGCACCGGGCCGCGCCCGGCACGTGGGCGGTCGGCGCCGACGTGGCCCCGGCCGCCGTGGCCTGGGACCTCGGCCGCGAGGCCGCCGAGCGGGCGTCCCTGGCGGTGGTCACCGACTACGTCGCCCGCGAGCTGCCCGGCGTGGAGCCGCGCGCCGTCGACCGCCTCTACTGCACCCACAACCCGGACCTCAGCGACGGCCTCCAGTTCCTGCGCCGCGGCCGGGTCCTGGTCGTGCACGGCGAGAACCTGTTCAAGTTCGCCCCGCTGCTCGGCGAGATCCTGGCGCAGGCCTGCATCGACGGTTCCACCCCGGCCGACGCCGGCCCGAACCGTCACTGACGGGCTGCCGCATGCCCGGAGCCGCCGCCGCGGTGCGAGGCGGCGGCCGGCCGGTGGCTCAGCGGCCGGTCAGGGTCAGGGCCGCGTCCACGATCGACGCGGTGTCGATGCCGTGCAGGCGGTAGGCGTCATCCAGGCTTGACGACTGGCCGAACTCGGTGACGCCGAGGCAGCGGATCCGGTCGCCGCGGGCGGCGGCGAGGAAGGCCAGGGTGTGCGGGTGCCCGTCGAGGACGGTGACCAGCGGTGACCGCTGAGCGGGCGGGAACAGTTCGTCCAGGATGCCGCCGCCGAGCCCGGCGTCGCGGCTGCCGCGCTGCTGGAACGAGCGGAACACCAGGTCGGGGCTGGTCAGGCAGACCACGCCGGCGGTGACGCCCTGTGCCGTGAGCGCCTCCGCGGCCGCGATCACCTCCGGCATGATCGCGCCGACGCCGACCAGTGTGACGTCCTCGCCGGCCGGGGAGTGCGCGGCGGGGAGGCGGTAGCCGCCGGCCACCGCCTGCCGGCGCCGGCGTTCGGTCAGGGCCGGGTCGTCGGGGACGGCGGCCAGCCGCGGGTCCATCGGCCGGGTGGAGAGCCGGAAGTAGGCGGACGTGCCGCCCTCCACCCCGACCCGGCTCATGGCGTGCAGGAAGCACCACTCCAGGTCCTGCGGGAATGCCGGTTCCCAGGCCACGCAGCCGGGCTGTTCCAGGCCGATCGACGGGGTGGTGATCGACTGGTGGGCGCCGCCCTCCGGTGCCAGGGTCACCCCGGACGGGGTGCCGACCAGGATCGACTGGCCGCCGGCGTAGATGCCGTACGACCAGGGCTCCAGCGCGCGCGAGACGAACGGGTCGTACAGGGTGGCGATCGGGATCAGCCGCTCGCCCCAGCGGGACCAGGTGGCGCCGAGCTCGCCGAGCAGCGACACCAGGTTGACCTCGGCGATACCGAGTTCGATGTGCTGGCCGGCGCTGTGTTCCTGCCAGCGCAGCACCCGTTCGGCGTCGTCGGCGAACCAGTCACGCCGGTCCTGCGCCGACCAGACGCCGGTCTTGTTGATCCAGCCGCCCAGGTTGGTGGAGGAGGCGACGTCGGGGGAGCAGGTGACCACCCGCGCCGCCGCTGCCGGTGCGTCGCGCGGCAGGTCGGCGAGCAGACGGCCGAGGGCGGCCTGGGTGCTGATCGGCTTGCGGTACGGGTGACCCAGCCCCACCGGCACCGGGATCGGCGCCGTCGGGGTGACCGGTTCCCGGCGCAGCGCGGCACCGCGGCCGGCGCACAACCGGCCGGCCGCGGTGCCGGGCGCGAACCGCTGCCACGGCGCCGCCCGGTCCATCCCGGAGGAGGCGGCGAGGGCCTCCATCTGGGCGGCCGACAGCAGGGCGGAGTGGTTGTTCGGGTGCCCCTCGGTGGGCAGGCCGCGACCCTTGACGGTGTACGCGAAGACCACGGTGGGCCGGTCCGGGTCGACCCCCCGGAACGTGTCGACGAGCAGGCCCAGGTCGTGGCCGCCCAGGTCGCGTACGGCGGCAGCCAGCTCTTCGGGGTCGATCTCGGCGAGCAGCGCCTTCAGTTCGGCGGCGCCGGGGAACGCCTCGCTGCCGGCCAGGATCCGGTCGGCGGTCTGCGCCGCGCCGGCCCGGAGCATCCGCTGGTACTCCTCGTTGGGCATCGCCTCCAGCCGGGCCCGCAGCACCTGCCCGCCGGGCCGTTCGAACAGCTCCGAGACGATCCGCCCCCACTTGAGCACGACGACCTGCCAGCCGGCGGCCGCGAACATGCCCTGGAGCTTGGCGATCTGGATGTCCGGCACGACCCGGTCCAGGGACTGCCGGTTCAGGTCGACCACCCACAGCAGCTCGCCCAGTTTCGCCACGGCCGGGTCCATCACCGCCTCCCAGATGGCGCCCTCGTCCAGTTCGGCGTCGCCGAGCAGGCTGACGAAGCGGCCACCGGCCGGCGTGCCGTCGAACCGGGAGGTCAGGTAGCGGTGGGCCATCGCGGCCCACACCGCGGCCGTCGCCCCGATCCCGACCGAGCCGGTGGAGAAGTCGACGGTGTCCGGGTCCTTCAACCGGGAGGGGTACGACTGGAGACCGCCCTTGGCCCGCAACCTCGGCAGATAGTCCTCGTCGAGGTCGCCGAGCAGGTAGTTCACCGCGTGCAGCACCGGCGAGGCGTGCGGCTTGACCGACACCCGGTCCTGTGCCGTGAGCTCGGCGAACCACAGGGCGACCATGATGTCGACCATCGAGGCGCTGGAGGCCTGGTGGCCGCCGACCTTCACGCCGGAGTCGTTCGGCCGGCCGGCGTTGGCGGCGTCGACGATCGACGCCGACAGCCACAGCACCCGGCGGGCGATCTCCCGCAGCACTGCGACATCAGGGGACGAGCTGGTCACTGGAGGGTCTCCGGGTGGGTGCGAGGGCGGTGGCGGTGAGTGCCCGGTCGAGGTCGTCGACCAGGTCGTCGACGTGTTCCAGGCCGATCGACAGCCGGACCACGTCGGCGGACGGGCGGGCGTGCGGCGCGACCGGCCGGTGGGTGAGCGCGGCCGGGTGCTGGATCAGCGAGTCCACGCCGCCGAGCGAGACGGCGTGGGTGAACAGCCGGGTGGCCGAGGTCATCCGGGCGGCGGCCGCGAACCCGCCGCGCAGCGCGACCGAGACCATCGCGCCGGGGCCGCGCATCTGCCGGCGCAGCAGCCCGCGCGGGTCGCCGTCGAGGCCGGGGTGATGGACGCGGGCGACGGCCGGGTGCTGCGTCAGCCACGCGGCGATCCGGCCCGCGCTGGCCTGCTGGGCGCGCACCCGCACCGGCAGCGTGGTCAGGCCGCGGTGCAGCAGGTAGGCGCCCCACGGGTGCAGCAGCCCGCCGGTGACGGCCCGGACCTGCCGCAGCCGGGCGGCGGTCTCCTCACCGCAGGCGATGACGCCGGCGACGACGTCGCCGTGCCCGCCGAGGTACTTGGTAGCGCTGTGCAGAGCCATGGTGGCCCCGAGAGTAACCGGGTTCTGCAGCACCGGCGTCGCGAAGGTGTTGTCCACCAGCACCGGCACCGTCCCGGCCTGCGCGACGACGGCCGCGATGTCGACCAGGTCCAGCGTCGGGTTCGCCGGGGTCTCCAGGATCACCAGGCCGGTGTCGGCGCGGACCGCGCCGGCGACCTCGTCCTCGGCGCAGAACGTCACCTCGGCGCCGAGCAGGCCGGTGGCGAGCAGGTGGTCGGTGCCGCCGTAGAGCGGCCGGACCGCCACCACGTGCCGCCGGCCGACCATCGTGGTGTGCGCCAGGATCGCCGCGGTCATCGCCGCCATGCCGGAGCCGTACGCCACCGCCGTGCTGGTGTGTTCCAGCTGCGCCAGGGCGGCCTCGAACCGGGCCACCGTCGAGTTCCACAGCCGGGCGTAGACGGCGCCACCGTCCGGCAGCGGGTAACCGCCGGCGGCCATGGCCTCGTAGGACTCGCCACCGCGGACCAGGTCCGGCAGCGGGTGGGTCGACGACAGGTCCAGGGGCAGGGCGTGCACGCCGAGCGCGGTGAGGTCCTCACGGCCCGCGTGCACGGCAACCGAGTCGCTGTGCATGCCCGTACGCTTCCGGAAAGCCCAACGGATGCATAGAGTTGCTGCCGAATCAGCACCGGCGCGGTGCGGATTCGAATTTTCCGGTGACGCGTCGGCCGTCGGGAGGCGTTCGCATTGCGGAATGCGCAACCACCGCGGCATGCTCCGGCCGCCCTGGACTCCGTCGACCTGCGGCTGCTGGGGGCGCTGGCCGAGGACGCCGGCGTGACGAACAAGGCGCTCGCCGGCCGGCTCGGCCTGGCCGAGTCCACCTGCGCCTACCGGGTCCGGGCGCTGCGCGAGGCGGGCGTCATCACCGGCACCCGGGCGCAACTCGATCTGGCGCTGCTCGGCTATCCGCTGCAGGCGATCGTCATGGTGCGGCTCGGCAGTCACACGATGGCCAACGTCAATCAGCTGTACGACGCCCTCGCCGCCACCCCGGGCGTGCTGCAGGCCTTCCACGTCGCCGGCGCCGACGACTTCTACCTGCACGTGGCCGTCGAGAACGCGGAAGCGCTGCGCGACTTCGTGCTCCAGCACGTGACCACGCACCGGGTGGTCCGCCAGACCGAGACCCACCTGGTCTTCGAGGTCCGCAGCGGCGCGGGGGTGTTGCCGTCGCGGTCCTGAGGCGGTCGGCCGATGCGACGGTATCTGGTGGCGGGTCGGCAGAAAAGGCAGTATCAGGTGCGTTACTCCTCCGTTCCCGGGCATCCAGGGCGGTCCCCCGAAGGAGTGTGCCGATGGAACCCAGCCTCCGCCCCACCCCGCCCGCCGTGGTCGCCGTCCGCACCCGCGATCTCGACGAAGCCCGTGCCGTCTGCGGCGAGCACCTGTACCCGCGATCCATGCGGCTGCTGGAACGCGACGCCGAGATCGACGCCCAGTTCTCCTTCCTGCGCCTGGGGGTGCTGGCGGTGGCCGACGTCCGGTACGGTGCCGCGGTCGCCGGTGTCACGGAGTCCCTCGGCACCTACCACCTCAACATCCCGCAGGCCGGCCGCTTCCACGCCAGCCAGGGCGGCCGGCCGATCAGCGGTGACACCCGGCGGGCGGCGGTCTACCGGCCGGACGGCCGCACCGAGTTGCACTACGCCAGCCCGGACTGCCGGCTGCTCGCCGTCAAAGTGGACCGGGTGGCGCTGGAGGAGCACCTGGAGACGGCGCACGACGTACCGGTCGGCGGCACCATCCGGTTCGCCTCCCAGCTGGACCTGACCGGGCCCGCCGGGAACAGCTGCGCGGGCCTGATCCGGTTCCTGGCCGCCGAGGTGGCCGACCCCGACAGCCTGATCCACGAGCCGATGGTGGCGGAACCGTTGGAGGAGGCGGTGCTGACGGCTCTGCTGCTCGCCGCCGACCACCAATACCAGGACTCTCTGCAGGAGGGTTCGCCGCCGATCCGGTACGCGCCCCGCAGCATCGCGGCCGCCGTCGACACCGTCCACGCCGAGCCGCGGCGGGCGCACACGGTGGCCCGGCTCGCCGAACTCGCGGGGATGAGCAGCCGAGGCCTCAGCGCCGAGTTCCGGCGGCAGCACGGGACGACCCCGATGGGGTACGTGCGTCGGGTCCGGTTACTGGCCGCCCAGGCTGAACTACGCGCGGCCGAGGCGGGCAGCACCACGGTGGCCGCCGTCGGCCGCCGGTGGGGCTTCGGTGCGAAGCGGTTCGCCGCCGAATATCTGACGCTGTTCCACGAGGCGCCGGCCGCGACCCTGGGCCGGGACGCCTGACGCGGCGGCGCGCCCAGTTTCGCGCCGCCGGCCGACTTCGCGCCGCCGGCCGACTTCGCGCCGCTGGTCGCCTTCGCGCCGCTGGCCGGCGTAGGTCAGCGGCCGGCCGCCCGCAGTGCCTCCGGCAGCGAGTCGAACCGGTGCACCGCGCTGACCACGCCGTCGCGCACCCGGAAGAGGGTCGCCACCGTCACCGGTTCCGGCGTCTCCGGCCAGGTCGCCTCCTGCTCCACCACGGTCGTCGTCGCGTCGATCGGGTGGCCGGCCAGCGGGCGCAGCCGGATTCCGGACCGCACGATCCACCCGGTGAACGCGTCCGCGGACAGGTCCTGCGTGCCACGCGGGCCGGCCACCTCGACCGGGTCGGTCACGGTGGCGCGGGCGGCATCCAGGTCCTGGGTGTTGACGGCGTCGTGCCAGGCGACGATGGCCGGGTCGAGCATGGCATCCTCCTCATATGCGATACGCATACGATAGGGGGAGCAACGATGGCAGCGAGCGGGCGGTCACTTTTCGCATTCGTACGTTTCTGGTCGCGGCGCTGGACCGGCACCGACCCGCAGCGGGGCCGCGACGTCATGGTCCTCGAAGCCGTGCACGACCTGGCCGCCGCCGGGCGTCCCACCTCGATCAACGACGTGGCCCGGGAACTGGGCATGGACCAGTCGGGCGCCAGCCGGATGGTCGCGCACGCCCGGCAGCAGGGCCTCGTCGAACGCCACGGCGCCGGCCGGATCGGCGCGGCCGCCGCGATCACCCTCACGGCGGCCGGCGAGGACCTGCTGCGCCACGCCTGGTCCTGGCAGGACGACGTGCTGGCGCGGCTGACGGCGGGCTGGCCGGAGCGGGACGTGCGCACCCTGGTCACGCTGATGGACCGGCT
The DNA here is from genome assembly GCF_020873875.1 of Actinoplanes sp. DH11. Taxonomy (GTDB): domain Bacteria; phylum Actinomycetota; class Actinomycetes; order Mycobacteriales; family Micromonosporaceae; genus Actinoplanes. The sequence continues at coordinate 328,053 of NZ_JAHWGU010000006.1, forward strand.
CGTGCGGGAACAGTCGGATGTCGTACCCCTGCCCTAGGGTCCCGGCCATGGCGATTCCCGAACGCGTGCCCATCGTGCACGAGCCCGATTACCGCACCGACACCATCGGGTCCTACGACCAGGGCCAGTTCTTCGGCTCCGTGACGGCCACCCTGGCGATGGGCGCCGGCGACGACTGGGCGCGGCACAAGCGGTGGTATGCGGTTCTCCACCGCTTCGACCGGGACGGCGGGCACACCGGCTCGGAGATCTGGTTCGCCGGCACCAGCGAGCAGGAACAGGCGTCGATCGACAGCGCCCGCAAACGTCTCGACGCCTGGCTCGCCGAGTTGCCGGGGCGCGAGTTCGGCGACATCGCGATCCGGTTGTTCCAGGTCGAGGCGGACGGCGAGGTGTTCGGACTGGTCGACCAGTCGGCCGACTACGACGCCGACCACGCCGAGTTCCTGCCGGACGAGTTGGGCTTCGACCCGCCGTGGGACGGTGAGTACGACACCTGATCGTCCCTGCCGGTCCGCCTCGGACGTGGGGCCGGATGCCCCGGCTTGCCGTCACGCGTCGTGCCGGTCCACTGCCCGGTCGTGAGTGTCGTGCTGGTCGGCTGTGCGGGCGTGGGCGATTCCGGTCAGGTCGGCTGTGCGGGCGTGGGCGATTCCGGTCAGGTCGGCTGTGCGGGCGTGGGCGATTCCGGTCAGGTCGGCTGTGCGGGCGTGGGCGATTCCGGTCAGGTCGGCGAAGCGGTCGCGGGTGATCTCGTGCACCGCCACCGGTTGTGCGACGCCCGGCATCGTCGTGTCGAACGCGTGCGTCAGCCCCAGCTTCGCCATCACCCGTGCCGACCGTTCGTTGTCGAGGTGCCGGATGCTGATGATCCGGTCCAGGCCGCGATCGACGAAGCCGAACCGCAGCGCCGCCCGGGCCGCCTCGGTCGCGTAGCCCTGCCCCCACACCGCCCGGTCCAGCCGCCAGCCGATCTCCACCGCGGGCAGGACCTGCGGCAGGAAGTCCGGCACCGACAAACCCGCCCACCCGACGAGCGTGCCGGTCGCCCGGACCTCGACGGCGAACAGCCCGAACCCGTGCTCCGCCCACGTCGCCGTCATCCGGCGCAGGCCCTCCGCGCTCTGCCGGCGGTCCCGCACCGAGCCGTCCGCGATGTACCGCATCACCTCCGGATCCGCGTTGATGGCCGCCAGCACGTCCAGGTCGTCGTCCCGCCACCCGCGCAGCACCAGCCGCTCGGTCGTCAAAGTAGTCACCGGATCATTCTGGGGGCGCGCCGATCCGGCGGCTGCCCCTGTGCTGTCGTCGAGCAGCAAGTGCGAGGCCCTTCCGTCAGTTTGTGCTGGTGAAGGATCGGGGGCGTCCGGCTCCAGCACCACGATCGCCTGCGGGTCATGGGCCGCCGCGAGCAGGTGCTGCGGTGGGTCCGCGCGGCGATGTTGATCTGCTAGCGGTGCGAAATCGCGGTTTTGACCCCTTGATCACAGCGATTTCGTAGCGCTAGTGTCCTGCGCCACAAATTCGCCTGATAAGTGGTGTAGCGTGGTGAGATGCCAAGGACTGGGCGCCCTGTCGCACCGTTGACGCTGTCAGACGAGGAACGCGCGACGTTGCTGCGCTGGGCCC
>NZ_JAHWGU010000070.1 GCF_020873875.1 Actinoplanes sp. DH11
AATAAAATCCAAAGGGTATAGAAAAAAGAGCACCTTTCCTGTAGAATGTGAGTAGCGACACAAACAAACCCAGGAGGTGCTCTCTATGAACAAGCATACCACACTCCCGAATTTGATGCAAAAACTTGTTTCGGATGAAGAGATTCAACTGATTGCCGAAGCGGTTGGGTATCGTGATTCGTCTCGAACCTTTACGTTGCGCGAGTTGATTCACTTCTTCCTGCTGGCCGCCATGCATCAATGGAAAAGCTTTCGCCACGGAGCAGATGTGGGGCCTCTGTATGGATTGCCGCGATTCCATTATTCAACTGTATCCAAGAAAGCGAAAGAAGTTCCCTATGATATCATGAAACGCTTGTTGGCGTTGATCATTTCCAAGTGCAACCGCCAAACCCGCCGCTCGCTTCGGTTTCCCAAACCGCTTCGGGTGGTGGATTCGACGACCGTCACGGTCGGGAAAAACCGCCTGCCATGGGCGCCGTATCACGGCGAACGCGCCGGAGTGAAGCTGCACGTCGCGTATTCGCCGGAATCCTCGTTGCCGGCAGACGTGGTGGAAACCATCGGACTGCGTCATGATGGCCCGGTGGGAGAACAGTTGACGAACGCTCAACAAGTGCTGGTGGAAGACCGGGCGTATTTCAAAATCGAACGCCTCGATCGATTTGTGGAGCAGCATCAGCTCTTTGTCATTCGGATGAAGGACAACATCGAACTTCATCAGAAAAAAAGCTTGAAACGCCTTTCCAGCACATCCTCATCGGTTCAAGCCGACTTCACGTGCCAGTTGGGGACGAAACAATGCCGCTCCACCAAGCGTCACCGGGTGGTGATCTTTCGAGATGCGAATGGCCGCGACATTCGGGTCGTGACGAACCTCTTCCATGCGTCTGCGGAAACCATTGCCGACATGTACCAACAACGTTGGACTGTTGAGGTCTTTTTCCGTTGGGTGAAGCAATATCTGAATGTCCCGACCTTGTTTGGCACGACGGAAAATGCGGTATACAACCAACTGTTTGCGGCGTTCATCGCGTATGTGTTGCTGCGATGGCTGTATGATCAAACCAAAAAACAGACGAACGTCTCTCTTTCCTTCATTTCGTTCGTTCGCCGTTTTTTCTCTGGGCAGCTTCCTCTCGATTGGAAATCCGGGATGGCCGCTGCTTTGTTTGAGTATGCCCAAATTTATGGAAGGCGTATGTCTAATTTTGGATAATCAACACTCGTGGTAGAATGTAATATATTACATATCTAAATCAATGCCTAATCCAGGTCTTTCTGGAAGGGTTATTTTCCCATGATCTAACTGTAATCCACCATTAATTCCTATATCTTTTACATATAAAAAGCTATCCATATCAGCTTCGGTA
>NZ_JAHWGU010000071.1 GCF_020873875.1 Actinoplanes sp. DH11
GCATGCGGGTGTGGATGCGGTGGGGGTGGGGCAGCCGTTCACGGAGTTGGGGTTTGATTCGTTGACGGCGGTGGAGTTGCGTAATCGGTTGGCGGTGGTGACGGGGTTGAAGTTGCCGGCGACGCTGATCTTCGACTACCCGACCTCGGCGGCACTCGCCGCGTATGTGGTCGGAGAGCTCGCGGGAGCGCTGCCGGAGACCAGCGGCGTCCCGGTGGCTGCCGTGGCACTCGACGAGCCGATCGCCATCATCGGCATGTCCTGCCGATACCCCGGCGGTGTGGCCGGGCCCGATGATCTGTGGCGCCTGCTGATGGCGGACGGGGACGGCATCACCAGCCTGCCGACCGACCGCGGATGGGACGTCGAGGCGCTGTACGACCCCGATCCGGACCGGCCTGGTTCGACCTACACCACCCAGGGCGGGTTCCTGGGTGCGGCCGCCGACTTCGACGCGGGCTTCTTCGGCATCGGCCCGCGTGAGGCTTTGGCGATGGATCCGCAGCAGCGGTTGTTGTTGGAGGCGTCGTGGGAGGCGTTCGAGTCGGCCGGTATTGACCCGGCCGTCCTGCGCGGTTCGCCGACCGGGGTGTTCGCCGGCGTGATGTACCACGACTACGCGTCCCAGCTGGCCATGGGCAACGACGGTGTGGAGGGCTACCTGGCCACCGGCACCGCGGGCAGCGTGATCTCCGGCCGGGTCTCGTACACCTTCGGGTTGGAAGGTCCGGCGGTCACCGTGGACACCGCCTGCTCCTCGTCGCTCGTCGCCTTGCACCTGGCGGCGCAAGCGCTGAGGTCCGGGGAATGCACCCTTGCCCTGGCCGGCGGAGCGACGGTACTCGCCACGCCGGGCAGCTTCGTCGAGTTCAGCCGGCAGCGGGGCCTCGCGCCCGACGGCCGGATCAAGGCGTATGCCGGTGGGGCGGACGGGACCAGCTGGGCGGAGGGTGTCGGCATGCTCCTGGTGGAGCGGCTGTCCGACGCCCGCAAGAACGGTCACCCCGTGCTCGCCGTGGTTCGCGGTAGTGCGGTGAACCAGGACGGTGCTTCCAACGGCCTGACCGCGCCGAACGGTCCCTCCCAACAGCGGGTCATCCGTCAGGCCCTTGCCAACGCGCGGCTTGCACCCGGCGAGGTGGACGTGGTCGAAGGCCACGGCACGGGGACGACGTTGGGTGACCCGATCGAGGTCCAGGCGTTGCTGGCCACCTATGGACGGAACCGGGACGGCCGGCCGTTGCGGCTCGGCTCGATCAAGTCGAATATCGGGCACACGCAGGCCGCGGCGGGTGTCGCCGGGATCATCAAGATGGTGCAGGCGATGCGGCACGGTGTGATGCCGCGCACCTTGCATGTGGAT
>NZ_JAHWGU010000072.1 GCF_020873875.1 Actinoplanes sp. DH11
CCCGAAGCCGGTGGCCTAACCCCTTGTGGGAGGGAGCCGTCGAAGGTGGGGCTGGCGATTGGGACGAAGTCGTAACAAGGTAGCCGTACCGGAAGGTGCGGCTGGATCACCTCCTTTCTAAGGAGCAACTATCCGCGAAAGCGGACAGTGGCCCGCGACCTGCGAATGTCAGGTCGGGGTGCTCAAAGGCGGAGACACTGGTTAGCTCAAGCCGGCAACGGTCAGATTCCTCTAGTACACGCCCTTGTGGTGAAGGAACGAGTTCTGATGCGGCTGGTGGAGGCGATAAGCACCCTGTTGGGTATCTGAAAGAACAACCCTTGTGGTTGGTCTTCAATGCCAGGCATGACCTGGACCCCTATACCGATGGCCTGAGGGCTTTGCTGGTGGGAGTTCGTGTGGGTTGTGGGTTGGTCGTTGGTTGAGAATTGCACAGTGGACGCGAGCATCTTGTTTTCTGTGGTTAAGTTGTCAAGGGCGAACGGTGGATGCCTTGGCACCAGGAGCCGATGAAGGACGTGGGAGGCCGCGATAGGCCTGGGGGAGCTGTCAACCTAGCTGTGATCCCAGGGTGTCCGAATGGGGAAACCTGGCACGAGTCATGTCGTGTCATCCATGCCTGAATTCATAGGGCATGTGAGGGGAACGCGGGGAAGTGAAACATCTCAGTACCCGTAGGAAGAGAAAACAACCGTGATTCCGTGAGTAGTGGCGAGCGAAAGCGGATGTAGCCTAAACCTTTGGCGTGTGATAGCTGTCAGGCGTTGCGCTAGGGGGGTTGTGGGACCTGCTTTTCATGGCTGACATCATGATGAAGAGTTACAAAGTTATAGGTTAGTTGAACGGTGTGGGAAAGCCGGCCGTAGAGGGTGAGAGCCCCGTAAGCGAAAATCTATGACCTCTTTGCAGTGTTCCCGAGTAGCAGCGGACTCCTAGAATCTGCTGTGAATCTGCCAGGACCACCTGGTAAGGCTGAATACTTCCTGGTGACCGATAGCGGATAGTACCGTGAGGGAATGGTGAAAAGTACCCCGGGAGGGGAGTGAAATAGTACCTGAAACCGTTCGCCTACAATCCGTCAGAGCCTTTAGGGGTGATGGCGTGCCTTTTGAAGAATGAGCCTGCGAGTTAGTGGCATGTGGCGAGGTTAACCCGTGTGGGGTAGCCGTAGCGAAAGCGAGTCTGAATAGGGCGCTTTTAGTCGCATGTTCTAGACCCGAAGCGGAGTGATCTAGCCATGGGCAGGTTGAAGCGTGGGTAAGACTACGTGGAGGACCGAACCCACCAACGTTGAAAAGTTGGGGGATGACCTGTGGTTAGGG
>NZ_JAHWGU010000073.1 GCF_020873875.1 Actinoplanes sp. DH11
CTTGGGTTCTAGGAGTCGTCGCAACACCCCAGTTCAGGGGATGCGATGGACTTCGAGGTCCGGGACCGGTCGGTCAATCAGGGCCGTCGACGTCTGACCCGCGAGCGTGAGGCATATCTTGCGCTCGTGGGTCAGGGCGTGGGAACCGAAGAAGCGTGCAGGGTCGTCGGGGTTAACTCCCGCACCGGCCGACGTTGGCGAAACGGTCGCAACCCGACCGGACGTGAGATGGCAGCCGCACCGATCACGGCCACGGCGTCGCCGTCGGTGCGGGGCCGGTTCCTCAACGAGGACGAGCGTCTGCACATCGCCGACCGGCGTCGTGCGCGGGCCACGGTCCGGCAGATCGCCGCCGAACTGCACCGCGACCCCTCGACGATCAGCCGTGAGCTGCGGCGTAACGCCCATCCAGGCAGTGGCGACTACCGGCCCCACGCGGCTCAGGCCCGTGCCGAGGCCCGCCGGCCCCGCCCGAAAGTCAGCAAGATCGCCGCCAACCCTGAACTGCGGCAGGCCGTCCAGGACGGCCTTGACCTCAAGTGGAGCCCCGAACAGATCGTGCGACGCTTACGGCGGGATTTTCCCGACCGCCCGGAGCTGCACGTGACCCACGAGACGATCTACCAGGCACTCTACGTCCAAGGCCGCGGCGAACTGCGCCGTGAACTGGCCAAGGCTCTGCGGACCGGCCGCACGATGCGCCGCTCCCGGCGCCAGGCCCAGCAACGCACCCCCCGAATGGCCACGGAGATGGTCATGATCAGCGAACGCCCCGCCGAAGTCGAAGACCGCGCGGTGCCCGGCCATTGGGAAGGCGACCTCATCATCGGCAAGGACGGCCGTTCCGCCATCGGCACCCTCGTCGAACGTCACACTCGCTACGTCCTGCTCGTGCACCTGCCGCTGGGCCGCACCGCGGACCGGGTCCGCGACGCCCTCGTAGCCACCGTCGAGCACCTGCCAGCGCAACTGCTCCGCTCGCTGACCTGGGACCAAGGCATCGAGATGAGCCTGCACCAGCAATTCACCATCGCCACCGACACCCCGGTCTTCTTCTGCGACCCTCACTCACCCTGGCAGCGCGGCAGCAACGAGAACACCAACGGCCTGCTGCGCCAGTACTTCCCGAAAAGCACCGACCTGTCCGGACACGACCGCGACCACCTCGACGCCGTCGCGGTCGAACTCAACGGCCGCCCACGCAAAACGCTCGGCTGGGACACCCCAGCCGAGCGCTTCGCTAAACTCCTGGCCGAAACCAGTTAATCAACCTGTGTTGCAACGACCCCTGGAATCCGCC
>NZ_JAHWGU010000074.1 GCF_020873875.1 Actinoplanes sp. DH11
CACCCGCCGCTGCGACGGACCGTTCGGCGCCGTCAAACCGTTCGACGCACCATCCTGATTCACCGCCGAACCCCGCAACACCGCCAACACCCGATGACCGTTCGCCACCGCGTCCGACAAACGCTCGACGAGGACGAGGCCGGCGCCCTCCGACCAGCCGGCGCCGTCCGCCGCGTCGGCGAACGACTTGCACCGGCCGTCACCGGCCAGGCCACCCTGGCGGCCGAACTCGGCGAATGTCCCCGGAGTGGTCATCACGGTGACACCTCCGGCCACCGCCATCGCGCACTCGCCGCCGCGCAGGGCCTGGGCGGCCAGGTGCAGCGCGACGAGCGACGACGAACAGGCGGTGTCCACAGTGACCGCAGGACCTTCGAAACCGAACGTGTACGAGATCCGGCCGGAGATGACGCTGCCGGCCGAACCGGTGAGCAGATGTCCCTGTGCCTCCTCGGGCAGCCGATACGGCATCGATCCGTACCCGCTGGAGGCGGTACCGACGAAGACGCCGACGCGATGCCCGCGGGCCGTGGTGGGGTCGATACCGGCGCGTTCGAAGACTTCCCAGGTGGACTCCAGCAACAGCCGCTGCTGCGGGTCCATGCCCATCGCCTCGCGCGGCGAGATGCCGAAGAAACCGGGGTCGAAGTCCGCAACGTCGTGCAGGAAGCCGCCCTCACCGCCGAACATGCCGGTGTCGCCGAACACCGGCGACTCCCAGCCGCGGTCGGCCGGGAACGGGCCGATGCCGTCGCCCCCCTCGTCGAGCAGCCGCCACAGTTCCTCAGGGGTACTGACTCCGCCCGGGTAGCGGCAGCTCATGCCGACGATCGCGATCGGCTCGTCGGTGCTCGCGTCGCCGGTGCGCATCGTAACCGGCACGTCCTCACCCACGCCAAGGAGTTCGGCACGCAGGAACGCGGCGAGTCCGGCCGCGTTCGGGTGGTCGAACACCAGCGTGGCCGGCAGCGACAGGCCGGTGGCAGCCGCCAGCCGGGTCCGCAGCTGCACCGCGGTCAGCGAGTCGAACCCGAGTTCATGGAATGCCCGGTCGGCGGGCACGGCCGCCACACCGGTGTGGCCGAGCACGGCGGCCGCCTCGGTGCGGACCATGTCGAGCAGGATCCGGTCCTGCTCGACGACGGAGAGCCCGGCGAGACTGGTCCGCAGCTCACTGCCACCCGATTCGGCCTCGGCACGCGCCCGATCCATCTCGGCCAGCGCCTTGCGCACCTCCGGGATGTCCTCGATCAGCGGCCGCCGCCGTGCCGAGG
>NZ_JAHWGU010000075.1 GCF_020873875.1 Actinoplanes sp. DH11
CGCAAAACAGCCGGATCAATACCGGCCGACTCGAACGCCTCCCACGACGCCTCCAACAACAACCGCTGCTGCGGATCCATCGCCAAAGCCTCACGCGGACTGATCCCGAAAAACGCCGCATCAAACTCCGCCGCATCGTGCAGGAAACCACCCTCCATCGTGTCCGAGGTGAGTCCGCGTAGGTCCCAGCCCCGGTCGTCCGGGAACGACGTGATGGCGTCCCGCCCGGCGCGGACCAGAGCCCAGAGCGCATCGGGTGAGACGGCTCCCCCCGGATAACGGCAGGCCATGCCCACGATGGCGACGGGTTCGTCAGCTCCGATCCGTACCGTCGCCGCTTTGGCCTTCTTCGGAGCCCGTCCGGTGACCTGGTTGACGAGGTGACCGGCAAGCGCAGCCGGCGTCGGATAGTCGAAGATCAGCGTGGCGGGCAGTTTCAGCCCTGTCACCGCCGCCAGCCGGTTCCGCAGCTCCACCGCGGTCAGCGAGTCGAATCCAAGTTCGGTGAAGAGCTGCCGGGGTGCTACGGCGCTGGCACTGCGGTGCCCGAGGACGGCCGCCACCTCGTCCCGCACGATCGACAGGACGGTCTCGACGGCTCCGTCCCGGTCGAGGCCGGAGAGCCGGTCGATGAGCGAATCGGTGCCGGCCCGCCTGATCGGACCGGAAACCAAGGATCTGAGCTTGGCCGGCACGGCCTCTCGCGCCGCACGGGCACGCAGTCTTGTGTGGTCCCACCGGACTGCGGCCAGAACAGCGGAGTCGCCGGCGATCGCCGCCTCCCACGCCGCGAGCCCTTCGGCGACGGTCAGGGGCAGCATTCCGTCCTGGTGGAGGCGACGGCGATTCGATTCGCCGGCCATGCCGACGTCCCACGCACCCCACGCCAACGACAACCCCACCAAACCCCGCGCCCGCCGAAACTCAGCCAACCCATCCAAATACGCATTACCCGCCGCATAATTCGCCTGCCCCGCCGTACCCAACAACCCAGCCACCGACGAAAACAACACAAACAACTTCAAATCCAAATGCGCCGTCGCCTCATGCAAAAACCACGCCGCATCCGCCTTCACCGCCAACACCGCATCCAACCGCTCCGGCGTCAACGCCTCCAACACACCATCATCCAAAACACCCGCACAATGCACCACCCCCACCAAATCCGGAATCCCCGCCACCAACGCAT
>NZ_JAHWGU010000076.1 GCF_020873875.1 Actinoplanes sp. DH11
TTCGGTCATCGTGGTGTCCGCGGTGGTGGCGTCAGTGGTGGCGATGTTGGTGATCAGGTTCGGTGGCGGTGGGGTGCCGGTGGTGCCGGGTTCGCCCGGTGTGGCGTCGCAGGTTTCGCTGATGTGCAGTTTGTAGCCGTTCCAGGCCAGTCCGCGTTTGCGGCCGCGGCGGGCGTCGAGGTCGTACGGGGATGTGATCTTCGATCTGGCGGGCGGGAGCCCGTCCGTGGCTTCCCGCATTCTGATCACCTGCCGTCCCTGCCGGTCGGTGGTGACCATGTAGTTCTGCACCAGCACGACGCGCAGCGTGTTCACGGCCGGTAGCTGGGCGAGCCAGGGCGGGCTCTGCGGGGAGAACACCGCTTGGAGCAGGGCGTGGGCGTCGCGGCCGTACTCGGCGCCGATCTGGTCGCGTCGGGTTTTCGACGCCGGTAGCCGCCACGAGTCGATGCGCTGGCCGTAACGCTGCTGCCAGCCGGGCACGTCGATCACCTCGGCCAGCCAGTCCGGGGCCGCCGCGGTGATCGCTTCCAGGGCCGCGCGCACGGATTCGCCGCCCAGTTCGACCCGGTTGAGGTCACGGACCGCGGCCAGCACGTGGGTGGAATCGGTGCGTTGCTTACCACCGGACTTCAGTAACCCCCGCTCGACCAGGGCCGCTACCAGCAGGTCCAACGCCTTGAGTTCGAGCCCGTGTTCGACAAGACGAGTCCGGAACTGCGACAACACCGTGAAGTCGAAACCCGCATCGGTCAGCGTCAACCCGAGCGCGTACTTCCACGACAGCTGATCCCGGACCGACTCGGCGGCCTGCCGGTCGGTTTTGTTCTCCACCATCTGCAGCACGGTCACCAGCGCCAACCGCCCCGGTGACCAGCCCGCCGGCCCCTGAACAGCGAACGCCCGCACAAACTCGGCGTCGGCGAACACCTCACCCAACTCGTCACGGATCACCACCGGCAACGGCGCCTTACGCCGGCCATACATCGCCCGCACCGCTCGACTGATCTCCGGCGACGGCTCAGGCCACGATTCCGGACGCACCGACATCGACCACTACCTCCCCCGGCAGGACACAGGAAGCCCACCACACCACGACCATCCAGCCACCACCAACCACCACACGCCAGCCGACACGCCCACCACACCAAATGGGCAACAGAGTCGCTAGC
>NZ_JAHWGU010000077.1 GCF_020873875.1 Actinoplanes sp. DH11
GCTAGTGTCCTGCGCCACAAATTCGCCTGATAAGTGGTGTAGCGTGGTGAGATGCCAAGGACTGGGCGCCCTGTCGCACCGTTGACGCTGTCAGACGAGGAACGCGCGACGTTGCTGCGCTGGGCCCGGCGGGCGAAGTCGTCGCAAGCCCTGGCGGCGCGGTCGAAGATCATCCTCGGCTGCGCCGACGGGTTGTCCAATCTCGAGGTGGCGGCGAACCTGGCGGTTCACCCGAGCACCGTGGGTAAGTGGCGCAGCCGGTTCTTGGCCGAGCGTCTGGACGGGTTGATCGACGAGCAGCGGCCGGGCCGGCCCCCGTCGATCAGCGTGGACCAGGTGGAGAAGGTCGTGGTCGACACCTTGGAACAGACCCCGCGCGATGCCACCCACTGGTCGCGGGCCTCGATGGCCGAGAAGTCCGGGCTGTCGAAATCCACGATCGGGCGGATCTGGCGCGACTTCGGCCTCAAACCGCACCGGGCGCAGACGTTCAAACTGTCCACCGATCCGCAGTTCATCGAGAAGGTCGTCGACGTCGTCGGCCTCTATCACCACCCGCCCGAACGCGCGGTCGTGCTGTGTGTCGACGAGAAGTCACAGATCCAGGCGTTGAACCGTTCGCAGCCGGTGCTGCCGATGATGCCGGGCATGCCTGAGCGGCGCACTCACGACTACCGCCGCAACGGCATCACCAGTCTGTTCGCCGCGTTCAACATCGCCGATGGCACGGTGATCAGCGAACTGCACCGCCAGCACCGGGCCACCGAGTTCAAGAAATTCCTGGCCACCATCGACAAGACCGTGCCCGCCGACCTGGACGTCCATCTGATCTGCGACAACTACGGCACCCACAAGACCCCGGCGATCCGGGCCTGGCTGGCCAAGCATCCCCGCTTCCACATGCACTTCACCCCGACCGGATCGTCCTGGATCAACCAGGTCGAGCGCTGGTTCGGCTTCCTCACCGACCAGAAGATCCGCCGCGGCGCCCACAAGAGCGTGCAGGCACTCGAAGCCGACATCCGGACCTGGATCGCCGCCTGGAACCAGAACCCACGGCCGTTCATCTGGACCAAGACCGCTGAAGAGATCCTCGAATCACTCGCCCGATTTTGTAGCCGAATTTCTGGCGCAGGACACTAGC
>NZ_JAHWGU010000078.1 GCF_020873875.1 Actinoplanes sp. DH11
GGCCGTGACGAGCCGGACTCGTTGGTCAAGGCGCTGGCGGTGGCCGGCCCGGACTGGGCGAAGGTGTTCCCCGGTGCCCGGCGTATCGAACTGCCCACCTACGCCTTCCAACACCAGCGCTACTGGCCGCCGGCACCCACCGCGCTCACCGGCACCGCCGACCCGGTCGACGACGCGTTCTGGCATGCGGTGGATCGGGACGACCCGGCCGAGTTCGGTCTCTCCGGCGACGACTCGATGGCCGACGCCCTGCCCCGCCTGGCACAGTGGCGGCGGCAGAAGCAGACCCGCTCCGTCCTGGACTCGTGGCGCTATCGCGTCGTCTGGCGTCGCCGCACCGGCACGCCCGTCGCGGCCACCGGCACCTGGCTCCTCGTGGTCCCTGCGGGGCACGCTGAGGACGCTCTGGTCGATGCGGTCACGGCCGCGCTGCCCGGCAGCTCCGTGCTCGTCGTCGAGGACCCGGACCGGGCCGCACTCACCGAGCAGATCACCGAACGCATCACCGTGGGTGGCCCGGTCGATGGCGTCGTCTCGCTGCTTGCTCTGGACGAGACCCCGATGCCCGCAGCGCCGGCCGTGCCGACCGGCCTGTTCACCACGCTCACCCTCGTGCAGTCGCTCGGCGACGCCGGGCAGACCGCGCCGCTGTGGTGCCTCACTGCCGGTGACGGTCCTGCGCAGGCTGCGGTGTGGGGGTTGGGGCAGGTGGCGGGGTTGGAGTTTCCGGAGCGTTGGGGTGGGTTGGTGGATGTTGGGGTGGATGGTGTGGGTGTGGCGGGTGTGTTGGGGGGTGTTCT
>NZ_JAHWGU010000079.1 GCF_020873875.1 Actinoplanes sp. DH11
GGCCGTGACGAGCCGGACTCGTTGGTCAAGGCGCTGGCGGTGGCCGGCCCGGACTGGGCGAAGGTGTTCCCCGGTGCCCGGCGTATCGAACTGCCCACCTACGCCTTCCAACACCAGCGCTACTGGCTGAACGCGACCATCGGCAGCCGGGACGAAGGCCTTTCGGCGGGTCTGCGCCCCGCCGGACACGCGCTGCTGTCGGCCGACGTCGCGCTTGCCGACAGTGACGGCGTCATTCTGAACGGCCGGATCGGCCTGGACTCACACCCGTGGCTGGCCGATCACACCGTGCAGAGCCGCATCGTCGTGCCCGGCGCCGCATTCATCGAAATGGCGATGCACGCCGCACAGCGCGTCGACTGTGACCTGTTGGACGAGTTGACCATCCAGGCGCCGTTGATGCTGCAAGCGCACGCTCCGGTTCTGGTGCAGGTCACGGTCTCGGCCGACGACGGTTCCGGCCGACGTGCGATAAGCATCCATTCGAGTCGTGACAACGACGTCGAGGACGCCTGGACTTGCCACGCGACGGGTGTCCTGAACAGCGCCAGCGACAACGGTGCCACAGCGGAGGGCTTGCCGGTGTGGCCGCCGGTGGGTGCTGAGGAGTTGCCGGTGGCCGGCTGGTATGACGCATTGGCGGCGGCTGGTTTGGGTTATGGGCCGGCGTTCCAGGGGCTTCGTGGGTTGTGGCGTCGCGATGGTGAGGTGTTCGCGGACGTCAATGTTGATGTTGATGTTGAGGGTTTTGGTATTCATCCGGTGTTGTTGGATGCGGTGTTGCATGCGATTCCG
>NZ_JAHWGU010000007.1 GCF_020873875.1 Actinoplanes sp. DH11
CTACGCTGTGGCTCTCGGCCACCGCAAGGTCTGATGTTGTGTCCACAACGCACAGACGATCATGCGGTGGCCGTCCTCGTTCCCGCGGGATCCGAGGTCACCTCACGAACGGCGGCTGCCGTACTAGATCGCGCTGACTGGATCGTGTCCGCTAGATGTGCCCTCGAACCAGCCCTCCTCCTGCGCGACCATGATTGCCTCCAGGCGGGTACGGACTCCGAGCTGCTGGTACAGCGTTTGAAGCAACCGGTACATCGCCCGCTCGGAGTATCCGGCCTCGGAGGCTAGACGGACTACAGTCCAACCGGCGGAGAGTCGGCGTAGCCAGGAAATCTGTCGGTCCGAAGGGGCGGAGCGGCGCGGTGGCCGGTCGCCTCGGCCGCCCACTAACAGATCGGCCACGACGGCCGGCATGATCGCCTCGCCGTTGAGAGTCGCGGACACTGCGCGTTGCAGAACCGGCACTGTCGCGGCACGCGCCACCACCGAACGCGCGCCAGCGCGTACCGCTTGCACTCCCGTCGAGGGTAATTCCTCGGATGGCAGTGCGATTACAAGCGGCCGCGGCCTTATCCGGCAAAGCAAGGTAAGAAGATCTAAATCTTCAGCCGAATGCAGCGTGAGCAGAATCATCCCGTCCGGACGGATGTTCACCCATTCGATCGCGTCAGTCGGCTGCTCAACCATCAGGCCGATGCCCGACAGTATCGCCGCAACCCCGTGCCGGTACGCCGGCAGGGGGTCCAGGACCGCGACATGAACGGTCACTGTTACCCCGCACCTCCCTTGGAGTTGCACCGCAGACGATCAGACGGCAGCCGATAGCGTAGGGCGAGGCATGAACCTGCCATTCGACGGTCACGAATGCGCACTATCAGTCATGGACCCGCGACTCTGAGTTTTCTAGCGTCGAACCATCGACGGAGCCAGGAGGTCTCGCGTGGTCTACTCCGACAGATCCGGACGACGTATTCGACGATCAGTGCGGCGCCGCCCGCAACCGGATCCTGGCAATGACGAAGACCCTAAAGTCCGATACATCCGTCAAGTTGCCGCCGAGTTCCCGAGGTACACGCCAGAAGAGGTATACGCCGAGATCCATTATGGTCGTAACCGCCACGACATCCCCAAAGCACTTGTTCGACAGGTGTTGGGCAGGAACCGCACACGTTCGATTTGGCCATTCCGGCGCTGAACAGACAGGCCAATTGTTGGCGTCTACCGGCCATGTCAGCCAACAATCTGCAGGACGATGGTGGGGGCGCCGATCCTGGAACACGGCGATCGGCCAGGGAGCCCGATGATCACTTGTCGGCTCGACTTCACGTCGCACCCTTCCAATCAACGGCGTAGGCGACAAACCGCATGCTCAGCAGGCATCGGTCGACCACGCAGCCGCGCCGTTACGAGCATTCGCGCGGCCCACCTGCCGAGGTGATATGGCATTGGAGGTCCACCTCCCTTGATGGAGCGACAAGTATCAGCGTCACACGCTGGGATGACATACAGGGCTGTCGCGATGTTGTCGCAACCGAACGGGCACCGGTAGAGGTGACAGAAGCTCACCTCTACTTCAGGAGGACGTCATGCGACAGAATCCGAACCGGGGCCGGGTCTACCGCTGCTGCGCCTGCCGCGACAGTTCCGACAAGCTGTTCGGCCCCCGCTGCCCGAAGCTTTCCAAGGCCCGGCACGGCGGCTGGGGTTTCGCCGTCGACCTGCCCAGCCTGGACAAACGCCGCACCATGCGCCGTACCGGCTTCGCCACCAAGGCAGCAGCCTCGCAAGCCCGCGCCCACGTGCTCGAGTGCGAACGCGCCGGCGTAAGCCTCGACGACAGCGAAACAGTGGCCGACTACCTCACCCGCTGGCTCGAGACCAAGTCCCCGACCCTCAAACCGAACACCATCAACCGCTACACCGCCTACCTCCACAACGACCTCATCCCCGCGTTCGGCGCCATAGCCCTGGAACGGCTCACCCACGAACACGTCGCCCAATTCATCGCCCGCGAACTCACCGCCGGCCGCGGCCCGGTCACCCTGCGCCGCTGCATCACGGCCCTGTCGAGCGCGCTCAACGACGCCCGCCGCAACCACCGGCTCCCCCACAACGCCGCCCGCTTCGCCAAGATCCCCCGACCGCCGCGGCCCGAGCTCACCTGCTGGAGCACCAACCAGGCCAGTGCGTTCCTGCGGCAGTGCCGCACCGTCGACGACCCGCTGGCGGATCTGTTCGAGCTGATGATCTGCACCGGGATGCGCAAAGGCGAGACCCTCGGCCTGCACTGGGCCGATGTGGACCTGGAGGCGCGGGCGCTGTTCGTGCGATGGACGCTGGTCAGCGTCGACAACAGCCGCAGCATGTTCAACGCGCCCAAGACCAAGGGCAGTCAGGCCTGGGTCGCGTTGTCCGACCGGGCCTTCGCGGCACTGCAACGGCAACGCCGCCGCCAGCGCCGCCAGCAACTCGCTGCCCGCGACTACGACGACCTCGACCTGGTGTTCGCCCGGCCCGACGGGCAACCCCTACGCCCGCAGTACGTGCTCGACCATCTGCGCCGGCTCACCGCCGACGCCGGGCTGCCGGCCGTCCGGGTGCACGACCTGCGGCACAAGAACGTGGCCACCACGGTGGATCTGTACGGCCATCTCACCCGGGACGCCGCCGACGACGGAGTGAATGCCACCTGCGCGGCCCTGGACGCCGCCGACGCCCGCGCGGCCTGAGCCGGTGTAAGATCCGTGCAGGTCTGCGACAGCGAGGCGACAACATTGCCCTCGAATGATCGCAGGGGATATGCCACTATCGGCATATCCCCTGGTCAGATCGGTCGGGCTGACAGGATTTGAACCTGCGACCCCTTGACCCCCAGGAAAGGCCCAGCGACGTGCTCGATAACGTTTTCCCAGGTCGCCGATAAGCATACCAGGGCGAGTTAAGGTGTCGCCACCAGAAGCCCCTACTGGGCTCCACACCAGCTAGCCTACCTGCGGTTATGCAGAGAAGCTTCACTGAGCGGCGATTTCTTACGGATTTACGGTGCGCCCCGATGCCCTGCTGTCATCTGGTTCGGGCCGCCGAGCGGCGTGCTAAATAGTTGACCACTAGACCCCTTTACTCGGCCTCGCCCTTCCACGGCAGATCCCCTCCCTCTCTCGACTCGGAATGCACCGGCGGGCAACGATCCTACTTATCAAAGAGTTGCTTCCGGGCCGCACCCTCGATTTCCGTACACGCCGTGAATATCTCGCCATACGAAAACCGATGGCACCGTGTCGCATTCGTTCAGGCGGCGAGGAGTGGGGGCGGTGGTGCCACCAGATCGGCGATCTCATGGGCGGCTTGCACGCGTCGGGTCGCGTTGACGCGGGTGTAGTAGCGCATGAGGGTCGCGGCGTCGTGGCCGAGTCGTTCGGCGACCTCGTGGATGCCGTACCCGGCGTCGAGCAGGTTCGACGCGATCAGATGCCGGACCTGGTGCGGCCCGAGTGGGCGGACGCCGGCGGCGACGGCGAGGTCGTTGAACCGGTCGGTGAGGTTGTCCGGCCGCATCGGCTCACGGGTCCGGCCGGTGAACAGGTACCGCGACGTCGGCCCCGCCGCCCATTCGGCGAGCCGCTCGCTGGTGACCGGGTCCAGCCTCAACGCACGCAGGCCGTTGTGCGATTTCGGTGGCTTCACCCGCAGCCGGCTGCCCGGATCCTCGACCACGATCTGCCTGCGCACGGTCAGCGTCCCGCGCTCCAGCTCGAGATCACCACACCGCAACCCGCAGAGTTCGCCGCGGCGTAGGCCGGTCACGAGCAGCAGCCGCCACATCGGGTACAACCGGTCCTCGCTGACGTAGGCGGAGAACCGGCGCGCTTCGGCGAGCGTCCACACCCGCCGCTCCTCGTCGCTTTCGCGGGGCTTGCGCACGTTGAGGTTGCGGCCGGTCTGCTCGACGAACGCCTTCACCAGCACCGGGTTCAGCGTCCGCAAGGTGGTCCGAGAGTAGCCGGCAGTCTCCAGGTCACGGTAGGCACGCTCGACCATCCGGGCACTCAGCCGCGAGGCCCGCACACCACCGACGTGCGGGTAGATCAGGCCCAGCAGCCACCGGTAGTTGTAGACGGTATTGGGCTCGAGCTCCTGCTCCCGGGCCAGCACCCAACCGTCACAGATACTTTGCACCGTGTCGGTCAGTCGCGGCACCGGATGGCGGGCGTCCCGCTGCCGGCACAACCGGCGATACTCGGTCAACGCCAACTTCTCGGTAGCGAACCCGTTCCTGCGGACCTGCATCCGGGTCCCGTCACGACCCCGGCCCATCTCCAGCCGGAACCCGTACAGCCCCGTCACCTGGTCTTGAACGATCGCATCGGTATCGGACATGATCCGCACCTCGGCTCTCGGTAAGGGCCCTCCAGATCAGAGAAGCCTTCACCTTGCACAACGAGACGATCAACGCACGGCAACCGACGAGCGTCGATATCACTCGATCGGGTTGGACAGCAGAGTAGGGGTCTTCCCCTGGAGCCCGACCCTCATCACTGGCAGTCTGTGCCGATGGGTCTCATCGACAGGCTCCTCGGACGAGGCGCTCCCTAAACCGGTACCGCGACCACCACGAAGACGGTGCGCCCCATTCCCGAAGCCATCGCGGCTCCGGCAGCTGACGGCGATGTATCGACAGAAGGCTGGTACGTACCGCGCGACGGTGACGCCGACCGGTTCGTCAGCCCCGACAGCCTGCCACCGCTGCGGCTTATCCGATACCGGGACACCGGGAGCGAGTACGTTATGCGGCTGTGCAAGAACGCCACGGGGCTGCTCGTCGGCCCATCAGACCGTCGACTCCCACGGGCAGGCATCTACATTTCACAGCTCCGGGGCGAGGCATACCACCAAGAAGCCTGCCGCGCAGGCAACTTCCACCCCGGTGAGCCGGTACGCCTCATCCGGGAGCCGGACAACACGCACGACCCCAAAGCGGTAGCGGTGTACGACGCGACCGAACCTCACCTCGCCGCATACGTCAACGAGCAGAAAGCCCGCACGCTCACGAAACTCCTCGACGCCGGCACATCGATCGAGGCGATCTCCATACGCGGCACGCGCGCCAACATCGCCTGCGACCAGGTCGCTATCCTCGACGCCCTACCAGCAGCCTTACAACACTTACTTAGCGCGCGGCCGCCAGGAGCAGCGACGCCGGTATTCCCTGCATAATTCGTAGGCCAGGGAGGTGTGATCTCGGATCTCGGCGAGCCGAGAAAGTCTCGGAGCCGCAGGACTGATCAGCGACGGGCGCGGGCAAGCACCTCCTCTGCGCTCAGCGCGCTCGGCGGATGGTGACTGAGACTCATCGGTACGGAGATCCTGCGGAATGCGGCGTTCTCATCGGACAGGTAGAAGGCTCCGGGCGCCAGGCCGGACACGTCAATCGGCTCACTGGAACGGCCTTGGGGCGAGCTGTCGCACCGCGGCGATTTGCGCCGTTGCCTTGATCAGACCGTAGAACTGGGTTGCCGCGTTGCCGACGATCCGGTTGTGAATTCCCCGTGGCGCTTGGGTGGCGAAGACCAGCCCAAGGCCGTACTTGCGCGCCTGACTAGCAAGCGCGAGGGTGCTCTCGGTGGCCGCCGTGGTGGCTCCGGAGGGCGCGATCGTTTGTGCCTCATCCATCACCAGCAGCCCGCTGAGTGGACGGCCGTTCGCCGGATGAGCCTTGATCCAGGTCAATAATCCCATCTGAAGCTGATTCACGAAACTCTGCCGTTGTTCCTCGGTGCTTAGGCCAATCAGACTGATAACCGAAATCCGGGCACGGCGGCCGGGTGACGCGGTCAGAAGCACGCCCGGGTCGAGCGGTGTGCCCGCCCCGCCGAAGAGCGGATCGTTGATTCGAGCGGCAGTGAGCGTCTGCGCCATGTCGCCGGCGATGTCGACCGAACGGTCCAGCGAGGCCACGTCGTCGGGCAGATCAGCCAGCATGTCGATGAATTCGGCCAGCGAGCCACCGCCGCAGTGTGCGAAATACGATAGCGCCTCGCGCAGAATGGCCCGTCCGCGGTCAGTGCGGGGGGTGTTACCGGTGAGTCGCGCTCTGGGCGCCAGGGCGGCGACTGCTATGTCGAGGCCGATGGCGAAGTCGTCCGGATCGTCGAGGACCGTGGTTAGGTCGGGCAGTGGCTGCAGGACGAGTGGCCGACCCGCCTGGCGGCGCGGTGTCCACACGACGACTTCGGTGTGATTCAGATACGCCGAGGCAAGCTTGGCGTCACCTGGCCCCCACCCCACGGGCGGCTGCGGCCACGGGTCGCCAAGCCGGGCGAGGTCGTTGTTCGGATCAAGAACAATGCTCGATACGCCCCGTAGGGCACACTGCTCGATCAGCCGCCGAAGCAGCACCGTCTTGCCCGATCCCGAACCGGCGAAGATCGCAACGTGCTTGCGCAGCGACTCCAGACTCACGCTTACCGGTGATCCGTCTTCCGCGATGCCCAGAGGTACGGCGCTGCCTTCGAGGGTCGGCTCGTCGCCGGGCGGGTCTGGGCCATCCTGTGGCCGTGGGCCGCCGCGATCGACCGGCGCCTCGCCCAGGATCTGGCCCATAAGCGTCGTGCCGCCGACCGGGCGCCGCGCCATGAGCCAAGCCGTCAGTGCGCTGCTGGGAGTCTCGAGCATGACCCGTAAGGCCGCGAATATGGTGAGCTCTTCGCGAGACGGCGTGATGATCCGGCCACCCGCAGCCTCGAATCCCTGCCAAGCCTGTGTCGTGACTGGGCCGGTCGACCAGCGCCTGTTAGCCGGGCGGAGGATGACAGCGGACCGCTTCGCCACCCGAGGGTCTAGAGCGGCGGCCTGCTTCAGGCGTTCAATCCGGGCGATCACCGCACGGTGGTGCTCCTTCGCGATGCTCCGGATAGACCAGTGTTCCTGGTCGTCGGTATCGGCGTCGAGGAAGTGCCGCAGCATCGCGTGGAAGACGGGGGTGTTGCCAGCACCGGACTGGACTACGTATTCGTTCTGGGTGCCCGTTTCGAACACCCAGGCCTGCAGACCCGCTGTTAGCAGGGGCGGCATCTCGACGTCTTCGGTGTCGGGAGAAAGTGCGGACTCAACCGACAACTCACTGACTAACACCGCCAAGCGCTCGTCGAAAGCACTCATCTCGGAATTAGATATCGGAGCCGCCACGGTCCGAGCATCCTCGGTGACGTCCCGCAGGTCGGCCACGGGAAGGATGGCACCGGCTCGCAGACAGGCCCGGATGTACCAGTCGACCCTTTGCAACAGCATCCGTGGGGTGAGATCCGGCGCGCCGACGAAGGCCGTCTTTGGCACCGGCCAGGTGGCATGGTCGGGGCTGAAGCCAGTGCGCGTGTAGACCGCCTCGAGACGGCGTGCGACCAGACGTCGGGCGACGTCGGCGGTGGGCAGCCTGTCGAGTTGGATTTCACGCCGGAATCTATCGGGCACCGAGCCCACGGCATTCTCTTGAATTAGATCCCAAGAGCGGCCCAGGCAAGCGACAAGCAGGACGGTACGTCGCAACACCTGCCGGACATCCATCAGCCCGGAGCCCAGCGAGTCGGCCAGCGACGTCAGCACGGTGTCGTCGCCGGCGGACAGGCGGGACTGCGCAAAAATTGTGTCAATCTGATCGAAAGCGAGGACTGCCGGACCGGTTAGCGCGAGAACCTGAGACATCAGTTCCGCGGTCTCGCGCGGTTCCACGGTTCGGACCGGTAGTCGCCAGGTCTTCCAATCCTCGGTGGCGTCGTCGAGGCGAGACCGCAGGTATCCCTCACCGATGTCGCGCAGGTCGGCGTCGTCGGATGCCAACATCGTCATTGCCCGCAGAACGGTCGCGAGGGCTCGGCCTGATCCGGGCAGCAGTCTCCGGACGGCCTGCTCGAACTTGTTTACCGCCAGTGGGGTGAGCGGGATTCGGCCGGTCGCCCGGTTGCGGGTCTCCACGTCGATGCCGGCCAGGTCGGCCAGGCGGTCCAGCATCAGACGCAGCTGGGTGGCAGATCCGGGCTCGTTGCTGCGAGTCAGGTCCTGGATGAACGTGTGCACGATGTCCGGCCAGAACTCCCGGTCACGCGTCAGGCCGGCGAGCAAAAAGTATCCGCCCTGCTCTTGGACATGCTGGCGGGTCCAGGACAATAGATGGGTCTTTCCGGAGCCGGGTTCCCCCTCGACGACTATGCCCAGAGGGTTCTCCTCGTTCACCTTGCCAGCCTCGCGGAAAGCGCCGCTGATGAGCCGGTACACGTGCTCGTTGAGTCCGTGGACATGCGCCTCGGGTGGTTGCCACACGCGGGCTGGCGTCGGGGCCCAGTTGAAGGAGACCGCTTCCAGCGCGTGCCGCTCGTCAGCCCTCATCGGACGTGCACCCGCAGCAGGTGCATCGGTCGGCCGGCCAGGTCAACCGCTGCATGCCGCGCCGCGGCCGTCAATCCGCCGCGGTCGGGATCGGGCTCGAGGTGGATCTCCCTGCGCCCGTCCATCTCGAGGAGTGTGGAATCGACCTCCTCGCGGTCGGCATCGAGGTGTTCGCGGAGCTTCTCGAGTCCGACAGGCCCACCCGGCCGGTTCACCAACTGCTCATACACGGCGAGGATCCGTTCCGACAGGGGAGGCGGCGCGATGCCCAAGAAGGACCGGAGCCGGGGTAGTGAGTCAGGTAATGTCGGGGCGAGAAGCTGCCACGTGACGAATAACAGGCGGTCGGCCGGTTTGGTGCCTTCGGGTGGCGCCGCTGTCAGCTCCGAACGGCACTGCCGCAGACCAGCATCGGTCAGTTGGTGGACGAAGGCGTTATGAGCCCCGCGACTGCACGTGATCAGTTCCCGATTCTCCAGCTCGCCGCGCTCCGCCGACTCGATCTTGAAACCGAACTGGTCGTGCACAAGGCGGTTGGTGGTGGCATCGGGGTGAAGCACAAGGGCGACCAGCGCGCGGCGTGCGCGGGCGGACAGCGGCTTGTTCGGCATGACGAAGTCCCTTCCGAGGATGGGTCAGACGAGTCGGTCGATGGCTTCCAGGAGAGCCCGCAGGTCGGCAGCGGCGCCCCTGTCAACCGCCTCGAAGTCCGCCGCCGCCAGCTCGCTGCGCAGATCCGAGAGCCTGACGAGGACGTTGCGGCCGAACCCGTCACGCAGGACTTCCAACACCGCCTCGTCCAGGTCTGCAAACACGTCGCGCTGAGCTGGTGGCACGCCCTCGCGAAAACCGTGCTTCATGTCGTAGACGGCGCGCTGATGGGGGCGGAGCTGGTGGAGAGCATGCAGCGTCCGTGCGGCAGCCGCACGACTGACACATTTACGCAGCACCGCATCGGGGACGTAGTTCTCTGCCTCCCGCCAAGCCAACAGGTGCACATGCGCGCCATACCCGGCGAGCTTCTCCACCTTGTCGGCGTTGCCGGGGGCGTCCATCGTCAGCCGGTCGCTGTCCAGAAACGCCACGACCCGAATCAGTCTTAGGAAACGCCTAACCGCCGCAGCCGCGACATCCGGCATGCGGCCCGTACCGCCGCTGTGCACTACTTCAAACCATCCCTCGCGGTACGCCTGACGCAGCCGCTCCGGACCGAAGACCTCGATCAGGGTCCCGAGGAAACGATCGCCATCGGAGGGCAGGTCCTCTACGACCACGACGGCCGACTGGCTCAGATCGGCGGCGAGATCCACCAGGTTGTCGGTGTCCACCACGATCGACACATGCTGGTCGTTACCGGTCCACGCCGCCTCACGCTTCGAAGCCAGCCGCGCCATCGCCGCATAGCTCTCCGCCAGGGAGGGGAAATGCGATGGCAAGAAGGCAGCGAAGTCATCGACGTCAAAAGGATCGATGACCCAGTCGTGGCGGCCGACGTCGAAAGTCTCGAGCAGCCGAAATACCGCCTGAACCTCCGGCTTACGGATGTCGTGCGCGCGGAAGACTTCAGGATCAATCTCTACCCGCATCGTCTGCCCTCCTTTCCCGCTGCGCCCGCACAAGGGCTCGCGTCTCGTCGTAGTCCTCGGTGAACACGCCTTCGGGCCAGTAGTCGACGTTGCCGTCAGCATCGACGTGGATCTGCCGGACGACCGAGCTACCGTCCGCGCGATCAACGAAGTAGACCGCCACGGTCGTCGGATCCGCACCGAATCTGCCCTCAGCGATCCGTCGGCGCAGCCGCAGGAGGAAGGTTTCGCTGTGCGTCTCGATCAGAAACCGGGTCGAGGTGTCCCGGACGGCCGCCATGTACATGTCGGCGAGCATTGCGTGCGCGGCGGGATGCAGGTGGAGCTCGGGCTGTTCGACGATCTCCAGCACCGGACGCTGCCCCGGTCGCACCCGGTCGATCGCGCGCTGCACGAAGATTGGCAACATCTGGGCGACGCCGGTGCCAGTGTCGGCCAGGTTGACCCGAACCGACGGGTCGGTCGTGGAGGTGAGCACGATTGCCCACGTACCGAGCCGGTCCACGGCGTCGACCCGCCATCCCGGCAGGTGTCCGGCCAGTGCTTCGTTCACCTGACGGATCAGTCGTCCACTGTCCCAGGCCCGGTCACCGGCCAAGATTGAGGCGGCGTACTCGCCGGTGGCGCCGACCTCGGTCCGAGTCCGGCCCGGAAGGCGATAACGGCGGTGCGGACGGTCACGGAAGGGGCCTAGATAGCGAATGACCGGGTAATTCCCACGGAGACGCCGACCCACATCCATCAGGGCTTTACCCGCATCCGGCGCGTTGATGAGGAGGTGCGGAAGCAGTCCGTGGAACTCCACGGCCGACTGCAGAATCTGCTCGTCGAGTTGTACCTGGTAAACCGGGAAGCGGCCGGTCTCCGGAATGCCGGAGATCCGTTCCAGCCGGCCCCGGGACGTCCCGGCATCGAACAGCTCCAGCGACTCGACGACCTCGCGATGCTGCTGCGGTAGGTGGCGGACGGTAGCCACCAGCCGAACCAGTCCATTCGCCTGAACCGCGACATCAACGCCGATATGAGGATCACCGACCGGCCCACCGTGGATCAGATCTGCGAAAGACTCGAGCAGATCCTCATTGATCATGTCGATGTCCACCGGTTCCTGCGAATCCGTGCTGATACCCCCGGCAAGGATGACGGGAGCACGCACGAGGGCGCTCTTGCCTGCGTTGTTGCGACCGAGGACCACGGTGATCGGCCGCAGTTCGATGGACTGCCTGCTGGCGAAGCCCCGATAGTTGGTCAGAGCCATTCGCGCCAGAACCATGCCGGACAGGCTAATCAGTAATCGACTAGTTCCTCTACGTAGTCATGAAAACCTCGGATGATCCAGCGAACAAGACAAACTGTACGTATCACCCGTACATGACCTAGGTCGATCATCGTCAACAGCAGCACTGATCCACCGCCAGCGCCGCAGATCGGGAGCCCTCGACTGTCGACCACTGGTCGATTAAAGCCCCACGAGCGGGCGCAAACTTCGGTAGAGGTCACCGCCGCAGTCATCGACACGTGGACGCACTCCTCACAGCGGGACAGGCCCTATGCACCCAACACCAACCCGCCGGTTGACACACGGCACTCCCACCGAAGGGCGCTCCACTCCAACTGCGCGAACGGTGCGTTTACCCGCTAGAATCGGCCGGTTTCACCCAGTTACACCCAGCGAACGCTGAAGCTCCTCTTTGGCACGGCGGCTCACTGCGCGCATCCCGGGTGTGCGAGCCCGATCCTCTTCGAGGACCGAGGCCTGCTGACCCCGGCGGTGCAAATCGCGCACATCCGGTCCGAGTCGTCCGAGGGGCCGCGCCACGACCCGGCATATGCCGACGACGGAGCTCGCGGCGATCGAGCGGCGGCTCAACGGCATTCCGCCGGTCGCCCCGGATGCTGTGCTTCGAGGCCCGATTGCCCACTTGGGCGAGACCGAACGGCTCCAGCAGGCGGAAGAGCGACTGGCTGAGTCTCCCCTCGAGGCGGCCGCCTTGTTCGGCGAGGTCGCCTCCAAGCTCGAAGCCTCGCCGTTCGCCCGGCACGCGATGCTCCTTCGGACCTGCCAGTGTGCCGCCCTCGAATCCGGAGGAGACTTCGCGACCGCCGCCGCGCTACGCCTCACCCTGGGATGGGACCTCCACGCCTCCGGAAACTCACTCGGCGTGGCTAAGTAGGGTCCTGTGTTGCGGACGCCCAATGAATCATCGAAGTCCCTTCGACCTCGCTCGAGCCTCAGATGGACTCGGCGGAAACAGTTTGGGGCCGTCCGTGACGAGCCGCATGAATGTCGATGATGCCGTCGCGGCGGTGCACGATGAGCACCAGCGGTTGTGCATAGGCCAGTGAGGCGATGCGTATGGACTGGCGGTCCTGCTGGCTTGCGTCACACGCCGCTGGATGGCTGTGCCAGTCTCCGATGTAACCCAGCCAGGGGTGGCCGAACTTGGCTACGGCCTGATCGAGAGCCCGCTGGGCGAGGCCTTCATGCCGTATCCATGATGTGCCGGTGGCAGCCGGATCTACGACCTCGATGGCGGCGCGTACCACGACCATGTCGTTGTCCCACCAGCCGAGGAGTAACCCGCCCGCTTCCAAGGGGAAGGCACGTGCGGCTGCGGTCTTGATCGTCTGCCGCGCATCGGAGTGGATCAGCACTCGGACAACATCAGGGTTCGGGGCTCTCACCGATCCGTCCGATAGGCGACCGGAGTTGGTGTCAGAAGGCCGAGCTGGTCGAAAGGCGGTTCAGTCTGGGGCTGGCGGATGTCGGCCATGCTTGCCGGCAATGTGCACTGGCGGGTCGCCTGGTCGATGACCATCCGGCAGGCTAGGTCGGCTGCGGCGATGACCGCTGCTGGCGGGGTCCGCGAGACGGGTTCGCCGCACCCGGCCTCCCGCATTCCGGCGCCAATGGGATCGCTGATGAGCGCCGGTAGGTGCTGTTCGCCGTGGCGCAGCGGGAAGCGGTCGGCTCTGATGATGTCGCCTTCGCGTTGTACGCAGGCTGAGATGACCGTGTGCCCGGTGCCTGCCCCGGTGATGTTGGCGGCGGTTGCCAGCAGGCTGCTGGCCCGGGCGTGGGCGGTGGCGTCGAGAACGACGTTGTTCGTCTTGACGAGTTCGACGGCCTCTCCGAGATCGGCGAGGTCCTGATTCTGCAGTTTCACTTTCCCGACGTCGAATCCTGTCGCTGCGAGACGGCTCATGACCGCCATGACCTTGTAATTCCCGACATCGTCACTGCCGGCGAGATGGCGCACCACGTTGCCAGGACGCAGCCGCTCGCCGTCAATCAGTGTCAAGCGACGAACCCCAGAGCGGAACAGGATGTCGGCAGCGAAAGACCCCAGCGCGCCGACACCGACGACGGCGATCCGGACATCGGCCAGTTCCGCGGCGGTCTCGCCTGCGCGCATAGAGCGGGTGGCCATGCTCGTGTCGGCGCTTTCGCAGGCTCTGATCGTCGGGGTCGGCACTCCTCGCTGCACGGCTACGGCCAGGACCGCGGCATGGCCGTTGCGGGAGTACCGCAGCAGCAGATAGCCGACGGCACCGAGCGCAATCAGGCGAGCCACCTCACCGGTTCGCTTCAGGGCATGCTCAACGTCGGCCCATTCCCGCGGCGGCGACTGGACCTCACCGAGATCGTCGACCCACGCCAGTCCGCGATCTTTGGAATGTAGCTGCTGAGGCCCTCGTGGCGCGATGACGCCCGGTCGGCGTTTCTCGGTCACTTCGATCGTTCGTGGTGTAGGGCCAGGTGCCGTCTTGAACAGCCCCGCCTTTCCGGCGAGCCGATCAGCGTCGTACAGCACGAGAGTATTGACGTCCCTGAGCAGGTACCGCTCGAGGTCGCAGACATCGTCGTCCGGCCATCGCACGGCCGTCTGTTCGAGCCAGCCCCGCACCCGGTCCAGGAAGGCCTGCGGCTCACGCCACGGTGCGAATTCCACTGGCTGTGTGGCGGCATCCCAGAGGCACAGGTTGCCGTCCACGCCGAGTGAGGCGGGCCGGTCGATGTGAAACGTCAGCTGCATCGATGTGCCGGAATCGAGGACCCGCACGTCTGGTGCGGTGAAGGGGAATCTCGCGGTTAGCTCCACCTCGATGCGGGCATGGACGAGGCCGCGTACGGGGTGTCGCCACGGCAGATCGCCACGAAGCCGATCACCGTCGTCGCTGAAACCGAGTTCGCCGAGGCGGGCACGCCAGGAGTCGGCTTCAGCGACGAAGTCACTCTGCCAGGAGCTGGTCATGCGTAGCGGCCGCTCCCCGCCGGCACGGTGGAAGCCCCTTGCGTCACCGCGGTCGTCTTCTTCTTGGTGCCGTCGGCATTGCAGTACTCCGGGAGCGGAAACACCTGCTCCTCGGTCGTGGTGTTCTTGGTGGTGCCGAGCAGCTCACGCCATTTCACCGCTGCCAGGCAGTCGTTGGCTCCCAGGGCCGCCTCGGCCAACGTCGCTGCCTCGTCAATGCGGGCCGCGGCGGCGGCCAACTGCTCCGGGGTGGCTTTGGTCTTGATTGTCTTCCCATCAAGCGTCGGGTCGTCGAGACCCTCATCTGCGACGTCGATGAGCAGGTCGGCGATCTCACGGAGGACGACGGTCAGGTACTTGGCGTACGACGTCTCGTTCGGCTCCAGGTTGCTGAAAGCGTGGTAGGCGAGGACCTCGAAGAAGTAGCCGCCGGGCTGGTCGTCCACCCAGGTTCGGCGGATCTGGCGGATCAGCTTGACCATGGGCACATAGACCCCGCTACCGGGATCACCGTCGTAGAGCAGGTAGTCCTTGTTGGCCTGAGTCGTCAGCTCGGCCATCTTGGTGGGGTTCGTCTCGACCCACCGAGCGTTCCCGTCATCCTCGATCTTCTGCGGGATTTCCCAGTGATCCCCGCAGGGCCGGGCGATGACGACATCGACGGACAGGTCGTCGTCGGGGAAGTCGATCATCACGGACCGGTGCTGTCGTGTGACGCGGCCGGGGAAGGATTCTTCAAGGACAGCTGCGACGTGGTCGAGGATTCTCCCGGGACGGAGGTCTTTGCCGGCCTTGCTCAGCCGGACGAAGACGTCGACGTCCTTGACTCGGCGGATCGACACCTGGCGACCGTAGGAGCCGATCAAAATAGGATCGACCCCGAGCTTCACAAGCAGATCGTCAGCTTCCAACACCTTGGTGACCTCGGCGTGCGCTGCCTGGGCGTTCTCGGCGTCATCGCTCGGCTCGATGTTGCTCAGTGCCGTCTTGAAGTGGGTGGCCAACGTGGCCATGTGTTCTCCGTTTTCATGGGCGGGCGAGTGCGCCTGGTACGGCCGCCGAGGGGTGGTCACGGCCAGTTCCTACGACGCTGTAGGTGGTCTCGATCCGTTGTCGTCGAGCGCCGGTGAGACGGTACGGCAGGGGTACGACAACTTTGCCGCGTCGGTAGGGCGAGTCGTTGACCTCGGACGCACCGGTGGAATGCCGAGTCAGCCGTTCGGGTGAACTGGAAACGCCTCGTACACGCTCGCAATGGGATTGAAGGTGTAAGCCGTCCACTGCCCTGGAGCCGGCGCCGCGAGCCGGGCACCGAGGGCCACCGCAATCGCCACCGGCCCGCTCAGGAAGATTGCATGCTGACCGGTCCTCGCCGCCGCGGGCAACGCCGCAGTGTCCCACACGTTGCATGTTTGGGACACCACTCCGTTGAAGGTCTTCAAATCCTGCTTGAGCAGCCGATTCTCGTTACGGAGCAACAGCAGCCAGCCGATGCCGTGTTCTCGGCAGGCTTTCACGACCGCGTCGCGGAACTGGTCGCCACGGTTCTGCAGGTCCAAGGCGATCGCGACCTTCGTCGCGTCACCGTCATCGAACACCTCCGGGCGTTTCACCGTGAGCGGAGCGGCAGTCCCATCCAGCGTCCGAAGCAATGTCGCGGCGAAGAACGCCGGCGATCCGGTGTCCTGGCGAAGCTCGTGCACGGCGACATGCTGGGCGTGTGTGTGTCCGAGCCGAGCGCCTAGCCAGAACGCCACGTGCAGAGGCATGGTGGGGATGAGGTTGACATGCGCCGCTTCGGGGGCGAGCCGTTCGGCGATCATCGTTGCGCGAAGCGTCTCCTCCGCAAGTAGGTCAACCAGCTCACGATTACGTGTGGGGTCTGTCGAAAGCTCGATCTGCGCCTTCAGCGTCACCGCCGCCGAACCATGGCTGAACCGCTCCGCATGCTGATTTCGCTGTTCAGCGCGCGCGTACCCACGGTGGGCATCTACGGCATTAACGATGATCCCCACTCGTAGCCCCATCCGGGCCCGATGCCGCAACCAAAAGCCGAGCCCCATGACAGCCAGACCACCCACGACGGCCACTACAAACCAGAAACGACCGGGTTTCTCGCCGGTCATCACCGACTTGCCCATCTCTGTCAAGAAGGTCCCAGCGAACAAGCCCCCAATGGCGATGGCGGCTGACCCGTCGGTCGCCATGGACCAAAGCCCTTGCGCCCCGGCAGGCTGCTCGCCCGCGCCTACCACCGTCAGCCGCGGCGCATCGGGACGCTCCACCGTTGCCACAGGTTCACCACCGTTACGAAGAAGGAAGAACCGCTCAACCCGGTGAATCCGTCGATGAGCGGGATCGGAATGCCCGGTCAGCCTAGGACATGGGCGCCGTGGGAACAGCGCACAACTACGAGAGCATGCACCCGATACGATCGCCGCGGATGTCGGAACCTAAGGCGGTGGGCTTACCGGGCCGCCGGGTGGAGGGCAACGCGGGTGGGTAAACGCGCCAATCGTAGGCCGATCTCGTCGGCGGCAAAGACGCCCCAGCTGGAGATCGTCGCCGTACTCGGCGTCGGGCACGGCGGTGCCCAGCTCGATCAGGAACTGGCCATCTGCCGATCGGCGTTGCTGTACGCGGACCATGTGACTCTGGCGAGCCCGCGGCTGTTCGCACTGGTGGCGGCGATGGGCATCGTTTCGGTGACGCCGCAGACATTTCACGAAGTGATGAACCGCGCCCTTCGCGACGGCGGTGACGCGATGCGGGAGGCCGCAGAATCCACACGCCAACTCGGTGAAGCCCTCGACGCCTTCCCCAGCCGCCATGAGCTGATCCCTGCCCAGCGACGCGAGAAGGCATCGCTTCTGCGGCGGTTCGACCAAGACCTTGACGGCCTCCGTAGGACAGCTCGCAGAAGCATTTCAGAGCTCGGTGGCGATGAACTGATCCTCGCGATCCAGGAGGGCGTTCTGACACTCGAACCTCTGGTCCACACCGAGGAGGAATTCGACGACCTTCCCACGGACGTCCTACTCGGTAGATACGTCGACATTGTCCGCCGGTCGCTGGCGGGCGGGCACAAGTACCCGTTGTTCGACGCCAGCACCGGAGACCTCGCACGCCTGGGCATCGATGCAGGATATTTCACGAGGTCGGAAGCCACATTGGCCCGCAGCAAGAACGCCGCGGCTGGAACCGGTTTCATCGACCGGCTCCCCAGCTTCCCGTTTGCGGACGTGTCCGAGGTTCTGGATATCCGGCAGGAGTTGCGTGCACCGCTGGGTAGATTCCGAAAGGCAGTGTCCGGTCTGTCCTTAGGGGTCGACGTCTCTCCCGAAGACGCCGAGTTCAGCGCCGTATTGAATGCCCGCTGGATTCAAGAAGTGCAACCCGCACTCGACGAAATCGAAGAGCGCATCCAGCAGGATGCGTCCTTACGTGCGCTCACCGGAAAGTTCACCGCCGGCGTCGTTGACCCGCTCAAGTCCGCGTTACCAGCCGCTGGACTTGGCAGCCTGAGTTTCGCCGCCGGAGTTGATACCTGGATGGGCGCTGCCGCCGTGATCGGCGCTGCCGCGGCGGCACCAGCGGTGAAGGCGATCCAGGAACGGCGCAAGGCGATGCGCGACATCGAGAAGCAGCCGTACTACTTCCTCTACAAGACTGAGGACACGGTCAGGCCCCGCGAGCTGCGCTGAGCTTCGGACCACACCTGGTCCCGGGCTGCTGACAACTCTCTTCGTGGTGGTACGCCACCTGACCAGGCCGCTCCGCCAAGATCGACAGGCCGGTAGGTTGTGGCCTCTCGGGCGGGTACGCCACCGGGCTCAGGAGCGCGGGGCGTACATAGTGACAGCGACGCCGATCAGGCAGATGGCGGCGCCGGTAAGGTCGTAGCGTTCGGGGTGGAAGTTGTCGGCGACCATCGCCCAGGCCAGCGATCCGGCAACGAAGATCCAGCCGTACGCGGCGAGGATGCGACCGGAGTTCGCTTCCGCTTGCAGGGTGGCGACGAAGCCGTACGCGCCGAGTGCGGCGATGCCGGCACTCGGCCGTCAGGTGTGCCACTCTGTGGGCGTGTGTTGCCGGTCCGGTGTCGGCGGTGATCGTCGACGGCCGCGGCGTTCGGCGACCTCATGAAGCGCTTGCCGTTATGCGACTTGGGCGGCTTCACCCGGATACGGCTGCCCGGATCTTCCACCACGAGCTGCCGGCGCACCGTCCGCGTGCCCTGCACCGGCTCCAGATCATCGGACCGCAGCCCGGTCACGTCGATCACCCGCCTCACCGTAACCACCGGCACGCCCTCAAGAAGTCGCTTGCTGACGGCAAGTGTGGATGGCCGAAGACCCACGACCCGGATCTCGCGGACTAACGGTCATCCAGTGGACCGGTGTTCACGTCGATGGCGCGTTCAAGAGCGCCTTGCTGACGCGCGGCGTCGTTGGCGGCGCGGTCGATTGCTGCGGAGTCGCGGTCAGCACCGGCTGCCACCCGGTCACGATCGGCGGCGACCCGATCGCCGGCCGCAGCCCATCGTTCTCCTCGAACGTGATCCAGGTAGTCGCGGAAGGCGACCCGGTCGACGGCCGCCTGCTCTCGATCGGCGGCTGCGGCGTCGCGGTCGGACGCGGCCTGCTCCCACACGATAAGGAGTTGTTCCTGGTCGGCCGGGTGTTCGGCTGCCGACTGCTCACGTAGGTGGGCCGCTTGCGCTCGCTCGGCCGCCTGCCGGTCGCGAAGCTCGGCCGCTCGCAGGCAATGCCGTACCACCTGCTGCGTGTCCTGCCCGGCCTGGTCGCGGGTGGTCGCCGCCCGGTCACGGGCTCGGGCGTCGTGGTCACGATCGTGCGCCGTCGTGTCCCGGACCTCAGCGGCATCATCGCGCGCTTGCCCGGCGCGGTCTCGGTCGTCCGGGCTGTCCACTCCATATCGCGCCACCACTCGCCCATTCTCGCCCCGAGGGGCTTCGCGGCGAACACCGTCCGCCGGCTGTCGCGCCCGGCGCGGGTCCTCGACAAGCTTCGCCGGGCTGCCGTGATCTTGTCGGACGGCGGCCTACCGGCATGGGCAAGATCGGGGTCGATGTGCGTTACGCTGCGGCAACTGTCGGAGCATTTCGAATGTCCGGCTCTGCGGCGGGTATCCGCGGTCGGTCATCACAGCACCGACTCGCGAAGCGGCGCCGTACCTCCCGCTCGCCCGCTCATCCCGGAGATTGCCGGCGACCGGTATCCGGCGCAGCCCCTCACGAGAGGCAAGGGGCACGAGTATGAACGACCAACCAGATCAGCACCTGTCGCCGGTATCCGACCTGCTGCTGCCCACCGCCGGGTCAGCGCGTCACGCGCGCGATCTCATCACCGGCGCGTGCATGCAGTGGGAACTACCGCACTTGGTCGAGCCGGCCAGCCTGATCGTGACCGAGCTGGTCACCAACGCCGTCAGGCACGCGGACACCCTCATCGACCTGCAGATCATCAACAACGACGGTCAGTTGCTCATCCTGGTCAGCGACGGCAGTACCGCCGTCCCGGCCCCACCATCGCGAGCGGCGACCACGGCGCGCCTTGACCCTGATCGCGCCATCGGACTGATCCTCGTCGACGCGACAGCGGACCGATGGGGCTGTCGCCGGATCACCGGCGGAAAGACGATGTGGTCGGCACTGAACATCGGGGCTCAGGCGGCGTGAACCCGCCCACCGGTGCAAGTTCGGTACAGCTGCTTTCCGATCCTTCGGGGTAACCAGGAGTAGATGTGGTGAGACGCGGGGAGGAGCGGGCGGGTGGAATCGGACAACCGGACATGGAACGACCTGGCAGCCGAAGCGCGCCAGCGTGGTGAGCGGGCAGCCCGCCGCGCTCGTGAAGCACGCGAGCGGGCGGCCGAGATCGACGACGGACTACGCGCCTTCGCCCGCACCGGTGATGCGGTGGCCGTGTCGACCCCGCAGACCGCGGAACGAGCCGCTGACCTTGCCGCCGAGAGCCGGGAACGGCCCGCCGGCGCGCACCTGGACGCCGCGCGCGGTCACGAACTCGCCGAGCGGGCGCACGACCGCGCCGCCACACACGAACCGGCCCACGCCGGCGAACATCGGCATCAGGCGCGGCGGCATCACGCCGAGGCGGTGCGCGCTCGGCGTGAGGCCGAGGCCGAGGCCGACAGCTAGGTTTCGGCGGACATCACGCTCATCGGTGCGGCCTCGCGCTGGGTGTCGGCGGGCGCCACGGGTAGCTGCTGGAGATCGCTCGGGCTCGCTCGCATGTTTCCCGGGCGGTCTGGCGCAGCTGTTGTGCCTGTTCGACCACTTGTTGCGGGGTTGGCGGCGGGTTCGGCGCCTGCCGTCCGGGGGTGCGCCGCCGCCCGGTGGTGATGGCCAGGGCGGGGTTCGGGGTGACGCGAACAGCTCGAGCAGTCCGCTGATCTCCAAGACCTGATAAGGGATGCGGGCCGGGTTGGTCACCACGAGCCGGCTGCCGGCCGCTTCGGCGTCGTTGCGGCAGAGCAGCAGCGATCGGATGCCGGACGAGTCGAGAAAGCTCAGGCCGCCGGCATCGATGTCGAGTGTCGCGGGAGCCGCGCCACGCAAGGCCAGGACGACCTGGTGGTGGAGATGCTCGGCTGTCGTGCGGTCAAGTTCTCCAGTGAGGATCAGGCGGACCATCCCCGTTGCGGTCGACGTGATGACGTCGACGCGTAGCCAGTCGCTGCCGCTCCCGCCGTCAGCAGTAGGGTCACTGCCGCTCTGGTGTGCCGCCGTGGGGTCCATACCGATCCTGCCGCGAGCGTAAGGATGCTTCCGGTCAAAGGAGCTGTGGCCTACTCGGGACACGCTACTCCCCCTGCCGGTACCAGCAGCCGATAGCGGAATCACCCGATCATGGGACTTTCACCTCGTGTACGACCCTTCCCGGCGGGTTTGAACCATATCGGGCGCGCTCGTCTTCATTCGCAGAGACTGAGCGCTCATCACGGCAGCATGAGGCCGCCGCCCTACCCGCGTTCCGGCTACGGCGAAGCGTCCGCGGGGCGAGTCATGATGCCTGCCAAGCGCCGTTATCCCGAATGTGAAGTCGCTCGGTCATACTGACGGCGACCGGTTGCCGTCCACGGCTGGCGCCGGCCGGTAACCAGCGAAGAAGAGGTAAAGCGTGGTCGCTGACGGACGCAGAACCGTCACGTCGCTGCCTGGCAACAGTGTCGCTCACGGCGGCTCGCAGGCCGACGCGTCCGTCGCCGGCATCGTGATCCTGCTGATCGAGGACGACCTCGGCGACGCGGTCCTGGTCCAGGAATACCTGTCCGACAGCGACCTCGACGCCCGCCTGCACCACGTCAGCACCCTCACCCACGCCATAGACGGCGGCCACGAGCCGGAGTGCGTCCTGCTGGACCTGCACCTGCCCGACGGCTCCGGCCTCGATGCCCTGCGCCGGGTGTTGCGACGGTGGCCGCACGTCGCCGTGGTGGTGCTCACCGGCCTCAACGACGCGGCGACCGGCTCGGCCGCGGTCGCGGCCGGAGCCCAGGACTATCTCGTCAAGGACCAGGTCGACGCGGCGGTCCTGGATCGCACCATCCGCTACGCGGTACAGCGTAAACGCGTGCAGACCGCCGAACGCCGGCTGCGTGACGGGCAGCTGCAGACCGACGAGAACACCCGCCTGCAGCGCGGCCTGCTGCCCACACCGTTGCTGAACGACACGACCGTGCAGGTGGTCAGCCGGTATCTACCCGGCCAGCAACGCTCGCTGCTCGGCGGCGACTTCTACGACGTCGTGCAAACCGACGACGGGGTCGTGCACGCGCTCATCGGTGACGTCTGCGGCAACGGACCCGACGAAGCCGCCCTCGGCGTCGGTCTGCGGTTCGGCTGGCGCACCCTGACCCTGGCCGGGCTACGCAAGGCCGACCGGATGCGGCTGCTCGAACAGGTCCTGGTCGCCGAACGACCGCATGACGGCATGTTCGCCACCGTCTGCACCGCCGGCATCAACCTCGCCACGTCCGAGGTCATCATGCTCAGCGCCGGGCACCCCGCACCGCTGATCATCACCAGCGGCGGCGCCTACCCGGCCCCCACCACCTACGGCCCCGGTTTGGGGATGGCACCGGGACGAGCACGGTGGCGTGAATCGCGTATCACTGTGCCGGCCGGTGCGGGGCTGCTGCTGTACACCGACGGCGTCATCGAAAGCTTCTGCGACGACGGCACCCGTCTCGGCGAGGACCGTTTCCTCACCCTCGCCGCCCGCCTGAGCAGCATCGAAGACCCAGATGAGTACGTCGACGCCCTGCTCGCCGAGATCCAGCACGCCGACGCCGGCCGCCACAACGACGACACCGCCGTGCTCTATCTGCGGTGGCCTGCCGATGGGCCGGTGTCCGACAAGAGTTGACGCGTGCACCGCAACATGCGGCCGGTGTGGCGCGCATTGCTCAGGTCCGGATCAGCACCGCTTCCAGGCCGGTGATCGCCAGGATGCGCCGGGCCGTCGAGCTCGGCTCGACGACGGCGAAGCCGCGGCCTTGCTCCTGGGCGTAGTGCAGGCCACCGACGAGCACGCCCAGTGCGGTGGAGTCCAGGAAACCGACGTCGGCCAGGTTCACCCGCACCTCGGTGACCCCGGCGGCCTGTGCCTGCTCGAACAACAGCCCTTGCAACGTCGCCGCGCACGCGAGGTCCAGCTCGCCGGCGAGCGCGATCGTGCAGACGCCGGCGTCATAGGTCAGCCGATGACGCCAGATAGGCGACTGCTCCACCCGTACCTCCGCAAGCTTTGAAAGGGCTACGGACATGGTGCCTCAATCTCGGTATCCCGCCATGATCGGCCTCGTCTGACCCAGAAATCGGCAGACATCGCATCCTTCGTTCGCGTCGTCTTTGCCACCTGATCGGATGAGTTAGCGATTGGTGCAGGAGGGGCAAGTCAAGGTGTCGTAGCCGTCCGAGTGGCGGCTGACCAGTAGCGAACGCCTGCAAGGAGTCTCATGACCGTGGTCGCCGCGCCTGCTCACAGCACTACGCTCGCCTCCGGCACGACTGGCACCACTGACGTGGCGGGTGAGCTGATCACGGCGATGGCGGCGCTGCCGGCCGGTCATCCGTCCCGGCCTGGATTGCGGGATCGGGCGATCGAGGCGTGGATGCCGCTGGCGCGGCATCTGGCGCAGCGGTACGCCGGCCGTGGTGAGCCGTTCGACGACCTGCAGCAGGTCGCCGTCATGGGGCTGATCAAGGCGGTCGACCGGTTCGACGCCGACCGCGGTGTGGAGTTCGCCGGGTTCGCGATCCCGACCATCGTCGGTGAGTTGAAGCGGCACTTCCGCGACCGCACCTGGTCGATCCGGGTTCCCCGCCGGCTGCAGGAGCTGCGGCTGGCGATCACCGGCGCCAACAACGATCTGGCGCACACGCTGGGTCGCTCCCCGACCGTCGCGGACATCGCCACCCACCTCGGTGTCACCGAGGAAGAGGTCCTCGAAGGCTTGGAAGGGGCGCGGGCGTACAACGCGACCAGCCTCTCCACGCCGACCAGCAGCGACGCCGGCAGCAGCACCACGCTCGCCGACACCCTCGGTGAGCAGGACACCGGCTTCGAGCTCGCCGAGCTGAGGGTGTCGCTCGGCTCGGCGCTGGCCGGCCTCGACGACCGTGAGCAGAAGATCATCAGTCTGCGGTTCTACGGCAACCTCACCCAGACCGAGATCGCCGAGCAGATCGGCGTCTCGCAGATGCACGTCTCCCGGCTGCTCGCCCGGGCCTTGGTCAAGCTGCGCCGGCAGATCGACGCCACCGCCTGAGCTCTGGTGACCCGTCCGGCAGCTCGCCGTCGCAGTGGGGGTAGCAGCACGCCGTGGATGCCCTGATCTTCGGAGTGATCGCGTCGAGCGCGCTGGTCATCGGCGCGCTGGTCGGCGCGCGGATCCAGCTACCGAAGGCCGTGCTCGCGGCGATGCTGGCGTTCGCGGCGGGCGCGTTGATCACCGCACTGGCGTTCGAGTTGTTCGAGGACGCCTACGAGCACGGCGGGATCTGGCGGGCCGGTGTCGGATTGATCGTCGGCGCCGGTGTCTTCACCGCCCTCAGCGCCTGGCTGGACCGGGCCGCCCAAGGCCCGCGCGAGTAGTCGCACGGCAGCGAGAAACTCGACACGGACGCCGCCGCTGAGCAGCGGCGCCCGTCGGCGGCATCCACGTCCGGAGCCGCCGGGCTGGCCCTGCTCGCCGCGGTCACCCTCGACGGTGTGCCGGAGAACGTGGCCCTGGGTGTCTCCCTCGGCGGTGACTCCGGCGGGCTGGCGCTGCTGGCGGCGATCTTCGTGTCGAACTCCCCGGAAGCCCTGGTCGGCAGCGCTTCCATGCGCGCACAGGGACGGTCCCAGCGCTACATCATCGGTTGTTGGCTGGCCTGCGCCGCCGTGCTCACCCTCGCGGTGGTGCTGGGCGCCGGCCCGCTGGCGAACGCCTCCCCGGAGACCATCTCGCTACCGTTGGCGTTCGCCGCCGGAGCGGTACTGGCGTCGCTGGCCGACACGTTGATGCCGGAGGCGTACGAGAAGGGTGGCCCGACCGTGGCGATGAGCACCACTGCCGGATTCACCCTGTCGTTCGTGCTGTCCATCCTTTGAAAGGCCGACCTTCACCAATCATCTCGCCGCCGGCACGGTGTGTCGGCTGCCCCTGCGGGTCGGGTACTCAGGAGTTGGCAGTTTCGCCTGGTGACGTGGCGGGCACAGCCTTCGCATGGTTCTTACGAGGTGAGGGCGAAGGTGCGGGTCGCTGGGGCGAGTCAGGATCCTCGGGTACGCCGGGCGGCGCCGCCTACCGCGATCGCCGCCGCCGTCGCGGCGGTGCTCGGCACGGTGATCGTGGTGACCCGCCGGCGGCGGGCGGCTGCGCGCCGCGCCCGGTTGCGGCCCGCGTCCTGGCTGGGCCGCCGCCGCTGACACTCCCCCGCTGCGCCTGCACGCAGGCGCCGGACCTCTCTGTAGACAGGTGGAACCACTGTTATGGCATTGATGAAGCTGGCAGCCGGCCTCGCCGTTGGCTATGTCCTCGGGACGCGCGCGGGCCAGGAGAAGTACGAACAGATCGCCGTGACGGCCCGTAAGGTCGCCGCTCACCCCACGGCTGTTCAAGCCCAGGAGAAGGCGAAGGCGCTGATCAGTACGAGCGTCGACACCGTGAACACCCGGCTCGACACCGCAGCAGCCGAGCAGGCCACAGCACCGGCGGTGACGACCTCGCCCAAGCCCGGCCCGGCGCGGCGCAAGTCGGCGCCTCGCCCTGCGGCGACGCTTTCCACAGCCGATCCCGCGGTGTAGCGCCGACACACGAATCTCTGCGCTTGCGGCACCGACCGGGTTCGCCGTGGCAGCCATCCCCGTGCCCGGTCGAGAACGATGAAGGCCCGAGCCCTCGGCGAGGGCCTTCATCGCGTGCGCAGCCCATTGAGGCCCGAGCTGTGGCGAGATCGGCGATCACTTCGGACGCCGACGTCGCCTCGCGGCGATACTGGTCTGGCCGAGGTGATACGCCGGTGCCCCGCCCTGCAAGAGGACGGGGCACCGGCGTGTCAGGTGATGCTCGCGGTCAGCTGATGGTGCGACGACCGTTCTCGTCCGGCAGGTCGGCCTCGATGCGCTCCTTGCGGACCTCCCCGCCGACGGTCTGCTGCTCGGTGACGGTCTCCTTGCCGAGCTTGACCCGCTCCACCGGGACGGTCTCGGTGTTGACCACCGGCCGCTCGGCGTGCAGGGTCACCTCGTGCTCCGACTCGGTCAGATCCGGGCCGGTGTACGCGGCGTCCCGGTTGGCGCCGGTGATCGGCTCACGCTCGAGGCGTACCTCTTCGCGGGTGACCGGGACCGACACCTGCTGCTGCTCGGTGACCACGTACTTACGCAGCCGGGCCCGGCCGGTCTGCTCACGCTCGGTGCCGACGTTGAGCTGCTCCTCCGAACGGGTCATCGCGTCGTCGCTGAGACCCGTGGTCTCCCGCCCACCGGCCGTCGTCGTGGCGGCGCCGGTGTAGGAGGTGTCGGCCATGGCGGTGCCGCTCTGGTACGTCCGGTAGGTGTCGTCCCAGCTGACGTCGTAGTGCCGGTAAAGCCGGTCGACCTCGTCCTGGCTCAGCGGCTCGTCGTGGTCGGCGTCGACGTTGGGGGCGTCCTTGACCGTCGCCTTGTCGAACGGCACCACCAGGTGATCGCCGCGCAGGTCGGTGCTCTGCAAGGGGAACAGCGACTCGTTCATGCCGAACAGCCCGGTCCGGACACTCGCCCACGCCGGGCGGCCGGTGGCGTCGGTCCACACCGCACCCACGGTGCCGATCTTGTCACCGTCATTGTCGATGACGTCGAGGCCGTACAGCGAATTGATCTTCTCCTGCGCGATCACGGGGGATCTCACTTCCTCTGAAGGGGGCAACGACTACGCCCCTCTCGCTACCCCTCGCCGTCCGCCCCATTCACGATCGCTCCCACCCCGTCGAGTGGTTGACAACGCGTTTCGGCTGGTGAACGTGACAGGCCAGGAGAACCACGACGCTTGCTATCGAATGTATTCCTATCGGCAAATACCACCGTGACCGATGCACGGCCGCTCTCGGCCGGCGGCCGTACCGGTTATGCTCGGTCGGGCTCGTCTGCGGCCGACAGCGACCCTGGGGCGGAGGTGAGAGTGGCCGACCTGCTGCGGCTGCTCAGCCGGCTGTTGGCCGTCGCTCATCAGGCCCGCCCCGAAGACGTGCCGGCCTTGGTCATGCAGCTGGCGCCGTTGATCGATGCCCGCGAGATGGTTGTCTACCTGGTCGACTACGACCAGCGGCAGCTGCTGCCGCTGCGCGGCCACGGTGCTCCGGCTCGCGACCCGATCGCCATCGATGGCACCCTGCCCGGGCGCGCGTTCGCGCTGACCCACACCTATGAGACCAGCGACGCTCAGCGCCGGCTGTGGGTGCCGCTGCTCGACGGCACCGAGCGTCTCGGCCTGCTGGAAGTCGTCACCGACGCCGGTTCCGAGCAGTACCGCCAGCACCTGTCGACGGTGGCGAGCCTGCTGGCCGAGCTGATCATGACGCGGCGCGCCTACGGCGACGCGATCGAGCTGACCCGCCGCCGCATGCCCATGCAACTGGCCGCGGAAGTGCTGTGGAACCTGCTTCCACCACTGACCTTCATCGGCCGCGACGTCGCCATCGCGGCGGTGCTGGAACCCTGCTACGACGTCGGCGGAGACGCCTTCGACTACGCCGTCAACGGCGACGTCCTGCATGTGGCGATCTTCGACGCCGCCGGTCACGGCATCGACGCCAGCACCGTGACCTCGCTGGCCATCAACGCCTACCGTAACGCCCGCCGCTGCGGGCAGGACCTGGCCGACACCTACCGCAGCATCGACAACTGGATCGCGCTCAAGCACCCGCACACGTTCGTCACCGCCGCCTTGCTGGAACTCGACGCGTCCACCGGCACACTACGGCGTATCTCCGCCGGACACCCCGCAGAGCTGCTGCTGCGCGACGGCAAGCTGGTCAAGGAACTTTCCGCCCCCACCGCACTCCCGCTGGGACTGGCCCGCAGATATCGGCGCGAGCCCACCGTGGTGCAGGAGTCGCTGCAACCCGGAGACCAGATCCTGCTCTACAGCGACGGCGTCATCGAGGCACGCACCGCCGACGGCGACTTCTTCAGCGTCACCCGGCTCGTCGAGTTCCTCACCCGCGCCCTGGCCGACCGGCTACCCGCGCCGGAGACCATGCGCCGGCTCGTACACGCCATCCTCGAACACCAACACGAACAACTGCAGGACGACGCGACCGCCGTACTGGTCGAATGGCGGCCCACCGCGGCCCCGACCGCCAACCCGCTAGCCTGACCTCCGCGAAGGGCGTCTGCTTTGATCGCCGTATCACCGGTAACCCGGCCGGCCGGCGTCACGTGCGCGGTCGCGTCAGGCAACTCCGAGACGGCCCGGCCCCAGTAGTCGCCGTCGCTACGGCGCCGGGGCCAGCATGATCTGATGCGGGAAGTGCAGCCGGACCGAGGACCGGCCCGGTACGGAGAAGACCGTGACCACGTCGGCCAACTGCCGGGCCAGCCACAACCCGCGCCCACCCGCGACCGGAGCCAGCGGATCGGGGCGACGAAAGCCCGCCGACGCGGGAATGGTCTCGGCGCCGGCATCGTCGCACTGCACGATGAGCGTGCCGCGCTCATGCCAGGCCCGGACCCGGACCGGCGGGCCGCCGTAACGCAGCCCGTTGGTGGCCACCTCGACCACGGCCACTACAAGATCTTCCAGCGCTTCCCCGGCGAACCGGTGGCTGGCCGCCCAGCCACCCACGGTCGACCGCAGTTGGCTGAGCGCGTCGACCGCAACGACGGTGACGTCGTGATCGACGTCTGCTGGCGGCGGCCGCATCGGCACGTCCTGGTGGTCACGCAGGTAACGCTCCGGGGCGAGGTAGGACTTCGAGGGGATGCGTCCGGCCGCGGTGAGCTCGTAGGCGTGTGTCGCGCGGGCCCCGGCCATGACTGCGTCCGTATGGTGCCTGCTGTCCCAGACGCAGGTGACCGCTGAACCGCCCAGCGCGTACGTGTGGTTGCAGATCGACTCGTACGCCAGGTAGGCGGCGGCCCGATCAGCGCGCATGCCGTCATCCACGCCGCTGACCAGATCGGGCTCGGCGATCACATGCACCCGGCGGCCTGCCCGGTGCTTGTCGGCCAGATAGCGCCGGAACCCCTCGTAAGCGAACCCGAGCCGCTGATAGAACGCGCCCGGCTCGCCCCAGCTCACCGCCGCGGGAAGGGCACCGATCTTGCTGTCCAGCAGTGCCCGGGTACGGTCCCCGACGACCACCAGCATCTCGTCGTAGACCTTCACCGAACGGTGCAGTTCCGACACCAGCAGGCTCAGGTCACTGTCAGTTCCGACGATCAGCGCCGTATGGGCGAACTGCGCCGCGCGTGGATCGGTCGCCTGGTCCACGGTCATCGCGGCACCGCCGCAGCCACCGCGTTCTCGGCGCCATCAGTCATCAGTCGGCACCTCTCCAGACATCTACAACCTGATCAAGTGTGCGCCGCCTCCGGCTCCGGCGCGTCTCACCGCAACAGCGCGACCAAGAGACACTCGGCATCGGTACCCTAACGGCTCGCGACTACACCGCTGCGCCGACCGCTCGTTCATCGCGTTCCCGGCTCGAGGCGCGAACGGGACGAACGGCCGGGGTGCCACGCTTCAAGCGGTATGCGCGACGGCGACGCCGGCGTCGTCGCGGCGGGTGCCGGCGTCACGCAGCAGCGTGGCGGCGATGACCTGCGGGGCGTGGTCGAACAGGCCGGGATAGTCGGCGGGGCTCCAGCGGCTGGTGACGCCGTCGGAATGCAACACCACCGCTGCACCGCAGGCCAGGGGGTAGTCGTACTGGCGGATGAGGGGTGCGTTGTCACCGGCCGTGCCGGGTAACGAGACCATGCTCCGGCGCGTGCCGTCGGGCCCGACGACGACGCCGGCGATGTCGCCCAGCCCGGCATACCGCACCAGGGCCGCGGCCGCGTCGAGTTCGGCAACGGCCAG
Organism: Actinoplanes sp. DH11; assembly: GCF_020873875.1. Lineage (GTDB taxonomy): Bacteria > Actinomycetota > Actinomycetes > Mycobacteriales > Micromonosporaceae > Actinoplanes. The sequence continues at coordinate 29,822 of NZ_JAHWGU010000007.1, forward strand.
CGCTGCCCCGCGGGTCTGCTCCAGCTCACGGTGCAGGCGGCGTACCAGGTCATCGGGTGCCTCGGCGGGTGCCTGGTGGAAGACACCGACAGCGCGCTGGGCGGCAGCGGCGGCGAGTGGTCCGTGGCCCAGGCCGTCGCACAGCAACACCTGCCGACGGCCGTCGACGCATCGAGCCGCCCAGGCGTCACCGCTGACGGTACCGCCGGAGATCGGACGGACCACTCCGCAGGCCCAGGACAGTTCAGGGGCCGAGGCCGGCCACACCTGAACGGCCAGCACCGTCCCTCGGCCTGGCAGTGAGTACACGTCGTACCAGCCGGACTGCCGGGCGATCGAACCCAACCCGATACCCAGCGTGCCGGCGGTGGAATGCCCGTCGCCGAAAGACCGCTGCACGTCAGCCATGCCGGGACCGTGGTCCGCAGCGATCAACTCGACACCCGCGTAGTGCTCGTTGCGCACCGGCCGGACCAGCACGATGCCCTGCTCGGCGTGTTTGACCAGATTGCTGGTGATCTCGCTGGCCACGATCGCCAGATGAGCGATCCGCGTCGCAGGAAGCGCCACCTGTTCGGCGAGGCGTTCCGCGGTACGACGTACGGCAGCCGCGCTGGCAGCCGCTTCGACACGCAGCCACACACCGGCGTCCGGCACCCTGTTCTGCACATCTGCCACCGAGACCCCAGTTCTGGCCGCCACCGGCCTCCGACGCCGCTGATACCCGCCACCGACACCGAGAACCCACAACCATGACTCAGCTGACATCCGGCACGGCCTGCACCTCACCTCGCGCTTCTGCGCGGTTGTCACCTCGTTCAGGAGACCACCCAAGCGACATCTGACCGATAAAATTGGATATGCGACTTTCGGTCATGCCCTGCTGTCAGCGCTGATCGTCGTACGGGCCGCCGGAGCAGCCAACGCCCCTGCCACTCGATCCGCACCGCTCAGGAGACCAGACATGAGCCGGCTCACCTTCGGCAACAAACTGGCCGGCGGCTTCGCACTGACCCTCGCCCTCACTTCGATCATGGCCGTCACCTCGGTCGCCGCGCTCACCCTGGTCGTCCGCGGCAACAACACGGCGGTCACCGCGGCGACCGACGACCTGCTCGAGGCACAACGGCTGAGCACCGCGATGGAAGGCCGAGGATCCAGCGCCCGGGGATTCCTGATCACCGGCAAGCCGACCGACCTGCAACACGCCCAGCAGGACCGCGACACCTTCCTCGACCAAGCAGCACGACTACGCGACAGCCTCGACGACCACTCGGCCGAACGACTGCTCAACGACGTCACCGCAGCCGAAACCCGATACACCACGGTGCTGGCACCCCTGCTGGAGAAGCGGCAGTCGATGCATGACCTGACACAGGTCAACCAACTGCTCACCACCGAACTGGTCGCCGCCCGCCAGGCCGTCCAGGACGCCAACGCCACCCTCGTCGACCGGATACGCGCCGAGGTCGAACTCGACCGCGATCACGCCGCCACCCAAGCCGACCAGGCGATCATCGCCGTCACCGTCCTCGGTGCGCTCGCGCTCGCGAGCGGCGCGGTCATCGCCCGGCGCCTCAACCGGGCCCTGCGCCGTCAGGTCGGCACCGCGGTCGGGCACATTCAGAGCTCGTCGGCGCAACTGGAGACGGCAGCCGCCCAGCAGGCCACCGGCGGCCGTGATCAGGCCGCCGCCCTGGCCGAGATCACCACGACGATCAGCGAGTTGCTGATCACCTCACGCCAGATCGCCGACGGCGCCCACCGCGTCTCCAAGACCGCCGAGGACACCGAGACCGCGGCCCGCCACGGCGACGCCACCATCAGCCAGACCCGCGCGTCCATCGCCGCCATCCGCACCCAGGTCGACGAGATCGTGCAACACATGCTCGCTCTCGGCGAGAAGTCCCAGCAGATCGGATCGGTGGTGCAACTGGTCGCCGAACTCGCCGAGCAGACCAACATCCTGGCCATCAACGCCACTATCGAGGCCACCGGCGCCGGCGAACAAGGCCGCCGCTTCGCCGTCGTCGCCGAAGAGATCCGCAAACTCGCCGACCGCACCGCCGCCTCCGCCAAACAGATCCGTGTCCTCATCGACGAGATCCGCGCAGCGGTCAACACCACCGTCGTGTCCACCGAAGCCGGCGCACAGGCAGTCGACGCCGGCACCCGCAACTTCGACGAAGCCACCACCGCCTTCCGCACCATCGCTCAGCTCGTCAGCACCACCAACGACGCCACCCGCGAGATCGAACTGTCCACCAAACAGCAGACCACCGCCGTCGAACAGGTCAACGTCGCCGCCGCCGACACCGCCCGCGTATCCCGCGAAGGCGAAACGAGCGCCACCCAGACCAGACAGACCGCAGCCCACCTCGCCGCCCTCTCCAGCGACCTGCTGGCACTGGTCGGCACCGGCCGCGCCGGAAAAGCCGGCTGAGCCCGCACGACCAGGCGTGGCGATCAGCTCAGCACGCAGCGCGAGAGTCTTGGGCTCAGCGGGTCAGTCGCAACTCAGCCGGGTGTCGACAACCGTCATCGGCGGCGCTGCCTGAGGACCGGCCCCCTCAGGAGGCCGGCGTGATGCTGTCGGCTGGCCGCAGAGGGAGGGTGATTGTCACAAGGGTGCCGGCTCCCGCGCTGCTGCAAACGGTGACATTTCCGTCATGGGCGTCGATGACCGACTTGACGAGGCTCAAGCCCAGTCCAACGCCTTGGACTTCGCGTTGTTCGGCTGCTTGGCCGCGGCGAACCGGCTGGAACAGCTGTGTGCTGTCCTCAGCCCCACAACCGATCCGGTGTCGCAGGATGTCCGTGGAGGCAACGACCTATCGGCCCGCGACCAATGTTGCAGCGCAACCGGCGTCTCTGCGGTGCTGAGTGCTTCGGGGCTCGTGCGGGGATAGATTGGTCGGTGCGATTACAGGTCCAGACCCCGCCCGCACATCGTCGACATGCCAGTCCATGTCTGGTGTCGCCACGGCGTTCAGGGGGTTGCGATGAGCTGGTCAGCGATCAAGATGCAAACCGGCGACCGAGTCGTACGAGTGGATCTGATCGGTGACGTGCGCAGCCCGGCGGCGCCCGCACTGGGGTCGATCCTCGTCCAGGTCGTGGGCACGGGCCTGCTTGATGAGCTGGTGGTGGGCTTGCACGCGGTGTCGGGTTTCGACGTGGCAGCGGTGAGCGCGTTGATGGCGGGCTACGGTGCCGCCGTCGAGCACGGTACGTCGTATCGCGTCGTCGGCGCTCACGGCCGGGTACGTCACGTGCTGCAGCGCACCGGCATGTCGGATGTCCTGGCCGACAGCGACGATCTCGGGGCGTTGATACTGGCAGTGCTGCTACGTCCCGCCGTCACCCGATTCCGGTGAGCCATCTCGGCTGGCGGGCATGCAGGTTCGTTGGCCACCCGTCACAACCTCGCCCCCGGCCGGACCGGCTGGCATAGACCGCCAGGCACAGAGATCGACGCAGGTGTGAGGTCACAGGCAGGGGGTAGTCCATGCGCGGCGTCAACGGGGACGTCCACGACATCCCACCGCAACGATGACCTTTCAGGAGCTGACCAGATGGCTACGTCCACCCGCGAGAACCATGACACCGCCCACGCGGCGCGCACTCGGTCGCGGGGCGAGGAGACCAAGCCCTCGTTCAAGACCACCGAGCTCATCGTCTACGTGCTCGCCGTCATCGGCGTGCTGATCGCCTCCAACATGGTCGGCGACGGCGCCGCCAACAACGGCACCGACTACTTCGCCGCCGACAAGGCCTGGTGGTACATCACCCTGCTCACCATCGGCTACATGATCAGCCGGGGCCTGGCCAAGGCCGGCAGCCGCAGCAACGACCACGACCCCCGCACCCACTGATCTCCCGAAGCCTTGAACGGTCCTGGTAGACCGGCCGGTCCCTCGACACGGTCGGCCTACCAGGGCATGTGCGGGCGTCGACACCGAAGGGCGTTCCGGCCCGCGATGGATGATCCGTGCCACCGGAGCGCTCTTCGCCGACACCACCAACTGCACTAATACCTCGCCGTGTCCCTCGAACGGGCGAACCCCAACCCCGGCCTCACGCCGTCACGCTCAAGGAAGCGCATCGATGGCGAAAGGGACACGGTGATGGCGGGTACGGGAAAGACCTTCAAACGATGCGGCGGCGCCCGCCCTGCAGGACGACCTCGAGGCCGGTGGGGAGGTCACCGGAGAGCCCGAGGTTGGCGGCCAGCTGCCCGCCGGTACCGGCGGGCAGCTGGCCAGCGCCACGTCGGAGCCAGCGAGGGCGGTCACGCAGCCATCACGGTGCCGTCGCCACCGCAGGCGAGGACGAGTTCGGCGCCGTCGCGGACCGCCTGGCGGGCCTGGCCGGCGCCGGGGGCGTCGCCGGTCGTCTCGAGCCACATCGGCTCCGGCCAGCCCTTGGCGGTGAGGGCATCGGTGACGGTACGGCGCAGCACGCCGAGGTCGGGCACTTTCACCGAGTTCACGACAACGGCTGATCGTAGGGACCGGTAACGGTCATGACATCCACGGGAGAGTCCCTTTCCGTGCAGAAAACCGCCGCCGCCAGCCCAGTCCGGGGTCGGCGGCGGCCGTCAGCATTCGTCAGGCATCGGAGTGGTCACGGCTTGCTTACTTCGCCTCGGCACGGCGGGCGGCATCCCGAATCAGGTCACGGGCCCGGTCCGCGACAGCGAGTTCAGGGCCGGCGACGATGTTCGCTGTCGCCGATTCGATCCCCGGGTGGGGTCGTGTCGGTGCGGCGGCTTCCGCGGCTCGTACCACTCCAGCGAGTCGGCGTAACTGGTCCGCCGGCACTTTCGCGCGCAGCTGCGGGAACTCGTAGCGCTCCTCGTACCGCGCGTGGGTGAGCACGGCGTTGCGCAGCAGAAGCAGCGAGGCCTCGAAACCGTCACTGCCGGCGCCGGCCTCGAGCAGCGTTCTGAGCATCTCCTTGGCCTGGCGTTCCTCTTCGAGCCGGTCATCGACGATGCCGTCGCTGTCACCGAGGGTCCGGCTCAGCGGGTGTACGACTTCCTCCTCGGCCGTCTCGTGCACCGCGAGCAGCCGTACCAGATCGTCGAACGCCTGTTGTCTTTCCTTGCCCGAGGCGCCGATGACGAGCAGGAACTGTTCCTCGATACGGGCGTGCTGGGTCAGTAGCAGGTCGACCACGTCGACGTCGGCGCCTTCGGGCAGTGCGGTGTCGGCAGTCCGCGGGTCAGGCACGGCGAGAGCCTTCCTGCGCGCGCAGCGACTCGACGGGGTGCGGGCCCTCGGTTTCCAGCCGGTACTCGTCACCGAACATCTGGCGATGGGCGTCGATGACGACCTCACTCGGTGGCTTCTGGGCGCCGTGGATGGCCTCCTGCATCTGCTCGAAGCGCTCGTGCGCTTCCCGCACGTAGCCGGCGCCGAGTTTGGTCAGATCGATCTGGGTGGCGAGCAGGTGGCGCAGGTACTCCTTGTTCGGCTCGAACATCAACGGCTCCGGCAGGCCGGTGTCGCCGACGATCTGCTCGGGCTCCCGGCCGTCGTGACGGCGCAGCAGGTCGGCGGCCTGCTGCAGGTGGGCGAGTTCCATCTGCAGGTGCAGCTCCCAGACGGCCTTGATGCGCGGATCGCTCTCCTGCTCCATGAACGACCAGTACAGCCAGCACTCGTTGTACTCGTGGGTGACCAGCCGCTCCCACCACGTCTCCCCCGGGTCGACCAGGGACTCGTAATGGGTCACGTGCTCCTGCTCGATGAGGCTGATCTCCTGGTACAGCTGGCGGGCGATCGGCTCCATGTACTGCGGGCCGGTGTTCATGTAATAGAGCATCACCTGCTGTTCGGCGGACAGGATCGTCAGCGCGTGCAGCTTCGAGCGTGGGTCGACGGCATCTTTGTCGTACGGGTCGTTGACGTTGTCGTACGGGTGCCGGAACTCGGCGACCGTCGGGCGGCCCGGCATCACCTCGGTGACCCCGGCGACGATCTTCTCCGCCTTACGGCGTTCGACCATCTCGTACAGATTGGCGTAACGGTACAGGTGGTCGAAGTCCTCCAGGACACCGAATTCGTACGCCTGCTTCAGGTACGGGTCGGGTTCGTGCCGGGCCACCCACGCCGTCAGGTCGACCGCCACCTGCTCGTAGCCCAGCGTCGTCTCGAGCACGCTCGCCAGCCCAGGCAGCAGCCAGTTGACCACCCGCTGCTGCTGGCTCTCCACGAACCGGGTGTAGGCCAACTGCCGCTTGACGTCGGGGTCGGGGCAGACCCGGGCGAACTGGTGCGAGAACATGATCGCCTCGGCCTCGATACCGTTCATCGTGATGATCCGGCACCGCGTGTACGGGTCGACCGCTTCCGGATCGATCGGCTCGACGTTCAATTCGCGCCAGTTCCGGATCTGCTGATCCAGTGGGATCCCTTTATGATCAAGCGGATTGAACATCGACACTCCCTCGATCGAACCGAACGGCCGTTCCCTGCCTACCCCGCGCGACTCGCCCGAACCCCGGTTTCCCCATTCATTCCCCGGGTAGAGACCACCTCGGACGAGGGAGTGAGCCATGGCCACTGATGCCGTATCGCTGATCAAGAACGACCACCGCCGGATGGAGAAGCTGTTCGCTGAGCTCAAGGCCGCCGGTGACGGGGACCGCCGTGCGCTGGTGGAGGAGATCCACGCCCGGCTCAGCGCGCACTCCCGCGCCGAGGAGACCGAGGTGTACCCGGTCCTCGCCAAGGCAGCCGGGGAAGAGGACGAAGCAGAGCACGGCACCCACGAACACCGCGAAGCCGAACACAAGCTGCGCAAAGTCCGCAACCTGATCGGCTCCCCCCACTTCGGCCAGGCGCTCGACGAGTTCGTCGCCGCCGTCGCCCACCACGTGCAAGAGGAGGAGTCCGAACTGCTTCCGGCCATCGAGAAGGGCGTCGGCAAGAAGGACCTCGAACGACTCGGCGCGGCCTTCGAGCTGATCCGCCTCGAAGAGCTGAACGCCAGTGGGTACGACCAGGCAGCCGGATCCATCCCGCCCGGCACCGACGACCTGGCTGAATCGACCCGCGACGAGCTCTACCGCAAGGCGCAGAAGGCCGACATCCCTGGCCGGTCACACATGAACAAGAACGAGCTGATCGAGGCGCTCCGCGAGCAGGATTGACGCCGGCCGCGTCCGTCGCTCGCCGGCACGGTGCTGTCTGGTTACGGCTGGGGCTGCATGAGCTGTCGCGGAAAGTACAGCCGGACCGAGGTCCGGCCGGGCGCCCAGGACATCGCGGCCATGTCGGCGAGTTGACGGGCCAGCCACAGACCACGGCCACCGGTGACCGCCGCGAGCGGATGAGGGCGGTGGTAGCCGGCCGTGGCCGGGATCGGCTGGTTTCCCGCGTCGTCGCATTGGACGACATCCCTCTGGTGCTGCCGCCTCACAGCGCCCTCGTGCTCTACACCGACGGCCTGGTCGAGGACCGGCAGTACACCATCGATCAGGGGATCGCCGACCTGTGCGCGGCGGTGCGGTCGGCGCCGGCCGGCGACCCGCACGCCCTGATCGATCACATCCTGAACGCCGGTGTCGGGCCGGCGCCGCGCAGAGACGACGTGGCGGCTTTCAGCATGGACGCCGCACCACCCGCTACTCCGGTTCCTACGCCTCGCTGACCGATCGGCCGGCCGAGCCTCACGCCGCGGCGGCACGCAAGGCGATGCCGATGCCGATGCAATGGGCGGCGAACGCCGCGACCGTGAAGGCGTGGAAGACCTCGTGGAACCCGAACCAGCGCGGGCTCGGGTCAGGCCGTTTGAGGCCGTAGACCACAGCACCGAGGGTGTAGAGCACCCCACCGAGAAACAGGAACGTGACGACCGGCGCACCGCCGGAACGCCAGAACCCGGGCAGGTAGATCACCGCCACCCAGCCCAGGGCTATGTACACCGGCACGTACAGCCAGCGCGGGGCGCCGACCCACAGCACCCGGAAGGCAACACCGGCCAGCGCACCGCACCACACGATCCACAACAACGTCCGCGCCTGTCCGGGCGGCAGCACGAGCACACAGAACGGCGTGTAGGTGCCCGCGATGATGAGGAAGATGTTGGCGTGGTCGAAGCGCCGCAGCACGTTCGCCACTCGCCCGGTCCAGTGGCCGCGGTGATACAGCGCGCTCACGCCGAACAGCAGCGCCGCCGACAGTGTGAACACCGCTAAGGCCACCCGGGATCTGTCGTCCGGCGACAGCACGGTCAACAGGGCGCCGGCAGCGACGGCCACCGGAAAAGTGCCGGCATGCAGCCACCCGCGAAGCCGGGGTTTGACCAGGCCACCGAGGTGGTCAAGCCCCTGTTCGACTCGATCTTCGAGTCGAGTCAGACTCGCATCGAGGCCGGCTGCCGGACGGTCGCCTGCCCGCGCTCGCCAGGCACGGTCCCTACTCACGTCACCGGCGTTACCCAGCCGAACGGCATTGATAACCGGTCGGGCGCAAGCGTGTCCCGATGGGCATGACGCGACCCGAAGTAGGAGGCGCCCGGACGTCCCGAACCCACGTAGGCCTACCGTCCACCGGGGGATTGTCTCGGCCGTGGTGACAGGTTGTCGGCGCGCCGGGCGATATCTCTGGCTTCGGTGGTGACGGCGTCACCGAGACGGTCCAGCCGTTCGGCGGTGGCGTCATCCGGCGACGCATCGGCGCTGCGATGCAAAGTCTGCTCGGCGCGTTCCAGCGCCTCGGCCGTGTCATGCATCGTCTGCGCGGTTCTGCGAGAATCGATCACTGGTTCGGAAGCCATGAGCCAGCCTTACCCACCGAATCGGTCGCCTCACCACCCCGACCACTGCTGCGCGGGTAACTCGGAGGGCGTATGACATCGACCGTCGCACTGCTCGACGGGAGCGCCCGAGCCGCGGAACGGCTCACAGCGCCACGCGTGGTCGTACCCCTCTGGCTCGTGGCGGCGACCTATCGCCGGCTTGTGGCATGCCGTCCGCTGGATCCGTGTCAGCTGACGGCGTTGAGGGGGGCCCGGTTGTCGGACTCCGGCAGTTCGGTGTCGGAGTTGTCCGGTGCCGGGCTGATCCACCGGGCGAGCAGCACGGTGGCGTCGTCCTGCAGGCAGTCGTCCTGATGGTCGAGGATAGCGTGGACCAGCCGGCGGCTGGTCTCCGGCAGCGGCAACTGGTCGGCGATGGCCTTGACCGTGAAGTCGACGAGCCGGTCGATACCGAACGGCTCGCCGTCACTGGACCGGGCCTCGATGATGCCGTCGGTGTAGAGCAGCACGTGATCGCCCCGTTCCAGGGCCTCCTCGACGACGACCGGCGGCCGGTGGTGACCGAGCGAGACCGGCAGGGCCGTCGGCGTGGGCAGTATCTTGACCGCTTTGCCCCGGCGGATGACCACACCGCTGGGATGGCCGGCCGAGATGACGCGCAGGACTCCGGTGCGCTGGTCGAGTTCGGCGAGCACCGCGGTGATCAGGCCCCACCGGTCATGGTCCTGGACGGCCCGGTCGATGTGGTGGTAGGTACCGATCAGGTCGAGGCCGGAGCGGCGGGCGTTGCGGTAGGCCGCCAGTGCGAGCGAGGCCAGCATGACCGCCCGCATGCCGCCCGCGGAGCCGTGACCGACGGCGTCGAACAGCGCCAGGTGGGCGATGTCGCCGTTGATGGCGTAGTCGAACGCGTCACCGCCGACGTCGTAGCACGGCTCCAGCACTCCACTGATCATCAGATGGCCGGTGGAGAACGTCAGCGGCGGCAACTGGGCGCGCAGCATCTCCGCGGCCAGGCCCATCGGCTCGCGGCGACGTAGCCGTTCGATAGTGTCGCTGTATAGGTCACGGGTCACCACCAGCTCGGCCAGCAGGGCCGCCACCGTCGCGCAGTCCTCCACGGTCGGCTCGTCGGCCGGGCCGGCCAGGACGACCTCGAGGATGCCGAGGCGTTCGGCACCGTTGGTCAGCGGCACCCACAGCCTGACGCCGTCGGGTTCGGCGTCGCTCACGCACGCGGCGACCGTGGTGAACGCGCGGCCCGCGAAAGTGCCGTCGATCATGAACCGGTCACGGGCCGGAGCATCCCCGGCCACCAAAGGCAGAAGCTCGCGCTGCTGATGATCCACCAAATAGATGATCATGGCGGTAGCGCCGACGAGCGGGGCCGCCCGCATCGCCATCTGCGGAAGGTCGTCCGGCCGTGCATGGTGCGACTGCCGCAGCAACCGGCCCAGGGCTTCGATCCCACTCACTGCACCCCTCCTGACTGTGACGCCAGAGGCAGTGTGTCGCACGCGGGCCTGTCATGCCGAACCGGAGGACATACGTCACCCGGCACCGGCGCCTGCAGCTCACCCCCGTCAAGCCGCTGCCGATGGGAAAGGCAGCAGAGCACACCAGGCGAAAGGTGAAGGGCCCAGCGGCAGCGCGAACACCGCCCCGCGCCCCGGCCTGCAGCGCCGCCCCAGCGAACGCCGGCCACCGCTCCCGCCACACCGCAGTCTCAAGATCATCGGCCAGAACCGGGCCACCTATGCCTAAGGCATCCCGGCACAGGCCCTCGCCCAGCAGCAGCTGCAACTGCTCCGCCCCCTGGCTGAGGGGCGTCACTGGCATAGCGCACCTGCTGCGCCGTGCCGGCCATCACCGCCACGCCCACACCCTGCAGGTCTGGGAATGCGCCACACACGCCCGGCACAACTCGTCCACGTCCGGACCATGTGCGGCCACCAGCCGAGCCACCCGAGGCCACCGGCCATCACTATCCATCACGACCACGGCCGGGCCCGCACGTGCACACACCGATCGGCCACCATGACCGCAACCTCTGAACCTGCCCCGGGGCAACAGCACTAATTCTGACGCCGGCACCACGAGAGCCGGCATCCCACCGAAACAGCACCCACCACACCTACGACGTCGCGGTGGCCGGCGCCGGCTGCACGCCGCTGCGGTCAGACTCCCGCTCACAACGCGACAGCCGCGCCGACCCCGCCATCTCGGCGTCGATCTCGGCCTGCACGTCAGCGGCCGGAGCGTGCTCGCTCATGGCTCTACCGTGCACCTTGAGGGCGCCACGGTCGAGGCGTTCTCGCTGGCGACATACATTCAACAGGGCAGTGCTGTGGGTCAGAGCATGCTCGTCTGCCTGCTGGTCCTGTATGGCGCGGTCGAGTAGGCCCACGGCTCGGTGCTGCGCACGCGAGATGGCGAGCAGAATCGCGATGGGATCCAGCCGCCGTTGCTGAGGATGCACCCGAGGTTTCAGCTCCACCGGCCCGAAGGTTATGGCCGACGCGTCAAATCGCGCGCGTTGCCAATGGTGGCCGATCCACCGTGACGGCGACGCCACGACGTTTCGTTTGGTGACGAGTGAAATCCGGTTCTCCAGCGGTCATCGGTAGCGGTGCTCCCTCAAAGTAGGCGGTCAACGCGCGAACCGCGCATACGAAATCGCCTCGACTTCATGCCTACCCGGCACACCGGGTGAACACCTCCCGCCGCATGAAACCTCGGGACGGGGCCGTCAGCGGACACGGCAGACACCGCGATCGCCGACGGCGCCCTCGTGGACACCAGCTACCAGCACGCCCTGGCCTACCGCGCCCTGGACCAGATCGTCCATGCCTTGCCCGGTCCGCCAGCGGACCGAGATCCACGCCAGCTCGGCCAGCAGGTAGAACGCGCAGGCCTGAGCCTGCTCGTCGCCCATCACGGACAGCAGTTCCTCTGCACCGGCGGCGCGCTCCACCGGGACTACCACGAACGACTCGGGACAACCGCAGCCAACTTCCGCACCCAGCCACCACCCACGATCATGGACTTACCCGCCGGGACAGGACCGCCGAACCAGGCGAAGATCACCGTACGGGCGTTCGTGTCATCGAGGTGTCGCGATCGTCCATGTTGGAGGAAGCTGCGCATCGACGTTCGGCATCGCCGACGAAGAGGCCTGTCACGTCGAGATCGGATTGCTCAGGCCATGAACGCCCTGCTCAACCGGGGGTGGTGAAAGCGAGGCCGATTCAGGCGGAAGGTTCAAGGACCTACGAGCACGAGCAGGCCACGAAGATCGGCCTGAGTCGCCGGGCTAAACCGTACGCACGTACGTGCAAAAACACGTGTCGCGTCGCCACGAAATCATCAATGTCGACGAATGCAAAAGGCCAGCTAAACTGGCCTTTTGTTAAGTCGGGCTGACAGGATTTGAACCTGCGACCCCTTGACCCGCAGCCAAGGAGTCGGCGCAAGTGCCCGATTCGCGGCATAAGAATTAACTTGGGCGGCGTCTTTTGAAAATTCTCCCTTCCTTCGGCTTGCCTGGATCAGCCAGCACGCCTTCAAGGAAGTACTTGCAAGGGAAAATTCTTTCATGCGTATCGCCGGCGATGTCTACAACCCTTACGCGGATGTCGAGACGCTTGATGACATGAAGGACGCTCTGACTGAACCAGCAGACTTCCGTGCCAGCTGCGTAATTGCTGACCGGGAGAGGACCTCCGCGTGTCAAGTACTTGACATAATAGTCGACTTCGCTTTTCATTCCCCGCTTTCGTAAGATCTGAGCCAATCGCACGAAGTCAACGAAGTCGCTATCCGTGGGCAGTCGATCGGCATCCTCGAAGGAGATATGGTAGTCGAATTTTTCGATCACCGGCACTCCTGGTCCTGCGTTGACCGCGCGGAGTATCCACTTGCTTGTGCTTTCGCGAGTGTGACCGTCTTCAGGATCGATAGCGATGCCTAGAGCGGGACGCATCGCTCTCGCCCACTGGAGGCGGGTCAACAGTAGGCCAGCACCAACGCCGATCAGAGTAAACGATGTGGATCGTTCCATGACGGAGAACTGAATCGTGGTTGCGTTCAGGCGGTAAACCTCCCAGATCGCATTCAAGGCGAGCAAGAATATGATAACGATCGGAAGTCGAGTAAAAAGGGGCGAGCGACGAACTGTTCGCTGCTGCGCGAAATCGAGTTCCGCGGTTGAATGGTTCGCGATCAAGCCTTTCATCTCTCGCCGCCTTCCCGAGATGGGTGATGCATCTCATGTTGCCATACGTGAGCAAGATATTTTATTCGCTCGTAAAGACGAAACGGCAAGGCGAAGGCGGCTACCCCGAGGGGATGCCGTTCCGTGCGATCTCGGGCTTCAGATCGTCATACGAATCACTGGAAAAGAACCCGCTTGCTTGATCTTGCATTTCGCCGGTCCACTGACGTGGTGTTTTTGCGATGCCCTCTCATCGGCAGATCCGGACGTTGGGCGCCGGTGACGGCGCGTCACAGCGGCCGAGTGAACACCGGCTCCGTACGGACGGGGTGAAGCAACACCACCCGCAGCGCCGGCTCCCTCAGACCCAAGCCATCCGCTCGCGCCCTGCTGTCCGCGCCGGCCGCGCCCTCCCGGGCCGTTCCACAGCTATGGAAGTGGAACGGTGCCGAAGAGCGATGCCGGACAGGATGCTGCGGCGCTTGGTGCGGTACGTGCGGATCGCTCCTGGTGTGTCGTGCGGCCCTTGGCCACTCGATGGGGGTTTTCCGTCCCGGGCCTTGCCGGGAGGCCGTACCGTGCTCGCCGGATCACTCCGAGCTGAGGGAGAGTCGTGCGGGCACGTCAGATATGGGGAACGGCCGCCGCTGTGGCGGTGGCGGGCATGGTGATCGCATGCGGCAGCGGTGGCGCCGGTGACAGCGACGAGGCGGCTGAGGCTCCGGCCAACGCGACAATGGCAGCCGCCAAGGCGGTAGGCCAAGCTCAAGCCGTCGTCGATGCGATCGACGCGAAGTGGTCAGCGCCGAACCCGCGAGACACGACTTCCGGGTGCGCCGCGAAGGAGGGCGACACAGGTACAGGCTGCGTTTCCCGCATCACCACCGACGCTGTCACCGTAATCGAGCTCGCGAACGAGGGCGACGCCAAGGAGTGGGCCACCACAATGGGTGAGGCGGGCGAGGCGACCCAGGCCGGCCGGTTCGTGCTCACCTGGAACAGCGAGCAGGAGAAGACCAGCGAGAAGGCCCGGGAGGGTATGGTGTCCATCGCCATGGCGGCCAGCGAAAAGTCTTAACGCGACATACCCGGGCGGGGTGAGCTAGTGGCCCATGATCTCGCGGGCGCGGCGGTAGAACTCCTCTTGCGCATCCGGCGGGGCGTCCAGGTCAACGTGATGCAGGTTGTAATCGCTGTCCGGCTTCGGATGCTCCGCCGGATGGAAGCCCGCACGGTCGGCCTACTTCGCGACCCACTCGTCATGCCACGCAGCGAGCTCGCGGAGCCGGCGCACCCGGTCCTCCGACGGCCGCTTTGGTGGTCCCCGGTCGAGGTCGGGCTCGCTGCTCTACGCCGCCCAGGCCGTCTCCATCGACACCCGGGTCCGCATGGTCCATCCCGACTGGGACGACCCGCAGGTCAAGGCAGAGGTATAGAAGATCCAGGCCGTGGAACAGCAAGTCCAGCGGTTTAGCTTGCCGTTTAACCTCCGGCTCCAAGCTGCGTCCCCGCGGGCCAGCCCGCTGCGTCATCCAGGGCGACTACGGAGGGTGCCGGCGATCGAGCCGGTGCGGTCGCGGCAAGCCACGACCGCGCGTTGTCTGCGGCAGGTCCGGAAATCGTTGGCGGAAGGCCGCAGCTCGGACGATGATCCGGTGACCGCTGACGGAAGGGCGAGTATGGCGAGCAGGTTCACGGAGCTGTCGATCGACTGTCATGATCCGCGAGGATTGGCGAGATTCTGGTCCGCGGTGTTGGGCTACCAGATCATCGACGAACGACCCGATCTGGTTGAGATTGCCGCTTGGGAGCCGACGGCTGAGGCGGTACGAGCGGCTCCCCAACCGCCAACCATGATCTTTGCCAAGAAATCGGAGGGCAAGGTCGTCAAGAATCGCCTGCACCTCGACGTTAGCCCGATCGATGTAAGTCGTGACGAGGAGGTGGAACGGCTGATCGCGCTCGGAGCCCGTCGCGTGGATGTCGGCCAGGGCGATGTGAGCTGGGTGGTCCTTGCGGACCCCGAGGGCAACGAGTTCTGCGTGCTCCGCACGTTGGCACCCCAGCCAAGCCCGTAAGAGGTACGCCTCCACACCGACGACGAAGCGTGCGGACGGATCTACGGCCGGCGCTCGCAATGCGGCAAATGAGTGCGTCCGATCTGCCTTGGTAGCCACCTCTTCCGGCCACGAGATCGCCGGCGTCTGTCGCAACCTGCCCCTGGCGCCCCGGGTGCCAGCCAGCGGATCGGTCCGCCGGATTCCTTGGCTTGGGTACTCGATCGTCCGATATTCCTGGTGATCCGTTGCGGCATGCCTCCAGCGGAGATCATCCCGGGAGTTGAGCATGTCGAGTCGCCAGTTCGTCACCTTCGAGGTCGCCGACCAGTTTTTCGGCGTGGACGTGGACGCCGTGCAGGAGGTGTTGTCGTACAGCGAGTACACGCCGGTGCCGATGGCGCCGAACGCTGTCGGCGGCTTGTTCAATCTGCGCGGACAGGTGATCGCCGCGGTGGACCTGCGTGTTCAGTTCGGGTTGCCGCGCCGCGACATGTCCGGCCTCGTGATGAATGTGATCGTGCGGTACGCCGGCGAGCCGGTGAGCCTCCTGGTGGACCGCATCGGACAGGTCGCCTATATGGACGCCCAGCTGTTCGAGGAGCCGCCGGCAACACTGACCGGCCCGTCACGTGCGCTCGTCACCGGTGCGTACAAGACCGACGGCAGGCTGCTGCTTGTGCTGGACGTCGCCGAATGCGTGAACACTTCCCGCGTCCTGGCCTGAGCTTGCCGTTTAACGTCCGGCTCCAACCTGACGATCCCCGCGGACCAGTCTGCTGCGTCATCCAGGGCGACTACGGGGAGTGCCGGCGATCGAGCCGGTGCGGGTCGCGACAAGCCCACGACCGTGCTTTGTCTGCGGCAGATCAGGATGCTGTTCCAGAACGACCCGTTCAGCGTTCGGCCTTGTCGGCGGCCTGCCGAAGCGCCAGCCACAGCGGCAGGCCGCAGCTTGGTCCAATCACCAAGGTCGCGGCTGTCACAGCCCATTTGGCGCCGGGGTCACGCAGATCACGCAGCACGCTGATCAGCACCGCGACACCGCAGAGAACCACATCCAGCGCGAAGAAAACAGCGCCTGGCGAGCCGAACGCCTGTTGCGCTAATTGAGCCAGGTCCAGGCCATGCCGGCTGATGAACACGGCCAGGGCCGTATAAGGCACGATCGCTCCGAGGGCTGCGAGGACGAAGTAAACCCGCCGCGACACCATTCACACTGCCTCTCGTCCGTGCGGATCTTGCGGTGAACCGACCATAGGCGAACACTCGACTACACGGACAGACGGCGTGTCGGGCACACTGCTTCGTCATCTGGAAACGCACTCTCCTCGGCAGAAGCGGATACGCGATCATGGTGGCGCGTATGCCATCCGACTACAGCGCGTCGCGCTGATTATGGGTTCCGATCATGACGGTGGGGCCAAGTCAGGCCGTCACCGTCACCATCCGCTCCGTCGCGGTGGAGCCACTCCGCCGGCGCAGTGAGGCCATCCGCAGCCGTCAGAACCACTGCGCCGGACATACCGTTCCGTCCGGCACATCGAAGGCGCCGTTCGAGCGCTCACCACCGAATCCGACGGACCACTCGGCGGACCCGGCGGGTCACTCGGCCAGCAGGTCCGCCAACCGGGGTCCCGCCCGGTCGGCCGGAAGCCAGCCGGGAGGCTGGCCCACCCGCGACTGCTCGACGACGTCGTCGTCCCAGGGGAACCGACCGGCGCGGTCACCCCACACGACCTGCAGCACCGGGAAATGCGGCCCTGTGGAAGTGGTACGCCATCCCGAACAACGCTTCCGCCCAGGATGGGTCCATCTGCCGTAGCCGCACCGGCAGACCCAAGAACGCCCGGTCGTTCGGCCCTTCCGCGAAGGTGACCCGGCCGGGCGTGATCACGAGCCCAGCGTGCTGACCCAGTGCTGGAGGTCGTCGACATCCAGGCCGAACATGGCGCGTTCGGCGAGCCCGTACGCGTGGGTGAGGCCGACGGTGTAGGCCCAGCCGGGGCGGGGATCAGCAGGTGTACGGGGTGGTCAGCAGCTGCTGACGATGTCGCCGCTGTCGGTGGCGCAGTTGTCGGTACCCGACCCGCCGTCCGCGGTGTCCCCGCCGACACCGTCCCGCACATCCAGGTGATCGTTGCCGCTGTCCCCGAACGCGGTATCAGCACCGTCATGATCGGTCACCGTGTCGTGACCGCCCTGACCGTCCAGACTGTCGTTGCCCGACCCACCACCCAGCGTGTCGTGCCCACCACCACCGTCCACCCGGTCCGCCCCGTCACCACCACCGACCGTGTCATGACCACCACCGCCGTCGATGATGTCGTCACCACCGCCACCAGCGATGACGTCATCCCCGCCACCACCGTCGGCACGATCAGCACCGCCACCACCGTCGACCGTGTCCGCACCACCGCCACCGACCAGGGTGTCGCCGCCCGGACCACCTCTGACGATGTCGTCGCCGCTACCACCGTCGATGGTGTCGTCGCCGCCCAGGCCACAGATGACATCATCGGCCGCGGTACCGGTGAGGTTGTCGTCGCCGCCGGTGCCGGTGATGGTGCAGTCGTCGTCGGGGACGGCCAGGTCGCGCACGAACACGTCCTGGGCGCCGTTGGTGTCGGACGCCACCAGGTTCGTCGCCTGCGAGCGGAACGCCACATGCCGGCCGTCGCCGCTGAGGTCCCCGGCGTCGGAGTCGCCGTTGCCCTCGCCGCCGCCGCTGGTCAGGCTGACCCGTTCGGTGGTGCCCGCCTGCCGGTCGCGCAGGAACACGTCGACGAAGCCGTTGGTGTCCGGGGCGACCAGGTTGGTGGCCTCGGACCGGAAGGCGACACGGTTGCCGTCGTCGCTGATTGTCGGGCCGGACGAGTTCGCGTTGCTCTCCCCGCCGCCGCTGGTCAGGCTCACGCGCTCGGTCGTGGCGGCCTGGCGGTCGCGCACGAACACGTCGGCGACGCCGTTGGTGTCGCCGGGGACGAGGTCCGGCGCGTCCGACCGGAAGCCGACGAAGCGGCCGTCGTCACTCATCGCGCCGCGGCCGGTCGACTGGCCGGTGCCCTGGCCGCCGCCGGTGGCGACGTTCACCCGTTCGGTCGTACCCGTCTGAAGGGTCCGGACGAAGAGGTCCGGCAGCTCGTTGGTGTCACCCGGCACGAGGTTGTCGGCGCCGCCAGTGAACGACACGTGGCCGCCCGCACCGCTGATGGTGGGTTGCGAGGAGTACTCGTTGGACTGCGTCCCGGCGGAGGAGACACTGACGCGTACGGTGGTGCCGGCCTGCCGGTCACGCAGGAAGATGTCCGATGTCTCGTTGGTGTCGCCGGGCACCATGTCGGTGGCGATCGAGACGAACGCGACGCGGGTACCGTCGTCGGACACGGACGCCTGGATCGAGATGTCGGTGGCCTGTGTCCCGGTGGCGGGCAGGCTCACCCGTTCGGTGGTGCCGGCCTGCCGGTCGCGCAGGAAGATGTCGGCGACGCCGTTGGTGTCACCGGGGACGAGGTTGTCGGCGATGGATGTGAAGACCACATGGCGTCCGTTGCCGCTGATCGCCCCCTGGCCCGACGTGTCGTTGCCCTGGGCGCCGCCGGACGAGACGCTCATCCGCTCGGTGGTGCCGGCCTGCCGATCGCGCACGAACACGTCCAGGTCGTCGTTGGTGTCCCCGGCGACCAGGTTCGTGGCGTAGGAGTCGAACACGACGTACCGGCCGTCGTCGCTCGTGGCACCACCGGGGACCTCGAGCCCGCTGTCGGCGTCGCCCTGCGTGCCGCCGCTGCTGACACTGACCCGCTCGGTGCCCACCGCCGCGGCCGCCGGCGATCCGTGCGCGGCCACCACGGCCAGGGTCGCCAGCGTGATCGTCGCGAAGGCCGCTCCCAGCCGTACTTCTCTGCTTGCCCGGGTCGTCTGCATGACAACCACGTCCTTCCTGCCGGGCGCACCACCCGGCTTCGGTGACAGTCGGATGCCGGTGGGTGCTCAGCAGCTGCTGACGATGTCGCCGCTGTCGGTGGCGCAGTTGTCGGTACCCGACCCGCCGTTCGCGGTGTCCCCGCCGACACCGTCGCGCACATCGAGGTGATCGTTACCGGTGTCCCCGAACGCGGTGTCAGCACCGTCATGATCGGTCACCGTGTCGTGACCGCCCTGACCGTCCAGACTGTCGTTGCCCGACCCACCACCCAGCGTGTCGTGCCCACCACCACCGTCCACCCGATCCGCCCCGTCACCACCACCGACCGAGTCATGACCACCACCGCCGTCGATGATGTCGTCACCACCGCCACCAGCGATGACGTCATCCCCGCCACCACCGTCGACACGATCAGCACCGCCACCACCGTCGACCGCGTCGGCACCACCGCCACCACTGAGGGTGTCGCTCCCCGGCCCACCCTTGACGGTGTCGTCACCACCACCCCCGTCGATGGTGTCGTTGCCACCCAGGCCACAGATGACATCAGCACCCGCAGTGCCGGTGAGACTGTCGTCGCCGCCGGTGCCGGTGATCGTGCACCCCTCGCCGGCGTCCAGGTCACGCACGAAGACGTCACCGGTGCCGTTGGTGTCCGACGCCACCAGGTTGCTCGCGTCCGACGTGAACGCCACATGCCGGCCGTCGCCGCTGACGAACGCGAGATCGGAGTAACTGTTGCCTTGGGCGCCACCGTCGGAGAGGCTCACGCGTTCGGTGGTGGCCGCCTGCCGGTCCCGCACGAAGATGTCACCGAAGCCGTTGGTGTCCGAGACGACCAGGTTGGTGGCCACCGAGGGGAAAGCGACCAGGCGGCCGTCGTCGCTGAGCGTCGGGGCAGCCGTTTCGGCGTCGCCCTGCACGCCGCCGGTGGAGACGCTGACCCGCTCGGTCGTCGCGTTCTGACGGTCGTGGACGAACGCGTCGGTGGTGCCGTTGGTGTCGGCGGCGACGAGGTTGGCGGCCTGCGACTCGAAGCCGACGAAGCGGCCGTCGTCGCTCATCGAGGACCTGCTGTTCGAGGCGCTGTCGGCCTCGCCGCCGCCGGTGGCGACGCTGACCCGCTGCGTCGTCGCGGTCTGCAGGTCATGGACGAAGAGGTCGGCCTCGCCGTTGGTGTCGCCCGGCACGAGGTTGTCGGCGGTGGAGGCGAACGACACGTGGTTGCCGGCGCCACTGATGTGCGGAAGCGACGGCTCCCCGTTGCCTTGCGCTGCCGCGGAGGAGACGCTGACCCGTACGGTCGTGCCGGCCTGCCGATCGCGCACGAACACGTCGAGGAAGCTGTTGGTGTCGCCGGGCACCATGTCGGTGGCCACCGACAGGAACGCCACCCGGTTGCCGTCATCGGACATCGCGGGGACAGCCGACTCCTCGTTGGGCTGCGCCCCGGCGGCGGTGAGACTCACCCGCTCGGTGGTGCCGGCCTGCCGGTCACGCACGAACACGTCCTGAACGCCGTTGGTGTCACCGGGCACGAGATTGCCGGCCACCGAACCGAAGGCAACATATCGCCCGTTGTCGCTGATCGCGGAGAGGAACGAGGAGCCGTCACCCTGGACGCCACCGGACGAGACACTTACCCGTTCGGTGGTGCCGGCCTGCCGATCGCGGACGAATATGTCCCGCTCGCCGTTGGTGTCGCCGGCGACCAGATTCGTCGCGTAGGAATCGAAGACGACGAAGCGGCCATTGTCGGTGGACACTCCGTTGGGCACGTCCATCGTGCTGAGGTCGTCGCTCTGGGCGCCGCCGCTGCTGATGCTGACCAGCTCGGTGGTGGCGGCCGCGGCCGCCGGTGAGATGTCCAGGACCACCGCGGCAAGCGTCGCCAGTGCCATGCTCGTCACGGTCGCACCGAGTCTTACTTTTCGGTTCCTCCGCACTGCCCGGGTCGTCTGCATGACAACCACGTCCTTCCTGCCGAGCGCTCGGCTCGGATACGGGTGGAATGGCGGCGGACCGGATCGGACGGTCCGTGGGCGCCGAAGGAGAACGCGCCGCACAGGGTTCGGCGCGCTCGCCGTGAAGAAAGGGCGACAGCCGGCAACCTCATCTCGGCCAGGCGTTCGCAGTCCCGAGCGTAGTTGTCGGGACCGGCCCCGATCAGCGGTTCGCCGGAGAAGCGCAACGGTCAGATGATCCGCCGTCGCTCTGAACCTTTTCGGTCACCCGCAGGTGGGAACCCGGCGCCGACCGTGAACCTGCCGGTCCCTGCCGGGGTGATGGAGGGCGAGGCCGGCGACCGAGCCGGACTCAGCGACGAGGGGATGTGAAGCCATGCGGACCAGTTCTTCCATGCGGCGCCGGACTGTTGCGGCCGCCGCGGTGGCCACGGCCGGTGCACTCGTGCTCGGTGTCCTGGGATTCCCGACGCCCGCGCGGGCTGCCGGCGATGCCGAGGACTGCCTCGTGTTCTGGCACACCGTCGGGATCAGGACGCAGACCCACTACGGGAAGAATGAGTGTGATTCGGGCACCTACGGATTCCAGATCTACAGCTGGTCGAAAATCTCCGCCGAGACCTCGGACTGCATCTGGGTGGACCCCGGCGAGACGGACGGCTGGAAGTGGACCAAGGGCCGGGGCAACTACCGGGTCTACTACTGCTGAACCGCCACCAGGGGTTCTGTCGAGACGGCGTCGGCCAGTGCCTCGACGCGGTGCCGCACCTCGTGGTCGTACGGGGTCTGCCGGTGCTCGTTCTGGTCCAGGTAGTCGGCCCGGGACGGCACCCGGTACTGCTCGATCATCCGGCTCGGGTCGGCGGCGTCGCGCAGCAGGGCCCAGTGCGTCGCGCCCGTACGCAGGCGGCTCGTCCGCAGGTCGGTCATCGCGTCGAGGAAGGCGTCCCGGCGATCGGCCGGGACGTCGTACCGGACGATGATCTCCATCGGGTCCTCGGGCCGGCCGATGAACGTGGCTTCGGGCAGGACACCGACGGGAACCGCGGTCCGGTCACCGAGGTCGGTGCGGCGCAGCGGCAGCCACATGCCGGCCACCGCCGTCGCCAGCAGCAGCAGGCCGGCGACGGCGAAGGCCCGGTCGATGCCGAGCCAGCTCGCCACCGCTCCCCAGGCGGCGGCGCTGCCGGCGAAGACACCGAACAGCACCATCTGGTAGATCGCGAGCGCCCGGGCCCGTACCCAATCGGGCAGGAAGGCCTGGGTGGTCGCGTTCAAGCCGGCGATCACGGCGATCCACGCCACGCCCACCGGAATCAGCACCGCCACGGCCACGGCGGCGTTGCGGGTGAACGCCAGGGCGATGAGGCCCAGCCCGTACCCGAGGCTCGCGATGGTCAGCTGACGCGACGCGGAGAGCCGGCCGGTCAGCATCGGCAGCAGGATGGCACCGGCGACCGCGCCGGCACCCGCCGCGCCGAGCAGGACCCCGTACCCGGTGGCGCCGAGACCGAGGCGGCGTTCCGCCAGGGGCGCCAGCAGCGCCCACAGGACGTTCGCGGGCACGGCGAACAGCACCAGCCGTAGCAGGATCCGGCGGACCGCGGGAGCGTGCCGGACGTAACGGCCGCCGGCCTCCAGACTGGACCACGACGCCGGCCGTACCGCCGATCCCGCCGTGTGCCGGGTCGCCGGAGCCGCCAGCAGCGCGAGACCGAACAGCGCGAAGGAGATCGCGTTCAGCGCGAAGAGCCAGGCGATGCCGAGGTGTGCGAGAAGGAGCCCGGCGATCGCCGGGCCCACCGCCCGGGCCAGATTGACCCCCAGGGAGCTGAGCGCGGCGCCCTGCCGCAACTCGGCGCGGGGCAGCAGGTCGGAGACCATCGCCTGGTACGCGGGAAGCTGCGCCGCCGCCCCGCACCCGAGCAGGAAGGTGAACAGCAGCAGGACCTGCGGAGTGGTCTGACCGGCCGCGGTCAGCAGCGCGAGCAGGCCGGCGAGGACCGTCTGCACCCCCTGCACCGCCAGCAGCAGCCGCCGGCGGTCGAGGAAGTCGGCGACCACGCCGGCCGGGATGACCAGCAGCAGGACGGGAACGCTCGACGCGCTCTGCACCAGGGAGATCAGCAGGCTGGAGCTGTGGTGCTCGACGAGCAGCCACTGGCCGGCGACCGTCTGCATCCAGGTACCGACGTTCGCGACGAAGGCGGCAAGCCAGATCGTCCGGAACACCGGCCGGCGCAGCGGTGCCCAGGCGCCGGCGTGGGTGGTTTCTCGCATGGGCCCAGCCTGCGACCGCGCCACGGCTCTGCCATCCGTCAGTCGACTGACGGATGGCGGCCGGTGTGACAGGCCACGGCGGCCAACGTCCCCCACATGGCGCCATAGGAACGCCCCCACCAGCGACGCCCTTCGATCTCTTGTGAGAAGACTAACCGCGCACTATGGTCTGTCAAGCGGATCCATTAGTCCACTACGCGGACCGGGAGTGCCAGCGTGAACAGTCATTGGCTCAAGACGGTGGTACCCCTCGCGGTGCTCGCGATCCTCGCGCCGGCCTCGGCTTTCGCGATCACGAGCGCGTCGAAAGGGCAGCCGGGCAAGCCGTCCGGCATCGACCCGGTGTACGGCGTGTGCCGCGGCGTGGATCCGGCGTGCTACAGCGACTGGGGCACCGAACGCGACAACAAGGTGCTGGTGTACTCGCGTACCGCGGGCCCGCGGCACGGCAACCTCGGGCGGGTCCTCGACCCCGACAACGCGGGTGTCCAGGGTCTGGGGCTCCCCCGTCCGTATGTGATCACGCACGACCACAGCGACCCGGCGGCCTGGCCGCGCCCCCTGGACAGCTCCAACGTGGCGCAGGCCGGGCTGGTCAGGATGCTGGAGGCCGACGGCATCGAGGTGCACGTCACCGAGGACGTGCAGGCCATGGAGCGGTTGAACGCCTCCTACCGGGCCGTGATCTTCATGAGTCCCACCCGCGACACGCTGTGGAACCACGCGCGTGGAGCGACCGGCGGCACCCGCCTCGACTGGGCCCGGGAGTCGCTGCGCAAGTACATCCAGGGCGGTGGCGGCTTCGTCGGCGTCCACAACGCCTTCGGCACGGAGTACGGCTGGCAGTGGTACGAGGGGCTGCTCGGCAACGCCAACTACTACAACCACGGCCGCAGCCAGCCCGGTGACGTCGTCGTCGTCAACAACCGGGACGTGTCGACCAAGGATCTGCCGCGCCGCTGGGCGTTCTCCGACGAGTGGTACAACCTCGTCCCGTTCCCGACCGATGTGAACTTCCTCGCCACCGTGGACGAGCGGACGCTCGCCGACGGCGCGGGCGGGGAAGGCTCGCACCCCGGGCACCGCGACTTCCATCCGGTCACCTGGTGCCAGTACTACGACGGCGGCCGGTCCTGGGTCACCACCCTCGGGCACGAGGCGGCCGCCTTCCAGGCGAACTCCGCCTTCCCCGGCGCGGCCGAGTTCCAGGCACACCTGAAGCACGGCATCAAGTCCGCCATGGGCCTCGAGCCGTTCTGCGCGCCGGCCCGGCGCAAGTAGTCACGGGAGGCGACTCATGAAACCAGGAACTCTCGCACCGATCCTGTTCGCCGCCGTTGTCGCTGTCGGACCGTCGGCCGTCGTCGGGCCGTCGGCGGCCGTCGCGCACGGCCCCCGGGAGGGCGTCGAGTGGGCGGAACCGCCGGGTCTGGAACCGACCGGGGCGGACATGCCGACCGTCGGCGGTAACCTCGCGAACCAGCACTACTCGGGCCTGACGCAGATCTCCCGGCGCAACCTCGACAAACTCGGCCCGGCCTGGCGCACCCATGTCTCGGCTGTCGCGCCGGCCAGCGACGACGTCGGCCAGCAGACCACGCCCATCGTCGCCGACGGGGTCATCTACCTCGACACACCCCGCGGTGAGGTGATCGCCGTCGACGGCCGGACCGGTGCGCCCAAGTGGAAGTGGGCACCGGAGGGCTTCGCGACGGCTGACACGCGACGCGGCGTCTCCGTCGGTCAGGGCAAGGTCTACACCCTCGCCGACGGCGACCGCATCGTGGCCCTCGACCAGAACACCGGTGAGCAGGTTTGGGTCGTGCAACCGGCCGTCCAGGCGGGCGTCGACCTGGGCAACCTCGACCGGGTCGCGACGGTGTACCACGACGGCGTTGTCTACGCCCACGCCGCCAACGGCAACCGCGCGGCCGTCGTCGCGGTCCGGGCCAGCGACGGCGGTTACCTGTGGCACGTCTTCGGCGGGCCGGACCGCGGGACCGTCTACACCGACGTCAACGGCAATTCCGTCGACGCCGGTGCGACCTGGGGACCGGTGCTTCCCGACGGCACCGAGTGCAACCTCGAGGGCGGCGCGACGCCGTGGATGCACGGCGCGATCGACCCCGCCCTCGGCTTCTACTACATGACCTTCGGCAACCCGCGCAGCTGCCGCAGCTCGCAGGACGGCTCCCAGCGCCCGGGTGACAACCTGTTCTCCACCACCATGGTCGCGGTCGACATGAAGACCGGCGCCTACAAGTGGCACTACCAGTCGATCCGGCACGACGTGTGGGACATGGACAACGTCCACCCGCCGACCCTGGCCGACATCACCGTCAAGGGCCAGAAGCGCAAGGTGGTGTTCTACGGCAGCAAGTCGGGACACCAGTTCGTGCTCGACCGGACAACCGGCAAGCCCGTGCTCCCGGTCGTCGACAAACCGATGATCGTGGACTCCCGGCAGCACAACGCCGCGACCCAGCCCTTCCCGGCGAAACGACTGCTGCCCGAATGCGTCGTCTGGCAGAAACTGGACCCGCGTACCGTCCCGGGTGACCCGTGGCGGGCCGTGCCCAACTACAACGGCTACCAGGCGGACGCCGACGGCAACCTGGTCTTCAACCCGGACAGCTACGTCAAGGCGGACGAGCCGTTCCTGACGTACCCGCAGGGCTCCACCGCGACGCACCGGCGCGGCTGCATGTACGACCCGCAGTGGAACCTGCCGATCCTGTCGACCACCAGCCAGAACGGCGGTGGCGACTGGTCGAACAACTCCTACAGTCACCGCACGAACATGGTCTATTTCCCGTACGGCACCAACCCGGTGGCGCACTGGAACGGCGCCGCGGCCAACGGCCAGCGCGCCATCGGCCAGTACCAGACCGGTGGCCTCCTCGCCTACGACGCCTCGACCGGCGCCGTCCGGTGGCGCAACCACCTCGGCACCGACATGTCGCACGGTCAGGGGCCGTTGACGACCGCGAGCGATCTGCTGTTCGCCGGTCAGATCGACGGCCGCCTCCTGGCGATGGACGCCCGCGACGGTGACGTCCTGTGGGAGTTCCAGACCGGGTCCGGCATCGCCGGCGCTCCGATCACCTACCTGGTCGACGGCGAACAGTACGTCGCCGTCCTCGCCGCCGGGTCCACGAACCCGTACGGCGGCTCGGTGACACAGGGCGACTCGCTGTGGGCGTTCAAGCTCGGCGGCGCCTACACGACCGGGTCGGGCAGCCAGGAGGGGCCGGACACCGCTCCGCTGACGATCCGCCGTCCCGTCCAGGGCGGCCCGGTCGACGGAGCGACGGTGAACAACACCGTCTATCTGGGCCGGTCGGACCGCACGACCGACACCGCCGCGGCGCGGGACAGCACCTCACAGGCCGGCATGAACCCGACTCACCTGCGGGTGTCGGTCGGGACCACCGTGACGTTCCTGAACCCGGGAGCGGAGACCTTCCCGAACTTCCCGAACCAGCTGCCGCACTGCGCGACCCAGTTCTTCGAAGGGCTCTTCAACCCCCGGCTCGACCCGGGCGAGCGCTCCGAGTTCACCTTCGACCGGGCCGGTGAGTACTACTTCAACGACTGCACGGACCCGCGGCCGACCGGCAAGATCGAGGTGTATCCGGCGCCGCAGGACCTGCCGGGTGCGTTGCGGTTCGTGCCCGCCACCCTCGACCTCGGCTCGCGGACCGGGATCTTCACCGGGGTCCGCGGCGTGGTGACGGCGACCCTGAGCCTTCCGGCCGGACACCGGCTCGACGGTGACGTCGAGCTGCGGACGCCACTGTCGCGCTCCCCCGTCAAGGCCACCCGGGCGACGGCGATCGGCCGCACGCTGATCGTGACGTTCGACAAGGCGGACCTGGACAACAACGTCCCGCAGGGTGACGCGGTGCCGTTGACGCTGGTGGCCAACTTCCGGCACGACGGGGGCCAGAAGCAGCTCACCTCGACGGCGACGGTGCGGGTCCGCAAGTAGCACACGGCACCGGCGAAAGGACCATCGTCATGAGTACGATCGATCGACGCCGCCTGCTCCGGGGAACGGCCGCCCTCGCGGCGGCCGCGACCCTGACGGGCCAGGCCACCACCCGGCCGGCGGCCGGTGCGCGCCCGGGCGGGACGACCGCGAGCCCGCTCGGCGAACCGCAATCGCTGGACGGGCGTCCGTTCCCTGCCTACGACTGGTCCCGTGCCAGCAAGCTGCCGCGCGAGATGACCGGTTACTGGACGAAGTCCTTCGACGTCGCGGGGACGACCCGGACGGCGAAGGTGTACATCTCGGCCGAGACACCCATCCGCTCCTACTACACGGTGATCGCCGTTCCCGACGGCGTCGCGACGAGCGAGTTCCTCCGGCGCGCCGACTGGGCCGGCGTCGCCGACCGGCGCGCGGAGGGCCTGTTCGTCCTGGAACCCGGCCCGGACGGCTGGGGCGGCGCCACGGAGGAGCTCGCCTACCTCGAAGCCGCGATGGCCTTCTTCCAGAACAACAGGTACTTCTCCATCTTCGGCCTGCACTACCTCGCCGGCTACGGCTCCGGCGCCGCGGCTCTGGAGGCCTGGGCGGTCGCGCACCCCTTGCGCGTCATCAGCCAGGTGTACGTCGACTCGCCGGGCCTGAGTGCGGACCATCTGGCCTCCTACGCCGGTCGAGAGTTCGGCGGCGAGACCGAGGGCAGCTACACCCCGGTCGACTTCCCCGACGGCTTCGACCTGATCAGGTACGACGAGACGGTCCTGCCCACCTGGTACATCCGCCCCGACCGGCACACGATCGGCGCCAGCCTGTCCTACTGGAAGCGGGCCAACGACACCGGAGGCCGCGCCCGGCAGGACCCGACTCTCGGCACCGTGTACCGCCAGCGCCGCGACTCCCGTCGGTGGATGACCTCCCACGCCGGGCCGATCTCCCAGGTGGCGGTGCGGCAGCACCCCACGGACACCCGTCGCATCGTCGACTTCCTGACCCGGTACACCCGGTACGAGAACTTCTTCGCCTACGGCAACCAGCTCTTTCAGCGTGCCGACTACGCGCGACTGGGCGTCCAGGTGCGCACCATGATGGTGGCGGGCTTCGTCCGTGAGTACCTCGTCCACGTCCCCCGCGCCGCCCGCCGCCTGTGGGGCGACCGGGCGCCGGTCGTGTTCGTCTGGCCCGGCAACAGCCAGACCGCCAAGGTGTTCTTCGACGCCGCCCAGTGGTGGACGGTCGCGGAACGCGAGGGCTGCGTCCTCGTGGTCATCGGTGAGCAGTACAGCGCCACCTCCGTGTCGGTCAGCCACCGCGACTCGCACACCTTCTACCGGCAGCTGCGCGAGGTGATCACCGACGAGTTCGCGGTCGACCCGACGAGGTTCTACTCCACCGGGCAGTCCGCCGGCAGCGCGGTGACCCAGAACTTCGCGATCGCCTATCCGGAGTACTTCGCCGCGGTGGCCTCGACGTCGTTCACCACCGCACCGGACGCCGCCGGCACAGTGACCATCGACGGCGTCCAGGTCCCGGCCAGCGGCCGGCCGATCCCCAACTACCAGATCTACGGGTACGGCGACCTCGGCTTCCTCGCCGGTGACCTCTGGGACGACACGCAGAACTCGCTCGACAGCTGGGCGCAGTACCACCTGCGTACCAACGGGCTGACACTCGCCGGCGTGGACACCGTCGCGGGCCGGCGTCACGGCTGGCACGACCGCTTCCAGACCTGGACGTGGCGCGACGGCGACACCGCGGCCCCGGTCCTGAAGTTGTCCAAGAACCTGTACCGCTCGCACAACACCATGCCCGAGGAGTCACCGCTGTTGTGGGACTTCCTCAAGCACTACAGCAGTGAGGCCGACCGTGACGGCACCGTCGTCCGGTACTACAGCCGCTCCGCGTTCCGGAACCCCCGGGACCGCAAGCGGCTCTGATCCGCCGCGGTGGTGGGGCCGGCGGTCCGCCGGCCCCTTTCCGCGCGGTCAGGCCGAGGCGCGGATGCTCTTGTAGAGCTCCAGGTTCTCGCCGGTGAAGTGGGTGTTGAAGTACGCTTCCGCCTTGCTGATGAACGCCTCCCGATCAACCTGGTCGATCTCCACCACGGTGCGGGTGGAGTCGCCACGCCAGCCGTCGAGGACCTTCTCGGTCTCGTCGTCGACGCACTTGCGGTTCTCGGCGCGGATGTCGTGGACGGCCTTGAAGAGCGCGTCCTTCTGCGGCTGGCTCATCTTCTCGAGGGTCTTGTCGGACATCACGACGTAGTGGGTGCCGACCTGGTGGTTGGTGAGGCTGGCGACCTTGAGGATCTCGTCGAACTTCTGCGCGTGGGTGGCCACGACCGGGTTCTCCTGGCCCTGGGCCACGCCCTGCTGCAGTGCCAGGTAGAGCTCCTCGACGGCGATCGCGACGGCGTCGGCACCGAGCGCCTTGGCGTTGGCGAGGAACTGCGGCGTGTTCGGGAAGCGGATCTTCTTGCCGGCGAGATCCGCCGGTTTGCGGATCGGCTCGGTGGCGGTGAACGTCCGCATCCCGAAGTACCAGGCGTCGACGATGGTGGTGCCGGTCGCGGTGTTGAACTCGGTGAAGAAGTCCTTGCCGTTCTGGTCGACCCACTTGAAGAAGTGGTCGACGTCGTTGAACGCGTAGGCCGCGTCGAGCACGCCGATCTGCGGGAAGGCGGTGGACATCGCCGAGCCGCCCTGCAGGTCGATGTCGATGTCGCCGCTCTGCACGCCGGCGTAGCGTTCGGCGTCCGGGCCGAGCTGGCTGTTCGGGAACATGTCGATGGTGAGGCCGAGGTTCTGCGCCTCGACCCGTTCCTTGAGCAGTTTCATGCCGCAGTAGTAGTTCGGCTGGCTCTCCGGCTGAGAGCTGCCGATCTTGATGGTCAGGGTGGGGTTCTCGCCTTCGGCGGCGGGGGTGTTGCTCGAGGTGGAGCACCCTGCGGCGAGAACGAGTGCTATCGGAAGGGTGAGCGCCGCGGTGATGCGGCGCCACCCTGCGGGACGTTGGTGCATGGCGTTTCTCCTCCCGGTGTGGGATGGCGGGCCGGTGGGTCAGAAGCCGAGGAGGCCGGGTAGCCAGAGCACGAGGCCGGGCAGCGCGGTGACCAGGATCAGCACGGCGACCAGGGGTATGAGGAACGGGGCGACGCCGCGGAACACGACGTCGACCGGTTTGCCGATGACGGAGCTGGTGATGTACAGGACGCTTCCCACGGGTGGGGTCAGCAGGCCGATCATCAGATTGATGATCATGACGACGCCGAAGTAGATGGGATCGACGCCGAGGTCGAGGGCGATCGGCAGCAAGACCGGCACCGTCACTAGGATGATCGCGGTGGCGTCGATCAGTGCGCCGAGGATCAGCAGGATGATGTTGACCAGGATCATGAAGACCCACGGGCTCTCCGTGACGGCCGTGAGGTACTCGGCGATGTTCCGGGAGACGTGGGCCCGGGTGAGGATCAGGCCCAGCAGCGCGGCCGCACCGAGGATCAGGGTGATGCCGGCGGTGATGACCGCGGTCTCACGCAGTGCCTGCAGCAGCAGCCGCGGTGTCGCGGAACGATAGATCAGGCCGAGCACGAGCATGTAGAGAACCGCGACGGCGGCCGCCTCGGTGGGTGTGAAGGTGCCGGACAGGATGCCACCCAGCAGGATCACCGGCGTCAGCAACGGGCCGACGGCGCCCACTGCGGCACGGGTGAACCGGCCGCGGTCGAACGGCACCGAGCCGAACTGCGGCCGTCGCATCGTCCAGAGCAGGATGTAGACGCACAGGCCGGCAGCCATGGCGAACGCCGGAAGGACGGACGCGGCGAACAGGGCACCGGTGGACACGGTCGCGGTCGCGGCGTAGATGACCGCGGGGATGCTCGGCGGCATCACCGGGCTGATGAGCGACGACGAGGCGGTGAGCCCGGCAGCGAATCCGGCGGGATAGCCGGCTTTGACCATCGCCGGGATCTGCATCTTGCCCAGGCCGGCCACGTCGGCGAGCGCGGAGCCGCTCATCCAGGAGAAACCGACCGCGGAACCGACGTTGACGTACGCCAGGTTGCCGCGCAGCCGACCGAGAGCGGCGAGGCAGAACTCGTAGAGCCGGTCGGCGATGCCGAGCCGGTTCGCCAGCACGCCGACCAGGATGAACAGGGGGACGGCCAGCAGCGGGAAGCTGTTGAGACCGTCGAAGGTGGTCTTCAGGGCGAAACCTGCGGAGCGGCCGTCGGCGAGCGCGTACCACAGGCTGGGGCCGATGAAGGCGAGGCCGACCGGCACCCGGATGAACAGCAGCAGAGCGATGATCGCGCCGACCATCCACAGTTCGAGGATCATCTCGCCTCCGCCGCGTCGAAAGGCACGTCGTCACGGTTGGCGGTGAAGACCCGCACGAAGGCCCGCACGGTGCCGGAGGCGAAGCCGAGCATCGGGATTGCGTAGAGCGTCCAGATCGGGATGCCCAGTGCGGCGGTCGTCCGCGTGGGGTAGGCCTGGATCAGCTTCCAGGCCTCCCAGACGAGCACCGCGCAGATCAGGCCGGTCACCGCGGCGGACACGGCTTTGACCACGACGAAGGCCCGCCCTTTGACCAGGTAGTCGATGACCTGGATGGTGATGTGGCCGTTGTTGCCGATCAGGTAGCCCACCATGATGAAGGTCAGCACGATCAGCGAATAGTTGGCGAGCTCACTGACGCCGGGCCAGTTGAGCGCCGGCACGTACCGGCTGATCACTTGCCAGAGCACGCTGACGAAGATCGTCGTCAGCGCGAGGCAGGCGATCCACAGCTCGCCCGCCGCCCAGACGCGCAGGACTCTCGGCTCACGCCACTGCCGATCCGGCTCGGGACGGGTGGTCAACAATGCGCCCTCGCTCTCAGGTGGATGTCTGTCGCGACACGAGGTGCCACGGGATGTGCGATCTCGACGCTCTACGACTATCCGCCAGCCGGACCTGATAGACCACTGTGCGGACTAGCTGTAAAGTACGGGCGGCCCCCGCTCCTGGCAAGGGATCGAGCCCGGACCGTTACGCACAGGTGAAAGGCGAGCCCCGCGAGCGAGAATGGTGGCGAGGCAGGAAGGATGGTCGGCGGACCATTCCCGGGACCCGAGGAGAGTGCACAACCGTGGACGCGCCCCCCACCCGCAATTCCGCGGCCAAGCCGTCCGCGGCGGAGGCCGTCGATCAGCAGGGGGTGCGAAGCGTCCAGCGGGCGCTGGGCATCCTCGGCCTGCTGACCGATGACCGGCCCACCGTCTCCGTCCGCACCATCGTGGAGGAGACCGGCCTGGCCAAGACCACGGTGCTGCGGCTGGTGTCGACCCTGGAGCAGAGCGGCCTGCTCTGGGCCACCGGCAACGGGTACATGGCGGGACCGGGCCTCTGGCGGTGGGCGCATCTGGCCCGGCGCAGCTGGGAGCTGCCGCCCGAGACGCAGCGCGAGATGCGTGAGCTGGCCGCGCGCCGGCGCGAGACCGTGAACATGTACGTGGTCCGCGACATCTACCGGGTCTGCGTCGCCCAGCAGGAGAGTCCGCAGCCGCTGCGGCACGTCGTCCAGGTCGGCGACGAGCTGCCGATGTGGGCGGGCGCCTCCTCGAAGGTCCTGTTGCGCGACGCCGCCGATGGGCTTCTGGAGCGCATCGCCAAGCAGTCGCCGCACGGCCCGGAGCACGCGGCGACGATGCGCGAGTGGATCGACGAGACGGCCACCAAGGGGTACGGCGAGAGCCACGGTGAGCGCGAGGCCGGGCTGTCCGCCGTGGCCGTTCCCATTCTTGGCCGGTCCGGCAGTGTCGTGGCCGCGCTGGCGCTGAGCGGGCCCACCGTCCGCTTCACCCCCGACCAGGTCGCCGCGTTCGCCGCCGACCTGCGGCAGATGGCCTCGCAGATGGCCGACCGGGGGTTCGACAGCCCCTTCGGCAGCGGCGGCTGACCCGTCCCCCGTCACGATGCCAGCTCCACGGCCGCACCGGTGCGCGACGACGCGTAGACCGCCTCCACGATCGCCAGCGATCGCAGCGCGTCGCGACCGGTCACCGCCGGTTCCCGGTCCTCGCGCAGCGCCGCGACGAAGTCGGCGATCTGCTGGGCGTGGTACGGCGCGAGGTGGTCGTGGATCTCCGCCAGCCCGATGTCGAAGGTCCCGCCGGCGGCGTACGCCTCGCTGAACGTCTCCTCACCGGGCAGGGTCCACAGGTCGGTGAAGCCGACCCCCTCGGGGAACTCCATCACGCTCGCCGTCCGGCCGCGGGCGTCGCTCACCCACACCTGCGCGCCGAGGCCGGGCTGGAACGTGGTGCCGGCCTGGACCGTGGCGACCGCACCGGAGGCGAACTCGACGATCGCGGCAGCGGTGTCCTCCACCTCGATGACGTCCTGCCGGGCGAGGGTGGCGCACCGGCCGGTCACCCGCCTCGCCGGGCCCATGAACCACTGGAGCAGGTCGATGTGGTGGATCACCTGGGTCATCAGGACCCCGCCACCCTCCGTCGCCCGGCGACCGCGCCACGGCTCGGCCCGGTAGTAGTCAGTTCCCCGGTTGAGGCGGGCCACGACGCCACCGCAGATCGGCGGGCCGAGTCGCCCGTCGTCGATCGCCGCCCGGATGCGCGCCGCCGCCGGCCAGAACCGGCGCTGGAACAGGACCCCGAACCGCACCCCGGCGGCAGCGGTGGCGGCGATCATCCGCTCGCCCTGCTCGACCCGCAGCGCTATCGGTTTCTCGCAGAGCACGTGGGTGCCGTGCCGGGCCGCGGCGAGCACCCCGGCCTCGTGTTCGGCGTGCGGGGTGCAGATCGTGACCGCGTCGAGGCCGCTCGCGAGCATCCGGTCCAGGTCACCGAAGAACCGGTCGACGCCGTGTTCGGCCGCGAACGCCCGGGCCCGTCCGATGTCGACGTCGGCCACCGCGGCCACCTGGACGCCCTCGACACCGCGCAGGGCGGTCACGTGGTTCCGCGCGATCCGGCCGCAGCCGGCGATCCCTATCCGCACGGCCGGCCACCCGCGGCGAGGTGGGTGGCGAGCCCGCGCATCGCGATCTCGTAGACCTCCGCGCCGAAGCCCGCCAGGAAACCCCACGCGGCGGCCGCGGTCAGCAGGTCACGGTAGAGCGGTTCCCGGGCGAACACGTTGGTGAGGTGCACCTCGACGACCGGCCTGTCGAGCATCCGCAACGCGTCGTAGAGGGCGACGGAGCGGGTGGACAGGCCGGCCGGGTTGACGACGACCGCGGCCCCTTCGTCGTAGGCCCGGTGAACCCAGTCGACGAGCTGGCCTTCGGCGTTGGACTGGGCGAAGAACAGGTCGAAGCCGAGTTCCTCGGCGAGCACCCGGCATCGCTTCTCGATGGCGGGCAGCGTCACCCGGCCGTACAGCTGCGGTTCGCGCCGGCCGAGCATGTTGAGATTGGGACCGTTGAGGATGAACAACCGCTCCGCCACGGACGGCCTCGCCTTCCGGCGCCGGCGACGGGAGCCGGCGCCTCGGGGGTCACTCGAAGATGCCCTGGTAGATGTCCTTGATGTTCCAGTGCCCCGGCGTCGGCACCGGTTCGTTGACCATCGGCACGTCGATGACCGCCGGTCGGCGCGCGGCGAGGGCGGCACGCAGGGCGTCGCCGAAGTCGCCGGCGCTGGACAGGGCATAGCCGTCGGCGCCGCAGGCCCGGCCCAGTGCGGCGAAGTCCGGGCTGTACGGTTCGCCGTCCGGACCGGTGAAGTCGCAGCCGTAGCTCTGCCCGAAGTTGGCGGCCTGCAGGTCGCTGATGGTGCCGTGGGACCCGTTGTTCATCACCACGAAGATGACCGGGGCACCCTGCTCGACGGCCATCGGCAGGGCCGGGAGCTGGGCGCTCATGCCGCCGTCGCCGATCAGGGCGACCACGGTACGGTCGGGCTGGGCGATCTGGACACCGACGGCCGCCGCCGGGCCGAAGCCCATCGTCGAGGCGCCACCCGGCGTGATGAACCGCCCCTCGTCCGGCAGTTCGTAGCACTGCGCGACACCGTTCTTGTTCCAGCCCACGTCGGTGACCAGGACCGCGTCGGTGGGCAGGATCGCCCGCAGGTCGGTGAGGATGCGTTCCGGGCGCAGCGGGAAATTGTCACTGGTGCCCCGTTCGCGGCTGTCGGTGAACAGGGTGCGACGGGTGGCGGTGATGGTCTCGCGCAGCTCCGGGGAATGCCGGGGCTGCGGGTGCCGGGCGCGCACGGCGGTGTCGATCGCCTGGACGGCGTGGGTGATGTCGGCGACCGCGCCGAGGTCGACCGGGTAGTTGCGGCCGATCTCGGCGGGGTCGATGTCGATCTGGATCAGCTTGCCGGGCGGGAACTGCCAGGTGTAGCGCGAGTCCCAGGAGCTGGCGTCGGTCTCGGCGAAGCGGGTGGCCAGGGCGAGGACCACGTCGGCCTCGCGGGTGTACGCGTTCGTCAGCTCCAGACCCCAGAAACCCGGCATGCCGAGCAGCAGGGGGTGACTGTCCGGCAGGGTGCCCTTGGCCATCAGCGAGTGGACCACCGGGATGTCGAGGTGCTCGACCAACGACCGCAACGCGTCCAGGCCGGTGCCGCGGCGCAGTCCGCCGCCGAGGTAGACGAGGGGTTTGCGGGCGGCGAGCAGCGTCTCGGCGATGCGGTCCGCGACGTCGGCGGGCAGACCGGGGCGTTGCGGTACGGCCAGCGGGTACGCGCTGCCGGTCTCGGCGGGCACGGGACGGGAGAAGTGGTCCATCGGCACGCTGAGCAGCACCGCCCCCGGCCGCCCGGACGCCGCGGTCCAGAAGGCGCGTTCGGTGAACCGGGCCAGGTCGGCGGCCCGGTGCACCTGCCAGGCGCGCTTGACGAACGGCCGGTAGATGGCGGTCTGGTCGGCGTCGGCGTGCAGGTTCACCTCCTGATGCGGGTGCCGGCCGTGGTAGTAGGACGGGATGTCGCCGGCGATGGCCACCAGCGGCACCGAGTCGAGGGCCGCGGTGAGTACCCCGGTGACCCCGTTGGTCAGGCCCGGACCGACATGCATGAGCACCACGCCGGTGCGGCCGCTGGCCCGGGCGTACCCGTCGGCGGCGTGCGCGGCGGCCTGCTCGTGGCGGGCGATGACGAACCGGATGCTGCTGCGCCGGATCGCGTCGAGCAGCGCGATGTTGGTGTGCCCACAGGTGCCGAAGATGTACTCGACACCGTACGACTCGAGCTGGCTGACCATCGCCTCGGCGGCGGTCACGGTCTTCTCGTCCGATCCGACGGTCATCGGGCGTCCTCCTGGTCGCCGAAGAGGGAGATGCCGCGCAGCATCAAGGTCTTGACGACGGTGTAATCGTCGATCATCCAGCGCGGGGCTTCGCGGCCGAATCCGGAGTCCTTGACCCCGCCGAACGGGACGTGGTCGAGCCGGTAGTTCGAGGACCCGTTCACGATCAGCCCGCCCACCTCGAGCTCGCGCCAGGCGGTGACGATGCGGCGCATGTCGTGCGTGAACAGCCCGGCCTGCAAGCCGTAGCGGCTGTCGTTGCACGTGGTCAGCACGTCGTCGAAGTCGTCGAAGGGCCGGACCGCGACGGCGGCGCCGAACACCTCCTCGCGGACGAGACGGGCGTCCGGCGGCGGGGAGGCGACGACCGTCGGGATGACGGTGGCGCCGTCGCGGCGGCCGCCGGTGGTGATGGTCGCGCCGGCGTCCGCCGCCTCGTGCGCCCACGAGACGACACGTTCGGCCGCGTCGTCGTCGACCATCGAGCCGACGTCGGTGGCCGCGTCGAGGGGGTCGCCGACGTTCAGTTTCTCGACCGCGAGGGTGAACGCGTCGAGGAACTCCTGGTAGCGGCTGCGGTGCACGTAGACGCGCTGCACCGAGATGCAGCTCTGCCCGGAGTTGCTGTAACCGGTGGCGGCGCAGATGCGGGCGGCGGCGGCGATGTCGGCGTCCTCGCAGACGATGGTGGCGGCGTTGCCGCCGAGCTCCAGCACCAGGCGTTTGGCTCCGGCCGCGCGGGCCACCGCCGCACCGGTCCCGGGGCTGCCGGTGAAGCTGATGACGCCGACCTCGGGTGCGGCGCTCAGCGCCGCGCCGACCGGGCCGCCACCGTGCAGGACCTGGACTGCCTCCGGCGGCATCCCGGCGTCGAGCAGCAGCCGCACCACCGCCGCGGACGACGCCGGAGCCTGCGGCGGCGGTTTCACGATCGTCGTGTTGCCGGCCGCGAACGACGCGGCGAGTTTGTGGGCGAGCAGGTTGGCCGGCGCGTTGAACGGGGTGATCGCGAGAGCGACACCGACCGGGGCGCGGTAGGTGAGGGCGGTGTTGCCGACGCCGCGGGCCCAGCCCGCGACCGGCAGGACCTCCCCGCCGACACGGCGGGCCTCGGCGGCGGAGACCGCGAAGGTGTCGGCGACCCGGTCGATCTCACCGCGGCCGTCCTTGACCGGCTTGCCCAGTTCCAGCGCGAGCAGCCGGGCCAGCTCG
This sequence comes from Actinoplanes sp. DH11, assembly GCF_020873875.1. GTDB lineage: Bacteria > Actinomycetota > Actinomycetes > Mycobacteriales > Micromonosporaceae > Actinoplanes. The sequence goes on from NZ_JAHWGU010000007.1 coordinate 67,493, forward strand.
TCGCGGCGGGCCAGCGCCTCGGCGGCGGCACGTTCCAGCACGCCGGCGCGGGCCGCGGGCGACATCCGGGCGACCGCCTTGGCGCCTCGGCGCGCATAGCCCAGCGCGGTCTCGACGTCGCGCTCGTCGGCCTGCCGGGCGGTGCTGACGACGGACCGGGTCCACGGGCCGACGCGGTCCGCCTGCCGCCCGTCGCTCACCCACTCGCCGGCGATCAGGCATCCGACCGCTGTCGACGCGTCCTCCGGGACGGCACGGCCAGGACTGTCAGTCATCGGCACCCCTCCGAGCATGGTGGTCAATCCGCCTGGTAGTTCATATGGACCACTCTGTGGACTAGGTGTAACGTACGGGCCGCGGAGACCCCTGGCAATGGCTGGCTCCGCGGTTGTTTCGGGGAAGTGAAAAACGCACTGATCCGCCGCCTGACCGCCATGCCGGGCTGCTCGCCCGATGACGACCGAGGGGCACGTCTCATGGATGACGACCGACCGTTGCACGGCGTCCGGGTGCTGGACCTGACAAATGTCCTGGCCGGCCCGTACTGCAGCTATCACCTGATGCTTCTCGGCGCGGAGGTCGTCAAGATCGAAAGGCCCGGTGACGGCGATCTGGCCCGCAGGCTGGGTCCGGAGCCAGGGCTGAACCGGGCGGCCGTCGGCGCCTCCTTCCTCGCCCAGAACGCGGGGAAGAAGTCCGTCGAACTCGACCTCAAGGACACCGCCGACCGCGCGACCTTCGAGACGCTGCTCGACGACGCCGATGTCCTGCTGGAGAACTTCCGGGCCGGTGTCCTGAGCCGGATCGGATACGGCTGGGAAGTGCTGCACCGGATCAACCCGCGCCTGGTGTACTGCGCCATCTCCGGTTTCGGGCAGACCGGGCCGATGCGCGAGGCGCCCGCGTACGACCAGATCATTCAAGGCCTGTCCGGGATGATGAGCGTCACCGGCACACCGGAGACCGCCCCCCTGCGGGTCGGATTCCCGGTCTCCGACACCATCGGCGGTCTGGTCGCCGCCATGACGATCGCGGCGGCACTGGCCGGGCGGTCGAGGACCGGCACCGGCGTGTGCCTGGACGTCTCCATGCTGGAGACCTCGCTGTCCGCGATGGGATGGGCCGCATCGAACTTCCTGGTCAGCGGCGTCCCGCCGGAGCCGATGGGCGACCAGAACGCCACCGCCGCGCCCTCGGGCACCTTCCACGCCGCCGACGGACCGCTCAACATCGCCGCCAACCGGCAGGAACAGTTCGAGACTCTCTGCCGGCTCATCGAGCGCCCTGACCTGATCGGCGACAGGCGATTCGCCGACCGGGAGGCGCGCAAACAGCACCGCGCGGCACTCAACGACGAGATCAACACAGCGCTGCGCGGCCGGCGCGCCGTCGAGTGGGAACGCACCCTGTCGGCAGCCGGCGTGCCGGCGGCCCGCATACTCACCGTCCCGCAGGCGATGGAACTCGACCAGCTGAAAGCCCGCGGCTTCCTCACCGACCTGGAGTTTCCCGGCGACCCGGACCGGACGTTGCGGGTGACCGGCAACGGGGTGCTGGTCAACGGCGAGGCCCTGCGCCCCCGGACACCGCCACCACTGCTCGGCCAGCACAACGACGAGTTCAAGACCACTGCGGACGAGGTGACGGCGCCATGAGCCAGGACCGGCCCGAACCGACCGTCCGGGACGTGTCCGACTGGTGGGCGACGAGCGTCTCCCGCATCGAACCCAACCGCATCGAACTGCGCGGGCACCCGGTCCAGGACCTGATCGGCTCGATCAGCTTCCCCGGGATCATCTGGCTCATGCTGCGCGGCGAGACCGCCACACCGGGCCAGGAGCGGCTGCTCGAAGCGGCCCTCGTCTCCTCCGTGGACCACGGCCCGCACGCGCCGTCCATCGCGGTGGCCCGGATGGCCGCGACCTGCGGCATCGGCCTCAACAACGCCGTGGCGACGGGCGTCAACCTGCTCGGTGACGTGCACGGCGGCGCCGGCGAACAGTGCATGGCACTGCTGGACGACGTACGACGCCTGCACCAGGACGGCACCGACCTCCCCGCGGCCGCGGCGGCGACCGTGGACTCCTGGCGGGCCCGCTCGAAATACCTGCCCGGCTTCGGGCACCGGTTCCACACCGTGGACCCCCGCCGCGACCCGCTGCTCGCCCAGGTGCGGCAGGCCGTCGCCGACGGCGTCGTCGACGGCTCCTACCTGCGCGCCGCCCACGCCGTCGAGCAGGTTCTCGCGGCCGGCCGCACCCGGCCCGTGCCGATCAACATCGACGGCTGCACCGCCGTCGTCTACGCCGAGCTGGGCTTCCCGCCGCCACTGGCCCGGGGGCTGTTCGTCCTGAGCCGCAGCGTCGGCATCCTCGCCCACGCCTGGGAGGAGACCGGGCAGGGCCGCCGCAACAAGGGCCCGATGCCGCCGTCCATCCTGCCCACCTTCACCGACGGCGCCTGACCCGGCCCACGCACCCGGCGCATCGCGGCCGGCCCAGTCACAGCGCATCGCGGCCGGCCCCGTCACGGCGCATCACGGCCGGCCCCGTCACGGCGCATCACGGCCGGCCCGGTCATGGCGCGACGCCGCTTGCCCGGTCACGCCGCATCGGCCGGTTCGCCGCTCGCCGGCACGCCGTCGAGGCGGCGGCGCGCCGCCGCGACCGCCAGCCGGGCATGCTCCTTCGCCCCGATCTGCGCCACCAGCTGCGCCCGGGGGATCTCCAAGGCGTACGGGACACCGGGCGGCAGAGCGGCCAGGATCCCGTCGACGTCGATGCCGCCGTCGCCCGGGTAGAGCCGCTCGAACCGCGCCGTGTGGATGAGCTCCTCCCTGGTGGGCGGCACACCCGGCGGCGCGTCACAGACGTGGGCGAAGTGGAACCACTCGGCCGGCAGCTCCCGCAGATCGGCCACGCTGGAGCCGGAGCGGGCGAAGTGCAGCAGGTCGATCAGGATGCCGGCGTTGGGCTGATCCGCCGACCGCAGAACCCGGGTCGCCTCGGTGAGATCCGGTGTCTCGGTCCACGAGGGGAACTCCAGATCCATGGTGAGGCCGAGCGGACGGGCCAGCTGGCACAGTTGCGCGTACCGGTCGATCTTGCGGTTGCGGTCCGGGTCGGGCAGCTGGACGATGACGTGGCGCGCGCCGAGCTCCGCGCCCGCCTCCAGGAAACGCTCGAAGTCGCGCGGGTCCTGGTCGGGGCCGATCCTGGCCAGTTCGATGTCCAGCACCTCGACCCCGGTGGCCGCCAGGCGCACCTTCGTCGTGCGCATCAGCGCGGGATCGGTGGCCAGCGGATAGTGCGGCTCGACCGGCGTCACCCGGGTCAGACGCAGGCCCACGTACCGGTAACCGGCGTCGGCGGCGGCCTCGACCAGTTCCGGTGGGGACAGGCTCAACGCCGTCAGGTGCGCGAGTGAGTAGTCGTGCTCACGACCGTACGCCCGCTCGGGGGTGTCCCTGAGTCGCCGCAGGCGGCGTTGCCGGTGCGCGGCCATCCGCACCGGTGCGCTGCTCGCCGCGCCGTAGCCGGCGTAGTCGCCGATGCGCTGCACCACCTCGAAGAAGAGCCGCGAGCCCAGCATCTCGGTGTAGAAGTGCAGGTACTCCCCGCCCTCGTCGCAGTCGTAGAGGATGGAGTGCTCGCGCAGCGTCGCCAGCAGCTCCGGCTCCGGGGCGAGCCGGGCGTCGAGGTCGTCGTAATAGTTCTGCGGGATGCGCAGCACCGGTGCGCCGAGCTCGCGCATGGCCTTGGCGGCGGCGATCACGTCACCGCTGGCGAACGCGATGTGCTGCGGGCTCGGCACCGCCGGCGCCCAGGAGCCGCGGCGCAGCGGTGCCGTGTTGAGAGTGATCCGCACGGTGCGCCAGGTGTCGACGGCGGACCGGCTGCGGAGCAGGCCGAAGGGTGCGGCGAGTTCCGTGGTCGGGCCGGCGTGCAGGCCCAGCACCGTGCGGTAGAAGAGCGCTACCTGGTCGAAGTCGTCCACCGGCTCGGTGAGCGCGATGTGATCGGTTCCGGTCACCAGACCCTCGGTGCGTGTCTCCCCGCCGGTGGTCTCGAAGTCGGCCAGCCAGCCGTTGCCGCCGGCGCCGGCGCGGCAGAAGAAGACCGCCGTCCCGTCCGGGGCGGCAACCGAACTGAGCTCGGCCTCCTCCGGTTGACGCACCCGGGGCAGGACCGGGGCGAGCAGCCGGTCGGCACGTTCGGCCGAGCTCGCGGGATCGCTGCTCTCCAGCCCGAGCGCGCAGATCGCCGCCGTGCCCGGCGGCACCGTCCGCTGCGACGCGAAGTTGAGCAGGATCCGGGCGTCGCCCTGCTGCCACAACTGCACCGGCTTGGAGCGGTGCTGCCCGGTGCGGGTGAAGCCGAGCGCGGTCAGGGTCCCGGCGACGACCGGGCCGGACACCTCGTCGACCGCCAGCTCGGTGAACATGTGACCGCCGAGACGCGGTGCCGGGGGCAGACCCGGTGCCCGCAGCCGCCGCCGCGCGACGGGTGGGCCGCCGGCGCTCACCGACTCCTGCAGGGCGAGCAGCGAACGCATCCCGTCGATGGCGGCGTGCCGGGGGTCGGCCTGGCGGTAGACGTCGTTGAACACCTCGAGCGAGAGCGGGCCGGCATAGCCGGTGGCCAGTACGTGACTCACGAAGCCGGTCAGGTCGAACGAACCCAGGCCGGGAAAGAGCCGGTGGTGCCGGCTCCACTCCACGGTGTCCATCTTCAACCGGGGTGCGTCGGCCAGTTGCAGGTGGAACACCTTCGCGCCGGGCACCACCCGGATCCCGGCCGGGTCGTCGCCCCGGGACAGCACGTGGAAACTGTCCAGGCACAGGCCGAGGGCGGGGTGGTCGGCGCGGCGCACGATCCGCCACGCGTGGGCGTACGTGTTCACGAAACGGCCCCAGACCAGTGGCTCGTACGCGATGCGCAGCCCGCGGGCGGCGGCCCGCTCGGCCAGCTCCCGCAACTGCTCGGCGGCGAGTTCGTCGTCGTCGACTGCCTCGGCCGACTCCGACGACGCGACGAGCATCGTGGCGGCACCGAGTTGTTCCAGGATGCCGAGTTTGTGGTCCGCGCGGCGCAGGTTCGCCCGGAACGTGTCCGGGGCGACCGCCTCGAAGTCGCGGAACGGCTGGTAGAGGTCGATGCTCAGGCCACGGCGTACGCATTCCTGGCCGACCCGCGCCGGTGACCACGCCGACGCGATGAGGTCACTCTCGAAGATCTCGACCCCGTGGAAGCCGGCTGCCGCGGCGGCCGCGAGCTTGTCCTCCAGCGTTCCGGACAGGCAGGCGGTGGCGATCGTCAGGTGTGGTGCGGCGGACGGTGTGACGGCCCGCCGTCGAGCAGCATCATGATCAGCGATGAGCATGGTGCACTGCCTTCCTCGATGGCTGCGCCCGGCTGCGAGGCCGGGCTCAGCGATGCGCCGACGGGACGACGGAAGGTGTACGCCGCCGACGGCCCCGCACCACAGGCGTTGCCATCGGCGGCAATGTATGTACTAGTTAGTTAGTTATACGCGCCGAGCGCCGGAGGAGGAAGGGCCGCGAACCCTCGACCCAGGCGAATCTTCGATCGAAGGAGGCCACGTGGCCACGCAGACCCCGGACTCGCCGGCAGCGGCACCCGCCGCGCGCGACGCCGAGCGGACCCGGGCAGAGATCCTCGCCGTCGCGACCCGCGAGTTCGCCGACAAGGGCTTCGCCGGCGCCCGGGTGGACGAGATCGCGGCGAAGACCCGCACCACCAAGCGGATGATCTATTACTACTTCGGCGGCAAGGAGCGCCTGTACGTCTCGGCGCTCGAGCAGGCCTACACCGGGATCCGCGCCCTCGAACAACAGGTCGACGTCGAACACCTCGACCCGGCCGAGGCGATCCGGCAGCTCACCGCTCTCACGTTCGACCACCACGAGTCGCATCCGGAGTTCATCCGGCTGGTCAGCATCGAGAACATCCACCGTGCCCGGCATCTCGTGCGGTCCGAGATCCTGGCCGGCCTGGCCAACCCGGCGCTGGACGCGCTGACCCGGATCCTCGTACGCGGTCGTGCGGCCGGCCGGTTCCGCGACGACGTCGACCCGATCGACGTCCACATGATGATCAGCGCGTTCTGCGTCTTCCGGACCGCCAACCGGTACACCTTCAACGCCATCTTCCAGCGGGACATGCTCGACCCCGCCCGCCGGGACCACTACCGGACCATGATCGGTGACCTCGTGCTGGAATATCTGACCGCCGCCGGCTGACGGCTCGCCGCGCCCCTTTCCGGACTCACGGTGTTCCTCGGCCCGTTCCCCACCAGCGCGGGAGATCCGGCCGGCGGCCGCGGTCACGGCTGTGACGATCGGTGTTCGCCGCAGGCCCCGGACGCCGGCTCGCTCGCTTCGGAGGCTGCCGCGAGCCGGCGCGGGGCGGGTCAGGTCAAGCGGGCCGTCACCAGCAGGTCGAGCGGGGCGGTAACCAGCAGGTCGAGCGGGCGGTAACCAGCAGGTGGAGCGGGGCGGTCACCAGGAGGCCTTGCGGATTCCCGGCAGCTCACCGCGCCGGGCCATCTCCCGGAACCGCACGCGGGACAGCCCGAAGTGGCTGAGGACGCCGCGCGGCCGGCCGTCGATCATGTCCCGGCTGCGGCGGCGCGACGGGCTGGAGTCGCGCGGGAGCCTGGCCAAGGCGCGCAGCGCGTCGGCCCGCGTGTCCGGGTCGAGCACCTGCTTCTTCAACTCGGTGCGACGGTCGAAATGGCGTGCGGAGAGCTCGGCACGGCGCTTCTCGCGCTCGGTGAGGCTGCGGCGCGCCATCAGCGGTCCTCCCGGAAGTCGACGTGGTGGCGCACCACCGGGTCGTACTTGCGCAGGACCAGCCGGTCGGGGTTGGTGCGGCGGTTCTTGCGGGTGACATAGGTGTAGCCGGTGCCGGCGGTGCTGCGCAGCTTGATGACCGGGCGGACGTCGGTGCTCCTGGCCATCAGATCTTGACCCCCTTGGCGCGCAGGCGGAGCACGACGGAGTCGATGCCGTCCCGGTCGATGATCTTGATGCCGGTGGTGCTGACGTTCAGTCGCACCGTGGTGCCGTCGGCGAGGCGGAAGCGACGCCGCTGGACGTTGGGATTCCAGCGGCGGCGGGTGCGGCGGTGGGAGTGTGACACGGCGTTGCCGAAGCTCGGCTTGGCGCCGGTCACGTCACAGACGTTGGACATGGCCGTCACTTTACAATGAAAACCGTTTCCATCTAGATTCAGGGGGTGAGCACCGACACGACCACCTCCGCCCTGCCCCTCCCGGTCGACCGGCGATCGGCTGTCACCGTGCTGTCCGGCTTCTCCCGCAGTGCCGTCGACGAGGTCAGCCGGGCCCTGCTGATCGCCGACGAGAGGCTGCTGGCAGTCAGCCACGACCTCACCGGCATCCGCGACGGCCTCGTCGGGCGCACCGTGCGTTCCGCCTCCGAAGTGGTCGAGCAACGCGTCGTCGAGCTCGTCCACGGCTGCGTGTCGTGCACCCTGCGCGAGGACGTCCTGCCCACCCTGGTCCGCCTCGCCCGCACCCGCCCGGAGTGCGACCTGCTGCTCGTCCTGCCGCCCGCGGTGGAGCCCGAGGCGGTCGCGGCCGCCTGCTCGCACTGCCTGGTCGACGGGGCGCCGGTCACCGACAGCGTCCGGTTCGACTCGTACGTCACCGTGGTCGACACCGGCACCCTCCTCGACGACCTGGCCGGCGATGACGACCTGCGGGACCGGGATCTGCACGCCGCCGACGACGATCACCGCACGGTCGCCGGGGTGGTCGTGCACCAGATCGAGTTCAGCGACACCGTCGTCCTGTGGAGCCGGCCCGGCACCGACAGCCACGAGCTCGACCGGGCCGGCATCCTCGTCCACCGCCTCGCGCCCTGGGCTTTCCCCGTCCCGCTCGGCAGCTTGCCGGCAGCCACGACCGGGCGCGGCGCGCGCACGACCGACGCCATCGACGGCACCGAACTCGCCGCGCTCGTGCTGCGCACCGGCCGCCACGACCCGCACCGGCCCGGCATGCTCGGCCTGGCGCTGGAAGGCCGCCCGATCGCCGTGCACGACCCGGACACCGCCGGCGTCAGCTCCGTCCTGTTCGAGACCCGGCGGCCGTTCCACCCCGAACGGCTGCACGACGCCCTCGAGGAACTGACCGGCGAGGCGCTGCGCGGACGCGGCCAACTCTGGATCGCCAGCCAGCCGGACACCGCGCTCGCGTTCGAGTTCGCCGGCGGCACCCTGGAGCTGGGCAGCCTCGGCTATTGGCTGGCCGCCCTGCCGGTCGAACGCTGGATGGAGACCAGCGACGAGCGACGCCTCGCCGCCGATCTGGACTGGGACCCCTACTACGGCGACCGGCGCACCGTGCTCGCCCTGATCGGCCTGCACCTGGATCCCACCGCTGTCACCGGACTGTTGCGCTCCTGCCTTCTCACCGACGCCGAACTGGCCGACGGCCCCGCCGGCTGGCGCACCCTGCCCGACCCGTTCGCCGGATGCTTCCCCCTGACCGACGAGATCACCACCGAGGAGAACCAACCGTGAAACCAGGAATCCACCCCGAGTACCGGGCCGTCGTCTACCGCGACCGCAGCGCCGGCTTCGCCTTCCTCACCCGCTCCACCGCCACCAGCGACAAAACCGTCGCATGGGAGGACGGCAACACCTACCCGGTGCTCGACGTCGAGATCTCCTCGGCCAGCCACCCGTTCTGGACCGGCAAGCAGCGTCTGCTCGACACCGCCGGGCGGGTCGAGAAGTTCCGCGCCAAGTACGCCCGCAAGGCGACATAGCCCCCGGCCTGCCGGAGCGCGAACACTGAAAAATCGTTCCGTACGGGATCGCAGAAAGGCCGCGGCGACGCATCGCCGCGGCCTTCGGGTATGGCTGGTCAGCCGATCGTGGTCGGCGGCCGGCCGGGCACGTCGACCTCGATGCGCTCCTTGAGCACGTCGCCGGTGAGGAGGTGCTGCTCGGTCTGCACCTGCTTGCTCAGCCGGACCCGCTCCACCGGCACGATCTCGCTGGTGACGACGGGACGTTCCTCGTGCAGGACGACCTCGAAGATCACGCCACCGTCGGGACCACCGAACTCCTCGGCGGAGCCGAAGACATCGGGATCAGCCACCGGCGCTCGCTCGCCCTCGGCGATCGGCTCGCGCTCCAGTCGCAGCTCCTCGCGGCGGACCTGCACGGTGATCTGCACGTTCTCGGTCACCACGTGTTTGCGCAGCCGTGCCCGGCCGACCTCGTACACTTCGGTGCCGGCGACCAGGCGCTGCTCGGACCGGGTCATCGCGTCGTCGCCGCCGGTCGCCGTGTGGGGCACGTGGGGCTCTGTCGGGTTCATGTCGCCTCCACAGGTCTGCTGTTCGGCGAAGCCGATTCAGGATGTTCGACGAAGCCGATACCGATGTGTCCGGCGAAGCCGATACCGGCGTGTTCGGCGAAGCCGATACCGGTGCCGCACCGCACGACGGCGCGGCACCGGGTGGATGAAGCGGCAGGTCAGCGCCGGCCCTCGGGACCGTCGAACTCGATCTGCTCCTTGCGGACCTCGCCGCTGACCGTCTCCTCGTCGCGGACGGTCTCCTTGCCCAGCCGGACACGCTCGACCGGCACCGCCTCGGTCTCGACCACGGGCCGATCGGCGTGCAGGGTCACCTCGTGCTCGGACTCGGTGATGGCGGGACCGGCGAAGGCGTCGCCGCGGTTCGCGTCGGTGATCGGCTCGCGCTCCAGGCGCACCTCTTCGCGCTCCACCGGCACCCGGACCTGCTGCTGCTCGGTGACGACGTACTTGCGCAGCCGGGCCTTGCCGGTCTGCTCGTTACGGGTGTCGGCGACCAGGCGCTCCTCCGACCGCGTCATGGCGTCGTCGCCGGCGGTTGTCCCGGCGCGGTGCTGGCCGTCCTGCCGGGTGCGGCCGGTGTCGGCGGTGCCGCGGCCGGCGTCGGTGGTGCCGTGGCTCGTGCCGCCCGACACGGCGCTGCCCGACTCGGCGCCGGGAGAGGTCACCTGGTAGTAGGTGTAGAGCTCGTTCTCCTCGGTGTAGCTCAGGTCGCCGTCCGGTTCGATCCGCGGAGCGTCCTTGACCGTCGCCTTGTCGTAGGCGACCGTGATCCGGTCGTCCGAGACGCTGGCCCGCTGCAGCGGGATGAACGTCTCCTTGGTGCCGAACAGGCCGGTCTTGACCGCCACCCACTCGGGGTTGCCGGTGTCGGTGTCGAGGTAGACCTGACCGACAGAGCCGATCTTGTCACCGTCGGAACCGTACACATCGGCGCCGTTGAGCCGGTTGAGATCGTTTTGTGTGAGCACGATGGATCCTTTCCGAGGGGAGATTCTTTTCGTCCACAAAGGAGACGGCGCCCGCCGCGAAAACGAGCGGGGAAATCGCTCGATCGTCAGCGGCACCGTGCTCCGACCCTCGGAACGTGCCCCGGTGTTTACGCGATAAACAGCGCGCGGAAGGTTTTCCCCTCGCCGCTGATTCGCGTCACTTCTCCTGGGTCAGCCGTGGCGGGCGTCGCCGGCGGGGCAGCAGCAGCGCGACCCGGTCGAGCAGGGCCTCCAGGGCCTCCTCGAAGTCCTGTGCCGCCACGTCGACCGACAGGTGCGGCTCCAGGCGTTGCAGGAGCGGGTAGGCGGAGAGATCTTCCAGCGGCGCGACGTCGGGTTCCTCGACCGGCCCCGTCTCCACGCCGTGCGCGGAGACCTCCAGGAGCAGATAGCCGAGCAGGAAGCTGCTGAACGCCCGGTAGACAGCGGCGGCGTTCTCGTCCGAGAAGCCGGCCTCGATCATCACTTCGAGCAGCGACTCGATCCACCGCAGACTCCGCAGCGGGGGCCTGACCCACGGCGCCGCGGGTGGACGTGTCGCCACCAGCGGAAAGACTTCCGGATGGGCTAGCGCGATGCGACGCAACCCGTGCGCGAGGCGCTGCAGGTAGTCCACCCAGCCGGCGTGCGCCTGCAGGTGCACGTCCGGGTCGGCGAACAACTCGTCGACGACCGCCTCGACCACCCCGTCGAGCAGGGCCTCCCGGCCGGGCACGTGCCGGTAGAGGGCCATGCCCTCCACTCCGAGGTAGGCGCCGAGCCGTTGCATGGTGAGCATGCGCAGGCCGTGCTCATCGATGTAGCGCACCGCCGCCTCGATGATGCGCTGCTGGTCCAGGGCACCACGAGCAGGACCGGGACCGGCCTCGAGCGGCACGGCCGCGGATTTCTTGCGCCTCTCGGGTGTGTCCGGCTCGGTCACCGTACGCCTCTCCCCTGCCTCGGCTTCGGCAAGTCTGCCAGAGGCGACGCCGCCGACCCGCCGGCGTCCTGCCGCGATCAACCGCACTCACTGGCCCAGGCCCGGCGGCGCCAGCCGAAGAACGCGACTCCGGCACACCAGGCGCCGCCGGCGGCGGCCGCGATCCACAGGCAGAGACCGTCTTTCACCAGCCGGTCGCCGATCTGCCGGTAGGCCCACGTCTGCGCCTGCCGGCGGCAGCTGTGCTCGGTGGCGGCGAGGAGGTCGCACGGCGGGCTTTCCGCTTTGGCCTTCAATTTGGCTTCGGCCTCGCTGAACTGCGCGAGTTCGGCCAGTTCCCGTACGGTGTGCGACCGTACCCGCACCTCGGCCGACGTCCGAGGGCTGATCGGGTGCGGCTGGTCCGCGAGCCAGGATTGGAAGACCTTCAGCATCGCGGCATGACCGCGTTCGTTCGGGTGCAGACTGCCGTGCACCCACTTGGCCGGGTTGAAGCGGTGGTGGGCGAAGCCGTGCACCGATCGCAGGCCGATGAAGTTGATGCCGGGCCGGCTGCCGTTGATCTCGTCACAGAGTTGCAGCCGGGAATTGGCGAGCGCATCCTGCATGTCATCGAGGTAGTGGAAGGCGTATTCGCGGGCGGTGTCCCGGATCACCGCGTTCAACGTGCGGGTGACGTACTCGCGGATGAATGTCTGCTCGCCGGCGGAGAGCCCGACGTTGGTGCAGTCCTTTCCCCTCGGCCGGATGGGGTCGGGGTACGGGATCACCACGACGGGAGTGTCAGGGAACATCGTACTGATCTCGAAATAGGTCGCCCGCAGCTGATTGCGCAATTGGGGAACTGTGTCGTTCCAGAGCTTCTTCCTGGTCTGGCATTCCCCGGGTGCAAGGCACATCTGCCCGATCGAGGAGAAGCCCGCGTCGTTGCCGCCGATGCTCAGGACCACCATCGCCGGCTTGAAGCCTTTGGCGGTGCGGTAGGCGTCGAGCTGCGTGTGTTCCTCGGACACATACTGTCTGCCCGGTTTCTCGCTCATCCCGATCCGGACCTTCTCCACCAGAGCGGTGCTTGATGGAGGCTTCTCCATCATGACGTGCCTGGTACGGGCGCCGGAACAGGCCAGGAATTGGATCCCGTCGAAGGCCGGAATGGTACGAGCCGCCATGACCGCCCACGCCGTCGGCGCCCGGCGGCACTCGTTGACACCGCCGTTGTCCGTGCCGTCGTAGTAGACCGACGCCCCCTCCCCCGACATGTACGAGTCGCCGAGAGCGACAAGCACCCGCTTACCGCCGGTCGGATCGGGAGTGTTCTCCTTCGACTCCTGCGACGGGGTCACGCCCATCAACGCGACGACCGCGAGCGCCGCGACGACGTCCGCCTGCGTCGTCGACACCAGCGCGAAGACGAGCAACCCGAGCACCACGAGGACGACCGTCAGCCACCGCGACGCGCTCACGTCGACGGCACAGTAGGTGGCACCGGCGAAGAGCACGAGGCCGCCCGCACCGAGTTTCCACAGCACAGCGCCGGCTTTGTCGCGCTTGCACAGCGCGCGAAGCGCACCTTCGGCGGAGAGGGCCAACCCGACCGGCAGCAGTAGAAGCCCACCGAACGCGAGAGTCACCGTGCCGAGCAGGACCGGGACGTCGGAGCCGAGCAGCCAGGCGCCCGCGACCACCACCAGGACACCGCCGCCGGTCAGCCAGACACCGAGGCGGCCCGTCGGCAACCGCATCCGCCACCGACCCACCGAGACGCACTCGCACTGCCGGACATAGGTGAGCAGGGAACCGATCAGCAGGTACAGCAGAACCGCGCCGCTGACGCCGAGGAAGCTGTCGCCGAACCAGGCCTTGGTGGGAAGCACCACCAGGAGCACGACGAGGAGGAACGTCAGCAGGGCGACCGCCACGCCCGCCCGGAGGGGGACCACCCATTGGCAGCCGTCGAGGCTGTCGGCGTACTGCCCGCGGATCCAGATCGTCGCCACGCTGATGAAGACCGCGAACACCACCCAAACGGTGACCGCGGTCGCCCCGGAGCGCGCGGATCCGAGCAGCAAGGCTGTCGCAGCAACGAAAGCCACGGTCCGCCGGACCGGCCCGTGCACATCAGCCGCCGGTGCCATCGTCATGTTTCCGCCTCACCGACCAGCTGTGGAGGGGGGTGAGCACCTCCCCTCAGGTCACGCTGCCATTCAGCGGGGATCAGCAAGGGACATTTCGGTTTAATACCGCAACTTAGGGGTACGCGATGCCGCCGTGCCGCCCAAAGCACCGGCTGTTCAGGCCTGGAGAGCAGGCCGCTAGCACCGCGCAGTCGCGGCACTGGCCGGATCCGGACAGGAATAGCGACCCTGTTCGCGGGTAGCCCGGCTCCGGACGGCAGGCGATCGTCGGCCTGCAGGCGCAGTGGCCCCGGCGGGGCGGACAAGGGGTTCACCAGTGAACACGAGTGTGCGGGATTATCTGGACAAGCATCGGGATGCCATGGTCGCCGAGCTGGCGGAGTGGGTGGGCATCCCGTCGATCGGCGGAGTGCCGGAGCATCTGGTCGATCTGCGGCGGTCGGCGAACTGGCTGGCGGGGGCGTTGCGGGAGACCGGCTTCCCGTCGGTGGAGCTGTGGGAGACCGAGGACGGTCCGGCGGTGTACGCCGAATGGTGCGCGGAACCGGACGCTCCCACGGTTTTCATCTACAGCCATCACGACGTCCGGGCAGCGAAGGACGAGGAGTGGGACGAGACCGCGCCGTTCGAGCCGAAGGTCCGTGACGGGTACCTCTACGGCCGTGGCGCGTCCGACGCCAAAGGGCAGGCTCTGGCCCACGTGTGGGCTGTCCGGGCCCACCTGGCCGCCACCGGCCGCAAGCACCCCGCGGTGAATCTGAAGGTGCTGGTGGAGGGCGAGGAGGAGACCGGGTCGGCGCATCTGCGGCAGCTGCTGGAGGACAACCGCGACCAGGTCGGCGCCGATCTGATCGTCTTCTCCGACACGCTGCTGTGGCGTGCGGACCATCCGGCGGTGTGCGTGAGCATGCGCGGCACCATGCTGGCGAAGCTCGAGATCCTCGGGCCGCTGCAGGACGTGCACAGCGGAGCGGTGTCCGGGCCGGCACCCAACCCGGTCCTGGAGCTGAGCCGGCTGCTCGCGCAGCTGCACGACGACAAGGGGCGGATCACCATGCCCGGTTTCTACGACAGTGTGGTGGAGCCGTCGCAGCGGTTCCGCGAGGAGTTGGCGGCGCTGCCGTACAGCGACGCCGACTGGCTGGAACGGTCCAAGACCCGCAGCGTGGGCGGCGAGGCCGGGTACACGGTGCTGGAACGCCTGTGGACGCGCCCGGCCATCGAGGTGACAAGCGTCATCGCCGGTGACCCGATCGGGCCGTCGCGGGCAGCGGTGCCGTCGGTCGCCACCGCCGATCTGAGCATCCGGTACGTCTGCGACCAGACCGGCGCCGAGATCGCCGAGCAGCTGCGGCAGTGGGTCGCCGACAACGTCAGCGACCGGTTCGAGCACCAGGTCAGCGTGTCCCCGGAGACGGCGCAGGATCCGTACCGGACACCGGAGGACCTGCCCGCCGTCGCCGCGCTGGCGGAGGCCATGCAGGAGGGTTTCGGGCGTCCCGCCGGCCGGATGGGCAACGCCGGTGGCGGCCCGGCGGTGTGGCTCACCGAGAGGGTCGGCGCGCCGGTGGTGTACTTCGGCACCGGCCTGCCCGAAGACCACTGGCACGACAGCAACGAACGGGTCTCGATCGACGTGCTGCTCTCCGGCGCGGCCACCTTGGCCGCCTTCTGGGACCGGCTTCCACCAAGGTGACGAGTCGTTACCCGCGCTCGCCCGGTCGCCGCTGGAGCCACTCCGCCGGCGACCGGGCCGAGTGACATACGTCCTGTTTGAGAAATTTCTTCGCGGGCATCTTCTCATTGACGGCAACGAATCGTTGCCTGGTGGTCAACAGCGCCGGTGGCGCCTGGTCGCTTCCCCCCACTGCGAAGGACTCCCGTGGACGTCACGACCACCCCAGGCCCCCTGCGATCAGCCGTCGTCGTCAATCCGGTGAAGGTGCCCGACCTCGACGAACTGCGTCGCACCGTCACCGACGCCCTGACCGCTGAGGGCTGGCCGGAGCCGATGTGGCTGGAAACCACCGTGGACGACCCCGGCGCTGGTCAAGCCGGCCAAGCCGTGCGTGACGGCGCCGAACTGGTCTTCGCCTGCGGCGGTGACGGCACCGTGATGGCCTGCGTGACCGCCCTGGCCGGCACCGACGTCGCCCTGGCCGTGCTGCCCGCCGGCACCGGCAACCTGCTGGCCGCCAACCTCGGGCTCTCCGGCGACCTCGCCACCGGGCTCGAAGTGGTTCTGCAAGGCGGACGCCGGCGCATCGACGTCGGCGCGGTCGGTGAGCAGAACTTCGCGGTGATGGCCGGCATGGGCTTCGACGCCCACATGCTGGATGCCACAAACGACACCGCCAAGAAGCACATCGGCTGGCTCGCGTACGCCGCCGGCGCCGTCCAGCACCTGCGTGATCGCCCGATGCACCTGCGCATCACCCTCGACGACAAGCCGTCCTTCACCCGCCGGCCGCGCACCGTCATCGTCGGCAACGTCGGCCGGCTGCAGGGCGGCATGCGGCTGCTCACCGACGCCCAGCCCGACGACGGACTGCTCGACGTCGCCATCCTCAGCCCTCGGACTCTGCGCCACTGGGCCGCCCTCGGCTGGGCGGTGCTGCGCCGTAAACACCAGGTGCCGCGCATGGAGACCTACACCGCCACGCGCGTGCACATCCACAGCCGACGCGCCCAGCCCCGCCAACTCGACGGCGACCTGATCGACCCCGGCAAGGATCTGATCGTCACCGTCCGGCCCCAGTCGCTGCTGTTGTGCGTACCGCAACCCGCCACCGATCCCGACCTCGCCAACGGTGCCGCCGCGGTCGGCCGCGACGCCGACGAAGTCCGCGAATCCGTGGCTCGCTGACGAAACACGCAAGCGTGACTTTTCGGCCCGCGGTGAGTTAGTCGGACGGCCGCCCCCGCAGGACGGACCCGGGCGGTTGACGACGAGACCGAGGAGACATCGGTGCCAGCTGGAACCACACTCGCTCACCTGGTGGAGGAGTTCGTCGCGACGATGTCCCACCACGGCGTGATGATCGATCGGCAAGCCGTGGAAGAGGAGATCGGCGAGCGCATCGACGCCATCGCCGACCGGCTCCGGACTCACCCGCAGGCGGTTCTGCGCGATCATGTGAGCGGCGGCTGGGGCCGGCGGATGGCGGTGTCAGTCCTGGAACAGGTACGAGCCGAGCGGCTGATCGAGGCCGCCTAGTCGCGCGGTCCGCCCCCGGCGCGGCGCGCGGCAGTGGCTGGTGGATCGCTCAGGTGGGATCCGTGGGCGAGCGCGCGATGCGGGCCCAGACCACCTTGCCGTCCTGGTGCTGCTGACAACCCCATCGGTCGGCGGCCATGTCGACCAGGTGCAGGCCTCGTCCCCCCGTGGCGTCCGCGTGGTGTTCGCCGCGGGGGATTGGTTCGGCGCAGGAGCCGTCGTTCACGGCCACACACAGGTACCGGGGGCGCAACGTCACCTGCAACGTCATCATGGTGCGGGCGTGCATCACCGCGTTGGAGACCAGTTCGCTCGCGACGAGGGTGGCGGGGGCGATCAGATGCGGGATGTTCCATCGCACGCATGCCTCGGTGACGACGTCCCGAGCCCGGCGGGCGGCACCCGAGATCGGGAGCAGGAGTTCGCTGACAGGGCCGCCGTACTGGGTCAGCGCGGACAGCGCATCAGCGACGGTGGGATACAGCGGTGGCGGCTCTGCGGCTACCGCCACGATCACGTCGGCGGTGGCCGCCTCCGGCGTGCAGAGCAGTACCGGTGTGCCGAGCCAGAATTGTGCCTCGTCGAGGATCGTGGCGAGTGTTCCGGCTGCCTGCGGGTCCGTCACGATGGCCCCGGACAGGTCGACCACTACGGCGCCGGGGTCCCGTGTCAGACACTGGCTGAGGGTGCGATGCAGGGCGGGACCGGAGCGTGCGTCGACCGTACCGTTCACCGTGACGACGGTCAGGCCGTCCCGCGATTCGACCCGGCACGTCATCGATGGGGACACGGGCGTCGACTCCTCCACCGGGCGCCCTGATGATGCGGCCGCGTCCATCGGCGACCCGGTTCCGGTCACGTGAATCCCCCAATTCCGCTGCCTCATTCCCGGCCGGCACCACCGGCGTCGGGCGCCTCCTCCGAGGGGTTTGCGGCCTGCCTCGGCACGGTGACCGGGTGTGCGGTGCGCGGTGAGTATGCTGCGGTCATGGATCCGTCGGTCGAGGCGGCGCTGTCCGGGATGCTTGCGGCTGCGGAGGACGCCACTCCGGTGCAAGCCGTCGAGGCCGTCACCCGGGAGCTCGGGACGGCACTGCACGCCCGCACAGTCTCCTTCCTGATCGCCGACCTCAGCGGCCGGGACCTGGTACGGCTGACGCACGCCCCCCTCGCAACGGCGGTGGACGGCCGCCGCGCCGGCACGGATGTCGCGACCCTGCTGCCCTTCGACGGCGGTCCTCACGAAGAGGCGTTACGGACCCAGGCGGTGCAGGTGGTGCGCGACGACACGGGATGGACGGTCCTGGCGCCGGTCACCGAACGCGGTGAGGCGATCGGCCTGCTGGAGATCGGCCTCGACACCGAGCCGGCCCCGCAGTCGATCGCGGAGATCGCCCGGACCGCGCATGCGCTGGCGTTCGTGGTGATCGCCAACCGCCGGCACACCGACCTGTTCGAGTGGGGTCAGCGGACCACGCCGTTCAGCCTTTCCGCGGAGATCCAGCGCCGGTTACTGCCCGCGGCCTTCACCTGCGAGGGCGGCTCGTTCACCGTGTCCGGCTGGCTGGAGCCGGCGGCGGACATCGGCGGGGACACCTTCGACTACAGCCTGGCCCGGGACACCCTGCACTTCAGCATCACCGACGCCATGGGTCACGGCGTGACGAGCGCACTGATCGCCACCCTCGGCGTGGGAAGTCTGCGCAACTCCCGCCGGGCCGGGCACAGCCTGACCGAGCAGGCCGACCGGGCCGGTGCCGCGATCGCTCAGCACGCCCCCGCCCGCGGCGCCTTCATCACCGCGATCCTCGGACGCCTGGACCTGGGCAGCGGGACGTGCGATCTGATCAATGCCGGACACGTGCCGCCGATCCTGATCCGTGACGGCGACCCGCAGGAACTGCGGCTGCCGCGCAACTTCGCACTGGGCATGTTCCCTGAAACACCGTTCAACGCCGGTCAGGTCACGCTGCGCCCGCGCGATCGTCTGGTGATCGTCACCGACGGCATGCGGGAACGCCGAGCCGCTGCCCTCGACCTCCCGGCCCGGCTCCGTTCGCTCACCGCCCTGCACCCCCGCGAGGCCGCCCGCGCCCTGGCCGACGGGGTCCTCGCCGTGGCCGGCCCCGCCCTGCAGGACGACGCCACGCTCCTGATCATCGACTGGCACGGCTTCCACGACCGGCCACGCCGCGCCAACGCGGGCGCCGACATCTCCGCCGCCACCTCAGCCGACGGCCGCTGACCTGTGTTACGGCAGTCAGGCGACCGGCGGCATGCCCGCCTCGGCCGCCTCCACCGTGTCGTACACGTCGAGCACCCGGTCCACCGCTGACACCTGCAGCACGTACGCGACCATCTTCTGTACCGCAGCGACGCACAACCGGCCGTCCCTGGCGCGCAGCTCCTTGAACCACACCATCAGCACGCCGAGGCCACTGGAATCCAGGAACGACACGTCGGCGAAATCCAGGACCACCCGCAGCGCGCCACCGTCAGCGACCTGCTGAAGAAAGCCGTCGAGTTCAGCAGCGGTGTCCATGTCCAGCTGACCGCCAACCCTCACCACAGCGCAAGCCCTGCCGACCCGAGCCGACAACTGCAGATCCACAACCGCCTCCGAGAACCGAAACGCCTGCACAGATCAGCAACCCGCATTCCCTGCCTTACCGATAACCCATAGCGGCAGCCGCGAACCAAGATTACGGCCACATCCCCGTCACAGTGCGGCTTCGATACCCGAGTACGTCGCATTCGGCGCGGGCCAGCGCCTCACTGCGCTCACGAATCAGGCAGCTCTGCTCGACGCCCCTTGACGCACTATTGCAACAGATGTGCAACTACGAAAGTATGGTCCGGGTTGAGCCGCCGCCGACGGCTGCTGTTGCGGAGGAGAGATGACCGACCAGGCCACGATGCCGGACGACACCCACGTTGATCTGGCCGGCGTCGTTACGGCGTGGACGTACGGCTGGGCCCTCTCCCGCGGTGTGCCCCCGCCGCAAGCCATGGCCGGCGCGGCACGCCTCGAAGTCGGCCTGCCGGGCCACCGGGTCCGCTACGTGGCGTACGGCCACGACGAAGGCCTGCTCACCGAACTCGGGCGGCACCGGGCGAAACCCGGCACGTGGATCAAAGCCGCCACCGAGCCGGCGCGGCTGCGCGCCACGCTCGGGCCGGCGTGGACCATGGCCGACACCGGTTTCCTGATGACCACCTCGCTGGCGGACGCCCCCGTCAACCGCGCGGCCGAGCCGTACACCCTGCGGGTCACCGCCTCGGCCGGGGTAACCGTGGCCGCCGTCCTCGACCCCGCCGGGACCACGGCCGCGACGGGACGCCTGGCCGCCTGGAACGGCTACGGCATCGTCGACCAGGTCGAGACCGCACCCGCGTACCGTCGGCGCGGCCTCGGCAGCACCGTCATGACAGCTCTCGCCACCCGCGCCGCCCGCCACGGCGTGCACACCGGCGTGCTGGTCGCCACCACGGAAGGCCGCGACCTGTACCGGTCGCTCGGCTGGGGCGTGCGGTCACCCATCGCCGCCGCACACGTCCCGGAGCCATAGCCGCCCACCGCCACGAGGCGGCGAAGCGCGAGAATGTCGAGGATCGGTCCGCTGCCGCGGACCACTGACAACCGACTGACAAGAAGTTGTGTTCGATGACGATCGGCATCCGGCGTTGGACATCGCACCCGTCACCCGCCATGCTGATCAAGGGATCTCCTATTCGCTACATAGGTAAAGAGGCACTGTGATGAGCCGCTACGTGGTGGTCGGCGCCGGAGCGGTCGGCGCGTCGATCGCGGCCGAGCTGCACCGGGCCGGAGTGGAGACACTGCTGATCGCCCGGGGCGCGCAGCTCACGGCGCTGCGCGAGCACGGCCTGACCTACCTGCGGCCGGACGGCGAACATCGGCTGCGCATCCCGGTCGCCGCTGGCCCCGACGAGGTCGGCCTCACGTCCGGCGACGTCCTGGTGTTCGCGACCAAGAGCACCGACACCGAGAGTGCCGTACGCCAGTGGGCCTGGCAGCCGGTCAAACGCTCCGACGGCGGCACCGGCCTCGCCGCCACCGACCTGCCCGTCGTCACCCTGCAGAACGGGCTCGCCAACGAACGGATCGCGCTGCGCTCGTTCGCCCGGGTGATCGGCGGGGTGGTGTGGATCCCCGCGACCTTCGTGGTGCCCGGCGAGGTGGTCAACCACGCCGACCCGGTGCCGGCCGTGCTGTGGCTCGGGCGTTACCCCGGCGGGGACGACCCCGCCATCGAGCCGATCGCCGCGGATCTGCGCCGCGGCGGGTTCGCCGTGCACGTGGTCACGGACATCGTCGGCCACAAGGCACACAAGCTGCTCGGCAACCTGGTCAACACCCTTGACGCCCTCTACCCGCCGAGCCGGTTGCGCGACGCCGCCCTGGCCCGGCTCAAGGACGAGGCCCGGGCGGTCTACGCGGCAGCCGGGATCGTGCCCGCCACGCCGTCCCCGAACGGCTTCCGGGTCGCCGACGTACCCGGCCGGTCGCGGGCCGGCAACTCGACGCGCCAGAGCCTGGTCCGCGCGACCGTCCCCGAGACCGACTACCTCGACGGCGAGATCGTGCTGCTGGGCCGCCTGCACGGGGTGCCGACGCCGGCCGTGGCGGCGGTCCAGGCGCGCATCCACCGGGCGCTCCGCGAGGGCACCGCGGCCGCCTCGCTCGACGACGCCGACCTCGCCGCGACCGTGCCCGGCCTGACCGGCGGCCGCTGGCCGGTGCTGATCAGCGCCGAGGAGCTCTACGACCGGGTGGCGCGACCCGAACCGCCGTTGCTGCTGGACGTGCGCTGGGCGCTCGGCGACCCGCACGGCGAGGAGCACTACCGGGCCGGCCACCTGCCCAGCGCGGTCTACGTCGACCTCGACACCGAGCTGTCCGGGCCGCACGAGCCCGGGGCCGGGCGTCACCCGCTCCCCCCGGTCGACCGGCTGCAGGCCGCGGCCCGGCGCTGGGGTCTCACCCGGCAGCGCGCGGTCGTGGTCTACGACAACACCGGCGGCCTGGCCGCCGCCCGGGCCTGGTGGCTCCTGCGCTGGGCGGGCGTGACTGACGTCCGCATCCTCGACGGCGGCCTGGCCGCCTGGCAGGCGGCCGGATACGCCCAGGCGACAGGCGACGCCCGGCCCCGACCGGCCGGTGACGTGGTGCTCACCGGCGGACACCTGCCGACCCTGACCGCCGACGAGGCCGCGGCCCTGTCCAGGACCGGCACCCTGCTGGACGCGCGGGCCGCCGAGCGCTACCGCGGCGACGTCGAGCCGGTCGACCCGCGCGCCGGGCACATCCCCGGCGCGGTCAGCGCCCCCACCGCGGCGAACCTGCAGGACGGCGTGCCGCTGTTCCGGACCGCGGAACAGTTGCGCGAACGGTTCGCCGGGCTCACCGGGCCGGTCGGCGTCTACTGCGGATCCGGCGTCACCGCGGCGCACGAGATCGCGGCGCTGGCCGTCGCCGGGATCGACGCGGCCCTCTACCCCGGATCGTGGTCCGCGTGGTCCGCCGACCCGGACCGGCCGGTCGCGACCGGCGACCAGCCGTGACGCACCAACTGTTCACCACCGGCGCCACGCGGACCGCCGACCCGGGCCCGCGCCTCGACCGGTCCGGGTTGGCCCCGGCTCGCTGAACCTTCATCGACAACTCAGAGCGCTCTTCGACCCGTACCAGATTCTCAATCCCGGCAAGGTGGTGTGATCGACGGACCGCTGCCGTCGCGGGCTGCGGCCCGCCGCCCACGGCTGATCATCAGGCGTTCTGGTGCTGCTTGGCGCGTCTCATCCGCACCATCGCCAGGGGTACGCCAACCGCGGACGCCACGGCGGCGGTAAGCGTCAAGTACGTGACGATGTTGTTGTCCGGGACCCGCGTGTCGCGGACGTCGTCGGCCGGGTGCTCCGGGTCGTACACGATGGGCACGGTGTCCCCGACCTTGGTGCCGTCGGCCGAGTCCTTCTGGCCGATCAGTGCCTCGGCGCGCCGGCCGTCGGCGGTGGTGTAGGCGACGGTGATCCGGCCCTTGCCGCCGATCTTCGTGACCTGAGCGGTCGTCTCGACACCGCGATCGCGCAGGGCCCGGTCGTTGTTCCACAAGGTGACGGTCGCGTACCCAAAAAGTCCGGACACCGCCACGGACATGATCAGCATCAGCCACGCCGGTGGTGGCTTCTTCCCCGTTCCCATGACGGCCACCGTTCCCGCCATCGTCCGAGATCAATCAATCTGATACGCGCTTGTCCCAGTTCCGGCTGCTGGGAAGCTGCCTCGCTACCGGTGCTGACCGGATACCGGACCCTGCGGGGGCGATGACCGGCGGCCCGGAGCCGGCCACGATAATTTTCCGCATGCCTGCCGGTGTGGAACGTGTTGACGACGCTGCCGAGACCGGACGACCAGCCGATGCCCCGGCCGGCCCGCCGTCGCCACCCACCGGCAGCGCAACTGCCACCGCCAGCACCGTGAGTGCCGCCGGCGGCAGCAGGCAAGCCTGGCGCGTGGTCGTCGGTTTCGGCGTGGTCAGCCTGGCCGCGGACATGGTTTACGAGGGCGCCCGATCGGTGTACGGACCGCTGCTGGCCTCGCTGGGTGCCTCCGCGGTCGTCGTCGGTCTGATCACGGGTGCCGGTGAGGCGGCGGCCCTGCTGCTTCGACTGGTGTCCGGGCCGCTGGCGGACCGCACCCGCCGGTACTGGACCTTGACGATCGTCGGCTACGGACTGACCGCGGTGTGCGTGCCGCTACTCGCCGTGACACCGGCGCTGGGCGGCGCCGGCCTGGCGGTCGCCGCCGCACTGATCCTTCTGGAACGGCTGGGCAAGGCCGTCCGCAGCCCGGCCAAGTCAGCCCTGCTCGCCGACGCCGCAAGCAGGGTCGGCATGGGCCGCGGCCTCGGCGTGCACAAGGCCCTCGACCAGATCGGCGCCTTCGCGGGGCCACTGATCGTCGCCGCGATCATCGCGACAGCGGCCGGGCTGCTGTGGCCCGCACTGGCCGCGCTCGCCGTGCCGGCAGCAGTAGCGATGCTGCTGCTGTTCACCCTCCGAAACCGAGCACAGCCGTCCCCCACAGCCGCCGGCATCCGCACCACCGGCAGCCCCGCAGCCACCAGCATCCCGGCCGCCAACACTCCCACCACCGCCAGCACCCCGGCCGCGAGCATTCCCGCCGCCGCCAGCGCTCCGGCCACCAGTACTCCGGCCGCGGCCGGCACTCCCTCAGTCCCCCGCACTCCCTCAGTCCCCCGCACTCCCGCAGTCCCCGGCACTCTCGCCGCGCGGGTGACGTCGGCGACCGGGCTGAAGTCGCTGCCTGCCCGCTTCCACTGGTTCGCGGCAGCGATGGCGTTGTGCACCGCGGGCCTGGTGACCTTCGGGCTGATCGGCTTCCACCTCGTACGCGCAGGAGTGGTCGCCACCGCCGCGGTGCCGCTGACCTACGCGGCCGCGATGGCCGCCGGAGCGCTCGCGGCGTTGGTGACCGGCCTGTCGTACGACCGGGCCGGTCCATGGGTTCTGATAGTTCTACCCGCGATGATCGCCGCCGTCCCCGCGCTGGTCTTCACCGGCGGCCTGCCCGCCGCAGTAGCCGGAATCCTGGTGTGGGGCGCCGCCGTCGGGGTCCAGGACTCGACCGTCAAGGCCCTGGTCGCCGACTTGGTGCCCCGGAACAGCCGAGCCACCGCGTACGGCATTTTCGCCGCGGTGCAGGGCATCGGCGCGATCGCCGGCGGCGCCGCGGCGGGCCTGCTCTACGAACGGTCGGTGACGAGCCTGGTCGTCGCCGTGGCGCTCGTGCAGGCCGTCGCCCTGGTAACACTCATCCGCGTGCTGGCAGGCAACCGGCCGTCGAAAGCTGTGCCATAGCCGCAAGCCATGCCGTAGCCGTGGTCGGAACGCACGATGTCGGCGAACCGCACCCCTGATCCGGTCTGCCGGCACATCAGCCGTGTTCCGTACGCCGCGACAGAGCGAACTGGTGTGCTCAGGCGCGGACGCCTCCGTCGACTCCCGGCGGCACACAACGCTGACCTTGCCCGGCGAACCGGAGAACGGCCTGGCACGATCGAACGGGCACCCAGGTTCGTTGCCGGCCGCCGGCTCATCAACCGCGCAGTCCGCGGCGGCAGTCACAGCGCGCCCACCGGCTCCGTGCCCGTGGCACCACCCGGGCGCCGTTACCAAGCGGCCCGGCGGATCCACCCACCGGGCGTTTCGACAGCAGGAGGACTTGTGCGAGCGTTGGAGTTCGTCGGTGAGCAGCATCTGGATCGGCGGGAGTGCACCACGCCCGAGCTGCCGGAGGCCCAGCTCGACCTGCCGCCGAAGCCACTGGTCCGGTTCTGAGATGGACGTCGGCACAGTCGAAACGAGCCTCCTCAAGGTCGGCTGTCTTCAGGACGGTCCCGGCGACGGGTGGCCGGTCGTGCTGTCACACGGGTTCCCCTACGACGTGCATGCGTTCGACGACGTCGTTCCGCTGCTGACGGCGCACGGCGCGCGAGTGATCCGCCCCTATCAACGCGGCTTCGGTCCGACCCGGTTCCGCTCGGACGAGACGCCTCGCAGCGGTCAGCAAACGGCCCTCGGTGCCGACCTGGTCGCGCTTCTGGACGCTCTCGATCTGCAAGCTCCGATCCTGGCCGGGTACGACTGGGGCGGCCTGGCCTCCTGTGTCGCCACCGCGCTCCGGCCTGAGCGTGTCGGCGGCCTCGTGTCGATGGCCGGCTACGACATCATCGACCTTGAGCGGCAACGACACGCCTTCGATCCGGCGCTGGAAGCCGCCGTCTGGTACCAGCATCTGTTCCAGTCCGAACGTGGCCGCGAATGCCTCGACCTCCGGCGCCGGGAGCTCTGCCGCCTGCTGTGGCGTCAGTGGTCGCCGGGGTGGCCTTTCGACGACGCGACCTTCGAACGCACGGCCGTGGCGTTCGACAACCCGGACTTCGTCGACGTGGTCCTGCATCATTACCGCCACGGGCTCGGCCAGGAAGCGGGCGATCCGTTCTTTCGCGACGACGAGAAGCGTCTCGCCGCGAAGCCCCCGATCACCGTGCCGGCCGTGACGTTGGACGGCGCCGCCGATCCCCTCAAGCCCGGCGGCACGGCGCACCAGGCAAGCTTCTTCCACGCACGGCACGAGCACCGAGTGGTCGACGCCGGCCACAACCTGCCGCAGGAAGCACCCGTACCCTTCGCCGACGCGGTGCTGACCGTACGGTCCTGGCTGTCGCCCTGATCTCCTCGGTGGTCGAGGCGAATCAGCGCCGGACCTCCCCTGGCACAACGAACCTGCCGGTGAGCCTGGATGTTCCGTGCGCCGCAACAGCGGGCTGGTGTCGTCATGACTCGATGACACCAGCGATCCCTCCGCTTTGTCAGTGCCGCGATGTCACAACGACATGTGACGTGGTGTCACTGTCCGGTCGGGCGGCGCCCTCGAATACTGGTGGCATGAACACGACCATGCTGCTCGTCGAAGACCTGCTGCTTCTGCTGATGGACGACGAGACCGGCACGCCGGCCAGCGCCGGCACCCTGCCCTACGCGCTGGGCGGCGCCGTGCTCGTCGACCTGGCCCTGCTGGGGCGCGTGGACACCACCGGATCGGGCGGACTCAGCGGCGAGAAGGTGGTCGCCGTCGACGGAGAGCCGCCGGCGGACCCGCTGCTACAGCAGGCGTGGGAAAAGGTCGCCGAGAAACCGCGCGGCGTGCAGACGCTGCTGCTGCAGATCGGTGGCAACCTGTGGAACGAGGTCGTCGACCGGCTGGTCGAGCGGGGCCTGGTGCGCCGCGAGAGCCGCAAGGTGCTCGGCCTTTTCAACATGACCCGGCTGCCGGCCGGCGACGGCCAGCGTGAGCAGGAGATACGCGACCGAATCCGAGCCGTGCTGGTCGACGGCGCGGAACCCGACACCCGCACCGCGGCGCTGATCGCGTTGCTCTCCGCGAGCGGTGCCCTGCCGTCCCTACGTCCGCAACTGGCCTGGTCGACCCCGGTGATCAAGCGGGCCAAGGAGCTGGAGCAGGGCAACTGGGGAGCGTCCGCGGTGAACACGGCCGTGGCCCGCACCGCCGCGGCGATCGCCGCCTCCACCGCCACGGTCGCCGTCACCGTCATCACAGCGACGAACTGACCCGACGACCGCAGGGCCGCCGGGCCGCGACCGGGCGGCCGGCGGCCGGCGCCCAAGCGCGGTCGGGCGCGTCAGGCCGCCGCCTGCTAGGCCCTACGGGAAGGCCACCGCTTTCAACTGTCGCGCAGGTCGCCGACCTACTTCTGCAACCCGGCCAGCCCGTGGCAGCGCGGCGCCAAGGAGACACACATGGTCTGCTCCGTCAGTACTTCCCGAGGAGCAGTGATCTCGGCGTTTACACCGCCGAGGACCTGGCCGCGGTGGCCGCCGAACTCGACAACGTCCGCGCAAGGTCCTCGGTTGGGGCACCCCTGCCCAGCGGTTCACCCGATAGCTCACTGGTGGTACGACCGCAGCCCGGCTGGGCTGGTCGAGGTGACCGGCGAGGTAGCTCTCATCGGCTGCCAGATCAGCAAATTTGATCGCTAGCCCACGAGGTGCGCAGCATATGGCCTGCTGCACGGCCCGGCAAACTACGTTTAACACGTTCGGCCTCAAAAACTGAAATCCGGAGTCGGTCAGCTGGGCCGGGTCTACACGCAGGGCGCCCTAAATTGGATCCCAGGTCTGGCCGACGTCAGCTTCAGAGCACTTGCCCGAGGGCACCTACCTCAGGGGTAAGAAGCATGATCAGTCCAAGGCATCTTGCCGAAACGGCCGACAGCTACACGACTTTCGGCCGAGGCCGCCGAGCGATCGTCGATCGATTCATGCTGAAGTATTGACATTCATAACGATCAACTTCAGGCTAGGCTCGGGGCGAGCCCCGCCGTCGAGTTGGACCGTAGAAGGGTGTCGGAGCCGAGGTAATCGCTTAGTGAACGACCGGCAGGAAGGCATGGTGCATGTCGGCGCAAGAGCCCCGGCTCGACCCTGAACGATGGTGGACGCGGCTCTGGAAGTTTTTCGTCGCCCTTCTGGGGCTCTCCTTTTTTATCGCTTCTTTATCTAGTGGCTACCTTCGCCGGTTGCCGAATTGGGAGTGGTGGGAACTCTCGGCCAGGATTCTATTTGGCCTGTTGGCTTTAGTACTTGCCGCATATCTCTTTTTGAAGCGGCGCGGGAAACTTGCAAGGGAGGAAGCTGCTCCCACTCAAGCGGCATATCCGTTTCCCAAGTTTCTCGACTCGCTATGGACAGAAGGCGCTCGACGAATTACATCCGAGTCGGTGGAAGACAACGCGAGTAACGGTAAGAAACCGGTAGATTCTAAGGGTACTGGTGAAAGTGACTACTTACGGCCAATAGCGATTTTCACCGAGTTGATCATGAACGTGTCTAAACACCGTGTACGAGTCGCCGAGACTGTTGATGTCGAGGGTCACATGATGGTTCAGCGAGTAATCGTTGAATTTGACCTTCCGCGGGGATGGGAACAGGCCAAATTTCTCTATCTCCCGGTTCTTCACCCGGTCAAGGGTGAGCTCGTTGATAATTTCCACCTGAGAGATGCTCAAGACAGCTCATTGACTGACCTTACTTACGAGGAAACTACACGTTTAGCTGCCGCCGGCTTGCGTCTCCTTATGGCTTTCGGAGACAAGGCGGTAATTGCAGCAGAGTCAGAATCGGTTGTGCCACCTGTCGCTGCCGAGGCCTCGACGGAGTGGCCGGACGCCGCGATGGTGGCCAAGGAAAAAGATTTGCTGACGCTGCTGGCGATGCGAGGGCCGGTCGACATCGAGCCCATGCAGCGCACCATCAATGAGATTCTCGAGACGTTCGAGGTGGACGATCTCACGAAGGGCTACTTACGCAGGTACGTCCTTGAACTATGCGGCGCATACCCGATAGTTGCAGTCGTGGATCCCCAGATCGTCGCCGGCGGACGTGTCTTGATCAAGTACGAGCGCACGCTCATGCCGGCCTCAGTTACTGCCGCGGCAGGTTCGAGCGAGGGGCCTCCAGCACGGAGTAGGCGTGCCAAGTTTGGTGTTAAGCGCTGGCGAGGGCTTATGAGGATTGGGATGGGGCTTCGTCCGGCTCAAGTCGCCGTACCAATCAGCCTCGCTCTTACTGCGTCGTCTTACCATTTGCGGCTTAATGCTCCGGAGAGTAAGTATGTTTTCGAGCAGCACCTGACCTGTAGCCATTGCGACCAACTAGTGACTCCTTCGTGGGTCGGATCTCGCCCTGGAGTCAAGAGGGGACCTGTGGGTACTGCCAAATGTACTCACAAGGCTGGCGTTGAACCGTCAGCGCATCGCTTCGACGATCGCCATTACTTTAGGTTGCAGCGGCGCCACGGTCAGAACTTCGTACATCTGTACATGCGAGGTTTCGGCGCTGCCAAACCGAAAATGCATGACCTCCAGGTGGTCGCCCGCTTCAAGGAGGTTCCACCCGGGTCAAGACTGCAGGCCGCAGTTACAGCTTTCGCCACGACTGTCCTGGTGATCGTGGTGGGTTACATGGTGTCCAATCATCGAGTCGCCCCTGAGAGTGACTATCCCGCCGTAATCCTGGCGCTACCGGCAGTGGTTGCGTCGTGGTTTGGCATCGCTTCCGAGAGAAATGCCTTGGTAGGGGGTTCCCTGTTGGCCAGGCTCTCCCTCATAGTGAGCGGCGTGCTGTCGATCGCCTCGATCGTGACATACCTGATGACTGCGCCTACGGAGGCCGGGAGTTCCCCGCCACCTCCGCAGGTCAGCCTACTTGGCGTCACCCATAAGGCGTGGATCGCGTTATCCCTCTTGTCACTTGTCAACTTCGTATATATTTACTACAGGTTCGTTCTCAAATTGATCCATTACCGTGATCTTATGCGTCGGAAGCAAGGTCATGGATCAACTATGAAGATCGCTTAAGGATGGAGGGGTGATGGCGGGAAGAAGAACATCGGCCAGCAATGATGACGCGATGTGGGTCGTCGAGCCGACCGACTTCGTGTCCCCCTACGCTCCACTGAGTGACTCGATCTTCGACCACGAGGTGCGATTACGCGCTGCTTGGCAACTGGCTGTCGCTAGCCTCGAGCGCAGTGCGCGCACGAGCGACACGCCGGAAGAAGCTCCGGCGGGCGGGTCCGAGGAGGCAAAGTTCTTGTCGGACAAGCCTGACGACTCCCTGCCTGCGATTATTCAGAAGCTTCAGAAGCACATTCACGACATTCAGGAGGAGCGGGAGAAGGCGGATGACGCCGCGATCGAAGACGATGGCCCAACGCCTGCCGTTGAGGCGCCCGCGCAGTCTGCGCGACGCTCAGTAAGCGGTGCGTTTGGCAGGCTGACACGGCGCACGCCCCCAAACCCGGCCTGACGAATCGGGTCGGTTGCCCGACGACTCAAAGCTCGCCTGGCTGGCCGAACCGACCGAGTGCCAAGGCCACGCGCCTTCACGTCGTTGCGGCGGCCGGCTGCGGTTCGCTCAAAGACCGTGTCCGTGTGCAGGCCACGGCTTCCTCGGTCACCGTGTGGCCTCGATGACCGCCGGCTCCCGTCTGAGGAGTCGGCTACGACTGCACTGGGAGGCTTGTCGGCGCGGCCGACATCGCCGCGACCGTACAGCCGTAAAATAAAGGTTCGGTGCACTCATATGCCGCAGTCCAAGACACTGCTGGACAGCGTGCGCGCCCACACGCTCTCGAACTCGGCTTTCGTGATCTTGAAGTCGCTCCACTTGTCGTCGAAGTCGTAAGGGCTCGCTTTGCCGAGACCGCTGTGGCGGTCCTCCTGGCTGCTTGGGTCGTAGCGCAAAACGCGGCCGGCGTCGTACACCACGGCTGACGAGTGCGCTCACGTCAACGCACTGGCTCTATGGCAAAAACCTCTTCTGGCGGCGAGCGAGTAGGACCACGCCGAATACCGTGATCCCGGAAGCCATGGCCGCTGTGACGCCTCTGGTGACACGAGCCTCCCGGCACCCTCGGTCCATTTTCTTACGGTAGAACTCGTAGTCCGGGTCGGCGGAGTCCGGTGCTGGCGGGGTCAACCAGAACACGTTGCCGCAGTCCATGTCCTTCGGGTGGTCGCCGCCCGGCTCCGGAGCCTGGAGCGGAGCCGCGAGCAAGGCCACGACGACCAGGCCTCCGGCGACCGCCAACCAGCGGCCCATGCCCTGCGAGTAGTTACGGAAGCCGATCTTCACACGTCGACCTTATCCGCGCGGACAAAGTCGAAAGTCAGCTCGCTGGCCGCTACCTCCGGCAGTGGCCCCGGCGATCGACCGCGTTGTCGACGTCACCAGCGCCGGTCGAGCCATTCGATAAGCCGCACCTCACTGCGTCGCAACTCCGCACGCTCCAACTTCGGCAGCGTGTCCAGCGGATCCGGTAGCTCCCGGCGCGCGGGGACGTGAACCTGGTTCCCCGAGTACTCGCGGCAGTCGGCACACCAGGCCAGGCTGATGCACCGCTCGAAAAAGCGGTCCTCCAGAGGGTAGTGGTGGCGGACTGACCGTAGCGGGACCGCCCATTGTCCGGCGTTCGGCGATACGGCACATCGGCAATGCATGCCTATGCCGGGCGGGCTGAATGATGATGTGGACACCACCTGAGCGGTTGCCGACCTGTCGGCCGGTGTCCGCGCGGCCATAACGTGCCCGCATGATCGGCCTCTTCGGCTTCCTTCTCGCCATGATCGTGGCCGTACCAGTGGCGGTGTTCGGGGTGTTCGTGGCCCAGATCCGTACCGTCCACCGCACCGTGCCTCTGGTCGTGCAGCCGCCGCGCGGTGAAGGGCTGCTCGGCCCGCGGTTCCCCGGCCGTCCCTTGCGCCTGACGGTGCTCGGTGACTCGTTCGCGGCCGGGTACGGCGCGACGAAACCCCGCGAGACCCTCGGCGTCCTGCTGGCCACCGCCCTGTCCCGGCACGCCCGGCGTCAGGTGCACCTGCATCGGGCGGCAGTCGTCGGCGCCATGTCCTCGCATCTGGCACACCAGGTGGACGGCGCCCTGCGGTACGCCCCGGAGGTCGCTGTCATCTACATCGGGGGCAACGACGTCACCCGGTTCGCACCTCTGGACCAGTCCGCCCGGGAACTCGGTGACGCGGTCGCTCGTCTCCGGGAAACCGGCTGCCACGTCTTCGTCGGGACATGCCCGGATCTGCGGATCCTGCGCGCCGAGGGCGTCCTCCTCCGGGACCGTCATGACCCGGCTCGCCGAGCGTACGGTGCTCGGCCCGGCATGCCTGTCCGGTGCTCGGACAGGCATGCCTTGCCGCTGTGAGCGGCCACGCAGCGCGACCACTGTGGTGGTGTGCAAGGCTCACTGATCTTCCTCGACCTGACGCTCACCGGACCACCGCACCGTGGCGCTCACTTCTCCGGGCCGGGCTCCCCGTTCCCGGCGCGGATCGTTGAGGTGTCGGCGACAACACCGGGTGGCCGTGGCCGAGGCACGCGCGACGGCCGACAACTTACTTGTGGTAACTTACTGAAAGTAAGTTGTTCTGCCCTTCACCGGAAACGGAAGGAGCCGGCGTGAGCGACCGCCCCACCCCGGGCACCCGGCGGCGGCTGTCCAAGCAGGAACGTCACACCCAGCTGCTCCGGGTCGCCCGCGAACTGATCCGCGACTCGGGCACCGGCGAGTTCACCCTGGCCCGGCTCGCCGAGCGCGCCGGAGTGACCAAACCCCTGGTGTACGACCACTTCGGCGACCGTGCCGGTGTCCTCGCCGAGCTGTACCGGGAGTTCGAGTCCCGTCAGCGGGACACGCTCCGGGCGGCCCTCGACGAGACGGAACCCGACCTGCCGACGGTGGCGGGTCTCGTCGCGGGCGCGTACATCGACTGCTGCCTTGCCGAGGGCCGCGAACTGGCCGATGTCGTCGCCGCGCTGACCGGCTCGGCCACCCTCAACCGGCTGCGCCAGGAGGCCGAGGACGCCTACCTCACCATGTGCCGCGAGGCGCTGGCGCCCCTCGCCGGCCCGATCGACACGGCCGGTCTGCGGGCGATCGTCGGTGCCGGTGACGCGCTGGCCCGCAGCGCCCTGGACGACCGGATCAGCGCCACCCGCGCCCGTGACGTGCTCACCCGCGTGATCACCGCCGTCGCCACCGAGAAGCGCCACACCACGCGCGAGGAGACCTCATGACCATCACACACACCCCGCAGCCGGGCACCGCCCTCTGGGTGTACGCGCACCCCCGCCGCGAATCCTTCAACGACCGTCTCTTCCGGGACGGCACCGAGGCGTTGTCCGAGCACTACCGGACGACGACCTCCGACCTGTACGGGCAGGGCTTCGACCCGGTGCTCGGTGACCGCGACCTCGGTGACCTGGCCGCCAAGCCCGGGAACATCGGCGTGCTGGGCGGGGAGGCGTACACCCGGGGCGAGTTGCCCGCCGATGTGCGCGACGAACAGGCGAAGCTGGCCGCCGCGGAGTTGCTCGTCCTTCAGTTTCCGCTCTGGTGGTACGGGCCACCGGCGATCCTCAAGGGCTGGTTCGACCGGGTGCTCACCAGCGGGTTCGCCTACGGTGACATCGACGAGGAGCTCGGCGTCCCCCGGCGGTACGGCGACGGCGGCCTCGCCGGGCGCCGGGCCCTGATCGTGGTGACCGCCGGCGAGGACGCCGGCTCGATCGGCCCGCGCGGCATCAGCGGCGACGTCGACTCGCTGCTGTTCCCGATCACCCACGGCGTGCTGTGGTACGTCGGCATCGACGTCCTCGACCTGCACGTCGTCCACGACGCCGACGCCCTGGACGCCGCCGGGGTCGAGCGCGAGGCCGCACGCCTTCGGGAGAGGCTGCGCACCGTCGGCACCGAACCGACGCGGCCGTTCCGGCGTCTGCGCGACGGCGACTACCGCACGTCGCGGGCCCTGGCCGAGGATGTACTGCCCGGCCGCACCGACCTCGGCATCCACCTCGCCGGCGGCTGAGCTCAGGACGACGAATTCAGGACTTTCCGAACCGCCGGCGGGCTCGCCACGCAGTGGTCAACCCTGACGATCGTCGGGGGTGCGGGGTTGCCGTTCGGCTCGGGTTTCCGGCTGTTCTCGCTTCTACGGTCGGTCACCATGAAACGAGGAACACGAGCAACGAGCGGGGCCGGCCGTCTGCTGGCTGCCGCCGCAGTCCTGGTGTCGACGGCGGCGGCGGTCGCCTGGCTTGCTCCGGGCGGGTTGGGCCGGGCCGGGGCGGTGCGGGTCACCGATGGCGTTTCGGTGTCCGGGTACCGAGCGGTCACCGGGACGGCGGCCGGCGCGCCGTCGTGGCTCGGTCCGGTGCTGGAGGTGGCCACCGAGGGCACCCTGGTGCTCCTGGGCGTGCTGCTGGCCGGGATGTGGTGGACGGCGATGCGTCGCCGGGACGTACGAGGAATCGCCGGGACCGTGCTGATCGGTTGCGGCACCGTGGTGGCGTACGCGGTCAGTGAGGCACTCAAGCTGGTGGTGGACGAGGAACGGCCGTGCCGCGCGCTGCGCACGGGGCTCGAGGTGATCGCCGACTGCCCGGAAACCGGTGACTGGTCCTTCCCGAGCAACCACGCCACTTTGGCCGCCGGACTGGCCGTCGGGCTGGCGGTGCTGTGGCCGCGC
The DNA here is from genome assembly GCF_020873875.1 of Actinoplanes sp. DH11. Classification (GTDB taxonomy): domain Bacteria; phylum Actinomycetota; class Actinomycetes; order Mycobacteriales; family Micromonosporaceae; genus Actinoplanes. Next base: position 101,806 of record NZ_JAHWGU010000007.1, read on the forward strand.
CTTGCCGTGCTCACGTTGTCCCTCGCCGGGGCTGCCGCGGTGCTGCGGGTGCTGGTGGGCGTTCACTATCCGCACGACGTCCTGGCCGGGGCGATGCTCGGCGCCGCGGTGGTGGCCGCTGTCCTGCTGGCGTTCCTGCCGCCGGCCGGGCGGGTGGTGTCGTCACTGCTGCGCCGGTGGTGGACCGGTCAGCCCCGCTTCATGGGCGACCACCGCGGCCGCGGCCCGGTTGTCCACGCCCAGCCTGGCCAGGATGGAGCTCACGTGCGCCTTGACCGTTCCTTCGACCACGGTCAGCCGCCGGGCGATCTGCGCGTTGGACAGTCCGCTGCCGAGGAAGGCCAGCACGTCGCGTTCCCGGGGGCTGAGGGCGTCGACCCGGTCACGGGCGCTGGTACGCCGCGCGGCCACGGTGTCCGCGCCGGTCGCGGCGAGGTGCGCCACGACGCGGGCCGCGACTTTCGGTGACAGGTAGGCGGCGCCGTCGGCCACCGCGCGTACCCCCATGATCAGTTCTTCGGGTTCGCCGGACTTGATCAGGAAGCCGGCGGCGCCGCCGCCGAGCGCCCGCAGGATGTAGTCGTCCTCCCCGAACGTCGTCAGGATGAGCACGCGGGTGGCCGGCACGGTCCGGCGAAGCTCCGCCATCGCGTCGATGCCGTTCAGACCGGGCATCCGGATGTCGAGGACGGCCACCTCGGGCCGGTGCCGGCGCGCCAGCTCGACGGCGTCGTGTCCGTCGCCGGCCTCGCCGATGACGTCGATGTCCGCGGCGGTGGCGAGAATCGCGCGCAGCCCGGCGCGGATCATCGGCTCGTCGTCGGCGATCAGGACGCGGATCATCGGCGGCTCACGGGGTGACGGTGTCCCGGGACACCAGCACGTCGCCGCGGAAGCAGAGCCGGTAGACGTCTCCGGAACGGTCGTCGAAGCGGTCGGCCGTCATCGCGTAGTACTCGCACGTCAACCCCTCTGCGGTCGGCTCGGCGGTCAGTGGCCGGTGGTTCGTCTGCCGGCGCGGCAGCACACGCTCCACCTCGGAACGATCCTGCCCGATGCGCAGGCGGGCGTAGTCACCCGGATCCAGGACCGCCTGCGATGCGGACAGCGTCTCCCGGACCGCCAGGGCCCCGCTCAGCAGCGCACCGGTGACCAGCGGCACCATCACCGCGATGACCAGGGACCGGCCCAGGCGCCGCCGGGCACGTCGATGTTCGTGCGGCAGCGCCCGGTGGGTCCGGGGCGCCGCCGGCGATGGCGCGGGGGTGTGCGGGATCCGTGCGGTGACGGCGAATCCTCCGTGGCGCGGGCCGTACTCGAAGGTGCCGCCGGCCAGCCGTACCCGTTCGGTGAGACCGACCAGGCCATGCCCGCCGCCGGGAGACCGGGCCGGCACGCCGGCCGACGCTGGCGGGCCGTTCTCCACCACGATCGTCGTCGCGGCCGCCGTATGCGTCACAGCAATGCTCGCCGCCGCTCCGGGCGCGTGTCTGGCCACGTTGGTCAGGGCTTCCTGCGCGACCCGGTGCACGGCCAGCTCGGCCATCGGCGGCAGCTCGGCCGCGCCGTCGATGCGCAACTCGACGGTCAGCCCCGACGCGGACGCCGCGGCCGTCAGCGCCTCGAGATCGGGACCGTGTACGTCCATCGGGGCGCTGTCGGTCTGCTCGCGCAGCACACCGATCACCTCGCCGAGGCGCTCCACCGCGGCCCCGGCCCGGGCCCGGAGATCCGCGGCCGCCTCGCGATGATGCTCGTCCAGGCCCGGCGCGAGCTTCAACGCGCCCGCGGACAGCGCGATCAGGCTGAGGTCGTGGCCGAGCAGGTCGTGCATGTCCTGGGCGATCCGCGCCCGTTCGCGCAGCCGCGCCTGCTCGGCGACCAGCCGCTGTTCCCGCTGCGCCTGCTCGGCCCGTTCCCAGCCGGCCCGGGCGAGATCCTGGTACTGGCGCCAGAACCGTCCCGCGAACCACGGCACCATCGTGGCGCCGACGAACACGAGCAGGAACCGGTCGGCCAGCGGCAGCCAACCCGGCACCAGCGAGAACACCACCACACCGGCCGCGAGCACCGCCACCAGCGCGAGCACTGCCGAGCCTGTCCGGCCCGGGCGCCGACCGGCCAGGAACGCGGCGACCACGGTCGGCAGCACCCACCACACGCTCACCATGCTCAGGCCGGCAAAAATCACCATGGCACCCGGCAGAAGACCTGCCGGGTCAACGATCACGCGCTTCACCGGGGCGACGCTACGGGCTTCGGGCCACCGCCGGACACTGCCGAAAGACACATGGGCGTACGCGGCCGTGGAGCCGCCGCTACGCGGGGTCGCCGCGGGACGGGAGTCCGGGCAGGGAGTTCGGGTCGGTGACGGCTTGGCCGGCGACGTGGTGCAGGGCGCTGGTTGGTGTGCCGTGCGTAGGCGCGCAGCAGGGTGAAGGCCTCGTCGACGCTGATGTCGTGGGCGTGGGCGATCGCTCCTTTGGCCTGTTCGATCAGGATCCGGCTGGTCAGCGCCGACTGCAGCTGCTGGGCCAGGCGGCGCAGCCGCAGAGGGAGAGCGTGCATGGAACGGAACCCGGCAGCCCTGGCGTGGGGTGCGAACTGCGGCCAGCGTTCCGCGGCGCCGCACAGATCGGTGCTGATCACCGGCTCGCGCTGGTGGAACGCGTCCACGCACGGGCCGTTGGTGACGGGTGCGGACACTGCTGCTTACCCACCGTCCGGGTGACGGCTTTCGTCAGCGGTCCGGGTCGTGGCGGACTCCCCACGTGACGAGGGCCAGCAGGAGTCCGATCGGGATTGCTCCGGCGACCAGCACGATGTCGGAGTCGGCGTCGTGGATCGCGGGGTTGCCCGCGAGCGCGGTCCACGGCGCACCGGCCTGCGTGACGGTCCCTGCCACGGTGAGGATCATGAACGTCACCGGCATCAGCGTGGCGGCCAGGATCGCCACACCGCCGTAGCGGGCCGCGTGCGACGCGATGTCGTGGCGGGCGCCGGCGAGCGCGACGACGGCGACCACGAGCAGCACGGTGAACGCGAGGATGCCGAGCCAGCGGCCGCCGCTGGGCATCGGCTGGACGAGTCGCACAAGCCACGGCACGGCGCCGGCGAGCACCGCCGTCACCAGGGCCGCACGCGCGCGCGGCCGCCCGGTCGCGGCGGCACCGGCGACCGCGACGAGTGCCAGCAGCGAGCCGGCGGCGGCGCTGCCCAGGTTGAGCCCGGTCTCCACATCGGTCGGCGATTCGGTGGCGGTGACCACGCCCGCGGCGACGGCGGCCACCAGTGCCGCGGCGAAGGTGACGCCCGGCCCGGGAACAGGTGACGCCGGTCGGCCGGGGTGGTCGTTGCTCGGTTCGGCCGGGGTGGCGGCCCGAGCAGGGATGGGAATCACGGCGCCGCCGCAGATCAGCGCGACGACAGCGGCACCGATGAAGAAGGCCGTGGTGCCGGAGGTGAAGCCGGCACGGTCCAGCCAGATGTCGGTGGCCAGCCAGGCGCCGCCCGCGATCAGTGCCCCCAGCGAAGCCCACCGGCCACCGCGACCGAGAACGATCAGCGTGACCACCAGCGCGAGCAGGGCACCCCAGCGCAGTTCCCGCGCCCAGTAGGTGTTGTTCTCCCCGAACGCGTCCGGCCCGGCCGGCTCACTCAGCGGCTGAAGTTCGGTGACGCCGACAGCCCACAGCACGGCGGCAGCGGCGGCCAGGAGAAGCAGCACGAGGCGTCCCGCCACGACCGGAACCGTGCGAGCGCGATCTCGGGCGTCGCTGTCGATCAAATCCATGGCGGCACGCTACCGGAATGCGGGCCGGCGCTCCGGCCGCTATGCGGTGACGGCGGATTCGGCCGGCCGCAGCCGGTCGAGGTCGGCGGCGGCGACAGGCCGGCCGAAGTGGTAGCCCTGCAGCAGGCGGTACCCGAGGCCGTACAGGACGTCGGCTTGTTCCGCGGTCTCCACGCCCTCGGCCACCGCGGTCAGGCCCAGGCCTTCGCAGACGTGGATCAGGGCCTCGGCGATCACCCGGTGTTCGCCGGCGCCGGCGATGTCGTCGACGAACGACTTGTCGACCTTGAGGATGTCGACCGGAACTGTCCGCAGCAGCCCCAGCGAGGAGTGGCCGGTGCCGAAGTCGTCAAGCGCGATGCGTACGCCCAGGGCTCGCAGTTGATGTAAGGCCTGCACCGCCTGGCCGCCGCCGAACACGGCCGTCTCGGTGACTTCGACGGCGAGGCAGCCGGGTGGCAGACCGGTCGCGGTGAGGATGTCCGCGACGGTCTGCGGGAACCCGGGCCGGGCGAGCTGGCGCGCCGACACGTTCACGCTCAGGTACCCGGGTGCCGCTGCCGCCGTGTCGTTACGCCAGCTGACCATCTGCTCGCAGGCGGTCCGTAGCACCCAGGCGCCGAGTTCGACGATGAGCCCGTTGCGCTCGGCGACCGGGATGAAATACGCCGGGCTGATCGGGCCGCGCTCGGGATGTTCCCAGCGCACCAGCGCCTCCGCCGCCGCCATCCGGCCGTCCGGCGCGGCGACGATCGGCTGATAGACCACCCGGAACTGGCCGCCGTCCAGGGCAGCGCGGATCTCGGCGCCGAGGCGGGCCTGCTCACCGGCCCGGTCGTCGAGTGCCGGGGACCATCGGCGGTACGGTTCGCCGGTGTCCTTGGCGGCGTACATGGCCGCCTCGGCCCGGCGCAGAACCTCTGCCGGACCGGTCGCGCCGTCACTGTCCCCGATGCCGATGGCCGCTCCCACGAGCAGTTCGTTGCTGCCGGCGAGCACCGGCTCCCGCATGACCTCGGCGAGCCGCGCCGCGACCTGGTCGGCGGCACCGTCGGTGTGGCCGGGCAGCAGCACGGCGAATTCGTCGCCGCCCATCCGAGCCACCGACGCGGGGGTGGGTGCGGCTCCGCGGATCCGGGCGGCCAGCTGGCCGAGGACCTCGTCGCCGACGTGGCGGCCCAGCTCGTCATTGACGCTCTTGAAGCCGGTGAGGCCGAGGAACACCACCTGAGGAGAGTCGTGGAGCGGTATCCGGCGCAACGTGTTCTCGAAGTGCCGCCGATTGGCCGTACCTGTCAGGTCGTCGTGCGTGGCCAGGTGTTCCAGCTGATGCGTCTTGCGCTGCACCTTGCGGATCAGGCCGTGGGTGCGCACGAAGGCGAGCACGCACAGGACGATGCCCACGGTGGCGATGGCGAACCGGCCGGTCAGGCTCGCACCGGCCTGCGGCACGAACAGCATGGCCGGTGCCAGCAGGGAACAAACCGCCGTCAGAACGACCGAGCCCCTGCTGACAGCGGCATCGGCGGCCGGCGCCGGCGGGCCTTCTGCCGCCATGCTCGGGTGCAGCGCCGCGGCGCCCCAGAAGACGTAGGACAACAGCCATCCGGCCGACAACTCGTAACCGTCGCTGCCCGAATGCAGCGACAGCACCGAGAACGTGGCGTCCGCCGCGAACAGCAACAACGCACCGGCACCGAGCAGCCGTGCGCTCGGCGTGCGGGCGCCGGCGCCGATGAACAGCCGGGTCAGCAGGGCCAGGAGTACGGCGTCGGCCGCGGGATAGGCGATGCTGATGACCTTTTCCAGCACCGAGGCCGACGCGGTGGTGGCGGTCGGCTGCAGCACGAAGATCCAGAAGACAAGTCCGAGGCCGGCCGCGACCATGCCCGCGTCGACGAGGGTTTCCATGTCACTGCGGGTGCGGCTGCGGACGAACTGGAGAAGCCCGAGGACCAGTGGCGGATAGGCGGCGAGATACCAGACGTCGGCGAACGACGGGTACGGCTCCTGATGCAGTACGAAGACGTAGTAGCTCCATATCAGGTCACCGATAACCGCCGACATCTGCCCGGCCGCGAACAGATACCACATGGCAGGGCGTCGGGGCCGGTAACGGCGCACGCCCGCCACGATCATCAGCGCCGAACAGAAGCCGATCGCGTTGTAGAGCATGCTTGCGGCGACACCGTCGCGCGGCAGCAGGTAGTAGCCGACCGTCGCTGCCGTTCCCGCGACGATCCACCCGAGCAACAGCCTGTACCGCACAGCAGAGCACTTCGGCAGCCGGGCCGCCGACCTTAAAGATCTCGGCGTGACCACCGACCCGCGACGAGCAGCCTAGCGTCGCAAAGTGTCGCTGGGCGGAACTCCGTACTGGGCGCGGTACTCGGCCGCGAACCGGCCCATATGAAGGAAACCGTAGCGGTAGGCGATCCCGGTCACGGTGTGCAGTACCGGATCGGCTTGCCGGAGATCCTCGTGGACGCGAGCCAGGCGCACCTGTCGCAGGTAGGCCATCGGCGACATCCCGATGTATCGCCGGAAACTCTCCTGCAGGCTGCGGACGCTGACGCCGGCGACAAGGGCGAGGTCGGCGGCGGTGAACGGCCGGCCCGGCTGGGCCCGCATGGCGTCGACGACCCGCCGGATCGCGCCCGGCGCCGCCGTGACCGGGCTCGGGCGCTCCAGCCGCTCCCGGTACGGGTGGTCCGCGGCGCTCAACAACCCCGCGATCAACGCTTCCTGCAGCTGAGCCCCGACCACCGGGTTGTGGAGCAGCCCTTGCGGCTGGGCGGCGTCCGCGGCCATCAGCCGGACGAGTCGCAGCCAGCTGGTGCCCGGTGCACGGGTGAGGTCGATGGTCGGTGCCAGCTCGATCGGGGCGCGGACCGGAGTGTCGATCAGGCGGGTGAGCTGGTCCTCCAGCGCCGCGCGTTCGATCTTCACGGCCAGTAGCCGGCAGTCACCGCCCCACCGTTCCAGGCTGGTCTCGCCGACCGGCCGGAAGACCGCCGCGGTCCTCGCCGTGGCCTGCCGGGGCGCGCCGCGCCCCTGCCGCCACGTCAGCGAACCCGTCACCGGCAGATTGACGTGATAGGCGCCGAGCTCACCGAAACGGATCCTCACATCGGTGCCGAACTGCAGGTCGCCGACGGTGACAGCAGCCGCCGGACTGACATCGAACCGGGACCGCCAGCGGTGCTTCCAGTTGAGCACATCGACGAAGTTCGAGTAGTAGTACCGGCTCAGGAACGCTCGCGACTGCTCCACGTCGCCAGAGGCATGAGTCTCGACCGGCACCGTCGCAGCATGACACCGGAATCGGTCATACGCCACCAGGACCCACCGAAGGTCACTCTTCCGCACCACGATCGAGGCGGGCGTTTCCTTGGTTGGCCCCTCGGGCTCGCCGCCGCTTCCGATCCCGGATCGGCTTGGTGGCGGAGGGATGGGCATGGCCTACCCGACCGCTTGGGCCGCATCCGTCCCGAACCGTGACAACCACACCGCGTCCGGCCCACGGCACGGAGCCCGATGGCCGGACGCGGCCACTTACCAGGGTTCGGGGCCGTCCTCGCTGAAGAACCCCGCGGTCGGGCCGTCGGCGAGCAGCGTCGCCAGCCGGATCGCGGCGATCGCGCCCTGCTCCGGGGTACGCGGTCCGGCGTGCCCGTTCATGTCGGTGGCGCAGTATCCGGGGTCGGCCGCGTTCACCCTGATCGGCGTGTTGCGCAGCTCGTTGGCGTAGGAGACGGTCACCGCGTTGAGCGCGCTCTTCGACGAGTTGTACGCCAGCAGCGGGAACTGCGCGTACGGGCTCCGCGGGTCGCTGGTGATCCCGAGGGAGCCCAGTCCGCTGGACATGTTCACGATGCGCCCGGCCGCCGATCGGCGGATCAGCGGCAGCAGAGTGTTGGTCACCGTCACCACGGCGTACACGTTGGTGGCATAGGTGCGTTCCAGCAGCGCCACCGGCATGTGGCTGGGGGCCTGCCCGCGTTCCAGCAGGACGCCGGCGTTGTTGACCAGGATGTCGAGCCGGCCGTACTCGCGGTCGACGCGCGCGGCCGCGGCCGACACCGAGACCTGGTCCAGCACGTCGAGTTCCACGGGCACCGCGGTGATCCCTTCGGCGGCGAGCTTCTCGGCGGCACCGGCTCCTCGTGCCATGTCCCGGACACCCAGCAGCACCGTCGCGCCGGTGGCACCGAGACCCCGCGCGATCTCGTACCCGATCCCTTTGTTGGCCCCGGTGACAAGGGCGATCTTCGGCTCAGTCATGGCACTGAGCCTGCAACCGATCCGCCGCCATGTGCAGAGACCGGCCGAACCGCGGACTGGCGGTCCCTGGATACCGGGGTGTGCGCCGGTGCAGGATTGCCGCATGGATCGCCGCCAATTCGCCGAGTTCCTGCGCAGCCGCCGATCCCGGGTGCGCCCGGGCGACGTGGGCCTTGCCGGTGGCACCCGCCGGCGCACCCCGGGCCTGCGGCGCGAGGAGGTGGCCGGGCTCGCCGGCATCTCGGTGGACTACTACGCCCGGCTGGAACAGGCGCGCGGCCCGCAGCCGTCGCGGCAGGTGTTGTCGGCCCTGGCCCGCGCGCTGCGGCTGTACGACGCCGAACGCGCGCACCTGTACCACCTGGCCGGCGAGGTGCCCGCCGCCCCGGACGGCCCCAGCCCGGACGTGCCCGCCGGTGTCCTGCATCTGCTCGACCGGCTCGACGACACCCCGGCGTACGTCATCGACGTGAAGTACCAGATCCTGGCCTGGAACCGGATGGCGGCCGCCCTGATGGGCGACCCGTCACCGTGGCCAGCGAAACGCCGCAACATCATCTGGAACCTGTTCACCGGCGAACACTCCCCCGCCGCACTGGCCGATCCGCACTCGGCCGCGTTCGCCGCCGAATGTGTCGCCGAACTGCGCGCCGCCGCCGCCCGATACCCGCAGGACCCGGGCATCCGCCAGCTGATCGCCGAGCTTTCCGCGGTCAGCCCGGACTTCGTCCAGCAGTGGGAGCAACTGAGGGTGTGCGTCCGGCGCGGGACGACAATCAAACACATCCACCATCCGACGGTCGGGGATCTCACGCTGGAGTGCGAGGTACTGGACCTCGCCGGCCACGGTCAGCGTCTCGTCGTCTACAGCGCGGCACCCGGCAGCCCGACCGCGGAGGCGTTGAAACTGCTCGGCGTCCTCGGCACCCAGTGGTCGGCCCCGGTGGGTTTCCCGAGGCAGACGGAACAACCTCCGCAAACTCATCGGTGGCGGGAGAGGCTCGAACGCGACGGCGCGCAACGGGCGGCCAGCGCCACCGCTGTCACTCCTGCCAGAAGCAGCCACGACGCCGTGAACCCGCCGGTCACATCCCGCAGCCACCCCAGCACCGGCGGCGACAGCACCACGGCGACCTGACTGACTGTCAGGACCGCACCGAGCGCGAAGCCGCTCCGCGCCGCCTCGGCCACCGCGGCGATCCACGGGCCGTACCAGCCGATGCCGAAGAATCCCAGCCACCCGAACAGCACGCACGCGATCACCGGTACCGCGCCGGCCGGCGTGACGAGCGCCAGCAGTGCGATCAGCACGGCCACCAGACTTGTCGTCACGGCGCTCTCCCGCGACCGCAACCGATCACTCCACGCCGCGAGCAGGACACGACCCGCCGCACCGGCCAGTTGCACCACGACCAGGGTCGCGGCCGCCACGCCCGGGCTCAGCGCGGTCACCTCGTGCAGATGCAGCACGGTCAGGAGTCCCACCCCGCTGTGCACCGACACCAGGCACGTCCCGGTGATCATCGCGCGGCGCAGAGCAGGCCGGTCGGTGCGGCGCCCGGCCGACGACAGATCAGGCGGGGGTACGGCGGGACGCCGGTGGAGCAGCGCGAACGCCGCCGCGCCCAGCAGCGCGACCACCCCGCCGGCCAGGATCGCGGCCCGCCACCCGGCAGCGGCGGCGAGCAGAGGTAACACGGCCGACGCGACCACCGCGCCGAGCGGCACACCGGCCTGCCGCACGCCCATGGCCAGGCCGCGCTGCGACGCGTCGAACCACGATGCCACCGATCTGCTGCCGCCCGGCTGCACCGTGCTGTATCCGGCGCCGACCACGAGGAGCACGACGAGCAGAGCGGGGTAGCCGGGCGCGAACGTGCCGGCCACCAGGGCGACTCCGACAAGGGCCGCACCGGCGCTGACGACCCGGCGCTCGTCGAACCGGTCCAGCAACGCCCCCGCCACGAGCAGTCCGGCGATCGGCGCCACCTGCGCGGCCGACGCCAGCAGGCCCAGCTGCGCGGCGCCGACGCCGAGGTCGTGCTGCAGGTGTACGCCGAGCGCGCTGAGTCCTTGCACGAAGAAGGCGGACGCTGCCTGCGTGAATGTGGCCACGGCAAGGATCACCCAGCGGTACGGCGGTGCGGCGACGACGCTCATCTCTGCACCCTGATGTAATGGTCTTATGCATCTCAACCCTTACGGCGCGGATGCCGTGGAGCTGGCGGCAGACCTCGCGAACCGGCGGCCGACGTCGGCGGACGAGCTGGCCGACCGATGCCGGGACGCTGGCCTGCTCCTCGAAGCACCTGTCGAGGCGTCCGATGTCGATCAGTTGAACGCCACGCTCGACGCCTGGGAGCGGGTCGTCGACGCCGACGACGAGCCGGCACGGGCCCGGCTGCTGAACGCGATGCTGGCCGCCGCGGCCGCCTATCCCCGGCTCACTGATCACGCCGGCGGGTGGCATCTGCACTACCGCGACGCCGGGCAGCCGCTGGGTGCGGTGCTCACGTCGCTCGTCGCGGTCGGCACCGCCCTGCATCTGGCGGGCCGGGGCATGCACCGGCTGCGGCGATGCGCGGTGGACGGCTGCATCCTGATCTTCGCTGACACGTCGCGCACCGGGAGGCAGCGGTACTGCTCCACCCGATGCGCGAACCGGGACGCCGTCCGTCGCCATCGAAGCCGCTGACCGGGGATCGCAACCCGGAAGCAGTCAGGGCCGATGATCAGATGGTGAAGCCACCGTCGACGTTGACCGTGGCCCCGGTGATGTACCGGCTGTCCGGGCCGGCGAGGAACGCGACCGCGGCGGCAATGTCGGCCGGTTCCGCGTAGTGACCGACGGCGGTGAACCCGTTGATCGTGTCAGCGTTCGGACCGGCCGCCGGGTTCAGTTCGGTATCCGTGGGCCCCGGGTTCACCAGGTTCACGGTGATCCCTCGGCCTCCGAGTTCGCGCCCCAGCGCCTTGGTCAGACCGGTCAAGGCGGTCTTGCTCATCGCGTACAGCGAGAAGCCCGGGAAGACCACTCGCTCCGCCATGTTGCTTCCGATGTTGATGATCCGCCCGCCTGCGGACATGTGGCGCACCGCGGTCTGCGAGGCGACGAACGGTGCCCGGACGTTCACCGCGACGGTCTGCTCGAACTCCGCCAGGCTCAGTTGCTCGATCGGGCCGAGCAGGAAAGCACCGGCGTTGTTGACCAGGATGTCCAGCCGGCCGAGTTCACCGGCAGCTCGTTCGACCGCGCCGACCACCGCGGCCGGGTCGGCGCTGTCCGCCTGCACGGCGATCGCGCGCCGGCCGGCGGCCTCGATCTGTTTTACCACGTCGTCGGCGCGCTGCCGGTTCTGCTGGTAGGTGAGCGCCACGTCGGCGCCGTGCTCGGCCAGTCGCAGAGCCACCGCAGCGCCGATACCGCGACCCCCACCGGTGACCAGGGCCACCTTGCCATCGAGTGCGTTGTTCATGACCCCGAGCCTGTGCCATGTCGGTTCGGTTGTCTGGCGGTGATCGGACGGCGCTTTCCGGGCGCGGTCAGCTCGGGTACGCCTCGATCGCCGACAGCTGCCCGGCCGGCCATTCCGTGTTCGCGGTGGCCGTGACCCGCAGATATCGGAGGGAGGTGGCCGCGAGGCCGACAGTCACCGTGTTGCCGGAGCCCGGCGTGAACGCCCGGCCGGCGGCCCCGGACAGCGTGGTGAAGGCGGACCCGTCCGTGCTGCCCGCGATCGCCAGCGTCTGCGTCCGCGCGCTCCACGACGGCGGCAGCTTCAAGACCGCGCGGCCGACCGTGACGGCCGCGCCCAGGTCCACCTGGACCCACTGCGGGAAGGCGTTGTTCGCGCTCTCCCAGTAGGTGCCCGCGTCGCCGTCGGTCACGGTGCCGGGCCCGTACACCTGGACCTGGCTGCTCGCGGTGGCCGCTCTGCCGCGTGCCAGGTCGGTGCCGGCCGGTGGGGTGGCGGGCGCGTCCCCGTACACCTGGATCTGGCTGAGCTGAGCCGCCGGCCAGCCGGTGTTGGCCGCGAAGGCGAGCCGGACGTAGCGGGTGGTGGCGCCGGAGAGGGTGACCGTCACCGCGTTGCCGGAGCCGGGATCGAAGACGTGATCGGCGGAGCCGGCGAGGGTGCTGAAGCCGGCGCCGTCGCTGCTGCCCTGCACGGTGACGGTCTGTGCGCGTCTCCCCCAGCCTGCGGGAAGGCGCATGACAAGGCTTTTCACGGCGTACGCGGCACCCAGGTCCACCTGGAACCACTGCGGGAGCGCGCCGCTGGACTCCCAGTAGGTGCCGGTGTTCGCGTCCACGGCGTTCGCCGCCGCGTACGGCCCGTTCACGCTGCTCGCGCTCGCCGCCTTGCCGGCCGCGAGATCCCCGGTGGGTTGCGGCGGTGTGGTTGCGGTGGTCGGCTGCGTCGGGCGTACGGCAGTCAGCGCGATCTGGCCCTTGAGCATTCGTCCGGCGTCCGTGGTGATCCGCAGGTAGTAGTCGGCGGAGCAGAAGGTGCCGTCCTCGTCGAGCGCGCGGATCCCGCTGCCCGCCGGCACGGACGCGGCAGTCTCGGCGGTCTTGGCGATCTGGTTGCCTTCGTTGAACTCGTCGAACATGGACACGTAGAGGCCATGCGCGCCGAGCCGGACCATGTTGTAGACGCTGCGCCAGTAGAAGTCGCCGTGCCGGCGGTGGCCGGACGACAGGTCGCCGGGGAGCACGCACGGCTGGTAGTCGACGCCGCGCGCGTTGCAGTCGGCCTGGTCGGCGGCGTTGACGTTGGCGGCGAACCAGTCGAGCCCGGCGAGGTCGCCGGTGCGGCCCACCATCCACGGCGACAGCATGTCGAAGGCGTGGTAGACGCCGAGGAACCCGGGGCGGCTGTCGTTCTTTCCCTCCCGCCAGTAGGTGGGCACGCCGCCGATCACGTAGCAGCCCTGCGCCCTGAACCAGGTGATCACGTCGAGGCACTGGGCCGGAGTGAACGGGCGTCCGTCGTCGTTGAAGCCGAACCCCCAGATGCAGACGACCGGTTTGCCGTTCTGCCGGGCGTACGCGCCGGACGCGGTGTGCGCCGACATCTTCGCCGTCCAGTCGGCCTTGATCTGCGTCTGCATGCCGGTCCAGCCGGTCACGTCGTACATGATGTAGAACTTGCGCCCGGTCCGCTCGGCCGCGCCCCGCACCTTCTGGGCCATCACGTCGCGGGTCGGCCCCTCGTCGCCTGTCGGGTTGAACCGCTGCAACGCGGCGGTGTCTATGCCGTAGGTCCGCATCCAGTCGAAATGCGTGTCCACCGTCTGCTGGTCGTAGGACGAGAACAGTGCGGCAGGCCGGCCGTTGCCGAGATTCGGGTACGCGGTCGGGTACGTGCGCGTGAAGTCGCGCAGGTCGGGCCAGGACACGATGGTGGTGTTGCCCGGTGACGGCGGCTGGAAGCGGTCGCGGCTCCAGTGCCACCATCCGCCGATCGGCGCGCCGTCCCCGGGGCAGGAGAACCAGCCCTGATAACCGACGCTGACCTTGCCGACCACGTCGCCGACCGGCGACGCGGCCCGGGCCGGTGCGGTGCCCGCGAGCAGAGCGGCCGGCGGGCCGAGGGCGAGTGAGGACAGCAGCGTACGACGGGTGACTGTCATGGGGACTCCAGCCGATCAGGGACGGGGATGAGGGATCGACGGTCATCGTGACAGCTGCGGTCACAGGGCCGCAATAGTTGAACGGTCCTCTGAAATATTGCGACAGCGGACGTGCAGATGCCCTTCCATCGGCCATGGCGGCCGCGGCGGGAGGACCTGGGACAGGGGAAACTGGGCTTTCGCGGCGACCCGGCAGGAGGCGTGGTTGTCGACCTGGTGGATCAACTCCAGGCGGGTGAGACCAGCCTCGGCGTACTCGTCGAACGCCCAGTCGCACAGCGCGCCGAGCGCCCGGGCGGCGATGTTGCGGCCACGGGCGTGGGGCGCCGTCCAGTAGCCGACCTCGCCCACCGGCTCCGCGCCACCGCGATGAAGCTTGAGGACGACATGAGCAACCGGCTCGCCGGCCTCGCGCGGATCGCCCTCCTGTACGGCGTAACTGATCCGGTCCCCGGTCTCGCGGCCGTCATGTTGCGTCGCGACCCATTGCCGCATCTCCTCGGCGTCCCCGGCGGGAAGACTGGTCCACCGACGTAACCCGTCGTCGGGGCCCATCCCGGTCAGCATCGCCACGTCGTCGTACCGCCACTCCCGCAGAAAAAGGGGCGGCGCCGACGGCGTTGCCGGCACCGCCAGACCGGCAACCATCAGAATGCCTCCCACGAACATCGATCGAATTGCCGGCGGTCCCAAGGCCGAGCGGCTCCGCCACTGCGCTTCAGGCGCGTGCGGAGACCGTCAGCAGCGCCATCCCCTCGGTGGGTGCCGTCTCCCGCAAGGCGTCCAGGAAAACCTCGATCACCCAGGCGGCGAGGTCGGGCGACCACTCGCTGGCCTGACACCAGAACTCCTGCTCGCGGTTCCAGTCCGCCGGCAGGAACCCCTCGCCGGTGCACTCCGCGGCAAGGCCGGGCCGCGCCTGGCCCGGTCCGGTAGGTCGCACCTTGAGCAGCCCGTTTCCGCGTTCCTCTGCGGCCGCCGCCAGCGCGGCGGCCCGACCTGGCAGGTCAAGACTCATGTCCGCTGACACCGACACGACCAGATCCGCGACCGCCGACCGGTTCGCCAAGGCGAACCAGTCGGCGGCGTCGGCCAAGTCGATCCCGATGTCCTCGGTCAGGTGCATCGGCAACACGGCATGCAGACCGGTGAAGCCGAAGGCACCGAGCCGGGTGACCACGTCGGTGAGCACCCGGACCCCCGGCAGGACGGGCAGGCGCTGTTTGCCGCGGTCCCCCGGCACGCCGACCTGCAGCCAGCACCGTTCCCGCACCTCGCCGTCCGGTGTCCAGTCGCCGCCAGCCTCGTGGTGGTGCCACCGCTGGCCCGGCGCGGACAGCAAGCCGTAGGCGCCGGACCGCTTCTCCACGAGACTGAAGGCGTCGTCCTCGAGCTCGATCCCGTGGAGCCAGGGTGCGAACCGAAGAGTGCCGTGCAAGCCGAGCATCATGGTGCCGTCCTGGTCGGCCTGCATACCGGTGTCCTTTACCTGATCAGTTCTTGCACCACACGCGGGTGGTCGGCGAGTAGCTCTTGATCGGTGGGTCGAGGTACCCGACGATGTCCACATCGACGATGCCACGGTAATCGCTCCAGGCGACGATTCCCTTGCAAAGCTCGTTGACCGGCACCCGGGCCTTGCTTCCACAACCCTGCCTGATGGTCTTGTTGTCCTTGTCGAGCTGAACCCACTTACCGTTGCGCTTGACCTGCAGCCAAGCCGTCACGACCGCCCACGTGGCACCGCCACCAGCCTTCTTCCAGCAGCCGTGCGACGAAACGGTCGGCGGGTTGTTCTTGTTCCACGTGGACAGGTGCGGGTTGTCGATGACCTGCTTGAGCGCACCGCCGCCCTTTGCCGCCATCGCCATGACGTTGTAGCCGCCCGACTGCTGCACGGCATCGGAGTCCAGGAACTCGTCTGCCTCGCTGGTGACTGTCCTGCCGGTCACCGGGGTCACGCCGGCGTCGGTAATCACGTCGCTCGGCTCCGCGGTGGCGCTGACGGCGAGCTCGAACAGGTCACCGGCGTTCGAGCCGGTGTCCGACGGGCGCAGCACATTGTCGCTGCCCATCAGTGCCGGGCCGGCATACACGTAGGCGGGCTTGCCGTCCGCGCCGGGCACGCTGATCACCAGCGGCACGAACCCGTTCGCATCCCGGCTGGCCCGCACGACGTCCGGGTTGCCGATCCAGGTCTGAAACGACCCGTCAGCCCAGGTCCAGCCCCAACCGACCTCGGTGACCGGAATGATCTCACCGGTGGGTTCCGCGCCGGTCTCAATCCCGACGGTGACCACGACATCGGTCAGCGGCGTTCCGTCGGCCTTGTCCACGGTGCCGTTCAGGACCAGCTCGGCGGGATCGGCCGCGTGCGCCACCGCCGGAGCGGCCGTCACGATGGTAAGAGTAGAGAGCATGATGACGGCGCAGCGTCGAGCCAGGCCGTAGAGCTTGCGGGACAAGCTTCCCCCGTTGTTGAGTTTGGTGTCCCGGCGTGACCAACAGACGCCGGATCGGTGCGGGGAACAGTATTAGATCCAAGATCAACTTCACAAGTTCGGATCGATAGGTCCCGTGACTGCGAAGGCGGCGCCGCCGTGGGCGCCGAGGTACCCCCGCCTGAAGGCCGGAGCACTTGCCGCATTCCGGTAGCGCCGGCCGCGCCGGGCCGCCTGCGGTGATCCCGGCGTCGGCAGGTTGCGTGCGGAGGCGTAGCCACCTGTTTCGAGATCTCAGCTGTGGTGGCGGGTGTGTTCGCCGGACGGACGTTCGTGCCGGCGGTCGAGCACGCGTACCCGCACATGGGCTGACCGGTGACAGGCCGGCGCCCCGCTGCCTGGTCGAGGCAGCGGGGCGCCGGAACGTGCGGGGTCGGTCAGCTGAAGGTGCGCCGGCCGTCCTCGTCGGGCAGGTCGGCCTCGATGCGCTCCTTGCGGACCTCGCCACCGACGGTCTGCTGCTCGGTGACGGTCTCGGTGCCCAGGCGTACGCGCTCGACCGGAACCGCCTCGGTGTCGACCACCGGGCGCTCGGCGTGCAGGGTGACCTCGTGCTCCGACTCGGTCAGCGCGGGGCCGGCGTACGCCGAGTCGCGGTTGGTGTCGGTGATCGGCTCGCGCTCCAGGCGCACCTCTTCGCGGCTGACCGGGACCGACACCTGCTGCTGCTCGGTCACGACGTACTTGCGCAGCCGGGCCTTGCCGGCCTGCTCACGCTCGGTGCCGACGTTGAGCCGCTCCTCCGACCGCGTCATCGCGTCGTCGCCGCTGAGGTTCGCGCCCTCGCGGCCGTGGCCGGTCGCCACGTTCGTCCCCGCGCCGGTGCCGGTGCTCCCGGTGCGGACGCTCTCCGTGCTCTCCGTGGCGGCGTACGACGCGTTCGCCGCGCTCGCACCGGACTGGTAGGCGTGGTAGGTCTCGTCCCAGTTCACGCCGTAGTGCTGGTAGAGCCGGTCCACCTCGTCCTGGGTCAGCGGCTCGTCGTGGTCGGCGTCGACGTTGGGGGCGTCCTTGACGGTCGCCTTGTCGAACGGCACCACCACGTGGTCGCCGGCGAGGTCGGCGTTCTGCAGCGGGAACAGCGACTCCTTGAGACCGAACAGGCCGGTGCGGACGCTGGCCCAGGTCGGCTGCCCGGCGGCGTCACTCCACACCGCACCGATCGAGCCGATCTTGTCGCCATCGTTGTCGTGGACGTCGAGGCCGTACAGCGAGTGAATCTTGTCCTGCGTGATCACAGCAGGGCTCCTTTCGCTTGGGGGGTCAACGGCTACGCCCTGTTTGCTACCCGCCGATATGGAGCCCATTCATCACGACCATCGCCATTTCGAGTGGCTGAGATCGCGTTTGAGCCGCCAATAAGACAGCCGGCGAGGAGCCCGGCGAACCCATCCGAATCGGACGGGCGGCCGCGCTGTTAGATTCCTGCGGTGACCGAGCATCTGCCCGCCGGCGGCCACCGGCTGTCCCCGGCCGAGATCGACGCCTTGGGCGCCAGATGGTCGTCCTGCTGGACACCGAGCCAGGTCGCCCAGCGCCTGTCCGGCACGGCAACCCGGTGGTACGTGGCCGCGGGCTGGGCGTTGGACCTCTTCCTGGGCCGGCAGACACGTGCGCACGGGGACATCGAGATCGGGATCCCCGCTGCGGACTTCGCCGGGATCCGCGACCGCTTCCCCGAGTACGCCTTCGACGCCGTGGGCGACGGCCGGATCTGGCGTGACGCCACACCGGACGAACTCGCGGCCACCCACCAGACCTGGCTGCGCGAACCGGCCACCGGCAACTACCTGCTCGACGTGTTCCGGGAACCGCACGACGGCGACACCTGGATCTGCCGGCGCGACGCGACGATCCGGTTCCCGTACGACGACATCGTCCACCACACCGGCGACGCCGTCCCCTACCTCGCACCCGAACTGGTCCTGCTGTTCAAGGCCAAGCACACGCGCCCGAAGGACCAGGCGGACTTCGACGAGGCCGTCCCGCACCTGAGCCCGGACCAGCGCGCGACCCTGACCGGGCTGCTGGCCCGCGTCCACCCCGGACACCGCTGGCTCGCCCGCCTATGACCTGGCAGACCGGGGTACCTAGCGAATGTTGTTGATGACCGACATCGCGGTCTGGTGGCGAATCGTCTGGAGCTGCGACAGCAGCTCCGCCATCTCGGCCTTCTCCTGGATCCGTTTCTGGAGGAGGTACCGCGCCCGATCCTTCGCATCCATCAGTTGGATCATCGCGCGCTCATCGTCGGTGAGCGTTCCACCGATCACCTCGCCCGGCATGTTCGACGGATCCTCGAAGTTCGGGTCGAACCTCCCGCTGTAGACGTATCCACCGATGTTCGTGTTCAGTGTCTGAAGTCCGTCCATCTCTTCGTCGGCCGCGGCGGTGGCGCTCATCCCCAGCCGGGTCGCGGCCAGCGGCAGCTCCAGTCCGATGAACGTCGTTGCCGCCACCAGGTCCCGCTGCGGCGACGGCAGCTGCCGCAGAACCTCCCGGGCCGTGATCGCGGGTAGCGGGAGCTTCCGGTTCCACCACACGTCAAGGCACGCGTCGAACGCTTCCGGCACGCCCGCACCGGCAGCCTGCGCGAACCACGCTGTCGCCTGGTCCGGCCGACCGGCCGCCGCGTGCAGGTCGCCGATCGCTCTCTGGTGCTCGGGGTCGGTGATGTCCAGCCGCGCGATCGTGCCGTCCAGCACCTGCCGGGCCGCCTCGTCCCGGTCATGATCGCGCAGATGGTCGGCCAGTTTGACCGCGAACGCCGTGATCTCCGAGGCTGCCGTGGCCTGGTCGAGCCGGGTGCGCAGGTAATCGATCTCCAGGTGGTAGGCGGGGGGCGGGGCCGGCACAGCCCGGTCGGCGCAGCGGCTCAGGTCGAAGACCGCGACCTCCCAGCCGTACCCGACAGCCACCCGGCCCTCGCCGGCCGCCTCGAGCGTCCGCACGGCCTCCGGCATATGATGCGCGGCGAGCAGCACGCCGGTCGCCGGGTTCCACACTCGCAGCACGGCGTCGGCCCCGCCGCTGACCAGGAGCGGAATCGACCCGGCCGAGCACCGCGCCAGCGCCAGCACCGGCTGATCGTGAGCGGTCAGGGTGTGCACCAGCTCGCCGTCGGCCGCGTCCCAGATCCGGATCCGGGTGTCGTCGCCGGCTGCGGCGACCAGCAACTGTTCGTCGACGCCGATGAGCCGGACCGCGTTCATCGGATCCGTGCCGTCGCCCAGGGCCGGGCCGCGCTGCGCCGCGTCCCACAGGCTCCAGAGCCGGACCGTGCCGTCGTCGGCACCGCTTGCCGCGAACGGCTGGTGGTCCACGCGTGCCAGGTCCACCGCGTTTATCGCGTCGGTGTGGCCGTCAAGTTCGGCGACCACGGCGCCCGACTCGATCCGCCAGACCCGCAGAACGCCGTCGTCACCACCGGCCGCGACGAGTTCGCCGTCGTCGGCCAGCGCGTTCACCGGACCGGGTTCCGCCTCCCAGAGGGCGTCGGCGCCGGTCGACAGCCGGAGAAGACCGGTGTCCGTGGCGACCGCGGTCCACGGTGCGGGCCGGAGCCCGGCCCGCACCGCGAACACGGCGTCCGGGCCGGATTCGACGAGCCCCGACGCACCCGTCTCCGCGTCCCAGACCAGCACGTTGCCGTCGTCGGCGCCGCTGACCACGGTGCCGTCGGCGACTGCTACCGCGTTGACGTCGGCCAGGTGCACGCTCTGCCGCTCACCGCCGGGTTGGGTGCCGACCGCGGCGGACACGTCCCACACCCGGATCGTGGCATCGCCTCCCGCCGTCACCAGGAGTGGGCGCTCGACCGAGCCCGCGACGGCTATCGCGCTCACCGGCCCGGTGTGTCCCCGCAGCAGGACCGGTTCCGGCGCCGGACCCGCACCCGGCCGGAACTCCGGCTCGATCAACGGCCACAACCGCACACCACCGTCATGTGCGGTGGAAGCGATCAGCCGCCGCCCGTCGACAGTGGTCACCGCGACGGCGCCGGCCGAGGTCGCCGCGAGCCCGAAGGTGCCGCGCCGCGCAGCCCAGCCGCCGATCTCCACCGTGCCACCGAGAATGATGATGTCGTCAGTGGCAGCCAGCGCCTGGATCCACCGATCGTCGTCGTGCTCCAACTCCCCCCAGGGCCGGCCGTCCCCCACCGACCAGACGCCGACCCGGCCGTCCCGGCCGGCACTGACCACCGCCCCCCGCCCCTCGAACACCGTGCTGAGCAGCGCCTGCACCGATTTCGTGTGCCATGCGACGGTCCATAACAGTTCGCCGTCGAGGAGGTTCCAGGCACGGATCACGTGGTCCTCGCCGGCGGCCACCGCCACGTCGCCGGTGAGCGCGACGGCGTTCAGTGCCCGGTCCGAGCCGGTCAGCACGGCCACCGGCTGCCCGGCCGCCACGTCCCAGATCCGCAGGGTGCCGTCGTCCCCCGCGGTGGCGACCACGGCGCGGCCGCGCAGGGTGCCGGCCGCCGCCGCCCGGACGACGTCGGTGTGCCCGGTCAACGGCAGCCCGAACTGCTCCCCTGTCGCCAGGTCGAAGCAGCGCACCGCACGGTCGGCGCCGGCCGCGACGATCAGCGGGCGGTCCTCGGCGCCGGCGACCGCGAGCGCATAGATCCAGCCGTCCAGCTGCACGGTGGTCAGCAGCGCCGGGTCGGCCTGTGCGGCACTGGACCACACCGGCTGCAGGGGCGACATGGCGATCCGTTGCGGGTTGGCCAGCCGGGTGGCGACGTCGGTCAGCCCGTACCGCAAGGAATCAAGACCCAGCAGCTGACGCCGCGCCATCGGATCCGCGACGCGGTGGAACCGCGCCGAAGCGCGGTAGATGGCGGCAAGCCGCCGGGCCTCCGGGGAACCGGCGTCGCCGAGAGCCGGAATCAGCGTCGCCGGGTCCGCGTGCACCAGGAACTCCGGATCCAGCAGCAACTCGTCGATCCGGCCGGCGTCCCGGGCATGCTCGATCGCGCGGCGCAGCAGGTACGGCTCGGCGGCGTCCCACCGGCGTCCGGCACCCGGCGCCGGGGTGATCGAGTCGAGCAGGCCGGACAACACCTCGCCGGCGAACCAGACATCGTCGGGCGCACTCATCGCGTCCTCCCCGCCGGATCGTACGGATGGCTGCGCAAGTGATCGACGAGAGCCTGGTGGAAGAGCCGGTAGTGGGTGATGCCGTCGGAACCGGGCGTGGACCGCAGGTAGAACCGAACCTTGTCCAGCACGTTCTCGACGCGCCAGTCCTCCAGTTCCATCGGCTCCTCCCGGTCGCGCCATTGGCGGAAGCGCGGGGCGATCGCGCCGACGAGCCGGGGCGGCAAACCGGGTTCGCGGGCATGGGCGAGCGCGGCCAGGACCGGGCGCAGCCACGAGTCGGTACGGCGCTGGGCAAGGTCCAGTTCGAGCACCTCGCTCAGGTCCCGTGGCACCTGGGCGAGCACGTCGGCGGGGTTCGGATGAGCGCGCAGGTGACCGGCGAACAACGAGGCGACCAGGAACGGCCCGACACCGGCGGGTGCGCCGTCCCCGGCCCCGACGATGGACCCGGCCATCGTCCGGATCCGGTCCGGCCCGCAACCGGGCAGGTCACCGATGCGCAGCCGGAGGTAGTGGGTCACGTCCTCGGTGACCTGCGTGATCGGCTCGGCATCCAGGTCGCACAGGCCGCCCTGCTCCGCGGCGGCGTCCAGCAGGGTGGCGAACTCGGCCCACGGGCGGGTGCCGACCAGGATCCGGCACCGTGGCCGGCCGCCGGCGCCGGTGAGCCGGGCCAACTGGACCAGCAACAGGTCCACCAGGTCCGCCGGCTTCAGCGCCTCGTCGAGCGCGTCCAGCACGACGACCGGGGCTGGGCCGGCGGGTCGGGCCCCCGGCGCGCCGAGCGCGGCGATCAGATCTGCCGCGTTCCCCGGCCGGCCGGGCAGGTTCAGCTGCGCGGAGATCGCGGCGACGACTTCGCTGAGGGTACGCCCACGGGCGTGCACGGCCGCGACCATGCTGCGCTCGGCGGGCAGGTGCCGGCCGGTCGTCCCGGTGTACTCGGGACGGATCTCCGCGAGGTCCGGATGCAGGGCGCAGACAAGCACCCCGAGCAGCGCGGACTTGCCCGCACCGGGTCGCCCGGTGACCACCCGCAGGATCCCGCCGTCGTCGCCGTCGAGCCAGGCCGTGTGCTCGGCCAGCACCCGCGCCCGGCCGGTGAAGTACGACTGCCGGCCCGGCTCCGCGACCAGGTCGCGACCGGTGGCGCGGCCCACGTAGTGGATCGGGTCGAACGCCGGATGCCGCTGGTCGACGTCGTCCAGGAACGCCAGCAGCGGCCCGCCCGCCAGCCGGTAGCGGGTGGCCGCGCCCGGCTCGTACCGGGGATTGGGCAGCAGTGGCAGCACGACGTCCTGGCTCCCGGCCGGGATCGGGGTGGTCAGCAGCGCCTGCGGGAAGCCACCCTGATCCGCGCAGAGCCGGTTCAGTTCCCGGCGCACCTCCCTGCTGAGCACGTGCACCGGCAGGTACTCCACCGCCGGGTCCACCGCGATCCGCCTGTCGTGCAGCCGGCGCATCACCATCGCGACGGCGACGCTGAGACGCCCTTGGAAGGCCTTCTCGCCGGGGGCACAGGCGCCGATCACCCAGACCCGCTGCTCACCCGGTACGCCGGCGGTGCCCCATTCCAGCAACTGGCCCTGCACCGCGGTCCCGGCGTCGCAGACGTCCAGCACGATCAGGGCCTTCGGGCCGTCGGGATCGTTCTGGATGGCCCGCACCAGCGCGTCGACGTCGAGGGCGCCACCGGGCCGGGCACCCTGACTGTCCGCGGCGGCGACGTAGAGCCCGCCCGCCTCCGCACCACGGAAGCCGTGGCTGAGCAGGTGGATCAGCACGGCGGCCGGCACCGGTTCCGCCTCGGGACGCAGGTAGGTCAGCGATTCTGCGGTGTCCCGCAACTCCCGGAAGAGCGGGTCGACCAGGACGGCGACGTCGTCGTGCCGATAACCCACGTCGATCAAGGTGTCGGCCACCTCACGGACCCGAGGTGCCGCGTACTCCAGCGGATGCCACCCGCCCGGGCCCTCACCGCCCGGATCGGGCCCGGCCGAGAACGTGCCGACACCGACCAGCAGAGCTCTGCGCGCCGGTGACGTCATCAGACCATTCTGGACCCGGCCCCGGACGCACCGCCATCACGCCGTGCGCGGATTCCTCCTCGCCGCAGAAGCAACGGATCACTGATAGCGGACCTCCTTGCCGTGCATGGACAGCGCGTAGATCACCAGGACGTCGAGGGCGATCACGATGGTCGCCCAGATGGGGTACGCGGGCAGGAACAACAGGTTCGCCAGCGCGCTCAGCACCGCCACGATGATGCCGACCACCCGGGCCCACGTCTGCCCGAGCAGGACGCCGATGCCGGTGAGCACGGCGACCGTGCCGAGCAGCATGTGCGTCCAACCCCAGGCGGTGTAGTCCCAGGTCAGCACGAGCCCGGAGCTGGTGGCCACGTAGTAGTCGTCGCGGAACACCGCGACGATCCCCTCGATGACCTGGAAGCCACCCATCATCATCAGCATCACCCCGGCGAAGACCACCATCCCGACCCAGCCGGTGGCCCGGGGCGTCGCTCCCGCGGTGCTGTACGTCCCCGTGTCCTGCTGCCGTGTCTCAGCCATGTCGTTGCCTCCAAGAAGAGCCCGAGGTTCATCAATCGAGGGCATACTCCCCGCAAATCCGGCACGGCCGCTTCACCCGCCACGGATGAGCCGCCGCCGCGCCGGTTCGGTCACCGTGGCGGGATGACGACTACGCGGGAGACGGCGCTGACGAGTTGGCGGGACGGCAACGCGAAACGAGCGGTGCTGGACTTCGTCCGGCGTGTCGCGGCGGAGGTTGCGGTCGAGGAACGGGTGGCCGTCTTCGACAACGACGGGACGCTGTGGTGCGAGAAGCCGATGCCGATCCAGCTCGACTTCATCCTGCGCCGGCTCGCCGCGATGGCCGAGGCCGATCCGCAGCTGCGGGAACGCCAGCCGTGGCGGGCGGCCCACGAGAAGGACTACGCCTGGCTTTCCGCAGTCCTCGACGAGCACTACGCCGGCGACGACCGCAACGTGCGGGTGCTGGCCGCCGGCATCCTCGCCGCCTACGACGGGATCACCGTGGAGGACTTCGAGGCGCAGGCCGACCGGTTCCTGCGTCAGGTCGAGCACCCGACGCTGGGCCGCCCGTACCTGCGCTGCACGTATGCCCCCATGATCGATCTGCTCGAACTGCTCACCACCCACGGCTTCACCAACTACATCGCCTCCGGCGGCGGCCGCGACTTCATGCGACCGATCAGCAACGAGGTGTACGGCATCCCCCGCGCCCGGGTGATCGGCAGCGCGGCAGCTCTGGAATACCGTGGCGACGGCCGGGGCGGCACCATCGTGCACCGGGCCGAACTCGACTACCTCGACGACGGACCGCAGAAGCCGATCCGGATCTGGAACCGGACCGGGCGCCGGCCGCTGCTCGCCGCCGGCAACTCCAACGGCGACATCGACATGCTCAACTTCACCCAGCACGCCGGCAAACCGTACCTGCGCCTGCTGGTCAAGCACGACGACGCCATGCGCGAGTTCGACTACGTCGCCGGCTCCGAGCAGGCGCTGAAGGAGGCCGAAAGCCAGAACTGGACGGTCGTCAGCATCCGCAACGACTGGCTGACCGTCTTCTGACCGAAAACCGTCGGCCCGTCGAGATGTTGATCTGCCAGCGCTACGAAATCGCTGTGATCATGGGGTCAAAACCGCAATTTCGTAGCGCTAGCAGATCAACAACGCCGCGCAGACGCAACGCAGCCGGCCTGGCGCAGGCCTACTGGTCGATCGAGGCCATGTTCGCGTCGTCGTGGCGTGCCCCGGCCGCCGGGCGCGGCGGGTCGAGGCGTGCGCGTTGCGCCGGGGTGGCCCCGATCTCGGCGCCGATGGCGGCGAACCTCGTCGACGATGGCAAGATTGCGCCGGAAGTTCTCGCCGGTGAACCACAGGGTGGTCGTACGCTACGCCGAGCCGAGTATCGCCGACTACGCCGAACGCACCAAGCACACCGTGGACGCGTGGAACGGCATGAACGGCCTGCAGGGCGGCGACCCGGCCAAGCTCGCCGCCGCGCTGGTGCAGCTCACCGGCACCGAGGAGCCGCCGGTGCGGTGGGTGGCGGGCGCCGACGCCGTCGAAGCCTTGGAGCAGAAGGCGAGGACGCTGCTCGAGCAGGCCGGCGCCCACCGGGAACTGTCGTCGTCCCTCGCCCACGACGCCTGAGTCATCAGAAAAGCAACGGTCCCTCTCGTGTACGAGAAGGACCGTGGGGCGATGACGTCAGGCAGCGTTCGTGTGTCGTTGACGCTGGTAGCTCTGATGGTGCTGGAGAGCGTCCTCGAGCTGGTCTTCGAGGATGATGATCCGGCAGGCTGCTTCCAGGGCGGTGCCACGGTCGACCATCTCCCGAGCGCGCACCGCCAGACGCAACTGGTGGCGGGAGTAACGACGATGCCCGCCGGCGGACCGGAACGGCGTGATCAGTTTCGCCTCGTCGAGTCGGCGCAGGAAGTCCGGCGAGGCGCCGGTGATCTCCGCGGCACGACCCATCGTGTAGGCGGGGAAATGCTCGTCATCGAGCACGTCATCCGGTTGGGCCATACAGGTACCTCCATGACGAGGGCCCCGGCGCCGAAGCGCCGGGGCCCAGGGTTTTGGGTTTACCACCATTTACCGACAGGTTCGTCGGCTTGCCGTGTCCACACCGGCCGCGGACGTCAGCGGCTTGCGGTGCGAGGATCGCATAAGCGTGACCGGAGACCACCTCACGTTCGATGGAGACTGCGGTGTCCACCCCAGAACCGGAACTGCGTCCTGACGGCGGGCGATCCAACGGTGCTGAACCCTCCCTTTCCTCTGCTTCCCTTACCTGAACTGCTGTCGTTCCGTCTGCCGGTGTCGGAGCCCCACGCGAACTTCATGGCCCCGCGCACGTGCGGCAGATGTCTCTCGCACCAGGCAGAGCCCCGAAACCGCATCGACCCCACCTGCATGTGCCCTGACCTGGAATTACGTCAAGGTCTTGTCCTGCAACCGCATGTGTCTTGCTGGCGTGCGGTCATGCACACCTTCGCGGTGCCGAGCGAGCCACGAACGATCCGGGCCCTGCTTTTGATGCTCGGCCTGCTACGTCTGCGTCTTCAACGATCTTTGCTGTCAACGACAGAAACATTAACCGGGTACGCCGAGAAAGTCTAGTCCCTTCGACGCAGATTTTTTGGACCCGTGCGTACCAGGTCTGATCGGCGGACTGGGCTCAGAGTGAGCTCATACGCCGCTGGTCGGATGCGGCAACCTCTTCGGCGCTGCTGACGGCCCAGCGCTCGGTGCGGCTGTCGTAGAGAATGATGCTGCCGTCATGCAGAACGATCCGGTCGCGGAAGCTGTCCGGGTCCGCGGCGGTGGTCGCCTCCTGATCGAACTCCGCGAGCGCGGGAATGACGTCAGCCAGCAGGATCGCCATCGTCATGGACGGTTCGTCGAAGGCGCGGTTGAGTTTTTCGGCGACCTCGTGCGCGGTGGCGGTCATCATCAGTCCTTCGTCGGTGCGCTGGTAGGTGCGATTGCGGTGCCGGTAGCGACCGGTCCGGTGCCCACGATGGGCGCCGCTCATGCACACTTGTCCCTCGTTCGAGCCACCATCGGGTGGTTGTCACCCCCGAACAGCGGTACGTCAGTGGTGCACTCGGAACTGTCGGCTGTTCCCGGATCTCGCGTAACCGCGCGATCCGCCTGATCGACGCACGGTGAGGTGACAGGAAGGGTTGCACGCCTGGTAGGCGCCGCCCCCGGAGTCACGACGGCCGGGAAAGGGCTCTCGGCGGCGCGGTGGATTCGCGGACCACGATCTCGATCGGCGGGTCGACCGCCGGGGGAAGATCGACGCCAGGCTTTTCGATGGCGAGCATGAGAAGTTGCAGTCCTTCTCGTGCCGCGGCGTCGAACGGCTGACGGACGGTGGTCAACGGAGGGCTCACGTAGGCGGCGACCGGCATGTCGTCGAACCCGACGACGCTGATGTCGTCCGGCACGCGCAAACCCGCTTCGGTCAGCGCGCGGATGAATCCGATGGCCATCTCGTCGCCCGCGACGAAGACGGCGGTCACCCCCTCGATGCGGGCGATCTGCCGGCCGGCGGCATAGCCGGACGCGGCCGACCAGTCCCCCTCGATTACGGGTGGTGCGAGTCTGCTGTGCGCGTTCAGAGCCGCACGCCACCCATCGAGACGATCCCGGGCCGCATACCACCGTTGCGGGCCGGCGACGTGATGGACGGTGGCATGCCCGAGGTCGAGAAGGTGTTCGGTGGCGGCATAGGCCAGCTGCCTGGAGCCGACGCCGGCGGTGAGCGTCCGGGTGGCCGGGAAGGCCGGCGGGGCGCCGAGGAAGAGAACAGGGACGTCGACGCGGACGCGTGCCTGCCCCTCGTCGACGGGCTCGGAGATCACGATCCCGTCCACCCCTTGGTCGAGCAGCGAATGGACCGCGCCGGCGATGCCGGCGGGATCGCCTTCCACCGTGCTGACGATTCGTAAGGTGTACCCGGCATCTCTGACGGCTCGCTCAATGCCGACGAGCAGCGATGCCGGGCCGTACCCCGCGGTGCCTATGGTGACGACGCCGATGGTCCGGCTGCGACCGGATGCGAGGGCCCGGGCCGCGTTGTTGAGCCGGTAGCCGAGTTTTCCGGCGGCGTCGAGCACGCGACGACGCACTTCTTCGGACACGTACTGCTCGTCGTTGAACACTCGGGAGACGGTCTTCTGCGAGACGCCGGCCAGGCGGGCCACATCCGCACCACGGGGAGCAGCGGAATTGCCGGCGTGTCTTTCCAAAGAACTCAAGGATTTCTCCGGTGTTCGGAATTGCGGGTGTAGACGAGTCCGCCGCGATGTTATGTTTGCGCAGTCAGAGATGCCCGTCAAGGTGCCGTGACTCACTCAGCGCTCAATGGTGTCACCAAGGTTCTCGACCAGAACCCGGGTGTCCCAGGCGCCCAGTTCGATGTTCTGACCGGCGGGCAACGGCTTGCCGGTGAGCACGTCACGCGAGTCGACCGGCACGGTGACGGTTACTGCGTCCCACGACCAGTTGTGCACGAACCGCAGGCGGCTGCCGTCGGCTGCGGCGGCTCCGGTGCAGGTCACCGACGTCGGTAGGTCACGCCAGGCGGACCGGCTGGCGGTTCCCGCCCAGCGCATCAGAGCCTCGGCCAGATCCAGGTTCGGGACCGTGCCGACGTAAGTGATCCGGCCTCGGCCGGCGGCGCGGGTGGTCATCGCAGGCCAGCGACCGAAGTGCGGGTGCCTGTAGTGGGCGAGGACGGTGGCTCCGTCGGCGATGAGGCCGTCCACCCAGCGGGTGGCCACGGCCCCGCCCGGAATCGGCAGGGTCGCGGGCTCGGCGGCGTCCACGGCAATGGGCGCGTGGATGGTGCTGAACTCGTCGTACCGGACACCGGCGCGTTCGGCCAGGCGCGCCGGCATGCGGTCGGTGCGGGCGCGAGCCTCCTGGTCGGCGTAGCCGGTACGCGGCCCGACGATCAGGTGACCGCCGGCCGCGGCGTAGTCGTGCAGCCAATCAAGGGTGTCGTCGTCAGTGAGGTAGAGGCCGGCGGCGATCAGCACCGGGAACTGGCGGACGGCGTCGTCGACAGCGGGGAGCCGGGTGGCGTGGAGGATGCGGACCTGGAGCCCGGCATCGAACGCACCGCGGTAGAACGGCTCGATCAGCCCCTGGTAGGCGCGTTCGTCGGGAGTGCCGTCGGGATGGGACAGGGCCGGGTACTTCTGCATGATCCATCGGGTCGGCATGTCGAAGAGCAGGGCGACGTCGGCGTCCGGGGTGAGATCGGCGACCAGGTCACCGGCCTGCTTGAACTCGTCGCCCAGACGGGCCAGTTCGGTGTACGTGCGGCCCGGTTCGCCGCTGTGCGGCAGGATGCCGCCCCAGTACGTCTCGGTGCCGAAGTGCAAGGTGTGCCAGTGCCAATAGCCGATCATGCGCGCGCCCCGGGCCACCAGTGCCCACGCGGCCTGACGCCACTGGCCGTCGTAAGCGGGGCGGCTGTCCCAGGAGAACCCGATGTGCGACGCGTTGGTCTCGGTGATCAGGAACGGGGCCTGCTTGGCGGAGTACATCCGGTCGGCGCTCAAGTACAGCGCCCAGGTGCCGTCGGTTGTCCACGTCTGGGTGGGTGTACGCCGGTCGGGCAGGGCGAGGCCGTCCTGCATGACGTAGTAGGCGTTGGCGGCGGTGATGTCGAGGGAGTCGCCCAGTGCGGCGTCGTCGAAAGCCGGCCGGTCGTAGGCGATGCACGTGGTGACGAACTGGCCGGTGCCGGCGTATTCGCGGACGATGCCGGCCTGCCAGGCGATGAACTCCGCTGTCTGCCGGGCCTGGAACCTGCGCCACGCCAGTTCGTACTGGGGTTGGGCGTTGCCGTCGGGCCGCCACAGATCCGCCCATGTCGACAGCCGGTGTGACCAGTAGACCAGGCCCCACTGCTCGTTGAGGTTGTCGACGGTGCCGTACTCATGGCGCAGATGATCGACGAATCGCTGGAAGATGCCGTGGTTGTGCAACAGTTCCAGACCGGGTTCGTTGTCGACCTGGAAGCCGATGACCGCCGGGTGGCGGGCGTAGCGGCCGACGACCTGGCGGATGATGCGTTCCGCATGGAACCGGAACGCCGGATGGGTGAAGTCGACTTCCTGCCTCGCGCCCCAGCCGATCGGCCTGCCGGTGCTGCGTTCGCCGGCGATCTCCGGGTACAGGCGGGCCAGCCACGGCGGGACCGCGTAGGTCGGGGTGCCGAGGATGACCCCGATGCCACGCCGGTGGGCGCCGTCGAGGACCGGTTGCAACCAGTCGAGGTCGAACCGGCCGTCCTCGGGTTCCCAGGTCGACCACACCGACTCACCGACGCGGATGACCGTGAAGCCGGCGTCGGCCATCAGGTCCAGGTCGGTGTCCAGGCGATCGGTGGGCTGGTACTCGAAGTAGTAGGCCGTCCCGAGGAGGACATGGTTCGGTAGCTGGGGCATGCGTCGTGACTCCGCTCTCATTCCTTGACCGCACCGGCGGACAGACCGGACTGCCAGTACCGCTGCAGCATGAGGAAGGCGGCGATCAGCGGGAGGACCGACAACAGCGATCCGGTGACCACCAGGGCCAGCAGGTCGGCGTTCGAGCCGTTGCCGCCGACCGCCTGCGCCGACCAGGAGCTGAGCCCTACGGTGATCGGGTAGTAGCTCGGATCGTTCAGCATGATCAGTGGAAGGAAGTAGTTGTTCCAGGTCGCCACGAGAGTGAACAGCAGCACTGTCACAAAACCCGGAGCAAGACTGCGGAGAACCACGCGGAAGAAGATCGCCAGTTCTCCGGCGCCGTCGATGCGCGCGGCCTCCAGCACGCTGTCGGAGACGGCGTCACGGGCGTAGACCCACATCAGGAACAGCCCGAACGGGCTCACCAGCGACGGCAGGATGATCGCCCACGGCGTGTTCACCAAACCGGCCTGGCTGAACAACAGGTAGGTGGGGATCGCCAGCGCCGTGGTGGGAACCATGATGGTGCCCAGCACCAGACCCAGCAGTGGGCCTCTCCCCCGGAACGTGTAGCGCGCGAACCCGTATCCGGCGAAGGTGGCCAAAGCCGAGGCCCCGACAGCACTTACTGCCGCGTACACCAGAGTGTTGGCCATCCACCGGGTGTACTCGCCCCCGTTGTGGGTGAAGGTCTGTCCGATATTGGTGAACAACGAGAAGTCGTTGCCGAACCACAACCCGAAGGTGGAGAACAGATCGCCGGTGTTCTTGGTGGCGGCGATCGTCAGCCAGAACAGCGGAAACAGGAAGTACACCAGCAGCGCACACATGGCCAGGGTCAGCAGGTTGCTCTTCGTCGGCCGGCGCGGCCGGCGACGAACCGGCTGGTGTGCGGAGGCGGTGCTGTGCGAGACGGTCCGCCCGGATGCGGCTGGACCACGGCTGATAGTGGTCATCGACGGCTACCCCGGCTCGTGAGAAACAGCATGACGTAGGAGACGACCAGGATGACGAAACCGAGCAGGAACGAGACCGCGGCCGCGTAGTTCACCTGCTGGGATGTGAAGGCGAGGCTGTAGGCGTACACGTTGGGGGTGTACGAGGAATTGACGACGGTCGGCGCCAGTCGTTGCACCAGGTTGGGTTCGGCGAACAGCTGGAAGCTGCCGATGACGGAGAAGATGAGGCAGAGCAGCAGCGCCGGCCGCAGGGCGGGAAGTTTCAGATGCCAGGCGATCCGCCAGGCGCCGGCGCCGTCGACGGCGGCAGCCTCATAGCGCTCGGCGGGCACCGACCGGAGAGCGGCGTACAGAATGATCATGTTGTAGCCGGCGAACTCCCAGGTGACGATGTTTCCCAGCGACGCCAGCATCCAGGTGTCTCCGAGCAGATTCGGTGCGGTGAACCCGAGCCGATCACCGAGCTGGGCGAGTGGCCCGAAGTCGGGTCCGTACAGGTAGCCCCACATCAGCGCGGCGACGACACTCGGTACCGCGTACGGGACGAACAGGCCCAGCCGGAACACCCTGCTCGCCCGCAGCAGTCCGCTGTCGATGGCGAGGGCCGCGACGAGTGCGATCAGCATCATGACCGGGACCTGGATGAGGAAGAACAAGCCGACCCGCAGGACACCGTGCAGCAGTAGGGAGTCCTGCAGGGCACGGGTGTAGTTGTCCAGGCCGACGAAGACCGTTCCGCCGACCAGTTGGTCCTTGAACAGGCTCAGGTAGGCGGCATAGGCAAGCGGCAACAGGAACAGCAGTACGAAGCAGACGAGGAACGGGGCGACGAAGAGGTAGGCGTGGTGGCCGGTGGTCGTGGACCGCCCGGCTCGGCGTGGCGACGCCGGGGCAGCGGCCCGCGCGGTCGCGGTACTCGTGGTCATGAACATGCTCGCTTTCACGGCCGGACGATGGACTCGTCAGGGACGGGCCTGCCGCGATCGGCACGGCAGGCCCGTCCGGCTCAACCGGCGTTGACGGTGAAACCTTGATCCTTTGCGTACGCCGTGAGCCGCTCCTGCCACTGGTCGGTGGCCGCGGCGGTGTCCGCCTTGTCCGCCAGGGCCTTGCCGGTGGTCTCGGTCCAGTCCTTGACCGCCTGGTCCAGGAACGGCGGCCACTGCCAGCCGACGTCGACGGTGCCGCTGATGCCGGCGAAGACCTCGTTGACCTGCTGGCCGCCGAAGAAGGCCGACTTCTGGCCGGTGAACGACGGGTCCGTCAGCAGCGCCTTGGTCGCCGGGAAGAAGTTCTGAACGGTGTTGAACATCTTGGTGGTCTCGGGGTCGGTGTTCAGGAACTCGGCGAACTTGGCCGCCGCGATCGGGTTCTGAGTACCGGCCATGACGGCGGTCGTGGACCCACCCCAGTTGCCGGCCACCGGCTTGGTGGCATCCCATTGCGGCAGTGGTGCCGCACGCCACTTGCCCGCCGTCGGCTTCGCGCTGCCGCTGAGGAAGGACGGGCCCCAGGCAGCGGTCAGCCAGGTGGCGTACTTGCCGCTGTTGAAGCCCTGGTACCAGGTGTCGGTGAAGTCGGGATCCGTTGAGACGAGATCTTCCTTTGCCAATCCGGCCCAGTAGTCGGCGACCTTCTTGGAAGCCGCGTCGTTGACCGCCAGCCCGAGCGTGCTGCCGGTGACGGTGTACGCCTTCGAGCCGGCCTGCCACATCAGGCCGTGCCAGCCGGCCGCCTCATTGGCCGCCATGTTGGTGAGGTAGACGTCGGGGTCTGCGGCTCGCAGCTTGCGAGCCGCAGCCGTGAACTCGTCCCAGGTCGCCGGCACTTCGATGCCGTACTTCTCGAACAGGTCCGCCCGGTACAGCATCCCCATCGGACCGGTGTCCTGTGGGTAGGCCAGGATCTCCCCGTCCGGCCCGGTGACCTGCCCCCACGTCCAGTCGACGAACTTCGCCTGGTTGGCGGCAGCGCCGTAAGGACGCAGGTCCACGAGACTCTTCGTGATCGAGAATGTGGGGATGTACTGGTATTCGATCTGGGCGAGGTCGGGTGCACCGGTGCCGGCTTTCAGAGCCGTCCGCAGCTTGGTGTAGGCGTCCAAGCCCTGGCCCGCGTTGACGACGTCGACCTTGATGGCCGGGTACTTCTTCTCGAAGACCGCGACTTCTTGCTCGATGTTCGGCGCCCATGTCCAGAACGTCACGGTGGTGGGGGTCGTCATGGCCTTGTCGATGTCGGCCTGGCTGACGGCCTTCACCGGGCCGGACCCGGGTTCGGAGGAGCCCGAGCAGCCGGTGAGGCCGGCGGCCGCGACGGTGGCGGCCGCCATCGCGGTCAGCAGGCGACGACGACTCAGGTGGGCAGGAAAAATCGGCACAGGAAATCAGTCCTTCGGAGGGTGATGATGGATCGGTCGGATCAGCCGGGCATCAGCGTGGTTCGCGGACCACCGCGGCACCGCCGGGAGGGACGACCACGAAACCTTCGATCGGCTTGCCGGTCAGCAGTTCGACGCCGTTCGCGGCGACCTCGCCACCCCCGCCGGCGTGGTCGATGAGGAACAGGTAATCCGCGTCAGCACCGCGTCGCCGGACCATCTCGATCCCGGCTGCGGCGGGCTGTTCCGGGTGGACACCTGCTTCCCGGCAGATGCGGTCGAGAAGATGACGCAGAGCCGCCGGCTCCGGGCGGGTCGCCAGGTACCACGCCGCCCCCTCGCCATGGCCGCGACGAGTGACGGCGGGGACACCGGCCAGGTCTCCGTCGGCGAAGGTGACGACGGCCTCGGCCTGGATCAACCGCACCCGCTCGGACCACAGCGACGCCGTAGCGCCCTGCGGCACGTCACCGGCGAGGGCGACAGTCCGGCCGGGAAGCAACGGGAACAACTCGTCGGTGCGGACACCGAGCACCTCACGGAACGCACCGGGATAGCCGCCGAGACGGACGTGGCAGTTCTCATCGACGGCGCCGCTGTGGAAGCCGACGGCCAGGGTGCCACCGCCTTCGGCGTACGTGGTGAGGTTTGCCGCCGCCGTGTCGTCGACCAGGTAGAGGCTCGGAACCAGGACGAGTCGGTAGTCGTTGAGGTCGTCGTCCGCACGGATGAAGTCGACGGCGATGCCGGCGCGCCAGAGCGGGGCGTACCAGTCGCGCACGAGGTCCTGGTATCGCAACTTCCCACTCGGCTGAGAGGGCAGCTCGAGGGCCCAGCGGGCGTCCCAGTCCCAGACGACGGCCACCCGGGCGGCACCGGTGCTGCCGCGTATCTCGGCCAGTGCCCTCAGGTCTGTGCCCAGGCGGACCACGTCGTGCCAGATCTGGCTGTCGGTGCCGGCATGCGGCAGCATCGCCGAGTGCCACTGCTCGGCACCGATACCGGCCGCCCGCCATTGAAAGAAGGCGATGCCGTCGGCGCCGTGCGCGACGTGCGCCAGTGCGTTGCGGTACATCTCTCCCGGCCGTTTGGCCCGGTTGACGTGCTGCCAGTTGACGGCGCCGGTTGAGTGTTCCATCAACAACCAGGGACGGCCGCCGCCCAGCGAGCGCACCAGGTCCCCGGACAGTGCGATGTCGACCTCGGCTTCGGGGTCGTCGGCCAGGACGTAGTGGTCGTTGGAGACGATGTCCACGTGCGGAGCCCACCGCCAGTAGTCCAGGGCGTCGATCGTTCGCATGACCATGAAGTTCGTCGTAGCCGGGATGTCCGGGGCGACGCGGCGCAGCACCTCGCGTTCGGCGGTGTAGAGCGAGAGCAGTTCGTCGGAGCAGAACCGTTTCCAGTCGAGCCGGTGCATCGGGTTGGGATCGGCGCCGGTTGCGCGCGGCGGGAGGATCTCGTCCCAGGAGTAGTACCGCTGACTCCAGACGCTGGTGCCCCAGGCCTCGTTGAAGCGATCCAGGTCATTGTCGTAACGCACGCGTAGCCAGGTACGGAAGGCGGCAGCACTGGTGTCGCAGTAACAGGCGGCGTTGTGACAACCGTATTCGTTGTGCACGTGCCACATGACCAGAGCGGGGTGCGTGGCGTACCGGTCGGCCACTGTTTCGACGATGCGCAGTGCGGCCTGTCGGTAGGCGGGACTGCTGGGACAGAACGTCTGCCGGCTGCCGAAGGACAGCGTTCGGCCGTCGCGGTCGACGGGGAGCGCATCGGGGTAGGCACGGAAGAACCATGCGGGCGGCGCCGCCGTGGGTGTGGCGAGATTCGCGGCGATGCCATTGCCGTGGAGCATGTCGAGGATCCGGTCCATCCGGGAGAAGTCGTAGCGACCTTCCGCCGGCTCGAGCAGTGCCCATGAGAAGACGCCGACACTGAGCATGTTGACTCCGGCCACCCGCATCAGGCGCATGTCCTCCGCCCAGACGCCTTCCGGCCATTGCTCAGGGTTGTAGTCGGCGCCGTAGACGATGCCGGGCACCCGCAGCGCGACATCGGCGGGCATGCGAGAAGTCATGGTTGTCCCTCTTCGTGAACGAAAGCCGGGCCTGGCCGACGACCATGCCGCCGGCGCCTGACTGCGCAGTCATGTTTGCGCAGTCATATGACTTCGTCAAGAGGCAGTAAGGCATCCGCAACGCCCTCGACGACTGGACCGTCTCCGCGCTCACAGGCTCGGCGGCGCGCGCCTCGATGTTTCTTAATGATTTCTGACTCTTGACGAACATAACTTCGCCGGATCACTATGACTGCGCAGTCAGACCGGTCGATCGGACGTACCGAAGTGTCGGAATCCCCTCAGTACCTCAGCGAACGAGGAGAAAAGCCACGATGACGAAGTTGAACAGACGCACCTCCTGGGTGCTGGCCGCAGCCCTGGCGATGGTCGGCGCGACTCTCCCCGCCCCCGCCGCTGCGTACGGCCCGTCGACGATGGTCACGCCTTCGGGCTACTGCAGCCGTCCGTACTGCATCACCTACGTCAAGTCGGCTCAGCTGCCGAGCGGCACAATCGTTGCCAGCTACGAGGACAACAATCAGCCGCTGGACAACAACATGCGGTTCCCGATCTGGACCAGCACCAACAACGGCGCGTCATGGTCAAGGACGTCGTCGGTGCCGGACACGTCCCCGCGCCGCTGGGGAAACTGGGGTAATCCGTTCCTGTACGTCCTGCCGCAGCAGATCGGTGACATGCCGGCCGGGACTCTGTTGATGGCCGGCCTCAACTCGCCACCCGACCGTTCCCAGATCGCCATTCAGCTCTTCCGCAGCAACGACGAAGGCGCCACCTGGAGCTGGGTCAGCGAGATCACCCTCGGTGGCGGCCAGTGGGGAAGCGCCAACCCGACCCCGGTGTGGGAGCCGTACCTGCTCGTCGCCAACAACAAACTGATCGTCTACTACTCCGACGAGCGCGACAAATCCCGCCACGACCAGAAACTTGTCCACCAGACGTCAACGAACGGCGTCAACTGGGGCCCGGTCGTTGAGGACGTCGCGCTCGCGGACCGCAACCTGCGCCCCGGCATGCCGGTGGTCACGAGGATGGCGAACGGTCAATACATCATGGTGTACGAGATGGTCGGGCAGGCCGGCACTCCGAACAACTTCAAGGTCTCGTCCGACCCCGAGTCCTGGAATCCCGCCGACCCCGGCACCACGATCGATCACGGCGGCAGCCCCTACATCACCACGATGCCGAACGGGCGGCTCGCCTACAACTCCGGTGATTCGACGGACATCCGGATCAACACCGGCAACGGCGCCGGGCCGTGGACACCGGTGAAGACGCTGGTGCCGTGGGGATACAGCCGGCAACTGCAGTACGTGCGGGGCACCGGACGAATGCTTATCCTGGCCGCGGACGGTTTCTGGACCAACCGGCCCAACCCCGTGCACTACGGCGACGTCGACCTCGGCCATTCCGCCGGCGCCTACTACAAGCTCGTCAACAGGCACAGCGGCAAAGTCCTCGACGTCAGTCAGGCAAACCTGCGGGACGGGGGCGACGTCGTGCAGTGGGCCGACAACGGCGGGGCGAACCAGCACTGGCACGTGACCGACATCGGCGGTGGATACCGCACCTTCTTCAACCGCAACAGCGGCCGAGCTCTGGGGGTGCTGGAAGGCAGTACCGCCGACGGCGCAACCGCGGTGCAGTGGGTGGAGAACAACAACCCCGACCAGCAGTGGCAGCTTGCCCAGGTGGGGGCCTATTACAAGATCGTGAACCGGCGCAGCGGGAAGGTACTGGGCGTTCTCGGCGGAACCACGGCCGACGGTGGACAAGCCGTCCAGTGGGCCGACACCGGAGCACTCGACCAGCAATGGCAACTGGTGCGGGTGCCGTAGACAGCACCGCATACAGCCGTGGCGGCCGGCGGTGGAGCTCAGGCCTCCACCGCCGGCCGGCCGGTCACTGTTCGGGCTTGCGCACCGATGCCTTGTGGAAGACCCCGGACATCCCGTTGTCGATCAGGTCCTGGCCGGTCAGCCCGGCGAACAGGTTGGGGAAGACCGCGACCAACCCCGTCCAGCCGGTCTGGTGGGCGGCCCCGATCCCGGCGCCGTTGTCGCCGTGGAAGTACTCGGAGAACAGCATCAGGTCCCGCCAGTGCTCGCCGGCGAAGGTCTGGTTGCCCCCGTAGCACGGCCGGTGCCCGTACTCGTCGGGCACGAAGATGCCGGTGAGCCGGCCGGAGATCTCCCGGGCCACCTCGAACAGCGTCATCTGCTGACCGGAGCCGGTCGGGCACTCCACGGTGAAGTCGTCGCCGTACCCCACGTACAGGTTGAGCAGGGCCCGGATCATCAGGGCGTTGACCGGGAACCAGATGGGGCCGCGCCAGTTGGAGTTGCCGCCGAACATGCCGCTCGCCGACTCGGCGGGCTGGTAGGAGACGCTGTGCACCTGGTCGCCGACGGTGAACTCGAACGGGTGGTCGGCGTGGTGGCGGGAAAGGGCCCGGATGCCGTACGGGCTGAGGAACTCGTCCTCGTCCAGCATCCGGCTCAGGATCCGCCGCAGCCGCCGCTCGTCGAAGAGCGCGAGCAGACGACCCTGCCGGCCGCCCATGTCGATGTCCTCGTGCCGGTCCAGGAACGCTTTCGCCTCCGTGATGACCTGCGGATACTTCTCGATCAGGGTCTTGTCGTAGACGGTGGCGGCGGCCAGTGGCAGCAGGCCGACCATGGAACGGACCCGCAGCGGCTGCGCCGACCCGTCGGGGGCGCGCAGCAGATCGTAGAAGAAGCCGTCCTGCTCGTCCCACATCGTCGCGCCACCACCGGTGTCGTTCACCGCGGCCGCGATCCAGGCGAAGTGTTCCAGGTAGGTCTGCGCCTCCTCCAGGTAGACCGGATCCCGGTCGCCCAGTTCCAGGGCGATCTGCAGCATGTTCTGGCAGTACAGCGCCATCCACGCGGTCCCGTCGGCCTGGTCCAGGTGCCCGCCGGTGGGCAGCGGCGCACTGCGGTCGAACACGCCGATGTTGTCCAGCCCCAGGAAGCCGCCCTGGAAGATGTTGCGCCCGTCCACGTCCTTGCGGTTCACCCACCAGGTGAAGTTCTTCGACAGCTTGTGGAACACGCGCTCCAGGAACGCCTGGTCACCCTTGCCGGTCCGGGCCTTGTCGAGTTCGTAGACCAGGTAGGCGGCCCAGGCGTGCACGGGCGGGTTGACGTCGCTGAAGTTCCACTCGTACGCCGGGATCTGCCCGTTGGGGTGCAGGTACCGCCGGGTGAGCAGCAGCTCCAGCTGCGACTTGGCGAACGCCACGTCGACGACGCTGAAGGCGACGGCGTGGTACGCCAGGTCCCAGGCCGCGAACCAGGGGTACTCCCAGGTGTCCGGCATCGAGATGATGTCGTGCGCGTCCAGGTGGAACCATTCGCCGTTGCGGATCCCTTGCGCGTCCAGCGGGTTGCGGCCGTGTTCGCGCAGCCAGCGCTGGACGTCGTAGCCGAAGTACTGCTTGCTCCACAGCATCCCGGCCAGGGCCTGCCGGGCCACCTGCCGTTCCGCCCCGCTCAGCGCCGGGGCGAACAGGGCGCCGTAGAACTCGTCCGCCTCGGCGCGGCGCGCCTCGACGATCTCGTCGAAGGCCCGCACGTCCTGGTCGGCCTCGGTGGGCGGCCGGTCACCGAGCTTGACGCGTACGACAGAGGACCCGCCCGCCGGCAACGTCAGGGTGACCACCGCGGCGGCCTTGGTCCCGGTCGCGTCGGCGTTGACGGCCTCCTTCTCCCCCTCGATCAGGTAGCGGCCGAACGCGTCCTTGCGCCCGTCCGCGTTCTCGGTGAACAACAGCTGGTGCTCACCGAGACACCTCCACCAGCGCGTGCCGAGCCCGTCGTGCTCGGCCTGGACCGTGGTGGTGCCGGTGGCCCGCAGCCGGGCCGGCTCGCCGGTGGCGCGGAACCAGACCGTGGGCAGCAGGTGCACGGTGGCTTCCTCGGGGCCGCGGTTGTGCACCGTGATCCGGGTCAGCACGTCCTCCGGGCCGGCCTTCGCGTATTCGACCTCGACGTCGAAATACCGGTCCTCCGCGAAAATCCCGGTGTCCACCAGCTCGTACTCGAACTCGCCGTACCCCCGTTCCCGGTTGGTGGCGACCAGGTCGTAGTACGGGAACTCCCGCTGCGGATACTTGTAGACCATCCGCATGTACGAGTGGGTCGGTGTCCCGTCGACGTAGAACCAGTACTCCTTGACGTCCTCACCGTGGTTGCCCTCGGAGTTGGTCAGCCCGAAGAACCGTTCCTTGAGGATCGGGTCCCGCCCGTTCCACATCGCCACCGCCAGGCACAGCCGCTGGCGGTCGTCGCTGAACCCGGCGATGCCGTCCTCACCCCACCGGTACGCCCGGGACCGCGCCTGGTCGTGGGTCAGATAATCCCAGGCGTCCCCGCCTTCGCTGTAGTCCTCCCGGACCGTCCCCCACTGCCGTTCACTGAGGTACGGCCCCCAGCGCCGCCAGTCCACGGCGGCGGTGTCGGCGTCCCGAAGGCGCCTCTGCTCGGCGTTCTCGCTTGCGCTCATGCCGTCAGGTTCAGCATCCCCGGCCCGGCGGGCGTCCTCCCGCAGGGATGAACCGGCCTCACCGCCGCTCCACCAGCAACCCCAGACGTGCCAGCCCGGCCATCGGGAGCTCGGCCCTCTCCACCCGCAGCGCCACCCGGTACATCCGCGGATCACCGCGAACCACCCGGTGCACGGTGCGCTCCCGGGTCACCCGCACCACCTCGCCGCTGGGCACGAGACAGGTCCGCGTCGCGCCCACCCCGATCACCCAGGCAGGCGTACGCCGCCGCAGCCACCGACCCTGCAGCAGTTCCTGATCGGGGCGTACCCCGTGGCGCCCCGCCCACCTGACGAACCACCGCCCCACCTCGGCCGAGTCCCACGGGAACGGCCCCGTACCGTCGAGGTCGGCGCCGGCCCGGACGTCCAGGAACGGGCAGACCCGCCGCAGCTCCGCCACCCGGTCCGCGGCGGCACCGTGCACCGGCGGCCCGTGCAGGTACGCCGCCGCCCGCAGCAGCCGCTCCACCGGGTCGGTGACCCCGCTCAGCTCGGTGAGACGCCGATCGTGCACCCCGGCCGCGTACGCCGCCGACTCCCGCAACCGCTCCCGTTCCCGCCCGGTGCAGATCGCGCACCGCCGCCCGATCCCCACGGCCAGGCAGTGCTGCCCCACCCAGGACCGGCACATCGGGCACGCGTCGACCGCCGGCTCACCGCAGGCGCACATCGCGACCGGCCCGGCCGAGCCGTCGTGGAACCGCTCCCCGCACGGCGTCGGCTCCGGATGCATGCCCGCCGGCCCGGGAACGTACCGCATCACCGGCCCGTCGCAGACGAAATACCCCGGCAGGATCTGGCGTGCCTGTTCGAGCCCGTGACCGCGCGCGCATCCCATCGACCCACATCACCACTCGCCGTTCACCGGCTCAACAACCGTTCGGTCGGCAACCTCCACCCGGCGGACCCTGACCTGAGCCGCCGTGGAACTCGGCATGCTGCAACGACTGCTCGACACCACCTCGCGGTCCGGCAACCAATGGCTGGCCGTGCTCGGCCTCCCTGCTGCTGGTGGTCGCCGGCACCGTCGTCCTGCTCCGGCGCCGCAACGGCCGCCGCTGATCAGATCCAGCCGTTCTTGCGGGCCGTGCGGGCGGCCTCGTGCCGATTCGCCGCGCCGAGCTTGCCGGCCGCCGCGGACAGGTAGTTGCGGACCGTGCCCGGTGACAGCGACGCCCGCCGGGCGATCTCCTCCACCGGCGCCCCGGTCGCCGCCAGCTGGAGGACGTCGGCCTCCCGGGCGGTGAGCGGGCTGTCGCCGGCGCTGATCGCCTCGGCCGCCAGTTGCGGGTCCACGTAGCGGCCGCCGCCGTGGACGGTTCGTACCACCATGGCCAGGTTCTCCGCGGACACCGTTTTCGGCAGGAAGCCGCGCACCCCGGCGGCCAGCGCCTGCTTCAGGTGCCCGGGGCGCCCGTGGCTGGTCACGATCATCGTCCGGCAGGTCGGCACCTCGGTGCGCAGCCGGTCCGCCACGGCGACGCCGTCGAGGTCGGGCATCTGCAGGTCGACGACTGCCACGTCCGGTTGCAGGGCCCGGGCCGCCGCGATCGCCTCGGCGCCGGTGGCGGCCTGACCGACCACGACCAGGTCGTCCTCGAGGGCCAGCAGCGCGGCTAGGGCACCACGGATCAGGTGCTCGTCGTCGGCGAGCAGGATCCGGATCACGCGGGCTCCTTCGTGTCGGCCGTCGCGGGCAGGCACACCACGACCCGGAACCGATCGGGCGGCACGGGGCCGGCGTCGACCGTACCCCCGGCCTCAGTGACCCGCTCGGTCAGCCCGGTCAATCCGTTGCCGTGCGCGGCCCGGGCTTCCGCGGCGCCGTCGTTGGTCATGGTCAGGGTGACCGTGCCGTCGGCGGCCCGGTCCAGCTCGATCAGGCATTCACCGGCCCGGCTGTGCCGCAGCACGTTGGTGGTGGCCTCGCGGATC
The DNA here is from genome assembly GCF_020873875.1 of Actinoplanes sp. DH11. Classification (GTDB taxonomy): domain Bacteria; phylum Actinomycetota; class Actinomycetes; order Mycobacteriales; family Micromonosporaceae; genus Actinoplanes. Next base: position 144,080 of record NZ_JAHWGU010000007.1, read on the forward strand.
GCCCAGCCCAGCGTGGTGCGGGTGCGCGGTCCGAGCCCGCCGCCGTCCCCGATCACCCGGCAGGCGATGCCGGCGGCGTCGAGCAACGACCGGGCGCCGGCGAGTTCCTCGTCGAGCCGGGCGGTGCGCAGGCCGGTGACCACGGCGCGCAGCTCGGCGAGCGAGTCCTGCGCGATGCGCCGGACCTCGAGCATCTCGGTGACGGCTTCGGGGCGTCCGCGTTTGCCGAGCTGGGCGGCGAGTTCGGCCTTGAGGGCGACGACCGAGAGGGTACGCCCGGCGACGTCGTGCAGGTCGCGGGCGAACCGCAGGCGTTCCTCGGCGACGGCCAGTTCGGCCCGCACGTGCTGGGCGTCCTCCAGCTGCCGCAGCACGTCCACCATCCACACCGTGCAGCGCTCCGTCAGGATCGCCACCACCGGGATCACGAGCAGCCCCAGGTGCGGCCCGAACCGGCTGCCGTCGGCGTGGATCGCCGGGCCCGCCGCGACGAGCCAGCCGCCCAGCACGATCGCGAGCGTGGCCGGCGCGGACAGCATCGGTTCGAGCGCGGTGACCAGCGCGGTGAGCACGGCCGTGACGGCGAACGCGAACGAGCCGTCGCCGGGGTCGGTGACCGGCCAGAACGCCACGATCGACGCCACGGTCAGCGCCACCACCGGCGAGACGGCCACCGGCCCCGGCCGGGTGGCCCGGCCGAGGCGGTAGTCGATGGTCCGGTGCAGCAGGATCGCGGCGGCCAGGGCCTGCACCGCGGACAGCCCGGCCGCCAGGGGCGCGAGCACGGTGGCCGACGCGTCGACCGCACCGACGACGGCCATCGGCACGGCGGCGTAGAGCACATACTGCGAACCTCGCAGGGTCAGGGCGACTCGAGCGGCACGGGACGTCTGCGACATGGCTGACAACCTATCGACGCGGTTCCCAGCGGAACGAACGCCGGACCACCAGCAGTCCCGCGACGATCCAGGCGGCCATGATCCCGGCGGGCAGCAGCGCGTCACCGAGCACCTCGACGAACCCGGCCGGTGGCGCGTCGCCGGTGGTGCCGAGCCAGCCGAGCCGCATCAGGTCGACGACCGGGCTCAGCGGCAGCGCCCGCAGCATCCCGCTGACCACGGCCGGCGCGTCGTCGAGCACCGGATAGAGCATCGAGCCGAGCAGGCAGCCCAGCAGCACCGGCAGCGTGGTGACCTGCGCCGACTCCGCGGTCCGGGTGAAGGGGGTGGAAGCCGCGGCGAGCAGCACGAACAGCACCGCACCACCGGCGACGCCGGCCAGCATCAGGGGTGCGTTCACCGGCACCGGGACCCCGAGCAGGATCGCGCCGGCCGCTGTGAAGACCACCATCTGTGCCGCCGCGACCACGACCATCGGTGCGGCGATGCCGGTCAGGATCGCACCGTCGCTCAGCTCACCGGCACGCAGCCGTTTCAGCACCAGTTCCTCGCGGCGCGACACGTACGTGGTGACCAGGTTGTAGTAGACGGCGGCGAGCAGCACGTACCCCAGCAGCGACGTCAGCAGCAGCGCCGTGGCCGTGGTCCCGCTCTCGTCGGTGATGCCGGACGAGGCCACCGCGGCCGCGATGAGCAGGGGCATCGCGAACGCGCTGAACATGGCGCTGCGGTTGCGGCCGAACAGTCTCAGTTCGGCGACGCCGACGGCACGGACCCGGGTGTTCATGCGTAAGTCTCCTCGTTCTGCGCGACGGCCATGAACGCCTCCTCCAGGGAGGCCGGCCGGGCTTCGAGCCCGGCCAGGTCGATCCGGTGGGTGCGGGCCCAGGCCAGCAACTCGGTGAGGGTGTCCTGCAACGTGTCGGTGCGCAGGGTGATCGGCTCGTGCGGCTCCGCCCGTACCCCCGCAGGCTCGTCCCGGGTGCCCGGCAGCGCCGGCAGCTGGCCCTCGACCATCCCGGCGGGCAGGCGGAACGTGATTCGCGCCGGGTGCTCGGCGACCACCTCGGCGGTCGACCCGGCCGTCACCACCTCGCCCCGGTGCATGATCGCCAGCCGGTCGGCCAGCTCCTGCGCCTCGTTGAGGTAGTGCGTGGTCAGCAGCACCGTCACGCCGTCGGCGAGCAGCGACCGCACCATCCGCCAGGCGTTGCGCCGGCTCTCCGGGTCGAGGCCCGTCGTCGGCTCGTCGAGCAGCAGGACCGACGGCCGCCCCATGATCGCCAGCGCCAGGTCGAGCCGGCGCCGCTCCCCGCCGGAGAGCTGACGCACCCGGACCTGCGCCCGGTGACCGAGATCGACCAGTTCGAGGGCTTCGCCGACCGGCCGCGGATCGGTGAGCGTGCCGGCCCACATCGCGGCCGACTCGGCCACGGTCAGATCGGGCGGCAGGCCGCCCTCCTGCAACATGATGCCCAGGTGGGCGCGGACCTTGCGGCGATCGGAGTACGGGTCCAGGCCCAGCACCCGCACGCTCCCGGCATCGGGCCGGCCGAACCCGGCGACCAGATCCATCGTGGTGGTCTTGCCGGCGCCGTTCGTCCCGAGCAGCGCGAACAGCTCCCCGCGCCGCACCTCGAAGGAGACGCCGCGCACCGCCTCGAACTCCTGATAGCGCCGCCGCACCCCGCTGACCTCGACGGCGGCCGATGTCGTTGTCGTCATGCCATTGAGTCTCGGCGCGCCGGGCCGGCCGCGGCAGTGCGCCGCATCATGACTTGCGATGACAGATGTCATGCCCCGGGCGTGCGGTGCGACATGTCCGGTCGGTCCCTTCCGGGCATCGCCGACGATGGATACGGTGATCGCCTGTTCCATCCGCGTCCCCGCCGGAAGGTTGAACGCCTGTGCGTTTTCTCGGTAACCCCAGGGTGTACGGCACCGCGATCGGGCTCGGCGTCGCCGTTCTCGGCAACGTGGTGGCCTCCACCGTGGACGCGGAGTGGGCCAAGCGGTGGTGGTGGCTGCTCACCGTACTGCTGCTGCTCCTGGCCTTCCTCCCGGTCCTCGGTCTCCGCTTCTGGCGCCGGGCCCGGAACGTCGCCCGCATCGCCGCCTGCTCCCCCGGCAGCGGCAAGCTCTACCTGTTCGGGGTGACCGCGGAGGGCGACCTGCTGAGCCGCCAGTACCGGGAGGGCCGGACCTGGTCGGCGTGGACGACCGAGTCGCTGCCCGGCGTCAAGGCCCGCGACGTCGCCGCCATGGCCGGGACGCGCGACGCCCTCGAGCTCTACGTCGTGTGCCGCGACGGTTCCGTGCGGACCCGGCGCCTCGACCACGACGGCTCCTGGTCACGCTGGGAGAAACTGAGCTCGTCGAGCTGGTTCGGCGACGTCGTGGCGGTGGCCGCGATCTCCGGCTCCCCGGGCTGGCGGGAGCTCTACGCCGTCGGCTCCAGCGGTCAGGTCGCCCACCGCTGGGCGGCTGACGACAAGCCGTGGTCCGCGTGGCATCCGGGCCACCACCAGGGTGCGCGGGACGTCGCGATCACCTCACCGGTGCCGCACACGCTCGAATCCTTCGTGGTCAACCGCGACGGCGAGATCTGGCACCGGTGGTACGTGGAGCAGAACTGGTCGGACTGGGAGTCGCTCGGCCGGCCCGCGGACGGGTCGCCCGCCCGCTCCATCGCCGCGACCGGCTTCCAGCGGGAACATCAGGAACTCTTCGTAGCGGGGACCGAGGGCGACGTCGCCCACCGCTGGCACTGGCAGGCAACCGGCTGGGCCGACCCCTGGCACGTCGACTCCCCGCCGGAGAAGGCGGTCGACATCGCGGCCGCCTCGACCAGCCAGGGGCGGCTGCATGTGACGGCCGTGGACGAGAACGGCGTGCTCTGGCAGCACGTCTACCGGTCAGAGCCCCGGGAATGGTCGGCCTGGGAGCGCATCGGCTGATCGCCAACGACGGCGTACGCGTGTGACGATCACCCGATGACGACGCGTGTAGCCATGTGGTCCGGGCCCCGGAACATCTCGACCGCCATGATGCGCAGCTTCGGCTCCCGGCCGGACACCGTCGTCGTGGACGAGCCGCTGTACGCCCACTACCTCGCCGTGACCGGTATCGACCATCCCGGCCGGGAGGCGATCCTGGCCGCCCAGCCGCAGCGCTGGCCGGACGTGGCCGCCCAGCTCACCGGCCCGCTCCCCGGCGACCCGGCGGTGTTCTACCAGAAGCACATGACCCATCACCTGCTGCCCGGGATCGGCCGGGAGTGGCTGGGCGCGCTGACCCACGCGTACCTGATCCGGGATCCGGCGCACGTGATCGCCTCCTACGCGAAGGTGCGCGGCGAACCCACCCTCGACGACCTCGGCTACCCGCAGCAGCTGGAAATCTTCCGGGCCTTCGGCGGCCCGGTGGTCGACGCCGCCGACGTGCTGCGTGACCCGCGCCGGACCCTGTCCCGGCTGTGCGCGGCGCTGGGCATCGGCTTCGACGAGGCGATGCTGTCCTGGCCGCCCGGGCCGCGCGAGGCGGACGGCGTGTGGGCGCCGCACTGGTACGCGGCCGTCGAACGGTCCACCGGCTTCGCGCCCTGGGATCCGTCGCCGGCCCAGGTCCCGGACCGGCTGCGGCCGCTGGTCTCGGCGGCCCGGCCCTACTACGACGAGATGGCGGCCCACCGGATCTGAGCGGGGATCAGTCGAGCAGGCGTACGCCGTTCGCGGTGGCGTGCTCCCGGTAGAGCCGGGCGATCCGGGTGGTCACCGGCCCCACCGCGCCGGCGCCGATCGGCCGGCCGTCGATCACCGTGACGCCGGCGATCTCCCCCATCGTGCCGGTGCAGAACACCTCGTCGGCCGTGTACATCTCGGTCAGCGACACGTCCCGCACCACCGCCGGGATGTCGTGCGCCGCAGCCAGGGCCAGCACCGTCTGCCGAGTGATCCCTTCCGGGCACGCGGCAGTCGTCGGGGTGACAAGCGACCCACCGGTGACCGCGAACAGATGGGTGGCGTTGGTCTCCGCCACGAAGCCCCGACCGTCGAGCATCAGCGCGTCGTCGGCACCCGCGGCCGTCGCCTCGATCTTGGCGAGGATCGAGTTCAGCAGGTTCGCGTGATGAATCTTCGGGTCCAGCACGTCCGGACCCGGTCGCCGGATGCTCGACGTGGCCAGTCGCAGGCCCCCGGTGTCGTAGACCGGCGCCTTGAACTCGGCGAGCACGATCAGGGTCGGACCCGACTGGTTGAGCCGCACGTCCATGCCACTCGTCACCTTGACGCCCCGGGTCAGGGTCAGGCGCACGTGGACGCCGTCGTACATCTCGTTGGCCCGCAGCGTCTCCGTCACCGCCGCGACGATCGCCGCGTCGTCCGGGACCTCCGCGAACCCCAGAGCCCGCGCCGAACGTCGCAGCCGGTCCAGATGCTCGTACAGCCCGAAGATCGCGCCCTGGTAGAGCCGCAGCCCCTCCCAGACGGCGTCCCCGCCCTGCACCACCGAGTCGAACGGTGACAGACCGGGCTCGCTGCGGTGCCGCAGCGTGCCGTCAACCCAGTACCGGATGTCCGCGTTGCGCTCGTCGTACCGCTGCAGCATCGCTCGATCATAGGCCCGCCGTGATCAACGAAACCGCCGTCCCCGCGGCCCCAACCGCCCCAACCGCCCCCGCCGCCCGATGCGCTGCCGCCCGGTCCGGGACACCCGACACCTGGCCGTCTCTGCGGCCCAAGCAGCCCACGCAGCCCACGCAGCCCACGCAGCCCACGCAGCCCACGCAGAGATGTTGATCTGCTAGCGCTACGCAATCGCGGTGATCATGGACCTGAAACCGCAATTTCGCATCGCTAGCAGATCAACAACGCCACGCGGACCCACCGCAGCGGGTCGCGGCTACTCACTCACTGACCGCCGTCGACCCTCGCGCCACCGCTTCACCGCTCGCCGAGCGTGGCCTTCGAATCCTCCGCCGGCTTCTCCGCGCCGGCGCCCGTACCGTCCTTGATCGCACCGTTCGAGTCACCGCCAGGTGCACCCTCACCCGCTTCGTTCCGGTTCGCAGCCGCATCCCGTTCAGCGCCATCCGCCTCGCCGCCGGACCCATTCTCAGCAGGCTTGTCAGCATTCCCCGGCGCCACCGACCGGTCGCTGATCGACCCGTTGGCCGCACCCGTGGCATCGCCTTCGGCAGGCTTGGTGGCCTCCGCAGCAGCATCCGACCCGTCACTGAGCGAACCATTCGCCGCACCCGCAGCACTGCCCTCCGCCGGTTCGGTCGCCTGCTCGGGAGCATCCGACCGGTCACCGGCAGAATCACTCTCCGCAGGCTTCGCGGCATCCGCCGACTCGTCCGGTCCGTCCCCCAAGGAGGCGTTCGCGTCACGCAACTCGCCGCCAGCTTCACCGTTCCCCTCACGCAGCTCGCCGCGAGCCCCCGTATTCTCCTCACGCAATTCGCCGCGCGCCTCACCGTTCGCATCACGCAACTCCGCGCGAGCCTCCCCGTTCGCGTCACGCAACTCGCCGCGAGCCTCGCCGTTCCCCTCACGCAACTCCGCGCGAGCCTCCGCACCGCCGAGCCCACCAGCCAACCCGCCGGCAGCAGCCCCCGCACCAGCCCCGACACCCGAGCCAGCACCAGCACCAGCAGCGCCAGCGCCATCCCCGGATCCGGCAGCAGAAGCGGCACCCGCCACCCCGGCAGCAACCCCACCGGAGGCAGCCCCCAGCCCAGCACTCCCATCGCCAGCACCACCGATCCCCGCCGCCAGCCCGCCCGCAGCACCCCCGACAGCGGCACCTTTCGCCACATCGCCAGCCCGGATCAGGGGACGCCCGGCCACGGATGCCGCGCGTGCCCGTACGCCCTGCACCGCCGCCGTCATCTCCGCCCGCGCACCCGCCACCTCCGCCGCCGCCGTCTGATAGGCCGCCATCTGCCGCGGATAGTCCGGCGAAGCCGGGTCCGCGGGTTCGAGAATTGTCGTGCCGGAGACCGGTACCCCGTTCGCGGCCGCCACCTCGCGCGCCGCCGCCATCCGGCTCTGCGCCGACGCCAGCCGGCTGCCGTAGTCGTCGAACGTGGACGCCGTGGACGTGATCTCGGTGTGCAGCGCGGTGGCGAGGCTGCCGGCGGAGGTCATCCGGTTGCTGAAGGCGGTCCCGGCCGACCCGAGCCAGCCTGCCGTGGCGTCGGCGCCGGTGGCACGCAGGGTGGCGGCGCCGGATTCGACGTCGAAGGCCAGTTCGGAGCGCAGCCAGCCGGCGGTGCCGAAGATCTGGCCGGGGTCGCCGTCGAGGCGGGTGTCGAGTGGCATCACAACACCCCGCTGATCCTTTGCCCGGAGGCGGTGTCCTCGGTGGCGTACGCCTGCCCGGCCTCGCTGACCCGCGTGCCGGCGTCCCGTAAGCCGGCGGCGAGGCCGGCGGAACTCTCGGAGAGCTGGGCGAGGAGTTCGGCGAAGATCGGTGTTGCTTCGCCGGCGTCCGGGGTGCGTGGCGTTCGTGTGCCGGTGGCTCGCAGCGCCTCGCCGGAGCGCCGGAGCCGATCCGAGATCGACTCGAGAAGTACCAGGTCGACAGTCAGTCGATCGGCCATGATCATTCCTCCCACCGTGCGGTTGTCCGGGTGTACACCGCACGGTGGGAGAAAGGTTCAGCAGGCGATCTTGGTGCGGCCCTTCTTGTTGTTCCACGAACAGGTGTCGTGGGTCTTCTTGCTGGGCTTGCGCAGGGTCGCCTTGTCGCCGGTGTTGTTCCAGATGTAGTTGCCGCTGTTCCAGTAGATGTGGGCCTTGGCGTTCTTGCCGTTGCCGGTGTGCAGGTAGATCTTGCCGCCCTTGCCGGGGATGCTCACGCTGCCGAAGGTGTAGACCCGGCCGCCCTTCTCCTTGACCGACCAGCCCTTCAGGTTCACGGCCTTCTTACCGGTGTTGACCAGCGAGATCCATTCGGCGTTGCGGGACTTGTTGCTGCGGTTGTCCTTGCCCGGCGAGTCGTACTGGGCGGTGTGGAACCGCAGCGCCGGTGCGGCCTGGGCGGGGCTGGCGGCGGCGAGGGTACCGCCGACGGCGACGGCGATCGCGGCGACGGTTCCGAACAGTCTGCGCATGAAGTGCTGTCTCCTCGTGGCTCGGTGATTGCCTGCATGCTTCCGGAGCACGGCACCGCGTCACATCGACACGACTCAGCGTTTCGGCCGGTCTCGGCACGACCGTTGACCTATATTCAGATCATCTTTATATTGGCCGCATGCCGAAACCGATGCGCGAGCCGACGTTCTGGACGCTCACCGCCCTGGCCGGTGGCCCCCAGCACGGCTACGGCGTGATGCGCGAGGTCAGCCGCCTCTCCGGCGGCCAGGTCACGCTGCTCGCGGGCACGCTCTACACCGCACTGGACCGCCTGCACGCCGAGGGCCTGGTCGAGGTCGACCGGGAGGAGGTCGTCGACGGGCGCACCCGGCGCTACTACCGGCTCAGCGTCTGCGGCACTGCCGCGTTGGCGAGCGAGAGCGAGCGCTTGCAGCGCAATGCACAGACGGCGAGACAGCAGCTGTACGGGCGGAGCGCCCCCACCTTCGAGCCCGGCGGGAGTCCGGCGTGACCGGGCCGTGGGGATACCGGGTGCTGCTCCTGGCGTACCCGGCCGGCGACCGCCGCGACGAACTGCTCGACACGGTGACCGCCACCGGCCGCACCGTGCCGTCCTGGCGTGAGGTGCCCAACCTGCTGCGGCACGGCCTGCGCGCCCGGCTGGGCCGCCCCGGCGGCACAGCGGTCGTGGTGGCGGCGCTGCTCGTCGCGCTGACCAGCGGCTATTTCGCCGCCGCCGGCGCGGACCGGCTCGCCTGGGAGGCGGTGCCCGAGCTGCCGACCGGCGCGGAACTGGACGAGATCACCGGCACGGTCTTCCCGGGCCTGCCGGTGGCCGGTGAGCGTTACGGCGACGGCCTGTTCCACGACGTCATGGACCGGGGCGGGCTGGGCGGGCACGACGAGGATTTCGAATTCGCGGGGTACGGGTTCAGCCCGGACGGTGGCTTCGTCAAAGGCGACTACCGGGAATGGACGAGCGCCGCAGCGGGCCGGCTGTCCGCGGCCGGCTGGCAGGTGCGCGAGATCGTACCGATCGGCGCCACCGACATCGCCACCGGCGCGCTGGAGGAGTCCGGCCGCTCGCTGTGGGCCTCGCGGGAGGGCCTGACCCTGGAACTGGAGACTGAGACGACGGTGGTGGGCACCCCGCCCGGCAGCTTCGACGTGATCGCCGAGGTGAAACGGCTGCCACCGTGGTTCGTCACCACGGCCGGCCTGGCCGGCTGGTTCGCCGGCGCCCTGCTGGGCTGGCTGGTGTTCGGCTGGGCGTGCCGGCGCACCGAGGCCGCCGGCTCCACGGTCCGGGTGCTGGCCAGCGGCGCGGTCACGGTGGCGCTGGCCATGCTGCTACCCCTGAGCCTGTACGGGGTGTTCGCCTTCACCTACCTGTCCGCCGTCGAGCAGACCCCGTTCCAGCCGTTCTGGGGCTTCTCCGCCACCTACGGCTACGGCTGCACCGGCGCCGGCTTGTTCCTCTGGCTGGCCGCCTTGCTGCTCGCCGCGTTCGCCGGCCGCTCCCCCGCACCAGGCCCGGCCGTCGACCGCAGCTGATCAGAAGGGCGTGGGCCGGCCTGCCCGCGAGCTCGGCGCCGGCCGCTGCACCCGACGGCCGTTTCTGGTCGAGGTTCCATCCGGCGGCCGCGGACGTCCGGCGACTGCGGGCGTCCGGCGACCTCATCCCTGCCGGTGCGCCCGGCGGCCGGTTTCCGCGCCGTTCCCCGGCTGCGGGCCCGCGGGGCCTCGGCACCAGGACTGCCCCTTGTTTCGGTCAGGGAGCGAGTGCGAGCCTTATGCCGGTTCATGCTGGTCAGGCGCGTGGCGCGGGTTCGATGAGTCGGGTGCCGACCCGCGCGCATGAGTGCGATCCTGCGATCAGTCCGCGATCCCCGTGGTGCGCCCCCGTGGCGTTGTTGATCTGCTAGCGATGCGAAATCGCGGGTTCGACCCCATGATCACAGCGATTTCGTAGCGCCAGCAGATCAACATCTCGACGTGGAGGGCGCGTTCGGCACCACCGGGGCTGTACGCGGCGATGGACCGACCGGCGGTATCGGCCGGGCGACGATCCGAGGTGCCGCGGCCGGGGGCGGTGAAGACCTGGGGGCGCCCGCCATGGCCCGGCGGCCGGTGGCGGCTCAGCACGGGTTGATTGCAGAGTCGGGAGTTGTCCAGCGACGAACGTGAGGGGCACCTCGACGCCCGGCAGACGGCGCTCGGCGAGCGGGCCCGGCAGTTGCGCGCGCAGTTCGGCGACCAACTGGACACGAGCCTGCACGCGATAAACCGGACGCGGCCGGCGCTGAACCGCACACGGGTCCGGCTGGACCGCACCGAGGCCGCGCTGCGGACGACGCCCTGCGCACCGACCGCGACCAGGCGGAGATCGATCGGCAGATCGCTGACAGCGGGCGGCAGCAGCAAGCCACGGATCAACAGACCGCAGGCCAGTAGGGCCCCTTCCCGCTGTTCCACCCGGCCGGGCGCGGCGCAAGCCCACCCGGCGCGGCGCAAGCCCAACCCGGCGCGGTGCAAGCCCACCGGCGCAAGCACAGCCCAACCCGGCGCGACGCAAGCCCAACCCGGCGCAGCACAAGCCCACCCGGCGCAAGCACAGCCCGGCGCGACGCAAGCCCAACCCGGCGCGGCGCAAGCCCACCCGGCGCAAGCACAGCCCGGCGCGGCGGGCGATTGCGGGGACAACGTCGGCTCACGCGGTTGGCGCTCAAGCGGGGCCGGCCATGACGCGGGCGGCGGCCAGCACGCGCGGCGGCGGTCAGGGGCGGGCGCGGATGCCGTCCAGGGCGAAGCGCAGGACGCGGTCGCGCTGTTCGTCGTCGACGAACGCGGCCGAGGTCAGGCCGGAGACCAGGCGCAGGACGTCGTCGAAGCTGGCCTCGGCGCGTACGTCGCCGGCCTGCTGGGCCCGGGTCATCAGCGGTTCACCGGCGGCGATCATCGTGGCGCGGCAGGAGCGGAACATCTCGGAGTCCCGGTTGAGGACGTCGATGATGGCGCGCTTGGTCACCGCGTACGCCACGAAGCGCCGCAACCAGGCCTGCAAGGCCTCCCATGGCGGGAGGCTCGCGGCTGCCTCGGCTGCCGCGCTCAGCTGGTTGATCTCCTCGACGTAGACCGCCTCGAAGAGGTCCTGCCGGGTCGGGAAGTTGCGGTACAGCGTGCCGATGCCGACACCGGCCCGTTTCGCGATCTCCTCGAGGGACGCGTCGGCGCCCTTCTCGGCGAAGGTGTCGCGGGCGGCGGCGAGCAGCGCGTCGAAGTTGCGCCGGGCGTCCGCGCGCTGCGGGCGGCGTACCGCGATCGGGCCGTCGGCCATGGAGAGGCTCCTCACATCCGCCGTGGTGGAAACCGGTTGCGAACCGGAGGCTCGCCTCCGCTAAGGTGGAGGCATGCCTCGACTTTACCAGGGCTCGCCCCGCGCCACCTTCGCGGTGCTCGCCGCGGCGGCCGCCGCGTTCTCCCTCATGCAGTCACTGGTCACCCCGGTGCTGCCGACCATCCAGCAGGACCTGCACACCACCACCGGCACGGTCACCTGGGTGCTCACCGCCTGGCTGCTCGCCGCGTCCATCGCCACCCCGCTGATGGGCCGCATCGCGGACGGCATCGGCAAGGAACGCGCCCTGCTGATCGCGCTCGCCGCCATCGCCGCCGGCTGCCTGCTCGCCGCGGTCGCACCGAACATCGGCGTGCTGATCGCCGCCCGCGTCGTCCAGGGGCTCGGTGGCGCGGTTTTCCCGATCTCGTTCGGCATCCTGCGCGACGAGTTCCCGCCGGACCGGCTCGCCTCCGCGCTCGGCGTGCTCTCCGCGGTCATCGCGACCGGCAGCGGCGTCGGCATCGTCCTGGCCGGTCCGATCGTCGGCGTGCTCGACTGGCGCTGGCTGTTCTGGATCCCGATGATCATCGTGGCGGCGGTCGGCCTGGTCGCCCACCGTGTCGTCCCGGCCTCGCCGGTGCGCACCCCGGGCCGGATCAACTGGCTGTCCGCCACGCTGCTCGCCGGCTGGCTGGTCGCCCTGCTGCTGCCACTGAGCATGGGGCGGTCGTGGGGATGGTCGTCCACCCGTACTCTCGTGCTCTTCGCCCTCGCCGCGCTCCTCGCCGCCGGCTGGCTGATCGCCGAGTTGCGCGCCGCCGAGCCGCTCATCGACATGCGGATGATGCGCCTGCCCGCCGTCTGGACCACCAACCTGGCCGCCATGCTGTTCGGCGCCGCGATGTTCGGCGTCTTCGCCTTCCTGCCGCAACTGCTGCAGGTGCCGGCATCCACCGGGTACGGGTTCGGCGCCAGCGTCACCGGCGCCGGCCTGCTGATGCTGCCGCTGCTGGTCGCCATGGCCGTCTTCGGTTCCCTCAGCGGCCCCCTGACGCGGTGGGTGAGCAACAAGGCCCAGTTGCTGTGGGGATCAGCGATGGGTACGGCCGCCTGCGTCTCGCTGGCCCTGGCACACACCGAGAAGTGGACCGTCGCGGTGGCCGCCGGCGTGTTCGGTATCGGCCTCGGCCTGGTCTATTCCTCAATGATCAACCTGATCGTGCAGGCCGTCCCGCCGCACCAGACCGGCGCCGCGAGCGGCATGAACACCAACATCCGCACCATCGGCGCGTCCCTCGGCACGGCCATCGTGAGTACGGTCGTGACCGGTCACGTCGGCGCCGACGGCCTGCCCGCCGAAGCCGGGTACACCCAGGCTTTCCTGCTGCTGGCCGGCGCCAGCGCCGCCGCCTTCCTGGTGTCGCTGCTGGCCCCGGTCACCCGCCGCGTCGTGGCACCGAAGCCGGAAGTCCTTCCCGATCTGAGCCCGGTCGAGGTCTGACCGCCCGATGCGCGGCCGGGCACGGGTCGTTCGATGCGCGGGCGGGCGGGTACGGCCGCGGAGCGGGCATGCGCGGGTCGGCTACCGTGGGCAGCCGTGCCGAACCCGTACGTCGACGACCGATCCGACGCCGTGCCCGCCTGGATCGTGTGGCCGGTCAAGGCGCTCGCGTTCGTCGTGGTGCTCCCGTTCCGCCTGCTCTGGGAAGGCCTGCGGATCAGCGGGCGGTTCCTTCTGCGGTACGTCCTGCGGCCGCTGGCCTGGCTCTGGGAACACGCCGTCGTCATCCCGCTGGCGTGGCTCTGGCGGCACCTGGTGGTCATCCCGGCATCGTGGCTGTGGCGGTATCTGATCGTCGTCCCGGCGCGCTGGCTGTGGCGCGGGATCGTCACGCTGGGCCGGTGGCTGGCCTGGCCGTTCGTGTGGCTGTGGGGCGCCGCGATCCTCCCGGCCCTGCACGCGGTGATGCGCTGGGTGGTCGTGCCGGTCGCCGAGTTCCTCTGGGTGTGGCTCCTGGCGCCGGTGGGCCGGGCGATCATCTGGTTCGTGCGCACCGGATGGGACGGCACGACGTGGCTCGGTGTCCGGTTCTACCGCTACGTGCTGCGGCCGATCGGGGTCGCGCTGGCCTGGCTGTGGCGGTACACCTTCGGGGCGCTGTTCCGCGGTCTCGCGTACGCCTGGCGGATGACCGTGACCCCCGCCGTGCGCTGGCTGCACACGCAGGTCCTGCGCCCGGCGGCGCAGGCGACCCGCGACATGCTCGGCGCCCTGGGCCTGCGCCGCTGATCCGCCGGAGCGCCGCAAGGCAGGCGACGAGCTGCCGGACCGGGCCCAGGCCGGACACCCGGATCACCTGTTCGCGGAATTATTCCTGCAACTTACCTGCAAACCAAAAGCATTGACGCATTTCATGATCCCTATCTAGATTCAATTTGATGCAAACGTTTGCTGAATTGGATCTCGATTGATCGAGGAGCGCGTATGCAAACCCGGAACCCGGCCCGCGCCCCACCACCGGCCCATGGCAGTCACCTCGTCTGACCTCGCGAGTTGCTCCACCGGCACACTTCGATCGGCCCTTTTCGGCCCGATTCCTCGCGTGTTTTCTGCGATATCCGCACGCACGCCAAAGATTTCCGCAAACACCTGGACATAGAGCCAGCGATCCGGCGTGCCCGGAAATGATCTGCGCCAGCATTCCCGTCTGCCGCGCCGTCACCGGGCGCCTGCGGCCGGGAACCGATCCGTGCGCACCCGTTCCCTACTGATCAGGAGGATCAGTGCATCCCACAACCGCTCGGCGCGTCCCCCGCCGGGGCCTGCTCGCCGCCTTCGGCGCCGTCCTCGGCGTCGTCGTGCTCATCCTCGGCATGGGCTCGATCGCCTACGCCGACACCCTGTTCACCGACGACTTCGAGGACGGCAACGCCACCGGCTGGACCGGCTCCGGCGGCAGCTGGGCGGTCGCCACCGACGGCGACCGCGTCTACCGCCAGTCCGGCACCAGCTCCGACGCCCGCTCCCTGGCCGGCAACGCCGCCTGGACAAACTACTCGGCTCAGGCCGTCGTCAAACCGACCGCGTTCAACGGCACCAACCGCTTCGTGGCCCTGCTGGCCCGGGCGCAGAGCAACACCAGCTACTACTACCTGGCGCTGCGCAGCAACAACACGGTGGAACTCAAGAAGCTGGTCGGCGGCTCGTCGACCACCCTGGACACCGCTTCCGTCGGCGTCAGCGTGGGCACCGCGTACACGCTGCGGCTGGACGTGAGCGGAACCTCGCTGCGCGGGTACGTCAACGGCGCCGCCCTGGTCGACGCGACCGACAGCCAGTTCAGCTCCGGCCGCATCGGCGTGGCCACCTTCAACGCCAGTGCCAACTTCGACGACGTGCGGGCCGACACGATCGGCGGCGGCGACCCGTCGTCACCGACGCCGTCCTCGGTGTCACCCTCCCCCAGCAGCAGTGAGCCGACCGACCCGGGCTCGAACGTCGCCGACGGCTGGGCCGGCGTCAACGCATGGGGTCAGAACGGCACCACCGGTGGCGCGGGCGGACCGACCGTCACGGTCGACACCGCGGCCGAGTTCATCGCCGAGGCCGCGGCCGCCGGACCGCGCATCATCCAGGTGCAGGGCCTGATCGCGCTGCCCGGGCCGATGCACGACGTCACCTCCGACAAGACCATCGTCGGGATCGGCGCCGGCTCCGGGTTCACCGGCGGCGGCCTCAACATCGGCCTGCCGATCGACAACGCGATCACCGCGCCGCCCGCCAACGCGATCAACAACATCATCGTACGGAATCTGAACTTCCGGAACTGGGCCGACGACGCGATAAACGTGCAGATGTTCTCGCACCACATCTGGATCGACCACAACACCTGGACCACCGGGTCCGACGGCGGCGTCGACGTCAAACGCGGCTCCTCGTACGTCACCATCTCGTACAACCACGCCGACGGCACCGACAAGAACATGCTGCTCGGCCACGATGACAACAACGCCGCCCAGGACGTCGGCCGGCTCAAGGTCAGCTACCACCACAACTGGTTCGACGCCACCCGCCAGCGCAACCCGCGGGTCCGCTTCGGCGACCAGGTGCACGTCTACAACAACCACTACAACGACACCGGCGACTACGGCATCGCCTCCGCCGAGGACGCCGGCGTGATCGTCGAGGGCAACAGCTTCGAGAACGTCGACGACCCGTACCACCTGGGCGAGGCGTCATCGGGGCCGGGCCGGCTCGTGGCCCGGGACAACTGCTTCGTCAACTCCGGTGCCGGTCAGGCCGGCGGGAGCGTCCCGGCCGTGCCGTACGCGTACACCTTGCTGCCCTGCGCCCAGGTGAAGGCCGCGGTCACCGCGGCCGCCGGAACCGGCAAGGTCGGTCTGCCCGGCGGTCCCACCGGCAACCCGTCACCGAGCACGTCCACCTCGGCCAGCCCCAGCCCGAGCAGTGCCAGCCCGACACCGTCCACCAGCACCCCGCCGGTCGGCGACCCGGGTCTGATCGGCTGGGCCACCCAGAACGGCGGCACCACCGGCGGCGCCGGCGGCCAGACCGTCACCGTGACCGACGGGCAGGCGCTCGCCGACGCCCTGGAGTCGTCGAGCCCGCTGATCATCCGGGTGCAGGGTTCGGTCACCATGCCGGACAAGATGAACGACGTCCGGTCCAACAAGACCGTTCTCGGGGTCGGCTCGACGGCCGTGCTCGACAACGGCCTCAACGTGAGCAGCGCGACGAACGTCATCATCCGCAACCTCACCTTCCGCGGCTGGGACGACGACGCGATAAACGTGCAGCAGTCCCGCAACGTCTGGCTCGACCACAACACGTTCGACGGGCCCGGCTACGACGGCGCCCTGGACATCAAACGGGGATCGGACTTCGTGACGGTCTCCTGGAACCGGGCCAGCAACCACGTCAAGACCATGCTGCTGGGCCACGACGACGGCAACGCGAGCCAGGACGTCGGGCACCTGCGCGTGACGTACCACCACAACTGGTTCGACAACACCGGCGAACGGCACCCGCGGGTCCGGTTCGGTGACCCGGTGCACGTCTACAACAACTACTACAACGGCAGTGACTACGGCGTCGCCTCCACCATGGGGGCCGGCGTGCTGGTCGAGGGCAACTACTTCGAGAACGTCACCCGGCCGACCGCGGTCGGCTACGCCGAGTCGGATCCGGGCGACCTGGTCCAGCGCAACAACGTCTTCGTCAACTCCGGCGCCCCGGAGAGCGCCGGGGACGTCGCCCCCATCCCCTACGCGTACCAGCCGGACAACGCGGCCGACGTGAAGTCTCTCGTCACCGCCGGCGCGGGCGCCGGCCGGATCAGCCCCTGACCGACACCGACAGCTGCCGGGGCCGCCGCCAGGCGGTCCCGGCGTGTCACACCCCCGTGGCAGGCTCCCGGCATGCGTTGTGACGTCTGCGAGTCGCCGATGGACCGATGGGATCTGCCACCGTCCCCGTGGTGCCGGGAGATCTGGACCTGCACGTGGTGCCACGCGGTGACCCAGGTCGGCGCCGGCGACTACGAGGTGCTGCGGTTTCCGTACGAGCGGTGGAACCTGCGCTGGGAGGCGGCCTGGTCGGACATGCTGGCCGACGCGAGCCGGCATGCGTACGGCCTGCGCAACGCCACGCTGTGCGGCATCGAGAAATCCGACATGGAGGGCTCTCAGTTCGGCATGTGGGGCGGCCGCGACGACGACTGCCCCGACTGCACGGCTGCGGCACAGGCGATCGACGCCCGGTGGCCCGAGGACCGGCGCGCCGGCGGGTTCCGGGTCTGCGTGCCCGCCGCGTCCCGCCCGGCGGAAACCGGCTCCGTCCGGCCCGCCGACGAACTGGGCCGGGCGGACGTGCTGCTGCCGGACCTGCCGGTGGGGCCGGCCGGCCGGCTGCTTCCCGAGCCCGCCCCGGCGCATCCGGAAACCGGCTTCCGGACGATCGGCGACGGCCCCGACGCGGTGCGCCTACCGGCGTTCTGGGCCGGCGGAGGCCTCGGGCAGTACCGGCCGTTCGACCAACGGGAACGGCATTTCGCCTGGTTCCAGGCCTACCCGCTGGAAAGCGTCCCGGCGCTGGACGACGCATCGTTCACCGGTGACTTCGCCTGGTTCGGCGACATCGGGGAACCGCTCGACCACCGCACCGCGGTGACCGACCCGATCGCCGCGAAACTGGCCGAGGACGGGCTCACCCTGCCTGCCGACTTCGTCGCGCTGATCACCCGGGCGCACCTGCACCGCTGCCTGGACCGGGCCGGCGACTGCTCCTGGACCGACGTGGCCGGCCCGGTGCCCAGCCCGGCTCACCCGGACGACCGCATGGTGCTGTTCTTCCGTGACCAGCAGAGTTGCCTCGTCTGGTACCTCTACCTGCACCGCGACGGACACTATGCGGTCGTCTGCTCGGGCCGGGACTACACCACCGAGTGGGGGCTCAGGTACCGGCAGGACGGCGAGATCGCTGAGCCTGTCGACGAGCTGTACTGGTGCGCGCCGGGCGTGGAGAGCTTCGCCTACCGGTTCCTGATCGAAGGAACGCTCATCCAGGCGATCCGGGACCGGCGGCCGGCCACGGAACTGACCCCGGAGGCGCTGACCTACCTGGCCCACTACGTGCCCGCTGCTCCCCACACCTGACCAGTGACAACGCTGCCGTCGGGAGGCGCGTTCCGGATATAGGCGGTTCGGTACCGGTCCGTTGCTGTCAGCGGCCGAGTACGGCACCGCCGTTGAGACCGATGATCTGGCCGGTCAGGTAACCGGCGTCGGGTGAGGCGATGTACCGGATGGCCGCTGCGACATCGGCGGGTGTTCCGGCCCGTCCGACGAGAGTGTCGGCCACCTTCGTGGCCACGAAGTCCGCGGTGTCCTGACCGTGGAAGATGTCGGTGTCCCGCACATAGCCGGGCGCGAGCACGTTGACGGTGATGCCGTCCGTGCCCAGCTCGCGGGCCAGGCCCAAGGCCCATCCGTGCATGGCCGCCTTCGCCGCGGCATAGGAGCCGGCTGAATGCTGCCCGGCGCCTCCCCGTTGTGCGGCAGCGGAACTGACCATGATGAGACGTCCGCCGGGCCGGCTCAGCTGCTGCCGGAGCGCGTGGGTCAGCAGCACCGCGGTCAGCAGATTGGTGTTGAGGTCACGCTGCCAGGAAATGGCGAGCGCTTCGAGGCTTTCGTCCGCCGGAGGTGTGATGATGGCGCCCGCGTTGTTGACCAGTACGTCAACGGGGCCCAGCCGGCCGATGAGTGCCGCGGCACGACGAACCTGCGTCGGATCCGTCAGGTCCGCACTGACCGGAATCACGCGATCCGCCCCGGTGGCCTCGTGGATCTCGGTCCGGGCCTGAGCCAGCAGCTCTTTCCGCCGGCCGATGATGACCACCCGGTCGCCCTGGCCGGCGAACATACGAGCTATCTGTTTACCGATGCCGGTTCCGCCACCTGACACCACCGCAAGACGGGATCCCGTTGTCATGCCGTGACAGTATCGATCTTCGCCGATGATTTGCCGCGCATCCGCTGCTCGGCTCCGCGGCGCACCGCGGGACGAAGCCGTCGGCGCGCCGCTGGTCGGGTCGTCAGCGCGCCGCCAGGCGCATCTCGGAGACGGTGGTCCAGGGCTTGCCGGTGGTCTCCGACAATGCCACCAGCCGGACGTAGCGTGCGCTGCGCGCCGGGAAGCAGACGTTCTGCTCGTCGATCACGTCCGGCCAGGTGCCGGTGGCCGCGGGTGTCCCCCACGTCGTGCCGTCCGTCGAGGTGTAGACCTCGTAGCGGCCGATCCGGCCGTTCGCCGAGTTCTGCCGGGGCCGCTGGTAGACGCAGCTCACCGACATGGTGCGGCCCAGGTCGAGCTGGATCTCGTGCGGGTGCGGCGGGTCGGCGGCGGACCATTCGGTGTGCCAGAACGTGGCGAGGTCGTTGTCCAGCACGTTGACGCCGCGGCCGTCCTGCGCGGCGGTCTCCTGGCTGTCCACGGAACGGACCGTGTAGGCGATCCGCGGCAGCCGGGCGTAGAGCGACACGTTCAGCTCGGCGATCGACGTCCACGGCTGGGCGTTGACCTCGGAGAGTGCGCGCAACCGGACGTAGCGGGCACTCTTCGGGGCGAAGCTGACCGCCTGCTCGGTGGCGTTGTTGGCGAAGGTGCCGGTGGCCGAGGCTGTACCCCAGTTGGTGCCGTCGACGGACACGTGGACCTCGTAGCGGCCGATGCGCCCGTTCGCGCTGCCCGGCCGGCCCTGATAGAACAGGCCGTTCACGTCGTAGATGCCGCCCAGGTCGAGCTGGATCTCGTGCGGGTGCGGCGGGTCGGCGGCCGACCACTGGGTGTGCCAGAACGTGTTCGGGTTGCCGTCGAGGACGTTGGTGCCGGGCGAGCCGGACTCCTGCGAGTCGACCCGGCGCACGACCATCGCCGACTGCGGGCGGCGCTGCGGCACGAACGTGGCCGTGTAGGTGGTGTTCGTGGTGGGCGCGGTGAGGGTGTGCGTCTGCGAGCCGCCGTCGGACCAGGCGGCGAAGACCTGGGGTACGCCGCCGAGGACCTGCGGGGTGACACCGCTGACCGTGTTCGCCGAGCCCTGCACGACCCGTTTGGTGAACGGGGTGGCGAGGGCGGCGCCACCGATGGCGACCTGGGCGCCGGGCGGGTTGCCGACGAAGGTCAGATCAACGGTACGCGGATCGAGGCGCCGCGTCGTCGTGGTCGACAGCCCGCCCGCGTCGGTGGCCGTCAGCACGAGTTCCAGGTAGGACGGGTATTCGTGGTCGGGTGCCGGGAACGACGCCGACGCCACCCCGGTCCACTCCTGCACGGTGTGGGTGTGGCAGTTGTCCGGGGTGTAGCAGTGGTATTGCAGCAGTCGCCAGCGCAGCGCCGACGCCGGCAGCGTGCCCTCGTTCGGGTCGGTGGCACCGCCGCTGAAACTCAGGTTCTGCCCGACCGCGAAGGTGGTGCCGGCGGCCGGGGTGCTGATGGTCGCGGCGGGCGGGCTGTTGCCGGACTGGATCTGCACGGTCTGCTCGTCCGCCGCGTCCAGCGAGTCGAGGACCCGCAGCCGCGCCGTGAACGGGCCGCCGTCGGTGTCGTAGGTGTGCGTGGCGGTGGCGGTGCGCGCGTCCACCGTACCGTCGTTGGTGAAGTCCCATTCGTAGCGCAGCAGCCCGGCGTCGGCCGGGTCCGGGTCGTTGGACTGCCGGGCGTCGAAGGTGACAGTCAGCGGCGCCTCACCCGTGGTGGGCGCGGCCTCGAGCACCGCGTTCGGCGGCTGGTTGCCGGCGAAGTACCGGATGCGGCGGACCGTGCCGCCCGCGTCCGCGTAGTACAGCTCCCCGCCGGGCCCGATCGCCAGGTCCACCGGGTTCGCCGCACCGGAGACGAAGGTGAGCCGGTTGCCGGCCGCCGGCACGCCACCCGCGGCCGGTGGCAGCATCGCCCAGATGCAGTCGCGCGTGTAGTCGGCGAAGAACAGGGCGCCCGCGTACTGCGCCGGGTAGTCGCCCCCGGTGGGCGGGGAGAACGCCACGCCCGAGGTGCTGGATCCGCCGGTCGGGCAGGGTTCGCCGGACACGACCTGACCGGTGTGCGCGTACGTGTAGTGCGGCGCCGTCTGCCCGCCCGAGGTGTACTGGCTCTCGCACATGTCGAGGTTCGCGCCGTCGTAGCCGCCCTGGCGCCCGGTGCCCTCGAAACACGGCCAGCCCAGGTTGCGGACCGCCGACGCGTCCGGCACCCGGTTGATCTCCTCCCAGTTGTTCCAGCCGACGTCACCGACCCAGATCTCGCTGGTGCCCGGGCGCATCGCGAACCGGTAGGGGTTGCGCAGCCCGTACGCGATGATCCGCTGGGTGTTGGCGTCGGGTGAGGCGATGCCGGGGTTGCCGGACGCGGCGGCGCCGGTGAGCGGGTCGAGGCGCAGGATGGTGCCGTCCAGGCCGGCCGGGTCGCCGGTGGTGCGCACGTCCTGGGAGCGCAGCGCGCCGCCCTGCGCGCCCGGCGGCGTCATGGTGCCACCCGGCGGGTCGGCGCACGGGTTGACCGGGCTGCCGAGCTGCCCGTAGTCGACGGTGTTGAAGCTGGCGCCGTCACCGGAGCTGACGTAGAGCATGCGGTCGGCGCCGAAGTGCAGGTCCCCGATGGAGTGCGAGGAGAACTGCTGGCACCAGTCGTGCAGCAGGACGGTCTCGCCGCCGGTGGCGACGCTGCCTTCGGCCTGGAGCCGGGAGAGGCGGCCGGTGACGATGCAACGGCCGCCGTTGGTGCCGCCGACGGCGCCGCAGTTGTCGTTCCAGACCGGTGCGGTCTGCCCGGGCGGCGCGTCGTAGGTGTAGAGCACATAGACGTACGGCACGGTGGGGAACGACGGGTGCAGGGCGAGGCCGAGCAGGCCGCGGTCGTTCTGGTTGTGCACGTTGGCGGTCAGGTCGGCGAAGAGGGTCGCGGTGGTGTCGGCGATCGAGTCGAACACCTTGATCCGGCCGGCTTTCTCGGCCACGAAGATCCGCCCGTCCGGGGCGAACTCGATGTTCATCGGCTGGTCCAGGCCGGACAGGACGGTCTGCTCGCGGAAGCCGGCGGGCAGCACCGCCGCCTGCGCCGGAGCACCGCCGACCACGCCCAGAAGTGTGGCGACCAGCAGGGTGACGACCAATGTGGACACAATGCGCCGAACAGGCACCGGCCTTTTCCCTCCCCCGAGGCTGCTGCCGCTTCGCAGCGAGGAAGGGATGACAACACGACCGGCAGGTCATCAGTTGGTTTCAATCAGGTTTCCGCGCATGCCGCGAAATCGGCGCTGTCCCCGGTGGAGGATGACTGCTACTTTCCTAGTAGGAAAGTACGTTCCCGAGGAGGAAGTCATGAGCATCCCGCCCGTCGACGCGGAACTCGCCCTGGCCGAGATCCACGCCCGCCGTCAGCAGGTCGTCGACACCAACCTCGTACCCCGCTGGTTCTGGGTCTCCATCGCCGCACTCATGCTGCTGTTCGTCGCCGCGGTGGAGACCGGCGCCGCCTGGGTCCTCGCCACCGGCTCGGTCGTCTACGCCCTCGGCCTGTCCGCCCTGATCCTCGCCATGGTCCGGCACGCCCGGGTGCAGGTGCGCCCCGAGCTGATCGGCCTGCGCGGCGCCCTCGCCATCGCCGGGTTCACCCTGGTCCTGGTCGCCGCCGGGATCGGCCTCGGCTTCGCCCTCGAGGCCGCCGGCGCGCCGTTCCCGGCCACGCTCGGCTGCGTGCCGGTCTGCCTCGGCCTCGCCCTCGGCGGCCCCAGGCTGATGGCCCGCCTGCGCCGCATCATGCTGGCCCGGCCACTGGCCGGCGCCCGGTGAGCCGCTTCGACGACCTCATCCACGCACCGACCCGGCTGTCCCTGGTCAGCCTGCTCGCCGCCACCGACTGGGCCGACTTCAAGTTCCTGCGCGACAGCGTCGGACTCTCCGACTCCGCGCTCTCCAAGCAGCTCACCACCCTCGAGGAGGCGGGCTACGTGGAGATCCGCAAGAGTTTCGTCGGCAAGCGGCCGCGCACCTCGGCCCGCCTGACGCCGCAGGGCCACACGGCGTTCA
Source organism: Actinoplanes sp. DH11 (assembly GCF_020873875.1). Lineage (GTDB taxonomy): Bacteria > Actinomycetota > Actinomycetes > Mycobacteriales > Micromonosporaceae > Actinoplanes. Next base: position 167,029 of record NZ_JAHWGU010000007.1, read on the forward strand.
CCGGACACGTGGCCGCCCTGCAGGAGATCGTCGCCCGGGCCGGCCTGGCCGTCCTCCCCCAGTGACCGAGGAGACCCGGCCATGGTCAACGATCCGCTCTCGTCCCGACCGGCAGGCGCAACCTAGAGTGGCGGCCATGGCTTGCCTGACCGTTCTTGAGGCCGGCGGGCCGCATGCGATCATCGTGCGCGGTCCGGCGCTGGAAATCATCGACCTGACCTCCGGCCTCTCGGCAGGCACCGTACCGACCGGGCTGGCCACCATCGAGGCGGTCGCGGCCGCCGACTTCGACGGGCGCCCGGTCGGGTTCTGCGTGGCGAGCGGCCGGCTGCACGCTTTCGACCTGGCCTCCGGTGTACGCCTGGACATCCTGTTCGCCGGGCCGGCACCGGAGATCATCACTGCCGGGGTGCTCGCCGGGCATCCGGTTCTGATCGGCGCGACAGGCAACGAGCTGCGGCGCTGGGACCTGGCCACGGGCGCCGAGGTGGGCGGTCCCCTCGCGGTTCACCGCGCGGATGTACGCGCCCTCGCGCTCACCACCCACGCCGGCCGCCCGGTCGTGATCAGCGCGGACAGCACCGGCGTGATCTACCTGTCCGACCTCGCCTCCGGTGAGGAGGCCGGCGACCCGGTCGTCCGGCCCGCCGGTTCGGTCGTCACCCTCGCCGCCGCCGAGGTCGACGGCAAGCTGTCGATCATCACCGGTGACGGCTCCACCGTGCCGGAACCCGCGCTCACCGACGTCGACGCGGTCGCCACGGCCGTCCTCGACGGGCGGCCGGTTCTCGTCACGTCCGGCCTCGACGAGTCGGTGCGCACCTGGTTCCTGCCCGGCGGCGAACCGGCCGGGCCACCGTGGGCCGACGAGACCGTCTCGATCACCGCGGTGGCGGTCGGGTCCGTCGACGGGCGACCGACAGCGATCAGCGGCGACGGTGACGGTGCGCTGCGCCGGTTCGACCTGAGCACCCTCACCCCGCTCGGCGACCGGATCGAGGCGCACGCCTCCTGGGTGCGTGCCGTCGCGACCGCCGAACTCCACGGGCGGACCGTGGCCGTGACCGCCGCCGACCGCACGATCCGGGTGTGGGACCTGGCCACCGGCGCGCCGGTCGGCGAGCCGATCGACACGCGGTACCCGGCCACCGTGCTGACCACCGCGTCGTGGAACGGCTTGACGATCGCGGTGGCGCTGCACGGCGACGGGCGTACCCGTGCCTGGGATCTCGCCACCGGTGAGCTTGCCGCCGGTCCGCTTGACGAGTGGTCGGGGGCCCGGGCGTTCGCGCAGGCCGGTGGGGTGATCTACGCGGTGACCGAGGACCACCCGTACGACGAGGAGTCCGGTGACTACGACCGCAGCGAGATCGCGTTGCGGGCGTGGGACCTGGCGGAGGGCAACGCCATCGGCACGCCGATGCCCGGTGGCGGTGTCGGTGGCACCGTGACGTGGCCGCCGGTGACGGTGGTCGAGTCCGGTGAGCGTCCGATCGTGGTGTCCGGGGCCGGCGCCGACGGCCGGCTGCGGGCCTGGGACCTGACCGCCGGCACGCCGCTCACCGAACCGCTCGCCGGGCACGACGGCCAGCTGACCGCGGTGGCCGCCACCACCGGCGACGAACGGCCGATCGTGGTCACCGGCGGCGAGGACGGCACGCTGCGGGTCTGGGACGTGATGGCCGGCGAGGCCATCGGCGAGCCGCTGACCGGGCACGCCGGGCGGATCAGCGCGGTCGCCGTCGCCGGGTCGCTGCTGGTCAGCGCCTCCGAGGACGGCACGGTACGGGTCTGGGACCTCCCGGGCGGCGAACTGCGGGCCCGCTTCCGCTGACCGCGCCTCAGCCGGGCGTGTGGCGTAGGACGGCCAGGTACTCGTACGCCTGGGTGCGCATGTCCCGGCCCCGGTCGTCGATCGCCGCCAGCCGCAGGCCGGTGCCTTCCAGCAGCAGTTCCAGGTCGGCGGGGCTGTAGCAGCGCAGCACCTGGCTGATCCGCTCGTCCGGCCGGTCGGCCTGCCACCACGTGTCGGTGGCCGTGCTCGTCACCGGGTCGAAGACGGTCAGCTGCCGCACCTCGAAGTGGTAGCCCCGCGCCGGATCGGGCAGCCGCTGGTCGTGCTGCCCGTGCCAGGACGCCCACACCAGGGGGTTGAACACGTCGATGAGCGCCGTCGCGCCCGGCCGCAGCCAGCCCGCCACCAGGGTGAGCAGCCGGCGCTGGTCGGCGTCCGAGCCGACCCCGAACCCGTTCCAGTACGTCACCGCGTCGTACTGCTCCCCGAGCCGCACCGTGTAGAAGCTCTCGTTGTGGACCGTGAGCCTGCCCGGCGGCAGCCCGGCGGCGAGTTCCGCGCCGAAGGCGACCCGGTCGCTGATCTCCACGGCTGTCACGGTGTGCCCGGCAAGGGCCGTGGCGACGGCCGTGGTGCCGTACCCGGAGCCCAGCTCCAGCACCGACCCGGGGCCGGCGCCGGCGTGTTCGTGCAGCAGCGCCACCCGTTCCCGGTCCCGGTCGTCGACGCGCGCCCCCGGACCCCACCACCGGCCGGTCCGCGAATAGAAGCCCGTCACCCAGTCCACACGGCTCAGTGAAGCACGGCCGTCACGCCGGCGGCAGGTACCCGGACGCCTTCGCCGCGCACGCCCGCACCGCCTCGTGCGCGTCCGCGCCGATGCTCTCCAGGGCCACCAGCGCGGTGAACACCACGTCAGCCAGCTCGCCGACCACCTGCTCGTGGGTGTGTGTCACGCCTTTGCGCGGGTTCTGCCCCAGCCGCCCGATCCAGGCCTGCGCCGCCTCACCGGACTCCTCGGTGAGTTTCAGGATGCGCAGGGTCATCTCCAGATCGGAGGTGCCGTTGCGCTCGTCGAGGAAGGTTCGCCACCGCTTCGCCTCGGACCAGACCGTCGGTTCCTTCATGCCCCGATTCTGGCGGCGCGGCGGCCGGCCGAGATGTCGCCGTGCCGGAATCCCGCCGACCGGGCGGATCCTCGCCGTGCCGGAATCCCGGCAACCGGACGGTGACGCAGGCGCACCGTGCCGGTGATCCAACCGCCCGGAGCGGCGCCGAAGAGAACAGTGCAACCGCGAAACACCTACGAAAGGGACCGCTCTTGCGCAACGTTCTTCGCCGCTTCGCCCTGGCCGTCGTCCTCACCCCGGCCGCCGTCGGTGTGGCCACCATGATCGCGACGCCCGCCCAGGCCGCCCCCGCGAAGGCCAGCGAGACCGCCCTGCAGAACCAGATCAACCAGCTCATCAACACCGAACGCACCCAGCGCGGCTGCTCGGCGCTGAAGGTCAACGCGGCGCTCACCGCCGCCGCCCGCGGCCACTCCGCGTGGATGGCCCAGACCGGGAAGTTCTCCCACACCGGCCGCTCGAACTCCAACTTCGTGGCCCGGTCCAAGGCCGCCGGCTACACCAAGCCGTCCGCGGAGAACATCGCCTGGGGCTACCGCAGCGCCACGCAGGTCGTCAACGGCTGGATGAACAGCCCCGGCCACCGCACCAACATCCTCAACTGCAAGTCCAAGACCGTCGGCGTCGGCGTCGTCTTCAGCGCCAACGGCGCCCCGTACTACACCCAGGACTTCGGCTACTGAGCCCGCCACCTCTCTGACCGGCCCGCCCTCGATCGGTGCGCTGCCGTCACGGTCGCTCGAACCGGCGGCCGATCTGAACCGGCCACCAGCCATCGCGAGCCCCTTACTAGCCCCGGCGGCGCCGGACACACCGCCCATGCCGGGATGTTGATCTGCTAGCGCTACGAAAACGCTGTGATCATGGACCTGAAACCGCGATTTCGCATCGCTAGCAGATCAACAACGCCACGCGGACCCACCGCAGCCAGGTCACGCCCGCCGCTTGACCACACCATCGGAACACCCGAGCAAGCGATGCCCCAGCCGATCCCCCTGCGGCTGGGGCATCGCCGTGCCCGCGATCAGACAACCCGGAGCTACGCCCGGATCGGGACGCAAGGAGCCGCGCCCGGATCACGACGCAATGAGCCCGCGCCCGGGTCAGGCGGCCCGGAGCCGCGTCCGGATCAGGGCGCAGGGAGCCACGCCCGAATCACGCGGCCAGTGGGAACTGCACCTCGGTCAGCAGCTCGTCCGGTGCGGCGGTCTGCGGATCGTTGAGGTAGACCTCGCGGGGCGCACCGGCGCCGGACCGGCCCTGCTGCTCCATCCAGCCGGTCACCACGTGGTAGGCGGGTGAGATCTCCGAGTACGGTCCGCGGTGCACCACGTAGGCGACCAGACCGCCGGGAACCTCCCTGGTCACGGACGGGCCGGGCGGCAGCGACAGGCCCGGCGGCACCGGGATGCAGATCTCGATCCGGCCGTCGGTCTTCTCGTCGATGATGTCGTGGTAGACGACGAACGGCGCCCCGGCCGGCTGGGCACCGGCCACCCCGATCGCCGAGACCAGGGTTCCGAAGCCCTGGCCGAGATCACTGCCGATCCGGCTCAGGCTGGTCGGCACGGTCAGGGCGGCGACGAACTGCGGCGGTACGGTCTTGACGGTCACCTCGTACGGCATGACTGCTCCTCGTTCGATGAGTCGTTCGAGGAACCGCAGCATCCGCTCCTGCTCGGCGACGCGTTCACGCAGCCGCTCCCGATGATCCGACAGGCCCTTGGTGATCAGATCAGGATCGGACAGGTCCAGCAGTTCGCGGATCTGACTGATCGGCATCTCCAAGGCTCGCAGCACCCGGATCGTCTCGGCGCGGGCGGCCTGCGCGATCGTGTAGTACCGATAACCCGACGACGGGTCCACCCACGCCGGCGGCAGCAGGCCCTGCTCGTCGTAGAAGCGCAGCGCCTTGATCGAGAGCCGGGCCATCCGTGCGAAACGGCCGATCGGGATCAGGTTGGACATGCGGTTCCTCCCTTCCCTGCCGATGCTGGACGCTCCCCTGACAGGAGAGTCAACCGCTCAGCACTCGATGACGTTGACCGCCAGTCCCCCGCGGGCCGTCTCCTTGTACTTGACCTTCATGTCGGCGCCCGTCTCCTTCATGGTCTTGATGACCTTGTCGAGGGAGACGTGATGCCGGCCGTCGCCGCGCAACGCCATCTTCGCCGCCGTGACGGCCTTGACCGCGGCCATCCCGTTGCGTTCGATGCACGGGATCTGCACCAGCCCGCCGACCGGGTCGCAGGTGAGGCCGAGATTGTGCTCCATGCCGATCTCGGCGGCGTTCTCCACCTGTTCCGGCGTGCCACCGAGCACCTCGGCCAGCCCGGCCGCGGCCATCGCGCACGCCGAGCCGACCTCGCCCTGGCAGCCCACCTCGGCGCCGGAGATGGAGGCGTTCTCCTTGAACAGCAGCCCGATCGCGCCGGCGGTCAGCAGGAACCGGACCACGCCGTCGGGTCCGGCGCCGGGCACGAACTCGGTGTAGTAGCGCAGCACCGCGGGCAGGATCCCGGCGGCGCCGTTGGTGGGCGCGGTCACCACGCGACCGCCGGCGGCGTTCTCCTCGTTGACCGCCATGGCGTACGCGGTGAGCCATTCCATCGCGTGCGGCGCGGGATCGCCGGCCGCCCGCAGCTGCCGCGCGAAGGAGGCCGCACGACGCCGGACCTTCAGCCCGCCCGGCAGGATGCCCTCGGCGGACAGCCCGGCGTCGATGCAGGAGGACATCACCGACCAGATGTGCAGCAGACCGGAGCGGACGTCGCCGGCCGGCCGGGACGCGGACTCGTTGGCCAGCATCAGCGCCGGGATCGACAGGCCGGTCGTGTTCGCCAGGGACAGCAGTTCGGCGCCGGTCGAGAACGGGTGCTCGACGGTCGGCTGGGTGGCCCGTACCCCGGTGTTCTCCGCGTCCACGACGAAGCCGCCGCCGACCGAGTAGTAGGACCGCCGCAGCACCTCCGTGCCGTCGGTGCGCAGCGCCGTGAAGGTCATCCCGTTGGGGTGACCGGGCAGCGTCCGCCGGCGGTGCAGCACCACGTCGACCCCGGCCGGCCGGCCGGTGGGCAGCCGCAGCCGACCGGCATCGTTGATCCGCGCGGCCCGCTCGTCGGCGGTGCGCACGTCGACCGTCTCCGGGTCCGAACCCTCCAGCCCCAGGAGCACCGCCTTGGGGGTGCCGTGGCCGTGGCCGGTCGCGCCCAGTGAGCCGAACAGTTCCGCGCGCACCGAGGCCACCTGATCGGTTTCGGCCAGCAGGTGCGCGAAGCGGGCGGCCGCGCGCATCGGGCCGACGGTGTGCGAGCTGGACGGGCCGATGCCGATCGAGAAGAGGTCGAACACGGAGACGGCCACGGTCACGACTCCGGTGAGATCAGCGCGGCATAGGCCGCGGCGTCGAGAACCTCGGGGGTACGGGTGACCCGCACCCGGTAGAGCCAGCCGGCCCCGTACGGATCCGAGTTGATCAGTCCCGGGTCGTCGGTCAGCGCCTGATTGATCTCCACGATCTCTCCATCGGCCGGCGCATACACCTCGCTGACCGATTTCGTCGACTCGATCTCGCCGCACACGGCTCCGGCCGTGGTGATCGTGCCGGGTTCCGGCAGGTCGACGAAGACCACGTCGCCGAGCGCGTCGGCGGCGAACGCGGTGATGCCGACCGTCGCGACCTCGTCGTCGGTGAGCCACTCGTGGTCGCGGCTGTAGCGAAGGTTCAGGGGGATCACTGGGGGCTCCTGCGGTAGAAGGGCAGCGCGACGACCTCGGCGTCCTCGTGCGTGCCGCGGACGTCGACAACCAGCCGGGTGCCGGGTTTGGCGAAGACCGGCGGTACGTAGGCCATCGCGATCGGGTGGCCCAGCGTCGGCGACGGCGCGCCGCTGGTGACCTCGCCGAGGCGCTCGCCGCTGACCGGGTCGAGCACCGGGTGCCCGCGCCGCGGTGCCCGGCGGCCGTTGGTGATCAGGCCGGTCAGCACGGTCGCGGTGCCCTCGGCGGCGACCCGGCGCAGCGCGTCCGCGCCCACGAAGTCGGCCTTGTCCAGGGCGACGACCCGGCCCAGGCCGGCGTGGAACGGGGTGGTGCGCACGGTGAGCTCCTGGCCGTACAGCGGCATCCCCGCCTCCAGCCGCAGCGTGTCCCGGCAGGCCAGCCCGGCGGGGGTGGCACCGGCCCCGGCGAGCGCCGACCAGATCGTGGCGGCGTCGGCGTCGGCGCTGTAGATCTCGAAGCCGTCCTCGCCGGTGTACCCGGTGCGGGCCAGCAGCACGTCGGCGCCGGCCACCCGGGCCGCCCGGATGCCGTAGTAGGGCAGGTCGTCACCGTCGCCGAGGATCGCCGCCGCGCGCGGACCCTGCACGGCGATAAGTGATCCGCCGGCGTCGGTGATCGTCACGGCGTACCCGTTGCTGTGCTCGCCCAGCATGGCGCGGACCACCATCGCGTTCGCGGCGTTCGCGACCACCAGGAATCGCTGCTCGGTGAGCCGGTAGACGACCAGGTCGTCCAGGACGCCGCCGGTGGTGTGGCAGAGCATGGTGTAGCGGGCCCGGCCGGGCACGATCCGCGAGGGCCGGCCGACCAGGGCGTAGTCGAGGAACTCGGCGGCGTTCGGGCCGGTCACCTCGATCCGGCCCATGTGGCTGAGGTCGAACAGGCCGGCGCCGGTGCGCACGGCGTGGTGCTCGGCGATGTCGCTGCCGTACCGCAGCGGCATGGTCCAGCCGGCGAAAGTGGTGAGGTTCGCGCCGAGGCGCGCGTGGACGTCGAAGAGCGCGGTGCGTCGCAGAGGAGGCTCCTAGGTTTCGGGTGGGCCTCCCTCGCTCTGTCATGGTGCCTGAGAGCTTCACCGCCGGTGGGGGCGGTTTGCACCGTGGGCGCGGGATCGTGGTGCGTCCCGGCTTTCCAGAGTCGCCTGACCGCAGCGGTACGTGGGCCTGAGAGATTCTGAGGGAGAAGTTGCTCCTTCGGCGCCCGGCGAACCCGGAACTCTCCCGCTGCGGATGATGCGGCTTGTTCAGTTGTGGCTGCAAGTTATCCGGCCATGATGATCACGTCAAGTGCTCACCGACCTGCGACTCCTGCCGATCTGAAGGAGGCTGAGGTGAAGGGGTGTGGGCGATGCGGGGACGGGCGGTGCCGATCGGCGCCCTCGTGCTGGCCGCGTGCCTCTCCGCCCTCTACCTGCTGCGGATCGGCGACCTGGGCACCCAGGCGATCACCTGCTGGCTGGTCGTGGCGGTGTTCGCCTCGGCGATGACCTGGTTCGCGTTCCAGGCCGCCCGGCCGCTGCCCCGCGGTGACCCGCAGCGCCGGTTCTGGCTCGTCTTCGGCGGCTCCGGCGTGGTCTTCAGCCTCGGCGAGGCCGCGCAGCTGGCACAGACCGTCGCCGCACCCACGTCGATGGTGGCGATGACCGGCACCGGCCTGGCCCGGACCGTCGCGCTCGGCTGCGGCGGCCTGGCCATCGTGATCGTGCTGTTCACCTATCCGCTGCCGCACCGTTCGCCGCACGACCGCCTCTGCTACCAGCTGGACCTGGCCACCGTGCTGACCGCGGCCGGCGCCTACGGCCTCTACTTCACCCGCGACGTGCTCGGTGCCGCCGCCGGGCCGGTGGTCGCGATGCTCGCCGCGTTCGCCACCGGCCGGCTCTACCTCAGCGGTGTCTCACCGTTCCGCTGGTACGTCGGGGTGCTGGGGCCGGTCGCGGCGGTCGCCGAAGGGCTGGCCCGGGCGCTGGGCCCGGAACTGGCCCGGGAGAGCCGGCCCGGCCCGATCTTCGCGATGAGCGTCCTGTCGCACGCGCTGCTCATGATCGCCGCCTGGTTGCAGTACCGGCAGCCACGTGCGGTCGAGGCCCGGGCCCGGCGCCGGCCGTACAGCCTGCTGCCCTACGGCGCCCTCGCCGCCGTCTACGCCCTGCTGGTCACCACCCTGGCGGTCAACGGCCTGGACCTGCGGGCCTGGGTCGCCCTGCTGGGAGCGCTGGCGTGCGGCGGCATCGTGGTGGCCCGGCAGCTGACCGCGTTCATCGACAACACCCGGCTGCTGGCCGAACGCGACGCGCTGACCGAGCGGCTGCACGCCATGGCGTTCACCGACAGCCTGACCGGCCTGGCCAACCGGGCCTCGTTCCTGGACCGGCTCGCGACGGCCGGCGCCGGGCCGGCGGTCCTGCTCGTCGATCTCGACGACTTCAAGCCGGTCAACGACCGATTCGGGCACGCCGCCGGTGATGCCGTGCTGGTCGAGACGGCCCGCCGGCTGCGGGCCGCCGTCCGCGACACCGACCTGGTGGCCCGGCTCGGCGGCGACGAGTTCGCGGTGCTGCTCGAGGGCGAGCCGCCGGGCGGCTACCCGGCCGTGGCGGACCGGATCGTGCGAGCCCTGACCGAGCCGTGCCAGGTCACCCCGCAGGACTGGGTGGTCACCCCGGCCAGTGTCGGGCTCGCCACCGGCGGCCGCGCCGAGGACCTGCTCAACCTCGCCGACCAGGCCATGTACCAGGCGAAGACCAGCGGCAAGGGCTCCTACCGGATCGCCGGCTGAGCGATCGGCAGGGTGAGCGTGAACCGGCTGCCGCCCTCCGGGTTCGGTTCGTAGCCGGCGGCACCGTGGTTCGCCTCGGCCAGGCCCTTCACGATGTACAGGCCCAGCCCGTGCCCCTTGATCGACGAGCTCAGCCCGGCCGCGCGGGTGTAGCGGTCGAACAGGTGCGGCCGCAGGTCCTCCGGGATCCCCTCGCCCCGGTCCTCCACCGCGATCACCGCGTTGCCCCCGCGCCGCTCCACGACGATCGCGCTGACACCGCCGCCGTACTTGGCCGCGTTCGTGCAGTAGTTCGTCACGATCTGCTGCAGATGGCTGGGGTGCACCAGCACGGTGAGGTCACCCTCGCAGCTGACCGGCGGGCTCACCTCCAGGCCGGCGAGGACGTCGCCGAGCGCCGGGCCCAGCCGCACCGGCTCCGGGGTGGCGTTGATCTCGCCCGCGTCGAGCGTGCACATGGTCAGGACCTCGGCGCGCAGGACCTCCAGGCGGCGCGCCGACCGGGCGATCACCTCGACCGCCTTGCGATGCGCCGGCTTGATGTCGTCGAGGTTGCCCAGCAGCAGTTCGGCGTACGCGCTGATGGTGTTCAGCGGCGTGCCGATCTCGTGCGACAGCATCCCCATCAGGTCCAGTTTCAGGGCGTTCGCCGCGGCGAGCTGGGTGTTGCTGTCCTGCAGCTCGCCGTTGCGCTCGGCCAGCTGCGCCGCGGCGGCGTCCCGGTCCCGTTCGGCCGCCAGCCGGGCCGTCACGTCCTGCAGCACGGCGATGAAGCTGACCGGCTGCCCGTCGCTGTCCCGGACCAGGGACATGCCCATCGCCGCGTCGACGATGTGCCCGTCGGCGTGCAGCATCCGCAGGTGCCGGTCGAGCGGCAGGTCCTGGGTGAACAGCCGGGCCGCCGCCCGGTGGTTGTCGGCGCGCTCGTCCGGATGGGTGATGTCGTCGAGGGTCATCGACTCCACCACCGGCACCGACCGGCCCAGCATCGCCGCCAGGGCCGGGTTGACCTGCTGGAACGAGCCGTTCAGGGCGATCGTGGCCTGACCGACGGTGGCCAGCGAGAACTGGGTGCGCAGCCGCTTCTCGCTGTCCGCCATCCGCCGCTCGGCGAGCTTGCGGGCGGTGACGTCGATGTTGACCTCGAGAATCGCGACCGGGTGACCGGCGTCGTCGTACTGCATCGCCATGTGCGACAGCACGGTGATCCGGGTGCCGTCGCTGCGCAGGTGGTCGAGTTCGCCGTGCCACTCGCCGGTGCGGGCCAGCTCGCTGTCGACGAGGGTGTGCAGGACCGGGAACCGGGTGTCGAGCAGCCGGTGCGTGGGACAGCCGAGGGCGGCGTCGGCGTCCCAGCCGTACGTGGACTCGGCGCCCTTGTTCCAGTAGGTGACCCGGTCCTCCAGGTCCTTGACGATCACCGCGATCGGCGCCAGATCCAGCAGTTCGGCCTGCTGGCGCAGCTGTTCCTGGTCGTGCTGGCGTTCGGTGACGTCGCTGCACACGCCGTCGACGTAGAGCACCTCACCCTCGAACCGCGGGATCGCCCGGCCCCAGATCCAGCGCGTCACCCCGTCCGCGCCGATCACCCGGCAGGTGATCTGGGCGGGACGCCCGGTCATCATCTCCGCGCCGAAGGCCTCGAACAGCCCCTGGTCCTCCGGGTGCACCATCGAGGTGGTGACCTCGGACAGGGTGTCGTTGCTGGGCACCATCCCGCCGAAGATGCTGGTCCGGTCGTGGCTGGCGTAGATCATCTCGACGTCGCCGGGGCCGTCGATCCGGACCGTCCAGAGGAAGTCGCTCAGGTTCGACACGACCCGGTCGAACTCGCTGCGCGCCCGGCTCAGCTCGAGTTCCAGCTCCTCGGCGCGGCGGCGGTGCACGTACTGGCCGATGTGCGTGGCGATCGTGTCCAGGGCCGCCATCAGCTCCGCGTCGGGCTCGGTGCGGCGGCGCTCGAAGGCGGCGAGCACCCCGACCACGTGGGTGCCGTTGCGGACCGGCACCGCGACCGCCGTGGTCAGCCCGGCCCGCGCGGCGGCCGCGGCCCGCGGCATGTCCAGGGCGGGCAGGTCGCGGATCCAGCGTGCGGACGCCGCCGCCCACACCTCGCCGACCACCCCGACGCCCCGGGCGAACGAGGTGTACTCCTCCATCGGGGCGGTCACCGCGCGGTCCCGGGCCGCGACGGCCAGCCGAATCATCCGGGTCTCGTCGGAATCCAGGTGCCAGTACTCGATGTAGGGCCAGCCCAAGCTCTCCGCGACCCGCGCCACCACCGCGTCGGTGGCCTGCTCGACGCCCTCCGCCGCGGCCAGCGCGCCGGCCACCGAGTACTCCAGGTTGCGCAACAGCTCGCCGCGCCGCAGCGCGGTGAGGTCGCGGACGAACATGTACGCCGCCATGCCGCCCGGCCGGTCCACCGCGGTCAGCGACAACTCGATCGGGAACTGCCGGCCGCCCCGCTGCACGCCCTGCAGCTCGACCCGGCGGCCCTCCACCTCGGTCTCGAACGAGGCGGCCATCATCCACGCGCTGTGCTCGCGCCGGTCCGCCGGCGCGATGATCAGCTCGTTCATGGTGCGGCCGAGCACCTCCGGCTCGTCCCAGCCGAACATTCGCTCGGCCGCGTGGTTCCAGCCGGTGATCCGGCCGGCCGGGTCGGTCGCGACGAACGCGTCGAGGGTGCTGCCGAGGATGCGCTGGGTCCGCTCGGTGGCCTGGGCCGCCTCGTGGTGGGCCATCCGCGCGGCGATCTCCGCGGTCGCCGCGCAGGCCAGGTCCTCCATCATCCTGACGTCGTCGCCGGTCCAGTCCCGCGGTTCCCGGTCGACCGCGCACAACGTGCCCAGCACGTGCCCGTCCGGCGAACGCAACGGCACACCCAGGTACCCGATCGCGCGGTGCTCGCTGATCGCCGGGTTGTCGTGCAGCAGCGGGTGCAGCCGGGCATCCGGCACCACCATCGGTTCGCCGCTCTCCACCACGTACTGGCAGTAGGAGTGCGACAGCGGTGTCTCCCGGAACGCCGGCGCCGCGCCCGGGCCGCCCCGGCTCACGAAGCACTGCCGCTCCTCTTGGACCAGCGTGACGAGCGTGCGGGCGCCGATCAGGCGGGCGGCCAGCGCGGTGATTCGGTCGAGCACCGGCGACTCGGGGCGCTCGATCAGACCGGTCGCCGTGACAGCCGCCAGGCGCACAGGGTCGGCCACCGCCCCCTGCACCGGGCCCGGGTGAACAGACACGCCACTCATCGACGGTCCGTTCGGCACCGGACCGGCAAACCTGAGTCAGCTCGCGACCTGCTCCAGCACGGCCAGCGCCGGCGACGACTCAGAGGCCCCGGACGGTGGTCAGCTCGGAGAGCCCGGAGATCTCCAGCAGCGGCGCCAGGATCGGGCCGGTGACCACCTCGATGTGTTCGGCGTGCCGGAACAGCGTGGACAGGCCGGCGCTGTCCAGGTACTCGACGGCGGTCAGGTCCACCAGCAACTGCCCGGCGGAACCCACCGCGTCGGCCAGCGCGGCCGCGAACGCCTCGGCGTTGCTCATGTCGATCTCACCGGCGGCGGCCAGGACGCGGGCGCCGTCGGGCCGGTGCCCGCTGGTCAGCGTGAGCGCGGTCGTCATGGGGTGATCCTCGCCTGCATGTCGATGGTGGTGCCGGTGAGGCCGGAGGTGACGGTGACATGATGCATGAACGCCTTCATCAGCATCAGGCCCCGACCACGGTACGGGTTCTCCGCCGGCCGCGGTGCCCGCCATTCCCCGTTGTCCACGACCGTGAGCCGCAGATCCTCGGCCGTCGCGGTGGCCCGCAGCCGGATCTGACCACCCCGGTCCCGGTGGCCGTGCTCGATCGCGTTGGCACACGCCTCACCCGCCGCGACCAGGACGTTCTGTGTGGTCACCGGGTCTATGCCGCAGCGCTCCAGCCAGCCGCGCAGCGCCGTGCGCACGGTGGCCAGCCGGGACGCCTCGGCCGGGAACTCCAGTTCCAGGGGGCCGGGCTGGCGGTAGAGCAGCAACGCGACGTCGTCGTCGTATCCGCCGTCCGGCGCGAGCCGGTCCATCACCTCGCTGGCCAGCTCGTCGATCGGGGTGCTGCGGCCCAGCCGGACCGCGTCGGTGGCCGCGGCGATGCCGGTGGTGAGCGGCTGCCGCCGCCGTTCCACCAGGCCGTCGGTGTAGAGCATCAGGGTGGCCCGGGCCGGCATCCGGTACTCCGCCTCCACCCGGTCCAGCGACGGCCGGATTGCCAGCGGGCGGGACCGGCCCTGGTCGAGCAGCTCGATGGTGCCGTCGGCGTGCGCGGCGATCGGCGGCGGATGCCCGGCGCTGGAGTAGCGCAGCAGACCGGTGGCCGGGTCGAGCACGCCGCAGAACACGGTGGCGCACGCGGCACCGGGCAGCAGGGCCGCGAACCGGTCCAGGGCCATCAGGGTGCGCGCCGGGCCGGAGTCCTGGAGCAGCAGCGCGCGGCAGGCGCTGCGGAGCTGACCCATCACGGTCGCCGCCGGCAGCCCGTGGCCGACGCAGTCACCGACGACGATGCCGATCCGGCCGTCCGGCAGGGTGACCGTGTCGTACCAGTCGCCGCCCACCTTCAGCGGCCGGGTCGCCGGCTCGTAACGGACGGCGAACCCGAGCGGCAGCTGCGCCGGGCCGAGGATGGCCCGCTGCAGGGCCAGCGCGGTCTCCCGCTGCTGGTCGATCTGGTGCACCCGGCGCAGCCCTTGACCGAGGTGGCCGGCGAGCAGCGCGAGCAGTGTCTGGTCCTGCTCGGTGAACGGGCGCCGGTCGCCGAGTTCCAGCCAGACGACCATGGTGCCGTCCGGGTGGCCGAGCGGGATGCCGGCGCCGGCGGTGAGTTCGGTGACCGGGGTCAGTGGCGCGGCGTCCCGCAGGGCGGTGATCGTGGCGCGCCGCTCGTCCGGCAGGCCCTCCCAGGTCAGCTCCGGATCGGTGGCGCGGATCTGCGGAACGGGCGAGCCGTCGAAGACGGCCGACAGCGCGTACGACGCTTGCCAGAACCCGCGCAACTCGTCGAGTGCGCCGTCCAGCGCGCCGGTCAGGTCGTCCGCCTGTGACAGCCGCAGGGTCAGCGCGGCCACCGCACTCTCCCGCTGGATCGCGTAGTGGTCGGCGGTGACGTCGCGGAACGTGCCGACGACCACGTTGCGGCCGCTCTCCGGGTCACGGACCTGGGCGAACGCGGCCGCGACCCAGAGCCGGTGCCCGTCGGCGTGGGTGACCGGGATGGTGTAGGTGCCGTGCTGGACGCCCATCAGCATGTCGAACGCGGCGGACACCTGCGCGTAGGCGTCCGCGTCCGCCACCGGGTCCGGCCACCACGGGTGCACCGGCGGGTAGGGCAGCTGCTCGGGCCCGTACCCCAGAATCTGGGTGAAGGCCGCGTTGATCTCGATGACCGCGCCTTGTTCGTCGCAGACGAAGAAGGCCTCCTGCAGGGACTCGACGAGCGCGGTCCGCCAGCGCGCGTGGTGGTTGCGCAGCCGGGCCAGTTCGACGTTGGCCCGCACCCGGGCCAGCAGCTCGGCCGCCGAGAACGGCTTCACCAGGTAGTCGTCGGCGCCCGCCTCCAGGCCCTCGATCGAGGCCTCCTGCCCGGCGCGCGCGGAGAGCAGCAGCACCGGCACCCCGGCCGTCCGCGGTTCCGCCCGCAGCGCCGCGACCAGCTGCAACCCGTCCAGCTCGGGCATCATCACGTCACTGACCACCAGGTCCGGCACGTCCGCGCGGGCCGCTTCCAGCGCCTGGCGCCCGTCGCCGACCGCGGTGACCTGGTGCCCGGCCGAGCGCAGCAGCCGGGTCAGGTAGTCGCGCATGTCGGTGTTGTCGTCGGCGACCAGCACCTGCGCCGCCAGTCCGGGCACCGGCGCGGCCGCGTCGATCGAGAACTCCGGCGCGGACGGCAGCCAGCGCAGGGCCTCCTGCACGAACGGGTCGGCGGTGGCCGAGACCGTCGCCGTGCCGGCCACCGGCGCCACCGCCTCCGCCGGCAGGTGGGCCGGGCCGAACGGCAGCCGGACCGTGAACGTGGTGCCCTTGCCGAACTCGCTGTGCGCGTCGACGGTGCCGCCGTGCAGCGCCACCAGCTCCTTGACCAGGGCCAGGCCGATGCCGCTGCCCTCGTTCGACCGGGACCGGGCGTTCTCGATGCGGTGGAAGCGCTCGAAGAGCCGCGGCATCTCGTCGTCGGGCACTCCGACGCCGGTGTCGGCGACGGTGACCACGGCCGTGTCGTCCTCGGCGCGCACGGTGACCCGGACGCTGCCGTGGAAGGTGAACTTGAGTGCGTTGCTGAGCAGGTTGAGGACGACCTTCTCCCACATGCTCCGATCGACGTAGACGTCTCGCGGCAGCGTCGGGCAGTCCACCTCGAAGGTCAGCCCGGCGCGCTCCACCGCGGATCGGAAGACGCTTGCCAGTTCGGCGGTGGTGGCGGCCAGGTCGACCGGTTCGTAACGGGCCTGCATCCGGCCGGCTTCGAGGCGGGAGAAGTCGAGCAGGGCGTTGACCAGTTTGCCCAGACGCAACCCGTTGCGCCGCATCACCTCCAGCTCCGCGCGGACACTGTCGTCGGCGTCGGCGAGGCGGGTCCGGAGCTCCTCCAGCGGACCCATGATCAACGTCAGCGGGGTACGGAACTCGTGGCTGATGTTGGAGAAGAACGTGGTCTTGGCCCGGTCCAGCTCGGCCAGCTCCTCGGCCCGCCGCTGCTGCGCCTGGTAGCTGCGGGCGCTGCTCAGCCCGGCGGTCACGTGCCCGGCGGTGAGTTCCAGGAAGCCGCGGTAGTTGTCGTCGAGCGCCCGGTAGCGGTTCAGGCCGGCCACCACGAAACCGTGCTGCGGCATCGGCAGCACCAGCGCCTGGGTGGGCGGCTCCGGCCAGCCGCCGGTCGGCAGCCCCTCCTCGGTCAACGCCACCAGCCCGGACTCCGGCCACCGCCGCGGGTCGCAGATCGGGTGCCCGGTGTCGATGCCGGTCGACGCCGCGAGCCGCAGCCGGCCGTCCGGTTCGTACAGATATGTCAGGGTGAACGGCAGATCCTTCGGGTTCCGGCTCAACTGCTGAGCGGCGAAGGTCAGCATCTCCTGCTCGGTGCGCACCACGCTCGGGTCCGAACCGAGGTCACGCAGCGTGGACATCCGCCGCTCACCGATCACCCGTTCGGTGTCCTCGCTGACCACGCAGAGCATCCCGACCAGGGCACCCTCGTCGTCGCGAAGCGGACTGTAGGAGAACGTGTGGTAGGTCTCCTCGGAGTAGCCGGACCGCTCCAGGAACAGCAGCAGCCCCTCGTCCCAGGTGGCGTCGCCGGTGCTCAGCACGTTCTCGATCCGGGGCCCGATGTCGCCCCAGATCTCCTTCCACACCTCGCTGGCCGAGCGGCCCAGCGCCCACGGGTACTTGCTGCCCAGCGTGTCGCGCCGGTAGGCGGCGTTGCAGAAGAAGGTGAGCTCCGGGCCCCAGGCCATCCACATCGGGAACCGGGACGCGAGCAGGATGCTCACCGCGGTGCGCAGACTCTGCGGCCACTGATCGGGCGGTCCGAGCGGGGTGCCCTGCCACTCCACGACGGACAGGTCCCGGCCGACGTCGCCACCTGCGGCGAAGACGTCCGCCGCTGCCGTACCGCTCATCTGCCCACGTTCTCCCCGCATCGCGCCACCGGAAATCAAAGTAGCCGACGGGACATGCGCCGACGCACGCACGATAGGAGGACTCGCACCGCCGCCGGCGGGGACCCCCCGCTGCTCGCTCACGGTCACCGCGATGCGCACCTTTGAAACCTTTTCCAGGGGTACGCCCGGCCACAGCCCGTGGATCAGAGATGGTTCGCCCAGAGCCAGCCCTGCAGATAGCCCCATTCGCTGCCGCCGTAGAACCAGGCCCACGGCGAGGCCGCCGACACCGCCGGCCCGATCGCGTCGAACTCGGCCTTCGCCTCGGCCCGCTGCTTGAGCTGGCAGTGGTAGAGCGCCGCCCACTGCCGGCACAGGTCGTTGCGGGCACCGGCCGGCGCCCCCGCACGCCACTTCACGAGCAGGGCGTCCACCTCCTGCCGGACCTCGGGCCCGCGGATGTAGGCCTTGGCGGCACGCCGGCCCTTGTCCCTGTTGTCGCCCCAGGTGAATTCGCGCAGTACGTACTCGTAGTGCGCGAACAACGGCAGCAGTACGGTGCCCGACCCCGGCGGCGCCGCGGCGGACGCCTGCCGCGCGGTGGCGAACATCTGCTCGTGCGAGCCGCCCCACTTCTGCGTGGACAGCATGACCGCGACCAGGTGCAGGGCGAAGTGGTGCGGGTCCCGGCGCCGGCCCTCGGCGTAGACCTCGTCGAACGACGCGCGCGAACGATGATTGCCGAACATCGTGTCCATCTTGCGGACCCACGGCACCGGGTCGTACGGCCCGGCCAGTGCCATCGCCCGGTCGGCGGCCGCCGCCGCCCGCGCGGAAAGCTGATGGAAGCCGCGGAACTGCTCCCCCGACGTCTTCGACGCCGACGCGCTGCCGCGCGCCCGGAAGGCCCGGTGGTGCAGCATCGCCGACTCGACGAGCACCGCGTCCGGGTCGTCCGGCCGCGACTCCAGCCACGTCTGCAACCAGATCCCGCCGGTCGCCGCCGCGTCGGCCAGGATCTCCACCCGGTTGCCCCGCTGCTCCCAGTCGCCGCCGGTCCGCGCCAGCAGCTCCGCGGCGGCGTGCCAGTTGCCTTGCGCGGCCGCGGTGCGCGCCCGCCGGCCGTCCTCGTCGTGCACCGCGGGATCCTCGGTGAACTCCGGGAAATCCGGGATCGGGCCGCGGAACAGCGCGTGGACCATGAAGCGATAGAACCGGAGCATCGCAAGATCCTAAGTGACGCCCGCCGATCGCGAGACCCCGTTCCCGGTCCGCCCGGAGACCGCGGACCGAGCCGTGCCGCGTGCTCTACTTGACTGATGATCATGCGTGCGCTGGTGTTCACCGGGCCCGGCCGGGCCGAGGTGCGGGAGGTGCCCGCGCCGGTGGCCGGTGCCGGCGAGGTCGTCGTGGACGTCGAGCTGGCCGGGGTTTGCGGCACCGACGTCGAGCTGTTCACCGGGGAGATGAGCTACCTGCACAGCGGCCGGTCGACCTACCCGCTGCGCCCCGGGCACGAGTGGTCCGGCATCGTCACCGCGACCGGCCGCGGCGTGGACGAGTCCTGGCTGGGCCGCCGCGTGACCGGCGACACGATGATCGCCTGCGGTGACTGCCGGCGCTGCCGGGGCGGGCGGCACCACGTCTGCGCCGGGATGCGCGAACTCGGCATCGCCGACGGCCGGCCCGGCGCGCTCGCCGAGCAGCTGGCGTTCCCGGCCGCCTACCTGCACGCGCTGCCCGACCCGGTGGACGCCACCCTCGGCGCCCTGGTCGAACCCGGCGGCAACGCCCAGCGCGCCGTGGACGCCGCCGGTCTGCGCCCCGGCGAGCGGCTCCTGATCGCCGGCACCGGCACGATCGGGCTGCTGGCCGCGATGATCGCCCGGTCCCGCAGCATCGAGGTGCATCTGCTCGGCGAGCACCTGGAGTTCGCCCGGTCGCTCGGTTTCGCCGACGCCCACCCGCTCGGCACCCTGCCGGAACTGCCGTGGGACGCCGTCATCGACGCCACCAACGGCCCGGCCGTCCCGGACCTCGCCGTCCGGCTCGTCGAGCCGGGCCGCCGCGTCGTCTACATCGGCCTGTCCGGCACCCCCAGCACCGTGGACAGCCGGGACATCGTACTCAAGGACGTCACCGCGGTCGGCATCCTGGGCGCCTCCGCGGGGCTGGCGCCGGTCGTCCGGGCGTACGCCGACGGGCTCGTGGACCCGCGGCCGCTCGTCGCCGCGGTGACCGCGCTGGCCGACGTGGCAGGCGTCCTCGCCGGCAACCGCCCACCGGGCGCCGGCACGGGCCCCAAGTTCCTGGTCGACCCGCGCCGCTGAGACCGCGTTGCCGCTGCGACCGCGCTGCTGCTGAGACCTGGCGGCGCTGCGACCGCGCTGCCGCTGAGACCTGGCGGCGCTGCGACCGCGCTGCCGCTGAGACCCGCGCGGCGCCTCAGGTCAGGTGCGCAGCCAGCCGTCCATCCGGTCCAGCACGTCGGCGGCCGCCACCGTGAACGGCTCGCCGAGGCAGCCGTGCACCGCGCCCGGTTGCAGGTGCTCGGTGACGTCCACGCCGGCGTCGCGCAACGCCACCGTGAACGCCTCACCGGAGCTGCGCAGGGTGTCGTACTCGCAGTTGAGCACCAGCGTGCGCGGCAGCCGGGTCAGGTCACCGTTGGCCGGGAACGCACACGGGTCGTCGAGCCCGGCGCCGCCCGCGTAGTGCCGGCTCATCGCGGCCACCCAGTCCGGCGCGAAGTATACCGCCGACCGGTTGCCTCGCACCGCGGCCAGCTGCTCCGGCGTCCACGGCGGCAGCTCGGCGTGCACACACGGATAGATCAGCAGCAGCGACGCCGGCGGCTGACCGGCGCCGTCGCGCAGCCGTTTCGCCACGCCCGCCGCCAGGTTGGCGCCCGCGCTGGCCCCGCCCAGGTGCAGCCGCTCGACCGGCACGCCGAGCCGGTCGGCGGTGGCCACCGCCCAGGTCCAGCCGGTGAGCACGTCGTCGGAACCGGCCGGGTACCGCACCCCGTGCAGCGCCTTGCGGTAGTCCAGGGACAGCACCGAGATTCCCCGGGCGGCCAGCGCCAGCCCCACGAAGTGCGCCTCGGCCATCCGCAGCGACCCGCTGACGAACGCGCCGCCGTGCACCCAGACCAGCCCGGCCACCGGCTCGCCGGGCCCGCGGTAGAGCCGCGCCGGCACCCCGGCCGGTACGTCGCTCACCCGCACGCCGGCCAGCTGCGGGAACCGCTGGAACAGCTCCTCGTCGGTGGGCCCGGTCTCCGGCAGGTCCCCGGCGACCTCCAGCATCCGCACGTAGTCGGGCACCGCCGGTAGATCCCCGCCGGCCGCCCGCGCCAGCACCGCCCGCCGTACCGGCCGGGGCAGCGTGCCGAGCACCTTCATCGCATAGCCAAGAACAGTCCCGGTCGCGGTCATGGGTACCGAAGTTAACCCCTCCCCCGCCGAACCGCGCCCGCCACGCCAATCGGCCCGGCCCGTTCAGCCGGTCAGGCGGCCGATCAGTTCCGCGGCCGGCCCGGCCGTCACGTCGCGGAACCCGGTGCCGGCCCACAGGTTCAGCGCACCGGCGTCACCCCGCCGCGCCGCGGCGGCCCGGATCGGCGCGGTCAGGTGGTGCACCGCCGGGTAGCCGATCGGGGCGATCGCCGAGTACGCGTCGATGAACCGGTTGCGCAGGCCGCGCGCCGGTTGCCCGGTGAACGCCCGGGTCACCACGGTCTCGGTGAACTCGCCGGAGAGTATCGCGGCCCGCTGCGCCGGCCGGGTGCCGGCCTCGTCGGCGAGCAGGAACGCGGTGCCGCACTGCACCGCGGCCGCACCGGCCGCCAGCACCGCGCGCACCTGCTCGGCGGTGGTGGCCCCGCCCGCCGCGACGACCGGCAGATCGGTCACCGCCCGGACCTGCCCGAGGATCTGCACGGCGTCGGTCTGTCCCGTGTACCCCGCGGGTGACGTGGTGGCGGCGTGCCCCCCGGCCGCACCGGCCTGGGCGATCAGCGCGTCCGGGCCCGCGGCGACGGCCGCCTGCGCCTCCGACGCGGAGGTCACCGTGATCAGGACGGTGGACCCGGCGTCGTGCAGCGCCCGGATCACCGCCGGGTCCGGCACGCCGAAGGTGAAGCTCACCACCGGCACCCGGTACGCCACCGCCAGCTCCACCTTCGCCGCGAAATGGTCGTCGTCGCCGAGCCGCAGCGCCGGCAGCTCGACCTCGTAGCGTGCGGCCTCCGGCGCGAGTGCCCGCCGGTACTCCTCCAGCGGCCCGGGGTCGGCCGGCGGCGGCACCGGGACGAAGATGTTGAGTCCGTGCGCGATCGAGCCGACCTCGCGCAGTTCCGCCTCGACCTCGCCGGGCGCCTTGTACCCGGCCGCGAGGAAACCGAGCGCACCGGCCCGGGCAGCGGCATCGACCAGGGCCGGGGTGGACGGTCCACCGGCCATCGGGGCGACGATCAGTTCACGCATGCGCCAGACCTTACGTCGCCGTGGCGGTGCTGCTCCCGCCGTGCCACAGAAAGACGGCCAGCGCCAGCGCGGCGATCGCGATCACCACCCGTAGCGGCCGTTCCGGCGTGCGCCGCACCAGTGCCGGGCCGATCCAGCTGCCGACCAGGCACCCGGCCGCCAGCACCACGGCGGCGGTCCAGTGCACCGGGGCGAGGACCGCGTAGATCAGGGCGGCGGCCACGGTGGAGAAGCCGAGCACGACCGTCTTGACCGCGTTGGTGATCGCCAGCGGTTCGACGGTGGTCAACGACAACGCGGCCAGCAGCAGCACACCGGCACCGGCGCCGAAGTAACCGCTGTAGACCGCGATCAGCAACACCGCGACCGACGGCGGCGGACGGCGTCCGGGACGGGCGTACCAGGCCCGCACCGGGTCCCGGAACAGCAGCGCGAACCCGCCGAGAGCGATCAGGGCGGGCACGACCCGCTCGAACGCCGACGCCGGGGTGTTCAGCAGCAGCACCGCGCCCGCGGTGCCACCGAGCACGCCGGCCACACCGTGCCGGGCGATCCGGCGGCCCTGCCCGCGCAGTTCGGTCCGCGACCCGGCCGCCGCACCGGCCGCGGTGGACAGCAACGCCACCGTGTTGGTGACGTTGGCGGCCACCGGCGGCAGGCCGACGGCCAGCAGCGCGGGATAGCTGACAAGCGACGCCAGCCCGCCCATCGAACCGGTCAGGCCGGCGCCGACCCCGCCGGCCAGGAGCAGCGCGGCGTGGTCGGCGTTCACGGCACGTCAGCGTACGCCGATCGGCATCGACATCGACGCCGAGCCACTCAGCGCAGGCGCAGGCGCTGCCCCACGAAGATCTTGCCGGGGCTGGACAGACGGTCGTCGTTCAGGCGGTAGAGCGTACGCCACCCGCCCTTGACCTTGTACTTCTTCGCGATCGCGGCGAGCGTGTCGCCGGAGCGCACGACGTAGGAACCCTTGACCGTGACCGTCTTCGACGACTTCTTCTTCGCCGCCTTCTTGGTCGCCTTGTAGATGCCGGCCTTCTTGCCGCACACCGGCCAGGGCTTCAGCCCGCGCTTCTTGTAGAGCTTCTCCGCGATGCGGATCTGCTCACCCTTGGTGGCCTTGTCGGCGGTACGGGCGTACTTCGCCCCGCCGTTCGCCTTCCACGTGCTGCGGCTGAACTGCAGGCCGCCGTAGTAGCCGTTGCCGGTGTTGATGTGCCACCGGCCGCCGGACTCGCACTTCGCGAGCACATCCCAGTTCACCTGTCGTGCCGCCTCCGCCGGGCTCGCCGGGGCGAGCAGCACGCCGGCTCCGGTGACACCCGCGGTCACCAGGACCAGGGCAAGGCGCGTTCGTCGTCCGATCTGAGACATGGAGATCCTCCACGCCTACGAGGTGAGCTGTCGGGTTCGGGCTGAGGTGCCCGGCCGTGTCGTACGGCTTCACCCCGAGGCGCGCTCTGTCACCGCGCGCCGTGTTACCTGGGTCCCCCGCTCCTGCCGTGGGTTCGTGTCCGCGGCCGGCGGCAGGATTCGGCGGACCGCCCGCGGTGCCCGCTGTCGCGGGACCGGCCGACGGTAACCACGGCCCAGCGGCAAGGGCCAAGCTCAGACCCCTCTATAGTGACGTTCTTCTCAGTATTTGCCCGATTTGATCTTGCTAGCGAACGGAAAAGACGGGCATTCCCGACTCGCGTCGTAGGCCCGTTCGGGGCGGGACATTTCAGCCCGCGACGACCACCGCGATCAAGGCCAGCGCGGCCGGGACGGTCTGGACGAAAAGGATGCGGCGGCTGGCGGTCGCGGCACCGTACAGTCCGGCCACCGCGACGCAGATCAGGAAGAACAGTTTCGCCGCGTACCCGGTCTCGCCGCCCGCGACCAGCCCACACACCAGGCCCGCCGCGAGGAACCCGTTGTAGAGGCCCTGGTTCGCCCCGAGCGTCTTGGTCTGCTGCGCGAACTCCGGACTGAGCCCGAACGCCTTGCGCCCTCGCGGCTTGGTCCAGAGGAACATCTCCAGCACCAGGATGTAGACATGGATCAGCGCAACCAGCGCCACCAGCACGTTCGCCAAAATGATCACTGCGAGACCCTAGCGGTACGCCGGACGCGCGCCCCAAACGAATGGTAAAGAGACCTTCCGATAAGCAAAGATCGAGTCATGTTGTGGACGGCCGACTTCACCCGGTACTTCGTCTCCCGCGCGGTCTCGGTGTTCGGCGACGCGATGCTGACCGTGGCGGCCGCCCTCGCCGTCGGACAGCTCTACGGCGCAACCGGGGTCGGCGTGGTGCTCGCCGCGTGGATGGTCCCGTTCCTCGGGTTCATCCTGTTCGGCGGAGTCTTCGCCGACCGGATGGGCGCCCGCCCGCTGATGCTCGGCGCCGACCTCGTCCGCGTCATCGCGCAGGGCGTCGTCGCCGTCGCGTTCTTCACCGGCACACCGTCGCTCTGGCTGCTGATCAGCTGTTCCGCGGTGAGCGGCGTCGCGGCGGCGATGTTCCAGCCCGGCGTCAACGGCATCGTGCCGCAGGTCGCCAGCGACCCGCACCGCGCGAACGCCACCATCCGGATGGCGAGCGCCCTGGCCGAACTGCTCGGCCCGGCCGCCGCCGGCGTGATCTTCAGCTTCTTCGGCGCCGGCCCGGTGTACGCCGTCGACGCCGCCACGTTCGCCATCAGCGCCCTGTGCCTGGCCCGGCTGCGCGTCGCCAAGGTCAGCCGGTCCGGCAACACCCTACGTGACCTGCGCGACGGCTGGCAGGAGTTCCGCGCTCGTACCTGGATCTGGAGCGTCATCCTGGTCTGGATCGTCTACGGCATCTTCCTGTTCGGTCCGCTCATCCCGCTCGGCGCGGTTCTGGTCGGCGGCGACCTCGGCGCACCGGCGTACGGCTGGATGCAGTCGGCGATCGGCGTGGGAACCATCGCCGGCGGTCTGCTCTGCCTGCGCTACCGGCCGGCGCGCCCGCTCGCCGCCGGCGCGGTGGCGCTGTTCGGCTTCATGCTGCTGCCCCTGGCGATCGCGCTGCACGCCGACCTCGGCCCGCTGATGGGCGCGGCCGCGGTGAACGGCGCGGCCTGGGCGTTCTGGTCCATCCAGTGGCAGACAAGCGTGCAGACCCTGGTGCCGCCGGACATGCTCAACCGGATGACGTCGTACGAGGTCCTCGGCTCCAACGGCAGCCTGCCGATCGGTCAGGCCCTGGCCGGTCCGGTCGCCGGCGTGGTCGGCGCCGAACGGGTCCTGGGGACCTCGGTCGTGGTGGGCGTGCTCGGCTGCGTGACCCTGCTGGCCATCCCGGCCGTCCGGGGCCTGCGCCGGGCGCCCGAGCCACCACCACCCGACCCGGTCGGCGGCGGGTCGGCCGGAGGTGCGGGCGGGCCGACCGGGCGTCCTGGCGCGGACCCCCGCTGATCCGGCCGGTGCTCGCCGTTGACGCCGGGTTATCACCGGCCGGGCCGCATTTCCGCGGGACAGTCGTGGCCGGACGCCGCTGGTATGTTCGGGCGATCGTCCCGACCACGTGGGGGTGCTGGTGACCGAGGTGACGCTGCGGCCGGTCGAGGACGCCGACCTGGGTGCCCTGTTCGAACTGCGCCTCGACGCGGGC
This sequence comes from Actinoplanes sp. DH11, assembly GCF_020873875.1. Lineage (GTDB taxonomy): Bacteria > Actinomycetota > Actinomycetes > Mycobacteriales > Micromonosporaceae > Actinoplanes. Next base: position 192,274 of record NZ_JAHWGU010000007.1, read on the forward strand.
ACGCCGCCCGCCGGTCCCGCATGAGATCCCGGCCCGGCGACTACCGGTCCCGCATGAGATTCCGGTCTGACTCCTGCGGGTGGCACCGCACGAGATGCCGGTGATGCGCCGGGCACTCGTCGCGGCGGTCGCCCTGGTCCTGCTCGCCGCGTGCAGCGACACCCCGGACGACGACGCCGGGCAGCCGATCGCGATCCGGGCCACCGCCGAGCAGTGGCGCGTCCACGAGGTCAACCGCCAGCTCGCGATCGCGCTGCACAACGACGGCGACACCCCGGTGCGGGTGTCCCGCGTCGAACCGGTCCTGCCCTCCTTCGACGGCGAGACCCCGGCCGACACCGACGCCGTGCTGCCGGTGGGCGGGCTGCGGGTGGACGTGCCCGTACTCTTCGGCACCGGCGGCTGCACCCCCACCCGGGCCGCACCCTCGCAGGTGATCGTCACCGCCCGGCCGGAGGGCGCGGCGGATTGGCAACGCGTCGCCCTCGACCTGCCGCACCCCGCCCCGCTGCTCGACAAGCTGCTCGCCCTCGACTGCGCCACCGAACGGATCGAACAGAGCGTCACGCTCAGCTTCGGCCCGTGGCAGGACCTCGGGGCCGGCGGCGTCCGCGGCAGCCTTGTCGTCGAACGCACCGCGGCGGCCACCGGCCCGGTCACGGTGACCGAGTTGGACGGCAACGTGCTCTACCGGCTGGCCTTCCCGGACGGCATCCGGCGCGAGGTGACGGCGGCGAACCCGCGCGCGCAGGCCCCGCTCGTGGTCACCCCGCTGCGCTGCGACGCGCACGCGTTCGCCGAGGTGAAGAAGCCGTTCGAGTTCCCGGTGCACGTGGCGCTCGGCGACGGCGAGGCCCTGGCGACGCCGCTACCGGTGGACGAGGACGACCGGGCGGCCCTGGACACGATGCTGCGCCGCATCTGCGAGATCCCCGGTCCCGGCGAGAGCAAAGCCGGAAGCTGAGCCGGGCACCGCGCGGCGGCGCGGCCGGGCGCGGCTCGGTCCGGCGCGGCTCGGTCCGGCGCGGCTCGGTCCCGCGCTGCCGGGCGCGGCTCGGTCGGCGCGGCGCGGCTCGGTCGACGCGGGCGCGGTCGGCGCGGCTCGGTCCGGCGCCGGGTGGGGTGCGGTTCAGGACCGGCCGCGGAAGAAGGACACCGCCGAGGCGAGGGCCAGATCGGTCAGCTCGGGGTCGTGCCGGGCACCCACGTCGCGCATGAACGCGTGCTCCCCGCCCCGGTACACGTGCAGTTCCACGTCGTCGAGCCCGGCACCGTACAGCTCGGACACGATCCGCAGCCGTGCGTCCGCCGGCACATGCGGGTCCTGTGACCCGAAGACGATCAGCAACCGGCCCCGGATGTCCGCGGCCCGGCCGAGCGAGTCGGCCACGTCGGCGCCGAGGGAGCCGTTCTGCAGCCCCGTCGGGTAGAAGCAGACGGTAGCCGCCACCCGCTGATCGAAAGCGGCCCGGAACGCGAGGTGTCCGCCGAGACAGAAGCCGGTCGCGAACAGGTCCGAGATGTCCGTCCGCCCGGCCATCCAGTCGAGCAGCGCCACCCGGTCGGCATCGAAGCTCGCCGTGGTCGTCGCGGCCGCCGCGTCCAGCCCGGCCTTCTTGCCGGCGTCGTCGAACTCCAGGGCCACCCCGGCGAGCGGACCGTGCGGGTAGATCTCCGGAACGCACACCACGAACCCGGCCGCCGCCAGCCGCCGCGCGGTCCGCAGCGTCGACTCGGTCAGCTGGAAGATGTCGGTGTACAGCAACAGCCCAGGCCACGGCCCGTCACCGACCGGCGTGATCACCGCCGTGCGGATCTGGCCGCCGGGCGCCGGGACACGGAACTCTTCCTCATGCAGCTTCATGCCAGGACCCTACTGAGTGTCGGGCGGTCCACTACGGCCGGACCGCGGGGTGATGGTCAGGCGCCGGTCATGCCGAGGGCGCCGCTCACCGTCATGACGACGCCGAGCACGACGACGAGCGCGGCCGAGAAGATCGGCAGACGCCACAGCAGCGGGCCCGGCCGGACGTCGGTGAACCTGTCGCGGGCGGTGACCAGAATCAGCCCCAGACCGATGAGCACCGCACCGAGCCCGGCACTGAACGCGACAATCATCGCCAGCCCGAGGGCGGTCCGGTTCAGCCCGGCCGCGAGGATCAGCACGCCCAGCGCCTCCGGGCACGGGATCAGCCCGCCGGCGGCGCCCATCGCCGCGAGCTCCCGCCGCCCGCCGCCGGCGGGGACGGGGGCGGGCCGGGTGCGCTCCTGGAGCAGGTACGGGCCACCCGCCCGGTGCGCCACGACGAGTTCGTCCGGCCGCGACGGGATCTCCCCGCGCGACCGCCGATCGTCCACACCGGCCTCGTCGACGCCGAAGCGCTCGTCGGCGTCGAACCGCTCGTGCGCGTGCCCCCGGCCGTCTCCGTAGGACCGCCGCCCCGCCCCCGCCAGCCGCCGCCGCAGGATCCGCACCCCGAGGACGAGCACCACCACCCCGGTGACCACTTTCAGTCCCGGCACCAGCACGCTCGGCATTACGTAGTGCCCGGCCGCCAGCACCGCCGCCCCGAGCAGCAGCACCGACCCGGTGTGGGTCACGGTCACCACCGCGCCCAGCGCGACGGCCTGCCGCGGCGTGCCCCGCGAACCCACCAGGTAGGCGGCCAGCATCGCCTTGCCGTGCCCCGGCGTCAGCGCGTGCAGGGCGCCGAGCAGCGCACACACGCCGATCAGCGCGACCAGGGCCCAGGGCGAGCCGAGGGGTTCGCGCAGGGCTTCGAGCATCGCGGTGCCCGTACCCTCGCCGGGTGTGGCCTCGGTGCCGGCTGCGGCGGGTGCCGCGTCGCGGGCGAGCCCGACGGCAATCGCGCGGCCTTCGTGTCCGCGCCGGACGGAGCTCGCGGACCGGCCGGCGTCCGCGGCGACGAGCACGCTCATCTGGATCCGGGTCTTCTGGTCGGCGACGTAACCGTCGGTGACCGCGAACGCTCCTGCGGAGGCGGACAGCGGCGCGCCGGCCCGGACGGTGATCACGCCGCCGCCGGCCGCGAGCAGGTCGTAGGGCGGGTACACCGACCCGGTCACGACCAGTTCCGCGGGTGCACCGTCGGTGGCGACGGCGAGCGCAGCCCGTACGCGTGCGTCGTGGGCCGTGGTCTCGGCAGCACTCAGCCGGCGGTCACCGTCGGTGTCCAGCGACCGGGCGAAGCCGGGCGCGACCATCGCGCCCGCCACCACGTCGACCTGCACGTCCAGGGTCGTCGCGGCCGGGGTGAGGTAGACCTGCTGCAGGACCTCGTCGAGCGGGTGCGCCGACGCCGGTGACTGGGCCGGAGCGGACAGCACGCAGAGTGCCGCCGAGAGGGCGACAACGCCAAGTTGCTTGATCAACTGAGTTCGGCCCCGTAGTCGTTGCCCGGCTCGCGGTAGATGGAATGGATGTGGGTGACGCCGCCGGCATTCGCGCCCTGCCCCTGCTGGTGGGCGAACTCGATGATCAGCGACGGGCCCTGCACCCGGTAGTAGACGGGCCGCCCCTCGGTCGTATCGCCGGACCAGGCGAACCAGGTCTTGTCCAGGTTGTCCTCGGCGAGTTCGATCCGGGACTGTGCCTGGGTCGGGGTGAGCGGGCTGATCCATTCGGTGATCAGCGCCATCAGCAGCTCTTTCTGCTTCTCGGTGAACGTCGAGACCGGCACGCCCTCGTCGGCGAGCGTCTTGCCGTCCTGCTGCGCGCCGAGCACGATCTCGGTGATCGCGGTGTCCAGCACGGCGGCGTCCCGCTGCTTGTCGTCGAGCGCGTCCATCACGGCGAACGCGGCGTCCGTCTCCCCCCGCAGGGGTGCGACGGTGGTGCCGCCGGTGGTGTACGAGGCCGGCTGCGCCCCCCACAGCGTCGGCGCCATCGTCATCACGTCACCCTTGATCGTGAGGTTGACGGCGAGGTGGTGCCCGCCGTACTGGATGGTCCAGATCTCCGATTCGGACGGTGTGCCGAGGATCCGGATCCAGTAGTGGTCGGCACCGAACCCGAGGTCCATCCCGCCGGAGTCCTTGAGCACCCCGTCGCCGGTGGTGATGCCGGTGAGCTGCGCGTACCCGTCGGAGCTCAGCGCCGCCTGGAGGATCTTGCGCACCGCGCCCTGCTGCTCGGCGGAGAGCGCGTCCATCCGCAGGCCGGCACGTTTGAAGAGCTGGTCGGGCAGGTTGGACCACTGGGACAGGTTGGCGGTGGTCCGCTCACCCAGGACGCCGGCCCGCTCGGTGTCGCCGAGCGACGCGAGGAAGGCGTTCGCCGCGTTCATGACGTCCCGGGTCCCGCCGGTGACATTGCCCGCGGCGGCGGAAGCGGCGGCGGAGACGACGGCGGCGTTCGGTGTCGCCCCGGTCGTGGTGTCCTCGTCGTCGGCGTCGCCGCAGCCGGTGGTCAGGGCCAGTATCAGGACGGCTGATCCGGCGAGGCGTCTCATCGATGTCTCCTGTCCCGTGGGATATGCCGGGACGGTAACGGCTCACTCGACCGCTTTTACACCTTTTCGAACTATTTCAGGCTGACCAGTGGATCGGCCAGCAGGGCGCCGAAGCCCCGATCCGCCGCGCCCAGCAACGTGGCGTCGTCACGCAGCCCGGAAAGCCGCAACTCCGTACGCTCCCGGGACACCGGCATGGCGTGCTGGGCGATCCGCGCGGCCACCTCCGGCGCGGCCACCGCGTACACCTCGCGGAGCATCCCGCCGAAGATCACCACACCGGGGTTGAACAGGTTGATCAGGTTGGCGACGCCGATGCCCAGCCAGTCACCGATCTCGGCCATCGCCCCGGCCGCCCGCAACTGCCCGGCCTCCGCGTCACACACCACCTGACGGACCGCGTCCCGGCCGAACAACTCCGGCCGGCCGGCCGCCGCCAGGATCGCGTGCTCCCCGGTCTCCGCCTCCAGGCACCCCGCCGAACCGCACAGGCACGGCCGCCCGCCGACCGGGTTCACCAGCATGTGGCCGACCTCGCAGCCGTACCCGCCCTCGCCGCCGAGCAGCTTCCCGCCCACCAGGATGCCGCCGCCCACCCCGACGTCACCGTGCAGGTAGATCAGATCCGGATGCCCGACCCCGGCACCCCGGGCGAACTCGGCGAGCGCACCCAGATGCGCCTCGTTACCGACCGCGACCGGCAGGCCGATCCCCAGCGCCCGCTCCAGCTCGGTGCCGAACGCCTGATCCACCCAGCCCATCTCCGGCCCGTAGCGCACCATCCCGTCACCCGGCCGGATCATCCCGCAGTAGGACGCGCCCACCCCCGCCACGACCGCCCCCGGCGGCGCCGCGTCGAGCAGCTCACGACCCATCGCCGCCAGCTCCCGCACCACGGTGTCCAGGTCGGCGCCGACCCGCGACCGCGCCACCGAACGCCGGTCCAGGATCGGCCCGCCCAGCCCCACCCGGGCCGCGACCAGCCGATCCACCGCCACGTCGAACGCGAGCACGAAGAACCGCTCCGACTCCGGTCGCACCACGAAGGACGGGCGGCCCGCTCCGGTCGTACCCGTCGGGGCCTCCTCGCGCACCAGCCCCGCACCCGCAAGCTCCGCGGTGAGCGCAAGAATCGTGCTGCGGTTGACACCCATCCGCTCCGCCAGCGCGGCGCGCGACAGCGGCCCGCTCACGTGCACATGCTGCAGCAGGGTGCCCAGATTCGATCGGTGTCTACGCATACCGTCGTCAAACCTACGACACCTCCTGTCAACATCCCCGGCAGCCGCGATTTCCCTGATCCCGATCACACCCCCACAGGAGTACGGCCACGCGCACCCACCGGCCACCACCCCCACACCCACCGGTTTCCCCGGCAGTCCCGCCCCCATCGGCACCGCAACCAACACCGACGACCGTGTCAGGTGGCCGTCGCCGTCAGCCGTTCCAGCGCCGCCAGCGCCGGCGGCCCCCACGTCGGCTTGCCACCCGGACGCCCGTGCACCCCGGCGTCCCCGATGAGGATGCCGCTGAGCGCACGAGCCATCGCCCAGCCCCGAGCCCGCCGCATCATGGCCGCGTCCACGCCAGGCCCATAGCCGGCCCAGACCTCCTCAACAGTCCCGTCCCGGCCACCAGCACCCGGCCCCTCACCGCGCGCCCCGCTCCCACACGGCGCCCCACTCCCGCCCGGCGCCCCGCTCCCGCCCGGCGCTCCGCTCCCGCCCGGCCTTTCGCTGCCCGCCCCGCTCCCCCACGTCCCCTCGCCGCGCGCCCCGCTCCCGTCCAGCAGCAGCCAGGCCGCGGACAGGTCGTAGGCCGGGTCGCCCGCGCACAGGTCACCGAAGTCGATCACCCCGCAGAGCCTGCCGTCCGCGGTGAGAACGTTGGCCGGGTGCAGGTCGGCGTGCAGCCACACGGCCGGACCCGTCCACACCGGCGCAGCGACCGCGTCGTCCCAGACGGCACGCACCGCGTCCGGGTCCCGGATCAGCCCTCGCCCGGCGACCGCGGCAAGCCCCTCAGCGAACTGGCCGGCCCGCTCGGCCAGCGGCCCACCCCGTCCCCGGCCCGCCGGCGCACCACTCGGCGCGGGCCGGTGAAGCGCGGTCAGGAACCGGGCCAAGGCGGCCGCCCCACAGGTGACGGGCGCCTGATCGGCGGGCGTACCCGGCACCCACGTCGTCACCACCCACGGCCGCGGGAACCGCTCCGACGGCGTACCCCCACCGCTGCGGGACCGGCACCGGCAGCGGCAGACGAGGCCCGAGCGCAGGCATCCACGCGTACTCCTTGCGCAACAACTCGTCCGCATCACCGGTGGCCCACGGAAGCCGTACCGCCAGGTCCTCCCCGAGCCGCCACAACTGGTTGTCCCAGCCTCGCGCCCCCAGCCGCACCGGCAGTTCAGCGAGATCGGGGTGCTGGTCCCGCAGCAGCCCACGCACCAGCTCGGCAGTGATCTCCATCGGCCGCTCCCCCACCGCCACCATGACCTCCCCGCCCTCCATCGCTTCCGCCCGTGCGGCAGTGCCCTCCGCCCGCGCCATCGTCTCCTGCCCGCGCGGCAGTGCCCGCACGGCGATCCCGCGCGCGGCGTCGACCCACACAGCGGTGTTGATCTGCTGGCGCTACGAAATCGCTGTGATCATGGGGTCATCACCGCGATTTCGCATCGCTAGCAGATCAACTTCCCGGAAGCGGGCGCCCCGGCGGCTGCCGGCGAGCGTCCGGCCGCAAACGGTCACACCGCGGCGGCCTCCGACGCCTCGGCGTTGCCGTGCGTCACGCGCAGGTAGTACCCGTCGGGGTCGGTGAGCCGGAAATCGTGCAGGCCCCACGGCCGCAGCCGGAGCGGTTCGACCGCGGCGACACGGGCGGCGCAGTGCTCGTACAGGGCGGACACCTCGTCCACGTCGTCGAGCTCCAGCACGATCTCCACGCCGGCACCCCGAGCCCCGGCACCGCTCGCCCCGGCACCCCAGGACCCGCCGTCACCCCGAGCACCGCCGGCACCCCGGGCACCGCCGGCCGGCTGCCAGGCGGCCCCTGGTCCCGCCGACAGGTTCGCCATCAGCCCCAGACCGAGCACGACATGCCCCCGTACGAGCACGGCATAGTCCGCCGAACGCCGAACGACCCGGAAGCCCAGCAGACCGGTGTAGAACGCGATGCTGACGTCCAGGTCATCGACGAACAGCTCCATCCGAAGGCGCATGACACGATCATCGCGTACCGCGTCACGTATGCCGCCCACCCACGTCTGGGCCTACCCCGCGGGCAGCCCCACCCGGGCGGCGAGAAACTTCGGAGCCATCAGGCAGTAGCTGTCCGTCAGCAACTCCGCGATCTCCACCCAGTCGGTGTCGTCGCCGAACACGGCCGCGGCGACGTTCCCGCCCCATCCGGCGCGGAAGAACGGGTAGCCGGCGGCGGTGAGACCGAGCAGGTCGTCGGCGGGGACGCGGAACGTCAGCACGACCGGCGCGACGCCCGCGGTCACGTACCGGGCATACATCGGGTTGCGGACCGGGTCCGGGGTGTAGACGTGCGCGACGGTCCGCGTACGGATCCGCCAGCGGACGCCGATCCAGGCCGGCTCCTCGTACGTCTCGGGGAGCCGGCCACAGATCGACCGCAGCCGGTCGAGAATTTCCGCGGGCACATCTCCGGGTGCGGACATGGGCCCGACACTATCGGCCGCCTAGTGGACAGCGACCACGGCCGGACCCGGCTGGTGGGCCGGCAGGCGGTGCGGGCGAACCACCAGGAAGCAGACCAGTGTGGCGGCCAGCATCCCGCCGAAGACGACGATCGCCATCGCTACCGCGCCGACGCCGAGGACGCCGACCAGGGGTGCGGCAAGCGCGCCGACGCCGAACTGGACGGCACCGAGCAGGGCCGCCGCGGTGCCGGCCGCCTCGCCGTGGCGGGAGAGAGCCAGCGCGGGCGCGTTCGGCATGGCCAGGCCGACCATGGCGAGGACCAGCCAGAGCGGGATCAGGATGCCGGCCAGGCCGCCGACCTCGGTGATCGCCAGGACCAGGAAGATCAGGCCGAAGCCGAGGCCGGCGAGCAGGGAACCGCCGAGGATCTGCTGCGGCGACCAGCGGCGGAGCAGGCGCACGTTGAACTGGGTGGCGCCGATCAGACCGACCGCACCACCGGCGAAGACGAGGGCGAACTGCTGCTCGCTCATCCCGTACCCGTCCTGGAAGACGTAGGAGGATCCGCTCACGTAGGCGAACAACGCCGCCATGGCCAGACCGGCGACCAGGATCAGGCCCACGTACACCCGGTCGGTGAGCAGCCTGCCGTAGTCGCGCACCGAGCCCAGCACGCCACCGTTGCGGCGCCGGGTGACCGGCAACGTCTCCGGCAGCACCAGCGCGGACACGCCCATGATGGTCACGCCGATGACGGTGAGCGCCACGAACACGCCGCGCCACGACGTCCAGTTCAGCACCACGCCGCCGATGGTCGGCGCCAGGATCGGGGCCACCCCGACGACCAGCATCAGCCGGGAGAAGAGCCGGGCCGCGGCCAGGTCGGAGAAGAGGTCACGCACCATCGCCATCGCCACCACGGCGGCTGCCGCGGCGCCCAGGCCCTGCAGAACCCGGAGACCACCGAGTACGGCCACGTTGGGCGCGACCACGCACAGCACCGAGGCGAGCACGTGCACGGCGATGCCGGCGAGGAGCGGGATGCGCCGGCCGTACGCGTCCGACAGCGGCCCGACCAGCAACTGCCCGAACGCCAGGCCGACGAGCGTGCCGGTCAGCGTGAGCTGCACGGCGGCGGCGGTGGTCTGCAGGTTGTCGGTGATCGTCGGCAGGGCCGGCAGGTACATGTCGATGGTGAGCGGCCCGAGTGCGGTGAGCAGGCCGAGCACGAGCACGATCCGGAAGCGGCGCCCGAGCGGGAGCCTCTCACCGGGAGAGAGGTCGTCGTCGGGTGGGGTCAGGGTACGTGTCTCACTCACGACTGCGACAAGTTGCGCCCCGCCCAGGTTCTTCCGGCCAGGGCCGTTTGGTGTCGGCGGTCACAGGCGGCCGGCCACGACGGGATGGCACGGGTTTTGCGGATCGGGTCGCCGGGCAGAAACACCACATCCCTCCACGCACCACGAACAAGGAGATCCCCCATGGCAGGCAACGAGCACGACGTCAACCGCAGCACCAAGACCGGCCGGTTCGTCAAGGAGAGCACCGCCGAGCGGTCCCCGGCGACCACCACGACCGAGCACGTGGGCGGCAAGGAGCACGGTGACCGCGAGGTGAACCGCAGCGCGAAGACCGGCCGGTTCGTGACGGACACGACCGCGGAGCTGCACCCGGCGACGACCGAGACGCAGAACGTCTGACCCGGCACGGGGCGGCACGAGCAGGCCGGAGTTGCCAGAATCACCGTCATGGATCTCAGGTATCTCGGCAACAGCGGCCTGCTGGTGAGCGAACTCTGCCTCGGCACGATGACGTTCGGCAAGGAGGCCGACGAGCAGACCTCGCACCGGCTGCTCGACCGCTACGTCGAGGCGGGCGGCAACTTCGTCGACACCGCGGACGTGTACGGCGGCGGCGCCTCCGAGGAGATCATCGGACGGTGGCTGGCCGGGCGTGACCGCGACGACCTGGTGATCGCCACGAAGGGTTTCTGGGCGACCGGCGACGCGTCGAACGATCACGGTGCGGGCCGTAAGCACCTGCTCGCGGCGGTCCGGGCCAGTCTGCGCCGGCTCGGTACCGACTACCTCGACCTCTACCAGCTGCACTGCTTCGACGAGTCCACCCCGATCGAGGAGACGCTGTCGACGCTCGACGGCCTGGTCCGGGCCGGCACGATCCGGCACCTGGGCGTCAGCAACTACGCGGCCTGGCAGCTGCAGAAGTCGATCGACGTGGCGCGGTTCCGGGGCTGGGAGCCGTTCGTGGCGGCGCAGCCGCTCTACAACCTGATCGACCGGGAGGTCGAGCTCGAACTGGTGCCGGTCTGCCGCAACGAGGGCGTCGGCATCATCCCGTGGTCGCCGCTGCGGGGTGGCTGGCTGACCGGCAAGTACCGCCGTGGCATGACGCAGGCCCCGGCCGACACGCGCTGGGACGGCGACCAGCAGCCGTGGCTCGGTGACTGGGAGAACAGTGTCGACGAACGCACCTGGTCGGTCACGGACACGCTGCTCTCGGTCGCCGACGAGGTCGGGCACTCCCCCGCCCAGGTGGCGCTGCGGTGGCTGTCGCAGCGGCCCGGCGTGACCGCGCCGATCATCGGGGCGCGCTCGCTCGCGCAGCTCGACGACAACCTGGGTGCGGCCGGCTGGACCCTGGACGACAAGAGCGCCGCACGGCTCACCGCGGCCGGTGACACGCCGCCGCCGTACCCGCACGGCTACCTGGCGAGATCACCGCGTCGGCGCGGCTAGCGGGGCGTACGCCCGGGCCCTTCTAGGGTTATGGGCGCTATGACTGCGCCTGACACCGAATCCGAGACCCGCCCCTGCGCCCACTGCGGACGACCCGTGCCGCAACGCGCCTCCGCCGGGCGCCCGTTCCGCTACTGCCGCGACAACGACGGCGAGTGCCAGCGGGCCTCGCGCAACGTGCGGATGCGGCACCGCTCCTCCCCCGGCCTGGCCGGGTCGGTGGCGCGCACCTGGGAGGTGGTGGACCGCCTGGACACGCTGGTCGGCACCCTGACCGAGGCGTTGCACTCGGAGATGTCGCCGGCCGGCGTGGAACGGCAGGTCGCCGAAGTCCGCGCGGAGACGTCCCGGCAGGTGGCGGCGGCCCACGCGGAACGCGACGACGCGCGGCGCGACGCGGAACAGGCCGCCGACGCGACGGCGGCGGCCCAGCAGATCGCGGCGGCGGCGACCGCCGAACGCGACGAGGCGCGGCACCGGGCCGCCGAGGCGCAACGCTCCGCCGAGGAGGCGGGGCGGCGCGCCGAGGAAGCGGCCACGGCGCGGGACGAGGCGGTGCGCGCGGCGACCGGGGCCGCCGCGCTGCGCGAGCGGGCCGAGGCCGAGCGCGACACCGCTGTGCGGGAACTCGCGGAGGTCAAGAGCCACCGCGACACGGCGGAGCGGGATCTGGCCGCGGCGCTCAAGGACGCGTCGGATTTCCGTCGTACGGCCGAAGCGGCGCAACACCGCACGGAGGAGGAACTGACCGCGGCCCGGTCCTCGGCGGCGCAGGCCCAGGAACAGGCCGTCGCGGCCCGCGCCGACGCCGAGCAGGCGGTCGCGCGGGCGGTGGCCGCGGAACGGTCCCGGGACGACGCGCAGGCGGCTTCCCGCGATGCCGTTGCACGCGCGACGGCCGTGCAGGCCGAGCTTGCGGGAGTGGTGGCCGAACGGGACCGTCTCGCGCGTACCACCGAAGACCTGGAACGCACCGCGGAGCGCGCGTCGCGGGAACGCGCCGAGCTGGAGCGCCGCCTGGCGTCCGCCCGGGCCGACGCGGACGCCGCACAGGAGCGGGTGGCGCAGCTGACGTCGCAGGTCAGTGACTTGGCGTCGGCGCTGGCGGCGCTCGGGGCGGCACGTCCGGCGGCGGTGCCCGCAGCCGTTCCGACGGTCGCCGCGCCGGCCCTTCCGCCAGGCGTTTCGCCAGTCGCTGCGCCGGCCGTTGCGCCAGCCGCTCCGCCTGTCGTTCCGCCGCAGAAGAGCTGAGCGATATTTCTCACGATCAAGCGGCTACCAACCGGTAGGCAGCGGTGGAAATCGGACGGAAACTGCTACCACGCCGCTACCGTGGTGGCACCCAGCAGTGACCGACGCGTGAGTAAATTGCTGGTGAACCGCATGAAGTGACCGACATCGCACCACCCGCACAAGTAGCAAAGTCCCACAAAGTGGACCAAGGTCCACTGGAACGCAGGTTCGATTTGCCGGGTAAGGCCTGTGGGCGGTTACGCTCATAGCGTTAACACCGCCGATACAGGCGGTGGTCGGCGGCAGCCGATGTTCCTTCATGCCCGCATGGAGGAATCCCGGGGCCGTCGCTTTCGTTACACGAACGAGAGCAGCACCACGAGCGAGGGGATAGCCGATCATGGGCGAACGCATGCTGCGCGGCAGCCGTCTTGGCGCAGTCAGCTACGAGTCCGACCGTAACACCGAGCTGGCGCCCCGACAGACCCGTGAGTACCTGTGCGTCAAGGGTCACCAGTTCGAGGTCCCGTTCGCCGTCGACGCCGAGGTGCCCACCACCTGGGAGTGCAAGTTCGACGGCAGCGTGGCCCGCCTGGTCGACGGCAACGAGCCGGAGCAGAAGAAGGCGAAGCCGCCGCGCACCCACTGGGACATGCTGCTCGAGCGGCGCTCCATCGCCGAGCTCGAGGACATCCTCAACGAGCGGCTCCAGGAAGTCCGCACCCGCCGCGGCCGCTGACCCGCAGCCGAACGAACGCCGAAAAGGCCACCCCGGCCACCACCGGGGTGGCCTTTTCGCTGCCCGATCCGAATGAGCGGACCCAGCAGTTTCGCTCGCTTCCGCCGGCTCGACCTTCGCCACCGGAGCGGGCGGTCAGCGCCGGCTCGCGCCCCCTGCGGTCCGGGAACGTCATCACCGACCAGCGAAGTGAGCCAGTCCGGTCAGCTCGTGGTCGCGGCCGAAGCCCTCGGCAACAGTAGGCACCAGCGCCCCAGCCGGCCGTCAGTGACGATAGCCCAAGTAGCTCCCCAACAACCCGGAGCGACAGCCACCCCAGCCCGCTGTCAGTCACGGTCGTCCACAACGCTCGCCAACAGCCCTGAGCGACAGCCACGCCATCCGGCTGTCAGCCACGGTCGCCCAAGAGGCTCCCCAACAACCCTGGGTGACAGCCGACCCGCCAGCTGTCAGCCACGGCTGCCCAACGCGCTCCCCAACAACCCTGGCTGACAGCCGACCCAGCCAGCTGTCAGCCACGGCTGCCCAACGCGCTCCCCAACAACCCTGGCTGACAGCCGACCCAGCCAGCTGTCAGTCACGGCTGCCCGAAGCGCTCCCCAACAACCCTGGGTGACAGCCGACCGCGGACTGACAGACACGGCCGCCCACAGCACTCCAAGACAGCCCTGGCTGACAGCCGACCCGCCAGCTGTCAGTGAGGGTTGCCCGAAGCGCTCCCCAACGACCCTGAGTGACAGCCGACCTAGCCGGCTGTCAGTGAGGGCTGCCCGAAGCGCTCCCCAACGACCCCGAGTGACAGCCGACCCGCCAGCTGTCAGTCACGGTCGCCTGAAGCGCTGCACAACGACCCTGGGCGTCAGCCGGACCCGATCGGCCCGTGCTCATGGTCGCGCGCGCAGCCCCAACCAGCGTGAGCGCCGACCGCGACGTCGGCTCCTGGCCATGATCACGCGAGATGCTGTCCAGCGACCGCGACCGCGACCACGACCACGACCGTGACCGCGAGCGCAAGCTGGGCGCTCCGCACGTTGGCCCACGACATGGACGAGGTTGCACCCGACTACCTGCCGACCCGATGCCCGAGGCGTTGATCGGAAGACTCGTGGAGGCCCGGTCGCATGGCTTCCAACCCTTCACGTCACGCGGTCACTATCCCCATAACGCAATAAATAGGGCAATCCCGCCGCCTCACACGCGACGGGACAGCGGCGACAACGGGACAGCGACGGGACAGGGACGGGCGATATTCGCCACCCGACCGCGACCATGGCGGAATCGCAAACCCAGAGGGCGCAACCGGCTGCGCACCAGATGGCCGCGCCGTACAGGCCGACGCACATTGATGGTCGCGCGGACCTTGGGAGGCAGCGGAGCTAGGGGAGCCAGCGACAGTCGACGACCGCGCGTTGGGGAGACGCCGCACGCACGGGGCCACCGCGAGTCGACGGGAGCGGAATGGCGGCGCCCCGGGAACAGGTCAGGAACCGGCGGAAACGGGGTGACCACCGCGTCGCCGACGACGGCTCAGGTCGACGGCAAGCGCGGCCGCCACACCAACAGTGACGGCTCAGGCTGACAAGGAGCCCGGTAGCCGCCCCCAGGCCGACCAGAAGCGGGGCCACACCAGGTGCGACGACTCAGACCGGCCGGAAGCACGATGGCCCCGCCCCGATGACAGTCAGGCCGCGAGCTGGCCGCGCCCCTGATGACAGCTCAGGCGGCGGGCTGGCCGCGCCCCCGGTGACAGCTCAGGCGGCGGACTGACCGCGCCCCCGATGACAGCTCAGGCGGCGGACTGACCGCGCGGCGCAGAAGCGGGTGAGGTCTGCCGGGTGGGGAGGGTCAGCGGACGATTTCGCCCTCGATGGCGGGTGAGGGCTGGGTGTGGGCGCCCGCCGGCGGGGTGTCGTCGACGACGACGGTGACCGGGGCGCCGGAGTGGACGCGGACCTTGCGGGGGCCGAACAGGTTGCCGGTGGCGGCGCCGCCCAGGCTGCGTTCGGCGAAGCGTTCGATGCCGCGGCGGGCGAGGCCTCGGCCCGGCGGCAGCAGCAGGAGCAGGCCGAGCACGCCGGTGATGAAGCCGGGCAGGGTGAGCAGCAGGGCGCCGCCCAGGCCGACCAGGGAGCTGGTGACCTCGGCGCCGGGTGGGCGGTTCTCCTGGGCGGCGTGCTGGAAGGCGCGCCAGCCCTTGATGCCTTCGCGGCGCAGCAGGGCGATGCCGGCGAGGGTGGAGGCGGCCAGCAGCAGGATGGCCCAGCCGGCTCCGATGGCTTGGGAGACCGCCAGGAACACGAAGAACTCGGCCAGCGCCCAGAGCGGCATCGCCAGTGGAACGTAAGCCAGCCTGTTGCGGCGCATTTTCAGACCTCCGGTGTCACCGGGCCCGTGTGGGGTGTGCGGGCCCGGGTCAAGCATGACACCTCACGGCCAGGTAGAGCCCTGTCGCGGCTTGCGATTGAGGACTTTACGCAAACTCTCAGTTCGCGCCTGCGCGCCCCAGATGGTGACGCGGAGCAGCTGCTCCTTGAAGATGTTGCCGCTCATCTTGCTGACGCCGTGCTCGCGCTCGGTGAACGTGATCGGCACTTCGATCATGCGGTAGCCCTGGCGGTACGAGCGCCACGCCATCTCCACCTGGAACGAGTACCCGGTGGAGGCGATGGTCTCGACGTCGATCTTGTCGAGGACGCCGATCCGGTAGGCGCGGTAGCCGCCGGTCGCGTCCTTGAACGGCATGCCGAGGGCCATCCGGATGTAGATGTTGCCGCCGCGCGACAGCAGCAGCCGGTGCATCGGCCAGTTGTGCACGCTGCCACCGGGGATGTAGCGGGTGCCCAGCACGACATCGTGATCTCCGAGCGCGTCGAGCAGCTTGTGCAGCTCCTCGGGGGCGTGCGAGCCGTCCGCGTCCATCTCGACGACGGCGTCGTACCCCTTGTTCTTGGCCCAGGCGAAACCGGCCTTGTACGCCGCGCCGAGGCCTTCCTTGCCGGCGCGGTGCAGGACGAAGATGTGGTCGTCGGCGAGAGCGAGCTCGTCGGCGATGGCCCCGGTGCCGTCCGGTGAGTTGTCGTCGGCGACCAGGATGTCCACCTCGGGTACAGCTTTCCGTACCCTTTCGGTAATCACCCGTACGTTGTCCGCCTCGTTGTACGTTGGGATGATCACGAGGGTACGCCCGATGCCGGGGTAGCCTTCCGCCTCGCTCACCGTTCCTCCGAGTCCTTGTCGCCGTCATTGCCGATGTTCGCACGCCGTCGGCGCAAGGGCAGCACGCCGGCGAGGGCGGCGACCATCAGAGCGACGGCCACCACCTCGGGCCAGTTGCCCGAACGAGTCGCCAGCGTACGCGGTCCCTCGGTGGCTATGTCACGCACCACCACGGCGGCCGTGTTGAAGCCGGTGGCGCCGTGTACGCCCCCCGCGCCGTCGACGAATCCGGACACCCCGACCGTGGAGACCATCAACGCCTCACGGCCGTGCTCGACGGCCCGGAGCCGCACCATGGCCATCTGCTGCAACGCCTCCGCCTCGTTGAAGGTGGCGTTGTTGGTCTGCACGGCGAGCAGTTGCGCGCCGCCGGTGACGGTGTCGCGGACGATGTCGTCGTACGCCACCTCGAAGCAGATCACGTCGCCCACCACCACGGCTCCGGTGTCGATCACGCCGGGCGCGTCGCCGGGCAGCATGTTGCGCACCAGGTCGACCTTCTCGGTGACCAGCCGGGCGATCGGGCGCAGCGGCATGTACTCGGCGAACGGCACCGGGTGGCGTTTCTCGTACTGCTGGGACAGGTCGGGCCCGGTGCCGGGCAGCCACAGGATGCCGACGTTGTAGATGTCCTCCGGGTCGTCGGTGCGCTGCAGCGTGCCGACCAGGATCGGCGCCTTGATCAGGTCGGCGGCCGCGGAGATCGCGTCGGCGGCGTCGTCGTTGCGCAGTGGGTCGATGTCGCTGGAGTTCTCCGGCCACACCACCAGGGCGGGCTGTTTCTGCCGGCCGGCGGCGACGTCGGCGGCGAGTTGCCGGGTGCCGTTGACGTGGTTGTCGAGCACGGCGCGGCGCTGGGCGTTGAAGTCGAGGCCGAGCCGCGGCACGTTGCCCTGCACGATCGCGACCGTGGTCATCGGGCCGCCGGGCTGGGTGAGCGGCAGGGCGGCCGGTCCGGCCAGTAGCACCGCGGCGGTGGCGGCGAACCCGGCCGCACCCACCCAGGACGACGCGGCGCGGGGCCGGCGCCGCCAGGCCAGCGCGACGAGGGCCCCACCGGCGGCGGCGACCACGAGGGTGACAAGTGGCGCCCCGCCGTACGCGGCCAGCCGCAACGTGGGTGCGTCACCCTGACTGAACGCGAGCCGTCCCCAGGGGAAGCCGCCGAACGGCGCCCGGTCGCGCAGCGCCTCCTGACCGGTCCAGATCAGGCCGGTCAGCAGCGGCCACGTCCACCGCCAGCGGTCCACCAGCGGCGACAGCCAGGCACCGGCGGTCCCGGCGACCAGACCCAGCACGACGGCCTGCGCGGTGGACAGGAACACCCACGGCAGCCAGCCCGCCTGGAAACTGGTCCACCACAGCAGCGGATAGAACAGTGCCGCCCCGGCGAGCACACCGAGACCGAAACCGGCCCGCAGCCGCCGCCGGTGCACCGCGGCGGCCAGCAGCGCCACTCCGACCGGCGCGAGCCACCACACGTCGTACGGCGGCAGCGCCAGCAGCAGCGCGACACCCGCGGCCACCGCCAGGGCCGCGGCGACCGGCAGGCGCAGCGGGCGCGGCGCACCGGGCCCGGAGCGGTCCGGCACGGCGAGGGCGGGCGGCGGCAGAGTCATTTCCACGCTGGGCAGGTTACCCGCAGACGGCCGTCACCTGCGACGACGGAGGGGCGCAGCCCGGCTACGGCTGCGCCCCTCGCGCGATACATCTGGTGTCGCTGTTCCCGGCCGGTGGTTCCGGTGGGCGTGCGGTGACCTTCGGACCGACGCGCCACGAGCCGGATGCCCGCGTCGTGCCGTTGTCTACTGGCCATCGCTCAGCCGCCGGAGTGGCCACCTGAACGCGATCGGGCCCGCCCCGTCCCGCGCACCTCCACCCCCTGGACCTGGCTGAACGCGCGACCCCAGCGAGGACTGCGGCCAGTGGGTGGAGAGAACGAAACGAATCATGACCGCTCGCCGTGAACAAAGACCTGAAGACGGTACGTCCGGACACCCGTGGCGTGTCAACCGGGTCGCCCGCGTCCCGGCGTGTCGCGTTCCTCGGCGTGTCATCTTCCGTTCGCCTGAATCAGCTGGTCAGGACCACCAGCTCGCGGGTCGCGCGGGTCATCGCGACGTACCGGTCGACCGCCCCTTCGATACCGTCACCGAACCGCTGCGGGTTGATCAAAATCACGAGATCGAACTCCAGCCCCTTGGCGAGGGCAGGCGTCAGCGACCGTACGCCTGGCCGCTCCGCGAAGCCCGGATCCCCGATGACGCAGGCGACGCCGTCGCCGAAACTCGCCAGCACCGCCTCCAGATCGCCGGCCCGGCCGTGCCGCACCGGCACCCCACCGGCCCGGATCGAGGTGGGCACGTTCGCGTCCGGCAGCACCGCCCGGATCACCGGTTCCGCCTCCGCCATCACCTCCCGCGGCGTGCGGTAGTTGACGGTCAGCGACGCCAGCTCGATCCGGTCCAGCCCGGCCCGGCCCAGCCGCTGCTCCCACGACTCGGTGAACCCGTGCCGGGCCTGCGCCCGGTCCCCCACAACGGTGAAACTGCGCGACGGGCAGCGCCGCAGCAGCATCTGCCACTGCGCGTCGGTGAGTTCCTGCGCCTCGTCGACGACGACGTGCGCGAACGGACCGGCCAGCGCGTCCGGGTCGGCCGCCGGCAGACCCGCGTCGTCGACCAGTACGTCACGCAGGTCGTTCTGCACCAGCATCGCCATCAGCCCCTCACCGTCGTCGTGCACCCGCGACTCGAGCAGGTCGTCGATGACCGTCTCCATCCGCGCCCGCTGCGCCGCCACGGCGGCACCGCGCTGCCGGTCACGCTGCTCCGCCCCGGCGTCGCCGAGCCGGTGCCGGGCGGCGTCCAGCAGCGGCAGGTCCGCCACCGTCCACGCCTGGGCATCGGCGCGGCGCAACAGCCCGACCTCGTCGGCGGACAGCCAGGGCGCGCACCGCCGCAGATAGGCCGGCACCGACCACAGGTCACCGACCACGTCGGCGGCGGACAGCATCGGCCACGCCCGGTTCAGCGCCGCCCGCAACTCGCGGCTGCGGCTCAGGTCGGTGCCGTGCTTCTCGGCCAGGATCGCCACCAGCTCTTCGAAGATCGGCTCCCGGGCCTCGTTGTGCGGGATGCCGGACGCCGCGTCGAAGGCCTCGGCCCAGTCGGCGGCACCGACGCGCACCCCGGCCACCGTCATCGGCTGCGGCGGCTCCTCGTGGAACCGGACCGCCGCCTCGACGGCCCCGGCCATCGCCGCCGACGACTTCAGCGCGGCCACGGCCGGGTCGGGCTCCTCCAGGGCACGAGCACCTTCGGGTACGAGATCCCGCAGCGTGCACGTCTGCACGTCGTCCTCGCCGAGGCTGGGCAGGACATCCTGCACGTACGCCAGGTAGGGCTCGTGCGGCCCGACGAACAGCACGCCACCGCGCCGTGCGCCCAGCCGCGGATCGGAGTAGAGCAGGTACGCCGTACGGTGCAGCGCCACCACCGTCTTACCGGTGCCCGGCCCGCCGTCCACGACAAGCGTGCCCCGGGACCCGGCCCGGATGATCGCGTCCTGGTCGGCCTGGATGGTGCCGAGCACGTCACGCATCCGCCCCGACCGGACCCCACCGAGGCTGGCGACGAACGCCGACTGGTCGTCCAGCGCCGCCGCGTGCCCGGCGAAGTTGTCCGCGTCGAACACCTCGTCCCAGTAGTCGGTGACCCGGCCACCCGTCCACCGGTAGCGCCGCCGGAACACCACCCCCATCGGGTTGGCGTGGGTGGCGCCGAAGAACGGTTCCGCCGCCGGTGACCGCCAGTCCAGCAGCAACCGGCGCCCGTCACCGTCGGTGAGCCCACGCCGGCCGATGAAGACCGGCTCCGGCTCGTCGGCGAGCACCACCTGCCCCAGGCACAGGTCCACCCCGAACCGCTCCAGCATCCGCAGCCGCCCGGTCAGCCGGCGCACCTCGTCGTCGCGGTCCACCGCCTGGCGCCCCTTGCCGGCGGGCGCCCGGCGCACCGCCTCGAGGCGCCCGGTGAGGTCCGCGGCCGACCGGTCCAGGCTCTCCGCGATCGCGGTGAAGTGCTTCTCGTCCCCGGCGATCAGCGCGGGGTCCGCCTTGGCCGCCAGCTTCGCCGGCAGGGCGAACAGGCTCCCACTCCCCCGGTGGCCGGCTTCGGCGCCGTTCCCCATGATTCGGTCGGTCGACAACGGCATCAGCGATGACCCCCACACCTGCGGCAACATGGCTTGAGCAGCCATTTTGCGCCAGATATGGGGTCTTGCGGCAAGGCCCCTACTGTGTTATATGTTAGTTACGGCGGAGAGCGGGCTGTTGTCCCTCCGCCGGGTCGCAGGCTCCGGCAAGCATCCCGGTCGATCCCTCACCCGGGCGTCGCTGTGCTCGGCCCGGATCTACAGCAGACCCGCGAGCAACCCCGCCGCCGCCTCCGGATGATCGGCGGCCAGCAGGCCGGCTGCCGCCAGGACGTACTCCTCGTCCACCACCGTCCGGGCCCGCTCGGGCAGCTTCCACCCGCCGGCCAGGTCGCCGAGCACTGCGCTCAGCACGTGGTGGCCGCCGCCGTGCCGCAGCACACCGCCGGAACCGATCACCAGGCGTACGTCGCGCAGGTCGCGCCCCCCGGTGCGCGGCTGCCCGGGACCGGCCGCATGACCCCGCGCGTGCCGCCGCAACGCGATCACCGCCGCCGCGGCCGCCAGCCCACGATCATCCGGCACGGAAGCCGGCCCTGCAGCCGGCCCGGAAGCCGGCGGCGGCAGCAGGGCGTCCAGCTTCTCGGCGGCCGCCGCCGCCCGCGTTCCGGCCGCGCCCACCGCCACCCCCAGATCGCCCTCCACCGTGCGGGAGCGCCACAACGTCCCCGCCACGTCACGCCGCGGCCCGGCGGAGGCTTCCGCATCGGGGACGAGCGCCGAGTACACGTCGGTGGTGGCCCCGCCCACGTCCACGACCAGCACGCCGTAGCCGGTCAGGTCGGCGAGTGCCTCCACGCCGGCCAGGACCGCGTCCGGGGTGGCGGCCCGCACCAGGCAACCGAACCGGGGACCCCGCGACAGCCGCTTGCCGCCGATCACGTGACGCAGGAACACTTCGCGGATCGCGGCGCGGGCGGGCAGCGGGTCGAGGACGCCGATGCGGGGCAGCACGTTGCCGGTGGCGGTGACCGGGACGCCGCGGGCGGTGAGGGCGGCGACGGCGTCGGGGCGGGCGTCGGCGTTGCCGGCCACGACGACGGGGACGCGCAGGCGGGCGGCGGCCAGGCGCTGGGCGTTGTGCAGCAGGGTGTCGCCGTCGCCGCCGTCGGTGCCGCCGACCAGCAGCAGCACGTCGGGGCGGGCGGCGCGGACCGCTGCCACCGCGGCGCCGTCGAGCCGGCCCGCGGCGACGTGCACGACCTGGGCGCCGGCGGACAACCCGACGCGGTGGCCGGCCTCGGCGGTGACCAGTTGCTCGTACCCGATGACCGCCAGCCGCAGCCCGCCACCGGCCGAGGAGCACACGAGCAGGTCGTCGCCGCCGCCCACGGCGTCGACGGCGGCGTCCAGGCCGGCAAGCACGTCACTGGCCGCGGTGGTGCGGACCTCGGCCCGGCGGATCAGGCGCGCGCCGGCCAGGTCGATCTTGGCGGCTTTGGTGTACGTGGACCCGACGTCCACACAGACCACGGACGGCACGTCACTGCCCGGCCGGGCCGACCGGCCCGGCCGGGACGACCACCGTGCCGACCGCCGTGACCGCCACGATCGGCTCGTCCAGGACCCGCGCCGACGACCCGCCGGTGCCCCGGCAGACGACTGTGGACGTGAACTCGATGCGCCGCGACCGGGTGCCCATGTGCACCACCGTGGCGGTCACCTCGAGCACGTCGCCGGCTTGCACGGGCGCCTTGAACTGCACGTCGGAGTAGGACGCGAACAGGCCTTCGTCGCCGTCGAGCCGGATGCACACCTCCGTGGCGACGTCGCCGAACAGGCCGAGCGAGTACGCCCCGTCGACCAGGTTCCCGGCGTAGTGGGCGTGCGCGTACGGCACGTACCGCCGGTGCGTGACAGTGATCATGAAGGGCTCCCGACGAGGGCGTGCACGAGGTAGGACGCCACCTCGCGCGGGGTGGTGCCGCGGCCGAAGATGCGGTCGACGCCGAGTTCGGCGGTCATCAGTTCGTCGAACCGCGGGCCGCCGACGATCAGCAGCGGCCGCCGGTCGGCGGGCAGCGCCTCCCGGAACGCGGCCGACATGGCCCGGGTGTTCTGCAGGTGCGCGTCGCGCTGGGTGACGACCTGGGACACCAGCACGGCGTCGGCGCGGCGTTCCCGGGCGGTCTCGACCAGGTCGGGCACCGACACCTGGGCGCCCATGTTGGTGACCGACAGCTCGGAGTAGTACTCCAGGCCCTTCTCACCGGCGATGCCCTTGAGGTTGAGGATGGCGTCGATGCCCACGGTGTGCGCGTCGGTGCCGATGCAGGCGCCGACCACGGTGAGCCGCCGCCGCAGCCCCCGCTTGATCGCCGCGTTGATCTCCTTGGCGCTCAGCAGCGGATAGTCGCGTTCGACGACCTGCACCGTGCCGGTGTCGACGAGATGCGTGACCTTGCCGTAGACGACGAAGAACGTGTACCCGTCGCCCATCTGCTTGGCGTGCACCAGCATCGCCGGGTCCATGCCCATCTTGCCGGCCAGTTGCAGCGCGGCACCCTCGGCGCGTTTGTCGTGCGGCAGCGGCAGCGTGAACGACAGCTGCACCATGCCGTCACCCGTGGTGTCCCCATAAGGGCGCACAACGCTCATGCCGTCACCTCCGCTGCGCTCCGGCGCCGACATGAGTCCACCACTGAGCTGACCGATTCGCTCGCAAGCTCGCTCATGCCGTCACCTCCGCTGCGCTCCGGCGCCGACATGAGTCCACCACTGAGCTGACCGATTCGCTCGCAAGCTCGCTCATGCTTCCGCCTCCAGCAGCTCGGTGACCGGGTTGAAGTAGCCGTCGGCGTGCCGGGCGACGCCGTCGAGGCCTTTGCCGCGGTCGGCGGGGCGTTTCATGATGCCGAACGTGCCGTCGGCGATGGCGTCGAGCAGGGTTTCGTCGACGATGCGTTCCAGCAGGCCGACGGCCTCGCCGAGAACCCGGGCGGCGCGCTCGCGGATGAACGGGCCGGGCTGGAAGTCCTCGTGCAGGTTGCCGGCGCCGCCGAGCACGTACCGCACGTTCTGCAGGGCGATGTCCCGGTCGGACAGCCACGGCGTGACCACGGCCTCGGTCATCATGCCGACCAGCAGGATGCCCTGGCCGGTCAGCGCGCCGGCCAGGTTGAAGAACCCGTCGAGCAGGTTGCCGCGGAACACGTCACCGGTCATGTGCTTGGTCGGCGGCATCCATTTCAGCGGCGCGTCCGGGAACAACTCCCGGGCCAGCAGCGCGTGCGCGAGCTCCAGCCGGAACGAGTCCGGCAGATCCGGGTTGATCTCGAAGGCGTGCCCGAGCCCGAGCTGCCAGTCGCGCAGGCCGGCCTCGTGGGCGAAGAACTCGTTGAGCAGCTGCGACACCGTGACGGTGTGCGCGGCCTCGACGGCGTCGGCGGTGGTCAGGTAGTTGTCCTCGCCGGTGTTGATGATGATCCCGGCGCGGGCGTGCACCTGCCGGGAGAACCGCTGGTCGACGAAGGTGCGGATCGGGTTGATGTCGCGGAACAGGATGCCGTACATCGAGTCGTTGAGCATCATGTCGAGCCGTTCCAGCCCGGCCATCGCCGCCATCTCCGGCATGCACAGCCCGGAGGCGTAGTTGGTCAGCCGGATGTAGCGGCCCAGCTCCTTGGACGTCTCGTCGAGGGCGGCCCGCATCAGCCGGAAGTTCTCCTGCGTGGCGTAGGTGCCGGCGAACCCCTCGCGGGTGGCGCCCTCGGGCACGTAGTCCAGCAGCGACTGCCCGGTGGAGCGGATCACCGCGATGATGTCCGCCCCGGCCCGGGCCGCGGCCTGCGCCTGCGGGATGTCCTCGTAGATGTCCCCGGTCGCGACGATCAGGTAGATCCACGGGCGCTGCTTCGGATCCCCGTACCTCTTGATCATCCGATCTCGCTCGGCCCGCCGCCGATCGACGGCCTTCAGGCCCGCACGCGCCGCCCGCGTCGCCGCGCGCCGGGCCGCCGCCAGGGGCGCCCGGCGCTCGGGAAGGGTGAACCGCACCGAACCGGCGGCCGCCTTCTGCGCCAGGGTGGTCAGATCCTCCACGCCGGCCTCGGTGAGGGCGTGGAAGGCCGGGATCGCCACCCCGTGCTCCAGGCCGACATCGGCGCGCACCGCGTCGACCAGGCGGTTCACCCACGGGATGCCGTCCGGGTCGGCGCCCGTCACCCCGGCCAGCCGCAGCACCGCCCGCTCCACCGACACGGTCGTGTGCGACCGCGCCAGGTCGACGACGGGCTGCCCGGCTCGCGCGGCGAGCGCCCGTGCCCGCGCCACGACGCGCGGATCCAGATCCA
Organism: Actinoplanes sp. DH11; assembly: GCF_020873875.1. Taxonomy (GTDB): domain Bacteria; phylum Actinomycetota; class Actinomycetes; order Mycobacteriales; family Micromonosporaceae; genus Actinoplanes. The sequence continues at coordinate 216,862 of NZ_JAHWGU010000007.1, forward strand.
GCTTCCCGGCCACAGTCCCTGCTCCCTACTCCTCGAAAATCGTCTCGCCGCGCAGCACGGTGCGCCGGCAGACCGGCCGCTGCGGCACCGCGCCGTCGACGTCCGGCAGCAGCGCCGGCAGACCGTCCTGCACCCCGCCCGGGGTGTCCCAGGTCGCGAACGTGGCCTGCGCGCCCGGCGCCAGCACCCCCGCGTCACCGACCGCCGCGGCCCGCCAGCCGCCCCGGCTGCTCGCCGCGAACGCCGCCCGCACGCTCATCCGGTAGACCGGGTTGCGCGGCGCCGCCGCGGCCAGCACCACCGCCCACGGGTCCAGCGCGGTGACCGGCGAGTCCGAGCCGAACGCCAGGGCCACCCCTGTCGCGTGCATCGCCCCGATCGGGTTGGTGGCCAGGGCCCGCTCGACGCCGAGGCGCTGCGCGTACATCCGGTCGGTGCCGCCCCACAGCGCGTCGAAGACCGGCTGCACCGAGGCGATCACCCCGAATTCGACCATCCGCGCGATCATCGCCTTGTCGATCAGCTCGACGTGCTCGATGCGGTGGCTGCCGTCGCGCAACCGGTCCACGCCGACCTGCTTCGCCGCGATCGCGAAGCCCTCCAGCACGGTCTCGATGGCGGCGTCGCCGATCGCGTGGAAGCCGCCCTGGAACCCGATCCGCACGCAGTCCAGCAGGTGCTCGCCGACCTGCTCGGCGGTGAGGAACGCCTCGCCGCAGCCGTGGTCGCCGTCGAGGTAGGGCTGCCGCACCGACGCCGTACGCGACCCGAGAGCCCCGTCGGCGTAGAGGTCGCCGGCCGCGCCGTGCGCGTGCAGGTCCCGGGCCCGCTCGGCGCCACCGAGCTCCCCCCAGTAGCCGAACACCTGCGGCAGGCCCTGCCCGGACAGCGCCAGCACCGACGCGAAGTCGGCCTCGCTGGAGGTGCCCGGCCCGCCGCACTCGTGCACCGCGGCGATGCCCGCCGCGGCAGCCCGGCGCAGCGCCGTCGTCTGCGCCGCCGTGCGCTGCGCGGCCGTCAGCGAGCCGAGCGCGACCGCCCGGACGGCGTGGTGCGCCTGCTCGCGCACCCAGCCCGACGCGTCGTACCCGGCCACCCCGGCCGCGGCCGGCAGCAGCGCCGACGAGGCCAGCGCCGAGTGCACCGACGCCTGCGACAGGTAGACGCGCCGGCCACCGGCGGCCCGGTCCAGCTCGGCCGCGACCGGCGGCGTCTGCTCGGCCCAGGTCGACTCGTCCCAGCCGTGCCCGTGCACCACGCCGTCGGCCGGGCGGGTGGCCGCGAACGCGGCGACCGCGTCGAGCAGTTCACCCGCCGAGCGCACCCCGGACAGGTCGAGGCCGTCGAAGGCCAGGCCGGTGTCGGTGGCGTGCAGGTGCGCGTCGACGAAGGCCGGCGTGACGAGGGCGCCGTCCAGGTCGACGGTGCGGTCGGCGGCGGGCGCGTCGGCGCTCTGGCCGAGCCACGCGATCCGGCCGTCGCGGACCAGCATCGCGGTGGCGCGCGGGTCGGCGGCGGAGTAGAAGCGTCCGTTGAGGTAGCGAACCGAGGGAAGTTCCGTCATGGCGTCAGTCTGCCGCCAGACGGGCCTCGAAGAGGGCACGCACCGCGGGTGTCTCGCGCAGCAGCCCGACCGCGAACTCGGCGTGCCCGGGCACGTAACCGTTGCCGACCAGCATCGTCACGTCGGCGGCGAGGCCTTCGGCACCGAGCGCGGCCGCGGCGAAACTGGTCGCCATCGAGAAGAAGATCACCGTGCCGCCGGGCGCGGTCGACAGGATCGCGCCGTGCTCGCAGCCGGGCACGTCCACGCAGACCACCGTCACGTCGGCGGCCTCACCCAGCGCCGCGGCCACGGCGACCGCGTCCCGGGCGTCGGCGACCGCGATCCGGTCGGCCAGCCCGGTCGCCGCCAGCGCGTCACGCTCGGCGTCGGAGACGACCACGGCGAGCGTACGGGCACCGGCCCGTCGCGCCGCCGCCAGGGACAGCGACCCGCTCTTGCCGGCGCCGCCGAACACCGCCACGGTCGGCGACCGGTAGCCCCGCACCACGCGGTCCACCAGCGCCGGAGCGCCGCACACGTCGTAGACGGCCAGGGCCAGTTCCGGCGCCAGGTCGTCGGGCAGCACCCCGACGATCGAGCGGCCGAACAGGATCGCGGTGCCCTCGGCCGGCACCTGCTCGCTCAGCCCGTCCCAGCCGGCCAGCCCGTCGGTGATCCGCAACGGGGTCAGCGTCAGCGAGACCAGGGTGGCGACCGCGTCGCCCGGTTCGACCGGCAGCGGCGACCGGGGACCGACCTCGTCGACCACGCCGATCAGCATGCCGCCGGACCCGGTGACCGGGTTGTGCATCTTGCCGCGGGTCGCGACGATGCCGAGCACCTCGGCCCGGATCGCCGCGCCGTCCCCGCCGTGTTTCTGCGACAGCTGCCGGTAACTCGCCGCGTCCAGGTTGAGCCGCCGCACCCGGATCCGCACCTCGTCCGGCCCGATCTCGGGTGAGGCGTCGAGGCGCCAGGCCGCCTGCGGCAGCACGCCGGCCGGTTCCAGCACCCGGCTCAGCCCTGTGGAATCCGTCATGCGACCCCCTCCTCACGTAAAACAATCGTCCCGGACCGCAGTCTTACCGTAAATCCTCCGTCAACATGGTGACTAGACCGCAGAATATCCGTTAGCGTGGGTGGCCAGCCGACGAAGCCTGGAGGAGCCGTGCTTTCTGTGGGACAGCCGTACGAGTACCGGCGCCGAGAACTCGTCGAGCCGGACTGGACCCGGTTCCCGGGGTGGAAGGACGTCACCGCCGAACAGTGGCGGTCCGCGCAGTGGCAGCGGGTCAACTGCGTGAAGAACGCCAAGCAGCTGCGCGCCGTCATGGGTGACCTGCTCGACGAGACGTTCTACGCCGACCTCGACACCGACCAGCAGCGCCTCGCCACCATGTCGATGCTGCTGCCGCCGCAGATGCTCAACACGATGGTCCCGGACCGCGCACCCGACACCGCCGGCTTCTACGCCGACCCGGTGCGCCGCTACATGCTGCCGGTCGCCACCGACCGCCAGCTCGACTGGCCGTCACACCCGCACGCCAGCCGCGACTCCCTGCACGAGCACGACATGTGGGTCGCCGAGGGACTCACCCACCGCTACCCCACCAAGGTCCTCGCCGAACTGCTCAGCACCTGCCCGCAGTACTGCGGGCACTGCACCCGGATGGACCTGGTCGGCAACAGCACCCCGACGGTGTCGAAACTGCGGCTGCTGGAGAAGCCCGTCGACAGGTACGCCGCCCACCTCGACTACCTCAAGGCGCACCCCGGCGTCCGCGACGTCGTGGTCTCCGGCGGCGACGTGGCGAACGTGCCGTGGAAACAACTCGAGGCCTACCTGATGGGGCTGCTGTCCGTGCCGACCGTGCGCGACATCCGGCTCGCCACCAAGGCGCTGATGGGCCTGCCGCAGCACTGGCTGCAGGACGACGTGGTCGAGGGCATGCACCGGGTCGCCGTCACCGCCGAACGGCGCGGCGTCAACCTGGCCGTGCACACCCACGTCAACCACGTGAACTCGCTGACGCCGCTCGTCGCGCGAGCGGTGCGCACCCTGCTCGAGGTCGGCGTCCGCGACGTGCGCAACCAGGGCGTGCTCATGCGCGGCGTCAACGCCACCACCGGCGACCTGCTCGACCTCTGTTTCGCGATGCAGGGCGAGGCCGGCATCCTGCCGTACTACTTCTACATGTGCGACATGATCCCGAACGCGGAGCACTGGCGGGTGCCGGTCTGGCACGCCCAGCAACTCCAGCACGACCTGATGGGCTACCTCCCCGGGTACGCGACCCCGCGGATCGTCTGCGACGTGCCGTTCGTCGGCAAACGCTGGGTGCACATGGTCGCCGACTACGACCGGGAGCACGGCATCTCGTACTGGACCAAGAACTACCGCACCTCGATCGAGGCACAGGACGACGAGGCCCTGTCCAAGCAGTACGCCTACTACGACCCGATCGACACCCTGCCGCGCTCCGGGCAGGACTGGTGGCGCAAACAGGCCGGCGCCTGAGAACAGGGCCCCGCTGTGGGGCCCTGTTCCACGCCGCTCAGCTGAAGGCGTCCCGGACGTCGCGACCGGCGTCCTTGACGTGCTCACCGGCCTGCTTCGCATGCGCCCGGCCCGCCTGCGCCTCGCCCTCGGCGTAGAGGCGCTGGTTGCCCGTCACCTCGCCGGCGCCCTGCTTGGCCTTACCGGTCAGTTCCTCGGCCTTGTTCTTGACCTTGTCGGTGAAGCTCATCAGAACCCTCCTCGGTCGTGCCGTCAACCCGATCCAGTGCCCGATCACGCCCGATTTGAAACGGAACGCACTCGCGGTACGCCCTCGCCGCACCGGCAGGTAGCTAAGATCCATCGACGTGACGAACTCCCACGCCGGATCGTTCGGGGCGGCCGCGGCCGCCTACGAGCGCGGTCGTCCCCCGTACCCTCAGGAGGCGCTGGACTGGCTCCTGCCCGGCGGCAAGCCGCGGGTCCTGGACCTCGGCGCCGGCACCGGCAAACTCACCCGCCACCTCCGCGACCGCGGGCTCGACGTCGTCGCCGTCGACCCGTCCGACGGCATGCTGGCCGAACTCGGACGCGCCCTGCCCGGCGTGCCCGCACACCGGGGCAGCGCCGAGGACATCCCGCTGCCCGACCAGTCCGTCGACGTCGTGCTGTGCGCGCAGGCCTGGCACTGGGTGGACACCACGCGGGCGCTGCCCGAGATCGCCCGGGTGCTCGCGCCCGGCGGCCGCCTCGGCCTGATCTGGAACGTCCGCGACGAGCGAACCGCATGGGTACGCCGGCTCGGCGCGATCATCGGCAACGCGGAAATGGACCGGTCGCCCCGGATCGAGGCACCGTTCGGCCCGGTCGCGACCGCGACGTTCGGCTGGACCCATCGCATCAAGGCCGGCGAACTGCGCGACCTCGTCGCGTCCCGCAGCCGGATCATCCTGATGCCGGCCGACGAACGCGCCGCGGTGCTCGCGCAGGTCCGGCAGCTGACCGCTACACACCCGGCGCTGGTGGGACGGTCGTCCTACGAGTTGCCGTACCTGACGCAGTGCGCGCAGGCGTCGCTGCTGCCGTCGCTCTGAGCCCTTCCGCCCCGGTCTTCTGCCGCGCCCGCTCTGTCGTGGCCGGCCCTGTCGTTACCAGCCCTCTCGTCGCCCGCTTCGGCGGCGCTGTTCTCACCGCGCCGATGCCGGCCGTGATGACCAGCGCGATCGCCAAACCCTCCAGCGCGGTCAGCGGCTGATCGAGCAGCAGGAAACCGGCGAGCGCCGCCACCGCCGGACCCAGGCTCATCAGCACCGCGAACGTGGTCGTCGGCATCCGGCGCAACGCCAGCATCTCCAGGGTGTACGGCAGGACCGACGCCAGCACCGCCACCACCGCGCCCATCGCCAGCACACGCGGCTCCAGCAGCACCCTGCCCGCGCCCGCCACCCCGGACGGCAGCGTGATCACCGCGGCGGCGACCAGGGACAACGCCAGGCCGTCGGTCTTGTGGAAGCGGTGCCCGACCCGGGCACTGAGCACGATGTACGCCGCCCACATCACCGCCGCCCCCAGTGCGAACGCGACACCGGCCGGATCGAGGCGGCCCAGCCCGGCACGACCCAGCAACACCACCCCGGCCAGCGCCAGACCGGCCCAGAACCAGCTGCTGCGCCGGCGTGCCGTCAGCACCGACAACGTGAGCGGGCCGAGGACTTCCAGTGTCACCGCCGTACCCATCGGAATCCGGTCGATCGCCAGGTAGAACAGCGAGTTCAGCCCGGCCAGCGCCAGCCCGAACGCGCCGATCGACAACCAGTCACCCCGGTCGTACCGGCGCAGCCGCGGCCGGCTCACCGCCAGCAGCACCAGCGCCGCGATCGCCAGCCGCAACGCGACCACCCCCGGCACGCCGGCCACCGGGAACAGCCGGGCCGCGACCGCACCGCCGAACTGCAGGGACAGCACGGCACCGAGAACCATCATCGTCTGCACGACTCCACCGTCGCGCCCCTGCGGCCGGCACGGAAATGCCGCTTCGGCCGCGGTTATGCTCCCAGGTTATGACGGTGGACGTACGGCACCTGCGCGCCTTCCTCGCCATCGCCACCACCGGCGGCATCACCCGTGCCGCCGCGACACTGCACGTCACCCAGCCGGCCCTCTCCCGCACGCTGCGCCAACTGGAGAACCATCTGGGCGTACGCCTGATCGACCGCTCCACCCACCACCTGCGACTCACCGCCGCCGGCCAGGCCTACCGCCCGCGCGCCGCAGCCGCCGTCGCCGCCGTCGACGAGGCCCTCGACCCGTCCCGCGCCGGCACCTGGCCACTGCGGCTGGGCCACGCCTGGTGCGCGCTCGGCGAACACACCACCACCCTGCTGCGCCGCTGGAAACAGGACCACCCGCACACCCCGCTCGACCTGCTCCGCATCGACGAACGCGACGCCGGCCTGACCCGCGGCGCCGTCGACGTGGCCATCATCCGAGGCCCAGCCTCCACCGCAGCCCTGCACGCCGCCGTTTCCGGTGCCGCAGCTCCCGGCGCCGCCGCTTCTGATGCCGTCGCTTCCGGTGCCGTCCCTTCTGGTGCCGTCGCTTCCGGTGCCGCCGGCCGTGTCCGGACCCTGGCTCTGACCACTGAAGCCCGGATCGCCGCCGTGCCGTCGGACAGCCCACTCGCCACCCGCACCCGCCTCACCCTCGCCGACCTGCTCGGCGAGCTGATCGCCGTGAACACCGTCGCCGGCATCACCGACCTCTCCCTGTGGCCCCCGGGCGCGGCACCGGCCGGCACGGTAGAAGTCACCAACACCGACGACTGGCAGGCCGCCGTCATCGCCGGCCGCGCCGTAGGCGTCACCTCCACCGCCACCCCGCTGATGTACGCCCACCCCGCCATCACGTACATCCCCATGCCCGACGCGCCCGCCGTCACCGTCCACCTGGCCTGGACCGACCCACCCAGCCACCCCGCCGTCCCCACCCTGGTCACCCTGGCCCAGCAGGTCATCCCCCGTTCACCCTGACCCGACCGGTCCCCCATCAACCTGGCCGGCAGGTCCCCTCCGGCCGCCGCCCAGCCGACACCGCCCGCGCACCACCCCGGGCCCTTGATGGCCCCGATGGCATCGGCCGCGGCCGTCCATGGCGAGATGTTGATCTGCTAGCGATGCAAAATCGCGGTCATAGCCCCATGATCACAGCGATTTCGCATCGCTAGCAGATCAACACCGTCACGCGGACCGAACGCAGCGGACCGCGGCGACCGCGAGTGAGCCGAAGGCGAGAAACACCACGCCGCACTCCTTTGCCGCGCCGCCGCCGCATCGGCATCCTGCCCAAGGCCCCATGCCCTACCAGCACAAACAGGTAGAAAAGCTCACGCTCGCTGTTGCAAAGACCGCCTGCCGGGGAGACCGCAGGACGTGCGGCGCGGGTGGGCGGCCTCGCGGTAAGGGCGCGGCCAGGCGTCGGGTGCAGCGAATGCGTCAGCCGACGGCGGCGCGGAGGGACCAGGACGTGCGGCGCGGGTAGCCGGGGAGGGCTGTCCGGCCGGTCGCCCACAAAAGGACCTCGCCAGGGTCGCCGGACGGGGTGCCAGGGAAGAGCCGGCGCAGGACGGCGGCACTCAGATCGGCCGGTGGGCGCCAGTCGAGGCCCAAGCCCGACGCGATGTCGTAGGTGTGCACGAGAATCTCGTTCACCCCGAGCGCCGCGAAACCGGACGGGTCGGTCGGCCCCCAATGCCAGGCGCGCGCGTCGGGGGCGGCCGCGCGCAGCGTCACGGTGAGGAGGGCGGCACACGCTCCGACGATCCGGAGAGTGTCCTCCGGCGTGGCTTCGGGGCGGATCACCAGGTCGAGCGGCAGGTAGGAGTCGGGGGCGCGGGCGGCGAGCTGCGTGGCGTACGCGATGAGGTCGTGCCCGATGTGTCCGGCCGTTTCCCGGCAGCTCCAGTCGAGGCCACCGGCGGGTACCTCCCAGTCGGCAGCTTGGTGCGGCACCAGGGTCCGTTGCAGCTCGGCGACGGCTTGTTCGACGTAGTCCGCATCCATACCCGTCAGCCTGCCAGTCGAGCGCCGCCCAGCACACCGCCTTTCGGCATCCTAGGAGGCTAGGTTGGGGTCATGGCATCGGCGGGCCTGGCCGAGGAGCCGCAGCGACGTCGCCGGGCGGGCAGACCGGGCCGCGCGCGGCCGACAGCGCGCGGCCCGGCAGCGATGGAGGCATGCCGGCCTGCACACGAGGCGCAGCGATGGACCCAAGCCAGCCCGTACACGACGCGCAGCTATGAACGCATGCTGGCTCATGCACGGCGCGCAGTGAAGAACGCAAGCCAGCTCGTGCACGGCGCGCAGTGAAGAACGCAAGCCTGCGGCGCGCGCCGATGGACAGGCCGGCGAAAGCCCCGCCGGCGACGAAGCCGCCGCCGCGCTACGAAGCCTGCGGCGGGGGCGGCGGCGGGGCGATCCGGGGTGGGCGGTTCTCGTACGGCGTGGAGAGGACCACCGTCGTCCGCGTCGTCACGTTGGCCGCTGTCCGGATGTCCTGCAGCAGGCGTTCCAGGTCGGCAGGGCTCTTGACGCGGACCAGGAGCATGTAGAAGTCCTCGCCGGCCACCGAGTAGCAGGAGTCGATCTCGGCGAGGTGGGCGAGCCGGTCCGGGGCGTCGTCGGGCTGGGAGGGGTCGAAGGGGCGGATCGCGACGAAGGCGGTCAGTGGCAGGTCGAGCGCCTCGTAGGAGACTCGCGCGGTGTAACCGGCGATGACGCCGCGCTGTTCGAGGCGCCGGACCCGCTGGTGCACGGCGGAGACGCTGAGGCCCACCCGTTCGGCCAGGTCGGTGTACGACAGCCGGCCGTCCACGGTGAGCGCCGACACGATCGCCTGGTCGATCTCTTCCACGGTGACAACCCTACGGGAGGGTCGTCACCCCAGAAGAGAGCGGGCGATCACCATGCGCTGGATCTGGTTGGTGCCTTCGACGATCTGGAGCACTTTGGCTTCCCGGAACCAGCGCTCGGCCGGGTGGTCGCTGACGTATCCGGCGCCGCCGAGGACCTGGACGGCGTCGGTGGTGACCCGCATGGCCATGTCGGTGGCGAACAGTTTCGCCTTGGCCGCCTCCATCGAGAAGGGACGGCCGGCGTCCTTGAGCCGGGCGGCGGCGAGCAGCAGCGCGCGGGCGGCGGAGATCTGCGTGGCCATGTCGGCGAGCATGAAGCCGAGGCCTTGGAAACGGCCGATGGGCTGGCCGAACTGGGTGCGTTCCCGGGCGTACCCGGTGGCGTAGTCCAAGGCTCCCTGCGCGAGCCCGACCGCGCAGGCCGCGATGCCCAGGCGCCCGGCGTCGAGGGCCTGCATGGCGATGGCGAAGCCGCCGCCGTCCGCACCGACGAGTCGTTCGCGGGGGACCCGGGCGCCGTCGAGCACGATCTGCGCGGGCGCCGACGAGCGCAGACCCATCAGGCGTTCCGGCTGCTGCGGCAGCAGGCCGGGGGTGGTGGCGTCGGCGAGCAGGCAGGAAATGCCTTTGGGGCCGGGCCCACCCGTACGGCAGAAAAGGTTGTAGAAATCGGCCTGGCCGCCGTGGGTGATCCAAGCCTTGGTGCCGGTGACGACCCAGGCGTCGCCGTCGGCGGTGGCGCGGGTGGTGAGCGCGGCCGCGTCGGAACCGCCCTGCGGCTCGGAGAGGGCGAACGCGCCCAGCAGTTCACCGCCGAGCATGTCGGGCAGCGTTTTGCGCTGCTCGTCGGTGCCGAAGTGGGCGACCGGCAGGCAGGACAGGGTGTGCACGCTCACCGCTTCGGCGATGCCCAGCCAGGTGCTCGCGAGAACTTCGAGGACCTGCACATAGACCTCGTACGGCTGACCCGCGCCACCGTCGGCCTCCGGATAGGGCAGCCCGAGCAGCCCGGACCGGCCGAGCGTGCGCAGGACCTCGCGGGGGAACTCGCCGCGTGCCTCGAAGTCGTCGACCTTGCCGGCGAGTTCGCGGGTGACGAGCTCGTGGGTGAGGTCGAGAAGGTCGTGGGCCTCGGGGGTGGGAAGCAGTCGATCCACGGTCATGCGCTGAGCTTAACGAACGTTCAGCGGTCGCCGGGAGTCACCAGGCCGGTCTCGTACGCCAGGACGACGGCCTGCGCCCGGTCCCGCAGGTCCAGTTTGGCGAAGATCCGGGCGACGTGGGTCTTGACCGTCGCTTCGCTCAGCACGAGTTCCGCGGCGAGCTCGGTGTTCGACAGGCCACGCCCCAGCAGGGTCAGCACCTCGCGCTCGCGGGGCGTCAGGGCGGTGAGGTCGCGGTGCACCACCGGCGGGTCGCCGCTGCCGGCGAACCGCTGCACGAGCCGGCGGGTGATCGACGGCGCGAGCAGCGCGTCACCGGTGCCGACCAGGCGCACCGCCCCGGCCAGGTGGTCGGCCGTCACGTCCTTGAGCAGGAAGCCGCTGGCCCCGATCGCCAGCGCCGTGTAGACGTACTTGTCGAGGTCGAAGGTGGTGAGCATCAGCACCCGGCAGCCCGGGTCGCGGGCCAGGATCTGCCGGGTCGCCTCGAGGCCGTCCATGCCGGGCATCCGGATGTCCATCAGCACCACGTCGGGCCGCAGGCGCCGCACCGCCTCGACGGCCTCGACGCCGTCCGCGGCCTCCCCCGCCACCGTCACGCCGCGCGCGGTCAGGATCAGCCGGAACCCGGTGCGGATCAGCTCCTGGTCGTCGACGATCAGCACGCGCGGCTCACTCATGCGGAATCCTCGCCCGCACCCGGTAACCACCGCCGAGCCGGCGCCGGGCGTCCAGGTCGCCGCCGTAGACCGCGACCCGCTCGCGCAGGCCCAGCAGGCCACGGCCGGCGCCGTCGCCGCCGGCGGCCGGCGCGGAACCGGTCAGCACGCTCGGGCCGGTGGTCAGCACCTCGACGCGCAGGGCCCGGGGCGCGTAGCGGATGGTGACCTCGGCCTTGCCCCCGCTGCCGTGCTTGAGCGCGTTGGTCAGGGCTTCCTGCACGATCCGGTAGGCGGTCGTGCTGATGCCCGCCGGCAACGGCCGCGCCTCCCCGGAGACCCGCACCTCGACCGGCAGCCCGGCGAACGCGACCCGGTCGACGAGCGGCCCGAGCGCGTCGAGGGCGGGCTGCGGCACCAGCTCGTCGTCCCCGTCGGGGTTGAGCACGCCGAGCAGATGGCGCAGCTCGGTCATCGTGTCGCGACCGGCCTTCTCCACGGCGGCCAGCGCGGTGAGCGCCTCGTCCGGCAGGGTGCGCAGCACCTCGCGCGCCGCCGACGTCTGCACGATCATGACGCTGACGTTGTGACTGACGATGTCGTGCAGCTCGCGGGCGATCCGGGCGCGCTCGGCCTCCACGGCGGCGCGGGCGGCGCTCTCCCGCTCGCGCTCCAGCAGCCAGCCCCGCTCCCCCATCGCCCGCTCGTGCCGGCGCCGGGCCCGGCGCAGCGCGACACCGAACGGCACCGCGACAGCGAGCGCCGCCACCACCGCAGTGATCGCCACCGCCACCGCCGTCCCCATGCCGCCACCCTGTCAGAACGGCGCCAGCGGCACATCATCCCCGGCGCCTACATCCCGGGGCGTACGCCGCCGCCAGGTTGCATCCACCGGCGGATGCCTGCCGGGTACGGCGTAACTACCGTTCCCGGCATGACCGAGAAATCGACGGTGGTGCGCCTCGACGGCGTCCGCAAGGAGTACGGCGACACGGTGGCGCTCGACGACGTCACGCTGGAGATCCGGGCCGGCGAGGCGGTGGCCGTGATGGGCCCGTCCGGCTGCGGCAAGTCGACCCTGCTCAACATGATCGCCGGGCTGGACCGGCCGACCGCCGGGGAGATCACCGTGCACGGCCAGCGGCTGGACACCATGAACGAGACCCGGCTGGCGCTGTTCCGCCGGCACCACCTCGGCATGATCTTCCAGTTCTTCAACCTGCTCGACGACCTGTCGGCGCTGGACAACGTGGCGCTTGCCGCGCAGCTCACCGGCAGCTCGGCGGGCACTGCCCGGCGCCGCGCGCTGGAACTCTTCGGCGAACTGGGCATCACCGATCGGCGCGACGCCCACCCGGCCGCGCTCAGCGGCGGCGAGCGGCAGCGGGTCGCAGTGGCCCGGGCGCTGATGAACCGGCCGGCGCTGCTGCTCGCCGACGAGCCGACCGGCGCGCTGGACAGCCGGGCCGGTGAGCAGGTGATGGACCTGCTGCTCGACCTCAACCAGATCGGGCAGACGCTGCTGATCGTCACCCACGACGAGCGGCTGGCCCACCGATGCGCGAGCCGGCTGATCGAACTGGCCGACGGCCGGATCGCCCGCGAGTCCGCCCTGGAGCGGCTGTGAGCGCCGTCTGGACGGCCTCCCGCAACGCGGTGCGGCGCCGCCGGCTGCAGACCTTCGTGATCTTCCTGGTCGTGCTGGTCTGCACGGTCACCGCCCTGCTCTCGCTGGCCCTGCTGGACGCCTCGCGGTCACCGTTCCAGCGGGCGTTCGAGGGCCAGCGCGGGGCGCACGCCGTCGTCACCTACGACCCGGCCCGGGTCACCGGCGCGCAACTGGTCGCGGCCGGCTCTGGCGTGCAGGCGGCGGCCGGGCCGTTCGGCCAGGTGATCGTGGAGCCGGAGAAGGGCACCGGCCCGTTCTTCAGCCGGCCGATGACAGTGGTCGGCCGCGCGGACCCGGGCGGACCGGTGGACCGGGTGGACCTGTGGAGCGGCCGCTGGCCGCAGACCCGTGGCGAGATCGTGCTCAACGTGCCGCCGCAGCCCGCGGCGGAGTTCCGGCTGGGTCCGCTCGGCCGGGCCACCGAACTGGTCACCCCGGACGGCGCGCTGCGGGTGGTCGGGCACGCGTTCACGGTCAGCGGCTCGGCGGACGGCTGGGTGACGCCGGAGCAGGTGGCGGCCCTGAAGCCGACCGGCACCCAGATGCTCTACCGGTTCACCGGGGACGTCTCCACCCGCGCGGCGCTCGACGCCCGCCTTGCCGGGGTGACCACGGGGCTCCCCGGCGACGCGCTGCTCGCCGCCCAGCCGTACCTGGTGATGAAGGAGAAGGCGGCCGCGACGCCCGGCGTCTACCTGCCGTTCCTCGGCACCTTCGGGCTGCTCGGCCTGCTGGTCACCGTGATCATCGTGGGCAACGTGGTGGGCGGCGCGGTGATCTCCGGGTACCGGCACATCGGGGTGCTCAAGGCGCTCGGCTTCACCCCGCGTCAGGTGGTCGCCGTCTACCTGACCATGGTGTCGGTGCCCGCGGTCGCCGGTACGGTCCTCGGCACCGGGCTCGGCCTGCTGGCGGTGCGGCCGGTGCTCAGCGACACCTTCCGCGGGCTGGGCTTCGGGGAGCAGTCCGGTGTCCGCGCCTGGGTGATCGTGAGCGTGCTGGTGGGCGTACCCGCCCTGGTCCTGATCGCGGCGCTGCTGCCCGCCCGGCGTGCCCACCGCCTGCCCGCCGCGCAGGCGATAAGCGCCGGAAGTGCGCCGCGGCGGGGCCGGGCGCTGCGGGTGCAGCGGGCGCTGAGCGGGTCCCGGCTGCCACGCGCCGTCAGTCTCGGTCTGGGCATCCCGTTCGCCCGGCCGGCCCGGACCGCCCTGACCATGGCGTCGCTGCTGCTCGGCGTCGTCACGGTGACGTTCGCGCTGGGGTTGTCCGACTCGGTCACCCGGATCGACGAGGTCGGCTCCCGCTCGTCCGGCGAGATCGGCGTCCGCCCCTACCAGGGCGACCAGCATCCGGTCACCGGGCGTTCCGACACCGAGATCGAGCGGATGCTGCGTGACCTGCCCGGCGCCGCGCGGGTCGGCGTCGGGGTGGCGCGCGAACTGTCCGTCGCCGGGCAGAGCGAACCCATGCAGATCAACTTCGTGCGGGGCGACATCCCGGAGATGGGGTACGAGGACCAGCTGTACGAGGGCCACTGGATGACCTCCGACGACCAGCTGGTCCTGCCCACCCAGCTGCTCAACGAGCGGGGCCTGCGGATCGGCGACCGGGTGACCGCGTCGCTGGACGGCCGGTGGACCACGTTCACCGTCGTCGGCGAGACGATCCGCGGCCTGCCCGGCCCGGAGGGCGCGTTCGCCACCTGGCGCGACTTCCCGCAGCTCGGCCCGCAGGCCTACTTCTACCAGGTGCAGACCGCCGAGGGCACCGACCTGGCCGGGTACGTGGCCGCGGTGCGCGCCGCCGACCCGGGGCTGGACGCCTGGGACAACACCGGCGGCGACGCGTTCGGCACCATGGTGGCCGCGTTCTCCGCCCTGCTCGCGCTGCTGCTCGCCACGGTCGCCGCCCTGGGCGTGCTCAACACGGTCGCGCTCGACGTCAGCGACCGCCGCCGCGACCTGGGCATGCTCAAGTCGATCGGGATGACGCCGCGGCAGGTGGTGACCATGATGATCACCTCGATGGCGGCGCTCGGCCTGGCCGCGGCGGCGATCGGCATCCCGCTCGGCCTGGGCGCGCACCGGCTGGTCCTGCCGCTCTCCGCGGACGCCGCGAAGATCCGCCTGCCGGAGTACGTGATGCAGGTCTGGGACCCGGCGACGCTGGTCCTGCTGGTGTTCAGCGGGGTGGCGATCGCGGTCGTCGGCGCACTGCTGCCGGCCCGCCGCGCCGCCCGCCTCACGATCGCGCAGGTGTTGCACAACGAATAGGGTGGTCGGCGTGACTCGACCACTGCTGGCCGTCGACGCCCCCAGCCTGTATTTCCGGGCCTTCCACGGCATCCCCGAGAAGGCGGCACAGACGCCGGCCGGTGAGCCGGTCAACGCGATCCGCGGCTTCCTCGACATGCTCGCCCAGCTGATCCGCACCCGCCGGCCGGATCGCCTCGTCTGCGCACTCGACGCGGACTGGCGACCGGCCTGGCGCGTGGAGCTGGTCCCGTCGTACAAGAAGCACCGGGTCGCGCACGGCGCGGTCGAAGAGGTGCCGGCCTCGCTGGAACGGCAGGTCCCGGTGCTGCTGGAGGTGCTCGCCGCGGTCGGCATCCCGGCGTACGGCGTACCCGGTTACGAGGCCGACGACGTGCTCGGCACCCTCGCCGCGACACAGCCGGCCCCGGTCGAGGTGGTCTCCGGTGACCGTGACCTGTTCCAGCTCGTCGACGACGCCCGCGGCACCCGGCTGCTCTACTGCGGCCGCGGCGTGGCCAAGCTGGAGGACGCCGACGAGGCCCTCGTCCTGGCGAAGTACGGCGTGGAGGCCCGCTGGTACGCGGACTTCGCGGCCATGCGCGGCGACCCGAGCGACGGCCTGCCCGGGGTGGCCGGGGTGGGCGAGAAGACGGCGGCCCGGCTGATCGAGCGCTACGGCGGTGTCGAGCAGATCCTGGCGGCGCTCGACGACCCGGCGTCCGGTTTCGCCCCCGGTGTCCGGCTCAAGCTGGACGCCGCCCGCGACTACCTGGCGCGGGCGCTGCCGGTCTGCAAGGTCGCCCTGGACGTACCGCTGCCCGCCTTCGACCCGGTCCTGCCGAAGGCGCCCCGCGACGAGGAAGCCCTGCTCACGCTCGCCGAGCGGTGGAATCTGGCCGGTTCGGCGCGGCGGCTGGTCGACGCACTGGCGGGCTGATTTCCTTAAGTCAGCGGGCCAATCCTCCGATACGCCTGACGGTCACCCCGTCATCGGATCGGAGTACGCATTGTCGACGCGGGCTGTTCGCGCGTGCTTCGCCGCGTGGATCGTGGCGCTCACCGGGCTGTACTACGCACTTCCGGACGCGCACCTCTACACCTGGGCGGCGCTGGGCTACTCCTGCGCCGCCATGGTGCTGGTCGGCGTCCGGCTGCACCGGCCGTCCCGCCGCCTGCCGTGGTATCTGATCAGCGTCGCCCTGGTGTCCTTCACCACCGGTGACAGCTGGTACAACCTGGTCCTCGCGCTCGGCCGGACGCCGGGCTTCCCCGGTCTGGCCGACCTGTTCTTCGTGCTTGTCTACCCGCTCCTGACGGCCGGTCTGCTGATCTTCGTGCGGGCCCGGTCCGGTGGCGGTGACAAGGCGGCGCTGCTGGACGCGCTGGTGCCGACCGTCGGGCTCGGCCTGCTCGCCTGGGTCTACTGGATCGCGCCGTTCACCCGCTCGGCCGAGCTGACACTGCTGGAGAAGGTCGTCTCCATCGGCTACCCGCTCGGCGACGTGCTGGTCCTCGCGATGATCCTGCGGATGCTCACCGCCGCCGGCAAGCGCCCGGCCGCGGTCAGCACGATCGGCGTCGCCATGATCGGCCTGCTCGTCTCTGACGTGTTCTACGGCCAGTCGCAGCTCAACAGCGCCTGGGAACTGGGCGGGCCGGTCGACTTCGGCTGGATCGTCTTCTACTCGCTGATGGGCTTCGCCGCCCTGTCGCCGTCGATGGCCACACTCACCCAGCAGGTGCAGCCGTCCACCGCCGAGGTCGGCATGGGCCGCCACCGGCTGTTCTGGCTCAGCGCCGCCGCGCTCATCGCGCCGGCCGTGCTCGCCTTCGAGTACGCGCAGGGCCGCGAGGTGGAGATCGCCCGCGACGGGGTCGTCGACGCGCCGATCATCGCGGCGGCTGCGGCCGTCATGTTCCTGCTGGTCCTGGCCCGCGTCGGCGACCTGGCCCAGGCCCAGCGCCAGGCCGGCAACCGGGAACGGGTGCTGCGCGAGGCCGGCACCGAACTCTTCGCCGCCACCACCGAGTCCGAGGTCGCGGGCGGGCTGCGCCGGGCCGTACTGCGCCTGATGCCGGCCGGGGAGCCGTACCACCTGCAGGTCATCCCGCCCCGCTCGGGCGCCGCCGAGGTGGACCTGCGCTGGATGCCGGCGGCCGACCTGCCCGACCCGTTCACCAGCGGCCGCTTCCCGAACGTGCTGTTCGCGACGATCCCGATGGCCGGCGAGCGGCACGGCATGTTCATCCTCGGCGCCCCGGACACCGTGCTGCGCGCCGTCCGCCCGTCGCTGGAAGCCCTGATCGCGCAGATCGCGGTGGTGCTGGAACGCATCGGGCTGACCGCCGAGGTGAGCCGCCGGGAGGGTGAGGCGTACTTCCGTACCCTCATCCAGAGCACCGCCGACGTCATCCTGATTCTCGACGGGGACGGCAGCATCCGCTACGCCAGCCCGTCCGCCGACGCCCTGTTCGGCTGCGGCGACCCGACCGGCGGCACGTTCGCCGAGCTCATCGCCGCGGACGCGCAGCCGGCACTTGCCGACATGCGGGACCGGATGGACCGCGGCGCCGGCGAGCTGGACGGGCTGGCGCTCGCCGCCCACCGCGGCGACCGGCGGGTGGAGATCGAGTGCGACGTGCGCGATCTTCGAGCGGATCCCACCGTACGGGGACTCGTCCTCACCATGCGGGACGTGACCGAGCGCCGGCGACTCGAGGACGACCTCACCCACCAGGCGTACCACGACTCGCTGACCGGCCTCGCCAACCGCGTGCTGTTCCGCAACCGCCTCGAGCAGGCGTTCGGCGTCGCCGAGCGCGGCGGCGCCTCCCTCGGCGTGCTCTTCGTCGACCTCGACGACTTCAAGGAGGTCAACGACACCCTCGGGCACGCCGTCGGCGACCAGCTGCTGATCACCGTGGCGCAGCGGATCTCGGCGACCATCGGGTCCGGGACCGCGGCCCGGATGGGCGGCGACGAGTTCGCCGTGCTTGTCTCCCCCACCGAGAACCCCGAGGACGTCGCCGCACGCCTGGTCGCCGCGCTGGCCGCGCCGATCGAACTGGCCGACGGCGAAGGCGGCACCCACCTGGTCAGCGGCGCCGCGAGCGTCGGCGTCGCCACCAACCAGGACGCCGAAAACGCCACCGAGATGCTGCGCCACGCCGACCTTGCGCTCTACCTGGCCAAAGGTCTGGGCAAGGGCGGCTGGCAGCGGTACCAGAGCGACCTGCACACCGCGATGGTGCAGCGCCTGGAGATGCGCACCCAGCTGCTCGAGGCGATCGAGGGCGAGCAGTTCGTGCTCCAGTACCAGCCGATCGTCGAACTGGCCGACCAGCGGATCACCGGCGTCGAGGCGCTGGTCCGCTGGCAGCACCCGGCGCGCGGGCTGCTCGGGCCGTACCACTTCGTCGAGGCCGCCGAGGAGAGCGGCGCGATCGTCGGCATCGGCACCTGGGTGCTGCGGGAGGCGCTGCGTCAGTTCGCCGCGTGGCGGGCCGACAACCCGTCGAGCACGCTGCGCTACGTCAGCGTCAACGTGTCGGCCCGCCAGTTCCGGACCGCCGACTTCGTCGACGTGGTCCGCACCGCCGTGGCCGACGCGGGCGCCCGGCCCGAATGGTTGCTCCTGGAGATCACCGAAAGCCTGGTGCTGCGGGACGCCGACAAGGTGGTCGCCGACCTGAAGGCTCTGCGCGCCATCGGGGTACGGGTGGCGATCGACGACTTCGGTACCGGGTACTCGTCGCTGAGTTACTTGCGGCAGATGCCGGTAGATGTGCTGAAGCTGGACAAGTCGTTCATTGACGACGTTTTGCACAGTCGGCAGCAGCACGCCCTGGTCGAGGCGATCGTGACGCTCGCCGGCAACCTGGACCTCGCCGTCGTGGCCGAAGGCATCGAGGAGGCCGGGCAGCACGCGGCCCTGGACAGCATGGGTTGCCGGTACGGCCAGGGCTACCTGTTCGCCAAACCGCAGTGGCCGGCGGACATCCCGCCCCTGACCGAGGCCTCCAGAAGCCTGGCCGCCCTGAGCTGAAGCCCGCTGCCGCCCATCGCCGGCCTTCGCTGCTCCGAGTGGGGCCGTAGCCCGTTTGTCAGCCGGATCGTTGACACTTCCGGCAGACAATCGAGCGTTCCCGCGCGGGTGGTGACCCGGATATGCACTGGCGCGGAGGACCGGTGAAGGGCAAGGTCGCAGTTGTGCTGAACAATCCCGTATGGGCCGCCCTCGACGGGCCACAGGCCTGTTTCGCCGAGGCCGCCGGAGACGCCGCCCGATACCACCCCGACATCGCGCCGTTCGGCGCGCTGCGCGACAACGCCGACCCGGCCGCCTGGCGCGACCTGGCCACGATCACCGACGTCGCGGTGCTCGTCGGCCGCGCCATCGCCCCGCAAGCCGGCTGGCAGACCGAACAGGTGCTGCCCGGCGTCCAGATGATCGGCCAGAGCATGACCGGCGTCGAGGACCCCGACGCGGTGGCCCTCACCGAGGCCGACGTCCCCGAGATGCTCGACCTGGTCGCCCGCGCCCAGCCCGGCCCGTTCCGCAAGCGCACCGTCGACATGGGCCGCCACCTGGGCATCCGCGACAACAACGGCCGCCTCGTCGCGATGGCCGGCGAACGCTTCCGGATGCCCGGCTGGACCGAGGTGAGCGCCGTCTGCACCGACCCCGAGTTCCGTGGCCAAGGCCTCGGCGCCCGGCTCACCCTGGCCGTGGCCGCCGGCATCCTCGCGCGCGGCGAACTGCCGTTCCTGCACGTACTGCAGGACAACGAAAACGCGATCCGCCTTTACGAACGGCTCGGCTTCGAACACAGCGGCGAGGTCGTCTTCACGTCCTTCCGCAAGCCGTAGCCGCCCGGCAGCGCAGCCCGGCCCTCACTCCTTCCGCGAGCCGGAGCCGCCCGGCAGCGCAGCCCGGCCCTCACTCCCTCCGCAAGCCGGAGCCGCCCGGCAGCGCAGCCCGGCCCTCACCTCCCGACCCAGGCCGAAGCCCGCCGGCAGCGCGGCCCTTACTTCCCAGCCCAGGCCGTGAACCCCGGCAGCGTGGCCCTCACCTCCCTCCGCGAGCCGTGACCCGGTCAGGGGGCGACACAGAACTCGTTGCCCTCCGGGTCGGCCATCACCACGTGATGCCCGTCGACGATCGTGTCGATGCGGCCGCCCGCCGCCTCCAACTCCTCGGCTTTCGTCAGGACGCGGGCCCACGCGTCCTCCGACCTGCCCACGCGCACGTCGATGTGCAGCCGGTTCTTCGCGGTTTTCCGCTCCGGCACCTCCAGGAACGAAAGCCGCGGCCCACCACCGGCCGGGTCGTGCAGCCACGCGCCGCCGCCCTCGTCCTCCTCCGGCGGCCCGAACGACGCCACCCACTCGTCCCGTGTCGCGAACGGCGCCGGGGGTGGCTCATCCGCATAGCCGAGCGCCTGTTTCCAGAACTCCGCCAGCCGCTCCGCATCCGCACAGTCGAACGTCAGATCCATCCGCAACGCCATGCCCGGCATCTTGCCGCCGCCCTACGACAATTCCGCCTCGTGACGCCGGAGCTGGGCGAACTCACGCCTGGCCGGGGTTGCGCCGCCTCCACGACCGCGGCTGGGGGCCCGGGCCGGGGCCGGGGCCGGGGCCGGGGCCCGGGCCGGGCCGGCTGACGCTCACGGTTGCTGAAATCGCTCTCGGACAGCCGCCCGTGACAGCCGGCTCGGATTACGTTCGCGGCTGCCGAGAAGGGCCCCGCAATCAGCCGTCAAGCCCCGCGCCCAGCCCGGGCTCACGGCCATCGAGAGCACTCTGCCGCGGTCACAAGCGCGGTCCGCGACCCAGCAACAGGCCCGAATTGTCCCTACGTTCACGATCGGACGGCGTGCCACCGCCACGAGCACGAACAGACCGAACCAGCTGTCACCGGTGGTTGCTGAAACCGCTCTCCAACAGCCACCAGTGACAGCCGGCTCGCCTGACGTTCGACGGCTGACGAAGACCGCACTCCCCCTCCCCCGCGCCCAGCTCGCACTCACGGCCGCCGGAAGCACTTCGTTGCGGCTATGAGCGCCGACCGGGCCTCGGCGGCGGCCCGAATGTCCCTTTAGCCACGAATGAGCGTCTTGCTACTGACACGACCACAAGCAAACCGAACGGGCTGTCACTGGTGGTCGCTGAAACCGCCCTTCAACAGCCCTCAGTGACAGCCGGCACAAGCACGAGCAGACCGGCTGTCACTGACGGTCGCTGAAACCGCTCTCCAACAGCCCTCACTGACAGCCGGCACAAGCACGAGCAGACCGGCTGTCACTGACGGTCGCTGAAACCGCTCTCCAACAGCCCTCACTGACAGCCGGGTCCGACCCGGCGTCCCAAGTCGAACGCCCGAGGTCCAACGCCCGAGGTCGAACGCCCGCGAAACCCGCCAAGATCGCGCGTGGGCGGGTCGGAGCGGTGGGTATCGGACGTCGGCGCGCGCCGGCGGGTCGATCGGGCCGCCGCGACCGCGAGATAACGCTGCCGCCGGAGAGGCGTGCCCACAGGCCGCCGCCGCAGGACCGGCAGCGAGAACCGCCGGAGCGGGCAGCGAGAACCGCCGGAGCTGGCGGGCGGGAAGCGCCGGGGTGTGGACCGTCAGGTGTTCGGGGTGTGCGGGACATGAGGGAGTGTGGCGGGACGGCCGGCCGCGTACCCCTTCAGAGCTGTCCGTGGTTGGGCGGGAGCACGTCGGACAGCTCGTAAGCGCCGATGTGCGCATATTTCCAGTCGAGCGGATCGTGGATGCTGTGCGTGCGCGCGTTGCGCCAGTGCCGGTCCAGGTCCCATTTCGCGGCGGCCGCGCTGGTGCCGCACATGGCGAACAGTTCGGAGCCGGCGTCGACGGCGACCTCGCTGGCGAAAGCCTTCGCGGCGGCCACGGTGAGTGACCCCCGCGCGGCCGAGTCGGCGGAGGTGGGTACCAGGCCGATCTCTTCGAGGGTACGGGCGGCGGACTCCAGGAGCGCCTCGGCGGCCCGGACCCGGCTGGCCAGGCGCCCGTAGCGGTGCCGCACGTGCGGGTCCTCGGTGGCAGAGCCGTGACCGGCGCGGATGGCCTCGCTCGACGGTCGCGCGGTGGAGCGCAGATAGGCTCGCGCGTCCCGCAGCGCCGCGCCCGCGATGCCCGCTTCGATGGCCGTGTGCACGAGTTGCGCCCGGGCGCCCAGCTGCTGCGGCACCTCGTAGGCCGACGCGTAATCGATCGACAGCGCCACCGGTACATCACTGAAAGTAGCCGTCCCGCTGATCGTGGCGCGTTGCCCGATCACGTCCCAGTCGGTGTCCACCCGCACCCCGCCGGCGTCGCGGGGCACGAACGCGAGCACCAGCCGGCCGTCCGCGTCGAGGGCGCTCACCGCGATCCAGGCGCTGGTCAGGGCGCCGGTCGTGTAGTACTTGGTGCCGTTCAGCCGGCCGTCAGCGATCCGGGTGCGCAGGTCCTGCGCGTGTTTGCCGCCGCGTTCGGCCAGGGCGTTGCCGAGCCGCCGGCCGGCCAGGACGTCGCCGAAGAGCCGTTTGCGGGCGTCCGGTCCGGCGTGCACGGCCAGGATGTCGATCATGAGGTAGTGGCCCTGCGGCACCTGGGCGATCGCCGGGTCGGCGGCGGCGAGGACCCGGACCACCTCGGCGAGGGTACGCGGCCCGAGGCCCGGACCGCCGTCCGCGGCCGGGATCGTGATCCCGAGCAGGCCGGAGGCGTCGAGCGCGGCCAGGGCGTCGTGCGGGACCACTGTGGCGCCGTCGCGGTCGCGCCGGATCGCGCCGGGTTCGAGGACGGCCGCGAGGCGGTGTGCGGCGGCGACCGCATCGTCGTGGGTGAACATCCGCCGATCCTATGCGGCAACCGACCTGCCCCCGGGCGCCTGCTCATGTGCCCGGTGACCGGTACCGATCAGCAGCGGGTCGGAACCGGTGAAGGAGGAGCTTTGCACACCTGGACCCCTCGGGTGCCACCACCTCGCTGGACGACGGCCGTCTTCGTCGCTCTCGGCGTGCTCTACGCCGTCGCGATGGTCGGGCTGGCGAGCGACGCGGGCGCCCTGCTCGCCGAGGGTGCCCGGTTCGGGTTCGGGCTGCTCGGCCTGCTGGCCGCGATCCGCGCGTCCCGGCTGCCGCATCTGCCGCCGCGGCTGCGTCAGGCGTGGGGCGCGGTCGCCGCCTGTTTCGCCGTCCTGGTCGTCAGCGTGCCCGCCGTGCTGCTGCTGGACCGCGGCGTCGGCGGCGACACCGCCGACGACGTCACCCACGTCCTGTTCGTGGTGGCGCTGCTGATCGCGCTGCAACGGTTCCCGCTCGCGCCGATGAACCGCCGGGACCGCTGCAAGACCGCCTTGGACGCGCTGACCGTGCTGGTCGGCGGTTCGATGGTGCTCTGGTACACCCCGTTCGACCCGCTGGCGCAGAGCAGCCACCTAACCGCCGATGTGCGGGTCAGCGCGGTGCTCTACCCGGTCTGCGGCCTGGCCCTGCTGTTCAGTGCCTCCCTGGCGCTGTTGCGGGGCGCCGACGCGTCGGCCCGGCGCCCGCTGCGGCTGCTCACCGCCGCCGCCCTGGTGTTGTTCCTCGGTGACGCCGTGACCGGTTACCTGCACGCGCACCACCCGGGCTCGCACGTGTCCTGGCAGTACTTCTGCTGGCTCACCACGGACGCGCTGCTGGCGGCGGCCGCGGTGGTGCAGTCCCGCCCGCAGGCGCCGGCCGGTGCCACGGCCCGCCGGCGGTTGCGGCCGGGGCAGGGCCTGCCGTTCCTTGCGATCGTGGTGGCGCACGCGCTGATGCTCGACGCCGCCGTGAAGTCCGGGAACTTCGCGCCGTGGGGCGGGCTCGCGCTCGGCGGTGCGCTGCTCAGTGCGCTGGTGCTGTCCCGGCAGACGCTGGTGCAGCGGGAGTCGGACGAGCAGGCACTCACCGACGGCCTGACCGGGCTGGCGAACCGGACACGGTTCCGGGAGACGTCGTTGCGGGGTCTGGCCCGGGGCGCCCGGACCGGGCGGCACACCGCGATCCTGCTGATCGACATGAACGGCTTCAAGGGCATCAACGACACCCTCGGCCACCAGGCCGGTGACCTGGTGCTTGTCGAGTTCGCCGAGGTGCTGCGCCACTGCGTGACGGCGCCGGGCCTGCCGGCCCGGCTCGGTGGTGACGAGTTCGCGGTGGTGCTGACGGATCTGGATTCACCGCGGCAGGCGTACGACGTGGCCGGGCGGATCGCCGCCGCCCTCGGTCCGGTCGCCGTCGACGGCCGCCTGGTAACGCTGGCCGCCAGCGTCGGCGTGGCCGTGTCCGGGCCGGGCGAACTCCGCCACGACGTGCTGGCGCACCGGGCGGACCAGGCGATGTACAAGGCCAAAGGGCAGGGTCCGGCGACCCGCTGGGCGGTCTGGCAGGAGTCGATGGACGAGGGCGCCGGGGCGCGGGCGGCCTGAGATTCCCGGCAACCGTACGGCGACGCAGGCGCACCGTGCCGGTGATCCAACCGCCCGGTGCGGCGCCGAAGAGAACAGTGCAACCGCGAAACACCTACGAAAGGGACCGCTCTTGCGCAACGCTCTTCGCCGCTTCGCCCTGGCCGTCGTCCTCACCCCGGCCGCCATCAGCGCCGCCCTGCTGACCACGACCCCCGCCCAGGCCGCCCCCGCGAAGGCCAGCGAGACCGCCCTGCAGAACCAGATCAACCAGCTCATCAACACCGAACGCACCCAGCACGGCTGCTCGGCACTGAAGGTCAACGCCGCACTCACCGCCGCCGCCCGCGGCCACTCCGCGTGGATGGCCCAGACCGGGAAGTTCTCCCACACCGGCCGCTCGAACTCCAACTTCGTGGCCCGGTCCAAGGCCGCCGGCTACACCAAGCCGTCCGCGGAGAACATCGCCTGGGGCTACCGCAGCGCCGCGCAGGTCGTCAACGGCTGGATGAACAGCCCGGGCCACCGCACCAACATCCTCAACTGCAAGTCCAAGACCGTCGGCGTCGGCGTCGTCTTCAGCGCCAGCGGCGCCCCGTACTACACCCAGGACTTCGGTTACTGACACAGACCAGCGATGCCCCAGCCGATCCCCCTGCGGCTGGGGCATCGCCGTGCCCGGAAGCAGGCGCCCGGAAGCAGGCGCCCGGATCAGGTGGCCAGGACCTCGCGCAGCCGGGCTGCGAACTCCGGCGGCTTCCCCGCGTACCCGAACTCGCCGCCGAGGAACCCGCCGTGGTGGCTGGGGAAGACGGCAGGTTCCTGGCCGAGCAGCGCGGCCAGGCCGACCGCGGTGCGTGCGGTGTACGTCCCCGCCGACTCCTCCCCCACCGCGACGATCACACGGCCGGGCGCGGAGGTCAGCGCGGCCACGTCCGGCCGGTAGTCGCTGACCGCCCACGACCGTTTCGACAGCAGCGGGTCGTCGCGGGTGCCGTCGTCGTCGGCCGACATCCCGAAGGCTGCCGGGTCGGGTGCCGGCTGGGCGAAGTACTCGTCGGTGAACTCGCCCTGCCACGACGTCATCACCACGAACGCGGCCATCCCGGCGCCGGGGCCCCGCTGCTGGTACGCCTCGTGGAATCCCGCCCGTGCCCGGTCGGCGCCGGCCGAGTCCGGCAGCACCGCGCTGATCGGCGGTTCGTGCGCGACGAGCGTGACGACGTCCGCCGGGTAGCGGGTCACGAGTTCCAGGCCGGTCACCGCGCCACCGCTGCTGCCGAACACCTCGACCGGCCCGGCGCCGAGCGCACCGATCAGCTGGTGCAGGTCGTCGGCCTGGTCCTGCGGGGTGAAGTCGTCCCGCCCGTCGGAGCGGACACTGCGCCCCAGTCCGCGCGGGTCATAGGTGACGACGGTCCGGTCCGGGAAGTGCTCGGCGAGCGCGGTGAACCCCTCCGCGGACATCGGCTGACCGATCATCAGCAGCACCGGCCGTCCGTCGGCCGGTGGCAGCGGGCCCCGGACGTCGTACACGAGATCTACGCCGGGCAGTGCGAGCGTGCGCGTCTCCGTCATGCACCGACCCTAGAGCCCTTCCGCCTCCCCTGCGGCCCCGTAACCGGCGCGCGACGACCGACCGGGTTACCGTGCCGGAATGACGCTCGGACCGGACGAACCCCCCGCGGGCCCGTGGCAGCGGCGGAGCTGGCCGGATGTCGCCGCCGCGATCCTGGCCGCCGCCGGTGAACCGGCCGGCCGACCGCGCCTGATCGCGATCGACGGCCGGGGTGGTGGCGGCAAGTCGACCCTGGCGGCGAACCTGGCCCGCGTCGTCCCCGGTTCGGCGGTCGTGCACACCGACGACGTGGCCTGGTGGCACTCCCGGTTCGGCTGGGCCGATCTGATGGAGTCCGGTGTGCTGGCCCCGCTGCACGCCGGGGAGGCCGTCAGTTTCCGGCCGCCCGCGTGGGAGCGCCGGGGCCGGGACGGCCGCATCGAGGTGCCGGCGGGCTGCCCGGCCGTCTTCGTGGAGGGCGTCGGTGCGTCCCGCCGCGAGGTGACCCACCTGCTGGACGTGTGTGTCTGGGTGCAGTCCGACTTCGCCGAGGCCGAGCGCCGGGGCCTGGCGCGGGACATCACCGACCACGGCCTCGATCCGGCGAGCGCGCGGCGCGAGTGGGACGAATGGATGGCCGAGGAGATCCCGTTCCTCAGCGCGGACCGGCCCTGGGAGCGCGCCGACTTCGTCGTGTCGGGTACGCCACCGGCCGGCGACGGCGTCCTCACCGCACCCGCGAACCTGGCGCCGGGCGTGCGGTAGGAACCCCCGGCCCGCCGGGCGCGTCGAACCCCTACCGGCGGACAACGGGAGGCGCAATGAAGCGGATCGTGACGATGATGCTGGCCGGAGCCACTCTGGCCGCCTGCGGGCAGCCGGCGCCCGACCGGCGCACCGAACCCGCCGCCTCCCCGGTCCCGGACTGCGGCACGTTCCTGCTGGGGCAGGGCGAGAAGGTGCCCGCCGACGCCGCGACCTGCCTGATCGACGCGGCGAAGGCGGGCCGCGTGACCACCCTGAAGGTGACCAGCCCGACCGTGGAGGGCGACCCGATCCCGGTCACCTACGCGGCCCGCCCGGACGGCCGGGTCGATGTGACGACCGATTCCCGCGCGGACAACTTCGGCGAGCAGACCATCAGCCGGGAGACGTGCTCGGAACCGGCGCTGACCCGGGACGGCATCGCCTTCACCGAGTGCTCGGACCTGTTGCGCGTCGAGGAGTGAGTACACAGTGGGGGGATGACCGACCTCGCCGCGGACCTGACCGATCACCTGCCGCACTGGACGGACGTCTACCGCGACCTGCACGCCCATCCCGAACTGGGCTTCGCCGAACACCGTACCGCCGCCACGATCGTCCGGGAGCTCACCGCGACGGGCGGCTGGGAGGTCACCGGACGGGTCGGCGGCACCGGGGTGGTGGCCGTGCTCCGCAACGGCCCCGGTCCGACGACCTGGCTGCGCGCCGACATGGACGCGCTGCCGGTCACCGAGGAGACCGGCTTGGCGTACGCGTCCGCGGAGCCCGGCCGGATGCACGCCTGCGGCCACGACGTGCACGTGAGCGCGCTGCTCGGCGCGTGCCGGCAGTTCGCCGCGCACCCGGGCGCCTGGGCGGGCACGCTCGTCGCGATCTTCCAACCGGCCGAGGAGATCGGCCAGGGCGCCCGGGCCATGCTCGCCGACGGTGTCCTGGAGCGGTTCCCCCGGCCGGACCTGGTGCTCGGCCAGCACGTCGGCCCGTTCCCGGCCGGCCTGACCGCGACCCGGCCCGGTCCGCTGATGGCGGCGGCCGACAGCCTGCGGATCACGCTGTACGGCGCCGGCGCGCACGCCTCCACCCCGCAGTTCGCGGTCGACCCGATCGTCGCGGCGGCCGCGCTGGTGCTGCGGTTGCAGACGTTCTCGGCCCGGCAGGCACCGGTCAGCCCGGCCACCGTCCTGACCGTCGGCGCGATCCATGCGGGCACCGTCCCGAACGTCATCCCGCACACCGCCGAACTGCTCGCCAGCCTGCGCACCTTCGACACCGGCGCGCGGGAGAAGGCGCTCGCCGAGATCCGCCGGATCGTCCGGGCCGAGGCGCAGGCCCAGGGGGCGACGCGGGAGCCGGGCCTCGAGGTCTACGACTCGTTCCCGCTGACCGTCAACACGCCGGCCGCGACCGCCCGGGTGGCCGCCGCCCTGAACGCGCAGCCGCTGCCCGCACCGCTCGCCGCCAGCGAGGACTTCGGCGCCTTCGGCACGGCCGCGGGCTGCTCGTCGGTCTTCTTCCACTTCGGCGGCGCCGACCCGGCGGCGTTCAGCCCGGACGCCTTGGCCGGCGTGCTGCGGGGCGCGCTGCCGGCGGAGGTGGCGACCAACCACTCACCGCGCTTCGCCCCGTCCGACCGGCTCGCCGTGCCCGCCGGCATCCGCCACCTGCTCACGGTCGTCGCAGCACTGCACGCCGGCCAGGAGCCGACGCCTGGTTAGCGACCGAGCCGGGCGGACATCCCGGCAGCCCCGGGAGAGAGCCGGCCCGGTCCCGGCCCGGACGGTGCGGAGAGAGCCGGCCCGGACGGTGAGGAGAGAGCCGGCCGGCCCGGTCGCGGCCCCGGACGGTGGGGTGACGCGACGCGGGCCGGCCGAGGTCGGTCAGTGGTGCCGGCGCGGCGCGGCGGCCAGGGTGTCGCGCAGCGTGTGGTACGCGGGTTTGCGGCTGAAGTCGTCCCACATGACCGTGGCCGCGCCCTCGGCCGGGAAGAAGACCGGGACCCAGGAGTACTTGTCGGTGAAGCCCCAGATCGTGAACGAGTTGCACCCGTCGACGGCCAGGCACGCGTCCAGCGCCGTCCGGTAGTAGACGGCCTGCGTCGCCAGCTTCTCGTCGGTGACCGGCAGGTCCATCCGGACGTCGAGCTCGGTGATCGCCGTGTGCAGCCCGAGGTCGTCGAAGCGCTGAAGCACCGCGGCGAGCTGGTCGGGGGCCCCGTACCGCATGCTCAGATGTGCCTGCGAGGCGAAGCCGTGCAGTGGCACCCGTGCGGCGAGGAGTTCCGAGGCGAGGGCGTGGTAGGCGTCGACCTTCACGCCGGGCCATTCCACGCCGTAGTCGTTGAGGAACAGCTGGGCCCGCGGGTCGGCCTGGTGTGCCCAGCGGAACGCGTCGGCCACGATGCCGGGGCCGAGTTCGCGGATGAAGATGTTCTCCTGCCGGTACTCCCCGTTCTCGTTGAAGATCTCGTTGGCGACGTCCCACTGCTGGATCTTGCCGCGGTAGCGGCCGACCACGGTGAAGATGTGTTCCTTGAGGATGCGGCGCAGCTCGGCCTTGGTGAAGGTGCCCTCTTCGAGCCAGGCCGGGTTCTGGCTGTGCCAGAGCAGGGTGTGCCCGCGCACGACCTGGCCGTGCCGGCGGGCGAACGCGACGATCGCGTCGGCCGGGCCGAAGTTGTAGCGGTGGCGTTCGGGGTGGATGAACTCCCACTTCATCTGGTTCTCCGGCGAGGCGGAGGAGAATTCGCGGGCCAGCACCTGCCGGTACTTCCGGTCGTTGGGGAACGGGTCCGGGTAGGGCTGGTCGACGTGGTGCCCGCCCCCGGCGACCGCGGTGCCGATCTTCAGGTATCGGGGTGCGGCGTCGCGGAGCGACTTGCCGCCCGCGCTGGCGGGGGGTGCTGCGGTGGCGACGAGGGCCGCCGTGGCGAGGACGGCCACGGCGGCGCGCAATGCCTTTCTCAAGGCGGCTCCTTCGATCGGGAAGCGGCATGGACGGTCGTCGAAACTTCCGAGACTGACTCGTAAGTTAGGCCGGTCTCGGGCCGCCGTCAATCGAAGGTCTTAGTGGGCGTGCTCGACCCGGTTCACCAGGACCCGCGAGCAGACGACGGTGAGCAGGCCGGCGGCGACGACGGTGAGCAGGCCGATCCGCAGGCTCGACAGGTCGGCGATGAACCCGACGAGCGGCGCCGACAGCAGGAAACCGACCCGCAGCAGCCAGCTCGACACGGTGAGCCCGACCCCGTCCGGCAGCCCCGGCAGTTCGTCGGCGCTGTGCATGGCCGCCGGGACCAGGGTGGCCGTGCCGAGCCCGGCGAGCGCGAACCCGAGGAGCGTGGTGACCACCGACGGTACGGCCAGGGCCAGCCCCATCCCGAGGGCGGCGATCGCACCGCCGGCACGCACCACCGCCCGCTGGCCGAACCGGTCGACGACCCGGTCGCCGGTCAGCCGGCCGACGGTCATCGCGACCTGGAGCGCGACGAACGCCAGACCGGCCACGGCGGCGCTGGTGAACAGCTCGTTGCGCAGGTAGATGGCACCCCACGAGGCGCCGGCGTCCTCCACCAGCGCGCCGCAGGCGGCCAGCAGACCGAGCACGGCGAGCATCCGGACGGCGTGCGCCGACCAGGCGGCCCGGCGCGGTGCGGCAGGCGCGGGCGACGGCGAGCCGGGGGCAGGCGCGGGCGACGGCGAGCCGGGGGCAGGCGAGGCCGCCGGGGCCGGGGCCGCCGCGCCGTCCGGTCCGGGCAGCATGAACCGGAGCGCCACGAGCGCGACCAGGCTGAACAGCACGGCGGAGATCGTCAGGTGCATGGGGAGCGCGAGCGACAGGCCGGCCGCGGCCGAGCCCATCAGGCCGCCGACGACGGCGCCGACACTCCACAGGCCGTGCAGCGAGTTCAGGATCGACCGGCCGTAGAGGCGCTGCACCCGCAACCCGTGCGCGTTCTGCGCCACGTCGATCACGGCGTCGAGGGCACCGGCGGCGAAGAAGACGGCCGCGAGGAACCAGACGTTCGGCGCGAACGCGACGGCCAGGACGAGGACGGCCAGCAGCACGATGCCGAGGGAGGCGACCCGGGCGGACCGGAACCGGCGGATCAGGGCGGCGGCGAACAGCCCGGCGATCAGCGCGCCCGCGGGCATCGCCGCGATCGCCGACCCGAGTGCCGCGTTGGTCAGTCCCAGGTCCGCTTTGAGCTGGGGAAATCGAGGTACGACGTTGGCGTAGAGTGCGCCGTTGGTGAGGAACACCAGGGCGACGGCGAGGCGGGCCAGGCGAGCTTCCCGGGTGGGCGCGCTGCGGAGGGCGGTGGACATGCGTACGATCGTACATACGCTATGTACGCCTGTACACATCCGCGCTTTCCTCATGGGGCCGGGCTCGCGGCCGATAACGCATAAGTGCACAGCTCGTCGAAGTCGGCCGAACCGCGGCAGGAGATCATCGCGCCCGCGATCCGCCACGACCCGCTGCTGACCGCGGCCGGCTGGTGGACCATCCTCGCGGTGCTCCTGTTCTTCCTGCTGGCCGGGCACGTCGACGCGCAGATCCGGATCTACTGGGCCTTCCAGGTGCCGCTGGACCTGCTCCTCGCGTACTCCTCGTGGCGCGTCTCCCGCGTCGCGACAGGTCCCATCCGCCGGTTCTGGCGGGTGCTGACCGCCTGCGGCATCCTGTTCGTCATCGGTGACACGACACAGACCGTCACCGTGCTCCTCGGCGACACCAGTGGCCTGACCAGCGGCGGCACCGTGCAGAGCACCTGCTTCGCGGTCGGCCTGGGCATGCTGATCCTGGCCATGCTGGCCCATCCGCACCCGCACCGCTCCGGCCGGGAACGGCTCGCGTTCTGGCTCGACTCGGCCACCGTGCTCGTCGGCGGCGCCGTCGTCACCTGGTGCTTCGCCGCGAACACCGAAGGCTCCACCGGCGACCTGATCGCCACCCTCGTCGCCGGCGCGGTCGTGCTGACCTCCGCCTTCGCCGCGGTCAAGATGAGCCTCAGCGGCAACGCGCCGATGCACAAGGCCGCGGTCTTCCCGATGATCCTCTCGGCCGGAGTGAACAGCGTCGGATTCTTCCTCGCCCCCGACGGCGCGGCGGCGCTGCCCGCCTACGTCCTCGCGGTCCGGTTCGTGCCGTCGCTGCTGATCGCCACCGGCCCGCGCGTCCAGGACATCATCGCCCGCTTCGACCAGAGCGCGTTCGGCTCCAAGCGCCGCAAGCCGTACAGCCTGCTGCCCTACGGCTCGATCGCTGTCGTCTTCGGGGCGCTCGTCTTCATCGTCGCGCGCAGCAGCACCTTCGACGGCAGCGACGAGAACCAGCTCTGGGGCGTGATCGCCGGCCTCGGTGTGATCATCGCGCTGGTCGCCGGGCGTCAGCTGGTCGCCTTCCACGACAACACCCGGCTGATCACCGAACTCGACCACACCCTCGCCGAACTGCGCGAGCACGAGATCCGGTTGCGGCACCAGGCGAACACCGACGGACTCACCGGGCTGGCGAACCGTACCCACCTCAACGACGAGATGGCCGAGGCCCTGGCCGGCGCCGAGCCCGGCACGATCTCGCTGCTGCTGATCGACCTGGACGGGTTCAAGGCGGTCAACGACACGCTCGGCCACCCCGCCGGCGACGCCCTGCTGATCGGCGTGGCCCGCAAGCTCACCGAGTCGGTGCGCGCCGGCGACCTGGTCGCCCGGCTCGGCGGCGACGAGTTCGCGGTCCTGCTGCGCGACTGCGACGAGAACTCCGCCGAGCACACCGCCCGGCGCATCCTGCGCGCCCTGGAGACGCCGCTGCCGGTCGGCGGCGACGTGCGGACCACCGCCAACGCGAGCATCGGCACCGCCACCGCAGGCCCCGGCACCGACATCGAGTCGCTGCTGCGGGACGCGGACGTGGCGATGTACGCCGCGAAACGCGCCGGCAAAGGCTGCTGGCGCAGCTACACGCCAGGCCTGGCGGCGGTGCGGCCGGAGGCTTTCGACCGGGCGGGCTGATTCCGGCGGTACGGGCGAAGCCGCGTCCCGCGGGCCTGTGGCATGGTGGTCCGGTGACGCTCGACGACCTGGTCCGGTTGCGCCGCGCCCGGGACCGGATGGACCGTGACTACGCGGAGCCGCTCGACGTGCCGGCACTGGCCCGGCAGGCGTGCATGTCGGCCGGGCACTTCTCGCGCAGCTTCCGGGCCGCGTTCGGCGAGACGCCGTACAGCTATCTGATGACCCGCCGCATCGAACGCGCCAAGGCGTTGCTGCGGCGCGGCGACCTGTCGGTGACCGAGGTTTGCTTCGCCGTCGGCTGTACCTCGCTCGGCTCCTTCAGCACCCGCTTCACCGAGCTGGTGGGGGTGAGCCCGAGCGCGTACCGGGACCGCGACCACCAGGCCGGCGCCGCCATCCCGGCCTGCTACGCCAAGATCTACACCAGACCGGTCAGGAACGGAGAAGCGCGCCACGCCCCGCGTCCGTAGCGTGGTCGCCATGACATTCAAGGTCGCACAGACATTCATCGCCACCGACGACCACGACAAGGCCCTCGCCTTCTACCGCGACGCCCTCGGCCTCCAGGTCCGCAACGACGTGGGCTTCGAGGGAATGCGCTGGATCACCCTCGGCTCCCCCGACCAGCCAGACGTCGACATCGTCCTCGAACCGCCGCTGACCGATCCCAACGCCTCCCCCGCCGACCGCGACACGATGGCCGAACTGCTGGCCAAGGGCCTGCTGCGCAGCGTCATCTTCACCACCGACGACGTCGACGGCACGTTCGAGAAAATCCGGGCCGCCGGCGGCGAGGTCCTGCAGGAACCCATCGACCAGCCCTACGGCGTCCGCGACTGCGCGTTCCGCGACCCGGCCGGCAACATGGTCCGCATCAACCAGAAGAAGTGATAGCCGGTCCCCGGTGGGTACTCCTTGCGCGGACCATCCCGGGTTCGTTCCGTAGGAGGAGTCTCCATGACCGTGGCCGAACCGACCGGGCAGCCCGACCTCGAGCGCCCGATCGACCTCAACGACTTCCGCGACCAGAAGCAGAAGCGGGAACAGCAGCGCCCCGACGGCGTGACCGGCGACCAGGACGACAACGACCCCGGCACGCCGCCGCCGATGCCCGAGCCGTCCTCCTGACGCGGAGACCGACGCGGACACCCACCGGCCCGGCCTGACACCGGGCCGGTGCGCCGTGTCTACGATGCGGCCGTGATCGCGATGCATCTCGCCAACGCCGCAGCCATGTGGGCCTCCCGGGCGCCCGGCGCCGAACGCTCCGGCGACTACCTGCTCGCCGAGCACCCCGCCGGGGCACGCGTCGTCCTGCTGACCGCCGGGGCGCGGCCGGAGCACGTGCTCGCTCTCGCGCCGCGACGCACGCTGGTGGTGGAGGACGCCTACGGCGTCATCGACCCGCACGCCGGGACGCTGCACATGCCGGTGATGATCCGGCAGCCCGGGCGGATGCCTGCGGTTCCGGCCCAGGGCGTACGCGTCACCGCGGTGACCGACCCCGCACAACTCGCCGTGGCGGAGCGGGTGATGGTCGACGGTTTCCCGCTGCCCGCCTATCAACCCTGGTCAGCGGGGCAGGCCCTGCCGCCGGCCCTGCTCACGGAACCCGGCTGGCGGGTGTGGCTGGCCTCGTGCGACGGCGAACCGGCCGCGGCGGGCTGCACCTACGACGACGGCACGGCGGTGGGCGTCTACTGGCTCGCCACGCTGCCCCGGCACCGATCACGCGGCGCCGGCCGCACCCTGCTGACCACGGCACTCGCCGCCCGGCCGGACCGGCACTTCACCCTGGTGGCGACGGAGGCCGGGCAACCCCTGTACGAATCGCTGGGCTTCGCGACCGCCGGCCTCGCCGCCTGGCACACCCGCCCACCCCTGACCAGCTGACCCTTATCGGTCATCCCACCCACCGGATCACCACCGCGCCCGCGCCGGTCCCACCGGTCGCGAGTCCCGCCGGAATCACCGCGGTGCTCGTCGCCGAACACCTCCGGGACGCGGCGACCTGCGCGGTGCCTTCGGACGCGGCGGCGGGCGCGCTGCCCTCGAGTACGGCGCCTTGCGCGATGACCTCGGACGCGGCGGCCTGCGCGGTGCCGGCGGACGCTGCAGCCTGCGCGGTGCCGGCGGACGCTGCAGCCTGCGCGGTACCTTCGGACGCGGGGACCCGGGTGGTGCCGGTGGACGCGGCGGCCTGCGCGGTGCCTTCGGCCGCTGCGAACCGGGTGGTGCCGGTGGACGCGGTGGCCGTCACCAAGCCGGCGCGCGCAACGGTCGGCGCGGTGACAGTGCTTGCGAGCGCCAGGGTGGCACCCGGGAAAGCCGCCGGGATGATGCGGCCGGCGAACGGTGTCACGGCGGCGCCGTGGTCGGCCTGGCGGGTGGCGGCCGTGCTGCCGGCGGCGCCGACGACCAGCGCCGCGACCGTCGCGGCGCCACGCAGACGCCGGCGCAGCCGGGCCTCGGCTGCCGGGGCGGCAGAAGTGGACTGGGTGAGCGGGAAGCGGATCGCCATGTCGGTCATGACGATCACTGTCCGTCGCGCTCTTGGCTCTGACCCGTGAGCGATCTGTGCGCTTCCTGTGCGACGTGCGCCGCCCGCCCAGCTTTGCGCCCCGGCTCCCTTCGGTCGCCATACCCCTGATCCCCGTCCGGCCCACACCACCCGCGCCGCGCTGATCACCGTCCGGCCCATGCCCGCGCCACCCTGATCACCGTCCGGCCCATGCCCGCGCCACCCTGATCACCGTCCGGCCCATGCCCGCGCCACCCTGATCACCGTCCGGCCCATGCCCGCGCCACCCTGATCACCGTCCGGCCCATGCCGCCCGCGCCTGACCCCCGCTGGCGCTTCCCTGGCGAGATGTTGATCTGCTAGCGCTACGAAATCGCTGTGATCAAGGGGTCAAAACCGCGATTTCGCATCGCTAGCAGATCAACACCGCCGGACGGACCCCAACGCGCCGCGCGAACCCCGACACGCCGCGCGAACCCCAACGGGCCGCGCGGACCCAACGGGCCGGGCGGACCCAACGGGCCGGGCGGACCCCAACGCGGTCGACCGCGGCCACCTGTTCCGGGGGACCGCAACAGAGCCGGGAGCGAGCAACAGCACCCCCGAGTGCCGGAGCGGAGCCCTTGAGCGCCGGCGGCGGGGGCGCTGCGGTTAGCATCAGGCGATGGCTGTGATCGCGCAGATCTCGCTGGGAGTTGCGGACGCGGAGCGGGCCGGAAACTTCTGGGCACAAACACTGGGCTATGTCCGGCAGGCACCCCGATGGCAGGGCGACGACTGGGTGGTGATCGTGCCGCCGCCGGGTGACAGCGGGGTGGCGATCGCGCTGGACGTCAGTACGAGCCGGGTGGAGGACGAGCCCCGGATCCACCTGGATCTGCTCGCCGGTGAGGCGGGGCTGGACGCCGAGGTGGACCGGCTGGTCAAGCTGGGTGCCGGCCGGGTGGACTGGCCGCACTATCCGAAGCCCGGGGAGCGGCACCCGGCGGAGCTGCCGTACGTGGTGCTGGCCGACACCGAGGGCAACCGCTTCTGCGTGGCCGCCCACCCGGCTGACCACGCGGCCGGCCAACCGCGCAGCCACTGACCGCCCCGCCGCTGACCGCCCCGCCGCTGACCGCCCCGCCCGCAGACCGACCAGCCCGCAGACCGACCAGCCCGCAGACCGCCCAGCCCACTGACCGATCAGCCCGCAGACCGCCCCGCCGCCAACGCGCGGCCGGCTAACCGCCCAGCGGGATCTCGGCGATCGGTGACCAGGTCACCGTCTTCGCGGTGGCGTCGACCGCGACGTCGACCAGGTGCACCCGGTCGATCGTCATCGGGGCGTGGCTGGGGCGTACCCGGCGCAGATCGCGCTGGATGTCGGCGTTGTCGGCCTCGCCGTTCGCGTACCCGATGGTCATGTGCGGGATGCCGGCGTGGTACCGCAGCGCCTCCGGGCCGCGCACCGCGCCGACCGCCTCGTGCACCGCCGCGCCGAGCCGCCCGATCTCGTCGTCGGGGTGCACGTCGAACATCACTACCGACGTCTGCGCCAGGCAGCTGCCGACGGTGAGGGTGAACGGTGGCACGGTGGCGAGCCGGCGGGTGAGTGCGGCGGCCAGGTGGGCGCGTTCGGCGGGTGGGACCTGGGCGCCGTACCGGTCGGCGATCTGCATGATGGTGATGTGCAGCCAGCGGTCCTGGACGAAGGTCAGCGGGTGACCGGCCAGCGCCGAGCGGCAACCGGCGGCCAGTTCGGCCAGTTCCTGGTCGCGGTCGAGGTCGGGGATGGCGTAGACGTGCAGCAGCGTCTCCCCGGCGGGCCAGGCCTGGGTGCCGTGCCGGAACTGGAAGGGTTTCACGGCGGCAACTCTAGATTGCGTCGTTGCCGCCGTTCGGAATCGGTCAGTTTACGCTGCGGTCCACCGGCTCGTCCGGGTTCGAGCTGGCGCCCGAACCGCCGGTCGACGGCGACGCGATGCCCGCCTTCACGGTCTTGGGGTCCTGGCAGACCGTGCGGAACTTGAGGATCTCGGTGCTCACCGCGGCGGTGAGCGTCTGCTCGTCCGGGTTGCCGGCGGCGGCCTCGGCCTTGCGGACGCTGAACTCCAGCACGCTCGACGCGATGGTGATCACCGAACTCTTCGACGTCTTGCCCGCGGTGATGATCTCGTTGGCGGACTCCAGGTCCAGGTCGTGGCCCGCCTTGCCGAGGACCGCGTTCTCCGCCAGCGTGCAGGCGGTCGCGGAGCCCTCGTCCAGGCCGGTCAGGTCCACCGCGGACGCCACGGTGGCGGCGCCGGGTGCGGTGGTGGGTTCGTCGTTGCTGGCACAGCCGGATAGGGCCAGAGCCAGCAGCGCGCTTGTGGCGATCACTGCGCTGGTTCCTCGCATGACGGGCAAGGGTACGGATTCGCCTCGTCCCGGGCACGACGGGGCGCACCGGATGTGACGTGGGTCTTTCGCATCGACCGGCCGCGATGACGGCGTCACGTACGGCTAGCGCCCGGTTCGTGCGGGGCCGGAGCGAGACGTCAGCGGATCTCGACCTCCAGCAGGGAGTAGCCGTAGGACCCGCTGCGCTTCGTGCCGTTCATCCGGATGTGCCGGGCGACCTGGCCGCCCACGTCCACCCGCACGGTGCCACCCTTGCCGGCCGACGTCTCGTACAGTGTCGTCCACTTCTTGCCGTCGGCCGAGCTTTCGACGCGGTAGCCGACGCCGTACGCCGCCTCCCACACCAGCGCCACCTCCGAGATCTGCCACAGCTGTTTCAGGTCGACCCGCAGCCACTGCCGGTCGGCGAAACCGCTCGACCAGCGCGTCGACGGGTCGCCGTCGATCGCGTGCCTGGGCGCCCACGCGTCGCCCTCACTTTCCGACGCGGTGGCCACGCCGGCGAGCGCGAGGTTGGCGCCGCCCGGGTTGCCCTTGGCGGCAGCAGTCTTCGAGGCGGCCGTCTTCGAGGCGCCACCAGGACCGGGTGCGGACGGGCCGGGCGACGCGGAGCCGGGCCCGGATGGTCCGTGGTTCGGGCCGGCGGAGACGCCGGCAGAGACGCCGGCGGCGCCGGCGGACGGGTTGATCACACCGGCGGACGCGTGGACCGGGTCGACGGAGGCTTCACCGGCGGGTGCGGCCGCACGGGTCCAGCCGGACGCGGAGCCGTCCGGTTCGAGCGCCGGTCCCGCGCCCGGCGAGGCAGGCGGCGACGGCGCGGGCTCATTGCCCGTTCCGGCCCACCCCGAGGTGTACGCCCAAACAGCACACCCCGCCACCACAGCCACCACCGCGACGGCCGCCACGGCCGGTCGCCCCCACTTCCGGGAACGACCGCCCACTGCCCGTTCCTCGACCGGCACTGCCGCTTGCTCCCGGCCGGGCGGCGACGACCGGTCCGCAGACGATCGGCCTGTGTCCGGCCGCAGTGACCGTTCCGCGGCCGGTTGCTCGTGTCCGGGCCGCAGTGGCCGGGCGGCGGCCGGTCGCTCGTGGCCCGGCTGCAGTGGCCGACCGGCGGCCGGTTGCGCCGGCACG
This sequence comes from Actinoplanes sp. DH11, assembly GCF_020873875.1. Lineage (GTDB taxonomy): Bacteria > Actinomycetota > Actinomycetes > Mycobacteriales > Micromonosporaceae > Actinoplanes. The sequence goes on from NZ_JAHWGU010000007.1 coordinate 255,387, forward strand.
GGCGCGGGCAGCACGCCGCCGGTCCGCACCGGCGGTCGGGCCGGCATGCGGGTGAGCCGCAACCTTTCCGCCCGGGACGACCGCCCCTCCCTCGCCGCGCCGCCGCCGGACACGCCGCCACCGGACACGCCGCCACCGCCGCCCGCCGCGCCGCCGCCCGCCGCGCCACCGTTCGGTGCGTCGCCGATGCCGTTCACTCTTGTCTCACCCCGTGTCGTTCCCGTCTGCGCGGCCCACCGCCGCAGCGCCGTATCTTGACGTACGCACATGTCCGGAAAGGACCATCGCGCTGCAGTAGGACCTCCGCAGGACCGGGCAGGCAGCACGAACGCGCGGTCAGTGACGCCGAGCACATTCGCGTGGCGGCCCGGTAAGGATTGTTGAATGAACACGGACCGGATCGATGGCACCACCCAGCGCCAGCTCGCCGCGATCGCGGAGGTCGCCGCGATCGGGATCCCGGTGTGGCTGCGCGGCGGCTGGGCGATGGACTTCTTCCTCGGCGAGGTGACGCGCGCGCATCGGGACGTGGACTGGTTCGCCTGGGCCACCGACGCGCCGGGGATCACCGCCGCACTCACCGGGCGGGGCTGGCAACTGCTGCCCGAACCGCCGCACGACCGGCAGCTGGACTTCGTGCGGGACGGCGTGGACCTCAGTCTCGCGCTGGTCACCACGGCCGGCGACGACGGTACGGTCGTGGTCGCGGGCGGGCCATGGGCGGGCAGTGCCTGGCCGGCGGGGATGCTGGACTGGCCGGCGGGCCGGATCGGGGAGTTGCGGTGCGCGATCGTCAGCCCGTACGCCCAGATCGAGATCAAGCGCATGATGCCGGCCTGGGCCGGGTTGCCGAGGCGACCGAAGGACGCTGAGGACGTGGCGCGGTTGGAGGCCGCCCTCGCGGCCCCGCCTCACCGGCCACGCGGTGGTTGACAGTCATCCCTGGGGTGACAGATGCTGTGCCGGTGAGAAGCGACTCCCGGGCCGGCACGAGCTGGGAAACCGTGCTCGAACACCGGCCCGCCGAGACGCGGCAGGCCGTCCGGGAGCGGTTCGAGTCGGCCGGTGTGACCGCCGAGCAGGTCGGGGCCGCCCTGGCCGACAGCGGCGACGAGCTCTACGGCGCGGCCCTCAGCGGCGCCGCCGACTGGGCGGCGCCCTACGGTGGACCGCTCGCCGTGGCCCTGCTGGCCGCCGAGGTCGGCGCGCTCACCGCACACCTGACGTCGCGGAGTTCGCGGGTGCGCGGCCTGGCCGTGGACACCTTGCTCGGCGACTACAGCGCCGTCGCCGTGGCGGGCCGGCTCGGCGTCTCGCGGCAGAAGGTGTACGAGATCGCTCGCGCCCACTCCACCGGTGAGTTCATCCGACGCGCGCCCGGGAGGCTCCCGTGAACCCGATGCAAGAGACCGTCGTTCTGCCCGACCCGGCGGTGCAGCCCCTGGTGCACCCGCTCGACCTGCCCGAGGCCCGCCGCCTCTTCCGCTGGAGCCGGGTGGTCGCCGCGCTCACAAGTCCACCCGCCGCGCTCCTGACGGCCGCCCTGATCGGTTATGCCGGCCGTAACTTCGTCGTCCCGGCCGTCGTCCTGGTGGTCCTCGTCGTGACCGGCGCCCTGGCCGGCCGGTGGCTCAGCGACCGCGCCTGGGATTACATCCCGCGCAACAGGCAGGACCGCGACCGGCCGCTGCCGCAGCGATGGGAGGTCGCGTCCGCCGCCGTGCTCGCGCTCGTGCTCGGCGCCGCGCTACTGGTCGTCGTGTTTCGGCTCGGCCGCGACGACGTCGACCCTGACGTCCGGGCGTTCACCTTCGGAATGTGCGTGGTCGTCGCGCTGCTGGTGTTCGCCGACGTGACCGCCAGTCTGATGCGCCCGGCCCGCCGGCGGCAGGCCGTGGCCGCGCTGCCCGGTGTCCTGGTGGTCACTGCCGTCACGGTCGTCGCCTACCCGGTGTGGTTCGAGGACGACGTGGACGGCGCACTGCTGATCGGGGGCGCGGCCTCGATGACAGCGATCGCCGCGCTCGTCCTCGGCGGTCGCCGCTGGATCGACCGTCTCCGGGCCGGTCGCTGACCCGCAGAGCACATCCTCATTCGGCTACCCGGGTACGTCCGATCCAGTGGTACGACGTCACCGGGTCCGTGCCCTCCACGACGGTGATCCGGCGCTCGAAGTGCTCGTAGCCGCCGTAGTACGACACCTTCACCTTCTCCTGGTCCGGCGTGACGGAATGGGTGCGCAGTTCGACCGGCATGTCGGCCGGACCGCCGTGCAGAGTGATCTCGATGATTCCGGCCGGCTCGTCGCCGGCAGCAGGCGGGGAGGTGTTTGCGAGGAAACTCATGGCGCTGTCCGTCCGTCCTGTCGAATGGTCAGTTCCGGATCTGCCATCGAGTCTTCTACGTCACACTTCGGCCGAGAACCCTTACTCGCCGCTGCCGCCCCCTAACGCTCGGCGGGCATCGCCGCGAGGACCTCCCGGACCGTCTCCTCCGGACTCCGCACCAGCTCCGGCCCGCGGGGTCCATCCAGAACGAAGGTGAGACCGGCACCGGCCTTCTTGTCCCGGCGCATGAGCGTGACGAGCTCGTCGGCGGACATCCCGGCGGGCATCCCGGTCCGCAGCCCGTAGGAGGCGACGATCTCGTGGTGTTCCTCGGCGCGTGCGGCACCGATCCGGCCCAGGGCGTACGCCAGCCGGCCGGCGAAGACGGTGCCGATCGCGACTCCCTCACCGTGCTGCACCGCCGCGCCGGAGGCGATCTCCAGCGCGTGCCCCAGCGTGTGCCCGTAGTTGAGCAGATGACGCAGACCGCCGTCGCGTTCGTCCCGGGCGACGATCCGCGCCTTGAGGCGGACGCTTGCCGCGATCTGCTCCTCGACCGGCAGCCCGCGCAGGTCGCCGGCCCCGATGAAATGGCAGCGTGCGATCTCGCCGTAGCCGGACAGCCATTGACGCCTGGGGAGCGTATCCAGGAAACCGGTGTCGCAGAGCACCGCGCGCGGCTGCCAGAACGCGCCGACCAGGTTCTTGCCGAGCGAGAGGTTCACCGCTGTCTTGCCGCCCACGCTGGCGTCCACCTGGGCGAGCAGCGAGGTGGGCAGGTGAACGACGGCGACACCTCGGTGGTACAGCGCGGCGGCCAGGCCGACGGTGTCAGTGGTGGTGCCGCCGCCACAGGACACCACCGCATCGTGCCGGGAGAGCCCGAACTCCGCAAAGCGCTCACACATCCGCTCGACGGTGGCGAGTCGCTTGTTGTCCTCGCCGTCCTCGGCGGCCAGGTGCAGCGCGGGCAGGCCGGGATCCGGCACGGCGTCGCGGGGACGAGCGGAGACGACCGCTACCCGCCGGGCGCCGATGTCGCGCAGCACACCGGCGAGCAGATGGCGGGCGCCGGCGCCGATGTGCACCGGATAGGCCCGCTCACCCAACTCCACTGTCACAGTGATCATGACTCACCACCCGAAGAAGGTCGCATACGAGTCGAGCTGACTTTCCAGCGTGTGCCGGCCGGCGTGGACCCGGTGGCCGGCACGGCGAGCCGCGGCCAGCAGCGCGGTCTCCGCGGGATCCATCACGATGTCGGCGACCGTGCCACCGGCCGGCAGCCCGGCCGGGTCGAAGGGCAGCGGATCGCCGGGACGCAGGCCCAGCGGGGTGGCGTTGACGGCCAGCTCCACGTCGTCGAGCCGGGGCCGCGCGGACCATTCGGTACGGCCGGGGAAGCGCTCGGTGAGCCGGCCGCGCAACGCGCCCAGACGGTCCGTGCCGGGGTCGGCGATCCGCAGGCGCGCGACGCCCGCCTCCAGCAACGCCACGGCGATGGCACTGCCGGCACCGCCCGCGCCGACCAGGCAGACGCGACGGCCGCGGAGGTGGCAGCCGGCTCGGCCGAGGCCCGCGGTGAAGCCGGTGCCGTCGAAGTTGTCGGCGTGCCAGCGGCCGTCCGGGTCCCGGCGCAGCGCGTTCGCGCTTCCGGACAGGACGGCGCGCGGGCTGACCGTGTCGGCGAGGCTCAGGACGTCCCGTTTGTGCGGCACCGTGACGAGGAGGCCGCGCACGGTGGGTACGCGCTGGAGGGCGCCCGCCACGACGGTCAGGTCGCCCTGGGACACCCGGGCCGGTACCAGAACAGCGTCAACACCTCGGGCGGCGAGCAGCGGATTCACCAGGGCAGGCGCGCGCACCTGCGCGATCGGGTCGCCGATCAGCACGTAGAGGCCGGTGGCACCGGTGATGCGCGGGCCGGTACGGGTGTCAGCCACGGAACGCCTCGGCGATCCCGAGGCAGATCTCCGGCACGCCGCCGTGGGCGAACCGGGTGAGATCGAGGTGCACGCCGCCGGCGACCGTGCCCAGCTCACGGTGCACCCGCAGGAATCCGGCAACCTCGACGACCGCGGCACCGACACCGACGTTCGACACCGCGGGGTCGCACTGCCAGACGACCTGGTGGCCGTTGCGGTGTACCGCCTCGATCAGGGCAGGCAGCAGATCGGCGACCCGCTCGTGGCCGGCGCCGAGCCGGACCACCACCTTCCCGGGCTCCCGCTCGCCGTCGAGCCTCTCGACGTGCCGGACCACGGCGTCGACTGCCGCGAAAGCACCGACGCGCAGGCCGACCGGGTTCACGACCTGCTCGAGGATGCCGGCGGTGACAGCCTCCGGTACGCGACCGGGCAACGGCGTCCACACCAGATGCGTCGAGCACGCGTACGCCCGGGGTCCGTCACCCGCCTGGTAGTGGCGCAGCAGCCCACCGTCGAAAGCCGTGCTCCAGCTTTCCCGGCTCGAGTAGATCGCCGGCCGGGCGCCCGGACCGGAGGAGGAAATCCCGAAGGCCAGCCCTCGTCCCAGATCCCGCACCAGCCCCGCGAACCGGTCACCGGACGCGCCGTACGAGATCAGGTCGGCCAGTTCGTCCCGGAGATCCGGTTCACCGCCCGGCAGCGTGCGGATCACGTTCATCGCCGCCGCCGCCGACGCGTATGTGCCCAGCAGCCCCACGGAATCCAGGCCGGCGGACCGCCGGTCCGCCGGTGCGCTTCCGGACACCGCGACCACCGCGCGACCGCCGAAGAACTCGATCGCGACGGCCAGCGCGGTCAGGACCCGGACGCGGGACCGCAGCTCCGCCTCGCCGCTGCCGCACCCGGTCACCTGGACCAGGGCCGCCCGCCCACGGGAGACGTCCCGGAGCCGCTGCCGCAGGCGGTCGATCTCGCCGTGGGTGACCAGGGGCAGAGCCGTGCCCAGTGCACCGCGTGCGCCGGACGCCCGGTCGGACGCCGCGGGGCGTTCGACGGCGACCGGCGCCACCACCTGCTGGGCGGTCATCGGCGGCGTCACAACGGCACGTTGCCGTGCCGGCCGCGTCGCAGGGGTTCCCGGGCGATGACCTCGGCGATCCGGCGCCGGGTGTCGACCGGATCGATCAGCTCGTCCACCACGCCCAACGCCAGTGCCCGGCCGACGCCGCCGGATTCCCGGTGGTGTTGCTCGATCAGCTGGGCTTTCAGCGCCTCGCGGTCGTCCTCGTGCGCAGCCGCGAGCCGCCTGCGGTGCAGCACCCCGACCGCCGACTCGGCACCCATCACGGCGACCTCGGCCTGCGGCCAGGCGAACACCGCGGTGGCGCCCAGGGATCGGGAGTTCATCGCGATGTAGGCGCCGCCGTACGACTTGCGGGTGACCAGGGTGACTCGGGGAACCACCGCCTCGGCGAACGCGTGCAGCAGTTTGGCGCCGCGCCGGATCACGCCGCCCCATTCCTGGCCGACGCCCGGCAGATAACCGGGCACGTCCACGATCACGAGCAGCGGCACCCCGAGCGAATCGCACATCCGGACGAACCGGGACGCCTTCTCCGCCGAGAGCGAGTCGAGGCAGCCGCCCTTGCGGATCGGGTTGTTGGCGACGACGCCGATCGCCCGGCCGGCGAGACGACCGAGGCCGATCACCATGTTCGGGGCCCACTTCGGCTGGAACTCGTCGAAGCCGGCGCCGTCCGCAGCCGGGTCCAGGGTGCGGCGGATCAGCGGGCGGACATCGTACGCCCGGCGTGCGCCCGCGGGCAGCAGAGCGCTCAGATCCTCCGCCCCGGCGGCCCGGTCGGTGTTGTGACCGGGACGGCTCAGCAGGTCGGTGATGCGCCGGGCGGTCTCGAACGCCTCCTCCTCGGTGGTCGCGGTCAGGTGCGCGACACCGGACTTGGCGTGCGCGACCGGCCCGCCGAGGGACTCCATGTCGATGACCTCGCCGGTGACCGACCGGACGATGTCCGGGCCGGTGACGAACATCCGGGCGGCCCCGGACATGATCACTACGTCGGTCAGCGCCGGCCCGTAGGAGGCGGCGCCTGCGGCGGGGCCCAGAACGACGGACACCTGCGGGATCAAACCGGAGGCGCGGGTCATCGCGAGGAACATCCGGCCGACGCCGTCCATCGACTCCACGCCGTCGGCGAGTTTGGCGCCGCCGGAGTGCCAGATGCCGACGACCGGGCGGCCCTTGGCCATCGCGATCTCGATGGCGTCGATGATGTGGTCGGCGCCCTCGGCGCCGAGCGCGCCACCCATCCGGGTGGCGTCGGTGCAGTACGCGATCACTTCCAGGGAGCCGATCCGCCCTGCGGCGGCCTGTACTCCGCTCTGGTCGGAGGCGTGCAGCAGCGTGTACGACCCGGGATCGAACAACTGCCCGAGCCGGACCACCGGCGCACGCCGATCGATCTCCGGCTCGTCGACCGGCGCGGGCGTCAAGCTGATCGTCATGGTGCCTCCGCAACGGGGAAACGATGGATCGGACAGGCCCGCAATGAACGTTGGCAGGACGGCGGCACGGCGGTAACCCGTAGCCCACCCCAGTACGCCCCGTGGATCGCGACGTACCCGCTCAGATCGCGACGGCTTCGCCGAGCAACCCGTAGGGCAGATCGGCGCGGCGCTTCACCTCGAGCTTGCGGTACACCCGCGTCAAGTGCTGCTCGACGGTGCTGACGGTGATGAACAGTGTGCTGGCGATCTGCCGGTTGGTCTGTCCCTGCGCGGCCAGCAGCGCCACCCGGCGCTCCGCGTCGCTGAGCTTGACGACATCCGGGTCGTCGCTGAACGTGCTCGGTTGCCGGGGCGCCGCGACCGGTCCGGCGACGACCGGTGCCGGGTGCGGCTTCACGGCGGCGACCGGGCGGTGGATCTGGAGTTGCTGAACCCGCTGTATGGTGAGCCGTGCCTTCGTGTACTCACCGAGGGCGTACTGGGCTCGGCTGAGATCGGTCAGGGCGTCACAGAGCTCCAGCCGGTCACCGCTGTGCTGCAGCATCTCCACCGCCTCGCGCAGGATCGGCACCCGCCGTCGCAGCTCGGTCGCGGCGGCCAGCACACGCAGCGAGATCCCGCGAGTGCGCCGGTTGTAGGAACCGAGCTTGGCGAGCTGGTCGAGGGCGAGGTGCTGGGCAGGCTGCCCCAGGCTCAGGTAGGCCTCGGCCAGGTCGGTGCGCCAGGGCACGATGCCGGGCAGGTCGAGGCTCCACTTCACCATCAGTTCGCCGCACGCCTTGAAGTCCTCGATGGCCGAGCGGTGATATCCCCGGGCCAGGTAGTAGCGGCCACGGGCACGCAGGTAATGCAGGCCCACCGGAGTCTGGAACATGGCGTCGGGGACGCGGACGTTGAGGTGGTTCTGCGCGGCCTCGTACTGACCGGACCGGCTGTCGACAAGCATCAGGACGGACAGCGGCAGGCCGATGAAGACCCCGAAGCCACGCGGCGAGATCATGCCCAGGGCGGTACGACCGTGCCGCTCGGCATCACTCAGGTTGCCCTGCCGGAAGCTGATCAATGCGCGCATCGCCAGCAGGTGAGCCGTCCAGGTGGGGAAGTTGCGCTGCTCGGCCTCGGCCAGCAGCGCGTCGCACCAGTAGGCGGCCTTGTCCAGGCAGTCGGCCTGCGCCAGGGTGTCGAGCGAGGCGAGGATGTGGTCGTACATGGCCTCGTCCAGCCGTGACTGCTGCAGCACGACCTGGGCGTCCTCCACGCTGTTGCGGTTGAAGCCCTCCCGCATCACCGTCTCCCGGACGCCGGCAGCGCGTTGCCGCAGCTTGCCGGTCATGGTCGTGACGATCGGCGGCGACGACGACACGGATCCCTCCGCCGCCGGACCGTCGAAGTGCTCGGGGTAGGCGTACGCCAGGCAGGTGGCCGCGACATCCAGCGAGACCGCGACGTCGGCGTCCCGGCCCGTGTCCGAGGCTCGCGCCCGGTCCAGCAGTTCGGCGGCCTCCTTCGGCCGGCCGCTCCAGGAGAGATGCCGGACCAGCGTCATGGTGTCGTGCCCCCCGAGCTGCCCGGCCCGCTCGGCGTTCAGCAGCTCGTGGACGTCGCGCTCGGCCGCGGCCGGCTCCACCCGCCACTTGGCCCGCACGATCGCCGCCCGTATCTCCGGCCGGTCGGCCTTCCGCGCGCCGCGCTCCGCCAGTTGCAGGCAGCTGAGCGCCACGCAGGTGTCGCCCTCCTCCAGCGCCTGTTCGGACGCCTCGCGCAGCACCGGCACCGACCACTCGGCGTCCGCGAAGTGTGCGGCGATCTTGTGCCGAGCCACGGTGCCGGCCGGCGCCCCTCCCTGGTAGAGCAGGGTGGCCGCACGGCGGTGAAGTTCCATCCGCTCCTGCGGGCTGGTCAGCTCGAAGACGGCCTGACGGGCACACTCGTGGGTGAACAGGCCGCCGTTCAGCAGACCCGCCTCCGCGGCCGCCTCCATGGCCCACGTCATCGAGGCGACGTCGGTGTCCAGCATCTCGGCCAGCTGCGCCGGCGTGGCGGAGCAGCCCAGCACCGCCAGGGCCCGGGCCATCGGCATCATCACGGCATCGCCGCGCAGCATCGAGGTGACGACGCTCTGTCCGTACGAGGTGGCGGCCGCGGCCACCTTTCCGGGAACCCGATCCAGCCGGTAATCGTCGAACAGCGCGTTCAACAGCCGGGGATTGCCACCGCTGAGCTCGTGGCAGACGGCGGCAGTGCACAACCCGGCGAGCTCGGGAGCGTCGACGAGCATCTCGGCGACGTCGTTGTTCGACAGCAGATTGAGGCGCAGGAAACGGCAGTGCGGTTGACTGAGCAGTTCCGCCCAGAGCTTGGAATGCGTGCGCTGAACGCTGCTGCACTCGGTCAGCAGCACAAGCACCGGTTCGGTACGGATCCTGCGGGCCAGGTGCAGCAGGGCCAGCATCGAAGTCTGGTCCAGCAGATGGGCGTCGTCGATGCTCAACACCAGAGGCGCCTCATGGGCGATCTCCAGCAGGATCGAGGTCAGCCGGTGCAGGAGCGGGGAGATGGCGCGCTCCGCGATGGACTCGTCCTGATGCACGGCGACACCGAGCAGCACGTCATCGAGCAGCCGGGTGGCGAGCAGAGCCTGGTCGGCGGTGAGGCGTGCGGAGCTGAGCAACCGGTTGAACGCGCTCAGCGGGGCCTGCCGATCGGCCTGCAAGGCGTCGACGCCCTCGAAGCGGGCGCCGGGTTCCGTGGTCGCGGCCGCTGCCGCTCGGAGCAGATCCGTCTTTCCGGAACCGACCGGTCCCCGGACCGCGACGATGCCTCCTCTTCCCTGGAAACAATTTGTCAATGCTTCTTCAACGACTGCGGATTCAGCGATACGCCGGACCAGCAACGTCCCTCCCCCGAGTAGGACTTTCGAACCATAGCGATCGGCCTGATTCGGTTCCGATTTCGAGTCTCCGAATGAATGCCTCAACGTGATCCTTGGTCAACGCCCCAAAGCACTAATCGTGAGTAAGGAAGGCCCCGACCACACAGGAATCTCTCAGCAATTCTCCCGAGAACCCTCGGATTAATGACCGTCCTCGATACGCCATCCTAGCCGCCGCCAAGGGATCAAGCACAAGACCCCGCCCACCATGATCATTAGTCGGCGCCTCACACAACGTGATAACTATCCGAACTGGACTGTCGCATATCGGCTCGACCGAGATTACAGATCAATAGCATGGGTTCGCGGCGACTGACAACCCCTAGTTGACAGATCGGCAGCCCGGCCGGCCACGCACCCCCGCATCGAAACTCGCATGCCCGGCGTCGAACCCCGCGCGGTCGAGGTTCAACGCGGAACACTCTTCGAGGGTGGATCCGGCGGCGCTTCCCCTATCGGCGCCGCCGGCGACAGCGGACCGGTTCCCGCAGTACTGGACGGTAACAATGACTGCACCGCAATATCGGGTGGAAGAGACCGAACCGCATGGTTCCTGCCTTAACCGGCGGAGAACGGCTCATCGGCCGTACCGGATTTTCCATGAGATGCGTACCAAATAGCGGCGCGCATTCTCACGGTGTGTAGCCGGATTTCCTCCCTCGTCCGATCATCGGACTCCCCGTGCCGCCAGAAATCGCCGATGAGTGCACAAAAGGAGGAAGGGTGAATAGTTCTATCGTTGCGCAACTCGCGCCGAAGGCGACAAAGATCGCATAAAAGTCTCTTGACAGGGCGGACGTCATGGGTCGGCTGTACGGCGCGTATCGGCCGCGTGGTACCGGGCGACGGGTCCCCGGCGCGAATCTCGGGGGGCAGCCGTGGTCGTACGGCTCTTCCAGCGCGTCCGACACCACCTGGGTGTCGCCGACCATTCACCCGATGTTCGCGCACCGGCGGAGGTGGTATCGGCACCACGAGCAGACGCGGGGTGGAGGCGGAGGCCAAACGGCGTCGGGGCTCCGGGGGCGCCCCTCAGGAAGTGGCGGGGTCCGGAACGGCGGGGGTCTGGAGCGGCGGGGCCCGGAACGGCGGGGGCCTGGAGCGGCGGGGGCCTGGAGCGGCGGGGCCCAGAGTCGGCAGCAGCCGGGTCCGGGAACCTCACGGCATGCCTCGATCGGCGGCGGGCGGGCAGCGAAAGGCAAGACGGCCGGACGGCAACGCGGACGATGATCAGCCGGCGGACGGCAGGTGCGACGACAGGCCACACAGCGCGACGGGCCGGAGGTGTGCGAGACGGCGCGCAGGGGCTTGGGCGGCTGAGTCACCGCGAGTGGGCCGGCGGGGCTCTCGCGCCGGCCGGCCCAGCTGGCGCACCGGTCAGTCGACGGCGCGGCGTTTGAATCCGATCACGCCTGCCACCAGCATGGCGACGGTCATGCCGGTTAGCGCCACGAGGGTGATCCACAGGTCCATCGACGGCACCTCCGAACCCAGCAGCACGTTGCGCAGGCCCTCACTGGCATACGTCAGCGGGTTCAGCGCGCAGACGACCTGGAACCACGGCAGGTTGCTCAGACCGGACCACGGGAACTGAGTGGCGCCGGTGAACATGAGCGGCGTCAGGACGGCGGTGAAGACGAGGTCGATCCGGTTCGGCGGCACGAATGTACCCATCACCATGCCCATCGCCGCCGCCGCGAGAGAGCAGAGCACCAGCAGGCCGAACGCGGGCAGCAGGCCGGAGGTCTGCCAGTGCACGCCCTCGAGGATGAGGAAGCCGATCGGGATCATCACGACGCCGGAGAGCAGGCCGCGCAGCGCTCCGAAGATCACCTTCTCGGCGGCGACGACCGCCATCGACACCGGCGCCAGCAGCCGGTCCTCGATCTCCCGGGTGAACGAGAAGTCCAGGATCATCGGCATCGCGGTGGCCTGAAGCCCGCCGAGGAAGGCGTTGAGCGCGATGACGCCGGGGAAGAGCAGCTGAGCGAAGTTGCCGTCGATGAAGCCGAGATCGGGCAGCACCTTGCCGAAGATGAACAGCATCAGGAATGGCTGGACCAACGTCTTCACCAGGAAGGACGGCACTTCCCTGCCGGTCACCACGATGTCGCGGCTGAGCAGCGCGCCGAAGACTCGCATCGTGGCGCCGAAGCCGATCCCGCCCGATGGAGGCGTCAGTGGATGCCCGGCTGTCGCCTCGGTCGGCGCCTCAGTGGTCGCGGTCATCGGAGCTCCCGTCCGGTCAGGTGAAGGAACACGTCCTCCAGGCTCGGCTTGCCGACGTTCAGCCCGGAGACCTGTGCGTCGATATCGGTGAGCGCGCGCAGCATCGGCGGGACCACCGCGGAAGACTCGGCGCTGGTGTAGAGCCGGAACTGGAGACCGTCCTCATCGGCGGCGGGCGGCGCCGGCATCCACGGCGGCGGCGGTGGCATCCCGGGCGGCAACGCGGGCGCGCCGCCGCCGGTACGCTCCACCCGCTCCACCTTCTCCAGGTCCTCGAGCGCCGCCTGGATGGCGTCCGCCCGGTCGTCGTCCGCCTGGACCGTGACGGTGAGCGTGGTGCTTCCCGGCAGCAGACCGGTCATCGCGGCCGGGGAGTCCAGTTGCAGCAACTTCCCGTGATCGACGATGCCGACCCGGTCGCACAGCTTGGCCGCCTCCTCCATGTCATGCGTGGTGAGCACGACCGTGACGCCCTCGTCCCGCAACGCCCACACACTGTCGTGCACGAAGATCCGCGCCTGCGGGTCCAGACCGACCGTGGGCTCGTCGAGGAAGAGCACGGCGGGTTTGTGCATTAGGGCGCGTGCGATCATCACGCGCTGGGCCTGTCCACCGGAGAGCGTGTCCACGTTCGCCGCGGCCTTGTCCGACAGGCCGGTGCGCTCGAGCATCGCGTCGGCGCGCCGGCCACGTTCGGCACGGCCGACACCGTGATAGGCGGCGTGGTAAAGCAGGTTCTGCCGGACGTTCAGCGCCCGGTCCAGGTTGTTGCGCTGCGGCACCACGGCCAGGACGCGCCTGGCCGTCTTCGCATCCTGGGTCACGTCCACTCCGGCCACCGTGGCCCTGCCGGAGGTGGCCACAATGCGCGTGGTGAGAACGCCGATCGCGGTGGTCTTTCCCGCACCGTTCGGGCCGAGCAGGCCGAAGACTTCGCCGCTTCGAACCGAGAAGTCCAGCTCACTGAGAGCGGCCGGCATATTGGGGTGGTACTTCTTGACCAGCTTTTCCACCGTCACAGCTTCGCGCATAGAAGGAGGCTACCGTCGGTGGGCATGCGCAAAACCCCTGTCCTTTCTGAGGCACCGGCCCCGCCGCGGTAGGGGTTGACCCTTTCCCGGCGCAACGCCTAACGTCCCGACAAAGACAATCCTTCGATTAACGCAATTTGTTTCCGACAATTAATATCCTGGATCCCCGGCACGCGAAACGCGATGCCGGTTCTGTGTGTGTGTGGAGGTCCGGTGTCGACTGACCACTATTCGCATCACGTCGCGGTGCTCGGCGCCGGCGTGATGGGCACGGGCATCGCCGCCATGGCGGTCGGGCACGGCGTCGCGGTGTCGCTGATAGACATCGACGGCGACAAGCTCGACCGCGCCCGGGCGGAGATCGCGGGGAAAATCCGACACGCGGGTCTGCTGGGCTCGTTGCCGGACGGGCGGGATCATGGCGAGCTGACGCTGAGCGACTCGGTCCGGGACGTCGCCGGCAGCACCGCGGTGATCGAGGCGATCACCGAGGAGCCGGACCTCAAGGCCAAGGTGCTGGGCACGGCTTCCGCGACGATCCGCCCCGGCACCCCGATGATCTCGAACACCTCCGGCATCCCGATCGACGAGCTGGCCGGTTCGGTGCAGCGCCCGGAGGACCTGCTGGGCACTCATTTCATGAACCCGGCCTACCTGATTCGCATGGTCGAGGTGGTTCGCGGGCCACGCACCGGCGAGGCCGCCATGGCGGCCGCCCGGGACATGCTGACGGCCATGGACCGGACCGCGATCGTCGTGCGGGACTCCCCCGGCTTCGTGACCAGCCGGCTGCTCCATCCGATGATCAACACGGCGGCGCGCCTGGTCGGCGACGGCGTGGCCGACGCCGAGGCGGTCGACACGCTGATGCGTGGCTGCCTGGGCCATCCCACCGGCCCGCTGCGCACCGCCGACCTGATCGGCCTGGACAACCTCGTCGACTCCCTGGAGGTGCTGCACGCGCGCACCGGGGACGACAGCTGCCGCCCGTGTCCGCAACTCGTCGACCTCGTCCGGGCCGGCCACCTGGGCCGCAAGAGCGGCCGTGGCTTCTACGACTACAGAGGAGCATTGTCGTGACGACACAACCCGTCACCGGCGCCGTACCGTCCGCGGACTCCGTGGAGTCCCAGCTGCTGGCGCACCTGGAGGAGCGGACCCGGACCGTGGTGGCGCCCGAGCAGGACCTCTTCGCCACCGGCGTGGTCTCCTCGCTGTTCGCGATGGAACTCGTCGTGCATCTGGAAAGCACCTACGACGTCTCCATCGTCGGCTCAGACCTCAAGCAGGACAACTTCCGCTCGGTCCGCCGGATGACCGAGCTGGTCCTCCGGCTGCGCGCCGGCGATGCCTGAGCGGGTCAGCACGGCGGCCACGCTCGTCGAGGAGCTCGTCGGCGACAACGCGGCCCGGTGGGACGCCGCCGGTGAGATTCCCGGGGGCGTCCTGCGCGAGATGGGCGAGCGCGGTCTGCTCTGCGCGCAGGTGCCGGCGGCGTACGGCGGCCTGGGCCTGACAAGCGCACAGAACGGCGAGCTGACCGCGCACGTCGGCAGCCTCGACAGCTCGCTGCGCAGCATCATGACGTCGGTGGGGATGGCCGCCTGGACCGTGCAGCGGCTCGGCGACCGGCCGCAGCACCGCGAGCTGCTCACCGGGCTCGCGGCCGGCCGGCTCGCCGCGGTCGGCTTCAGCGAGCCGGACGCCGGCAGTGACCTGAACGCCATCGCGACCCGGCTGCGGCGCGACGGTGACCAGGTGGTGCTGAACGGGCGAAAGGTCTGGATGACGGCGGCCTGCTACGCCGACCTGTTGATCGTCGTGGCCCGTGACGGCGACTGCGCGGCCGCGGTGGCGGTGCCCGCCGACACGCCCGGTGTCGTCGTGGAACGCGTCCCGGACCCACTCGGGTGCCGTGCCGCCGGGCACGCCAACGTCCGCTTCGACGACGTCCGGCTGCCGGCCTCCGCGGTGCTCGGCGGTGGCGGGCAGCCGCTGCCGCTCGTGGTGACGACCGCTCTCGCGTACGGCCGGATGTCGGTGGCCTGGGGCAGCACCGGGATCATCCGGAGCTGCCTGCGTGCCGCGGTCGGACACGCCAGAGACCGGGTGCAGGGCGGCGGTCCGCTCGCCGGGCACCAGCTGGTCGCCCGCCATCTGGCCGATCTGAAGGTCGCCGAGTCCGTCAGCACCAGCTCCTGCGCGCACGCCAGCGCATGCTGGGACGCGCGGTCACCGGAGGTCACCACGGCCACCGTGATGGCCAAATATGTCGCCTCCGGCCTCGCGGCCAGCAGCGCGGCGAGCGCCGTTCAGGTACTCGCGTCGGCGGGCGCCGGCAACTCGCACGTGGTCGCCCGGGCCTACCGGGACGCGAAGCTCATGGAAATCATCGAAGGCAGCTCGGAGATCTGCCAGCTGCTCATCGCCGAGCACGCCGTGGCGAGCTCGGTCTGATCCTGGAGGCAACATGACGGACGGGCCGGCGCTGGTGAAGTGCCTTGTCTGGGACCTCGACAACACGCTGTGGCAAGGCACCCTGTTGGAGGACGGTGAGATCCGGCTGCCGGACGCCGTCCGTGCCACCCTGGCAACCCTGGACAGCCGCGGCATCCTCAACTCGATCGCCAGCAAGAATGATCACGACCATGCCTGGGCGCGGCTCGAGGAGCTCGGCGTCGCCGAGTACTTCGTGTGCCCGGCGATCGGCTGGGGACCCAAGTCCGATTCGGTGCGCACGGTTGCCAAGACGCTCGACTTCGCCCTCGGCGCCATCGCCTTCGTCGACGACCAGCCCGCCGAACGGGCCGAGGTCACCTTCCACCTGCCGGAGGTCCGCTGCTACACCGCGGAGGAGGTGATCTCGCTGGTGGACCGTCCCGAGTTCGATCCGGGCACGGTCACCTCCGATGCCCGCGGACGCCGGGAGATGTACCAGGCACGGTTCCGGCGGGAGGCGGAACAGGCTGCGTTCACCGGGCCCACCGAGGAATTCCTGCGCTCCCTGGAGCTGTGGATGCGGATCCAGCGGGCGAGCGGCGACGACCTCTCCCGGGTGCACGAACTGACCCTGCGCACCAGCCAGATGAACGCGACGGGTGTCCCCTACGCCGACGCGGAGCTGCGCGCCCTGCTCGACGACCCGCGTCACGAGGTGCTGGTAACAAGCATGGGTGACCGATTTGGATCGCACGGTGCGGTCGGTGTGACGCTGCTGGCGAAGTCCGAGCGGGTGTGGCACCTGAAGCTGCTGGCCACATCGTGCCGGGTCGTCTCCTTCGGCGCCGGCACGGTCATCCTGAACTGGCTGACCGACGAGGCCGCGCGGGCCGGCGTACACCTGATCGCCGACTTCCGGCGCACCGCGCGGAACCGCATGATGGACATCGCCTACCGCTTCGCCGGCTTCGACGAGCAGGACTGCGCGTGTCGCGCCACCCTGCCGCCGGCCGCCGCCGAACCTGCTGTCGAACGCCTGCACCTGGTGCCCACGCCCCGGCCGGCGCCGGAGCTGGTCGCGCTGACCGCGCCCGGGCTCGCCGGCGCGGGGCCGGTCAGCGCGGACGCTTACGGACGAGGGTGACTCCGTCCGCGATCATCAACATCGACAGGTCGACCCGGTCGTCGTCGCGCACCATCTCGTTCAGCTCCCGGATCGCGACGGTGTCCGGGTCGTGCCGCGTCTCATCGGTGACCTGGCCGCCGAGCAGGGTGTTGTCGACGACGATCAGGCCGCCAGGCCGGACCAGCCACAGCGCCTCCTGGTAATAACGCGGATAGTTGACCTTGTCCGCGTCGATGAACGCGAAGTCGAAGCTGTCCGCGCCGCGCTCGGCGCGCAACGCGGGCAATGTCTCGACGGCCCGGCCGACCCGCAGCTCGATGCGGTCGGCCACCTCGGCCCGCTTCCAGAACGGCGCTCCGACGCCCGCCCACTTGTCGGTGACGTCGCACGTGACGACGCGTCCGTCCGGACCTGCCGCGCGGGCCATGCAGAGGGTGCTGTACCCGGTGAAGGTGCCGATCTCCAGCACGTTCCGGGCGCCGCACAGGGTGATCAGGAAGGCCAGCAGCTGACCCTCCTCGGCCTGCACCTGCATCGCCGTGCCGGCCGGGTACGCGGCGGTCTCCACACGAAGCTCACGCAGGATCGGGTCCTCCCGCAAGGAGACCGCACGCAGGTAGTCGGAAAGCTCTGGGGTCACTTCGATCTGACTGGCCACGGCACTGACGCTAGACGCACGAGCGGGCCGCGCCCGCGCGTCGCCGGCGGAACAGGGGATCGGTAGGGGTCAGTCAGTCCGGCGGCCGCTGATCGCCTTGCGCACCTCGTCGGCGATGTCGCGGCGCTCCGGCTCCGGCGAATCCATCGCGGAACTGCGCGCCGGCACACCGCCGAACCCGGCACCGGGCCGGATGTCGAAGTTGCGGGCCACGGCCAGACCGATTCCGATCAGCACCAGACCGAGCAGCATCATGCCGCCGATGACCCACCACTGGTACGCCTGCGGCATGTGCAGCGCCAGGAACCAGGAGGTGATGCCGGAGCCGGCGAGCTTCAGGATCATCGGGACCAGGCCCTGAGCGACAAGCGGAACCCAGCACGCGACGAAACAGCTGAGCACCACGGCGACGGCCCAGGGCGGCGCCTGCCCCGTACCCCCGGCGAGAGCGGGCGGCCGTCCGACGGCGACAGGCGCCGGACCCGAACGCATCCGGGACAACAGCTCGGGCCCCTGCGCGGCGAGACGGCGGGCCGCGAGCAGACCGAACCCCCAGGCGTACGCGACGCCGCTGGCAACACCCAGCACGACGGCCACCCAGGCCAGCGCGGGGACGTCCAGGGTGCCGCTGAGCCACAGCACGCCGAACGTGGGTGCCAGGGAGGGGACCACGACGGCCAGAACACCGATCACCTGGACCACGTCGATCCGGTTCTCCCAAGCGCCGCTGCCCCGGTTGCGCGGGTCGGTCAGCGGCACCATGGCGTGCACCGCGACCAGCACGACGGCGCCGGAGCCCGCGCCCAGCGCCGCCGCGGTCAAGGCGATCGCCCACGGCCACGCCCACCCGAGCCCGGCCACGGCGGCGAAGACGACAGTCAGCACTATCGCGATCGGCGCCACCACGAGCAGCCAGGCATATTGCCGGCCTCGTACGTCGGCACGCTCCCCGCCCGGCGTGACGAGAGTCAGCCACAGAGCGGTGCCGTCCGTGCCGTACAGGTTCGCGGTCACCGCGGCCGTCCACACCACCACCATCAGGCCGGTCCAGGGCAGGAAGATCGTGGCACCGTTCACCAACGGGATCACGGCCTGCAACAGGCCGTAGAAGACGGCGAAGAACACGAAATGGGTACGGGTCACATCGCGTAGCCAGGTACGCAACTCCTTGCCCGTGACACCGTCGTCCACCCCGGCCAGCCGGACCGCACGCGGACGCCGCCCGTTGCCGCGGCCCGCGGTCAGCTGCCGCCGCAGCACAGTCGCCCAGACGCCCGCCAGCAGCAGGTCAAGGACCAGCAGGCCGCCGAGTGCACCGATGGCGAGCAGCCAATCGCGCCGACCCACGGCATCGATCGATGTCAGTGCCCAGCCGGACGGCAGCGCGCGCATCGTGGCCGACAACGTGTCCGGGAAGCCGGTCGCCAGCGCCACGCCGAGGGCCGGCGCGAGCGCCCAGACGGAGTTCGCCGCCGCCAGCAGGGCCGCGGTGAACAGCCCGGACAGCGCCGCACCCGGCTGGCTGCGCACCACCTGCCCGCGGACCGCCGTGATCACCTTGGACAGCAGCACGAACAGGGCCAGCGTGAGCGGAAGCGCAATCAGCCCGGCAAGCGTGGCGAGAAGCCCGAACGGTGCCGCGTAGACCAGCAGCCCGGTCAGCGCGACAAGCGTCACCGCCGGTCCCACGCCGAGCCCGGCAGCGGCCAGCAGGCCGAGCGTCAGCGTGCGCGCCCCGATCGGGAACAGCACCAGCTGGTCGGCGCGCAGGTCGTTCTGCCCGGCACCGAACAGGATCGGGCCCAGCGCCCAGCCGGCGAGCCAGACCAGCATGGCCATCGCCAGCAGGTCGCCGCGCACCTCGGGGACGCCGAAGTCGAGGGTGGCCAGGTAAACCGTGCCGGCGGCGGCAAGCAGCCCGATGACGCCGCCCAGGAAGAGTTGCACCGCCCACTGGCCCGACATCGAACGCCGGAGCAGGGTCAGCTTCAGCCGGATCAGTTCGCCAACCACGACAGGCCCTCCCGGCCGCCGGAGCCGCCGCCACCGACCAGGCCGACGAACCGTTCCTCGAGCGTCTCCCCGCCAGTCACCTCGGCGGTCGGCCCGGAGGCCAGCACCCGCCCGCCGGAGACCACGGCGACATGGTCGCAGGTCTGCTCCACCACCGGCATCACATGACTGGAGAAGACGACCGAGCCGCCGGCCTCGACGAACCGGCGCAGGATCGTCTTGATGGTCGCGGCCGAGATCGGGTCGACCGCTTCCAGCGGCTCGTCCAGAACCAGCAGCTGCGGCCGGTGCAGCAGCGCGGCGGCCAGACCGATCTTCTTGCGCATGCCGGTCGAATAATCGATCACCAGCGTGCCACCGGCGTCGTCGAGTTCCAGAACGGCGAGCAACTCGGTCGCCCGCGACTCGATCGTGGCGTGGTCCATCCCCCGGATCCGACCGGCGAACCGCAGCAGCTCCGGACCGGTGAGCCGTTCCGGGAGCGCCAGCGAATCGGGCAGCACCCCGAGCATCGTCTTGGCCCGTACCGGATCCGCCCACACGTCCACGCCGAAGACGCGCACGGTTCCCGCGTCCGGCCGCAGCAGTCCGACCGCCATCATCAGGCTGGTGGTCTTGCCGGCCCCGTTCGGCCCCACCACCCCGAAGAAACTCCCCGCCGGCACGGTGAGCGCGACGTCGTCCACAGCCACCTTCTCGCCGAACCGTTTACGCAGGCCGACGATCTCCAAGGCCGGCGGGCCCCCGTCCCCTCGATGACGGACGTCCTCCGCGGCATTCGCCTGTCGCACTGCGGACTCCTCACTAGATCGGCACCGGTCGGCAACGAAAGTTGTTGATCTCGGCGCACGCCACGATAGGGGATCGAGCGTGACTCAGCAGCCCCGTTCGGAGAGCCACTCCTGGACCTTGCGCGCGACCTCGGGAGCGCCGTCGCCAAGCATCGTGAAGTGATCACCGGGCACGTCGACCTCCTCGTGGGCGTACGGCCACAGCGAGCGCCACCCGTGCTCGTCCGGCCACTCCCCCAGCGGCGTGTCGGCGCGGGCGAGCAGGGTGGGAACCGGCACGTCGGCGGCCTGCCAGGTGTCGAGCAGGGGCACGTAGCCGGCCCAGGCGGTGATCCGGTGATCGTCCATCGGGGTGTACTGGCCGTCCGGCTCGGACATCCCCTTGAACATCTCCGGCAACCACCGTGCCAGGACCTCGCTGCCGACCGGATAGCTGTCCAGCAACACCTGAGCGACCGGCGGACGGCCGGCTCGCGCGAGCCCGGCGGCCAGCGAGTTGGCGAACATGGCCCCCGCCGAGTGCCCGCTGACCACGATCGGGCCGTCCCCGACGACGTCCAGGACGGTGCGTACGTGCGAGCGGATCAGCACGTCCAGGCTCGCCGGCATGAGTTCACCCGGCGCAAACCCGGGGTGAGTCAGGGCGTAGACGTCCCGGATGCCGCGGAATCCGGCGGCGAGGCGGGCGTACTCGTGGAAACCCGAGCCCATCGCGACCGTGCAGCAGCAGATCAGCGCAGGTGCGTCGCCACCCGCCGCGAGCCGCATGATGCCGGGTGCGCCGGTCCGCTTCTCCGGCTCGTCGAAGGCGGGCCGGAACGCGGCCAGGGCGAGCAACTGCTGGGAGTACTCCGCAGGCAGGCCCGCGTTCATCGTCGACTGGAAGAGTTCGCCCAGAATGCCGCCGCCCCCGGGTGGGGCCATGGCGCCGCCCTCGCCGTCCGCCGCACCGGTCAGCAGCTCGCCGACGTGCCGGGCGAGCGCCTCCGGCGTGGGGTGGTCGAACATCAGCGTCGGCGACAGGGCGAGGCCGAGTGCCTCCCGCAACGCGTTGCGCAGTTCCACGGCGGTGACCGAGTCCAGACCTTGCGCCAGGAACGGCGCCTCCGCGGACACCGCGTCGGCCGACGGATGTCCGAGGACCGCTGCGACATGGGTACACACGGTGTCGGTGAGCAGGGCGCGCCGCTCCGCCGGCGCCGCGGCCAGAATGCGTTGCCGCAGCTCGGTGTCCCCGGCGCCAGGACCGGCCGCCGCGTCGCCGGCCGCACGGACCGCCGGCAGCGCGGAGAGCAGGGCGCTGGGACGGGCAACCGTGAAGGTCGCCGCGAACCGTTCCCAGTCCACATCGGCGATCGTCACGGCCACGTCGTCGTTGTGCAGCGCCCACTCCAGGGCGGCCAGGGCCGGTTCGGCGGTCGGCGGGCGCAGCCCGCGCCGCCGGAGCGCCTCGTCGGCGGCGGTGTCCCCGGCCCACGGCAGCCAGGCGATCACCGCAGCCGGACGGCCGCGTTCCCGGCGCCGCCGCACCAGCGCCTCGGCCGCCGCACCCGCGGCGGCCCGGGCCGCGAAGCCGCCGCTGCCCCAGGTGGTGGCGGTCGAGGTGAGCACGACCAACGAGACCGGGGCGTCGGCGAACACCCGGTCCCACTCGGCGACCGGCGCGACCTCGGCCCGGACGGCCTCGGCAAGACCGGCCGGGTCGGCACCGGAGAGTGCGGCGGCCGCGCTGGGTGCGGCGGAGTCGTGGATGACCGTGGTGATCCGGTGCCCCTCCCCGGCGAGCCGGGCGGCGAGCGCCGGCGGGGTCTCGCCTGCCACGACGGTGACGGGGGCCGCCGGTGCCCGCAGATCGGCCGGCAGTTCGACGGCGTGGTCGTCGGCCGCCATCACCACCACATGTTCGGCACCGCCATCAGTGAGCCACCGCACCATCGGCGCCCAGCGGCTCACCATGGCGCCGCTGAGCACCACCGTGCCGGTCGGGCGCCACGTGCCTGGCTCGTCGGCCCGGTCCGGGGCCGGCACCAGCCGGCGAGCGAAAGTCCCCGCCGGGCGGAGTGCGATCTGGTCCTCGCCGTCACCGGCAGAGAGGACAGCGGCGATGCGGTGCCAGTCCGGGGAACCGGCCAAGTCCAGCAGACCACCCCAGCGGTCGGGATGTTCCAGTGCCGCGACCAGGCCGAGCCCCCAGAGGGCGGCGGCGTCCGGATCAGGCGCGGCGTCGTGCGGCCCGGCCTGGACGGCACCGCGGGTCACGCACCACAGGGGCGCCCCGACACCGCGTTCGCCCAGCGCCGTCAGCAGCGCCACCGTCTCGGACACCGAGGCGAGCAGCGACAGCACCCCGGACGGCGGAGTGTCCGGCAGCGCACTCCCCCAGCGCACCGGCACCATCGTCGCGGGCATCTCGGCCGCGTCCCCGAGCACGTCGTCACCGTCCGCCGGCCGGACCACCCACCAGGTTCCGTCCGGGGCGGTGTCCGCCGCGGGAAGGTCCAGCGGGTGCCACTCGACGCGGTGGCGCCAAGGCTCGACGTCGGTGCGGACCCGGGTCTCCCGGGCGAAGTTCAGCAGGCTGGGCAACAACTGATGCAGAGCGGGCTCGTCCGTTGGCGGCAGTCGCAGAGTCCGCGCGACGGCTTCTGCCGAACCGGAACCGACCGCCGCCCAGAACGGGTCGCCGGCGGCCACCGGCCCTGGCGCCGCCGGCGCGTCCGGCCAGAAACGGCTTCGCTGGAAGGCGTAGGTGGGCAGCTCGACCGGCCGCGCCCCGGCGAACAGCGGCGCCCAGTTCACCGCTACGCCGTGCACCCAGGCGGTGGACAGCGCGGTGACGAAGCGTACGGCGTCGTCCTCGTCCCGGCGCAGCGTCCCGGACGCGTGCCCGGCTACACCCGCAGCGTCAAGGGTGTCCTGGACGCCGGCCGACAGCACGGGATGCGCGCTGACTTCGAGGAAGACGGTGTGCCCGTCGGCGATCGCCGCCCGGGTGGCGTCGTGGAACCGCACCGTGGACCGCAGATTGCGATACCAGTACTCGCCGTCGAACGAGGGGTCCGCCTCGACCGTCGAATAGACCGGCACCTCACCCGGCATCGCCGGCAGGCCGGCGAGACCGGCCGCGAGCTCCGCCCGCAGCGACTCGACGTGCTCGGA
Organism: Actinoplanes sp. DH11; assembly: GCF_020873875.1. Taxonomy (GTDB): domain Bacteria; phylum Actinomycetota; class Actinomycetes; order Mycobacteriales; family Micromonosporaceae; genus Actinoplanes. The sequence goes on from NZ_JAHWGU010000007.1 coordinate 278,546, forward strand.
GTGCGAGGCGTAGTCCACCGGCACCCGCCGGGTCCGCACCGCACGGCGCGCGCAGTCCGACTCCAGCGCCGCGAGCGACGTCGCCGGGCCGGAGACGACGACGGCGTACGGCCCGTTGACGGCCGCCATCGAGAGGTCGACGGGCAGCCATGCCCGTACCTCGTCCTCAGGCGCGGCGACCGAGAGCATGCCCCCGTGCCCGGCCAGCGCGGTCAAGGCCCGGCTGCGTACCGCGACGACCCGGGCGGCGTCGTCCAGCGTGAGCACGCCCGCCACGCAGGCCGCCGCGATCTCACCCTGCGAGTGTCCGATGACAGCGGCCGGTTCGACGCCGAAGGCCTGCCACAGCCGCGCGAGGGAGACCATGACGGCCCAGGAGACCGGTTGTACGACATCGACCCGCTCGAAGTCAGGCTCGTCGACCATCTCCTGCAACGACCAGTCCACGTAGGGCGACAGCGCTTTCTCGCACTCCGCCATCGCGGCGGCGAAAACTGGGGACGCCGACGACAGCCGCTGTGCCATCCCGGCCCACTGCGCGCCCTGGCCGGGGAAGACGAACACCGGCTGACGCGCGGCGGCCGCTGTACCCCGCAACACGGTGGCCGCCGGCTCGTCGCCGGCCAGCTCGGACAGGCCCTCGCCGAGCACGACCGCCCGGTGTTCGAGCGCGGCGCGCCGGGTGGCGAGCGAAAACCCGACGTCGCGGGCGTCCGCCGGGTTCGCCGCCAGATGGTCGCGCAGTCGCCGGGCCTGCGCGCGCAGGGCCTGCGGGGTGCGCCCGGACAGCGGCCAAGGGATCCCTGCGCCGGTCAGGGCCGGAACGCCCGCCGGCGGCTCCGGAACGGGCGGCGCCTCCTCCAAGATCACGTGCGCGTTGGTGCCGCTCATTCCGAAGGAGGAGACCGCGGCGCGCCGCGGACGGTCGGCGACCGGCCAGCCGATCGGCTCGGTGAGCAGGGACACCCGGCCCGAGGACCAGTCGACGTGGGAGGACGGCGGGTCGGCGTGCAGGGTGCGCGGGAGCATGCCGTGCCGGATCGCCATGGCCATCTTGATAATCCCGGCGACGCCGGCGGCGGCCTGCGCGTGCCCGAGGTTTGACTTGACCGAACCCAGATACAGCGGCCGGTCACGGTCCTGGCCGTACGTGGCGAGCAGCGCCTGCGCCTCGATCGGGTCGCCGAGAGGCGTACCCGTGCCGTGTGCCTCGACCGCGTCCACCTCACCCGCCGTCAGTCCCGCGTCGGCCAGGGCCGCCCGGATGACGCGCCGCTGTGACGGGCCGTTCGGCGCGGTCAGGCCGTTCGAGGCGCCGTCGGAGTTGACCGCCGAGCCCTTGACCAGAGCGAGTACCCGGTGCCCGTGGCGACGGGCGTCGGCCAGTCGCTCCACCAGCAGCATCCCGACGCCTTCCGACCAGCCGGTGCCGTCGGCCGCGTCGGCGAACGACTTGCACCGGCCGTCACCGGCGACGCCGCCCTGCTTGCCGAACTCGACGAAGGCGGCCGGGCTGGCCATCACCGTGACTCCACCGGCCAGGGCCAGCGAGCACTCACCGCGGCGCAGCGCCTGGGCGGCCAGATGCAGTGCGACCAGGGACGAGGAACACGCCGTGTCGATCACCACACTCGGCCCCTCGAATCCGAACACATAGGACAGCCGGCCGGAGAGCACGCTGGTGGCGGTGCCGGTCATCCGGAAGCTGTCCGCGCCACCCGGGTCGTCGCCGAACATCCCGGAGTCGTAGCCGGACGGCGACGCGCCCACGAACACCCCGGTCGCGCTGCCGCGCAGGCCGTACGGGTCGAGACCGGCTCGTTCCAGGACTTCCCAGGTGGCCTCCAGCAGCAGCCGCTGCTGTGGGTCCATCGCCAGCGCCTCGCGCGGCGAAATGCCGAAGACCGCCGGATCGAAGGCGACCGCGTCGTGCACGAACCCGCCCTGCGGCACCGGACCCGCCACGGCGGCGCTGCCCGGCGGCAACCAGGAAGACCAGCCGCGGTCCTCGGGGAAGCCGCCGATCGCGTCGGCGCCGTCGGCTACCAGCCGCCACAGGTCCTCGGGCGATTCGACGCCGCCCGGGAACCGGCAGCTCATGCCGACCACGGCGACCGCCTCGGTGGCGGCGTCGACGAGCCGCTGGTTCTGCCGGCGCAGCCGGTCGTTCTCCAGCAAAGAACTCCGCAGCGCCTCGACGACCTCGTGCACCCGCGCCTCACTCACCGGTCGTCCCCCTGTTCATCGCCATGCGTACCAGGTCCTGCACGTCCATCGCGCGGATGTCGTCGGCCTGGCCGGCGGGTTCCGCGCCATCCCGCACCAGGCCGGCGCCGTCGAGCTCCAGCAGCGCGTCCAGCAGACCGGCCTGCCGCAAGCGGCCGATCGGCACCGTGCTCAGGAGGGCACGGATTCGTTCCTCCTCGCCGCCGCCCGGGTCGTCCGCGACGTCCGGGAAGAGTTCCCGGAGCAGACGGGCCGCCAGTTCGGCAGGGGACGGCTCGTCGAAGATGATCGTGGCTTCAAGCGTCAGCCCCGTCTCCTCCGTCAGCCGATTACGGAACTCGATCGCCATCACCGAGTCGAAACCCAGTTCGCGGAAGGCACGGTCGGCCTCGACGGTGGCCGCCGACGGATGCCCCAGCACTGTCGCGGCCTCGGTGCGGACGATGTCGAGAATCACTCGCCGACGTTCCGCCTCGGACGACGACGCCAGCCGGTCCCGCAGCGCCGAGGTGCCGCCCGTGGCGGGCGCGGCGGCGGAGAGCGCGGCCGTCGCCTCCGGAATGTCGCCGATCAGCGGCCTCGGGCCGGCGAAGGCAAACGCCGGCGCGAACCGGTCCCAGTCCACGTCGGCGACCACCACCGTGGTCTCGCCGTGCCCGACCGCTTGCACCAGCGCCTCGACGGCCAGCCGCGGATCCATCGGCGGCAGGCCGCGGCGGTTCAGCACCTCGACGGCGGCCCCGGCGCCCATGCCGTCGCCGGCCCAGCCGCCCCAGGCGACGGAGGTGGCCGGCTGACCGGCGGCGCGGCGGCGCTCTGCGAGCCCGTCCAGGTAGGCGTTGGCCGCGCCATACGCCGACTGCCCGGCACCGCCCCAGACCCCTGCCGCCGAGGAGAACAGAATGAACGCGTCCAGGTCGGTGGAGCCGAGGACACGGTCCAGGTTCGCCGCGCCCGCCACCTTGGCCGTCATCACGGCGGCCAGATCCTCGGGCTCGGAAGTGATCAGCGGGTCGTGGCCGGGCACGCCGGCCGTGTGTACCACCGTGGTGATGTGCTCGCCGGTGGCACGCACCTCCCGGACGAGCGCGTCCAGCGCGGCGTGATCGGCGACGTCGCAGGCCGCGATGGTCACCCGTGCGCCACGGGCCTGAAGGTCGTCGGCGAGCTCCGGCGCGCCGGCGGCGGCCGCGCCGCGCCGGCTGGTGAGGATCAGGTGCTCGGCGCCGTTGTCGGCCAGCCAGCGTGCCACGTGTGCGCCGAGCGCGCCGGTGCCTCCGGTCACCAGGGCGGCGCCGGTCGGTCGCCAGGTTCGCTGCGGCCGGCCAGCCGGGCGCCGGCTCAGCCGCCGGGCCAGCACGCCTGCGGAGCGGATCGCGACCTGGTCCTCGCCGGTCCCTCCGGACAGCAGGCGGCAGAGCCGGTCGTGGTCGGTGTCCGTGGGATCGGCCGGCAGGTCAGCCAGGCCGCCCCAGAGATCCGGGTGCTCCAGTGCGATCGCCATACCGGCGGCCCACTGCTGCGCGGCGGCCGGGTCCACCGGCGGGTCGCCAGGGCCCGTGCTCACCGCCGCGGAGGTGAGCAGCCAGAGCGGCGCGGCCGCGGGCAGAGCGGTCAGGGCGCGCAGCAGCGCCGGCGTGGCCGCCAGACCGGGCGGAACGACCGGGTCGGCGCCGGGTGCGGCGAGTGCGAGCAACGAGATCACCCCCCGGGGCGCCGGTAGACGGCCGAGATCGTCACCGGCGCGCACCCGCACCGCTGTCGCCCCCGCCCGGGCCAGCGCGTCGTCCAGACCGGGCAGCGGATCGTGGCCGGGCGGCGTGACGACGAGCCAGGTGCCGTCGAGTTCCGCCTCGGGTACCCGGACCGGCCGCCAGGTGACGCCGTACCGCCAGGAGTCGATGCGGGCCTGGTCACGGTTGCCGCGGCGCCAGCCGGACAGCGTGCTCAACGCCGTGCCGAGCGGCTGGTCCAGGTCGAGGTCGAGGTCCTCGCCGAGACCGGCGAGGTCGCCGCGCTCGACCGCCGACCAGAACAGGTCGTCGCCGTCGCCGGGTCCGGGCGCGACCGGCGCCGCGCCTCTGAGGTTCGGCCAGAACGACTCCCGTTGGAACGCGTAGGTGGGCAGGTCCACGGTCGAGGCGCCCGAGTGTCGGTAGAAGGCGGGCCAGTCCACCGGCCGGCCCCGGGCGGACAGCTCGCCGAGCGCCGCACCGGCCGTCCACGGTTCGGCGGCGTTGCGGCGCAGCGTGGGCAGGACGGCGGGCGGGGTGGTCGCGCCGATCCCGGTCAGGCACTCCCGTGCCATCGCGGCCAGCAGTCCCTCCGGTCCCACCTCGACGTACGCGGTGACGCCCTGCCCGTCCAGCCAGCGGACACCGTCGGCGAACCGCACCGCCTGCCGCACCTGCCGCACCCAGTAGCCAGGGTCGGCGTACTCCTCGGCCGGAACCGGCCGGCCGGTCACACCCGAGACGACCGGTATCGCCGCCGGCCGGAAGGTGAGCTCGGCGGCGACCGCGCGGAAGGCGTCAAGCATCGGGTCCATCCGCGGCGAGTGGAACGCATGACTGACCCGCAGCCGCTTCGTCCGCCGGTCGCCGAGCTGCGTGACGAGCGCGGCCACCGCGTCCTCGTCACCGGAGACCACCACGGCGCGTGGGCCGTTGACCGCCGCGATCGACACCCGGTCGGTCAGCAGCGGGACCACTTCATCCTCGGCCGCCTCCACCGCCACCATCGCACCGCCCGGCGCGAGCGCCTGCATCAGCTCGCCGCGGGCAGCGACCAGGCGTACGGCGTCCGGCAGGTCGAGCACTCCGGCGACGTGTGCCGCGGCCAGCTCACCGATGGAGTGGCCGAGCAGGTAGTCGGGCCGCACACCCCACGACTGCAGGAGCCGGAAGATCGCTACTTCGAGGGTGAAGAGCCCGGCCTGGGCGTACCGGGTCTGGTCCAACGCGTCCTGGTCGGTACGGGCGACGTCGCGGACGGACACGTCCAGGTGCCTGTCGAACTCGGCGCAGATCAGATCGAAGGCGTCGGCGAACACGGGGTAGGCGTCATACAGCCCGGTGCCCGCGCCGGCGCGCTGCGAACCCTGGCCGGAAAAGAGCACGGCGGTACGGCCCGAGTCCGCTGTGCCGAGCAGCACGCCGGGCGCGGACCGGCCGCCGGCCAGGGCGTCCAGCCCGGCGAGCAACTCCGGGGTGCCGGTGCCGAGCACCGCGGCCCGGTGCGGCAGGGCTGCCCGGGACACCGCCAGCGACATCCCGACGTCCGCGATCCTCAGCGACGGATGCTCACGCAGATGATCGCGCAGGCGACCGGCCTGAGCGGCGAGCGCGGGCCCCGACCGGGCCGACAGCATCAACGGCACCATCGGGAGGGCGCCGGCCGGAGCCGGCTGGGCCCGATCCGGTGCCGGCGCCTCCTCGATGACGACGTGGGCGTTGGTGCCGCTGATGCCGAACGACGAGACACCGGCCCGGCGCGGCCGTCCGGAATCCGGCCACGGCATGCGCCGGTTGGTCAGCCGGACCGACCCCGCCGACCAGTCCACGTGCGTCGACGGTGTTTCCGCGTGCAGCGTCGGCGGCAGCTCACGGTGCCGCAGGGCGAGCACCATCTTCATCACACCGGCCACCCCGGCCGCGGCCTGGGTATGCCCGATGTTCGACTTCACCGACCCCAGGTGCAGCGGCCGGTCGCGGTCCTGGCCATACGTGGCGAGCAATGCCTGCGCCTCGATCGGGTCGCCCAGCCGGGTGCCGGTACCGTGCGCCTCCACGGCGTCCACGTCGGCACCGGTGAGCCCGGCGACGGCAAGCGCGCGCCGGATGACCCGTTGCTGCGCACGGCCGTTCGGTGCGGTGAGGCCGTTGCTGGCACCGTCGGAGTTGACCGCGGAACCGCGTACCACGGCGAGCACCGGGTGCCCGAGCCGGCGCGCGTCGGACAACCGCTCCACGAGCAGCATCCCCACGCCCTCGGCCCAGCCGGTACCGTCCGCCTCGTCGGAGAACGCCTTGCAGCGCCCGTCCGCCGACTGCACGCCCTTCTGGCCGAACTCCAGGAAGACACCGGGGGTGGACATCACCGTGACACCCCCGGCAAGCGCCATGGTGCACTCGTCCTGTCGCAGTGCCTGCGCCGCCAGGTGCAGCGCCACCAGGGACGACGAGCAGGAGGTGTCCACCGTGACCGTCGGGCCCTCCAGCCCGAAGGTGTAGGCGATGCGGCCCGACACCACGCTGGCGCCGCTGCCGGTGGCGACGTAACCCTGGACGTTCTCCTCGGCCCGCATCATCAGGCCGACGTAGTCCTGGCCGTTGGTTCCGGCGAACACGCCCACCCGCTCGCCGCGCACCGTCTCGGGATCGATGCCGGCCCGCTCGAACGCCTCCCAGGAAGTTTCCAGCAGCAGCCGTTGCTGCGGGTCCATCGCCAGCGCCTCGCGGGGTGAGATGGCGAAGAAGCCGGCGTCGAACAGATCCACGCCGGCGAGGAAGCCGCCGGCCGGAGTGGGCGAGCCGGGGGGCGCCTGCACCGGCATGCCCAGGTCGGCCCAGCCACGGTCGGCGGGGAGCGGAGTGATCGCGTCGGTTCCGGCGGACAGCAGCTCCCAGAACTCCTCGGGCGTCCGGACGCCGCCGGGGAAGCGGCAACTCATCCCGATGATCGCGATCGGCTCGGTGGCGTCGCCCGCGGTCACCGGCGGTAGCCCGTCGTCCTGGGCGTCGGCACCGAAGAGCTCGTCGCACAGGTGTGCCGCCAGGTCCTCGGGGGTGGGCCGGTCGAACGCCACGGTGGTGGCCAACATCAGCCCGGTGTCGGCGGCGAGCAGGTTACGCAGCTCCACTGCCGTGAGGGAATCGAAGCCGAGGTCACGGAAGGGCTGATCTGACGGCAGCGCGTCGGCCGACTCGTGTCCCAGGACCAGCGCGGCACGCTCCTGGACGAGCCGCAGCAGTTCCCGCCGCCGGTCGGCAGCCGGCAGTCCGGCGAGCCGGTCCCGCGCCGAGTCCGGTTCCGGGTCGGTCACCGCCGGCCGGCCGGCGCGTTCACCGAGGGCACGTACCTCGGGCAGATCGGCGATCAGCGACCCGAGCCCGCCAGCCAGCATTCCGGGGGCGAAGAGATCCCAGTCCAGGGCGGCCACCACGAGATGGGCGTCAGAGCCACCGGCGCCGGGCCGGTCGACCGCGGCACCGAGGGCCTCGGCGGCGCGCTCCGGCTCCATCGGAGGTGTGCCACCGCGTCGCATCCGGGCCGCGACGACCGGGTCGGCGGCGAGTCCGGCGCCGCCCCAGAGTCCCCAGGCGATCGAGGTCGCGGGCAGGCCGTCGGCCCGGCGGCGCTGGGCGAAGGCATCCAGCCAGGCGCTCGCGGCAGCGTAGTTGGCCTGGCCCGCGTTGCCGATGGTGCCGGCGAGCGAGGAGAAGAGCACGAACGCGTCCAGGTCACGGGTCTGTTCGTGCAGGTTCATCGTGGCCTGCACCTTGGGCCGCCAGACCCGGTCCAGACGAGTGGCGTCCATCGCGTCGAGGACACCGTCGTCGAGGACACCGGCGGTGTGCACCACGGCAGTCAGCGGGAGGTCCTCCGGCACCGTGGCGAGCAACTCGGCGAGGGCGCCGGCGTCCGCCACGTCGCAGGCCGCGACGGTGACCCGGACACCTGTCCGGCGAAGTTCGTCCGCCAGCGTGTCCGCGCCCGGCGCGGCCGGCCCGCTGCGGCTCACCAACAACAGGTGCTCCGCGCCGCGGGCGGCCAGCCGGCGCGCCACGTGGCCGCCGAGTGCACCGGTGCCGCCGGTGACCAGCACCGTGCCACGCGGCTCCCAGCGGTCCGCCGCCGGCGCCGCCGTCCTGATCAGCCGCCGGGCGAAGGCGCCGCCCGGGCGCAGGGCCAACTGGTCCTCCCCGGTGCCGCCGCCGAGCAGCGCCCGCAGGCGCGCGGCAGCGCGGTCGTCGAGTTCCGCAGGGAGGTCGATGAGGCCGCCCCAGCGGTCCGGCCGCTCGCGGGCGACCACCTGGCCGAGCCCCCAGCCGGCCGCCTGCGCCGGGCTGGCGACCTGTTCCGTGGCGCGGACCGCCACGGCACCTCGGGTTGCCAGCCAGAGCGGCGCGGCGACGCCGGCGTCGCCCAGCGCCCGCACCAGGGTCACGGTGGCGGCCAGCCCGATCGGGACCGACGGCGAGTCCGGAACCGGGTCGGTGTCCAGGGCCAGCAGGGACAGCACGCCACCGAGGGCGGGTATCTCGGCGATGGCGGCGGAGACCCTGCTCAGCAGTTCATCACGGTCCAGGCCGTCGCCGTTCACAGTGAGCAGCCGGGCGTCGCCCAGAGCCGCCGCGACCGCGCCGACCAGCGGGTGGTCGACGCGGGTGGCCGGAACGACCACCAACCAGGTCCCGGAGCGCGCCGGGGCCTCGGGCACCGCGACCGGGCGCCAGTCGAGCCGGTAGAACCAGGAGTCGAGGACCGACCGTTCCTCCCGCTGCCGCCGCCAGGCGGCCAGCACGGGCAGCGCGTCACTCACCGGTACGTCGCCTGCGAGACCGAAGACGTCCAGGTCCTGGCTGTCGACAGCGTTCCAGAACGCCTCGTCGAAGGTGGCCGGCCGGGGCGCCATCATGCCGCCGGGCTCGGGCCAGTACCGGCGACGCTGGAAGGCGTACGTGGGCACGTCCACCGTCCGGCCGCCGGCGAACGTCGACGACCAGTCCACCGCGGCGCCGTGCGCCCAGGCGGTGCCGAGGGCGGCGGTGAAGCGGCCGGTGTCGTCCTCGTCGCGCCGCAGCGTCCCGAAGGCATGCCCGGTCACGTCCTGCTCCGCCAGTGTGTCCTGGACGCTGGAGGTCAGCACCGGCTGGGCGCTGACCTCGACGAAGACGGTATGGCCGTCCGCGATCGTCGCCTGGATGGCCTCCTGGAACAGCACTGTCGAGCGCAGGTTGCGGAACCAGTAGTCGCCGTCGAACGCCGGCTGCCCCTCGACGGTCGAGTAGATGGGGATCCGCGGCGGACGCGGGGTGATCCCGGCCAGTGTCACGGCGAGTTCGTCCTCGAGCCGTTCGATGTGCGGGGAGTGCGCGGCGAAGTCGGTGCCGGGCACCCGCCACCGCATCACCCGTGCTCGGGACAGCTCACGCTCGAACTCCGCCAGCGCGTCCACGTCCCCCGAGACGACGACGGAGCGCGGGCCGTTCACCGCGGCGACCGCGAGCCGCCGGCCGTACCCCGCCAGCCGTTCCCGGACGCCCGGCTCGGTGTCCACCACCGACAGCATGCCGCCGAGCCCGGCTATCGCCCGCAGCGCCCGGCTGCGCAGGGCTACCACCGCGGCGCCGTCCGCCAGCGACAGCACACCGGCGACGCACGCGGCGGCGACCTCGCCCTGGGAGTGGCCCACCACCGCAGCCGGCTCGACGCCGTACGAACGCCAGAGGCCGGCCAGCGAGACCATTACCGCCCACAGGGCAGGCTGCACCACGTCCGCCCGGTCCAGGGTGGGCGCGCCCGGCGCCTGCCGCAGCACGTCGGCCACGGACCAGTCCAGGTACGGCTCCAGCGCGTCCGAGCATTCGGCCAGCGCCGCCGTGAAGACCGCTGACGTGTCAAGCAGCCCAGCCGCCATTCCCGGCCAGTGGGAGCCCTGCCCGGGGAAGACGAACACCGGCCTCAGGTCCGCGCGGGCGGTCCCGCGCACCAGCGTGAGGCCGGGCTCGCCGGCGGCGAGCCGGGACAACCCGTCGTCGTCGACGACGACCGCGCGGTGTTCCATCGCGGACCGCGACGCCAAGGTGGCGCCGACATCCCGCCGGTCCGGCGCGGTGTCATCCACGTACTCCCGCAGTCGACGGGCCTGCGCGGTCAGAGCAGCCGGCGACTTCGCCGACAGCAGCCACGGCACGACCGGCGGCGGGGGCCGCTCGACGGCCGGTTCGGTGGCCGGCGCCTCCTCGAGGATGATGTGGGCGTTGGTGCCGCTGATGCCGAACGACGAGACGCCGGCCCGGCGCGGCACGCCCGAGGCCGGCCAGTCCCGCCTGGTGGCGAGCACCTCGACCGCTCCGGACGACCAGTCCACCCGGGACGACGGCCGGTCGGCGTGCAGGGTGGCGGGCAACGTGTCGTGCCGCATGGCCTGCACCATCTTGATGATCCCGGCGACGCCGGCGGCGGCCTGGGTGTGCCCGATGTTCGACTTCACCGAGCCGAGGTATAGCGGCCGGTCCCGGTCCTGGCCGTACGTGGACAGCAGCGCCTGCGCCTCGATCGGGTCGCCGAGCGTGGTGCCGGTACCGTGCGCCTCGACCACGTCGACCTGCGCCGGGGTGAGCCCGGCGGCGTCCAGCGCGGCTCGGATGACGCGGCGCTGTGCGGGTCCGTTCGGCGCGGTCAGCCCGTTGGAGGCGCCGTCCTGGTTCACCGCGGAGCCGCTGACCACGGCCAGCACGCGGTGCCCGTGCCGCCGCGCGTCGGTGAGTCGCTCGACGACCAGCATGCCGGCGCCTTCGGCGAACCCGGCGCCGTCGGCCTCGTCGGCGAAGGACTTGCACCGGCCGTCGGCGGCCAGCACACCGTTCTGCGCCCCCATGCCGGCGAACATGCTCGGGGTGCCCATCACCGTCACGCCGCCGACCAGGGCCAGCGTGCACTCGCCCTGGCGCAGCGCCTGTCCGGCGAGGTGCAGCGCGACGAGCGAGGAGGAGCACGCGGTGTCGACCGTGATGGCCGGGCCCTCCAGGCCGAACGAGTACGCGACCCGGCCGGAGATCACCGCCGCGGCGCTGCCGATGCCGAAGTAGCCCTCCAGTCCTTCCGTGCCGATCAGGAGCGCGGCGTAGTCCTGCCCGTTGGTACCGGTGAACACACCCGTCCGGGTGCCCCACAGCGACTCGGGGTCGATGCCGGCGTGCTCGATCGACTCCCACGCCACCTCCAGCAGGATGCGCTGCTGCGGATCGGTGGCGAGCGCCTCGCGGGGTGAGATGCCGAAGAAGTCCGCGTCGAAGTCACCGGCGTCGTAGAGGAACCCGCCCTCCGGCCGGTACGACGTGGCGGCACCGAACACCAGGTCCGGCCAGCCCCGGTCGCCCGGGAAGGCCGCGACCGCGTCGGTACCCGAGTCGACCAGGTGCCACAGGTCGTCGGCCGATCGGACGCCTCCCGGGAACCGGCAGCTCATCCCCACGATGGCGATGGGCTCGGTGGCCTGCGCCTCGAGCTGCCGCAGCTTCGCCTGGGCGGCGTCGAGGTCGGTGCTGACGCGCTTCAGGAAGTAGCGGAGCTTCTCTTCGTTGGTCATCCCGGTTCCCTCGGTCGGTCGATCAGGAAATGCCGAAGCGCTTGCCGAGAAGTTCGAACATCTCCTCGTCCGAGGCACCCTCGATGGTCGCGCCGACCGCCGGGGCCTCGTCGCCGTCGCCCCTCAGCTCAGTGATCATCTGAGTGAGCCGCTGCGCGAGCCGCTCCCGGCCGGTGTCGTCGAATGTCACACCACCCAGCACCGTCCCGACCCGGTCGAGTTCGGCGAGCGCGGTCACCACCGCCGTCTCGCCGTCCTGGACAAGTTGCTCGCGCAGGAAGGCGGCGAGCCGCTCCGGAGCCGGGTAGTCGAAGGCAAGGGTGACCGGCAGCCGCAGCCCGGTCTTCGCGCTCAGCCGGTTGCGCAGCTCGACAGCGGTGACCGAGTCGAGGCCCAGCTCCTGGAAAGCCCGTTTCGCGCTGACCGCCTCGGGTCCGCCGAAGCCGAGCACCTGGGCCGCCTGCCCGCGAACCATCTCGAGCAGCACACCGCGCTGCTCGGCCTCCGTACGACCGGCCAGTTCCTGGAGCAGCCGGCTCGGTTCGGCACCGGGTGGCCCGGCCGCCCCGTCCGCCCCGGCCAGCTCCCGCACGTCCGGCAGGTCGGCGAGCAGTGGGCTCGGCCGGGTGGCGGTGAACGCCACCGCGAACCGCTCCCAGATGATGTCGGCAATAAGCACACAGGCCTCGTCCTGCTCGATCGCCCGGTGCAGCGCGGCTGTGGCCGGCGCCGGGTCCATCTCCCGCAGGCCGTGCCGGTTCAGCGTCGCGCCGAAGTCGCCCTCGGCCATGCCGCCGCCACCCCAGGCACCCCAGGCCACCGAGGTCGCGGTCAAGCCGAGCGCTCGGCGGTGCAGCGCCAGCGCGTCGAGGTAGGCGTTGCCCGGAGCGTAGTTGCCCTGGCCGGGCGTGCCGACGATGCCGCCGAACGAGGAGAACAGGACGAAGGCGTCCAGTTCCCGGTCCGCCGTGAGCTCGTGCAGGTTCCAGGCGGCGGCTGCCTTGGCGTGCAGCGCCCGGCCGAGCCGGGGCACGTCCAGGCCGTCGATGAGACTGTCGTCGAGCGCTGCGGCAGTGTGCACCAGAGCGGTCAGCGGTAGATCGGCCGGCACGGCGTCGAGCACGGCCCGCAAGGCCTCCCGGTCGCCGACGTCACAGGCGGCGATGGTGACCGCCGGGCCGAGCGCCGTCAGCTCGGCCCGCAGGGCATCGGCGTTCGGCGCCCGCTCGCCGCTGCGGCTGACCAGCAGGAGGTGCTCGGCGCCGCCGTACGCCAGCCAGCGGGCCACCTGCCCGCCCAGCGCACCGGTGCCGCCGGTGACCAGGACGGTTCCACGCGGTTTCCAGGAACGCGCGGGCGGACGTCCGCCGAGCGGGCGGCGGTCCAGCCGGCGCACGAAGACACCGCCCGGCCGCACCGCCAGCTGATCCTCGCCGCCGGCGCCACTGAGCGCCTCCACGACCAGGGCCGCGGCGCGGCTGTCGAGTATGGCCGGCAGGTCGATCAGCCCACCCCACCGGTCCGGGTGCTCGAGCGCGGCGACCCGGCCCAGTCCCCAGACGGTTGCCTGCGCCGGCGCGGTCAGGGGGTCGTTGGGGCCGGTCGAGACGGCACCGCGGGTCAGGCACCACAGCGGCGCGTCGATCCCTGCCGCGCCGAGTGCCTGCACCAGCGCGACAGTGCCGGCCAGGCTACGCGGCACGGCGGGCTCGTCCGGGTGGGGCCGGTCGTCCAGGGCCAGCAGCGACAGCACCCCGGCGACGGCGGGCGTCCCGCGAAGCCGTGCGGTCAGTTCGGCCCGGTCCAGTTCGCCGGCCGCGACGACCAGGGAGATCGCCTCGGCGCCGCAGGCGGCCAGCGCCTCGGCGCAGTGACCCGCCGTGCCGTCTCCGGCATGGCTCTCCGGGACGACCACTAGCCAGGTGCCCCGTGGCATCGGGGCCGACGCCCGCGACGGGCGCCAGGTCACCTCGTAGCGCCAGTCGTCGGAGGTGCCCTGCTCGCGGATCCGCCGGCGCCATCCGGACAGCAACGGCAGCACGTCACCGAGGACGGCCCGGGCTCCGGGGTCGTCGGTGGCCTGCACCAGTCCGGTCAGGGCGTCCAGATCGTCATTGTCCACGGCGGCCCAGAACGGGTCGTCCGGCACCGCCGTACCGGCGGCGGGCAGCGGCGGCGGCAGGGGCGCGTCGTCGTGGATCCAGAAGCGGCGGCGCTGGAAGGCGTAGGTGGGCAGCCGGACCCGGCGCGGCCGGTGCGAGGCCAGCACGGCGGGCCAGTCCAGCCGGACACCGCCAAGGTGCGCGTCGGCCAGCGCAGCGGCGAAGCGCGCCGCCTCGTCCTCGTCACGGCGCAGGGTGCTCACCAGGACGGCGTCACCGACCGCTGCCTCGACCGTCTCCTGCAGCCCGATGCCGAGCACCGGGTGCGAACTGACCTCGATGAACACTCGATGGCCGGCGCGCAGGGCAGCCCGCACGGCGGTTTCGAAGGCGACCGTGGAGCGGAGGTTGCGGAACCAGTACCCGGCGTCCAGGCCCGCGGTGTCGAGTTCATCGCCGGTCAGGGTGGAGAAGAACGGCACGTCGCCGGTGCGCGGGCTCAGCCCGGCCAGAGCGGTGCCGATGTCGTCACGGATGCGGTCCACCTGCGGCGAGTGTGAGGCATAGTCCACGGCGATCCGTTTTGCCCGCACGCCCCGCGCCTCGCACGCTGCGAGCAGCGCTTCCAGGGCCGCGGGCCTACCCGAGACGATCACCGACCGGGGTCCGTTGACGGCGGCGACCGACAGTCCGTCGCCGAGTTCGATGTCGTCCACCGGCGCGGACACCGAGACCATGCCGCCGTCGCCGGCGAGCCTCCGGATGGCCCGGCTGCGCAGCGCGACGACCCGGGCGCCGTCGGCGAGGCCGAGAGCGCCCGCCACGACTGCCGCTGCTATCTCGCCCTGCGAGTGCCCGATCACGGCGGCGGGGCGTACGCCGCACGACTCCCAGAGCCGGGCGAGAGACACCATCACCGCCCAGGACACAGGCTGCACGACGTCCACCCGGTCGTAGTCGCCACGGTCCACCACGTCCCGCAGCGACCAGTCGACGTGCCCGGCGAGCGCCTCGGCGCACTGCTCCATGGCGGCGGCGAAGACCTCCGACGACGCCCACAGTCCTTTGGCCATGCCGGCCCACTGCGCGCCCTGGCCGGGGAAGACGAAGACCGGCCGGGTCCTGCGGTCCGTGACGCCGGTCCGCAGGTGTGACCGCTCGGCGCCCTGCGCCAGCGCGCCGATCCCATCGATGAGCGACTCCCGGTCGGTGGCCAGGACCACCGCGCGGTGGCTCAGCGCGGCCCGCGTCGTGGCCAGGCTGAAGGCCAGGTCGGCCGGGCTGATGTCGGGATGCTCGGCCAGGTGGCCGCGCAGCCGGGCCGCCTGCGCCCGCAGGGCCTCCGCGGACGCTCCAGAGACCGGCACGGGCACTGTCGGCCCGGTCAGCGGCGTGGGCTCGGCCCACTCGGCCTCGACCGGCTCGCTCTCCGGGGCCTGCTCCAGGATGACGTGCGCGTTGGTTCCGCTGACCCCGAACGAGGAGACACCGGCCCGGCGCGGCTGACCGGTCTGCGGCCACGGCTGAGGACGGTGCAGCAGTGCCAGCGAGCCGGCGTTCCAGTCGACGTACTCGGAGGGGTTCTCGACGTGCAGGGTGGCCGGCAGGGTGCCGTGCCCCAACGCCATGATCATTTTGACCAGGCCGGCCATGCCCGCCGCGGACTGGGTGTGACCGATGTTCGACTTGACCGATCCCAGCCACAGGGGCCGCCCGTCCGGGCGATCCCCGCCGTACTCGGCCACCAGCGCCTGTGCCTCGATCGGGTCGCCGAGCACGGTGCCCGTTCCGTGCGCCTCGACCGCGTCGATCTGCGCCGGGGACAGCTGGGCGTTGATCAGGGCGTGCCGGATCACGTCCCGCTGGGCGCGGCCGCTCGGAGCGGTCAGCCCGTTCGAGGCGCCGTCCTGGTTCATCGCCGACCCGCGCACCACCGCGAGGATCGGCCGGCCGTTGCGCCGGGCGTCGGAGAGCCGCTCGACCAGCAGCACGCCGAGTCCTTCGCCCCAGCCGGTGCCGTCGGCATCGGCGGAGAAGGCCTTGCACCGGCCGCTCGAGGAGAGCCCGCCCTGCCGGCTGAACTCGGTGAAGGTGTTCGGCGCGGCCATCAGGGTGGCGGCGCCGACCAGCGCCATCGAGCATTCCTCCCAGCGCAGCGACTGGCAGGCCAGGTGCAATGCGACAAGCGAGGAGGAACAGGCGGTGTCGATGGTGACGGCCGGTCCGTTCAGCCCGAACGTGTAGGCGATCCGGCCCGACGCGACACTCGGGGTCGTACCCGTGCCGATGTAGATCTCGGTACCTTCCGGCGGGTACATGTTGCCGCCGTACCCCTGCCCGGCGATGCCGACGAACACTCCGGTACGGGTGCCACGCAGCGTGGCCATGTCGATGCCGGCGCGCTCCACCGCCTCCCAGGCGCCCTCCAGCAGCAGCCGCTGCTGCGGGTCCATCGCCAGCGCCTCGCGTGGGCTGATGCCGAAGAACTCGGGGTCGAACTGCGGGATGTCGTAGATGAACCCGCCCTCGAGGGTGTTGCCGCGAGCCTCGTCCTTCGGGTCGCGGGCGAACACCCCGTCGAGGCTCCAGCCACGGTCGGTGGGGAACGGCGACAGCGCGTCGGTGCCGTTCAGCACCAGATCCCAGAGCTGCTCGGGAGTGCTCACCCCGCCTGGGAAACGGCAGGCCACGGCGGTGATCGCGATCGGCTCCCGGTCCCGCGCGCCGGCCGCCCGCAGTCGACCCTTGGTCTCCTGGAGGTCGGCGGTCACCCGCTTGAGGAAGTAACGGAGTTTCTCTTCGTCGGTCATGAGATACCGAACTCCTTGCCGATCAGATCGAACATCTCGTCGTCGCTCGCAGCGTCGAGATCCGGGCTGATGCCGGTCTCCTCGCCGGGATCCAGGGTGTTCCGGTCCCCCCATCGGGAGAGCACGTCGTGCAGGCGCATGGTGATCCGGATCCGTTGCGTCTCGTCCGAACCGATGGAGGCGAGCAGGGTCTCCAGCCGGTCGATGCCCGCGAACACCGGCGCCGCGTTCGCCGCCGGCTCCTGCGGCACGATCTCGCCGAGCAGGTGGCGGGCCAGTTCGGTGGGGCTGGGATAGTCGAAGACCGTGGTGGGGGCGAGCCGCAGGCCGGTCGCGCCGTTGAGCCGGTTACGCAGGTCGACGGCGAGCAGCGAGTCGAACCCGAGGGTCTTGAAGGACTCGTCCGGGCGTACCGCCTCAGGGGTGGCGTGTCCGAGCACGGAGGCCGCCAGCGTCCGCACCAGGTCGAGCAGCACCCGTTCCCGTTCCGCCTCGGAAAGGCCACCGAGCCGCTGGGCGAGGGCGTTGCCGTCGCCGGCTGTCGCGTCACCCACCGCACGGGGCACCGCAACCCGGACCAGCTTGCGCATCAGGGGCGCGATCTGCCCGGCAGCCGCCTGCTCGCGCAACGTGGCGAAGTCCAGCCGGACCGGCAGCAGCACGGGCTCGGCGACGGCGCCGGCCAGATCGAACAGGGCGAGACCCTGTTCCGGGGTGAGCCCCGCGACCCCGGTGCCGCGCATCCGGCGGAGGTCGTCCTCGCCGAGATGGCCGGTCATCGCGCTGAGCTGCTCCCACATGCCCCAGGCGAGCGACGTGGCGGGCAGGTTGTTCGCCGCGCGGTGCTGCGCCAGCGCGTCCAGCACCGTGTTCGCCGCGGCGTAGGCGGCCTGCCCGGAACTGCCGAACGTGCCGGCTGCCGAGGAGAAGAGCACGAAGGCAGCGAGGTTGGCCTCCTTGGTAAGTTCATGCAGGTGCAGCGCGGCGTCCACCTTGGGCCGAAGCACGGCGTCGGCGCGTTCCGCGGTGAGCGAACCGATCAGCCCGTCGTCCAGCACGCCGGCCATGTGCAGCACCGCGGTGAGCGGCCGCTCGACCGGGATCGCCGCCAGGACGGCCGCCAGCGCGTCACGGTCCGCGACGTCACAGGCCACGACCTCGGCCTGGCAGCCGTGTCCGGCCAGGTCGGCCACCAGCTCGGCGGCGCCGGGCGCCGCCAGGCCCTGCCGTCCGACGAGCAGCAGATGCCGCACGCCGTGCCGCTCCGCCAGGTAACGGGCGAACAGAGCGCCGAGCATGCCCGTTCCGCCGGTGATCAGCACGGTGCCGGCCGGGTCCAGACCCGCACGGTCCGGGTCGCCCGCCGGCGCAGGAGCCCCGACCAGCCGCGGGGCCAGCGACATGCCGGAGCGGAGCGCCACCTGGGGCTCGAACCCGCCGGCCGCGGCCGGGAGCAGTGCCCAGGACGCCTCGGTGTCGTCCACGTCGACGAGCACTATCCGGCCGGGGTCCTCGGACTGCGCCGTGCGGACCAGGCCCCAGAGCGCCGCCGCAGCCAGGTCCGGGGTGTCCTCGAACGGGCGGGTGGCGAGAGCACCGCTGGTCAGCACCACGAGCCGGGCGTCACCCGGACGGTCATCAGTCGTCCACTGCTGGAGCAGGGTGAGCGCGTCCCGGGTGAGCCGATGGGCGGTCTCCGCCACGTCGACGCCCGAGCCGCCGAAGGCGGCGAGGACCACATCCGGCGCCGGCACGCCGGCGTCGATCGCGGCGCCCAGCGCGGCCAGGTCGGGGTAGCCGCTGACATGCATGCCAGCCACGTTGGCGCCGCCACCGGCCAGGACGTCCGGGTCGGCGCCGAGCACTACCCAGCGCCGGCCGGACAACCCTTCGGTGGAGAGGGCGACCGGCGTCCAGGCGACGTGGAACAGTGCGTCGTTCTGCGCCTTGCCTGCCGCGCGCAGCTGTTCCGGGTCGATCGGGCGCAGCACCAGGGAGTCCACGGTGGCCACCACCCCACCGGAGGCGTCGGCCAGGTGCAGTGAGACGCCGCTGGGACCGGACGGTGCCAGCCGCACCCGCAGGCTGGTGGCCCCGGTGGCGTGAATCCGGACGCCGCGCCAGGCGAACGGCATGTGCGGACGGCCGGCGTCGTCGCCCTCCGGGCGTGCCCGCAGGCCGGTGATCTGCAGGGCGCTGTCGAACAAGGCTGGGTGGAGTCCGAACTCCGCGGCCTCGGAGTCCGCCTCGGCGGGTAGCTTCACCTCGGCGAAATACTCGTCGCCGCGCTGCCAGACGGCGTGCAGGCCACGGAACCGGGGCCCGTAGTCGTACCCGAGCTTCTGCGCGTTGTCGTAGGCGCCGGAGAGGTCGATCCGGGTGGCACCGGGTGGCGGCCACGCCGTCAGGCCCGCATCCCCAGCCGATTCCACGATCTCGGCGACACGCACCACTCCCCCGGCGTGCCGGGTCCAGACCCGGCTGCCGTTGCCGTCGGCGGGTCGCGAATGCAGGGCCAGTTCGCGGCGGCCGGTCGCGTCCGGTGCGCCGACGGTGAGCTGGATCTGGATCTCGCCCTGCTGCGGCAGCGTCAGGGGCGCCTCCAGCGTCAGTTCCTCCAGCACGTCACAGCCGACCTCGCGGCCGGCGCGGGCGGCCATCTCGACGTACGCCGTACCGGGCACCACGATCGTGCCCGAGACGCCGTGCTCGGCGATCCACGGATGGCTACGTGCGGACAGCTGCCCGGTGAACACGTGACCCGCCTCGCCGGCCAGTTCCACGCCGGCGGCCAGCATCGGATGCTCGGTGCCGTCCACCCCGGCCGAGGCCAGGTCGCCGAGTTGCCGGGGCCGCTCGATCCAGTACCGCCGGCGCTGGAACGCATAGGTCGGCAGCGCGGCGGGCCGGGCGTCGAGGCCGGTGAACGCGGCGGTCCAGTCGACTGGCACGCCGTTCGTCCAGGCCGCGCCGAGCGCGGTGAGGAAGCGGTCCCGGCCGCCGGACCCGCGCCGCAGGGTCGCGGTGACCGCCCCCGCACCATCACCGATGATCTGCTCGACCGCGATGGTGAGGACCGGATGCGGGCTGATCTCCAGGAAGACGGTGTGCCCCTGGTCGAGCAGACGCCGGGTGGCCTGCTCGAAGAGCACCGGCGCACGGAGGTTGTCGTACCAGTACCGGCCGTCCAGTTCGGTGCCGTCGATCGGCTCGCCGGTGACCGTGGAGAGCAGCGGTACCGCCGCCGGAGCCGGGTCGACCGAGCCGAGCAGACCGAACATCTCCTCCTGGAGCTCGCCGACCGCGGCGCTGTGGGTAGGTCCGGTGGCCGGCAGCAGCTTGGCCCGGTCGCCGCGCTCTTCGGCGCGGCGCACCAGCTCACGCAGCGACTCGTGGCCGCCGGCGACGGTCATCAGCCCCGGACCGTTGAAACCGCAGATCACCAGGTCCCCGCCGATGTCGGCGAGCAGCTGGTCGGCCTGGTCCCGAGGCATCGACAGTGAGGCGAGCGCGCCCCGGTGCGCCAGCCGGTCGGCGACCAGGCGGCTGCGGACGGCGACCACCCGGACGGCCTGG
Source organism: Actinoplanes sp. DH11 (assembly GCF_020873875.1). Classification (GTDB taxonomy): domain Bacteria; phylum Actinomycetota; class Actinomycetes; order Mycobacteriales; family Micromonosporaceae; genus Actinoplanes. The sequence goes on from NZ_JAHWGU010000007.1 coordinate 298,576, forward strand.
TCCAGAGTGAGCGCACCGGCGAAATACGCCGCGGCGATCTCGCCCTGGCTGGTGCCGACCACCGCGGCCGGCTCCACCCCGTGGGCGCGCCACATCGCCGCCAGCGACACCATCACCGTGAACAGGGCCGGTTGCACGACGTCGATGCGCTCCAGCGGCGGTGCGCCGTCGGCACAGCGCAGCACGTCCATCAAGCAGTGATCGAGGTGTTCGCCGAACGCGTCCGAGCACGCCTGGGCTTGCTCCCGGAAGACCGGATCGGCATCCAGCAGGGCCAGTGCCATCCCGGCCCACTGGGAACCCTGGCCCGGGAAGACGAAGACCGGGCGGACCGGCTTGACCGGAGGGCCGTCCGGTTCCCGGGACAGCTCGGTGAGCCCGTCCAGCAGCTGCTGCCGGTCCGCGCCGACCACGACGCCGCGGTGCTCGAAGGTGGCCCGGGTGGTGGCGAGCGAGTGACCGACGTCCGCCGGGCGCAGGCCGGGGTGCTCGCTCAGGTGGGCGTGCAGGCGCAGCGCCTGGTCCCGCAGCGCCTGCGGGCTGCGGCCGGACAACACCAGCGGTACCGGCCGGTCCTCGGTGGGCCGCGGTGGCGCCGCGGCAGCCGGCGGCGCCTGCTCCAGGACGGCGTGGGCATTCGTGCCGCTGATGCCGAAGGACGAGACCGCGGCCCGGCGGGGCTCGCCTGTCTCCGGCCACGCACGATCCGCGTCGAGCAGCGTCACGGCGCCCGAGCCCCAGTCGACCTCGCCGGTCGGCTCGTCCAGGTGCAGGCTGCGCGGCAGGGTTCCGTGCTGGAGGGCGAGCACTGTCTTGATCACGCCGGCCACACCCGCCGCGGCCTGAGCGTGACCGATGTTCGACTTGATCGAGCCGAGGTAGAGCGGGCGGTCGCCGGGCCGGTCCTGTCCATACGTGGCCAGCAGCGCCTGTGCCTCGATCGGGTCACCCAGCACGGTGCCGGTGCCGTGTGCCTCGACCGCGTCGACCTGATCGGCACGCAGCCCGGCGTCGGCCAGTGCCGACCGGATCACCCGCTGCTGGGACGGCCCGTTGGGCGCGGTCAGCCCGTTGGACGCGCCATCCTGGTTGACAGCGGTCCCGCGAACGAGGGCCAGCACCCGGTGGCCGTTGCGCTCCGCGTCGGAGAGCCGCTCCACCAGCAGCATCCCGACCCCCTCGGACCACCCGGTGCCGTCGGCCGCGGCCGAGAACGACTTGCACCGGCCGTCCGCCGCGAAGCCGCCCTGCCCGGACAGACCGGCGAAGCCCGTGGGCGTGGCCATCACCAGCACGCCGCCGGCGAGCGCCATGGAGCACTCGCCCCTACGCAGCGCCTGTACGGCCAGGTGCAGCGCAACGAGCGACGAGGAGCAGGCGGTGTCCACGGTCAGCGCCGGGCCTTCCAGGCCGAGGGTGTAGGACACCCGGCCCGAGATGACGCTGCCGGTCGCGCCGGTCAGGTAGTAGCCCTCGGTGCCCTCGCCCTGTTGCAGCAGGCCGGCGTAGTCGAGGCCGCTGGAGCCCGCGAACACGCCGGTACGGGTGCCGCGCAACGTGGTGGGGTCGATCCCGGCCCGCTCCACCGCCTCCCAGCTGGTCTCCAGCAGCAGCCGCTGCTGCGGGTCCATCGCGGTGGCCTCCCGTGGAGAGATGCCGAAGAAGCCGGGGTCGAAGTCGCCGGGGTCGTCGACGAAGCCGCCGTACAGGCCGTCGATGCCCCAGCCGCGGTCGGCCGGGGCCGCGCTGATCGCGTCGTGCCCCTCCATGACGAGCTGCCACAGGTCCTCCGGGGACCGGACGCCGCCGGGCAGCCGGCAGCTCATGCCGACGATGGCGATCGGTTCGTCGGAGGCCGCGGTGACTACCGTAGGGGCGGCGGCACGGCGGCCGAGCACCTGCGCGTGCAGATGTTCGGCGAGCGCCCCCGGGGTCGGATAGTCGAAGATCAGGGTGGCGGAGAGCCGCAGCCCGGTCGCGCCCTGCATCCGGTTGCGCAGCTCGATCGCGGTGAGCGAGTCGAAACCGAGGTCGCTGAAGGCTTGCTGTGACTCCACCCGGTCGGCGGACGGGTGGCCGAGCACCAGCGCGGTCTGGCCCCGGACCAGCTCCAGCATGACAACGCCTTGGTCGGCCGGGCTGAGACCGGCCAGCTGATCGGCGAGCGACGCCACGCCGGCCGTCCGGCGCGCCGGTGCCCGCACCAGCCCGCGCAGGACCGGCGTGACACCTGCGGTGGCGGCGGTCTGGCGCAGCGCCGCCATGTCGAGGCGGGCCGGCATCAACAGCGTGCCGCCCGCGGCCAGGGCGGTGTCGAACAGGGTCAGCCCCTCGTCCGCCGTCATCGCGGCCAGGCCACCGCGACCGATCCGGCCGACGTGATGGTCGTGCAACTGACCGGCCATGCCACTGCGCTCCGCCCACATGCCCCAGGCGAGGGAGAGCGCGGGAAGCCCGGCCGCGCGGCGGTGCTCGGCGAGCGCGTCGAGGAAGAGGTTGGCTGCGGCGTAGTTGCCCTGGCCGGGACCGCCGAACACGCCGGCGACCGAGGAGAACAGCACGAACGCGCTGAGCCTCAGGTCCCGGGTCAGCTCGTGCAGCGCCACCGCGGCATCCACCTTGGGCCGCAGCACCCGGTCCAGCCGTTCCGCGGTGAGAGCCTCGAGCACGCCGTCGTCGGAGACGCTGGCGGCGTGCACCACCGCGGTGAGCGGGTGTTCGGCCTGGATGGTGGCGAGTACCGAGGCGAGCTGGTCACGGTCAGCGGCGTCGCACGCGTGGATCGCCACGGTGGCGCCCAGCCCGGCGAGTTCGGCACGCAGCTCGGCGGCGCCCTCGGCGGCCGGTCCACCGCGGCTGACCAAGGCCAGCTGCCGTACGCCGTGCCGGAGCACCAGATGCCGGGCGAAGATCCGGCCGAGCGCGCCGGTGCCGCCGGTCATCAGGACGGTACCGCCGCCGAGGTCCAGCCCGGGTGAGCCCGGATCAACGGCGACCCGGTCCAGCCGGGGCACCCGCAGGCCGCCGCGGCGCAGGGCGAACTGCGGCTCGCCGGCCGCCACCGCGGCCGGCAGCGCGGCGAGCGAGGCGGGGTCGTCGTCCAGGTCGGCCAGGAGCAAGCGGTCCGGGCTCTCCGACTGCGCCGAGCGGAGAAGGCCCCAGACGGCGGCGCGGGCCGGGTCGCCGGGCTCGTCACCGTCGTCGGTGACATGCACGCCCCGGGTGAGCACGACGAGCCGCGACGACGCGAGCCGGTCCTCGGCCAGGAAGGCCTGTACCAGCCGCAGCGCGACCGCGGTGCTGTCGTGCACGGCCGCGGCCAGGTCGAGGGCGGCGGGCCGGGTGAGGTCGGCGATCAGGACGCCCGGCGCCGGGGCGTCCTCGGGCAGGCTCGCCGACAGGGCCGCCGGATCGGGGTGTACGCCGGTCACCGGCAGTCCGAGCGAACTGTCGCCGAGCTGGACCCAGGTATCCGCCGCTACCGCGTCGGGCAGGGGCGCCGACGGCCAGCCGATGCGGTAGAGGTCGTCGGCGTGGCGGGTGGTGAACTGACCGGCCGTGACCGCGCGGCGGACCAGGGTGCCGACCGCGGCGACCGGGGCGCCGGTGCCGTCGGCGAGCGCAACGCGGACGCCGTCACCCGCCGCGGGCGAGATCCGGACCCGCAGCTGTACCGCCCCCGAGGCGTAGAGCGTGACGTCGTTCCAGCTGAACGGCAGCGGCGCGCCGGCGAAGTCTCGTTCGGTGTCGAAGTCGCGCACCGCGTTGGCGTGCATGGCGGCGTCGAACAGTGCCGGGTGCAGGCCGAAGGCGGCTGCGTCCGCGTGCATCGCCTCGGGCAGGGTCACCTCGGCGAACACCTCGTCACCGCGGCGCCACGCGGCACGCAGACCCTGGAAGGCAGGGCCGTAGCCGTACTGGAATCGGGCCAGGTCGGCGTAGAGCCCGTCGGTGGGCACCGGTGTCGCGCCCGGGGGCGGCCAGGCGGTGAAGTCGGTGAAGTCGGGTGCGGCGGGCGCGACCGGGGTCAGGGTGCCGCTGGCGTTGCGGGTCCAGGCCTCGTCCGGCCCGTCGGTGCGCGAGTGCAGATTCAGCGTCCGGTTGCCGGCCTCGTCGGCGGCGCCGACGGTGAGTTGCAGGTCCACGCCACCCCGCTCGGGCAGGATCAGCGGGGTCTCCAGGACCAGCTCGGTGAGGGCCGGGCAGCCGATCCGGTCGCCCGCCGAGACCGCCAGCTCCACGAAGGCGGTACCGGGCACCAGCACCTGGCCCATGACGGCGTGATCGACCAGCCAGGGGTGGGTCTGCCGGGACAGCCGCCCGGTGAGCAGCAGCCCGTCGGTGTCGGCCAGCGTGACCGCGGCGCCGAGCAGGGGGTGCTCGGCGGGGCGCAGCCCGGCCGCGGTGACGTCGCCGGTCCAGTCAGCCGCGCCGGTCGGCCAGTAACGCTCGGTCTGGAAGGCGTAGGTGGGCAGCGCGATCCGCCGGGCCGGGCCGAACACCGCCGCCCAGTTCACCGTCACCCCGGTGACGTGTGCGCCGGCCAGTGTGGTGATCAGCGCGGCTGCCTCGTCCCGGTCTTTGCGGAGGGTGGGCAGGAAGGTGGCATCGGGTGCGCTCTGTTGTGCGAGGGCGGTCAAGGTTCCGGACGGCCCGGCCTCGATGAACGTGGTGGCACCGGCGTCGCGCAGCGCGGACACCGCGTCCGCGAAACGGACCGGCTCGCGCACCTGACTGGCCCAGTAGGCCGGCTCCATCACCTCGACCCCGACCGGGCGGCCGGTGACGTTGGAGATCCATCCCAGCACCGGCGTCTCGTACCGGACAGAGGCCAGGACCTCCGCGTACGCGGCAAGCATCGGTTCCATCCGCGCCGAGTGGAAGGCGTGGCTGACCCGCAGCCGCCGGGTCTTGCGGCCGTCGAAGTGGTCCACCAGTGCGGCCACCGCCTCCTCGTCGCCGGAGACCACGACCGCGTCCGGCCCGTTGACCGCCGCGATGGCGACCCCTGCGGTGAGCAGCGGGGCCACCTCCGCCTCGGTGGCCTGCACGGCCACCATCGCGCCGCCGGCGGGCAGCGCCTGCATGAGATCGGCGCGGGCGGCCACCACGGCTGCCGCGTCGGGCAGCGACCACAGGCCAGCCAGGTGCGCGGCGGCCAATTCACCGATGGAGTGCCCGAGAAGAAGGTCCGGGCGTACCCCCCAGCTCTCCAGCAGCCGGTAGGTGGCGACCTCGACGGCGAACAGGCCGGTCTGCGTCCAGAGCGTCTCGTCCAGCGCCTCGCCCCCGAACACCACCTCACCGAGCGGCCGGGGCAGGTGTTCGTCGAGCGCGGCACAGACCGCGTCGAAGGCCTCCGCGAACACCGGGAAGGCGGCGTGCAGGCCGCGTCCCATACCGGCGAACTGTGCGCCCTGGCCGGGCAGCAGAACGGCGAGCCGGCCGCCGTCGCGAGCGACACCCCGCAACACGCCTGGGGCGTCGGCGCCGGCAGCCACGGCGCTCAGACCCGCGCGCAACTCGGCGACGTCCCGGCCGACGACCACCGCGCGCCGGTCCAGCGCGGCCCTGGTGCGTACCAGCGACGAACCCACGTCGACCGGGTCGGCGTCATCATCGAGGTGCTCCAGGAGACGGCGGGCCTGCGCGGCGAGCGCATCGGTGCTCCTGCCGGACAGCGCCCACGGCACCACCGGGAGGCTCGCCGGCACGACTGGCACGACCTCGTCGGCCGGTGCCGGCGCTTGCTCGATCACGAGGTGGGCGTTGGTGCCGCTGACACCGAAGGACGAGATGCCCGCCCGGCGCGGCTGCCCGGTCTCCGGCCACGCCACGGGCTCGGTCAGCAGCGACACCGCGCCCGCCGACCAGTCCACGTGCGGCGTCGGCCGGTCGACGTGCAAGGTCCGCGGGAGCACCCCGTGCCGCATGGCCTGGACCATCTTGATGATCCCGGCAACTCCGGCCGCGGCCTGGGTGTGTCCGACGTTCGACTTCACCGAGCCGAGGTAGAGGGGACGCTCGCGGTCCTGGCCGTACGTGGCGAGCAGCGCCTGAGCCTCGATCGGATCACCCAGCGTGGTTCCGGTGCCGTGTGCCTCGACGGCGTCCACCTGCGCCCCGGTCAGACCGCCGTTGGCGAGGGCCTGACGGATGACCTGCTGCTGGGAGCCGCCGTTCGGAGCGGTCAGTCCGTTGGAGGCGCCGTCGGAGTTGACCGCCGAGCCGCGCAGCACGGCAAGCACCTCGTGTCCGTTGCGTACCGCGTCGGAGAGCCGTTCGAGCAGCAGCACACCGACGCCCTCGGACCATCCGGTGCCGTCCGCGGCCGCGGCGAACGACTTGCAGCGCCCGTCGAAGGAGAGGCCCTTCTGCTTGCTGAAATCGATGAAGATGGTGGGTGTCGCCATCACGGTGACCCCGCCGGCCAGCGCCAGAGTGCACTCGCGCTGACGGAGGGCGTGCGCGGCGAGGTGTACCGCGACGAGCGCCGAGGAACAGGCGGTGTCGATGGTCACCGCTGGGCCCTCCAGGCCGAAGGCATACGCCACCCGCCCGGAGATCACACTGGCCGAGGTACCGGTGACGGTGTACCCCTCGATGTCCTCCTGTGCCTGCTGGAGCAGCATCGAGTAGTCCTGGCCGCTGCACCCGGCGAAGACGCCGACCCGCTGGCCACGCAGCGACGTCGGGTCGACGCCGGCTCGTTCGAACGCCTCCCACGAGGTCTGCAGCAGCAGCCGCTGCTGCGGGTCCATCGACACCGCCTCGCGAGGACTGATGCCGAACAGCGCCGCGTCGAAATCACCTGCGGCGTCGACGAAGCCGCCAAGCCGGGCGTACGAGGTGCCGGACTGCCCGGTGTCCGCGCCGAAGAACCGTTCCATGTCCCAGCCCCGGTCGTCCGGGATCGGGGCGATTGCGTCACCACCGTCGGCGAGCAGCTCCCACAGCGCCTCCGGCGACTCGACTCCGCCAGGGAACCGGCAGCTCATCGATACGATCGCGATCGGCTCGTGCTCGCCCGACTCGGCGTCGCGCAGTCGCTGGCGGGTCTGATGGAGGTCGGCGGTGACGCGCTTGAGATAGTCCAGCAACTTCTGCTCGTCCGCCATCAGGACCCTCCGAGCTCGTTGTCGATGAAGGCCAGCACTTCGTCGGCCGTCGCTGTCTCGAGCCGGCCGGCGAGCTCGCCGTCCTCGGCTCGTTCGCCGTCCCACGCCGTCAAGATCCCGCGTAGCCGGGCGGTGATGTGCTGCCGGGCCGTCTTGTCCTCGGCGAACACGGCGAGCCCGGCCTCGAGGCGATCCAGTTCGTCGAGCACCGAGACCGGTGCGGCCGTATCCGCGGCGAACACCTGCTCGTGCAGGTGGGCGGCGAGCGCCACCGGAGTGGGCTGATCGAAGACCACGGTCACGGAGAGCGGGAGCCCGGTGCGGGCGCTGAGCCGGTTGCGCAGCTCCACCGCCGACAGCGACTCGAACCCGAGGTCGCGGAACGGCCGGCCGCTCCCCACCTCGTCGGGGGTCTCGTGCCCGAGCACTGCGGCCGCCTCCGAGCGGACCAGGTCCAGAAGGGCGCGATCCCTGTCGACCGAGGACAGGTCAGCGAGGGAGCCGCGGAACGCCGCCGTGATGTCGGCGTCACCGCCGCCGCTGCCGCCGGCCGCCTCGATCGCCGTCCGTGCCTCCGGCACCTCGGCCACCAGCGGGCTGGGCCGGGCCGCCGTGAACGCGGGAGCGAACGCCGACCAATCGATGTCGGCCACCATCAGCGCCGGGCCGTCCTGAGCCACGATCCGGGCCAGCGCGTCGAACGCCGCCGCGGACGGCAACGGAGTGAGGCCGCGCCGCACGAGGAACTCGGGGTCGGTGACCCCGTCGGCCCAGGGGCCCCAGGCGACTGCGGTGGCTGGACGACCCGTGGCCCGGCGGCGGACGGCAAGGCCGTCCAGGTAGGCGGCAGCCGCGGCGTTGGCGCCCTGCCCGGTGCCGCCGATCGTCCCGGCGGACGCCGAGAAGAGCACGAAAGCGTCGAGGTCGATCCCGTCCGTGGCGATCTCCAGGTTGCGGGCGCCGATCACCTTGGCCCGCAGCGCGTCGGCAAGTCCGTCCGGGTCGAGTGTGTCGAGGACGCCGTTCGCCGGTGCGCCGGCCGCATGCACCACGGCTCGCAGCGGGATTTCGCCGGCGGCGAGCCGCGCGACGAGCGCTCCGGTGGCCTCCCGGTCGGTGACATCGCACGCCTCGACGACGACCTCGGGCAATTCCGGCCGCGCATCACCGGACCGGCTGGTCAGAACGACCCGCTGGGCGCCGGCCGAGACCAGCCACCGTGCCAGGTGCGCACCGAGCCGGCCGGTGCCACCGGTCACCAGGACAGTCCCGGACGGGATCCAGCGGCGGCCGTCGTCGGCGCCCGCCGGCACTCGGCGCAGGCGCCGGGCGAGGACACCGGACGGGCGTACGGCCAGTTGGTCCTCACCGTGCCGGCCGGTCAGCACCGCGCAGAGCCGGTCCACGGCGACCGGGTCGATCCCGGCCGGCAGGTCGATCAGCCCGCCCCAGCGTTCCGGATGTTCCAGCGCGGCGGTCCGGCCGAGCCCCCACACCATCGCCTGGGCCGGGTCCGGCACGTCGGCGACAGCGCCGCGGGTCAGCGCCCACAGACGCCCGGTCGCGCCGGCGTCGCCGAGGGCCTGGATCAGGGTCATGGTGGCGGCCAGGCCGACCGTGGTGCCCGGGTCACACGGAGCCGGGTCGGTGTCCAGTGCCAGCAGCGAGACGACACCGGCGGCAGTGTCCGCACCGGCCGCCCGCAGCCGCTCGGCCAGCTGGGCCCGCTCCAGGCCGTCGCCGTTGAGGACGATCTCGAGGACGTCGGCGCCACGGGCCCGCAACCCGTCGGTGGCGGCTCGGGCCGGTTCGTCGTCGGTCCGGGTGGCGGGGAGCACCACGAGCCAGCGTCCGCCCGGACCGGCGCCGCCGGGCACGGTGACCGGCACCCACCCGGTGGTGTAGCGCCAGCCGTCGGCGGCGGACCGTTCCCGGCGGCGCCGGTGCCAGTCGGAGAAGAGTGGCAGGACCGCGTCCAGGGATGCCCGGGCGTCCGCGTCGTGCGGGCGCAGGACCCCGGCGACGCTGTCCAGGTCAGCCCGCTCGACAGCGTCCCAGAAGGCACGGTCGGCGGGGTCGGCGCCGGCGATCGAGGCGCCCGCCGCCCGGGTCGGCCAGTAACGGCGGCGCTGGAAGGCGTACGTCGGCAGGTCGGTCCGGCGCCGGTCGGCGCCGGCGAACGCAGCGGTCCAGTCGACGTCGACCCCGTTGACCCAGGCCGCGGCGAGCGCGGCGAGGAACCGCCGGCGGTCACCCTGGTCGCGGTGCAGCGTCCCGAGAGCAACCGCCTCCGGCTGTCCGGCCTGGAAAGTCTCCTGGAGACCGAGGGTGAGCATGGGGTGCGGGCTCACCTCGATGAACACCCGGTGCCCGTCGGCCAGGGCGGCTCGCACGGCGTCGGTGAGAAGCACGGTGGAACGCAGGTTACGGAACCAGTAGCCGGCGTCAAGGCCGGTCTGGTCGACGCGGCCGCCGCTCAGCGTCGAGTAGAGCGGCACCGTTCCCGGCCGCGGGTCGACAGCGGCCAGCAACTCGCCGAGCTCGTCCTCGATCAGGTCGACGTGCGCGGAGTGCGAGGCGTAGTCGACGGCGACCCGCTTGGCCCGTACGCCGTCCGCCACGCAACCCGCGAAGATCTCGTCCAACGCGTCCGGGTCACCGGAGACGACCACCGAGTGCGGCCCGTTGACGGCGGCCAGCGCCACCCGGTCGCCGTACGCGTCGATCCGCTTCCGGACCAGCTCGGCGCTGGCGCCGACCGAGACCATCCCGCCGCGTCCGGAGAGGACCCGCAGCGCCCGGCTGCGCAACGCGACGACCCGGGCCGCATCGGGCAGCGTGAGCGCACCGGAGACGTACGCCGCAGCGATCTCGCCCTGTGAGTGGCCGATGACGGCAGCCGGGGTCACCCCGTGCGCCTGCCACAGCCGGGTCAGGCCGGCCATCACAGCGAACAGGACCGGCTGCACCACGTCGACCCGCCCGGTGTCCATGTCACCGCCGGCCAGCACGTCGAGCACGGAGAAGTCGAGGTGGGCGGCGAGCGCCTCGGAGCAGGCCCGCACCTCGTCGCGGAACACCAGTGAGGTCTCCAGCAGGGTGGCGCCCATGTCCGCCCACTGACCGCCCTGGCCGGGGAAGACGAAGACGGGTCGCTGGACGGACTCGGCGACGCCCGTCACGACATCGCCGGCGGCGCGCCCGGCGGCCAGGGCGGCGAGTCCGTCACCGAGCACCACGGCGCGGTGTTCGAAGGCGGTCCGCGCGGTCGCGAGCGACCAGGCGACACCGGTTCTCGGCAGGTCCGGGTGATCGGCCAGGTGCTCGCCGAGGCGGGCGGCCTGCGCCCCGACGGCCTCCGGGCTGCGGCCGGAGAGCAGCAGCGGCGCCGTGTCCCCGTCGATGACCGGCGTGGCCCGCGACACGGCCGCCGGCTCCTCCGCGGGCGCCTGCTCGAGGATGGCGTGCGCGTTGGTGCCGCTGATGCCGAAGGCCGATACCGCCGCCCGGCGCGGGCCGCTGACCTGCGGCCACGGTCGCGCCTCGGTGAGCGGGGCCACCGCGCCGGACTCCCAGTCCACGTGGGATGTGGGCCGGTCGGCGTGCAGGGTTCGGGGCAGGTGGCCGTGGCGCAGGGCGAGCACCATCTTGATCACTCCGGCCGCGCCGGCCGCGGCCTGCGTGTGCCCGATGTTGGACTTGACGGAACCGAGCCAGACCGGTTCACCGGTGCGGCCCTGCCCGTACGTGGCGAGCAGCGCCTGCGCCTCGATCGGATCGCCCAGGGCGGTCCCGGTGCCGTGCGCCTCCACGGCCTGAACCTCGGTGGCGGCCACGCCGGCGTTGGACAGAGCCTGCCGGATGACCCGCTGCTGGGCCGGCCCGTTCGGGGCGGTGAGACCATTGGAGGCGCCGTCCTGGTTGACCGCCGAGCCGCGGAGAAGCGCGAGCACCGGGTGGCCGTGCCGACGGGCGTCGGACAGTTTCTCGACCAGCAGGACACCGACGCCCTCGGCCCAGCCGGCTCCGTCGGCGCCCTCGCCGAACGCCTTCGACCGGCCGTCCGGCGCGAGCGCGCCCTGTGCGCCGAGTTCGAGGAAGGCGCCCGGCGTGGACATCACGGTGACCCCGGCGGCGAGCGCGAGCGAACACTCACCGGATCGCAGGGCCTGCGCGGCGAGGTGCAGCGTCACCAAGGACGACGAGCAGGCGGTGTCCACGGACACCGCCGGCCCCTCGAGCCCGAGGGCATAGGCGACGCGGCCGGAGACGACCGAGGCGTTGTTGCCGGTGGCGAGCCGGCCCTCGGCGTTCTCCTCGGAGCCCATCAGCAGCCCGACATAGTCCTGGCCGTTGGTGCCGACGAACACGCCGGTGCGCGAGCCGCGCAACGTCCGCGGGTCGATGCCGGCCCGTTCCACCGCCTCCCAGCTGGTCTCCAGCAGCAGGCGTTGCTGCGGGTCCATGGACAGCGCCTCGCGCGGGGAGATGCCGAAGAACCCGGCGTCGAAGTCACCGGCGTCGTAGAGGAAGCCGCCGCCCCGGATCGGCGTCCCGTCGGGGTCCCAGCCCCGATCGGCCGGGAAGTCGCCGATCGCGTCGACGCCGTCGGCGACGAGGTCCCAGAGCTGCTCGGGGGTCTGCACCCCGCCGGGGAAGCGGCAGCTCATCGCGACGACGGCGATCGGCTCGTGCAGCCCGGTCACCTCGGGCGTCACGTCGGCGAGCACCGGTTGCGAGCCGAGCAACCCGCCGAGGACGTGATCGGCGACCGCGGTCGTGGTGGGGTGGTCGAACACCAGCGTGGCCGGGATCCGCAACCCGGTGACGGCACTGAGCCGGTTGCGCAGCTCGATCGCCGCCAGCGAGTCCAGCCCCAGGTCGGTGAAGGGCGCACCGACCGGCACGCCTTCCGGTGTCTCGTGGCCGAGCACCGCGGCGACCTGGCCGCGGATCAGCTCGACGAGCGTGCGGGTCCGGTCCTGCGGTGACAACGCGGCGATCCGGCGGGCGAAGGAGGAGGTGTCGCCGGCGCCGGCGATCCGGCGCGCGGAGACCCGCACCAGGTCGCCGAGGAGCGGCGACAGGGTTTCGGTACGGGCGCGCTGCCGCAGTACCGGAAGGTCGAGCCGCATCGGGGCCAGCAACGCCACGTCGCGGGTGCCGGCCGCGTCGAACAGCGCCAGGGCGGGCTCGACCGCGAGCGGGGGAAGACCGGCCCGGGCCATCCGGCGGCCGTCCGCCTCGCCCAGTGCCGCGGCCATGCCGCCCTGCGCGCTGCCGGTCGGTGCCCACGGGCCCCACGCCAGTGACTGAGCGGCCAGACCGCCGGCCCGCCGATGCTGGGCCAGCGCGTCCAGGTAGGCGTTGGCGGCCGCGTAGTTCCCCTGGCCGAGCGCGCCGAGCAGACCGGACGCCGAAGAGAACAGCACGAACATCGGCAGGTCGAGGTGGGCGGTGAGCTCGTGCAGGTGGGTAGCTGCCTCCGCCTTGGGCCGCAGCACCGTGTCCAGCCGTTCCGTCGTGAGCGAGGCCAGCACACCGTCGTCGACCACACCGGCGGCGTGCACCACGCCGGTCAGTGGCGCGGTCTCCGGCACACCGTCCAGCAGCGCGGCGAGAGCGGCACGGTCGGCCACGTCGCACGCTGCCACGGTGGCCGTCGTGCCGTGCTCGGCCAGGTCAGCGACCAGGTCGGCGGCGCCCGGTGCGGCCTCGCCACGGCGGCTGACCAGCAGCAGGTGCCGGGCCCCACGCCGGGCCAGGTGCCGGGCCACGGCCGAGCCGATGGCGCCGGTGGCACCGGTGATCAGGATCGTGCCGTCCGGGTCCCAGGCCGCGGCCTCGGGCGCCTCGTCCGTCCGCCGCAGACGCGGCACCAGCATCTCGCTGGCACGGATCGCGAACTGCGGTTCGCCGCTACCCATCGCGGCCGGCGGCAAGTCGTCGCCGTCCAAATCGGCGAGGACGAACCGGCCGGGATGCTCGGACTGGGCCGAGCGAACCAGCCCCCAGACAGCAGCGGCGGCCGGGTCGACGTCCTGGCCCGGAGTCGCGGGTACGGCGCCGCGGGTGGCCACCACCAGGCGGCTCCCGATGAACCGCTCGTCCAGGACCCAGCCCTGCAACAGGCCCAGCGCGTCGTGGACCGTCGCGACGGCGGCGACCACGAGGTCGGGAACGTCCTCGTCGGTGACGGTTGTCATCAGCGCGACCAGGTCGTCGGCGTGCCGGACTCCGGGGATCCGCGGCGCGTCGTCACCGAGGACGACGCAGTTGCCGGCGGTCGCGGGCCCCGAGGCCTCACGATGGGTCCAGGCCACGCCGAACAGCGCGGCGTCGACGTCCTCGGCGTCGCGCAGCTCCTCGGCGGCGATCTCGCGCACGGTGAGCCGGCCGACGGTCGCGACCGGTGCGCCGTCCGCGTCGGAGAGCCGGACCTCGAGGCCGCCGTCTGCGGGGGACAGGCAGGCACGCAGACTCCGCGCTCCGGTCGCGGCCAGCGACAGATCCGTCCAGGTGTGCGGCATGCCGGCGCCGCCGAGCCGCGCGGCCTGCAGGGCGGCGTCGAACAGGGCCGGATGCAGCCCGTACCCGTCGGTCCGCAGGTCCTCCGGCAGGGTGACCGCCGCGAAGATTGTGCCGTCCCGCCGCCAAGCCGCGGTCAGGCCGCGGAACGCCGGCCCGTAGGTCAGGCCCGCCTCCTCGAACTCCGGGTAGGCGTCACGCAGGTCGACCGGTTCGGCGCCGGCCGGGGGCCAGGCCTCGGCGGCGTCCCCGGCAACCGGTCCCCCCGGGGCGAGCCTGGCCCGGGCATGGGTGCGCCAGGGGAGGTCGGTCCCGGCCGGCCGGGAATAGACCGTGACCGTCCGGTCGCCGTCGACCGCGACCTGCAGGGTGAGCGCGCCACGATCCGGCAGCACCATCGGTGCGGTGACGGTGAGTTCGCGGACCGTCGGGTGCCCGAGCTGGTCGGCGACGTGCAGCACCAGGTCGGCGAGGAGGGTGGCGGGCACGGTCACGGTGCCGAGGACCAGGTGGTCGGCGAGCCAGGAATGGGTGTCCGCGGAGAGCCGACCGGTCCAGAGGAAGCCGTCGCCGCCGGCGAGGGGCACTGCCGCACCGAGCAGCGGGTGCCCGCCGGTGCCGAGCCCGGCCGCGGTGACGTCGACGGGGCCGGCGGTGGTGCCGGTGGGCCAGTACCTCTCGTGCTGGAAGGCGTAGGTGGGCAGGTCAACGACGTGTGCGCCGGGGTGCACGCGGGTCCAGTCGGCGCCGGTGACGGCGAGGGCACCGGTCACCGTGGCCGGCTCGTCGTGGCCGCGGCGGAGCGTGGGCCGGCACTCGTCGCCCACGTGCGTGGCCAGTGACCCCGACGGCCCGACCTCGGCGAAGCGGCCGACGCCGGCGCGGCGCATCGCGGCAATCCCGTCGGCGAAGCGCACCGTGCCGCGGACCTGCCGCACCCAGTAGCCGGCCTCCATCACCTCGACGTCGGCCGGCTCCCCGGTGAGGTTCGAGATCCAGCCCAGCTCGGGAGTGCGGAACTGGACGTCCGCCAGCACCTCGGCGAAGGCCGGCAGCATCGGGTCCATCCGGGCCGAGTGGAAGGCGTGACTGACCCGCAGCCGCCGGCTCCGCTCGAAGCGGGCCGCGACGGCCAGCACGGCCTCCTCGTCGCCGGAGATCACCACGGCTTGCGGCCCGTTGACGGCGGCGAGCGAGACCCCTGCCGTGAGTAGGGGGCTCACCTCGTCCTCACCGGCCTGGATCGCCACCATCGCGCCACCGGACGGGAGCTGCTGCATGAGCCGTCCCCGCGCGGCGACCACCCGGGCTGCGTCCGGTAGGGACCACAGTCCGGCGACGTGCGCGGCGGCCAGCTCACCGACCGAATGTCCCAAGAGGAGATCCGGTCGTACACCCCAGTTCTCCAGCAGCCGGTAGGTGGCGACCTCCACCGCGAAGAGCGCCGCCTGGGTGTACTGGGTCTCGTCGAGCCGGTCGTCATCGAGCGGGTGGCCAAGTTCGGCGACCACGGCGTCGTAGGCGTCCCGGAACACAGGATAGGTCTCGTACAGCCCGTCACCCATGCCGGCGAACTGCGCGCCCTGTCCGGGAAAGAGCAGGCCCAGCTTGCCGCCGGGCACATGCAGCACCTCCAGCGGGCGCGCCGGATCGGTGAGCACGGCGCGGTACGGCAGCAACGCCCGCGTGGTCCCGAGCGAGAGACCGATGTCCGCCGGGCCGGCGTCCAGAGCCGTCAGCCGGGCCGCCTGGGCGACGACCGCCTCCGGCGAGCGGCCGGAAATCAGCCACGGGTATGGGCCGGAAGCAGGGGTTGTGGCTGGGGTAAGCGCCGGCGTGTCGTCGGCTGCCTGTTCCAGGATCACGTGCGCATTGGTGCCGCTGATACCGAAGGACGAGACCGCCGCCCGCCGCGGCCGGTTCACGCGCGGCCACTCGACCGGCGCCGTGAGCAGCTGAACCGCCCCGCTGCTCCAGTCCACCTCGGTCGTCGGCTCGGTCACGTGCAGGGTCTGCGGCAGGGTGTCGTGCCGCAGCGCCTGCACCATCTTGATGATCCCGGCGACCCCCGCGGCCGCCTGGGCGTGCCCGATGTTCGACTTGATCGAGCCCAGGTACAGCGGCGTCTCCCGGTCCTGCCCGTACGCGGCGAGCAGCGCCTGCGCCTCGATCGGGTCGCCCAGCGCCGTGCCGGTGCCGTGCGCCTCCACGACGTCCACCCCGGCCGCCGGCACACCCGCGTTGGCCAGTGCCTGCCGGATCACCCGCTGTTGCGAGGGTCCGTTGGGTGCGGTGAGGCCGTTGGACGCGCCGTCCGAGTTGACCGCGCTGCCCCGGACCACCGCGAGGACACGGTGGTTGTTGGCCCGGGCGTCGGAGAGACGCTCCACAAGCAGCATCCCGACGCCCTCGGACCAGCCGGTACCGTCCGCGGATGAGTCGAACGACTTGCACCGCCCGTCGAAGGCCAGCCCCTGCTGCTTGCTGAACTCCCCGAAGATCGCCGGGCTCACCATGACGGTGACGCCGCCGGCCAGGGCCATGGTGCACTCGCCGGAGCGCAGCGCCTGCCCGGCGAGGTGCAGTGCGACGAGCGACGACGAGCAGGCGGTGTCGACCGAGACGGCCGGGCCGTCGAATCCGAACGTGTACGAGACTCGGCCGGAGGCGACGCTGGTGGCGGTGCCTGTGAGCAGGTGGCCCTGGAACTCCTCGGCGGTGCCGGGGCCGGTGCCGTAGGACGAGAACGCGGCGCCGATGAAGACGCCGGTGCGGCTCCCACGGGCGCTGTGCGGGTCGACCCGGGCGTGTTCGAACGCCTCCCAGGCCGTCTCCAGGATCAGACGCTGCTGGGGATCCATCGCCAGCGCCTCGCGCGGCGAGATGCCGAAGAAGCTGGCGTCGAAGTCGGCGGCACCGCCCACGAAGCCACCGCCGGGCACCGTGTCCGGGTCGATGTCGTCGGGCAGCCGCAGATTCCAGCCACGGTCGGTGGGGAACGCGGCGATGGCGTCCCGGCCCTCGGCGACCAGCTCCCAGAGCTCGTCCGGTGACCCCACCCCGCCGGGGAACCGGCAGGCCATCCCGATGATCGCGATCGGCTCGTCGGTGCCGGCGACGGCCGGCGCCACGGATCCGGCCTCGGCCTGCTCACCGAGCAGCTCGCCGAGAACGAACGTGGCCAGCTCGTCCGGGGTCGGGTAATCGAAGATCAGGGTGGCGGGCAGCCGCAGCGCGGTGACGGCGGCCAGCCGGTTGCGCAGCTCGACCGCGGTCAGCGAGTCGAAGCCGAGGTCCTGGAAAGGACGGGTGACGTCGATCGCCTCGGCGGCGGCGTGCCCGAGCACGACGGCGACCTGGCTGCGGACCACTTCGACGACGACACGGGCACGGTCCTCGGCCGGCAGGCCGGCGAGCTGCCGCACCAGCGACCCCTCGGTCCCCGCGTCGGCCTGCCTGCGGCTCTGCCCGCGGACCAGGCCGCGCAGCACGGGTTGGATCCCACCAGCCGCGGCGATCCCGCGGAGGGTGGTCAGGTCGAGTCCGATCGGCACGACCGCGGCGCGGCTGCCCGCGATCGCCGCGTCGAACAGCGCGAGGCCACGTTGAGGATCGAGGGAACGGACTCCCGAACGGGAGACGCGGCCGGCGTCACCGCCGGTCATGGTGGCGAGCATGCCGCCGGCGGCCGCGTCCCACGGGCCCCAGCCCAGTGCGGTGGCGACCAGCCCGTCGGCGGCACGCTGCTGGGCCAGAGCGTCCAGGTAGGCGTTCGCGGCCGCGTAGTTGGCCTGTCCGGGCGCGCCGAGCGTGGCGGCTACCGAGGAGAAGAGCACGAACATCGACAGGTCGAGGTGTCGGGTCAGCTCGTGCAGGTGACCGGCAGCGTCCACCTTCGGCCGCAGCACGGCCGCGAGCCGCTCCGGGGTGAGAGCCGACACGACGCCGTCGTCCAGGACGCCTGCCGCGTGCACGACGCCGGTCAGGCCGGGCAGGCCGTCGATCAGCGCGGCCACGGCGGCCCGGTCCGCGATGTCGCAGGCGACGACGTCGACGGTGGCCCCGATCGCGGTGAGCTCGTCGCGCAGGTCGGCGGCGCCGGGTGCGGCGGGGCCGCGCCGGCTGGCCAGCACCAGCCGGCGTACGCCGTGGGTGGTGACCAGGTGGCGGGCGACCAGACCGCCGAGCGCGCCGGTGGCTCCGGTGACCAGCACGGTGCCGTGTCGCGGCGCGGGCTCCGGGACGGTGAGCACGATCTTGCCCACGTTGCGCGCCTGGGAGAGCAAGCGCAACGCCTCGCCCGCCCGCCGCACGTCCCAGACCCGCGGCCGACCCGGTCGCATGTCGGCACCGTCGAGCAGCGCGAAGACCTCGGTCATCAGCTCGCCGACACGCTGCGGCCCCGCGTCGAGCAGGTCGATCGACCGGTAGTCGATCCCGGGCAGTCCGGCCGGGTCACGAACGTCGGTCTTGCCGAGCTCGATGAAGTGCCCGCCGGGCTTGAGCAGGCCGGCGGTGGCGTCGACGAAGTCGCCGGTGAGGGAGTTGAGCACCACGTCGAATTCGCCGCCGAACGTCTCCGCGAACTCCAGGGTCCGCGACGAAGCCAGGTGGTCGGCCGGCACGCCCAGTGCCTGGACCGCCGGCCACTTCCACGGGCTGGCGGTGCCGTACACCTCGGCGCCGAGGTGCCGGGCCAGGCGCACCGCGGCCTGGCCGACACCGCCGGCGGCGGCGTGCACGAGAACCTTCTGACCGGGGCGCACGCCGGCCAGGTCGACCAAGGCGTAGTAGGCGGTCATCCAGGCCACCGGGACGGCGGCCGCCTCCGGGAAGGTCCAGCCGCCGGGTATCCGGGCGAGCATCCGGTAGTCGGTCAGCGCGATCGGGCCGAACGACCCGGTGAGCAGGCCCGCGACCCGGTCACCGGCGGCCAGGCCGGTGACACCCGGGCCGGTCTCCAGGACCACGCCGGCGCCTTCGACACCCATGCCGGCATCGCCGGGGTACATGCCGAGCCCGATCAGCACGTCCCGGAAATTCAGGCCACTCGCGCGCACGCCGACGCGCACCTGACCCTCGGCGAGCGGCGCGGTGACCTCCGGGCACGGGAGCAGCGCGAGGTTCTCCAGGGTGCCCCGGACCGTGACGTCGAGCCGCCAGGCGGTCTCGCCGCTGGGAACCGCTAGCCCGGCGGCGGTCCGGCCCCGCACCAGCCGGGGAGCCGAGGTGGCGCCGCCGCGCAGGGCGAGCTGTGGCTCACCGCAGGCCAGGGCGGACGGCACGGCGGCGGCCGAGCGCGGGTCGTCGTCGGTGTCCAGCAGGATCAGGCGTCCGGGGTTCTCCGACTGCGCGGACCGCACCAGGCCCCACACGGCGGCGCCGGAGAGGTCGGTGACCCGCTCGGCGTCCCCGGCCGCGACGGCGCCCCGGGTCGTCACCACGAGGGCGGACCCGGCGTACCGTTCCGCGGCCAGCCAGTTCTGCACAGTCCCGAGGACGGCACGTGTGATCTCGTGGACGTCGCCGGTGGGAACCGGATGAAGCACCCGGGACGGCACTGCGGCGCCGGGGTCGGCCTCGATGTCGGCAAGCGTGGGCGGCGCAACGTCACCGGTCTCGGCAGTGGGCGCGGGTTGCCACCCGACGTGGAACATCGCGTCGTCCTCCGCCGGTACGGGCGCGGGGGCCCGCAGCGGTCGCAGGGTGAGTGCACCGACCGTGGCGACCGGCGCGCCTGTCGCGTCGGCGAGAAGCACCGACAGCGCCGAGCCGGACGCGCCGGACGGGGCGATACGGACCCGGGCGGCCCGCGCGCCGACGGCGGTGATCGACACACCGGACCAGGCGAACGGTAGTGCCGGGCCGTCCACGCCGGACACGCCGGCCGGGGCGATCGCGTGCAGGGCGGCGTCGAGCAACGCGGGATGAACCCCGTACCCGTCGACGTCGACGTCCTCGGGGAGGGCGACCTCGGCGTAGACCTCGGCGCCGCGCCGCCAGACCGCGGTCAGGCCCCGAAAGGCCGGTCCGTAGCCGTACCCGGCGGCGGCCGAGCTCTCGTAGAAGCCGTCGATGTCCAGGCGTTCGGCGCCGGCCGGCGGCCAGACATCGAGCGGACCCGCCACCGGGGTGGTGGGCGCGGGCGCGAGGGTGCCGACGGCGTGCGGCTGCCAGTCCTCGTCCCCGTCACCGGCAGCGGAGTGCATCGTGATCGGGCGCCGGCCGTCGGCGTCGGCCGGGCCGACATTGATCTGGACCGCAACGCCGCCGGTGGCCGGCAAGGTGAGCGGCGACTGGAGCGTGAGCTCGTCCAGGGTGGCGCAGCCGAGCTGGTCACCGGCGTGCAGCAGCAGATCCACATAGGCGGTTCCGGGCAGCACCACGCCGCCCATCACGGCATGGTCGGCGAGCCACGGCCGGCTCGGCACGGAGAGCCGCCCGGAGAGCATCAGCGAGTCCTGCCCGGCTACCGTGATCGCGGCGCCGAGCAGCGGATGTCCGGCGGGGCGCAGACCGAAGGCGGAGGCGTCACCGGTCCACGTACCGGCGCCGGCCGGCCAGAAGCGTTCCGGGCGGAACGGGTAGGTCGGCAGGTCGACACGGCGGGCTCCGGTGCCGGCGAAAAGCGCCGCCCAGTCCACCCGGGGAGCCGCGACGAGCGCAGCGACCACGGTCCGGGCCTCGTCGCGGTCCTTGCGCAGGGTGGGCCGGCACCGGTCGCCGGCATGCACGGCGAGGCCGCCGGACGGGCCGACCTCGAGCAGGTCGGTCACGCCTGCCCGGCGCAGGGCGGCCAGGCCCTCGGCGAAGCGCACCGTGCCACGGACCTGCCGGACCCAGTACGCCGGTTCCATCACCTCGGCGCCGGCCGGTTCGCCGGTCACGTTGGAGATCCAGCTCAGACGCGGCGTCTCGAACCGCACGCTCGCCAGCGCCTCGGCGAACCGGGCCAGCATCGGCTCCATCCGCGCCGAGTGAAAGGCATGACTGACCGGCAGCCGCTTGGCCCGGTCGAAACGGCCGGCCAGGGCGAGCACCGCGTCCTCGTCGCCGCTGACCACGACCGCTTCCGGGCCGTTGACCGCCGCGATCGACACCCCGTCGGTCAGCAGCGGCGCGACCTCCGACTCGGACGCCGGGATCGCCACCATCGCACCGCCGGGCGGTAGTTCCTGCATCAGGGCGCCGCGGGCCGCGACGACGTGGGCGGCGTCCGCCAGGCTCCACAGACCGGCCAGGTGGGCCGCCGCCAGTTCGCCGATCGAGTGGCCGAGCAGAAGAGCGGGGCGCACGCCCCAGGACTCCAGCAACCGGTACGTCGCGACCTCGACGGCGAAGAGCGCCGCCTGCGTGTACCGGGTCTGATCCAGGTCGGCGCCGGCGATCTCGCGCATCGGCCGTGGCAGGTGACGGTCCAGTTCGGCGCAGACCGCGTCGTAGGCGTCCGCGTAGGCGGGGTAGGCCGCATACAACCCGCTGCCCATGCCCTCGAACTGAGCGCCCTGCCCCGGCAGTAGGAAGCCGAGTTTGCCGCCGGGCGCCACGATGTCGGCGATGCCGTCGGTGAGCGCGGCGCGGTCCGTCACGACCGCCCGGTAGGGCAGCATGGCCCGGCCGGTGGCCAGGGAGAAGGCCAGGTCCAGCGGGTCGCCGTCGACAGCGGCGACGCGGGCGGCCAGATCATGCAGCGCCTCCGGCGATCGGGCGGAGAACACCCACGGCACGACGGCGGGGGTACGCCGCTCGGCGGGCTCGTCGGCGCCGGCCGGCGGCTGTTCGAGGATGACGTGCGCGTTCGTCCCGCTCACCCCGAACGAGGACACCGCGGCCCGGCGCGGCCGTTCCCGGGCGGGCCACGGCTGCGCGGTGGTGAGCAGTTCGACAGCGCCGGCGGTCCAGTCGACGTGTGGGGTGGGCTCGTCCACGTGCAGGGTCTGCGGCAGGATGCCGTGCCGCATCGCCTGCACCATCTTGATGACGCCGCCTACACCGGAGGCGGCCTGCGCGTGCCCGATGTTGGACTTGAGCGAACCGAGGTACAGCGGCGTCTGCCGGTCCTGGCCGTAGGTGGCGAGAACCGCCTGCGCCTCGATCGGGTCGCCGAGGGTGGTGCCAGTGCCGTGTGCCTCGACCACGTCCACGCCGTCGGCCGGGATGCCGGCGTCGGCCAGCGCCTGCCGGATGACTCGCTGCTGCGACGGCCCGTTCGGCGCGGTCAGTCCGTTGGACGCGCCGTCCTGGTTGATCGCCGAGCCACGGACCACGGCGAGGACGCGGTGGCCGTTGGCCTGCGCGTCGGAGAGCCGCTCGACGAGCAGCATGCCGACACCTTCGGACCAGCCGGTGCCGTCGGCAGCGGCGGCGAACGACTTGCACCTGCCGTCGGCGGCGAGCCCGCGCTGGCGGCTGAAGTCGATGAAGGTCGATGGCGTGGCCATTACGGTGACGCCGCCGACCAGCGCCATGCCGCATTCCCCCGCACGCAAGGCCCGCGCCGCCAGGTGCAACGCGACGAGTGACGAGGAGCACGCGGTGTCCACCGTGACCGCGGGACCTTCCAGCCCGAAGGTGTACGAGACCCGGCCGGAGACGACGCTCGCCGCGTTGCCGGTGCCCAGGTACCCCTCCAGGCCGTCGGCCGCCATCGCGAGCAGGTTCGGGTAGTCCTGACCGTTGGTGCCGATGAAGACGCCAGTGGGGCTGCCGTGCAGGGTGTCCGGGTCGATGCCGGCCTGTTCGAAGAGCTCCCAGGCGCTCTCCAGCAGGAGCCGCTGCTGCGGGTCCATGGCCAGCGCCTCGCGCGGGCTGATGCCGAAGAAGCCGGCGTCGAACTCGGCGGCCCCGGCCAGGAAACCCCCCTCCCGGGCGTACGACGTGCCCGGCTGATCCGGATCGTCGTGGTAGAGCCGTTCCACGTCCCAGCCGCGGTCGGCGGGGAACTCGCCGACCGCGTCGCGCCCGTCGAGCACCAGTTGCCACAGGTCGTCCGGCCCGGCAACGCCGCCCGGGTAACGGCAGCTCATGCCGACGATCGCGATTGGCTCGTCGGTGGCCGCGCCGACCGGTGCGATCGGCCGGGCGTCGTCGGCGCCGAAGATGAGCGACCGCAGGTGCCGGGCCAGGACGAGTGGTGTCGGATAGTCGAAGACCAGGGTGGCCGGCAGGGCGAGCCCGGTGGCGCTGCCGAGGCGGCCGCGCAGCTCGACCGCGGTGAGCGAGTCGAATCCCAGTTCGCGGAAGGCCTTGGCGGGTTCGACGGCGTCGGTGCCGGCATGACCGAGGACGGCCGAGGCCTCGGCGCGCACCAGGTCGAGCAGGTGCTGTTCGCGTTCCTCCGCGCTGAGCGGGGCGAGTTGCCCGCGCAGCACTGCCACGTTCCGGTCGTCGGCGTCCTCCTGGCCCGCCACGGCGCGCAGCGCGCGCTGGGCGGGCGCCAGGTCGTCGAACAGCGGCCGGCGGCGTGCCGCGGTGAACCCGGGGGCGAAGCGTTCCCAGTCGACATCGGCGACGGCCACCACGGCGACCTCGTCGAGAACCGCCTGGTGCATGCCCGCGATCGCCAGGTCGACCGGCATGGCGGGCAGGCCGTGACGCAGCAGGTGCTCGCCGGCGGCCCCCTCGGCCATGCCACCGTCGGCCCACGGGCCCCAGGCCACGGCGGTAGCCGGCAGCCCCGCGGCGCGACGCTGCTCGGCCAGGGCGTCGAGGTAGGCGTTGGCCGCGCCGTAGATCGCCTGGGCGCCGCTGCCCCAGATACTGGAGATCGAGGAGAAGAGGATGAAGGCGTCCAGATTCCGCTCACGGAACAGGGCGTCCAGGTTGGCCGCCCCGAGCACCTTGGCGTGCATGACGCCGACCAGCTCGCGATCCTCGATCTCGGGCAACCGGGTGAGCTGGCCGACACCGGCGGTGTGCACGACCGAGCGCACCGGCTGCCCGTCGGCGGCAAGCTCGTCGATCAGCTGTCGCAGGGCGTCGCGGTCGGTGACGTCGCAGCGCACCGCCCGGCAGGTGGTGCCACCGGCCTCGATCTCGGCGCAGAGCTCCGCCGCCCCCGGTGCCTCCGCGCCGCGGCGACTGGTGAGCACCACGGTCTCCGCTCCGTGCGCGGCGGCCCACCGGGCGACGTGTCCGCCGAGGGCGCCGGTGCCGCCGGTGATCAGGACGGTGCCGCGCAGTTGCAGGCGGCGGCCGGTGACGCCGGGTGGGGACTCGACAACGCGACGCAGGTAGGTGCCGGACGCCCGCACGGCCACCTGGTCCTCGCCGCCGGTGCCGGCCAGTACGGCGATGACCCGGTCCAGGGCGCGTTCGTCCACGGTTTCCGGCAGGTCGAGCAGGCCGCCCCAGTGAGCGGGGTCGTCGAGGCCGACCACCCGGCCGATACCCCAGATCTGTGCCTGAACCGGGCTGTCCAATGGATCGGAGCGGCCGATCGAGACCGCACCACGGGTCAGGCACCACAGGCGCAGCGGCAGGTCGGCCTCGTGCATCGCCTGGGTGAGCGCCAGGGTGGCGGCGAGTCCACCGGTGACGGCGGGAACCCCGGGTAGGGGTTCCTCGGCGAGGCCGAGCAGGGAGAGCAGTCCGGTGGCGTGGGGGTGCTCGGCGTGCAGCCGCCGCAACTCGGCGGCGAACTCGGTACGGCTCAGCCCGGCCGGGCCGACGGGCAGGTGGATCAGCTCGGCGCCGCGCTCGGTGAGTGCGGTCAGGACCGGGTGCTCGAGCCGGTCTTCGGTCGCCACGACAATCCAGGCGCCGGGCATGTCCGGGGAGCCGGCGCTCTCCGTCACCGGCCGCCAGGTGACCGAGTAACGCCAGCGGTCGACGGTGGAACGGATCCGGTTGCGGCGGCGCCAGGACGAGAGCAGCGGCAGGGCGGCGCTGAGTGGCTGATCCGCCTCGAGCCGCAGTTCCTCGGCGAGGCCGGACAGGTCCAGGCTGTCCACCGCACCCCAGAACCGGGCGTCGTCGGGCGACAGTTCGGCGGCGCCCGGCTCCGGGGTGGCGGGTGCGAGGACGACCGGCCAGTACCGCTGCCGCTGGAACGCGTACGTGGGCAGGTCGACGGCGCGGGCGCCGGGAAAGTAGGTGTCCCAGTCGGCGCCGGTGACGGCCAGCACCGTCGCCACCGACTCGGGCTCGTCGCGGTCCTTGCGCAACGTCGGCAGGACGGTGGCCTCCGCATCGGCGGCGAGTGCGCTCAGCGTTCCCGAGGGGCCGACCTCGACGAGGGTACGGACACCGGCGTTGCGCATCGTGACGAGCCCGTCGGCGAACCGCACCGGCTGGCGGACCTGCCGCAGCCAGTAGGCGGGCTCCTGCGCCTCGTCCCCGGCGACCCGGCCGGTGACGTTGGAGATCCAGGCGAGGTGTGGGGTGTGGAAGGTGGCCTCAGCGAGGACCGCCTCGAACTCGGCGAGCATCGGCTCCATCCGCGCCGAGTGGAAGGCGTGACTCACCCGCAGCCGCCGGGTCTTCGCGAAGCGGGCGGCCAGGGCGGTGACCGCGTCCTCGTCACCCGAGACGACCACCGCGTGCGGCCCGTTGACGGCGGCGATCTCGACGCCGGGAATGAGCTGCGCGAGCACCTCCTCCTCGGCCGCCTGGATCGCGATCATTGCGCCGCCCGCCGACAGCGCCTGCATGAGGCTGCCTCGAGCGGCCACGATGCGGGTGGCGTCGGCGAGGGACCACAGGCCGGCGAGGTGGGCGGCGGCCAGCTCGCCGATGGAGTGGCCGAGCAGCAGGTCGGGCCGGACACCCCACGACTCCAGCAGCCGGTACGTGGCCACCTCCACGGCGAACAGCGCCGCCTGGGTGTGCTGCGTCTCGTCGAGCCGGTCGTCGTCGACCGGGAATCCGAAGCCGGCGAGAATCTCGTCGTACGCGTCGCGATAGATCGGGTAGGTCCGGTACAGCCCGCGACCCATACCGGCGAACTGCGCACCCTGGCCGGGCAGCAGCAGTCCGAGCTTGCCGCCGGCCGCGTGGATCACCGGGTATCGGCCAGGAGCCAGTTGCTCGGGCCCGAGGACCACGGTCCGGTACGGCAACCGGGACCGTGTGGTGGCCAGCGAGTACGCGAGATCCACCGGGTCCGTCTCACCGGACACGGCCCGCAGCATGTCGACCTGGCCCGCGAGCGCGTCGGCCGAGCGGGCCGACAGGATCCACGGCACCACCGGCGGGACCGTCCGTTCAGCCGGCGGCGCCTCAGCGACCTGCGGCGCCTGTTCCAAGATCACGTGCGCGTTGGTGCCGCTGATTCCGAAGGAGGAGACGGCCGCCCGCCGCGGCCCGTCCGAGCCGGGCCACGTGACCGGCTCGGTGACCAGCGACAGGGCGCCGGACGACCAGTCGACATGGGTGGTGGGCTGATCGACGTGCAGGGTCTTGGGCACCGTGCCGTGCCGCATGGCCTGCACCATCTTGATCACACCGGCCGCGCCCGCCGCGGCCTGGGTGTGCCCGATGTTCGACTTCACCGAGCCGAGCAGCAGCGGCCGTTCGGCCGGGCGGCCCCGGCCGTAGGTGGCGAGCAGCGACTGCACCTCGATCGGGTCACCGAGGGATGTTCCGGTGCCGTGTCCCTCGAGCACCTCGACGTCGTCGGCGGAGAGCCCGGCGTTGACCAGCGCGTGCCGGATGACACGTTCCTGGGAGGGTCCGTTCGGCGCGGTGAGGCCGTTCGAGGCCCCGTCCTGGTTGACCGCGCTGCCGCGTACCACCGCAAGGATCTGATGGCCGTTCGCCTGGGCGTCGGAGAGCCGTTCGACGAGCAGCATGCCGATGCCCTCGCCCATCCCCATGCCGTCGGCGGAGTCCGCGTACGCCTTGCAGCGCCCGTCCGCGGCGAGCGCCCGCTGCATCGAGAACTCCAGGACGCCGCCGGGCCCGGCCATCACGGTGACGCCGGCGGCCAGCGCCAGGTCGCACTCCCGGCCACGCAATGCTTGGCAGGCGAGGTGCAGGGCGACAAGCGACGACGAGCACGCGGTGTCCAGCGTGACGGCGGGACCTTCCAGGCCGAAGGTGTACGAGATCCGGCCGGACAGCACCGAGGTGAGCCCTCCGGTGAGGACGTGCCCCTGCGACCCGTCGGATCCCTCGGCGCCCTCCGGTATCCCGTAGCCCTGCGAGGACGAGCCCACGAAGACGCCGGTGGCGGAGCCACGAACCTTCTCCTGCGGTATGCCGGCGCGCTCGAAGACCTCCCAGGCCGTCTCGAGGAGCAACCGCTGCTGCGGGTCCATCGCAACGGCCTCGCGGGGGCTGACGCTGAAGAAACCGGCGTCGAAGTCCGGCGCGTCGTAGAGGAATGCGCCCTCCCGGGCGTACGACTTGCCGGGCCTGCCGGGTTCCGGGTCGTACATGTCGTCGACCGGCCAGCCACGGTCCGCCGGGAAGGCGCCGACGGCGTCGACACCGTCGGCAACCAGTCGCCAGAGGTCCTCGGGTGACCGCACGCCGCCGGGGAATCGGCAACTCATCCCGACAATCGCGATCGGTTCGGCGGCCGCTGACTCCGCGCTGCGCAGGCGCTGACGGGTCTGCTGCAGCTCAGCGACGACGCGGGTCAGGTAGTCACGAAGTTTCTGTTCATCCGCCATCGCGATGCCGCTCCAGTCCGGGGGCCGGGTTCAGGTGCCGGGTCATGAGAGTCCGAGGTCCTTGTCGATCAGGTCGAACAGTTCCTCGTTGGTCGCGGACCCGATGTCGAGGGAGGCGCCGTTGCCGGCCTGTTCGTGGGTGCGGCCGAGCTTGGAGAGGATCGCTTCCAGCCGCATGACGGTGCGGACCCGCTCAATGTCGTCGTGGGCCCGGGCGCTGAGCGCCGCTTCGATCTGTTCCAGCTCGCTCAACTCCGGCAGCGGGATCTCGGCCGCGCTGGGCAGGATCTCGCCGGTGAGGAAAGCGGCCAGCTCGATCGGGCTGGGGTGGTCGAAGACGAGGGTGGCCGGGAGTTTGAGTCCGGTCGCCTTGTTCAGCCGGTTACGCAGCTCGACCGCGGTGACCGAGTCGAGCCCGACCTCGCGGAACGCGCGGCCGGCTTCCACCCCGTCCGCAGACCGGTGTCCGAGCACCGCCGCCGAGTGGGCCAGCACCAGGTCCAGCACGGCCTGGTCGCGTTCGGCGGCGCTGAGCAAGGCGAGTTCGGCGCGCAGCGTGGACGGCTCCGCGTCCGGCTGCTCGTCCTCGTGTGCCGCGGCCCGCGCCGTCTGCGGCAGGTCGCCGATGAGCGGCCGGTTGCGGGCGGAGGTGAAGACCGGGCCGAAGCGCTCCCAGTCCACGTCCGCGACAGCGACGAAGGTGTCCCCGTTGTCGAGCGCGCGTTGCAGGGCGGCGAGCGCCGTCTCCGGTTCCAGCAGCGGCACGCCCTGCCGGCGCAGCTTCTCCTCGGTGCCTTCCTTGACCATGCCACCGGCCGCCCACGGCCCCCAGGCCACGGAGAGGATCCGGTGGTTGTGGTCGGCCTGGGCGAGTGCGTCGAGGTAGGCGTTGGCGGCCGCGTAGGAACCGTGGTCGCCGACTCCCCAGACGCCCGCGATGGAGGAGAAGAAGACCATGATGTCGAGCTGCTCGGGCTCGATCAGATCGAGGAAGTGGCGCGCGCCGGCGACCTTGCCAGTGGCGATGTAACCGAACTCGGGGACGTTGGTGCCGGCCACCGGGGCGAGCCCGCCGATGCCCGCGGTGTGCATCACGGCGCGGATCGGGTCGCCGGCCTCGGCAAGTTGCCGGACCAGCGCGGCGACGGCCGTCCGGTCGGCGACCTCGCAGGCGGCGACGGTGACCCGGCTGCCCATCCCACTCAGTTCGGCGACCAGCTCGGCGGCGCCCGGCGCCTGGTCACCACTGCGGCTGACCAGAACCAGGTGCTCGGCACCGAGGCCGGCGAGCCAGCGGGCGACGTGGCTGCCCAAAGCGCCGGTGCCACCGGTGACCACGACTGTCCCCTCGGGCCGCCAGGACCGGTCGGGTGCCGTCGTGTCCCGCGGTGCCGGCAGCAGCCGGCTGGCCAGCACGCCGGTGTCACGCAGGGCCAGCTGGTCCTCGTCGTCGTCGCGGGCGAGTGCGCCGGCGAGCCGGTGGAGCACCGTGTCGTCGACATCGGCGGGCAGATCGATCAGGCCGCCCCACTGCTCGGGCAGTTCCAGGGAGGCGACTCGCGCCATGCCCCAGGTCTGCGCCTGCTGCGGCCGCTGCGGTGTCTCGCCGTCACGGACAGCCATCGCGGTCCGGGTGACGTGCCAGATGGGCGCGACGAGTTCCGTCTCGACGGCCGCCTGGATGAGGTTCAGCGTGCCGAACAGCCCGTTGGGCAGCTGCACGTGCATCGGGTGCGGCTGTTCGTCGAGGGAGAGGAAGGAGAGCACCCCGGCCGCCGGAGGCAGGCCGGCGAGACCGTCCTGGATCCGATCGGCGATGTCCAGCGTCTCCTCGCGGCCGGAGTCGACCGCGAGGGTCAGCACGGTGGCGCCGTACTGCTGGAGGACCAGCGTGGCTGCGGCGAAGATGTCCCGGTCCGGGTGACCGGCGGGGACCACGAGCAGCCAGGTGCCGGTGAGGGCGGGCGCCGGGTTGTCGGGTACCGGTTTCCAGGCGATCCGGTAGCGCCAGGAGTCGATCAGAGCTTCGGTCCGTTGCCGGCGACGCCACTGCGCCAGCACCGGCAACGCCTGATCAACCCGCTCCTCACCACCCAACCCGAACGCACTCAGATCACCACGCTCCAGCACCTCCCAGAACGCATCCGTCCCACCAC
>NZ_JAHWGU010000080.1 GCF_020873875.1 Actinoplanes sp. DH11
ACATAAATTACGAAAACTCAAGGAAAGGAAACAAAAACAATGGAAGCCCTTCCTCTCATCCATCCTTGCCGCTCCGAGGCGGCGCCAGTGTGAATTTGTTCAGTAGATCGCGGCCACAAAAATGCCGTGCCGGCTGCACTCGCAAGCCAACGGCACGGCGGTGGCGATTCCGCAACGAACGAATGATGCTTTTTCCAGCATACCCGCTTCACAATGAAAAGTCAAGCACATTGTTACAGTGTTTGTTTCCATTTAATGCTGCAGCCGATGCTCGGCTTTTGCTTTTCCGGCACCGGGCGGCCCTCCAACAAAGCATCCAGCGCGGTGCGGATCGACTCCCCGGTGACCGGGATGCCGTTGTTCGGGCGCGAGTCGTCCAACTGGCCGCGGTAGACGCATTTCAGATCCCGGTCGAAAATGTAAAAGTCCGGGGTGCAAGCGGCGTCGTATGCTTTCGCCACCTCTTGCGTCTCATCGTACAAATACGGAAACGGATAGCCGAGCTCTTCCGCCACCTTTTTCATGTTTTCGGGTGAATCTTCTGGATACTGTTCCGCATCGTTGGAGTTGATGGCGACAAACGACACCCCTTTGGGCATATAATCGTTCGCGAGGCGAACAAGCTCGTGCTGGACATGCTTGACAAATGGGCAGTGATTGCAAATGAACATAATGACGGTTGCGACGTCCGATTTCACATCCTCAAGACGGACGACATTGCCATCGATGACATTCGTGAGGGCAAACGGGGGCGCTTGTTTGCCAAGCGGAAACATATTCGATT
>NZ_JAHWGU010000081.1 GCF_020873875.1 Actinoplanes sp. DH11
TGCACGACGCGGCACAGTTCGATCCGGCGTTCTTCGGGATCAGTCCGCGTGAGGCTTTGGCGATGGATCCGCAGCAGCGGTTGTTGTTGGAGGCGTCGTGGGAGGCGTTCGAGTCGGCCGGTATTGACCCGGCCGTCCTGCGCGGTTCGCCGACCGGGGTGTTCGCCGGCCTGATGTACCACGACTATGCGACGCGGTT
This sequence comes from Actinoplanes sp. DH11, assembly GCF_020873875.1. Classification (GTDB taxonomy): domain Bacteria; phylum Actinomycetota; class Actinomycetes; order Mycobacteriales; family Micromonosporaceae; genus Actinoplanes. The sequence goes on from NZ_JAHWGU010000081.1 coordinate 200, forward strand.
GTTCGGCGTGGAGGACACCGAGGGGCACAGCGGTACGGGTACGTCGGGCTCGGTGGCGTCGGGTCGGGTGGCATATACGTTCGGGCTGGAGGGTCCGGCGGTCACCGTGGATACGGCGTGTTCGTCGTCGCTTGTCGCCTTGCATTGGGCGGTGCAGGCGTTGCGGTCCGGCGAGTGTGACATGGCGCTTGCCGGTGGTGTGACGGTGATGGCGACGCCGACGACGTTCGCCGAGTTCAGTCGTCAGCGTGGTCTGTCGTTCGATGGCAGGTGCAAGTCGTTCAGTGCGTCGGCGGATGGTACGGGCTGGTCCGAGGGTGTGGGCATGCTGCTGGTGGAGCGGCTCTCGGACGCGCAGCGCAACGGTCATCCGGTGCTGGCGGTGGTTCGCGGTAGTGCGGTGAATCAGGATGGTGCTTCCAACGGTTTGACCGCGCCGAATGGTCCGTCGCAGCAGCGAGTGATCCGGCAGGCCCTCGCCAACGCCGGTTTGGCTCCGGCCGAGGTTGATGTGGTGGAGGCGCACGGCACCGGTACGA
>NZ_JAHWGU010000082.1 GCF_020873875.1 Actinoplanes sp. DH11
GTCCTGCGCAGGCTGCGGTGTGGGGGTTGGGGCAGGTGGCGGGGTTGGAGTTTCCGGAGCGTTGGGGTGGGTTGGTGGATGTTGGGGTGGATGGTGTGGGTGTGGCGGGTGTGTTGGGGGGTGTTCTTGGTGGTGTTGATGGTGAGGATCAGTTGGCGGTCCGTGGTGGTCAGGTGTTGGTGCGTCGGTTGGTGCGGGCGCCGTTGGGTGATGGGGTTGGTGTGGGTGGGTGGTGTCCGCGGGGGACGGTGTTGGTGACTGGTGGTACGGGTGCGGTGGGTGGGCATGTGGCGCGGTGGTTGGCGGTGGGTGGTGCTGAGCATGTGGTGTTGACGAGTCGTCGGGGGTTGGCGGCGGAGGGTGCGGTGGGGTTGCGGGATGAGTTGGTGGGGTTGGGGGTTCGGGTGACGGTGGCGGCGTGTGATGTGGCCGATGCGGGGGCGTTGGGTGAGTTGTTGGCGGGGTTGGGTGGGTCGGTGTCGGCGGTGGTGCATGCGGCTGGGGTGGCGCAGTCGACGCCGTTGGGTGAGGTGGGTTTGGGTGAGTTGGAGGAGGTGTTGCGGGCGAAGACTGCTGGTGCGGTGAATTTGGATCGGGCGTTTGCGGATGTCGATCTGGATGCGTTCGTGGTGTTCTCGTCGAACGCGGGGACGTGGGGCAGTGGTGGTCAGGCGGCATACGCGGCCGCGAACG
>NZ_JAHWGU010000083.1 GCF_020873875.1 Actinoplanes sp. DH11
GTGGTGGGACGGATGCGTTCTGGGAGGTGCTGGAGCGTGGTGATCTGAGTGCGTTCGGGTTGGGTGGTGAGGAGCGGGTTGATCAGGCGTTGCCGGTGCTGGCGCAGTGGCGTCGCCGGCAACGGACTGAAGCTCTGATCGACTCCTGGCGCTACCGCGTCATCTGGCGCCGCCGCCCCGGTGCCACGACCGGCACACTCACCGGCACCTGGCTGGTCGTCCTGCCGGCGACCCGGACCGACGCGCCCGTCGTGGATGCCGTGCTCGGCGGGATCGAGGCCGCCGGTGCCACCGTGAGCAGGCTGGTCGTCAACGGCGACGGCTTGGACCGGGCCGGCCTCGCCGCCCGCATCGCCGAGGCCGGCTTGGTCGACGGCGTCGTCTCCCTGCTGGCCCTCGATGAGGATCCGGTCCCCGGGCGCCCCGCCGTGCCGGTCGGCGTGGCCGCCTCCCTCGTGCTCGTCCAGGCGCTTGGTGACGCCGGCGTGCCGGCCCCGCTCTGGATGGTCACCACCGGCGCGGCCGCTGTCGGCGATGCGCATTTCGACAGTCCTGCGCAGGCTGCGGTGTGGGGGTTGGGGCAGGTGGCGGGGTTGGAGTTTCCGGAGCGTTGGGGTGGGTTGGTGGATGTTGGGGTGGATGGTGTGGGTGTGGCGGGTGTGTTGGGGGGTGTTCT
>NZ_JAHWGU010000084.1 GCF_020873875.1 Actinoplanes sp. DH11
TGGGACACTAACATTAGGAAATTATATTGGAGCAATGAGACAGTTTGTTGAATTGCAATATGAAGAAGAATGTTTCTTTTGTGTGGTTGACCAACATGCTATTACTGTTCCACAAGAACCGAAGATATTACGTGAAAACATTCGTTCTTTAGCAGCATTATATATTGCTTCTGGTATTGACCCAGCAAAATCGACCTTATTTATCCAATCAGAAGTACCAGCACATACAGAGTTAGCATGGATGATTCAATCGATTACATATATGGGTGAATTAGAGCGGATGACGCAATTTAAAGATAAATCAGATGGTCGAGGATCGGTTCCTTCTGCTTTGTTTACTTATCCAGCTTTAATGGTAGCCGATATTTTATTATACCAAACAAATGTGGTTCCAGTCGGTGACGACCAAACACAACACATTGAATTAACAAGAGATATAGCAGAGCGATTTAATAATCGATTCGGTAAAACCTTTACGATACCTGATATCCGGATTCCTAAAGTTGGAGCACGTATCATGAGTCTACAAGAACCTACGAAAAAAATGAGTAAATCAGATGAAAATAATAAAGGCTTTATTTCCATGTTAGATACACCCAAACAAATTGAAAAGAAAATTAAAAGTGCTGTTACAGATTCCGAAGGCATTGTAAAATTTGATGTAGAAAACAAACC
>NZ_JAHWGU010000085.1 GCF_020873875.1 Actinoplanes sp. DH11
ACAACACACCCAGCTTGCCGTCAGCCACCCGCACGACATCCAACGGCGCGGACACATCAGTCACCACAGCCCGATACGGCAACAACGCCCGCGTCGTAGCCAACGAGAACCCGACATCAACAGGATCCGCGTCCCACTCCGCCAACCGCTGCACCTGCGCCGCCAACGCCTCCGGCGACTTTGCAGAAACCAGCCACGGCACCGGACCCGGCACCCGCACCGACTCCCCCGGCACCTCAACGCCCGGGCCCTGCTCCAAGATCACGTGCGCGTTCGTGCCACTGATCCCGAACGACGACACCGCCGCCCGACGCGGACGCCCATCCACACGCCACTCGACCGGCTCAGTGAGCAGCTCCACCGCACCGGACTCCCAATCCACCTGCGGGGTCGGCTCATCCACGTGCAAGGTGCGCGGCATCACACCATGGCGCATCGCCTGCACCATCTTGATGATCCCGGCGACACCCGCCGCGGCCTGCGTGTGCCCGATATTCGACTTGATCGAGCCGAGCCGCAACGGCCGCTCACGGTCCTGCCCATAGGTGGCCAGCAGCGCCTGCGCCTCGATCGGGTCACCCAGCGTCGTCCCCGTGCCGTGCGCCTCCACCACATCAACCTCGGCAGGCCGCAACCCGGCGTTCGCCAAAGC
>NZ_JAHWGU010000086.1 GCF_020873875.1 Actinoplanes sp. DH11
GGCAGGCCCTCGCCAACGCCGGTTTGGCTCCGGCCGAGGTTGATGTGGTGGAGGCGCACGGCACCGGTACGACACTGGGTGACCCGATCGAGGCGCAGGCACTGCTCGCCACCTACGGGCAGGACCGGGACGGCCGGCCGTTGCGGCTCGGCTCGGTCAAGTCGAATATCGGGCACACGCAGGCCGCGGCCGGTGTGGCTGGTGTGATCAAGATGGTGCAGGCGATGCGGCATGGTGTGATGCCGCGCACGTTGCATGTGGATGAGCCGACTCCGCAGGTGGATTGGGAGTCGGGTGCGGTGGAGTTGTTGACTGAGCAGGTCGAGTGGCGTGTGGATGGGCGTCCGCGTCGGGCGGCGGTGTCGTCGTTCGGGATCAGTGGCACGAACGCGCACGTGATTTTGGAGCAGGGTCCGGGCGTTGAGGTGCCGGGGGAGTCGGTGCGGGTGCCGGGTCCGGTGCCGTGGCTGGTCTCTGCGAAGTCCGCGGATGCGCTCGCTGATCAGCTGTCCCGGCTCGTCGAGTTGGATGCTGATGCTGTTGATGTCGGGTTCTCGTTGGCTACGACGCGGGCGTTGTTGCCGTATCGGGCTGTGGTGACTGATGTGTCGGCGCCGTTGGATGTCGTGCGGGTGGCTGACGGCAAGCTG
>NZ_JAHWGU010000087.1 GCF_020873875.1 Actinoplanes sp. DH11
ATTTTCGTCCGTCGTATCACCGACGACGGCGTGTGAGGCGACCGCCGCAAATTCGTTCACCCGGTCTTCGTCAATATCGATGGCCAACACTTCCATCCCTTGTTCACTCAACGTGCGGCAAATGCTGCCGCCAAACCGCCCGAGGCCGATGACGGCAATCTGTTTCTTTTTCATCAGTGATTCCTCCATCGCTTGCCCATCATTGCTTTTTTCCTTATTCTATCAAAAAAGAAGGAGAACGAAAACGTTCTTCCGCTTCTTTTTCCTCATGCTGCCTTTTTCTAATCGGCCGGACCGCGCCTTTCCGCAAAAAAACGGGCTGCCTGCGCACACAGCCCGATGAATTTCGTCGTTAGCGAAGTTTTTCTTCAACATTTTGGCAAATTTCTTCCGCGGTAAGCCCGCTCGCTTCAATGACCGGACCGGACGTGACGATGTTGTGAATGCCGGCAACGTTTGCATCCAAGCCGGTAATGACGCAGCAATCGCAGCCCCGGGCATCTTGTTCCCCGCCAAGCGGAACAACCTCATACCCTCTTTCTCTCAATGCCTCCTGCACGTCGGTCAGCGATTGCTCAACACCGATTTTCGCCATCACACTCCACCTCCTCATATACATAATGTGTCTTGATG
>NZ_JAHWGU010000088.1 GCF_020873875.1 Actinoplanes sp. DH11
AAGAAGTTGAAAAGTATTTTAATGATACTTTTGAAAAAAATCGAAAAGATGATAAAAAAAATGATAATTAAACGAGTTAAAAGAGATGATGTTTTTACATCATCTCTTTTTATTAAAACTCACATTTCGCACCCTAACAAGGTCAAAACAAAGGATTTTTTATTTCGTTTTTCAGAATAACTTTTTGACCAACACAACGAGCGATGGCAATCCTTTTTTACCATAGCTGGTCGTTCCGTATCACGTTACACGTAAATGCTCTCATCCAGCCCCAACCCCTGCAGAATCCTTCGCTGATCAGGGGTAAGGGAGCGATCCAGTGAGCGTTGGATGCGCCCATCCGGCAGCTTGAACAGGACGACGTTCACATATTGAAACAGCTGAAAAATCGCCTGTCCCGTCGGCCGGGTCAGCTTGCGGCCTCCAGGACCCTTCAACGGGTGTTCTGGAGTAATAAACTGACGCACTCGGCGCTGAAAAACGCGGTAAATCGCCAAGGCCAACAGAAACAAATAGCCTAATACTGCGACCCGTTCTGGTTTTTTGACGTAAATCTCATCCGTGAAAAACGGATCTTTCAAAAAAGCGAAGTTCATTTCCACCGAGATCTGCCCTTTAT
>NZ_JAHWGU010000089.1 GCF_020873875.1 Actinoplanes sp. DH11
CGATGGATCCGCAGCAGCGGTTGTTGTTGGAGGCGTCGTGGGAGGCGTTCGAGTCGGCCGGTATTGATCCGGCTGTTCTGCGGGGTTCGTCGACGGGTGTGTTCGCCGGCCTGATGTACCACGACTACGCCTCGGGAGTGCTCAACGCACCCGACGGTGTCGGCGCCTTCCTGGGAACCGGTAACACCGGCAGTATCGCGTCGGGTCGGGTGGCGTACACGTTCGGCCTGGAGGGTCCGGCGGTCACCGTGGATACGGCGTGTTCGTCGTCGCTTGTCGCCCTGCATTGGGCGGTGCAGGCGTTGCGGTCGGGTGAGTGTTCGATGGCGCTTGCCGGTGGTGTGACGGTGATGGCGACACCTGCCGCATTCGCTGAGTTCAGTCAGCAGCGGGGTCTGTCGTTCGACGGCCGGTGCAAGTCATTCAGTGCCTCCGCGGACGGCACCGGCTGGTCCGAAGGTGTGGGCATGCTCCTGGTGGAGCGGCTCTCGGATGCTCGTAAGAACGGTCACCCCGTGCTCGCGGTGGTTCGCGGTTCGGCGGTGAACCAGGACGGTGCTTCCAACGGTTTGACCGCGCCGAATGGTCCGTCGCAGCAGC
>NZ_JAHWGU010000008.1 GCF_020873875.1 Actinoplanes sp. DH11
TCCTACCGAACCCGTCACCGGCGAGAACTCCTCGCCAGAGAAACACGCGCCAACCGCTCATAACCGCAGGTCCGTGGGGTCAACTTTCCCGAACCCGCAGAGGGTCAGATTTCAGAAAGCGCTGACACCGCGTTGCTGCCGCTATTGGCCGTGACGTCGGCGCTGCGCTGGTGTCGGTCAGTGCTCACAGCTATGCCAGCCGCAGTGGGCGGGTGGCACTGTTCGAGCGTGACGGCATGCGATACGCGCTGGTGCCCGGCGGCGCAGTGGAGCTCGGCTTCGATCCTGCGCGGTTCGTTCCGACCGCTGGTCAACTTCAGGATTTCGAGGAGGCGGTAGTCGCATTCTCGCTGCCCAAGCCGATTCACGGTTTCCTGGCCGAACACTTGTCCCCGGCGCGCTGGGCCACGCTGCCGGCTCGGCTGGTTGCGGTGCGCTCGGTTGACGCCGACTCCCTGTTGACGGCCGAGCACGACGGCACGGACGACCACAAATCAGTCATGGCCCGGTTGCAATGGCGAGGTCTGCGGCCGCCGACGCCGGACGAGTGGGAGTACGACTGCGGCGCCGGGGCGACCACGCTATTTCGCTGGGGCGACGAATACCCGGACGGGGAGCCCTACGGCGATGTCCCGCTGATCCAGCGTCCCAACTTCTTCGGACTCGTCATCGGCGACGACCCGTATCGGGCGGAATTCACCACCGATCCGGCAGTGCTGTGCGGCGGTGACGGCGGCAGCGCGCTGTGCGGCGGTTACGGGTCGTTCCTGTCCTGGATCACCCTGGCGACCGCCTACCGCGAACCGGCTATGGCCGAGATCGTCTACGAGGGCTATCTCGTCGGCGAAACGCCCGTACGCCCCGTTCTGCCCATATCATGATCCGCCACGCGGATCTGCCGCGATGAGGTGCGGTGCTGGTGCGTCTTCAGGAAGAGCAGGTGTTGAGCATCGCCTGCAGGGCGCTCCTCTCCGCTGTCTGCACCTTCAGGGCCCAGTGGGGCTTTACCGTGATCCACATCTTGGCGTAGGTCCAGCGGTAGCGACCTGTGACCGTACGGATGGACGGCCGGATCTGACGATGGCGGTGTCGGCGCTGGGGTCGTTGTATCTCCGGTGGCAGGTCGGCCGCCGTGCTGGCCGGGGCCGAACAGATCCGGGTGCACCGGCCCGGTGCGGTGGCCGAGCTCGCCCGCATCATTCGCGTCGATCCGCAGCCGTTCACCTCGTTCGATTTCCGACCTACCCCGTGCCGGCCTGCAGCGCCGCCAGGTCGCGGACCGCGTAGCGGTGGTGTTCGGCTTCCTCCTTCAACACCACGCTGAGGCAGCGGCGTACGACGTATTCCCGGTCGGGGTACAGGTCGCCCGGCTTGCGGGCGCACACCCGGTCGAGGTCGGTCTCGGTGAGCCCGTCGACGATGGCGCGCAGCGTGGCCATCCGGGCACGCCGCGGCGCGAGCACCTCGTCGAGGGTGGGGGTGGCGTCGAGGGTGAGGCCGAGTTTCGCCGCCTCCTCGGGCGGCGTCCCGCCGGCCGGCAGGCCCAGCGGGTGGTACGGCGCCGGCTCTTCGAGGACGGCGTTGCCGAGCCAGGCGTCGCCGGCGAACAGCAGGTGCCGGTGCGTTTCGACGAATGACCATTCGCCGTTGACCCGCTCCTGCAGGGTGGCTTCGGGCAGCTGCCGGGCGCGCTCCAGGGTCGCCGCCCACTGTGTTTCGACGGCCTGGCAGGCTGCCCGGTAGTCGTCGGGGGTCGTGGCGTCGCGGGCCAGCACCCTGGCCGGGTGCTGCCGGTCGAGTTCGGCTTCGACGTAGGCGGTCACGTCGACGTCGTTGACGACGAGTCGGGTGAAGTCGCCGCCGAGGTAGACGTCGCTGCCGTAACAGTCGACGATCTTCAGACCGGTGACCTCGCAGTCGCGGATCTCCAGGCCGGCCAGGTCGGACAGGTGGATGCGGGCACCACGGAACTGCTCACTGTTGGTGTAGTCGGCGGGCATCGCAGCAGTCTGGCGCAGTCGTCTCGTCCGCGTCTATCCCGTGCCTACGTCCGGGGCACCCAGTTCGGCGTCCAGGTGCCGGGGCTGTCGTGGCCGGTCTTCGTGGCGGCGAGGTGGTCGCGCAGGGCAGCCAGGGCGGGGTGGCGGTTGTCGCGGTGCCAGAGCAGCGAATGCGGGTAAACCGGGGTGGGGCCGGTCACCGGGATGCGTCGCCGGCCGTGGCTGGCGGGCCAGACCAGGCGAGTGTGCGCGCCGATGAAGGTGGCCAGGGCCGGGGTGTCGGCGACGGTGTCGAGCAGCGCGTCGGCGCCGAGGTTGGGGCCGGGCGCCTCGATGGTGAGCCGGAAATCGGCGACGAGGTCGTCGCAGTAGGCCGCCCACTCGGTGCCGGCGGTGATGCCGGGCATCCAGATCCGGTGCCCGACGAGCTGGGCGGGCGTCACCGGCCGGGCCACCTCCAGCGCCTGGGCCGGGCCGGTGAGCAGGTGCAGCGGTTCGTCGAGCACCCGGACGCCGGCGATGTCCTCGGGAATGGCCGCCCGGGCATGGCCACCGCGCGGAAGGCCGCGTCGATGGCACCGGAGCGCAGGGCGGCGACGGCCGTCTCAACGTCGAACAGTTGCATCAGGTCGAGCTCGGTCTCGGGGTGTGCCTGGTGAAAGGCGCGGATGACACGAGCGATCACCGTACGCGACATCGATCCATGCCACTAGACCTGATCTTGCCTGACGGGACTTTCCGAGCGTTAACCAAGCCCGACATGCGATCTTGCCGAGATGAATGCGCCCGGCGGAACTTCGATATGGTTCGCCGGTGTCCCGCCAATCGCCTTCCTCGGTATCAGTGCAGTTTTTGACGACCCTATGCCCTGGCGATGTCGTCCACGGGACGGTAACGAGGATCGAGAACTTCGGCGTGTTCGTTGACCTTGACGGGTGTCCCGAACCTGAGATTGGGTTCGTGCCGCCACCGGAGCTGTCGTGGAAGTGGATCTCCTCCGCCCATGAGGTCGTGACGCTCGGCCAGCGGGTCAGCGCCGAGGTACTGGCACTTGATCCTGAAACCCGAGGGCAGGCACTGCTGTCGCTGTGCGCCCTTGAAGAGAACCCCTGGATGGCATGGGCGGACCGGGTCGGCAGTGTGGTGACGGGCCATGTGACTGGCAACTTCGTTCCGCACGGCGTCTTCGTGGCGATCGAAGACGGAGTTGAAGGGTTGCTGCCCTACGACGAACTGGCTCCAGTCGGACAGCAAGAGACTGTTCTTCTTGGGTCGGAAGCGACAGTCCAGGTGGCGGATGTCGAGGTGTCCCGGCGACGCATTCTTTTATCGCTGCCGAAAATAAGCTGACCCTCGAACCAACGCACTCAACTGCCGACGAGAGTGCGTTTCTTCTACCGAGCTGGCAGCAATACTGGCATCCGCAACAGACAGTCATGCGTCGCTCATGCCGCCTGCGGTTAAGGCTGGAAAGATATACTTTGCAAGAAACCTTTGTTCATCAAGGTGACCTATGACCGCGCCGTAGAGGCTCGGTGCGACAGCATCCCAATCAGGATGGTGAGCCACAAATTCGCGACTGTTGCCAACCGTCCACCGGTTGAATTTCCGTGAGTCTATCCGGTTCAGGTCGGCGCTGTCGCGAGAGATAATCAGACCAATCCTGGGAGTGAGCGGCATGGTCAATCGCTGAAAATTGTCGAATCCAATACCGATACCAATTTGCGCGTAAGCCGGAGGTAGCTCAAATACTTGACCGCTAGCAACTCCACTAAGGCATACCGTGTTGTCGGAGATCACTAAGGATGGGGTACGCGGTCGCAAAAGTTTCCAATGAAAGCTCCGGCCATGTAATCGACTGGCGATCGAGTTCCACATATCCTTCGGTCTGGCGTGAGGATCACTGCGATTGCGCCATGGCCAGATGACCTGCGCAAGAATAGCGCGTAGCCCCCCGGACTTGAATGCCAGTTCTTCCTCGCTGGTAGTCGCATCGTTGGAGTAGTCTCGACGGACATACTGGTGAAGCAGGTCGAGAAGCAGGCGATGGCGTTGCCATTGGAGTGCGATAAGCCAAGCTAGCACTTCGCGCTGTTCGGCGTTAGGTTCGCGCGCCGAAGACCCAACAAGTTCGCGGATTACGGATGCAGCGGCACCCTCAATCTCCGACATGCCCTTTTCTAGGGTGACATGATCGGGTTCTTTGCCGGGGCGGTACAAGGTGTGCCCAAGATTTCGATGCCCGACATCCGTAACTGAGGCAAGGTGGGGACCCTCACGATTCAGGCGATGAACGGCAAGCCGCCGTCTGTCGTCAGCAAAGTATTCCAACTGGAACTGCGGAACAAAATGATGCTTCTTCGGGTGTTCCGATCGCTTGGAGTTTTCTCCCACTTCGCCGATCCTCCGTCTTTCAATGCGGCGAGTTAAGGGTCCGATTATAGCGGAGCGCGGGATCCCGACACCTAAAAGATTGACTGACCCGCCCCGCTAAAGCGGAGGCGCCTGCCCCGAAACGGGACTGGCGTCTGCCGGGCGGATTCGCTTCCACCTTGACGCCCTCTTTTGCCGCTGATAAAGCGTGCTGAGCGCCCGTGCGAAGTGCCGGGCGGCTGGCATCGCTCGGGGGAGAACCTCACGAAGTTGTACCGCCGCCCGGCACTTGTCAGGGTAGGCGTTTGACGGGTACTCATGACCCGCAACGCGGCCGGGCAGCGTCCCGTCATCCGGGGTGCGATTCAACGTCGTGTCGTCAGGCACAGCGCGCTAAACACCAACGCACCGAGTTTGCGCCGGTAGACGCCTTCTCCGTGAAGTCTGGCTCAACGACAGGGGACGCGCGCCCTGAAACACCGGCCGATCCGCGCCCCGATCTCACGCTCGCCATCAGCACCGCCGTGGCCGGCACCACGGTGAGGCGTCGGCCATCACACAGCGGTGCACCGCCAGCGGGGCGATAGCGCGTCGTTCGACGCATTGTCATAGCCGAAATGAGAGCGACAGCCCGGACGTCTAGACCGAAGCCTGGCCGGGCCGCGGTCCTAGAGCAATGAAATAAGTAGCCGATGTGAGTGCGCCATAATCCCTAATCAAAATTGGGACGGGGGAAACATTTTATCCCAAACCAACTTACTTGACAGCTTTTTCGGGAGCCCCTCAAATTCTTCATCGAACCATTCATCAAAGGCGTCATTCGCGTCTGCAATAAACTCCTGAAGTGCCTCAACGGCCTCTAGCGCCGTCGCGACCTTAGGGAAGCTCTCGTCGAGTTCAAGTGGCTCCTCATCGTCCCGCTTAAGGTGCCCTGCATCGATCGCCTCAGCGACTAAATCCGCGCCGCTCGGGTCATTAAAGATGTTGGGGTATTCCGCCGAGAATCCTCCAATTTTCGCACGGATCACTTCGCGCACAACCCGGTTGTTCAATGCCCGCAGTGCTTCGAGGGCCTCCTCCCGAAGGGCCTCGAAGCGCTCGATCGGTTCCGTTGGGCGTAGCGCCTCTTTGCGATCTTCTTCGGTTGTTGCCGACTTCAGCAGGCCGATCTGATGAGAAAGAACTGCGACTTCCTTACTTTTTTCAGCTAGGCGATTTTGGGCGTCTTCGAGCTTGCTTTGCAAGTCCTTGAGTTGCGCTTCAGTCACTACTGTCGGTCGTCGCAGAGTTGGCGAAATCCTCTTGAGTTCTTCAAGCCATCTGCTCTTAGCGCGGGTAAAGCTCGCTACATCCTGCTTCTTTCCCATTGCTGCACATGCGCGAGAATGCAATTCGGTAAGAAAATCCTCGTCATTCATGTAGCGGACCGTCATGGGTGTAAGAACCCCTTTTAATTCCTCGCGCGACATGCCGGGCAACAAGACCGGGAAGAGATTGTTGCCGGCTCGCCCCCACGCCGCCCCCAGCTCAGCAATGCAGACTGGACGCGCCTGGTACATGGGAGTAACGAGCGCAATTACAAGTGTAGTTTCCGCTATTTGCCCGCGAATTTCCGCCATGAGATCGGTTCCGGAATTGGCTCCGTACCCTGAATGGCCGGAGCTATAGAAGACATCCTCCTTTGCTGCATTCGCGCCAATGTCTAGCATGTAATCAACGAATGCATCAACAAGCTCCTTATCGGCGTTCGCGTGGCTGATGAAGATCGGTTTCGCAGACATGGTGACAAACTACTACTTGCCACTTGAGGTGGTGTGCTCTTCTGCCGCTGACAGCGTTCTGTTCGAGGGCCGCGGAGAAGAGGTAGGGGCTCCGGCTCTCGACCTTGGCCTTGCTCAGGCAAACTCTCCACATGGACATCGGCGCATTCGCCATGCGGTGGAACCTCGTCGGTCCTGGGTCAGCCAACCTCACTTGGGGCGCTGACGACGAGTTACTGGAGCTCCGTACCACCTACGTCGGCGACGGCTTGCGCAGTCTCCTCCGTGCCGCACTCGATCTCCGAAACGGATCGAACGCCTCAATCGCTTCGCTGCCCACCGAACCTGGTGCTCACGTATTCCTCTTCGGCGGAGCGGCCGAACAGGTCTATGTCCAAATCCTCTTCCTCCGAGACGAGTATGCGGCGGATCCGTGGCTGGGAGCACGGCGCCGCTGGGCCGGACGGATCCGCGTGGACGACTTCGTAACCGCTACGGCAGACATGGCCCAAGCCGTGCTGGACCAGCACGGCGAGGCTGGATACAGGCGGGCGTGGCGCGACATACCCTTCCCGAACCGGGAACTGGCGCGGCTTCAGGAACCCGTTGCAAGTCGGCCCACACCTGATGAGTGAATCCAGGATTGCTTTCTCCGCGGGGAACTCACTCTCTTGCCGCCGATAGGGCGTCGTCGCCGGGTAGAACCCAGGCCAAACAGCGACAGCTGGTTGTGCCGAGGGAGCGCGCCTGCTGTGCTCCTCCGAGAGTTGTCAGCGCGCTTCGCGTAGTAGGCGGTACTGGCAGCAGATATCCAGCAGTTCGGCACACCTGCTCGCGTTGTCGGGATCCAACCCTTCAAGCTCCACGTCCACGAGCACGTCGCCGTCCGGCGCCTTTGCGAAATACAGCTCGACGCGGGTCTCTCCCTCGATGACAACATCGAACCAGTCGTCCGTATCGGCATCCGAGCGAGCGACACCCGCAGCGATGGCGCTCAGGTCATCCCGGCATCGAGTGATCTCGGTAATCCTCTCGACGAACGGGAGTAAATTCGGGCCCAGAATCCAGCCGTGCATCGTGCCGCGCGGTTCCTCCAGCATCGTCGCAATGTAACGCATTGCTATCAATTTCCAAATCTCGAGAATGTCAACGCCCTGATCTGCCGCGAATCGCGCGTTCGGCCTGCTCAATCGCCGATGAAGACCAGTTCGCCGTGCTGCTCTGCGCAGCGCTCCGCCATCGATCGAAGCCGTATCAGCCCACGATGCTCAGCGCCTGCCTTCGCCAGGGTGAGCAGCAGATCGACGTCGGCGACGAGCTGCTGCATCTGGCTCGTGCCGAAACGGGTCTCGCCATGGGGATCGAGCCGACCCAACAGCCCGAGGGTCGAATTCCCATGGAACATAAGCCGGTCGAAGTCGCCGGCGGCATCGAAGAACCCGCCGGCCGGATCCGGTAGCCGTTGTATCCGCTTGCCGGCCACACGCAGTTCGACCTGAATGCCCATCCCCTGATGATCCACGGTCCCGGGTGGGCGTCCTCATCTGCCGCGATCCGGCATGTCCGCGGCGCCGTTCACCAAGCGACGGAGCCCCTGTACAGCATCCTGCGCCCCGAGAAGGCACGCAGTTTCAGCACCGACAAGGCTGATGTCCCGGGTGGGGGGTAGGGCACGGTCGCTGTGGTCAGACGACCCCTCCGATGACTGTCTGCGCCTGGTCGGCGGCCGCACGGCAAAAGGCGGCGATGGCGTGCGGAATGAGGGTCGTCTCCTGCCCCGGGCTCCACCAGCCCCCATCGACCAGTCCTCCGGCAATCTGCGCGGCATCAGGTGGAGCCGCGGACGACCAGTTCGACGGGCATGATGACGCCGGACGGGTCGTCGCCGTCGAAGCGGCGCAGGAGCTGGCTGGTCAGCTGGCCGGCGTAGCGGTGCCACGGGATGCGTACCGTGGTCAGCTTGGGTGTGGTCCTGGCGGCGATCGCCGCGTCGTCGTAGCCGGCGACGGCGATGTCGTCGGGGACGAGGCGTCCAGCCTGGGCGCAGGCGGCGAGCGCGCCTGCGGCCATCACATCGGAGGCGGCGAAGATCGCGTCGAGGTCGGGTGCCCGGCGCAGGAGCTGCTCGGTCGCGGCCAGCCCACCGGCGTAGGTGTAGTCGCCGTGCACGACGAGCGCGGGGTCGAAGGTGCCGATGGCGTCGCGGTACCCGGCGAGGCGTTGCACGCCGCCGGGCAGGTCCATCGGCCCGGTGATGGTGGCGATCCGGCGGCGTCCACGTTGCCGCAGGTGGGTGACGATCTGCTGGGCGCCGTCGCGGTCGTCGGTGCTCACGTAGGAGACGCGGCGTTCGTGGCCCAGCGGTGTTCCGCAGGCCATCACGGGCACCTGCCGGTCGAGGAGGTCGTCGACGGCGGTGCACGCGCGCGGCGCGGAGAACATCAGCACCGGGTCGTCGAGCCGGGCGGCAAGTGTATGGGTGGCCGCGTCCGGTGGTCCGTCACCGGCCACCGGGGTGACCATCATGATGTCCCGCTCGCCGAGGGTGCGCAGGCAGTCGAGCAACAGGGCGTTGACGTTGGCGTCGGCGAGCAGCCGATCGCCGGACACGCAGTGCAGGAACGCCACCGTCCCGGGGCGCGCACCGGCGAGGCGGCGTGCGTGCTGGTTCGGTGCGTAACCGGTGGCGGCCATCGCCCGTCGTACGGCGGTGCGGCTGGCGGCGCCGACGGGGCGACCGTTCAGGACCCGCGACACATGAGTACGCCGAGGCCGATGGGAAGCCTCCGGCGTCTCACGTAAGGCCATGAAGCCGGTTCAGGTCCGGAAGATGGTGTCCGACCACTGAGTTGCCGGGCACATCGAGCACCAGCACCAGGAACACGTCGGGTGTTTCGCATTCCACGAGCACGTGCTGGAATGCCGTCCCGCGCATGTTCCATGCGTACGGCACTCGCCCCTCCGAGAAGTCATGGCCGCCGAAGTCTTCCGAGGGAATGGTCTCGATGTACTCCCAAAAGTCGAATGGCGGCGCGATCCCCCACACCTGGTACTTGGGAGATCCGGTGAGGGCGGCTGAGCACCGGGCGTAGCCTGCCGATGTGATCTTCAAGAGGCGATGGAAGGCGGAGCCGGCAACGGCGATCGAGTCCTTCTGGACCTGGTGGGCCGGAGCGCGGACACGAGCCGAAGAGATGCTGGGCGGCCGGTCGGACAGTCAGCTGGTGGAGGAACTTGGTGCCGCGGTGACGGCGATCCATCCCGGGCTGGACTGGGAGTTCACGGCGGGCACGTCATCGCAGCATCTGCTGGTGGTCAGTGCTGTCGGCGACCCAGAGCTTCGGTCCTTGGCCGAGCAGTGGCGGCGGGCGGGCCCGGGTCCCGACCAGGTCTTCGGATATGCGTCCGCACGCCCGGGCAGGCCGGATGCCCTCGACTCGGGGCTCGTGTTCGACGGGCACGACCTCGACCTGGCCGACACCCGTTTCGCCGCCGCGCACGACGCGGAACGCGACTGCGTCGACGTGCGGGTGTGGCACCCGGCCTTCCCGACGCTTCCCGAAGGGGCACGCCGTCAGATCACTTTTCTCATCCTCGACTGGCTGCTCGGCGAGGACACCGTAGAGATCTGGATCGGCGGTATCGAGACGTGCGTCGAGGCCGGTCCGAGCCTGACCGGCCGAGCCCTCGCCGAACTGGTCGCCGAAGCCGGCCCGGGGGACGGCACACCCCGCTGGCGAACGATGTCCGGGACGGTCGCCGGGAAGCCGGTGGTCGCACTCGCACAGACACGGCTCATACCTGCCCGCTGGCCTGGCTATGACGTGCACATCCGGATGGACGTGCCGTACCCGCGGCGCGACGAGAACGGGCTCCCCGCCAAGGCGACTCTGGCCGCGCTGTACGCACTGGATGATCACGTCGTTGAACACGCGGACACGGTGGTCCTGGTCGCGCATGAGACGTCGAACGGGGTCCGTACCACCCATTTCTACGCCGACCGGCCGACGGCCGCGGACGCGCTGAAGCCACTCGTCGCCTCCTGGGAACACGGACGGGTCAAGATCACGGCGACCCGTGATCCCCACTGGGAGCAGGTCCGGCATCTGCGTTGAGACCCAGCGCCCGGAGGCCGCGATCGCCCTTCCATCGGCTACTTGTTTCATTGCCCTGGTGATCGTCTTCAGCCACGGGCGGACCGAGCATCACCTCCCCCGAAAAGCTCGGCGAGGTCTCCGTTGCCAGGATCCCGGCGGACGAGTTCGCGGCCGTCCTCGACGAAGACGCTGAGATCCTCGATGCCGAGCTTTGAGCTTCATGAACTCACCGCGCCGCGATCGGACCGCTGGACGCGTCAAGGCGTGACCGGGGCACTTCCCGGCCATTCGATACCCGCGAGAGTCGCGACGAGCCGTCCATCGACGAGCCCTACATCGACGTCTGCACCGGAAGCCGCGCCCTGAGCGAAGGCGCTGGGCGCGACTTCGGTGAGCAGAAAGACGAAGTGCAAGGGGAAGGGCGACCAACTCTCGTGGGGAACCCCATCGGCATCAAGCTGGAGATTCGCCTTCCACCCCGCTTCGCACAGCACCGAGAAGAAGACGCCCAGAAAGTCTGCCTCGGCCAGGTGGTCGCTGTCATCAATCAGGACGGCGAGACCCTGCCCAGCAGTTTCATGCCCGTGCCAATCATGCAGGCAGTCCACGAGCGCATCCCAGTTGTGACCGAAGTATCCGGGGAATGACAGCTCACGCGCGAAGACCGCGAAGAGCGATGCCGGGTTGCGCAACTCACGACCCGCGAGCCGCACAACGGTCCCTTCCCGCTCCCGCAGCCTGGTCACTTCAGTAGCCACCCGCGGGTCATCGGCTCGTGTGACGACGACCCATGGGGGCCGGCACTCAGACAGGGTCGGCTCCATCCCATGATCTTTCCAGACGGCCGATCCTGGTGACGCCGATGCGCTACTCGCAGAAGACGTGAGGGCGCCGCAGTACTCGTACACCCGGGAATTGGATATTGCTATGCCCTGGTCCCGCGCAGTGGCTTTCGCAGGATGTAGTTGAATCCGAATTCGGTCTCGCTGGTACGCACATCGACGTAACCCAGTCGCTGATAGAAGCCGTGCGCGGTGATGCTCGCGCCGGTCTCCATGTGGTCGTATCCCTCGCCCGCGGCCTGTGTCTCGATGTGCTGCATGAGGCGCCGCCCCACACCGTGGCCGATCATCCGCGGCTGGACGAACATCGTGAACACCCGGTTGCCGTCACGGGAGACGGTGCCGACGACCGTACCGTTGTCCACCGCAACGAAAACCTGCCGCTCCTCGCCGAGCCGTTCGATCTGCCGCGGAGAGAAATACGCGCACATGCGCGCGATGATCTCCTCCGGGTAATCCCGGCTGTTGATCTCGCGCAGGCACTGGGTTACGACGTCACTGACGGCGGTGCTGTCGCCGGCTTGGAGTGAGCGGATCTGCACCATTCCCCCATCCTGCCGTTCCTGCGCCGGTGAGGGAGGTCGGCGGCGGTCGCGCCGGAGCAGTCAGCCCCGCACCGGGGCCGGGGTCAGTTTGTAATGCAACCGCACGACGGCTGCCGACCACAAGCGCAGCAGATGGTCGGTCCGCAGCACGCCTTCATCATCGACATAGACCCGGAAACGTTCATGGATGGGTACGCGTGCGGCATGCGTGCGCCCACGGGTCTCCACGACGACGTAGGCGCCGTCCGCACCGAACGGGCCGGCGAGTGAACTCAGTTCCAAAGCACCTCCGGGAAGCACTTCCGGTCGCAGGAAGACCTGGACGTTGCCGTACGGAAGAGGGAAGGCGACATGCACGCTGGGCTGGGCGGCGCCGGGCAGTCGCCGGGTGGATAGCATCCGCTGTAGACGTACTCGCCGGTTGAGCGCAGCGTACGCATCCACCCTGCCGCCCTCTGCCGGTCATCGGCATCCACGATTGTCACCACCCTGCTGTCCATGCCGAGGGCGACATCGAGCGGCCTCGTCGGCAGGGCCAGCTGTTGAACCCGGCGGCCGAAGTACCGCGCGACGAACTCCCCGCCGGGCAAGAACACGGTGTTCCATTGCGTCCACACCTCCATCCGCCAGTCGGACGTGTGTTCGTAGAAGTCGCGGATCTCCGGCCGTAACGCATCCGCCTGAAAGCCCGGCCCGTCGAGCTGCGACATGTCCGTCAACAGGCCGGCGCCTTCCCGCTCGCGCACAGCACCGCCGTAGGCAGCCGCGGCATCCCGCAGCCAGGCGTCCCCGATCGTCTCGCTGTCATTCATGGGAGCGGCCAGCCATCGCTCGCCGCAGGCAAGGTCGACCGGGCGGCCGGTGACGCACCAGAACGTACGGGTCATCCGATCGAGACCCGGTATGAACGAACTCATCCGAGAAGCCTGTCAGGATCGGTGCGGCCGCACGCGGCAACCGTCCGCTCCGGGCGAGAACGCCGGCCCGGTCAAGGGCGGCGGCTGCGCCAGGACGAGTAGGTCAGCGGGCGGTGCGGGTGTCAGCGGTGGCGCGGCGTGGCCAGGCCGCATTCGTAGGCGATCACGACCAGCTGGGCGCGGTCCCGGGCGTGCAGTTTGGTCATGGCGCGGTTGATGTGCGTCTTGGCGGTGATCGGGGTGATCGCCATGCGGGCGGCGACCTGGTCGTTGGAGTGGCCCTGGGCGACCAGGGCGACGGCCTCGCGTTCGCGGTTGGTGAGGTGGGCCAGGGCGGCGGTGTCGGCGGGCGGTGGCTGGGCCACGTACCGGTCGATGAGTTTGCGGGTGATGGAGGGTGCGAGCAGGGCGTCACCGCGGGCGGCGACGCGGACGGCGTGCAGGAAGTCCTCCGGTTCGATGTCTTTGACGAGGAATCCGGCGGCGCCGGCGCGCAGGGCGTCGAAGACGTATTCGTCCAGGCCGTAGTTGGTGAGGATGACGACGTGCACGGCGGCCAGGGCGGGGTCCGCGGCGATGCGCCGGGTCGTCTCGATGCCGTCGGCGATCGGCATCTGGATGTCGACGAGCGCGACGTCGGGCAGGTGCTGCCGGGCCAGCGTCACGCCGTCGCGGCCGTCGGCGGCCTCGGCGACCACGGTGATGTCGTCCTCGGCGTCGAGCAGCGCGCGGAAGCCGCTGCGGATGAGCGGCTGGTCGTCGACGAGCAGGACCCTGATCATGGGGTACGGGCCACCGGCAGCTCGGCGTGCACGGTGAAGCCACCTCCGTCACGGGCGCCGGCGCGCAGCCGGCCGCCGAGGGCGGTCACTCGTTCCCGCATGCCGATCAGGCCGACCCCGGGAACGGCCGTGGATTGCGGGGTGGCGGTGCCGTCGTCGTCGACGCGCACGACGACGGCTTCCGGCCGGTACTCGATCCGGACCGACGCGGTGGCCGGCCCGGCATGGCGGGTAATGTTGGTGAGGGATTCCTGCACGATCCGGTACGCGGTCCGGTCCACCGCGACCGGCACCCCGGTGGCCTCCCCTTCGATGGTCAGCGACGTGTCCAAGCCGGTCGTGCGGGCCCGCCGGACGAGGTCGGGGACCTGGTCGAGCCCGTGCGGCACGGCTCCACCGTCATCGCGCAGCGCTTCCAGGGTGGCGCGCAGGTCGCGGGAGGCCTCGCGGCCGGCGTCCCGGATCGCCAGCAGCGCGTCCGGCACCGGTTCGCCCCGTTTGGTGGCCAGGTGCACGGCGGCCTCGGCCTGGATCTTGATCACCGAGATCTGGTGTGTCAGCGAGTCGTGCAACTCGCGGGCGATGTGCAGCCGCTCCTCCCCGGCACGGCGCAGCGCGATCTCCTCCCGGGTGCGCTCGGCCTCGTCCGCCCGGCGCTCGGCCTGGCGCAGCGCCTCACCGGCCGCGCCGGCGGCGAGCAGCCAGGCCAGTCCCAGAACGCCGCGGGCCTCGGTGAACGCCTCGCGCACCGGCAGTCCGGAAACGATCGCGGCCGCGGGCAGCGCGGCCAGCACGACCACGCTGGTGAGCACGGTGGCTCTGCGGTGCCCGGCGCGGACCGCACCGTACACCGCGACCAGGTAGGCGACCGCGAACACGTCGAACCGGGCCGCCTGCCAGCCCACCGCGCACGCGCCGGTGACGATCAGGACGGCGACGGGCGCGCGGCGCAGCGCGACCAGGGCCAGACCGCCGGCGGCCAGCAGCACCAGGCCGAGCGGGTCGGGCCCGCTGCCGGCGCTGTCCGCGGACAGACCGGTGATCACCAGGATCGCCGCCACAGCAGCGCCGATCAACCAGTCACGAACACCGATCCGAGCCTTGCTCATGCGGGCACCCTAGCGGGGCACCGCGGCCGGGCGCGTCATGCGGACGGAGCAACGGCGAATACCACGGATGCGGTACGTCCTCGGCCGCGCACCCGCGTCCGCGGCACGTGCCGCCGCCACCGGCAGCAGCTCGGCAGGCCCACGTCCGCACGATGCCGAACCGGGGCCCGGCGGACAGGATCAGGGCACGTCAAGCACCTCCTCCGAAGGGGACTGTCATGCCCATGAGCGCACTGTTCGCCGCGAACGCGTACACCTTGACCGGGGACCGGATCGTGGCCACCGCCGCCGCGCTGATCGCGCTGGCCGCCGCCGTGGCCGGTGGCCTGGCGCTGCGGCGCCCCGCCGGCCGCAGCTCCGCCCTGGCGCTGGCCGCCGGTGTGGTCGGCGTCGTCGTCGGCGCGCTGGTGGTGGCCGGCGCCGACGGTGGACCCGGCACCGGCAACGGCATCGTCGGTGGTTACGCGGCCGTGGCGCTCGGACTCACGGCGATCCTTCTCGGCGCGCTCGCCCGCGTCCGGAAGCCGCGCCGGGGCGCTGCAGGGCCGCCTGCCTGACGCTCATCGGGAGGCTCCCTCGGCGAGGCTGCCGGCCGCGTCGCTCAGTTCCGCGCGTCGCTCAGTTCCGCGAGGGTGCCGTACCGCGTCGCTCAGTCCGGCGCGCCGCCCGGGCGGGCCGGGCTGCCGAAGAACCGGCGCGAGGTCGCCGTGAGCAACATCGTGACAGTCGCCACGGCCAGCGCCAACGCCGCCACGGCCAGCGGGCCGTTCACCATGCTCATCACCATCGACCAGGCGGTCAGCCGCTCGAGCGCCGTATCGTCACCCGTCGAGAACGCCCCGATACTGACTGTCGTCGTGTCGCCGCCGGACACGCTCGCCACAGCCACGGCCAGCACGGGAAGGGCCATCCCGGCCAGGCTGAGCCGGTACGCCGTCCGGCCGGCCCGGCGCAGCCCGAACGCGGTCACCGCGAGCCAGACAGCAAGGACGCAGAGGATCGCGGGCAGGAAAGCGAACACCCGGAGGACGGCGCCGCCGAACAGTTGCGTGAACAGCACCGCTTCGGCCGCGTTCACCAGCGTCAGCACGCCGAGCAGGCCGGCCACGGCGAGCTGACACCAGAAGGCCACGGTCACCGTCGCCGGCCGCAGACTCCCGCCCGGTTCATCCGAAATCACCCGAGTACCCTAGTCGCCCGGCGGCGGCTCCGGGATGGCCGTTCGGCCATGATCGGCAGGCGGCCGGCCCGCTTCACCGGTCCTCGGGCGTGACCAGCCGGAACTCGGTGCCGTCAGGGTCGGCGAGCAGCACCGGGCCGGTCCCGCCCGCCGTCAGCCGGGTGGCCCCGAGCGCGACCAGCCGGTCCACCTCGGCCGGCCGGTCGCCACCGGTCGTGGTCAGGTCGAAGCGCTGCCGGACGGGCTCGGTGCGCACGGCCAGGGGCGGGCCGCCCCACGCGACCTTGGTGCCGCCGTACGGTGACTGGATCGCGGTCTCCTCGTCCTGGTCCCACACCAGGGGCCAGCCCAGCACCGCGCTCCAGAAGAGGCCCACCTTCCGGGTGCCGTCGCAGGTGATCTCGCCGAGCAGGCCGCAGCCGGCGAGGTACGCGTTGCCGTGCTCGATCACGCAGAACGGGTTGCCCTCCGGGTCGGCCAGGACGATGTGCCCCTCCTCGGGACGCTGGCCGACGTCGAGGTGCGCGGCACCGAGCCCCAGCGCCGTCGCGACGGTGCGCTGCTGGTCGACGGGTTCGGCGCTGGTCAGGTGCAGGTGCAGGTGGTCGGGCCGGGCCTGGGCCGCGCTGCCGGCGGCGAACCGGAGCCCGACCTGGGTGTCGGTGCCGGGGAGGGACACGCCGTAGGCGTCCTCCACGATGTCGCGGCCCAGCATGCCGGCCCAGAACTGTGCCAGGCGGGCCGGTTCGTGCGCGTCGAAGGTCACCGTCAGCCGTGGTGAGAGCATCACCGCACAGTAGAGACGGCCGGCATCGGCGACAAGGCGTGGACGTCACGGACGGCCTCCGCGTAACGGAAATTCGCCACCTTGCTTGTTAGCGCTAATTCTGACTTGTCCCGCCGAAAACTGTTACGCCAGTGGACCGGAAATGGTCGCTTCAGCTGCCAGGTAAGCATCTTGTAACGCCAGTAACCGTCTGGCAATATCGCCTCACGAATGTGAGCGCTCCCATTCAAGTACATCATTGGCACCGGATAGGGAGTTCGACGATGAGGAGCAGTCCCGGAAGTACCCGAAACCGCCGGCTGTGGCGGCTCGCCGCCGCAGCCGTCACCACCGTGCTCGGCGCGGGGCTCGCCGTCGCCGCCACGTCCGCGGCGTCGGCCGCGACGATCGACACCAGCGCGTCGTACGTGCTGGTCAACCGCACCAGCGGCAAGGCTCTCGACGTCTACAACCTGGCCACGAACGACGGTGCCCGGATCACCCAGTGGACGCGCAACGACCAGGTGCAGCAGCAGTGGCAGTTCGTCGACTCCGGCGGCGGCTGGTACCGGTTGAAGTCGCGGCACTCCGGCAAGGTCCTCGACGTCTACAACTGGTCGACGGCCGACGGCGGCTCGATCGTGCAGTGGAGCGACAACAACGCCGCGAACCAGCAGTTCAGCGTGCAGGACGTCGACGGTCACATCCAGCTGATCAACCGCAACAGCGGCAAGGCCCTCGAAGTGCAGGGCGCGTCCACGGCCGACGGCGCGAACATCGTGCAGTACAGCGACTGGAACGGCGCCAACCAGCAGTGGCAGCTCGTCCGGGTCGGCAGCGGCGGCGGACCGTCGCCCTCACCGTCCTCCGGCGCGTGCACGCTGCCGTCGACGTACCGCTGGTCCTCGACCGGGTCGCTGGCGAACCCGCGGTCCGGGTGGGTCTCGCTGAAGGACTTCACGCACGCGCCGTACAACGGCCGGCAGCTGGTCTACGCGACCACGCACGACACCGGCACGTCGTGGGGCTCGATGAACTTCGGGTTGTTCACCAACTGGAACGAGATGGCCTCGGCCAGTCAGAACTCGATGAACTTCGCCGCGGTCGCGCCGTCGCTGTTCTACTTCGCGCCGAAGAACATCTGGGTGCTCGCCTACCAGTGGGGCGGACCGGCGTTCTCGTACCGGACCTCCAGCGACCCGACCAACCCGAACGGCTGGTCGGCGCCGCAGACCCTGTTCTCCGGCAGCATCACCGGCTCCGGCACCGGGCCCATCGACCAGGCGATCATCGGTGACAGCACGAACATGTACCTCTTCTTCGCCGGCGACAACGGCAAGATCTACCGGGCGAGCATGCCGATCGGGAACTTCCCGGGCAGCTTCGGCAGCACCTCGACCGTGGTCATGAGCGACACCACCAACAACCTGTTCGAGGCGGTCCAGGTCTACAAGGTCCAGGGCCAGAACCAGTACCTCATGATCGTCGAGGCGATCGGGGCGAACGGCCGCTACTTCCGCTCGTTCACCGCCAACAGCCTCGGCGGTTCGTGGACGCCGCAGGCCGCGACCGAGAACAACCCGTTCGCGGGCAAGGCCAACAGCGGCGCCACCTGGACCAACGACATCAGCCACGGTGAGTTGCTCCGCAGCAACGCCGACCAGACCATGACCGTCGACCCCTGCAACCTGCGCCTGCTCTACCAGGGCCGATCGCCCAACTCCGGCGGCGACTACGGCCTGCTGCCCTACCGGCCGGGTCTGCTGACCCTGCAACGCTGACCGGTTCCGATCACGCGGTGGTCGCCGCAGGACTTCCCCCTGCGGCGACCACCTCAGGTGTACGGTCGAAGCGTCCTCAGCCGGCGATGCCGTGGACCTTCGGGACGGTCAGCGTGCGCTTCTTCGCCGTACCGCCCAGCACGATCTTGCGAAGGGCCGCGTTGTTGGTGGTGCTCATCTCCGCCAGCTTGCGGTCCGGGTTCGCCAGAACCTGGATGTAGTAGGTGCCGTTCGGCAGCTTGGTGATGTCGAACGACTGACCCGGCCGGTCCTGGCTGTACGTGTCACCGTTGCCGATGTCGAGCACCTCCCGCACCGCGACCACGGTGTTCGCGCCGCACGAGGTCGACAGGTCGGTGTTCGCCGGCCGCCACTTCGCACCCGCGATCGTGTAGTCGACCGCGTCCGTGTTGGCCAGGCAGAACGACTCCTTGCCGCTGCGTACCGCCAGCTTCTGGTCCGCCGCCAGCAGGTTGTACTGCGCGAAGTCGGTGAAGTGCCAGTGCAGGTGCCCGTCGCGCGGGTCCCACTCCATCGTCCCGGCCTTCTTCGAGCCGACCTGCTTGCCCTTGGCGTCGAAGTAGTACTGGTAGGCGTCCATCAGCTCCGTGCCGGTCCGCCGGAACCCGTCCACCACCAGCGGCGACGTGCCCGCGTTCCAGACCGTGGCGCCGAAGTTGACGTACCACTTGCCGTCCGCCTTGCCGGTCTTCTCGTTGAAGCCCTGCGACAGCGAGATCCCCCACGCCGGCAGTGACCGCAGATCCGGCCGCGGGCCCTTCGGCAGCGACGTCACCGGTTTCGGCACCGACGCCGCCGCCCGGAACTCGGGCAGGAACGACGAGACCTGCCGGCGCGCGTCGCCCTCGGCGCTGTGCAGGTCATGCCCGCCCGCTTCCGGCACCGCCGGTTTGCGCTCGGCGTCGGCCGCCCGTGCCGCGGCCACGCCGGCCTTGTCGAACTTCATGTCGACGATGTTCACGGCGACGCTGGCGGACGCCTGCTTGGCCGGGATGCCGAACAGTTTGACGTACTTCGGGTTCACCGTCGCGACAGCGGTGTACTTGCCGGCTTTCAGCTTGTTCAGCGCGGCCGGGTTCACCGGCTGATCCGGCACCGTGGCGTCCCAGCCGGCCTGCACACCCCAGACCGCGCCCAGGCTGAACGGGTTCTCGCCACCGCACCGGGTCGGGTACGGGTTCGTCGCGGGCGCATCCCGCCGGGTCCGGCCCGAGCTCTCCGAGTTGCCGCAGAAGGGCGTCCGGTACGTGGTGACGACCTTGCCACCCTTGTCCTTGATGGCGATCGTGGTGAAGTCCGGCAGGCCGGTGAAGTCCTTGATCGCGCCGGCGGGCAGCGTGACGCCGGTCTTCTTGCCGTTCTTGGTGACCATGCGATGCGCGATGATCGGCTTGTCGTACGCGATGCGCTTGGCCCTGATCTCGAACGCGTCCCGGCCGGCGATCACGTGCAGGCCCAGGTCGAAGGAGAGGTAGACCTCGTCGCCGTCGGCGTACCGCTCGGCGGTCACCGTCTTCGCGGCGGCCACGAACGAGAGCACGGGCGGCGCGGCGGCGGCCTCGGCCACCCCGGCGCCGGCGCCCGCCAGCAGCACGGCGCCCAGGGCCACCCCGGCCACGGGACGCCGTAACCGGCGCCGACTCTGCGGGTCTGTCATTCTGTTCCTCCCCCATTTCGGTCGGCCGGGTCGAACCGGCCGCGGTGGAACAGATCCCACACCATTGGCTGTGAAACTCCTGTGAGGCGCCGGACGATGGCATGAACCCGGGAGGGTTCGATGCCCCATTCATCCGCGCGTGACGACCAGGGGTCGGTCGTCTGCTTCCGGACCTGGACATCACGAACCGGCTCGCCGCAGGGCTCCGGCCGATCGGCGAAGCTCAGCCGGTGGCCGGCTCGTGGTCGGGGCAGCTGACCCGCAGCTCCGCGTCGCCGAACGGTGCGTCCACGAAAGCGCAGTGATGCGGCCTCGCCGGGTCCGGGTGCGCGCGCGGCACGAAGAACCGGCACGTCAGGCACATCCGCGAGATCGGGATCGCGCGCCGGTCCTGCAGCTCGCGGATCAGCGTCGTCGTGCTGCGCAGCATCGCCGCGAAGTCGTCCTCGGAGAGCGCCGACACGGCACCGGTCAGCGTCTCCGACTGCACGGCCAGCCGCCCGGCCTCCTCGTGGCCTGCCTCGGTGAGCCCGAGCAGCAGGGCTCGCGCGTCACCGGGGTCGCGTGTCGCCTCCAGCAGCTCCTTCTTGCGCAGCGTCTTCACCGCGTCGGAGACGGTGGGCGGGGTCGACGCCAGTGCCGTGACGATCTCACCCTGGCGGATCGGGTGACCCCGGTCGTGCAGCAGCGCGACGATGTCGGCCTGCAGCGGAGACAGGTTGTGCGGGCCGGCGTTGCGCCACGCCTCCATCCGCACGGCCTGCCCGAGGCGGGCCAGCCCGATCAGCAGCTGGCTCGCCGGTGGTAGCCCTGGCACGTCGGCCACGCGAACCACGCTCCCCACCCTGCGACCACTGTTGCGCTGACACGTGATCGTATCGGGGCGCCTTCGCGGTCAGCGCCGGAACGTGCCGGGGGTGCCTGGCCAAGTGGCCGCGGTCGGCTGCGCTGGGCTCGCGGGGCGGTGTTGATCTGCTAGCGATGCGAAATCGCGGTTTTGACCCCTTGATCACAGCGATTTCGTAGCGCTAGCAGATCAACATCTCGCCAGGGGCGGGGTGCGCCGGGGGCGGGGTGCGCCGCCGGCGGGGGTCCCGGCGGCGGCAGGTCGCGCCGCCGCCGGGCGGGTTCGTCGGGCCGGATCAGTCGCGCAGGGCGACGCCCTCGACGGCCGGGAAGTCGAGGGTGGTCTGGCCGACGGAGTTGAAGTAGTTGGTGAAGGTGTTCAGCGCGACCGCCGCGACGATCTCGCCGATCTCGCCGTCGCTGTAACCGGCCGCGCGGACCGCCGCGAGGTCGTCGTCCGCGACGAAGCCCTTGCTCGCGATGACCTGCTTGGCGAACGTCAGCGCGGCCTGCACCCGGGGGTCGGAGGCGTGGCCGTCGCGGCCGGCGACCAGGTCGTCCGGGGAGACACCGGCCTTGGCGCCGAGCACGGTGTGCGCGGCCAGGCAGTAGCCGCACTCGTTCTGCACGGCGGCGGTCAGTGCGATCTGCTCCTGCACCGCGGCGGGCAGCCGGCCTTTGGAGAGGGCGCCGGAGAACTGGAGGTAGGCGTCGAGCACGGCGGGCGAGTTCGCCATCGCCCGCATCATGTTCGGTGTGACGCCGAGGGCCCGCTCGACGCGGCCGAGCAGGGTGCGGGCCTGGCCCTCGGCGGTGGCGGGGTCGACGGTGGCAAGACGAGGCATGTCGGTTCCTTCGTTCGCGGCGATTGTTTGGCAGTGCCAACAACACGGCTCCGCGGCGGCTCCGCAAGACCGATCGCGGTGTGTCCCGGAGCACTCCGACGTGACGTGCGGTCCGCGTCCACACCGGGGAGACACGTCGCGCGGCGGGCCGTAGCGTGGACGGGGTGTTGAGCAAGGTGCTTGCCGGTCATCGCCGCCGGGTCAACCTCACCCAGGAGGACCTGGCGGGACGGGCCGGCCTGAGTGTGCGCAGCATCCGTGACCTGGAGAACGGGCGGGTGGCGCGGCCGCGTCCGTCCACTCTGGGCCTGCTGGCCGACGCGCTCGGCCTGTCCCCCGGCGAGCGGCAGCGGTTCCTCGGCGCCGCGACCGCGAAACCCGCCGGACCCCGGCAGCTGCCGCTGGACGTGCCCGGTTTCTGCGGCCGCGACGCCGAGCTCGCCGCCCTGGACGACCTGCTGGACCGGGCGGACACCGCGGTCGCGGTGGCCACGATCGCCGGGCTCGCCGGGGTCGGCAAGACCACTCTGGCCGTGCACTGGGCGCACCGGGTCGCCGATCGGTTCCCGGACGGCCAGCTCTACGCGGACCTGCGCGGTTTCGGCCCGGAACCGGCGGTGAGCGACCCGGCGGACGTGCTGCGTGCCTTCCTGGAGGCGCTCGACGTGTCACCGGCGCGCATCCCGGCCGGCACGGACGCGCGCGCCGCGCTCTACCGCGACCTGCTCAGCGACCGGCGGATGCTCGTGGTGCTCGACAACGCCCGCGACGACGATCAGGTGCGCCCGCTGCTGCCGGGCGCGGGGGCCGGTGTCGTCGTGGTGACCAGCCGGGACCGGCTGGCCGGGCTGTTCGCCGTGGCCGGGGCGCGACCGCTCACCCTGGACGTCCTCACCGGCTCACAGGCGCGGGTGCTGCTGGCCGCCCGGGTCGGCGCCGGCCGGCTCGCCGTGGATCCGCGGGCGACGACCCGGATCGTGGCGGCCACCGCCGGGCTGCCGCTGGCGCTGACCATGGTCGCCGCCCGGGTCGCGGTGCACCCGGCGTTCCCGCTCGCCGCGTTCGCCGACGACCTGGACGTGACGGCCGATCTGCGGCGGGTGTTCTCCTGGTCGTACGGTGCGCTCGCGGAGCCGGCGGCGCACCTGTTCCGCCTGCTGGGCCTGCATCCCGGCCCGGAGGTGACGGCGCCGGCGGCGGCCGCGCTCGCCGGTCGCCCGGCCGGCGGCATGACACCGTGCTTGCGGGAGCTGGCCCGGCTGCACCTGCTGGTCGAGCACCGGCCGGGGCGATTCCTGATGCACGACCTGGTCCGTGACTACGCCGCCGCGATCGCCGAGCAGGACCGGGACGCCCGGGAGCGCCTCTACCGGCATCTGCTGGCCGAGGCGGGTGCCGCCGCGGCCGCGTTGCAGCCGCAATGGTTGACGCCGCTGCCGCAGCCCGCTGTCACGCCCGCGCCGGAGGCGGCCCGCCGCTTCTTCGCCGCCGAGCATCAGGTGCTCACGGCCACGGTGCGTCAGGCCGCGGAGCAGGGCTTCGACGGGTACGCCTGGCGCCTCGCGTGGTGCCTGGCGGCCTGGCTCACACCCGGCGGCCGGTGGGTGGACAGCGCGGTGGTGCAGCGGATCGCGCTGGACGCGGCCCGGCGCTGCGGCGACCCGCTGGGCACGGCGACGGCCAGCCGGATGCTGGCGCGCGCCGAGACCCGGCTGGGCCACCTCGACGACGCCGAGTCGCATCTGCGGGAGGCCTACGACCTCTATCGCGACCTCGGCGACCTCGGCGGGCAGGCGCAGACGCTGCACAACCTGGCCGAGATCCTGCAGATGGCGGGCCGGTCCGGTGAGGCCGTCACGGCCGCCGGTGACGCGGTCGCGCTGCACCGCCGGGCCGGGCACCGCGACCGCGAAGCCCGGTCACTCAACGCCCTGGGCTGGCTCCTCGGCCTGGACGCGAACTACGCGGAGGCGATCGCCTGCTGCACCGCCGCGCTCGCGGTGCAGCGGGAACGCGGCGACCGCAACGGGCAGGGCGCGACGCTTGACAGCCTGGCCTTCACCTACGACCGGCTGGGCAAGCCCGCGCGGGCCGCCGCAGCAGCCGAGGAAGCCGTCCGGCTCTTCCGGGAATCCGGCGATCGGTATCACGAGGCGGAGACCCTGGGCCGGCTCGGCGACATCCGCACGGCGGCGGGTGAGCACGCGGCGGCGGCGCATGCCTGGCGCGCGGCGGTGCGCATCTTCGACGACCTGGACGACCCGGCCGCCGCCGGCCTGCGCCGCCGGCTCGGCAGCGCGGCGCCGGCCCACGCTGGGTCAGGTTCCTGAGGTGCCGCCGATGAGTCGGATCCCATGCCTCCATCGTCGGGACCGGCCCGCCGAGGTCACCAGGAAGTTGGGCGGCAGATGACCGGCAGTACCACCGGCGCTCAGGCGCTGGTGTCGTGGGCGGCCCGGCTGGCGAACACGTCGTCCATGTGCGTCTCCGCCCACTGCTTGAGTGCCCGCATCGTCCGGTGCAGGGACAGGCCGAGTTCGGTCAGCTCGTAGGTGACGGTGACCGGCACGGTCGGTGTCACGGTCCGGCTGACCAGGCCGTCGCGTTCCAGCGAGCGCAGTGTCTGGGTGAGCATCTTCTGACTGACGCCGGCCACCAGGCGGGCCAGTTCGGAGTACCGCATGGCGCGCGGTTCACCCGCGCAGTCGGGCCCGCTGCCGAGCCCGGCCAGGATCAGCGTGACCCATTTGCCGGACACCCGGTCCAGCAGCTGGTGGCTGGGGCAGGCGGCGAGGAAGGCGTCGTACGCCATCTTGCTCGTGGCCCTGTCCTGCGCCGCCGTCGTCGTCGCCATCGCAAGCTCCCCACATCTGGTGTGTTACGCACTTTCAGGTGCCTACTTCCCGCCGGAAAGCTACCTGCTCATAGTGGATCACGCATCCGGCGGCAGCGCCGGAGCACCGAACCGGAAGAGGTACGAACATGTCGTCAACCACCCTCCCCGGCGGCACCTGGACGCTGGGGGATCTGAGCGTCACCCGCGTCGGCTACGGCGCCATGCAGCTGGCCGGACCGTGGGTGATGGGACCGCCCGCCGACCACGCCGGCGCTCTGGCGGTGCTGCGCGAGGCGGTCGAGCTGGGCATCACCCACATCGACACGGCCGAGGCGTACGGGCCACGCGTCACCAACCAGCTGATCCGGGAGGCGCTGCACCCGTACCCCGCCTCGCTGCTCGTCGCGACGAAGGTCGGCGCGACCCGTGACGAGCAGGGCGGCTGGCCGCCGGCGCGGGATCCGCAGAGCCTGCGCCGGGCGGTGCGGGACAACCTGGAAACCCTGGGCCTGGACACGCTCGATCTGGTCAACCTGCGGCTGGGTGACGCCGAGGGGCCGCAGCCCGGTTCGCTCGCCGAGGCCTTCGAGACGCTCGTGGACCTGCAGCGCCAAGGCCTGATCCGGCACCTCGGGGTGAGCAACGCGACGGCCGAGCAGGTCGCCGAGGCGCAGGCCATCGCGCCGATCGTGTGCGTGCAGAACAGGTACAACCTCGCGCACCGCCACGACGACGAGCTGATCGACGCGCTTGCCGCACAGGGTGTCGCGTACGTCCCGTTCTTCCCGCTCGGCGGTTTCAGCCCGCTGCAGTCCGAGGCGCTGTCGGCGGTGGCCGCCCGGCTGCACGCGACACCGATGTCGGTGGCGCTGGCCTGGCTGCTGCACCGGTCGCCGAACATCCTGCTGATCCCCGGCACGTCGTCGGTGGCGCACCTGCGGGAGAACGTCGCCGGCGCGGGACTCGCCCTCTCCCCCGACGACCTGGCCGAGCTCGACAAGATCGGCCGCTGACGGACCGCCCGGCGCAGCCGGGTCCGCGCGGCGGCCCCGACCCGGCACGCGGCTCCCTCGACCCGGCACGCGGCTCCCTCAGCGTGGGGTGCGCAAGCCGTCGAGCAGCCGCACCAGGTCGGCCCAGGTCGCGTCGAGGGCGGCCGCCCGGTCGCGGGCACCGGCGATGTGCAGGGCGCCCTCGTTCATCGCGCCGGACAGCAGCGCGGCCGTCGCCGCCGGGGACGTGACCCGCAGGTGCCCGCTCGCGGCCAGGCCGGCCACCGCTTCGGCGAGGTGGTGGCCGGAGGCGGCGGCGTCCTGGTCACGCCAGGTGTTCCAGCCCATCACGGCCGGGGCGTCGAGGAGCAGGATCCGACGGTGGGTGTCGGTGACACTGGCGACCAGGAACGCCCGGCAGCCGGCGACGAAGCCGTCCCACGGGTCGCCGGCGGCCTCGGCGGCGGTGGTCACGGCGGCGGCCACCCGTTGCTGGGCGGCCGCCGCGACCGCTTCGAACAGTGCCTGCTTGTTGCGGTAGTGGTGGTAGACGGCCCCCCGGGTGACCTGGGCGGCGGCGGCGACCTCTTCCAGGCCGACGGAGGCGTACCCCCGCTCGGTGAACAGCGTGGTGGCCACCTCCCGGATCCGCCGCGCGGTGATCTCGCTCTGTTCCTTGGTGGCCCGCGCCATCCGCGTCCTTCCTTTACAAACACACTGTATGTATATTCGGCTTACCTGCACAGTGTATGTAAAGGAGTACAGCGATGGCACTCACCAGCTCGTATCCCGTCCTGATGACCACGGACGTCGCGGCAACGACCGCCTTCTACCGGGAATACTTCGGATTCGACGTCGGTTTCGCAGCGGACTGGTACGTCAGTCTGCGGCGCGACACGTGGGAGCTGGCGGTGCTGGACACCGGGCACGAGACGATCCCGGCGGCGTACCGGGGCGCGGTCGCCGGCGGCATGCTGCTCAACCTCGAGGTGGACGATGTGGACGCCGAGTGGGAGCGCCTGGTCGCGAGCGGAACGCTGGCGGCCGTGCTGCCGATCCGGACCGAGGACTTCGGGCAGCGCCACTTCATCGTCGCCGGTCCGGACGGCGTCCTGATCGACGTGATCACCAACGTGGAGCCCACGCCGGAGTACGCCGCCCGGTTCACGCCGTGATCGGTGACCCCGCGGGCCCGGACAGCAGGGCCGCCAGCGCCCGCGGCTCGGAGAACATCGGCCAATGCCCGGTCTTGAGCTCGGCGTAACTCCAGCCCTCCCCCACCATCAGCGCGAACAGGGGCACTGCCGCGGCCATCTCCCGCAGCTGCGCCTCCGAGAACGAGCAGAGGATTC
Source organism: Actinoplanes sp. DH11 (assembly GCF_020873875.1). Classification (GTDB taxonomy): domain Bacteria; phylum Actinomycetota; class Actinomycetes; order Mycobacteriales; family Micromonosporaceae; genus Actinoplanes. The sequence goes on from NZ_JAHWGU010000008.1 coordinate 26,702, forward strand.
CGGTACGCGGAACCGCCCGCCACGCCCCCCGGTGGTGCACCGCCCCGGTGGCCGTGCCGACCGGCTGCGCCTGCCCCCGCTCCCGGACCACCGCCCAGTCGAACCCCTCGGCCGCCGGCGGCGCCTCGGCGGGCACCGGCAGCATGCCGTCGACGTCGCGCACCGGCTCGCCGTCGAAGTCGGCCTGGGACATGCCGTCCGGCAGCGGCCCGGTGTCGACGTAGACGAGCCGCGCGATCCGCTCGGGCACCCGGTCGGCGGCCGCGGTCACGATCAGCCCGGCGTAGCTGTGCCCGACCAGCACCACCTCGTCCAGCTCCCGCAGCAGCCCGGTGAGCTGGTCGATGTGGTCGTCCACCGTGGTGCCCGGTAGCGCCGTCAGCGATACCTGGTGCACGTCGTGCCCCTCGGCCCGCAGAGGCGCGGCCACCTCGTCCCACGCCCAGCCACCCAACCAGAACCCCGCCACCAGCACATATGTCGTCATGCCGATGACAGTAGGCCGAATACCGGGCAGCTTCCGCCCGGTATAAGGTGTGGCACGTGCCACAGTCACTCGGTCGCGTCCTCGGTCTGCTGGAGCTGCTGCAGGCGAGCCCGTCGGGTCAGACCGTCGGCCGGCTCGCCGAGCGGCTCGGGGTCGACGAGCGGACCGTCCGGCGCTACGCCACCCATCTCGCCGACCTCGGCATCCCGGTCGAGGGCCGCCGCGGGCGGTACGGCGGGTATGCCCTCGCCCCCGGCTACCGGCTGCCCCCGCTGATGTTCGGCGACGACGAGGCGGTCGCCGTGCTGCTGGGCCTGGTCGCCGGCCGCCGGACCGGGCTGGCCGGCACCGCGGCCGCCACCGAGACCGCCCTCGCCAAGATCCGCCGGGTGCTGCCGGCCGCGCTGCGCGCCCGCACCGACGCCCTGCTGTCCACCCTCGACTTCGCCGCCGCACCGCGCCCGGCCGTGCCGGACACCGCCACCGGCACCCTGCTCACCCTGGCCGGCGCGGCCAGCGCGCACCGGCCGGTCGCGATCACCTACGCCAAGCCCGGCGCGCCACCGGCGCGGCGGCGGCTCGACCCGTACGGCCTCGTCTTCCACGGCGGCAAATGGTTCGTCACCGGGCACGACCACGGCCGCGGCGCGGTCCGCCGGTTCCGCCTCGACCGGATCGGCGAGGCGGAGGTGCTGGACGGGACGTTCGAGGTGCCGGCCGGCTTCGACCCGGGTGCCGACGTGGCCGCCGGGCTCGCGTCCGGCGCCTGGCGCCACGAGGTCTCCGTGCTGCTGCACACCGACCTGGACACGGCCCGCCGCCGGATCCCGCCGACGGTCGCCACCGTCACCGGCACACCGGCCGGGGTGCGCCTGACGGCCCGGGCCGAACGCCTCGACGGCATGGCCCAGATGCTCGCCGGCCTCGGCTGGGACTTCACCGTCGAATCCCCGGACGCCCTGCGGGCCGAGCTCACCGCCCTGGCCGACCGGCTCCGAGCCGCCGCCGGGCGGCGGCCGTCACGGCCCTGACCCGGCCCGCTCGTTGGTCACGCACAGCCCGGCGGCGAGCGGGCCTCGTAGCCGGCGTTGAGCACAGCCGGCGGCTGTCCGCGGCGATGAACCTGCGCCGGCAGGGCGCGCGGCGACAGGGCAGAATGCGCATCGGCCGAGAAGAAGTGTGCCCGGACTCACCCGAGCCGGAGAGGATCAGGTGCAACCGCCGGGGGCCCCCGCGACGAACACCTTGATGGAGGACCTGTGCGGAAGGGAGGGCGATGAGCTCCGACGACGAGCTTGCCGAGCGGTTGCGCGACGGCGACGAGCGGGCACTGCGCACGGCGTACGACAGGTACGGCGCCGCCGTGTTCCACCTGGCTCAGCGGCTGCTGCCGGGCGACGCGACCGGTGCCGAGGACGTCACCCGGTCGACGTTCGTGGCGGCCTGGAACGGCCGGGACGCCTTCGACCCCGCACGCGCCACGATGCTGGGCTGGCTGCTGGGCATCGCGCGGCGCAAGGCCGTCGACCGCCTGCGGCAGGCGGATCCGGCGAGCACGGCGGTACGGCCGTCGCCCGAATCCCCGTCCCGGGACACGCCCGCAACTCTGACCCCGGACACGCCCGCAAGCCGGTCCCCGGGCACGCCCGCAAGCCGGGACACGCCGGAACTCGCCGCGGACCGCCTGATCGTCGCCGACGAGCTGGCCCGGCTGCCCGCCGACCAGCGGCGCACACTGGAGTTGGCGTTCTTCGACGGACTCACCCAGCAGCAGCTGGTGGCCGTCACCGGACTGCCGCCGGACGTGGTCCGCAGCCACATCCGGACCGGCATGGCACACCTGCGACGTCGTTGGGAGGTGGACGGTGCAGCATCTGGATCACGATCGGCTGGTCCTTCTCGCGCTCTCTGAGGAACACGAGGAGCTGACCGAGTCGGATCATCTGGCGCACTGTGCCGCCTGCCGCCACGAGATGGAGGCGCTGCGTCACGTCGCGTTCGTCGGCTCCCAGGTCCAGGACCTGCGGGAGCTGCCGCCGCCGCCCGATCACCTGTGGCAGGCCATCGCCGCGGACATCGAACGCCCGGCGCCGCCCGCTCCCGTCGTCGACCTGGCCACCCGGCGCGACCAGCCCTCGGCCGGCCGGAAGCCCTCGGCCGGCCGGACCGCACCCGGAAGGTCGCGGCGTCGCTGGCTGGCGCCGCTGGTCGCGGCGGCTGCGGCGGCGGTCCTCGCGGTCGCCGGCACGGTCACCGTCGACCGTCTCACCGGCCCCGCTACGGCCGAGCAGGTGACCGCCGTCGCCACGCTCACGCCCCTGGCGACGGTGCCGGCGAGCGCGGGCGGCGACGTCCGGGTGACCTCGGACGGCCACCTGCACATCGACGTGCGGGACCTGCCGCTGACGACCGGCTTCCACGAGGTGTGGCTGCTGGACCCCGACGACCCGACGCGGATGGTCGCCGTGGGCAACCTGCCCGAGGCGCGCGAGGCCGTGCTGCCGGTGCCGGCCGGCACCGACCTCAACCGGTTCCGCCTGGTCGACGTCAGCGACGAACCTCACGACGGCGACGCCACGCACTCCGGCAAGAGCCTGCTGCGCGGCACGCTGACGAACTGACAGGTGTACGGGGTGATGGTGCCGCTGTCACCCCGTACACCTGAATGCCGTCATGCGGGATCCTCCTCGGAGCGCGCCGCCAGGCGCTCGTAGCGCTGCTTCGCCGCCTGCGGCGTGTTGAGGCCCAGCCCGAACGCGATGTCCTGCCAGGTCATCCCCCTGCTCCGGGCGATCTTCAGCAGGCCCAGCTCAGTCACGTCGAGGTCCGCGCGAACGCCGGGCAGCAGCGTCAGCGCCGCGACCAGGTCGTTGTCGTCGACGTCCGGCTCGTCCGGTTCCGCGACGATCGAGCCGCCGGCGAGTCCGGCGACGAGCCGCACCACCTCGTGCGGCGCCGGCATGGTGGGGTGGGCCTGCCGTGACCGGCGCCCGGGGTTGCCGGCGTGCCGGTCGACCAGGTGCGTCAGGGATCGGTAGGTACGCGAGGCGCGCTGTGCCGCGGAGTCGGGCCGGGCGAAGAGATCGGACATGCCCTGAAGCATGTCCGATCAACGCCTCGTTTTCAACTTTTTGTTTAAGCAGTGTCGGTGCCGAGCAGACACCCGAGGCGGCCAGGAGCCCACCGGAACCAGGAGCGCGTAGTCCGATCCGATCTTTTAGTGTCCGGTGGACCGGCGTTCAGCAACCCTCCGGGGTTACCAACCAATATCCGGCATCACAGTCGATGGGCGTGGCGTCGCTGTCTCCGCTGGTGTCGATCGCCACCGTACCGGGAATCACCGTCGGGACGTTTCCGTTGCCCTCCACGCTCAGGCCGCTGTCAGCTTCAGCGGGAAGGTTGGTCACGGGAGGCTCGAGCACGTCCTTGGGCAGGCCGGAAAGTTGGTCGTCGCGGGTGGTTCTGTGCTTGTTTCCCTGCGTTATGGCCTCAGCAGCGGTTTCGATGAAACACACGTATGGGTCATAGCAAGGGCCCGCCATGGCGACCGTCGTGGCGCTGGGTGCGGCGATGGCCGACCCCGCTCCCGCAGCCGCTCCCGTGACGACCCCCAGCCCGATGAAGACGGCGCACAGTGCCTTTTTCATGATCTGCCTCGCGTGGAAGAATGTTGCATTCGCTGGGCAAGAATAAGTGGGCCCAGCGAATGAGTCCGTGCCCGGAAATAGTAGACACGCTTTTTCATCACCGAGGGATTATTCGAGAGATCCGCGGCGGGGCCAACCGACAGCGATCCGAACGTACGATCTGAGCAATTGTATGACCGTTTCGCGATCCGGGCATTCCGCGGGCAGCCACTCACGTGAAGTGCCGTCGCGGTATTGACGCCGCCATTGATCCCCGCCGCTACAGGCCTTCGCTGAGATCCCGGGCGTTCCAGCCCGGCGTGTCGAAGCGCACCGGGCGGGCGCCGACCAACGCCGTCAGGTGTTTCTCGAGGGTTGCCAGTTCGGCGGCGCCGATCTGCTGCTGCCACCGCTCGCGCAGCTCGTCGAAGATCGCTTCGCCCTCCCGCATGACCGCGAAGCCCAGCGGCGTGACCTGCAGGCGTTTGCGGCGCGCGTCGCGGGGATCCGTCTCGCTCGTCACGTATCCCCGGTCCTGCAGCACGGCGATGGTCCGCGCCGCCGACTGCTTGGTGACCGACAGATGCCGGCCCAGAGCGGAAGCACTGTCCGCGCCCGCGGCGATGGCCCGCATGGCGAAGTCGTGGACCGGCCGGACGTCTTCGTGGCCGCGCCGGGCCAGTTCGTCGATCGCGGCGTCCACCAGGGCACGGAAGCCACCGAGCAGTAGCAGCGCGAGATCAGCGCCAGAACGGGACATGGGAGGAGCCTACGACAGCGCCCTCGACAATCGACAGCCTGGGTGTCTATTATTCGACACCCAGCCTGTCTATTTGAGGAGCAGCATGACCGTCACCCACCACCACGCCGAGGTCAACGGGACCCGGCTGCACTACGTCGCCGCCGGTGACAGCGGATCGCCGATCCTGCTGGTGCACGGTTTCCCCGAGACCTGGTGGGCGTTCCACAAGCTGATCCCGCTGCTCGCCGCCGAGCACCGCGTGTTCGCCGTCGACCTGCGCGGCTTCGGCGACTCCGGCAACAGCCCCGGCGAGTACGAGAGCGCGACCGCCGCCGAGGACCTGCACCAGCTGATCGGCGTGCTCGGGGTGGGCCCGGTGCACCTAACCGGCCAGGACATCAGCGGCGCCACCGTGTTCCGCCTGGCCACCGGCCACCCGCAGGACGTACTGAGCCTCACCGCCATCGAGATGGGCCTGCCCGGCTTCGGCCTGGAGGTGCTGGCCGACGTCACGCACGGCGGCGCCTGGCACATCGGCGTCCTTGCCGCACCCGGCATCCCGGAACTGCTGCTGACCGGCCGCGAACGCGAATTCCTGAGCCGGTACGCCTTCCCGTCCCTGACCGCGACGCCCGGGGCGATCACCGACGCCGACATCGACGAGTTCACCCGTACCTATGCCCGCCCGGACGGCTGGCGGGGCGCAGCCGGCCTGTACCGCTCGATGCTGCGGGAGGGTGCCGAACTGGCGGCTCTGCGACTGACCGTCCCGGTCCTGGCCGTCGGGGCCGGCGGCGGCCCGTTCACCGCGCACACCATGACCCAGGCCACCACCGGTGGCATCCGCACCGTGACGCTGGACGGCGTCGGCCACTACGTCGCCATGGAAGCCCCCGCCGAACTGGCCGAGGCCGTCCTCGACTTCACCGCCACGGTCGACTCTCCGCCCTCTTGACGGCCGCTTTACTGCTTTACTATGGTCCTAGTAAAGCAGTAAGGAGCTGCCGTGTTCGCGTTCCGGCTCGACAACCACTCCGGCGTGCCGCCGTACCTGCAACTCGTCCAGCAGGTCCGCCAGGCGGTGCTGCTGGGCTTTCTCCAACCCGGTGACCGCCTCCCGCTCATCCGCGAGGTGGTCGAGGACCTGGCGATCAATCCGAACACCGTCGCCAAGGCGTACCGGCAGATGGAGCAGGAGAACCTGGTCACCGGCCGGCCCGGTCAGGGCACGTTCGTCAATGAACAGCAGTCGGCCGTGATGCCGGCATCGACGTACACGTCGCTGCGCCGCGGCCTGGCGACCTGGCTGCGCCGTGCCTACGCGGCCGGGCTCGACGAGCAGGCGGTCAACGCGCTTTTCGCGTCCGTCCACCAGCAGACGAGGAATGAGGAAGTGGCGTGACAGCGACCGAGCTCGCGCTGCGCACCGACGGTGTGGGCAAGCGGTACCGGAAGGGCTGGGCGCTGCGCGACTGCACCCTGGCCCTGCCGGCGGGCGGCGTGATCGCCCTGGTCGGGCCGAACGGCGCGGGCAAAACCACGCTGCTGCGCCTCGTCGTCGGGTTGCTGGAACCGAGCACCGGCACGGTGGAGGTCCTCGGCCACGACGTCACCGCCAGCACTCCGCGGACCCTGTCCCGGGTCGGGTTCCTGGCCCAGGACCACCCGCTGTACAAGCGCTTCACCGTCGCCGAGATGCTGCGCTTCGGCCGGGCCTGCAACCTGCGGTTCGACCAGGGGCTGGCCGAGCGCCGGCTGGCGAAGTTGGGCATCCCGCTCGACCGCAAGGCCGGTACGCTCTCCGGCGGGCAGCAGGCCCAGGTCGCGTTGGCGCTGGCGCTGGCGAAGCGGCCGGATCTGCTGGTCCTCGACGAGCCGGTGGCCAGCCTCGATCCGCTGGCCCGGCACGAGTTCCTACAGGTCCTCATGGGCGCGGTGGCCGAGTCCGGGGTGACGGTCCTGTTCTCCTCCCACGTCGTGCACGAGCTGGAACGCGTCTGCGATCACCTGGTCGTGCTCAACCACGGCCGGGTCACGCTCACCGGTGACATCGACACCCTCCTCACCGAGCACCGGCTGCTCGTCGGCCCGCGCACGGCCACCGACCTGGGCCGCGCCGGCACCGTCGTGGAGGCGGTCCACAGCGACCGGCACACGACCCTGCTGGTACGGGACGGCGCGATCCCGACCGCGCCCGGGTGGCAGGCCCAGCCGGTCGGGCTGGAGGACCTGGTGCTGGCGTACCTGCGCCGGCCGTCCGAACCGAGCGCCGCGGTCACGTCGGGGGTGGCGGCATGACGTGGTTGATCTGGCGTCAGCACCGGACCGAGGTCTGCGTCCTGGGCCTGCTCGTCGGCATCTTCGGCATCACCCTGCTGGCGCTCGGGACACAGGCCCACGACCTGTTCCCCGGCGGTCCCGCCCGGTGTGCGGGCGAGGCCGGTGCCGGCGAGGCCTGTGCGGCCTCCTTCCGCCAGCTCGACGAGCAGTACGGGTACGTCGAGAACCTGCTGGCGGTCTTCTATCTGGTCCCCGTCGTCATCGGCGCGTTCCTCGGCGCGCCGCTGCTCGCGCGCGAACTGGAGGACGGCACCTGGCAGCTCGCCTGGACGCAGGCCGTGCCGCGGATGCGCTGGCTGGCGGCCAAGCTCACGGCACTGGCCGGCGTCACCGTCGCGCTCACCGGAGTGTTCACCGCGGTGCTCACCTGGTTCCGTCAGCCGTTCGACGCGTGGGAGGGGCGGTTCTCGGACGCCTTCGACCTGGAGGGACTGGTTCCGGTGGCGTACGCGCTGTTCGCGTTCGGCGTCGCCACGGCCGCGGGGGCGCTGCTGCGGCGCAGCCTGCCCGCGTTCGGCGTCGCGTTCGGGGCGTTCCTCGCCGCCCGGCTGCCGGTGGCGCTGCTGGCCCGTCCCGCGTACGCCACGCCGCTCACCACCATGGAGCCGGTCCCGGTCGGCGGCTCGACGGGCCAGGCGGGGCACCCGTCCGTGCCCACCTCCGCGGACTGGATGATCGAACGCGGCTACGCAGACACCACCGGGCGCAGGCTGAGCTGGACCGAGTACTACGAGCTGGAGGAGGCCGCCAACCGGGCCGGCACCAACCTCAACCAGTTCCTGCACGGGCGGGGCATCCAGCAGTTCGGGGTCTACCACCCGGCCGACCGGTTCTGGACGTTCCAGCTCATCGAGGCGGCACTGTTCATCACCGTCGCAGCGGTCCTGATCGGTGTGGTGGTGTGGCGGGTACGGCGCCGAATGATCTAGTGCCTGGCGCCGTGGTCAGAGCGCGCCGCTCGCCGGCTCCGGGGACAGCGACGGCGGCGAGCGCTCCGGTAGCGTCGGGCCGGTGGAGATCCTCGATCAGATCGCCGATGAACGCCGCCGGCTCGCCGACCTCGTGGACGCGCTGAGCGAGGAACAGCTGGCGACGCCGAGCCTGTGCGACGCGTGGACCGCCAAGCAGGTCGTCGGGCACCTGGTGGCGGTCGTCGCCGCCTCCAACCTCACCGCCGCCAAGCTGTTGGTGACAAGCGGGTTCAGCATCCACCGGGCCAACGCCCGGCTCGCCGAGCAGATGGCGGACCGGCCCGCCGCCGAACTGTCCGCCCTGCTGCGCGAGCACGCGAGCAACCCGTTCCGCCCACCGGTGGTCGGGCACCCGGGGGCGCTGACCGACCTGCAGGTCCACCGGCAGGACATCCGCCGGCCGCTCGGGCTGCCCAGCGACCTGCTCCCGGACCGGATGCGGGTTTCCCTCGGCTTCCTCACCGGCGGTCGGGCGGTCGGCTTCACCCCGAAGAACCGGCCGGCGGGCCTGCGCTTCGAGACGACCGACGTGGATTGGGCGCACGGCGCCGGCCCGCTGGTCCGGGGCGCCGGGGAGGCCGTGATGCTCGCCCTCTGCGGCCGCCGGGCCGCGCTGGCCGACCTCACCGGCGACGGCGTCGAGGTCCTGCGCCGCCGACTGTGACCCACCGCAGCCGCCGGCACGTGGCTTGCGGGCAATCGCAACTGTCCCGGTCCGGCATGTCGAGAACGGGCGATCGGCTACGTCTCCGCTGCGAAGACATCCCACGACGGCACCGCGCCGGGCGTGCGCCGCTGATCAAGGAGACGACATGAATCGCGAGGACATCGCCGCAGTGCTGGACAAGCCGATCTCCCGGGAACTGCTGGCCTCGTCGATCCCGGCGCGACTCGCCTACACCGGGATCGACGGTGCGCCCCGGGTGGTTCCGATCGGGTTCCGGTGGACGGGTGAGCACCTGCTCATGGCGACCGTCCCGAACGCGGCGAAGGTGCGGTCGCTGCGCGAGAACCCGCGGGTCGCCCTCACCGTGGACACCCAGGACCAGTGGCCGCCGCGGGCGCTGCTGATCCGAGGCGCGGCAGCGGTCCGGCTGGTGGCGGGTGTGCCGGACTCCTACGTCGAGGCCTCCCGCAAGCTCGTGCCGGCCGAGCACTTCGCCGGCTGGGAGCAGGGCGTGCGGGCACTGTACGACGAGATGGTGCTGATCACCGTCGAACCGGACTGGGCGAAACTGCTGGACTTCGAGACGACCATTCCCGCCGCCGTGCAGGAGCTGGTGCTGGCACGCCGGGACGAAGGGTGACCCCCGGGGGGAATTCGCACTGTCTGACGGCGGGCTCACCGGCGGGCCGGGCGGCGCTATGTTGCCGGGCATGGCGTCGAGTCCCCATGAGACAGTGATGGGTTTCCTCATCGGCCCGTGGTTGGCCCAGGCCGTGCGGGCGGCGGTCGACCTGTCGCTGGCCGAGCACCTGGCGGACGGTCCACGCACGGCTGCCGAGATCGCCGAGGCGGAGGGCTCGGATCCGCAGACCACGGCACGCTTTCTGCGTGCGTGCGCCTCGATGGGCCTGGTGGCGTACGCGGAAAAGGGTTTCACCGGCACCGACATGCTCGCCGTGCTGCACCGCGACGCGCCGATGTCACTGCGGGACCTGGCGTCGTCGCAGGCCAGCGCGTGCCTGTGGCTGACGTGGGCGCGGATCCCGGAGGCGGTGCGCAGCGGGCAGGCGCAGACCACGCAGGCGCTGGGCATGCCGTTCTTCGACTACCTGGCCGCGCACCCCGACGAGGGTGCCCTGTTCGGCGCCGCGATGGCCAGCATGTCCGCACCGGTGATCCAGGAGGCGGTCGAGGTGATCGACGTCGGTGGCGCCGGCACGGTGGTCGACGTCGGCGGCGCGCACGGCTCGTTCGCGCTGGCCATGCTGGCCCGGCATCCCGGCCTGGACGCGATCGTGCTGGACCTGCCGCACGCGGTGCCCGGCGCGCAGGCGGCGGCCGCCGAGCGCGGCCTGACCGACCGGTTCCGCGCGGTGGGCGGCGACTTCTTCGCGGCGGTGCCGGCGGGCGACATCCTGCTGCTGAAGTTCGTGCTGCACGACTGGTCCGACGACGATTGCGTACGCATCCTGGCGAACTGCCGCGACGCCCTGCACCCGGGTGGCCGGATCGTGATCACCGAGATCGTCATCGACGACCATGCCCCCGGCATCGCGCCGCTGATGGACATCGCCATGCTCGCGTCCGCGGGCAGCCGCGAGCGCACCCTGGCCGAGTTCGATGAGCTGCTGACCCGGTCGGGCCTGCGCCGCACCGCGACCACCGAGGTGCAACCGCCCTACGCGGTGATCGAGGCGACCCGGGCCGGCTGAGCGTGCGTGTCGAGCGGACGGCCGACGGCGTCGCCCTGATGCGGGCCCTCGAGCAGCACGCCGTGCGGCCGCTGTTCGACGACCCGCTGGCCGCCCGGATGCTGTCCGGCTGGCCGGCGGTGGTGGCGGCGCGGCGCCCGCTGCGGTGGCTGTTCCTGCACGCCCTGGAACGGGCCGGGCCGGGCTTCTACGGTGCGGTCGTCTGCCGTACCCGGGCCATCGACGACGCCTGCCGCTCCGCCCTGGCCGGCGGAATCGACCGGGTGGTGATCGTCGGCGCGGGGATGGACACCCGCCCGTACCGGATGCCCGAGATGGCGGCGGCCCGCGTCTGGGAGTTCGACCTGCCCGCGGTGCAGGCCGCGAAGAAGGCGGCCCTGCGGCGGGCCCGGGGTGCGCTGCCCGCACACGTCGACTACGTGCCGCTGAACCTGGCGCAGCCGGACGCGGCGGAGGTGCTGGCGGGTGCGGGCCTCGGGCGTACGCTGCTGATCTGCGAAGCGGTGACCATGTACGTGGCCGAGGAGGCCGCGGACCGGGTGCTCGCCTGCGCCGGGAGGCTCGCGGCGGGCAGTGTCGTGATCCTGACCTATGTACCGCGTGCCGAGGCGGACCGCGCCGGCAACGAGGGGTGGTCGCGGCGGCTGGGCTGGCGCACCGCCTACGACCCGGCGGAACTGGCCGGTCGCCTGCGGGCGCACGGCCTGAGCCCGCTCGCCGACGTCGGCGCCGACGAGCACCGGGCCCGGATGCTGCGCGACGGTGACCGTACGCTCGCTGTCTTCCCCGGCGAACGCGTCGTCGTCGCCGCCCGGGAACCGGGCAGCGCTGCGGCGGCGCATGAGGGATGATCGATGCGTGGCGGATCGTGACGACGAGGTGCTGGAACGGATCCGGCGAGGGTTGCTCTACACCGAGTCGGAGACGTCGTTCCAGAACCCGCAACGCCGCGCCGACCTGGTCTTCGAATACAACCGGACGCCGCCGGGCGACGCCGAGCGCCGCCGGGAACTGCTGGACGCGATCCTCGGTTCGGCCGGTGAACGCATCGTGCTGCTGTCACCGTTCCACGCCGGTTTCGGCAGCAACGTGCACATCGGCGACGACTTCTTCGGCAACGTCAACCTGACGTTCGTCGACGACGTGGAGATCCGGATCGGCAACGGCGTCATGATTGCGCCCAGCGTCACGCTGACCACTACCGGACATCCGATCCACCCGGCCCTGCGCGACGACTTCCGGCGGTTCTCCGAACCCATCGTCATCGAGGACAAGGTCTGGATCGGCAGCAACGCCGTCGTGCTGCCCGGCGTCCGCATCGGTTACGGCGCCGTCATCGGCGCGGGTAGCGTCGTCACCCACGACATCCCCCCGATGACCGTCGCCGTCGGCACCCCGTGCCGCGTCGTCCGCCCCATCACCGACGCCGACCGGCACACCCGCGCCGCGCCCGCCGGGTAGGCCGCCGGCCTGCCCGGCCACTGCCGCGCCATCCGCGTTCTCAGGCGTCGCTGGGAGCGGGTTCCCAGCCGGTTTCCTGTGCCCAGTCGTCGGCCCGCTGAATGATCTCCCAGCAGACCGGCGCTTTCGCGTCGGTGTAGGCCTGCCCGTCATGGCGGTACCGCTCGGCGAGAGCTCGCTTGACGCGCGCATAGTCGCCGGCCGCCTCCTGATCCACGCGCAGGAAGTCGCGGAACAGCAGGGCGAACTGTTCCGAGAAGCTGCCCATCCGTCGCACGTGGATGTGGGTGCGCGATTGACCGGGCGCCTCCCTGAATTAGCGCTTGGTGCGTTCCGGGTTCTCCGCCCGGTAGACCCAGCCGAGGGCGACAAGCCGATCACGGAACGGGGCCACCGGCTCCAAGCGCTCGACCGACACCTGAATGTCGATGATCGGCTTGGCGGCCAAGCCCGGCACTGACGTGGAGCCGATGTGATCGATACGCAGCGCCATGCCCCCGAGCGCCCGGCGCAGCGCGGCGCCGATGTCGGCGAAGCGTGCCGCCCAGGCCGGGTCGTGATCGACGATTCGGATCACCCGCCTGCCGGCTTCATCGATCTCCGCACTCATCGCGCCATCGTAAGCACCGTTCGCGGGCCGGCCCGGTCAGGACTGGTGCAGCCAGGAGTGCAGCAGCACCCGGTCGATCGAGTCCACCCGGCCGAGGCGACCGGCGGCCGCCTTCCCGGCGAGTTCCGCGCGGGTGAACCAGCGGGCGTCGAGGATCTCGGTGCCGTCGACCACCGGGGTGTCGTCGACGGCGGTCGCCCGGAACGCCACCATCAGCCCGGCCGGGAACGGCCACGGCTGGGAGCCGACGTAGCGGACCGCACCGGCCGTCAGGCCGACCTCCTCGGCGACCTCGCGGCGCACGGCGTCCTCCAGGCTCTCGCCGGTCTCCACGAAACCGGCAAGCGTGGAGTACTCCCCCAGCACCGACGCGCGGTGCCGGGCGAGCAGGCAGCGCCGCGGTTCGCCGGCCGACTCGACCAGCATGATCACGGCCGGCTCGATCCGGGGGAACAGCAGCTTGCCGCAGCTCAGGCAGGCACGCACGTGCCCCCCGTCGCGGGACTCGGTCGCCGAGCCGCACCGGCCGCAGTGCCGCTGGTTGCGGATCCAGTGCAGCAGCCCCCGGGCGTAACCCAGGATGGCGGCATCCGCCGCGGTGTGCGCGGCGTAGACACTGCGCACCGACGCGATGTCGTCGCCGCCGGCCAGGTCGAGCACCGCGGACCGGTCCAGGCCGGACAGGTCCGCGGCGAAGACCCCAGCACCGGCGTCGAGACCGAGGAAGACGGCTTCGCCGACCGCGTCCAGCAACTGTCGTGCGGGTTCCCCGACCGGCACGACAGCGCGCGGCGGGTCGCCGCGCACGACGCAGTCGTCCTGCCAGATCGGGACCACCCGGGTGTCCGGGCGGGCCCGGAGCCGGGCCAGCCACTGCGGGTCGGTGCGGTGGGCGCTCGCCCGGTCCAGCCAGCCTCCGGCGTACGGCGGCGGGCTCGCCGGTCCGGCCATGTCCACGGTCGTCAACGGTCATCAGTCCTTCGTCATCGCGGGGCGTCCGGCTGGTCGCCGGGGAGGACCCTGAGGCCACGCGTGCGATTCTCGTCGCCGACCGTGAGCGGGGACAGTACCTCGGGGACCGGGCCGTCGAGTGGCCCCTGACGCGCCGGTGGCCGGCCCCTCCTACCTGTCCGCGCTTGCCAGCCTGAGAACCTGCACCGCCTCAGCCAGCCGTCAACGGGCCAGCCACACCCGGAAAGCGGCCGGCGTGTACGAGGTCACGCGGAAGGAAGGAGTTGCACGACTCCCTATGGTCGGTCCGCGCGGCGGTGTTGATCTGCCAGCGGTGCGAAATCGCGGTTCTGACCCCATGATCACAGCGATTTCGTGGCGCTAGCAGATCAACATCTCGTCCGGGGGCGGCGCGTCCGGCGTCACTGGGCCGGAACCGGGAGACGCGGGCGCATCAGCGGACGTCGTCCAGGCCCTCAGCGCCCGTAGCGCAGGACCGGGCCGCCGACGGTGTCGACGAACGTGGTCGACGGCTCCCACGCCACCGTCAGCGGCTCGTCGGGGTCGGCGGGCCGGAAGATCGGCTCGCCTCGGATGCACAGCCCGTACAGCATGGTCTGCTCGCAGAGCCGGCACCGCAGGTAATGCCGCAGGGTGTAGCGGGTCTCCGCCGCGAGGATCTCACCGGTCAGTTCGAGCGGGCAGTCGGCCCGCAGCAGCACCATCTCACCGGCGCGCACCCGGTCCAGGAGGCTGCCGGTGGTGCCGGCCACGTCGATGGCGTCACCGCGACTGCCGGGCCGCCGCACCGGCAGGTTCGCGCAGGCGCAGGGGTCCGGCATGTCGTCGCCACACACGAGTGGAAGGATATGTCAGCGCCGGGTGGAACCGGTGCGGGCGCCCGGCCGGCCGCTGACGAACCACAGGACGATGCCGACGCCGGGCGCCAGGAGCACCAGCCAGAGCCAGCGGTTGCGCGAACGTTTCTCCAGCTCAGCCCGGTTGACGCTGACGATTGTCGCGGCGAACAGGGCCACGTAGGCGGCGAGCAGGATCGTCCAGAACGCGATGCCGGCGAGGGTGGTGCCGAGGTCGGCGGCGGCGACGGACTGGGCGGCAGTGGTCAGGTACATGGTCAGTTCTCCTCGGGAAGGTCGAGCGGGAAGGAAAGGGAAGGGTCAGGAGGCGTCGCGGCGGCTGAGGGCGAGGGCGCCCGCGCCGAGAGCGACGATCACGTACGCCGCCGCCACGGCTGCCGCGCCACCCTGCGACAGCAGGTACGGGTGATCACTTCCGGCCAGCTGCGGTGTCAGGTTGGGCAGCAGCACCGAGGCGAGGCGCAGGTGCCACACGGTCGGCAGGAAGTGGGCGATCATCGGCGTCACCAGGACGAGCCCGCCGATCGTGGTCAGCGCCGCGGCCGTCGACCGCAGTGCCGCGCCCAGACCCACCGCGACCAGGCAGGTGACGAACACGAGGACCGTCGCGCAGAGCACGGTCGGTACCGCGTCGGTCCACTGCGGCCACGGGTTGAGCGGCGCCGGCCGGTCGCCGAGCAGGAGCCGGGCGTCGGCGAAGGCCAGCAGGGCGAACACGGCGCCGCAGCCCAGACCGATGATGCCTGCCACGCCCGCCTTGGCGGCCAGCAGGATCCGCCGTTGCGGCACGGCCAGCAGGGCGGGGCCGATGGATCGGGTGGTGTACTCGCTGGTGATCAGCATGGCGCCGATCGCACCGACGAAGAACATCACGAACGGCATGGTCACCACGGTCGGGTCGGCCGTCTCGTAGTTCGCCCGGTCGGCCGGGGTCGCCGCGTCGTACGACTGGACCAGGAAGTACAGGATCAGGGCGCCCATCGCGGTGACGATCACGCCACCGGCCAGGAAGGCCCAGGTGGAGCGCAGGGTCCGTACCTTCACCAGCTCGGCAGCCGCGGCATCGCGCCAGATGGTCGAAGAGGTCATCGCAGGGCTCCTTCCAGGGCGGTGGCGCGGAACTCCACGCTCTCCTCGGTCATTTCCAGGTAGACGTCCTCGAGCGTGGCGCTGCGCGGCGTCAGGCCGTGCACGGGGATCGACGCGCCTGCGGCGGCGTCGCCGATGGCGGGGGCGTCGAGGCCGAGCACGACCAGATCTCCGTCAGGCGTACGGGTCACGGTCGCGCCGTGACCGGTCAGCAGCGCGGTCAGGTCGGCGGGGCGCGGCGTACGCACCAGCACGTCCCGCTCGAACCGGTCGCGCATCTCGGCCACCGAGGTGTCCTCGATCAGCCGGCCCTTGCCGATGATCAGGACCCGGTCGACGGTCAGCGCCATCTCGCTCATCAGGTGGCTGGAGAGCAGGACCGTACGGCCCTCCGCCGCCAGCGCCCGCAGCGTGGACCGGATCCACCGGATGCCCACCGCGTCGAGCCCGTTGACCGGCTCGTCCAGCACGATCACCGCCGGGTCGCCGAGCAGGGCGCCGGCGATGCCGAGCCGCTGGCGCATGCCGAGGGAGAAGCCGCCGACCCGCTGGTGTGCCGCGCTCGCCAGGCCGACCTGTTCCAGCACCGCGTCCACCCGGGCGCGGCCGATGCCGTTGCTGCGGGCCAGGCACGCCAGGTGGGTGGCGGCGGTGCGGCCCGGGTGGGCGGCGTCGGCGTCGAGCACCGCGCCCACCTCGTGCAGCGGGCGCCGGATCTCCGCGTACCGCCGCCCGCCGATCAGGGCTTCACCGGACGTGGGCCGGTGCAGCCCGAGCATCATCCGCATCGTGGTGGACTTGCCGGCGCCGTTGGGGCCGAGGAACCCGGTCACCACGCCCGGCCGGACCTCGAAGGACAACCGGTCCACCGCCAGCGCCGGTCCGTATCGTTTGGTCAGCTCCCGCAGCTCGATCATGTGGACAATCGTGTCAGCGAGGGTGGGTCCGGCGCGTCTGCCCGAGGTCGGAACTCGGGGTCTGACCCAGGTCATACGCCGGTATAGCGTGAGCGCGTGACACGGCCTTCCACCCGCGAGGTGCGCGGCACGCTCATCGATGCCGCCGCCGCGATGCTGCTGATGTACCTCGCCGCCTCGGCGACCCTCGATCCGCCCGGCCCGGCCTTCACCGGTCCGGCCTGGCAGGCCTGTCTGGCCGGTGCGGCAGTGGCCTTGCCGCTGGTGGTCCGCCGCCGGTGGCCGCTGCCGGTGCTCGGGTTCGTGGTGGTCGCGGCCGCGATCGCCACGGCAACCGGTGTCGTGGGCCTGGGCGTCATCGTGACGACCTGGATCCCGGTGGCGTTCGCGCTCTACACCGCCGCCACCGCGACCGTCGCCGTCCCGGCCGTGCTGGCACTGGCCGCCGCCCTGGGCGCGTCCGCCGGCACCATCGTCGGGCTCTACCTGCGCACCGGTGTGTCCTCGGCGGACGCCCCGAACAGCGAGGTGCCGCTGTGGTGGCAGTTCGAGACGGGTGCGGTCGCCGTCGTGCTGGCCGCCGCGTGGACGGCCGGCCGCCTGATCCGCTGGCGGCGCGCCATCCAGGCCGACCTGGCGCGCCGGCTGGCCCGGGACGCGGTCGCCGGGGAACGGCTGCGCATCGCCCGGGAACTGCACGACATCGTCGGGCACAGCCTGAGTCTGATCGCGGTCAAGGCGACGGTCGCCAACCACATCGCCGAGGAACGCCCCACCGAGACCCGCGCGGCACTCGTCACCATCGAACGGACCAGCCGGTCGGCGCTGACCGAGATCCGCCGGCTGCTCGACGTGCTGCGCGCCGACGACGACCAGGCCGCCGACCTGGCGCCCTCGCCCGGCACCGCCGACCTGCCCGGCCTGGTGGAGCCGCTGCGCTCCGCCGGACTGCACGTCGACCTGGAGGTCGACGGCGTCGACGACCTGCCGCCCGCGGCCGGGCTCACCGTCTACCGCATCGTCCAGGAATCGCTCACCAACGTGCTGAAACACGCCGGTGCGAGCCGGTGCGCGGTGTCGGTGCGGGCCCGCGACGGCGAGGTCCGCATCGAGGTCGCCGACGACGGCCGGGGCCGCCGGTCACCGGGCCGCCGCCAGGGGCAGGGCCTGATCGGCATGCGCGAGCGTGTGAACATGTACGGCGGCACGCTGTCCACGCAGGACGCGCCGCAGGGCGGGTTCCGGGTGGTGGCCGCCATGCCGTTCACCGCCGACCCGGAGAGCCGATGACCGACGAGATCACTGTCCTGCTGGCCGACGACCACGCCATGATGCGGGAGAGTTTCCGGGCGCTGCTGGACGTCTCCCCCGGCATCACCCCGATCGCGGAGGCCGGCACCGGCGCCGAGGCGGTCCGGCTGGCCCGCGAGCACCGGCCCGACGTGGTGCTGATGGACGTGCGGATGCCCGAGATGGACGGCATCGAGGCCACCCGGCAGATCTGCGCGGACCCGGCCACCGCGTCCGTGCGCGTGCTCATCCTGACCACCTTCGACCTGGACGAGTACGTGTACGCGGCGCTGCGCGCCGGTGCCAGCGGCTTCCTGGTCAAGGACGCCACCGCCGCGGAGCTGCTGACCGGCATCCGGCTGGTGGCCGCCGGTGAGGCCCTGCTCGCACCCCGTGTCACCCGCCGCCTGATCGCCGCCTTCAACGGCACCGGCGGACCCGCACCCGCCCCGCCCCGCGGCCTGGAAGCGATCACCGACCGGGAACAGGAGGTGCTGACCCTGATCGCCCGCGGCCTGTCCAACACCGAGATCGCCGAGCACCTGCACCTGGGCGTCGGCACCGTGAAAACCCACATCGGCCGCCTGCTGAGCAAACTCGGCGCCCGCGACCGGGCCCAGCTGGTCATCACCGCGTACGAGTCAGGCCTGATCGCCCCCCGCCCCGCCTGACCGCGTTGCCTCCGCACGGCGTTGCCTCCGCGCGGCGTTGCCTCCGCACGGCGTTGTTGATCTGCTGGCGCTACGAAAGCGCGGTGATCAAGGGGTGGAAACCGCGATTTCGCATCGCTAGCAGATCAATATCTCGGGGTGCGTCCGTCTATCGCCACTCGCCCACGGGGGCGTACTTTTGATCGGTTGTCGTCGATACAGAGGTGGCTGATCGGATGAAGTTCGGGCTGTACGGGCTGCACCGCGACCGCAATGTGGACCCCGCCGTCCTGGCCCGGCGAGCGACACTGGCCGAGGAGTCCGGGTTCGAGTCACTGTGGGTCGGCGACCACATCGCGCTCCCCGCCGGTGAAGGCAACCCGCCCCGGCTGGAGGCCGTGACCGCGCTGACCTATCTGGCAGCCGTGACGAGCCGCGTACGCCTCGGGGTCGGTCTGATCGTGCTCCCCCAGCGCCAGCCGGTGCTGCTCGCCAAACAGCTCACCTCGCTGGACGTGCTGTCCGGGGGCCGGCTGACCGTCGCCGTCGGCGCCGGCTACGTCGAACCGGAACTGAACGCGATGGGCGTCTCGCTCGCCGAACGAGGCGCCCGAACCGACGAATACCTGGCGGCGATGCGCGCGCTGTGGTCCGCCGCCCCGTCGTTCACCGGCCGCTTCGTGTCGTACTCCGGCGTCGTCCAGCACCCGTCCCCGGTCCAGCAGCCGCACCCGCCGATCGTGGTCGGCGGCCACTCCCCCGCCGCGTACCGCCGCGCCGTCCGGCACGGCACCGGCTGGTACGGCTGGGGCCTGAACCCCGACGAGACCGAGCAGACGCTACGCACGCTGGCCGAGACCGCCCGCAAGGAGCAGCGCCCGGCCGACCTCGGCGACCTCGAGATCACCATCACCCCGCCCGGCCCGCCCGACCTGGACACCGCCCGCCGGTACGCCGACGCAGGCGTGGACCGGCTCATCATCGAACTGGAAGGCATCGCCGACGACGCGGTCGACAGCGTGATCACCTCTGTCGGCGACACCCTGGTCGACCGGGTGTGACGGCTGGGGCCCTTCTGATGTGGTTGGGCTCCTTGCCGATCCGCCGTATTCTGCGTTGATCATCGACGCTGGAGGCGAGATCGATGGGTGCGAAGACCGCACTGCTGGCGTTCACCGAAGGTGATCTGCCGCCTGCGCTGCTGGGCGCGGCCGGGGCGAACGGGCCCTGCGGCAGATGAAACCGCCACGCCGCTACCACATGACGCCGGACGGCACGCTCCGCGAACTCGGCGACGACGAGGTCTGACGCCGGTCCAGCCACCGCCACTGTCCCCCGGGAAGCGTTCAAGGCACTGTCCGGGATGTGGGAGCCTCATCGTGTGGATCAATCAGCATGGACCGAGATATCGGCCGCTGTGGCCGATGCGCCCTATCCGGTTCAGGTACTGCCGGCTGACGCGGCACAGGTCGCGACGTGTTCAGCGGCGCTGGGCGTCAGTACTCGATCGTGGCTCGGTGCCGTGGTGGCCAATGCCGGAGGCATACTCGTCGACCACGGATGGCTCCATGTTCTGGGTTGCGGATACGACCGCCTGCCAGATGTCATGACCGAAGCGGATCTCGATGCGGGTGTGCTCACCGTCGGCTATGACGTCATGGGCGGCCAAGCCATCCCGCTGTCCCAGTTGGTCTCCTTCTACCACGATGCCGCTCGTCAACTCGGCGGGCCGCCCCCGGCGTCTCCCTGACTCGAAAGCGAGACGTACCCCAGTTCGCCGAGATCGCGATGCGCGCCATCGCATGCCGGAAGCCGTCGAGGATCCAGCCCGCTCCTCGACGGCTGATGGCAGCGACTGGCGCACGCCGCGGGTTGTGACCGGCCCTTGCTACAGATCCGATCAGCAGGACTTACCGGTCGGTCCGAAGCCCTTACTCGTCACTTCCCGCCACCTCGGAAAATGCGCTGAGGCGCAGCCGCGCTGCTACGTGGCCGGTGAACCAGGCGAAGAAGTCGCTGGTCGGGCCGAGACCCGAGCGGACCGCGTCGCTCCAATCGGGCTGCTCGAGTACGGCCAGGTACTGCTGAACGATGCGGTCCCGCTGCTCGGCAGTGCAGCCGCATCGGTTCGGAGGCTTGGACACCAGATAGTCGGCGATCATCGCGGCATCGACGTACCGGTTCGCTGTCGGCGGCTGCCGGGCGAGGTGAGCAGCGTGCGCGGCCAGCACGACAGGCGCGGGCGGATAGTGCTCGAGGGTCATACCCATGCCACCGCAGTCCGCCATGATCCTCAGGAGCCGGCCGGTGTGATCGATCAGGTCGTCGTCGGCATCGGTGCTGGTGATCGCTTCGTGCAGGTGCGCTGTGGTGGCGACCGCCCCAGCGAAGTAGCCGCTGAGGTGGTCGCCGTCGCAGGCATGGCGCAGCAGCCATGCCCGGGAACTGGCGGCGCCTCGTCGGCAGAGCGCCTCGACGACGTAGACCCGGCCCCAGCCGGTGACGCGCTCGGCCAGCCACCGCAGCGCTTCGGCACCTCCACGGCGGCGCTGCAACGCCTCGGCGGCCAACGGCCCGAAATGGTTCGACAGCAGCCCGATGGTTTGGATCAGCGGGATGTCGTCCTCGGCCCCATCAGTGGCCAGCAGTGTGAGCCCAACCGTAGCGGCATTGCGATCGATGCTGTGCCGCACCAACCACCGGCCGGTTCGTCGCACTCGCTGCCGGTCCGCGCGCAGCGCCGCTGCAACGATGTGGTCGTTGCGATGGATCGGGACGTAGACATCGCGGAAGGCGTCGGCAAGTTCACTCGCCTGCGCATCAGGCTGGTCGAAGTGCCTGTCGAGGATGACAGCGGCATCGGCCCCGTAGCGGCGCCGATCCCTCACCCGCCGGGTCGGCGGCCGCGAGCGGTGACGGTCTTCGTCCGGATACGGCTCGCCGTCGCGAGGCAGAGCACCGTCCGGAGATTGCTGATGGAGACGCAAAGCGTGTTCGAACAGAGCAATCGGGGGTCCGAGCAATCCAGGCTCGGTCGTCACGCTCACCGGCGGGCGGAGGACTCGATTCTTTTGATCATGGCCGCGATGATCCCATTCCCAGGCGCTTTTCAGCAAGCGGCGGCTGATTCTGTCGGCGCGTAGGGTCGCGGGATGGTGGAGAGCTCGGCCGGTGTGGGTGAACGGCTGGAACTGTTCCGGACGGAACTCACCGGTTACTGCTACCGGATGCTCGGGTCCGGCTTCGAGGCCGAGGACGCGGTGCAGGAGACGCTGGTGCGGGCCTGGCGATCGTACGACCGCTACGACGCGGGGCGGGCTTCGCTGCGTACGTGGGTGTACCGCATCGCCACCAACGTCTGCCTGGACATGTTGCGGAGCGCTCAGCGCCGTACCCTAGCCATGGATCTTGGTCCGGCATCACAGGCCGGGGCCGAACTCGGCTCGCCGGTGGCGCACCAGCGCTGGATCCAGCCTATCCCCGACGGCCGTGTCCTGCCGATGGGCGACAGCCCGGAGGAGTTGGCTGTCGCACGCGAGACGATCCGGCTGGCGTTCGTGGCCGCGCTGCAGCACCTGCCGCCCCGCCAGCGTGCCGTCCTGATCCTGCGTGACGTGCTGTGCTGGAGCGCCGACGAGGTCGCCCGGCTTCTCGAGACGTCCGTGGCGTCGGTCAACAGCGCGCTGCAACGGGCGCGCGCGACGTTGCGGGTGGCCGGGCCGGCGCCGGGCGAACCGTGGCGACCGGCCGACCCGGCGCAGCGGGAGTTGCTCGACCGCTACTGCGCGGCGTTCGAGCGGCACGACGTGGCCACGCTGGTGTCGTTGCTGCACGAGGACGCCACGATGTCGATGCCGCCGTTCGCGTGGTGGCTGCGCGGCCGGGACCAGATCCGCCTCGCCCTGCAGGATCCGCGGGCGTCGTGCGCGGGGGCACGGCTGCGGCCGGTCGCGGCGAACGGATCGCCGGCGTTCTGGCAGACCCGGCCCGGTCCGGACGGCCGGCACGTGCCGTTCGGGCTGGTTCTTCTCGACGTGCGCGGCGGCGTGATCACCGGCATCGTCACGTACCTCGACATCGACCGGCTGGTGCCGCTGTTCGATGTCGGCCGGACCGATGAGTTCGCGGCCGCTGCGACGTACTCCTTGGGACCGCATCCGACGATCCTGTAGGAGTTCTCATGCCCACCGTCCAGGCGATCATCAGCACGCCCGACATCGAGCGTCAGCGCGCCTTCTACGAGCGGCTGCTCGGCGCCGTTCCGACGAACCGCTTCCCGGCCGACGGACCGGCCTTTTCCGTGGATCTCACCCTCGGCGACTCCCAGTTCGGACTGGTCCACGAGGCCGGCACCGACCTGTCGGCGCCGGCGCGGATCCTGCTGAGCGTCGAGGTCGACGACGTCGAGGCGCTGCTGGAACGGGTGGCGGCAGCCGGCGGGCGGGTGCTGGGCAAGGCGAACGACATGCCGTGGGGCCAGCGGGTCGCCCACATCCACGACCCCGACGGCAACATGGTCAACCTGACCCAGACCCTGTCGAGGTGATGCGGCAACGCGGTCGCTGAGCTTGCCGTTCAACCGTCAGTGGTGCCGGCGACCGCGAATCGGCGTTTGTTCAGGACGCGGCGCGGTGCAGGCCGGCGGGGTGCTCGGTCGCCCAGGCACAGATGGCGGCGAGCGGTTCCTGGAGCGTCTTCCCGAGGGTGGTCAACGCGTACTCGGGAGGACACCCAGGGCAAACTCGCGGACCTGCGCGCCGCGATTAGCATGCTCGCCGCGCACCCGGCCGTGGACCCCGACCGCATCGCCGCGGTCGGGGTCTGCCTGGGCGGGGGATACGCCGTCCGGGCGGCCGCCTCCGACCCCAGGATCCGCGCCGCCGTGGGCATTGCGGGCGCCTACAACAGCCCCGCCCGTTTCAGCTCCGGCGACGGTGCCGGCTACCGTCGCACCCTCGCGTCGTTCATCGAACGCTACGACGACGAACTGCCGGCGGTCGCGCCCGGTGGTGGCCTCGCGGCGATGGGCGGCGATGAGCCGTGGTCCTACTACGGCACCGAGCGTTCGGCGGCCCCCTCGTGCGGGTCACGGTGTCGGTGAAGCAGGGGTGGGTGTCGATCCCTTGACGGTCCCCGCCGACAGCCCTACGGTCATTGGACATCTGACGTCCTTTGAACTCCCCTTTTCTCGCATCCCCGAAGGGACACCCATGCCCCCAACCCGCACCGCGGCGCTCCTGGCTGCCGCCGCCGGCCTGCTCGCGACGATGCTCACCGCACCCACACCGGCTGCGGCCGCCGCGCCGGCCGGCGTGAGCGCACAGACCGGCGCCGACTGCAGCACCAACCGGCTGACCCTGACGCTCGACAACCGCGGCACCACCGCGCAGACCTACACCGTCGCCTGGGCGGGGCGCACCGGTTCACCGTGGACTCGGACGGTCGCCGCCGGCACCAGCACCCAGCTGTACTGGACGCTGGCCGCCGGCAGCACGTACTCGCTGCGCGCCACCACCCCGACCGGGCTGGACGAGACGTTCACCGGGACCTTCCACTGCGGTACCGGCATGTCCTCGGTGGTCAGCTACGACTGCACGGCCGGCCGGTTGCAGCTGGCCCTGGAGAACCGCACCGCCACCGCGCGGGCGTTCACCGTGACCTGGCCGGACCGGACCGGCTCGCCGTGGACCGACACGGTCGCCGCCGGTGGCAACAGGTTGCACTACTGGACGGTTCCGGCCGGCACCGCGTACCGCTTGCGGGTCACCGCGCCCGGCTTCGACACCACCCACCGAGGCGTGGCCGGCTGCGGCCTGGCCGGCGGCGCACCGCAGATGAACGTGACGACCCTGCTCACGCCGCAGACCGTGATCCGCGGTCTCAACGGTTCCAACGGCCGCTACGACGGCACCGCGAGTTCGGTGCGCATCCCGGGGATGGCCGTCACCAACAACGGCACCGTCATCGCCGTGGCCGACGCGCGGGTCGACGGCTCGTACGATCTCGGTGGCGGAACCAACAACATCCAGATCGCGATG
This sequence comes from Actinoplanes sp. DH11, assembly GCF_020873875.1. Classification (GTDB taxonomy): domain Bacteria; phylum Actinomycetota; class Actinomycetes; order Mycobacteriales; family Micromonosporaceae; genus Actinoplanes. The sequence goes on from NZ_JAHWGU010000008.1 coordinate 51,131, forward strand.
ATCCGCAGCACCGACGGCGGCCGCACCTTCGAGCAGCCGCGGGTCATCCACGCCCCGGCCACCACCTCGGAGGGCGCCGGCGACCCCAGCCTGCTGGTGGACCGCACCACCGGGACCGTCTACTGCTTCTACACCTACTCCCCCCGGCCCGGCATCAGTTTCTGGTCGGCCGGCACCGGACTGAACACGGTCACCGATCCGAACAGCATGCGCCTGCAATACATCAAGAGCGGCGACAACGGGGCCACCTGGAGTGCACCGGTCGAGCTGAACCCGGCGATCAAGGACACCAGCTGGCGTCAGGTCTTCTTCTCCTCCGGGCACGGCATCCAGGCCAGCACCGGCCGGCTGATCCAGCCGATCGTCTACCGCGACTCGGCCGGGACCAGCCACACCGCCAACATCTACAGCGACGACCACGGCACCACGTGGCGGCGCGGCGGCTCGGCGGGCGGCACCATCAACGAGAGCAAGGCCGTCGAGCGCAACACAGGCGCGATCGTGCAGAACATGCGGCACAACACGACCCGGAGCCGCTTCTACGCCACCTCCACGGACGGCGCCGCGACGTTCGGGCCGGCCACGGCAAGCCCGCTGCTGACCGACCCGCTGTGCAACGCCGATGAGATCTCCTACCTGCGCCCCGCCGACCGTGGCACCGGCGGCGCGCCGCGGCGTACCGCCGTCACGCTGTTCAGCAACAACGCCGCACCGGCGAGCCGCAACGACCTCACGGTCCGGCTCTCCACCGACGACGGCGCCAGCTGGCCGGCGCGGGCGCTGATCAAGCCGGGTGGCGCCGGCTATTCGACGATGGCGGTGCTGGCCGACGGCACGGTCGGCAACCTCTACGAGGTCGGTGACCGCGGCGGCATCTTCTTCGCCCGGTTCTCCCTGGACTGGATCAAGGGCGCCTGACACGTACCCCCGTGGTGCCGCCCCGCGATCGTGCGCGGGGCGGCACGTGTTGTTCCTGGTAGCGTGACCCGACGCCACGCCACGGGAGGACGCGAAGCGATGCCGGCAGACGTCAGACCGGCCCGGCAGGGCCGCCCCTCACTGCGGGCCACCGTGACGGAACAGATCAAGCGCTACATCATCGACAGTGAGCTGCGACCCGGTGACCCGTTGCCCACCGAGGGCGAACTGTGCGAGACGCTGAACGTCAGCCGCTCCAGCCTGCGTGAGGCGATCAAAACGCTTGCCGCACTGGACATCGTCGAGGTCCGGCACGGTTTCGGCACGTACGTCGGGCGTCTGTCCTTGACCGCTCTCGTCGAGAGCCTGACCTTCCGCGGCCTGCTCAGCCCCACCGACGACTTCCGCGTCCTGCTCGACCTGATCCAGGTCCGGCAGCTGTTCGAGCAGGGCATGGCCACGCAGATCGTCGAGCGCCTCGACGTCGACCGGCTGACCGCCCTCGACGACCTCGTCGCCGGCCTGGAACGCTGCCACGACAGCGGCACATCATTCGTGGACACCGATCGGGCCTTCCACCGCCTGCTGATGGAACCCCTGGGCAACGAGCTGATCAGCCAGCTCACCGGCGCTTTCTGGGACGTGTACGCCCTCGTGGCGCCCCACCTGGGCCTGGCCGACCGGCAGGAGGAGACCGAGACGATCGCCGCCCACCGCGCGATGGTCGACGCCGCCCGCGCCCGCGACGTCACCGCCTTCGTGGCCGCCGTCGAGGCCCATTACGCCCCGGTGCGCCGCCGCATCACCGCGGCGACCGAGCAGCACCCGCCCCACCAGCGCTGAGCCGGCCCGGCCGCCGACGGACGGCGACGTTCCAACACCCGTTACGGACACTTACCGTTCGTCACGTTGGAGGAACCGGGCACGAGGTAGACGCACTGCGTGTGACCACTCGACGAGGCGATCTCGAACCGCACGGTGCGCCCCTCCATGCTCACCCACCAGCGGACATCCGCGTTCGGGGGCAGCAGCCAGGTATTACCGTCGGCGATGGCATCGGTGTACCGGTAATGGGAGGTGAACCCGAACGGCTTGAAGATGGCGTACACCGGCAACTGCGTCGCGTTGCCCGGCGGGTTCCACACCCGGGGCTCGCCGGCATCCCACCTACCCGGCCCCGACCCGACCGTCGACGGGTTCTCCCAGTTGATGCAGGCGCGGGCCACCACCGACCCGTCGGAAAGGGTCGAGTTCGCGCAGGTCTGACCGGTCGCCGCCGAGGCGCTCCCGGCCGGTACCACGACGGCGCCCACCAGCACACCGAAGGCGATCGCAGCCGAACCCACCCAAGACATAATCGTACGTCGATATCCCATCGCCTCAGTGTAGGGCGGGCGTGGCCACACCATGGCCCATCCCGCACCACCCCGGTGGGGCCACAAAGGCTTCGCCAGCTGCTGGAACGAGCCGGGAGGCCAGTGCCGTCCCAGCCAGCGATCCGTCCTGACCCCTCACCGCCCTCAGATCTCCAGCGCGGCCCAAAATGACCGCCTTCGCGTACGCCCTGGAGTTCGCCCCGGCGGGGGCACCGCCGCGCAGTTGCACTCGATCGGTGGATTGGCGGTCCACGTCACCATCCATCCGACGCCCAGCGACGCCGACTGGCAACCGGTCCTCAATGGTCTGCGCCGGGCTCTGAAACTCGGCATCGACGTCTATCCGGCGATCGGCGGAGTCGGCTGGAGCGATGCCCACCTGTCCACTTCGTATGCCACGTTGGCCGAGCTGGCGCGCGATCTGCCGTTGCGTCTCGCCGTACGGCCGTTCAACCTCTCGTACGACGCACTGACCACCCGCCGCGGCCTCGACCGGTACGCCGTGCCGCCCGGCCCCTCCCCCTCCATGCGCTGGAGCAGCTGACGACCGAAAAGCGGGGACGGCGCTATCTTCAGTGCCCACGGCATCTTGTCTCGCTGGGAGACCCCGCGAAGGGAGCGGCATCGTGAGCGCGCGCGAGCTGACCATCTGCAGCAGTTCCAAGTACTACGACGTGGTGCGGACCGTCACCGGCCATCTCGCCGAGCGCGGGATCACCGTCAACACCCCGCGGTTCGACTTCAACGAGCAACTCGTCGAGGTGACACCGGAGCGGAAGCGGGAACTCACCCACGAGTTCCTCGACAAGATCCGGCGCTCAGCCGCGATCTACATCGTCGCCGCCGACGGCTACACAGGCCACAGCGTCTGCATCGAGACGGGTTTCGCAGCCGCATTGGGCCTGCCCGTCTACATCTCGGAACCACCGGCCGAAGCGGCCGTCGCCGCCCTGGTCACGGACGTCGTCAGCACCACGGACGCACCGGACGTCCTCGCCGAGGCTCTGACGGACGGCAGATGAGGATCTTGCGCGCCGTCGCTGTCGAGCCGCCTGCACACAACGGCCTAGGCCCATCTGCGGACCATGTTCGGGTTGACCGAGCAGATCGAGCAGCACCGGCAACTGCGGTTGCAGGCCGGGGATCACGACATCCTGCTGTGCCGGGCCAGCGACGTCCCGCAGATCGTGGCACTGGAGGTCGCGGACGTCGGCCTGACCGGCTACGACGTAGCCGTGGAGTGGGCGCTCGCCAACGATCGGGAGCTGGACATTCGCGATCTGGGCCCCAGCCGGGCGTCCTTCGTCTGCTTCGTGACCGTCCCCGGCCGCCAGGTGGGCCGGATCTACTCGGAGTATCCAGCGATCACGGCCACCCCGGGCCCGCTCTCCGCTGTTCACGACCGGTGACTCAGCATGACGGTCGTCCGTGACAGCGAGTTTGATGCTGAACAGCGTGCGTCTATGGCGTTGCGGCGGCGAGCCGGGCCGTGAGTGTCCGGATGTGGTCTATCAGTTCGGCGGGTTCGTCCACCTGAAAGTCGAAACCCATGGTGGTCACATAAATGGCCAGCTCGTCGAGCGAGTGCGATCCGGTTCGCAGGGTGCACCGGTGGTCATCGATCGGCTCCACGGTCCCGGTGGTGGGCGAGATCCGGTCTGCCGCGGTCTCGGCGTCGACGTGCAGGGTGAAGCGCGCCTGGTAGCGGTAGGCCGAGGTGGAGATGGCCCGCGAGGTGTAGCCGCTGAGATCGGGCTCCGGCGGGGTGCGCGGGGTGAAGCGGGGCCCGGTGGGCGTGCGTGGCTCGAGGCGATCCACTCGGTAGGTGCGCCAATCCTGGCGGTCGACGTCCCAGCCGATGAGGTACCAGCGCCGGCCGGCGTGCACCAGCCGGTGCGGCTCGGTCGTCCGGACGGTGCTGGTGCCGTCATGGGTGCGGTAGTCGAAGCGTAGGCGCAGCAGGTCGCGGCAGGCGACGGCGATGGCGATGAGGGTGTTCGGGTCGGCGGCGGGGACCGGTGTGGGCCATCGGCACCGTGGCCGTTTGCAGGGTGTTGATCCGGTGGCGCAGCCGGGACGGCAGCAGCTGTTCGAGCTTGGACAGGGCACGCACCGAGGTCTCCTCGATCCCGGTGATCGAGCCGCCGACGGCCGTGCGCAGGCACATGGCGATCGCGACGGCTTCGTCGTCGTCCAGCAGCAGGGGCGGCACATCGGCGCCGGCGCTCAGCCGGTAACCGGCGGTGCCCGCGGTGGCCAGCACCGGGTAACCCAGCGCGCGCAGCCGCTCGATGTCGCGGCGCACGGTACGCGGAGAAATCTCCAGCCGCTCGGCTAGTTCCGTACCGGACCAATCCCGGCGGGTCTGCAGGAGCGAGAGCAATCGCAGCAGTCGTGCCGGTGTTTCCCACATGCACCAAGTCTGGCATTCACCTAGGACGAGTTCTGTCCTAACCGCTTCCTAGGCTTGTGGGCATGGCAGACAACAGCGAGATCCGGCCCTTCACCATCGACGTTCCGCAGGCCGACCTGGACGACCTGCGAGACCGGCTCGCCGGGACCCGATGGACGACAGACCTGCCCGACGTCGGCTGGAGCCGCGGGGTGCCGGTCGGCTATCTCAAGGGGCTCGCCGAGTACTGGCGCGACGGCTACGACTGGCGCGTGCACGAGCGGGAGCTGAACGGGTACCCGCAGTTCACCACCGAGATCGACGGCCAGAACATCCACTTCCTGCATGTCCGCTCCCCCGAGGCGCACGCGCTGCCGCTGATCCTGACCCACGGCTGGCCCGGCTCGATCGTCGAATTCTTGAACGTCATCGGCCCGCTGACCGATCCCCGCGCGCACGGCGGCAACCCGGCGGACGCGTTCCATGTGGTGATCCCGTCGATCCCGGGCAGCGGGTTCTCCGGGCCGACCCGGCAGGCCGGCTGGGACACCAACCGCGTGACCAGGGCGTTCGCCGAGCTGATGGACCGGCTCGGCTACGACCGGTACGGCGCCCAGGGCGGCGACACCGGCGCGGTCGTCTCACCGGGACTCGGCCGGCTCAACCCCGGCAAGGTCGTCGGTGTGCACGCGAACGGGCTGGCCGCGTTCACCGAGATCGACCCGGCCGAGGTGGCGGAGTTGACCGACGCCGAACGGGCTCGGCTGGCACATCAGGAGTACCTGAACACCGAGCAGTCCGGCTACGCGATGATCCAGATCAGCCGGCCCCAGACCCTCGCGCACGGCCTGCACGACTCCCCGGCCGGACAGCTGGCCTGGATCGTGGAGAAGTTCAAGGAATGGACGGATCCGGCCGCCGACCTTCCCGAGGACGCGGTGGACCGGGACCTGCTGCTCACCAACGTAATGGTGTACTGGCTGACCGGCACTGCCGGATCGTCGGCCAACAGCTACTACGAGACCGCGCATGCCGGCGCCTGGGGTGCGAGCGAACGGTCCACGGTGCCGACCGGTGTCGCGGTGTTCCCCGGCGACGTGTCGATCCGGCGCACCGTCGAGATCGAACACAACGTCGTGCACTGGACGGAGTTCGACCGCGGTGGCCACTTCGCCGCCATGGAGGCACCGGACCTGTTCGTCGGCGACGTCCGCCAATTCTTCGCCGGACTGCGCTGAGCCGGCGCCACCTCGCTGGTGGAGGGCATCGGCCCCGACGGCGACCGGATCGCCACGCTGCGAACCATGATCCGCCGCGGACCACGCATAAACGGAGGACGTTCACGGGGTCTTCTTTGCGAGCAAAGTCGTCGAGGTCTCTCGCGAGAGCACCCTCCCACGTTGTCCTGACGGTGCCGCCGTCAACTACCCGCCCATAAAATGACTCCGTTGGGGAATGACCAAACCAGTCGGATCCATCCGTTGGCATGATTATCGTGTTGATCGGGTGGAAAGGGTTCAGTGTGTCGCTGCAGTCGTGGGACGACCGTGGGGTGCCGGAGTTGACCGCGCGGGTGGTCCGGGCGTCGTTCCCGAACGGCACCCTGGCCATTCGGGTCCGTGACGCACTGGGTCCGGTGTTCACCGACGAGATGTTCGCGCGGGCATTCCCGGCGGGTGGCCGGCCGGCGGCGTCGCCGGGAGCCTTGGCGCTGGTCTCGGTGTTGCAGTACGCCGAAGGACTCAGCGACCGGCAGGCCGCCGAGCAGGTCCGGGCCAGGATGGACTGGAAGTATCTGCTCGGGCTGGAACTCGACGATGCCGGATTCGACTTCACGGTGCTCAGCGACTTCCGGGCCCGGCTGATCAAGCACGGGATCGAGGAGCAGGTCCTGGACGCGATCCTCGACCACTGCTCGCAGCATGGCCTGCTGCGTGCCGGTGGCCGGCAGCGCACGGACTCCACACATGTCCTGGCGGCAGTACGCACGCTCAACCGGATGGAGTTCGTCGGAGAAACCCTGCGGGCCGTTCTGGAAGCCCTGGCCGCGGCTGCACCGGCATGGCTGACGCCGTTGATCGACGCAGGCTGGGCCGACCGCTATGGCGCCCGCATCGACTCCTACCGGTTCCCGAAAGGCGATGACGTGCGCGCCCGCTGGGCCGAGCAGGTCGGCCGGGACGGCTACCTGATCCTGGACGCGATCGCCGCCGATGAGGCACCCCGGTGGCTGCGCCAGATCCCGGCAGTGCAGGTCCTCGCCCTGGCGTGGGAACAGCAGTACCACCGTGACGGGCGGGAGGTGCGCTGGCGGGAGGGCAAAGACCTCCCGCCGAGCAGAGACCGCCTGTCCTCGCCGTATGACACCGATGCCTGTTACGGCCTCAAGCGCGGCAAGGGCTGGTGCGGTTACAAGGTGCACCTGAGCGAAACCTGCGAGCCCGATGCCCCGCACCTGATCACCAACGTCGCCACCACGGACGCAACGGTCACCGACACCGAGATGACCGCCGCCATCCACCAGGGCCTGGCCGCCCGGCAGATGCTGCCCAGCCAGCACGTGGTCGACGGCGGCTACATCACCGCCGCGCACGTCGTGACCGCCCGCGACGACCACCACGTCGACCTGCTCGGCCCGGTCGGGCTGGACACCCATCAAGGCGAACGTCTCCCACAGTCCGCGTTCCACGTCGACTGGCAGACCAAGACCGTGACCTGCCCACAAAGCAAGACCAGCATCAGCTGGTCCACCCAGCGCAAGACCAGCGGCACCGAACTGGCCCGAGTCCATTTCGCCGCCGCCGACTGCACCGGCTGCCCGGCCCGGGCCGCCTGCACCACCGCCGCCGCCGACAGCAAATGGGGCCGCAGCCTCACCCTGCTTCCCGCAGCCCAGCAGCAGGTCCTGGACACCCGGCGCCGCGAACAGGCAACCACGGCCTGGCAGCAGAGCTACGACATCCGCGCAGGAGTCGAGGCCACCATCTCCCAGATCACCCGCCGCACCGGCATCCGACGCACCCGCTACACCGGCAAGGACAAGACCCACCTCGGACACCTCCTCGCCGCAACCGCCGTCAACATCATCCGCATCGACGCCTGGCTCACCGACACACCGATCGGCCGAACCAGGACAAGCCACCTCGCCCAACTCGACCTCGCCGCCTGAACGGCGAAACATCACGTTTGGTCATTCCCCAACGGAGTCCTGAAGGGCCGGGGTTCCCGCCTTACGGACTGCTGAACAATGGGCGGCGGCCCTGCCGTACAAGGAAAGGTTTGATCATGGGTTGGAACACCTCGGTGCTTTTCCGCCGGGACGTGACGGCGGACGAGGCTGTGGACGACCTCGCCATCACAGAATTCAGCGGCGAACTGGTCGGAGCCGATCAGGCTACGAGCGCCCTCAAGCCCGACGCCCTCTATGCCGCCGAGTCGGGTGGCTGGGTGCAGGTCTGGAACCCGATGATGGATGTGGTCATGGGCTGGGAGCCGACCGACCCGGCCGACGCTTTGGTGGTCTTCTTCAGCAGCGTTTCGAGCACGTACGGCTTCACGCTGTTCACGAATGGCGAGCGAACACGGCATTACGTCTACGCCGATGGTGTGGCCGTCGAGGACGAGGGGACGCCACTGCCGGTCGAGGCCGAGATCGCCCTGCCGTCCTGGGGCCCGGACGAGGACTTCCTCTGGTCGATCATCACGGCAGTCACCGGTCTCCAGTACGACGAAAAGCTGCAGTACCGCGTTTACCCGGTGTGACGGGCATGGTCGTGGCGCATCACCGACGGCCTGGGCGCGTGCGGGGCGGACGCCATGGATCAGGTGAACGCCCTGCGTAAGGCGCCCATCCGCGCGGCCACGATCCGCCGGGACAGTTCGGCGTCCGGGGCGAGCGCTTCGGCACCGTGGTACGCGCCCGGGTAGACGTGCAGTTCGGTGGGGACGCCGGCCGCCATCAGCCGCTGGGCGAATGTAATGTCCTCGTCGCGGAACAGGTCGGCGGTCCCCACGTCGATGAAGGTGGGCGGCAGCCCGGCCAGGTCGTCGGCGCGCGCGGGGGCCGCGTACCCGTCGGCCGGTCGCCCGGCCAGGTACCAGCGCCACGCCTCGATGTTGGTGGCCCGGTCCCACATGCCCAGGTCGGTGATCTCCTGGCTCGACGCGGTCTCGTTGCGGTCGTCGATCATCGGGTAGATCGGCATCAGGAACCGCACCGCCGGGCCGCACCGGTCCCGGGCCGTCAGCGCCGTCGCGATCGCCAGCCCACCGCCGGCGCTGGGGCCGTAGAGCGCCACCCGATCCGGGTCGACGCCCAGCGAGGGCGCGGTGCGGACCATCCAGGTGAGCCCGGCGTAGCAGTCGTCGAGCGCGGCCGGGTACGGGTGCTCGGGCGCCAGCCGGTACTCCACCGACACCACCACCGCCCGCACCTGGGCGCACAGCATCGCGGCGTCGGCGTCCGCACCGGCCACGCTGCCCTGCACCATGCCGCCGCCGTGGATGTAGTAGATCCCCGGCAGCGCCCCGGTGACCCCGGCCGGGCGGTAGACACGCACACCGACCTCGGGCGGGCCGGCGACGGTCCGGTCCTCGCGGACAACCGTCGCATCCCGCGCCACCTCAGCGCCGGCGGTGAACGCCGCCACGGCGGCCCGGCGGCGCAGGATGTCCGGGATAGCCCCGAAGCCGCCGGGCACGGCCTCGAGCCGCGCCTGCAGGGCGACCCGCAGCTGCGGATCGATGAATCGGGACACAGATTCCTCCGTCATGGTGGAGACAGCCCGGCCGGCTCCGACTTCGTCGTCGGTGCCGGCCGGGCTGTGCCGGGGGGCGGGAGAGGGCACCTCCCCCGCAATTCAGGAACGCGTGCTCAGGAGAGCGTGGCGGCGGCGAACCGGCGGGTGATCCAGACCGGGTCGGTGATGGCCGTGCCCACCACGACCGCGGTCGCGCCGGCGTCCAGGGCGGCCCGGACCTGCCCGGGCTCGTGATAACGCCCCTCGGCCACGATCAGCGCCGACGGCAGCTCGGCCGCCAGCGCGGCGACCAGTGTCAGGTCGGGCCCGTCCTGGTGCGGGCTGTCGTCGGTGTAGCCGGACAGCGTGGTCGCAATCAGGTCGGCGCCGGCCTCGGCCGCCGCGACACCGTCGGCGAGGGTGGCGACGTCGGCCATCAGGAGCCCGCCGGCGGCGTGCACCGCGTCGGCCGTACGCCGAAGGGGTGCACCGTCCGGTCGTGGCCGCCGCGTACCGTCGGCGGCGACCACCGCCGCTCCGGCCTCGATGACCCGGACCGCGTCGTCGACGGTCGGCGTGATGAAGACTCCCGAGGTGCCCCGCTTGGTCAGGCCGATGACCGGCACGTCGACGGCGCCGGCGACGGCGCGGACGTCGTCGAGGCCACCCACTCCCCCGCACCGCACGGCGGGGGCGCCGCCGAGGACCGCGGCCCGGGCCAGCCGGGCGATGGTCGGCGAGTCCCGCAGCGGGTGGTCCGGCCCGGCCTGGCAGGAAACGATCAGAGCGCCGCGGATGGCCGCGGTGAACTGTTCGAGGTTCATGGGCGGACTCCTTCGAGGGTGCGGGCCAGTCGTGCGGCGCCCAGCAGGGGGGTGTCCGGGCCGGTCTGCGGCACCAGGACGGGCAGCGTGCGCAACGGCGGCAGCGCCTCGGCGTGCAGGGCCGCGGCGACCATGTCGGCGAACGGTTCGATGCCGTGCACCACCCCGCCGCCGAGGGTGACCGCGTCCACGTCGACCGCGGCGACCAGGCCGGCGAGCGCGCGGCCGAGCAGTTGCGCCGCCGACCGGATCACCATCTCGGCGTCGGCGTCCCCGGCGCGCATCCGGGCGGCCACCTCGGTGAGTGGCCGCACCGGCTGGGAGGTCGCCCGGGCGTACGCCGCGGCGATTGCCGGACCGGCCGCGACCGCCTCCAGGTGGTCGTGCCGGCCGCACCCGCACGCCAGCGCGCCGTAGCCCGGCACGAGCAGGTGCCCGATCTCGCCGGTGACCGCGTGCGGGCCGGTCAGCAGCCGGCCGTGCCGGATCAGCGCACCGCCGACACCGGTGCCGACGGACACGTGCAGCACCTGCGTGAGGCCGTGGAGCCGGGGATCCAGCACGGCACCGAGGGCTGCGGTGCGGACGTCGTTGGCGACCGCCACCGGCAGGCCGAGCCGTCCGGTGAGTTCGTCGCGGACGGGTGCGCCCGCCCAGCCGGGCATGGTGCCGGTCGCGGACCGCACCACCCCGGCCTCGCTGTCGATGACGCCGGGTGCGCCCACGCCGACGGCCGCGACCGGTTCCGGCGCCCGTTCGCAGAGGCCGGCGACGAGTTCGGCGACCACGCAAAGGATCGCTGTGGCACCGGACGGGGTGTCGACGCGGATCCGGTCGCGGACCGTCCCGGCCTGGTCGACAAGCGCCGCCGCGATTTTGGTCCCCCCGATGTCGACCGCGGCAACCGTGCTCGCCCCGGCAACCCTGTTCTCGGCGGCAACCGTGCTCACAGCAGGCCTGCGGCGACAAGGATCCGCCGCACGTACTCGGTCTCCGCCTCGTCCAGCGGGATCTGCGGCACCATGGTCACGGCGTGGTCGATGACGCCCCGCAATGTCAGCGCGGTCTTGAACGCCCCCAGTGCGGACGAGCCGCGGCCCATCCGGTTCGCCGGGGCGGCCCGCACGATGCGCATCAGGCGCAGCAGCCGTTCCTGCTCCAGCCGCGCCTGCTCCCAGTCGCCGGCGCGGGCGTGCCGGTAGAGGGTGGCGTAGCCCTGCGGGTCGACGTTGCCCAGGCCCGGCACCACACCGTCGGCACCCATCCGCAGGGCGCTGTCGACGGTCAGCTCGGAGCCGGTCAGCACGCTGAAGCCGGTCAGGCCGGCGTCGTTGCGGGCGACGATCAGGTCCCGCAGCGAGCCGTCGTCGCCGGTGGAGTCCTTGAGCCCGGCCAGCACGTTCTCCTGCGCGAGACGCAGCAGCATGTCGTGGTCCAGGTTGGTGTGCACCGAGACCGGCAGGTCGTAGGCGTACAGCGGGGCCTCGCACTGCTCGGCGATGCGCCGCAGGTGCAGTTCCACCTCGGCGGGGTGGGTCCGGGTGTAGAACGGCGCTGTGGTGACGATGCCGGCGCAGCCGTCGCGGACAGCGCGGCGGGCGTGGTCGAGGACCCGCAGCGTGGTCATGTCGATGGCGCCGATCAGCACCGGCACCCGGCCGGCGACGTGTTCGAGGACGGTGTCGACCACCACGGCACGGTGCGCGTCCGGCAGGAACGCCACCTCACTGGAGGATCCGAGGATGAACAGCCCGTCGACGCCGCCGTCGATCTGGAAGTCGACCAGGCGCACCAGCGAGTCGACGTCGACCTCGAAGTCGGGGGTGAGCGGCGTGCACACCGGCGGGACCACACCGGTCAGGGCCGGGGTGAGTGCGCCGGCCGGCGCGGTGGCGGCGGAGGTGGAGGCGGTGATGGTGGTCATGGGTGCTCCTGAGCGGACTGCCCGGCGCCGGGCGCGGAGACGCCGGCGTGCGGAAGGTCCGCGGGTTCGGTGACGGGGTGGAAACAGCGGTACCGGTCGGCCGGGTCGGCGGTGTCGGTGGCGTACGGCGGCATCTCGGTCGCGCAGACGTCGGTGGCGCGCCAGCACCGGGTGCGGAACGGGCACCCCGACGGCGGGTTGACCGCCGAGGGGACGGGGCCGCTCAGCGGGATCGGGCGCATCGGATTCAGCAGACCCGGTGCGGCGGAGAACAAGGCTTGGGTGTACGGGTGCCGGCCGCGCCGGATGCGTGCCGCGGGCATCTCCTCGACGACGCGGCCGAGGTACATCGTGACGATCCGGTCGGACACGCGGCGCACGGTTTGCAGGTCGTGCGAGACGAACACCATGGCCAGTCCGAGACGGGTACGCAGGTCGAGCAGCAGGTTCAGGATCTGCGCGCGCACCGACACGTCCAGCGCCGAGGTCGGTTCGTCGGCGACCAGCAGCGGCGGTTCCAGGGCGAGGGCCCGGGCGATGGCGACGCGTTGCCGCTGGCCGCCGGACATCTGTCCGGGCAGCGCGTCGCGGGCCGAGGCGGGCAGGCCCACCAGGTCCATCAGCTCGCTGACCCGGGCGCGGCGTTCCACCGGGGTACGCCACCGCTGCACGTCGAGCGGGTCGCCGATGATCTGCTCGACGCTGAGCCGGCGGTTCAGTGACGTGGCCGGGTCCTGAAAGACCATGCCGACGAGCCGGCCGATGTGCCGGCGCCGTTCGGCGGTCCGCATCGCCCAGATGTCGCGCCCGCCGAGGCGGACGGTGCCGCCGGTCGGCTGCTGCAGACCGACCAGGACCTTGACCAGGGTGGACTTGCCGCAGCCGGACTCGCCGACCACGCCGAGGGTCTCCCCCGGCGCGATGCTCACGTCGGCCTTGGTAAGTGCGTGCACCCGGGCCCGGTTGAACACCGATCCGCCGGGTGCGCGGAAGTTGACGCTGACCTCGCTGAGTTCAGCCAGTGCATCAGTCATGGACGGCAACCTTCTCGACCTCTTCGGCAGGCGCCGGGTGGTGACACGCCGCCAGGTGACCGTTGACCTCGGCCAGCGGCGGACGGTCGTCCGCGCAGATTCGGGTGGCCCGGGGGCACCGGTCGGCGAACCGGCAGCCGGCCGGGAAGTCCGCGGGTGACGGCACGGTGCCGCGGATCTGCACGAGCCGGGGCGCCTGAGCCTCCAGCGACAGCACGGATCCGAGCAGGCCGCGGGTGTAGTGGTGGGTGGGTGCGGCGAGCACCTCGGCGGTGCGGCCTTCCTCGACGATGCGGCCGCCGTACATCACCGCGATCCGGTCGCACACGTCGCTGACCAGGGCCAGGTCGTGCGAGACGAGGATCAGGGCGAAGCCGAGTTCGGCGCGCAGCCGCAGCAGCAGTTCGATGACCTGCGCCTGCACGGTCACGTCCAGGGCGGTGGTGGGTTCGTCGGCGACGACCAGTTGCGGGTCGCGGGCCAGCGCCATCGCGATGACCACCCGCTGGCGCTGCCCGCCGGACAGTTCGTGGGGGTACGACGACAGGGTGCGCCGCGGGTCGAGGCCGACCAGGGTCATCAGGTCCTCGGCGGTACGCGTACCGCCGCGCCGGATCACCTGCTTGAGCTGCGAGCGTACGGTCATCGACGGGTTGAGGGCCGACAACGCGTCCTGATAGATCATCGAGATCCGCCGGCCCATGATCTGGCGCAGCTGCGAGCCACGGAGGCTCAGCAGGTCGGTGCCGTCGAACGTGATGGTGCCGCTGGTCCGGGCCCCGCGCGGCGGCAGGCCCAGCACGGTCAGCGCGGTCAGCGACTTGCCGCAGCCGGACTCGCCGATCAGGCCGAGCACCTCGCCGGGGCGCACGTCGAAGCTGACGCCGTCGACGATGTCGACACCGCGGTGGCTGCCGGCGAACCCGATCCGCAGGTCCCGGACCGACAGGATCGGCGCCTTGGTGACCTCGGGCCGGGCGGCGGCGGCCAGCCGTGCCGCCGCCTGAGGCAGGCCCGGCAGCGCGACAGGGGTTTCCCGCTCGGCGTCGGAGAGTTCGATCGCGACCGGGCCGGCGCCGGAGCGCCGCCGTGCGGCCGGGGCCGCCCAGGCGTCCGAGATGCCCTCGGCCAGGATGTTGAGGCAGAGCACGGTGATCAGGATCAGCAGGCCGGGGAAGAACGTGGCCCACCAGCCGCCGCTGGCCAGCAGCTGCTGGCCGTAGGCGATGACGCTGCCCCACGACGACGCGCCGGCCTCGGGTTGCAGGCCGCCGCCGATGAACGACAGCGACGCCTCGAAGACGATCGCGTTGGCGATCATCACGGTGGTGTAGACCAGGATCGGGGCCGCGCAGTTGCGGGCGACGTGCCGGATCAGGATGTGCCGGCGGCCGGCGCCGATCACCCGTTCCGCGGCGACGTAGTCCTCCTGGTACTGGGCGGCGACGTTGGCCCGCACCAGGCGGGCGATCTGCGGGATCAGGACGAAGCCGATCGCGCCGACCAGCACCGTGACGCTGTCGTTGCCGTACGCGACGACCAGGATGGCGGCGAGCACGATCGTCGGGAACGCCATCACGACGTCCAGCAGCCGCATGATCGTCTCGTCGAGCGCCTTGCGGCTGGTGGCCGCGATCGATCCGAGCACCGCGCCGATGAGCAGCGCGAGGCCGGCGGAGCCGAAGCCGACGATGAGCGAGCGCGGGGTGCCGGCCACCAGCCGGGAGTAGATGTCGCGGCCGAGGCGGTCCACGCCGAACCAGTGGTCGCCGTTCGGGCCGGTCGACGGCGGGGCGAGCGCGACCTGGGTGGGGTCGTGCCGGATCAGCCACGGTGCGGCGATCGCGACCGCGACGACCAGGAGCAGGAAGCCAAGGCAGATCTTGGCGGTCAGCGGCAGGCGCCGCAGTCCGGAAATCATCAGTGGGCTCCTCGCATCCGCGGGTTGGCCGCCAGATACAGCAGGTCGACGACGAGGTTCACCACGACGAAGCCGAGCGCGATGGTGATCACCAGGCCGCGGGCCAGGCCGATGTCGTTCTGCTGGACCGCGCTCATGATCTGGGTGCCCATGCCGGGCAGTGTGAAGATCGCCTCGATGATGACGGCTCCGCCGATCAGGTAGCCGACCTGCAGGCCGAGCACGGTCAGCGGGGTGAGCAGCGCGTTGCGCAGCACGTTGCGGCCGACCACGACCATCGGCGGCAGGCCGGCACCGATCGCGGTACGCACGTAGTCGCGGTCCAGTTCCTCCACCATCGAGGTGCGCACGACCCGGGCCAGTGCGCAGCCGGTCGGCACGGCCAGGGCGACGGCGGGCAGGATGAGGTGTTGCAACCAGCCGCTGAACGATTCCGATGGGGCGACGTAGTGGCCGCTGGGCAGCGATCCACCGCCGATCGTCGACAGCTGCTGGATCAGCAGGATGGCCAGCCAGAACGAGGGGATGGAGATGCCCGCCATCGACACCAGCCGGGTGACCTGGTCGGGCCAGCGGTCGCGGTAGAGCGCGCCGGTGATGCCCAGTACGAGCGCCAGCACCACGGCCAGGCCGACGCCCAGGGCGGTCAGCTGCAGCGTGACCGGCAGCGCGGCGGTGATGATGCCACTGATCGGCGCATTCAGCGAGAACGTCTGGCCGAGGTCTCCCTGCACCAGCGCCCACAGGTAGTCGGCGTAGCGCACCAGCAGCGGCTGGTCGAGCCCGTTGGCGGCGTTGAACGCCGCGATCTGCTCGGGGGTGGCCTGGTCGCCGAGCACCGAGAGGGCGGCGTCGTTCGGGGACAACGCCATGATCAGGAAGATGAACAGGATGATGCCGAGCATCAGCGGGATCAGCGCCGACAAGCGACGCACGATGATGCCGAGGAAGGCGTCCACCTGATGCTCCTTTCCAGGTCCGGGCGCGGCCGCCCACCCGCGGCCGCGCCACTGCAGCGGGGGATCACGGTCAGGCGCGCGAGGCGCCGACGAAGTAGAGGCCGGTCGTCGCCGCGCCCTGGAAGTCCTTGATCTTGGCCGGGTCGAAGCCGGTGACCATCTTGACGTGGAAGATCGGGTAGAGCGGCGCCTCGTCGGCGATCAGGTCGAGGGCCTGCTTCCACAGCGCGGTCTGCTCGGCGCCGGAGGACTTGGCGGCGTCCTCGATGAGCGTCGCGCACCGGGTCGCGGCGGGCGTTCCCGCCCAGCGGTGCCGGCTCTTGGTCCACGTCTCATTGGTGTAGAACCACCGCAGCAGCAGGTCCACGTCGGGGCCGAAGACCGTGGGGTCGCCGCTGGCCGCGAGCACCCGGAACCCGGGGCCGGGCACGATGGTGCCGTAGACCGCCGAGGACGGGTTGGTGTTGAGGGTGGCGGTCACCCCGATCGCCTTCCACGCGTCGATCAGCACCGGGGCGCTGTCCTTGACGAAGGCGGTGTCCGTGGTGACCAGCTCGAACGACAGGTTCGTGACGCCGGCCTCGGCGAGCAGCGCCTTCGCCTTCTCCGGGTCGTACCCGTAGACGGTGGCGGCCTTCTGGTAGTTGGCGTTGCCCTCGTCGAGGTAGCTGGTCGCCGGCGTGGCGTACCCCTGCAACGCCGTGGTGATCAGCTTCTGGGTGTCGACGGCGTAGTGCAGCGCCTGGCGCACGCGCTTGTCGTCGAACGGCGCGGCGGCGCAGTTGAACATGAGGAACATCTGGTTGAACGCCTGCTTCTCGTCCACCTCGCGGCCGTTGCCGACCGACTTGACGTCGAGGTAGGGCACCGCCTCGATCGCCTGGGAGGAGCCGCCCTGCAGGTCGTTGAGGCGGGCGGTGTTGTCCGGCGTGGTCCGCAGGGTGATCTTCTCGACCTTTGCCGGGCGCGGGCCGTTGTAGTTCGCGTTCACGCCCATCACCACGCCGGCGGTGGCGTTGGCGCTGACCAGGGTGAACGGGCCGGAGCCGATCGGCGCGGTGTCGAAGGCCTTGTTCGCCGCGGCGTCGCCGGTCTTCGCCTTGGGCACGATCTTGATGACCGCGATGCGCTGCGGGAAGAGGCTGAACGTGCCCTTGAGCTTGAACTCGACGGTCTTGGCGTCCTTGGCGGTCACCGTGTCGACGAAGGTGATGAAGCCGGCCATCAGCGAGGCGTTGGCTGGGTCCAGCGCCCGGGTGAACGACCAGACGACGTCGTCGGCGGTGACCGCGGTGCCGTCGGAGAATTTCGCGCCCTCACGCAGCGTGGCGGTCCAGGTCAGGCCGTCACCGCTTGCCGTGGGCAGCGCGGCGGCCAGCGCCGGGTAGGGCTCGCGGGTGATCGGGTCCAGGTCCACCAGCGCCTCGAAGACGTGCTGGTTCACCGTGGTCGCGACGGCACTGGAGGCCAGCATCGGGTCGAAGCCGCTGGACAGGGTGAAGGCGAGGGTCGCCTCGATGGTCTTGCCGCTCGCGGTCCCGGCGGAGTCTCCCCCGTCACCGCAGGCCCCGAGACCTGCGGTGATGGTCGTTGCGGCACCCAGAATGCCCGCATATCGCAGCAGGTTGCGACGTGATACGCCCTTGTTATCCATCGTGATCCCCAAAGTCATGTGATTTGCGGGACGTCCTACGTCCTACGTAGCCCGTAGTGCGGTACCTTATGAGCGTGTCCCCCCATGGTCAAGAGCACCCGGAGACAAGTCGCGATGAACCAGCCGCAGGCACACCCCTCCGCCCAGGATCGGCAAACCGGCTGCCGGCCGTCTCCGCATCTCGCACATTCCCGCTGCAAGAGGGCCGCAGTGGCCGGGGCACCACGATGAGGCGGCGCAGCGCACCCGCGACGACGCCGCGCCGGCCGAGCCGCACCGACGAGGTGCAGGACCGGATCAAGCAGCTGATCCTGGAACGCGGCCTGACCGCGGGCGACCCGATGCCCACCGAGCTCGACCTGCTCGAAGAGATCAATGTCAGCCGCAACTCGCTGCGGGAGGCGCTCAAGGCGCTGCAGGCAGTCGGCATCGTCGAGATCCGCCACGGTTTCGGCATGTTCGTCGGCACCATGTCGCTGGTCTCGCTCGTCGACGAACTGACCTTCCACAACCGGATGTCGCTGCACGCCGGCCGCAACGACCTGCGACACCTGGTCCAGATCCGCGAGGTCCTGGAGTACGGGCTCATCCAGCAGGTGATTCGCCAACGCGACGCCGGCAAACCGGTCGACGGGCAACTGGCCGAGGTCATGGCGCAGATGGAAGCGGAGGCCCAGGCCGGCGGCGTCAGCCCGGAGACCGACAAGCGTTTCCACGAGCTGCTCTACGAGCCGCTCGGCAACCCCCTGGTTATCCAGCTGCTGGCCGCGTTCTGGGACGTCTACCACGCCCTGCACGCCGAGCTGGACGACGCCGACGAGTCACCCGTCGAGATAGCCGCACGGCACCGCCGGGTCTACGACGCGGTGTGCGCCGGCGACGTCGAGGAGTCCGTCGCGGCGCTGACCGAGCACTTCAGCGGGATCCGCCGCCGCCTCACCCCTGGTCACAACTGAAGCCGGCCCGGCGCCGATCGGCGCCGGGCCGGCTGTGCCGCGCTGCTGCCGTCAGGGCAGGGTCCACCTCTGGTTCGCACCCCCACCGCACGTCCAGATCGTCACGGGGGTGCCGTCTGCCGGGTTGTTGCCGGTGACGTCCAGGCATCTGCCCGACTGCGGATTCACCAGCGCGCCGTCGGCACGGGGGACCCACCGTTGCGCGCCGCCGCCGTTGCAGTCCCAGATCTGCACCCTCGCACCGTCGGCGGTGCTCCCCCCGTTGACGTCCAGGCACTTGCCGAGCACCCGCAACGCGTCGCCGGCGGTAGTGGTGAAGCGCTGGTTCTCGCCGCCCGTACAGGTGTGGAGGATGGCTTGTGTTCCGTTGGCGCCGGTGCCGCCGGAGACGTCCAGGCACTTGCCGCCCAGACCGAGGACCGGGCCGGTGCCGCCGGCGAGGACCTCGAACGAGTAGACGGAGTACCCGAACGCCGTGCCGCGGGTGATGCCGCGCATCCGGACGTAGCGAGCGGTGCGGTCGCCGACGTCGAGGAGGTCCGTCGCCGGTGCGGTCAGGCCGCGGCGCTGCGCGACAGACGTCCACGTGCCGCCGTCGCCGGAGATCTCGATGTCGTAGTCGCGGGCGTACGCCGCCTCCCACGCCACCCGGACCTTGGTGAACATGCGCGCGCTGCCCAGGTCGACGCGTAGCCACTGGTCGTCGCGGTACTGGCTGGCCCACCGGCTGCCGGGGTCACCGTCGACCGCGGCGGCCGGACCGAGGGCGGCGGTCTCGGACGACGATGCCGTGGCGGGCATGCCGCGCGCCAGGTCGTCGACATCCGGGGCGAGGGTGTCGGGCAGGTAGCCGGTGCCCGGCCCCTGACCAACCGTGAAGACCCGGTCCAGGAACGCGGCGTAGTCGGTGCCCGCGTCACCCTGCGACCACATCTTCTGTGCCAGCGAGTTGAACGCGCGTTCGGTGAGCCGGTGCACGTCGAGTTCGGTGTACGGCGCCCGGACCAGGTCGTTCCACACCGCGTGCATGGCGCCCAGCAGATTCGGATGCTGAGGTGTCAGGTTCTCGGCGGCCGACCCGAAGGTGTGCGGCGCCCAGTTCAGGAAGATGTTGCGCCCATCGAGGCCCTGACCGTTGTAGTAACCGGCGGTCGGCACGACGTAGAGCTGGCTGTCCAGGGTGTTGATGATCCGATAGCCTTCGTTCACGGCCTGCGACGACGAGTACCAGCCGTGGTTCCAGACGTTGACGGCGACGTTCTTGTCGTAGCCGGCGGAGGTGCCGGACATGTACCGGTACGAGCCCCACACCCCGACGTCCTTGCCGAGCCCGCGCACGTGCGCGGCGATCGCGTTGTGGTAGCGCTGGTAGTCGGCAACGTACGCCTTCGGGTATTCGTCCAGGCCGACGTGCACGGTCGGTCCCCGGAACCACGGGACGAACTCGTCGTACACCGATCTCATGAAGTCCGTCGACTCCGGCTTGCTCAGGTCGAGGTGGTCGGAGTTGCCGCCGTTGAGGCCCATCGACGGCCGAAACCTGATGAAAGCGCGGGAGTGCGCGGGTGCGTCGATCTCCGGGACGATGGTCACCGCGTGCGCGAGTGCCGTGTTCTCGAAGCCGTCCCAATCCGCCCGCGAGTACGAGCCGTCCGTGGCGGCCAGGCCCGCGAACGCCGGGTTCGCCGAGCGCAGCCGGAACGCCGAGTACGCCTGACCCCAGTCACCGCCCGGGGCGTTGATCTCGTTGTCGTTGAGGTGCAGCTGGAAGGTGTTCATCTTGAGCCAGCCCATCCAGCGGATGTAGCTGTTGATGTACTGCGGCGTGAAGTACCGCCGGCCGACGTCGAGCATGAAGCCGCGGACGGCGTAGTCCGGCCAGTCGACGGCGGTGCCCGCCGGGGCGCTGATCCGGTCCGGGGCACCGAGCAGGGTCTGCAGCAACGTCCGGGTCGCGTAGTACAGCCCCTTCTCGCCGGCGCCGACGAGTTCGACGCGACCCGAGCCGACGACCATTCGGTACGCCTCCGGTTTGAGCGCCGCGGACACCGAACCGTACGCCGCGCCCGCATCGAGACGCAGCGCGATGTCGCCGGGCGCCGGCGTGCCCGTCAGCACCGTCATCCGCAGCGGGGTGAGTTCGGCGGCCTCGGTGACCAACTGACTGGCGATGCGCCGCACCCCGGCCGGCGAACCGGCCGGGATCACGACGCGACCGGTGCGGTGGAGAACGATCCGGCCCGTGCCACCGGCCCAGGACTGCAACGCCGGTACCACCTTCGGCGCGGGTTCCGCCGCCGCCGCGGGAGACCCGACCGCCAGCACAACGGATGCGGCGACGAGCGCGCTGACGGCGACCAGCCGCCTGAGGACATAGCGATTCATAGACGTCATCTCCTTACCTGTGAGGAAGATGATGCAATTTATGACTGACAATATTGCATGAAACTTCATCGCCCGTCAGCATGTCCTCATCGGCTCATGTGAATGACCTGGCCGGCCACCGCCCGACCGAAGGAGGCCCCATGCCCTGGTCACCGCCGGACGCCCCGCAGCCACCCACCACCCTCCGGGCTCTGCTCGCGGCCCTGATCCTGCTCGTCACGATGCTGACCGCCACTCCCGCCCGCGCCGCCACGCCCGGCAGCGCCACCACCGTCACCGGGACGGGAAACACGTACACGGTGACCACCAGCACCGCCGCGCGGATGCGGCTGGTCCTCGTCCGCACCGACATCCTGCGCATCTGGGTGGCCCCGGACGGGCAGTTCACCGATCCGGCCGGCACCGACATCACCGTCCGGACCGGCTTCGGGGCGGTCGCCAGCAGCCTGACCGACGCCGGCACGCACTACCGCGTCGCCACCTCGGCGATGGTCGTACGGATCAACAAGAATCCGCTCACGGTCGAGGCGTACCGGCCGGACGGACGCCCGCTCTGGCGGGAGGCGCAGCCGCTGGACTGGACGGACGGGCGCACCACGCAGCGGCTGCGACGCGCGGCGGACGAGCAGTTCTACGGCACCGGACTGCGGCTCGGCGAATGGGCGCTGCGTGACAAGACGGTGCCGATCGCCGTGGACAACCAATGGCGGGAGAACACCAACGCCAGCCCCGCGCCGTTCTACCTGTCCACCAACGGCTACGGCGTGCTGCGCAACACGTGGGCACCCGGCTCCTACGGCTTCACCGACCCGGTGACCACCGTGCACGACGAGCAGCGTTTCGACGCCTACTACTTCGTCGGCAACTCCCTCAAAGGGGTGCTGGGGGCGTACACCGATGTGACAGGCAAGCCGTTCCTGAGCCCGCTGTGGGGCTTCGAGCTCGGCAACGCCGACTGCTTCAACGCCTCCAGCCCCACCTACCAGGGTGACCACAACCGGGCCGGGCACCAGCGCACCCCCGACGTGCTGGCCTACGCCCGGCAGGCCCGGGCCGCGGACATGCCCTCCGGTTGGTTCATGCCCAACGACGGGTACGGCTGCGGCCACACCGACCTGCCCGCCACCGTGGCCGGCGCCGAAGCCCTCGGATTCAAGACCGGCCTGTGGACGTCCACCGGCCTCGCCGGCATCGACGAGGAGGTCGGCGTCGCCGGCACCCGCGGCGTCAAGACCGACGTCGCCTGGGTCGGCGGCGGCTACCGCAACGCCTTCCACGGGGTCCAGCAGGCCGTCGACGGCATCGAGCAC
Organism: Actinoplanes sp. DH11; assembly: GCF_020873875.1. Classification (GTDB taxonomy): domain Bacteria; phylum Actinomycetota; class Actinomycetes; order Mycobacteriales; family Micromonosporaceae; genus Actinoplanes. The sequence goes on from NZ_JAHWGU010000008.1 coordinate 73,523, forward strand.
AACTCCGATGCCCGCCGCTACGTGTGGACCGTCGACGGCTGGGCCGGAACCCAGCGCAACGCCGTGGTCTGGACCGGCGACACCTACGGCACGTGGAACGACATGCGCTGGACCGTGCCGGCGGTGGCCGGGGCCGGGCTGTCCGGCTTCAACTACGCCACCGGTGACGTCGACGGCATCTTCGGCGGCAGTCCGCAGACCTACGTACGGGACCTGCAGTGGAAGTCCTTCACCCCGGCGTTCATGACCATGTCGGGCTGGGGCGCCACCAACCCCGCGCCGGGATATCAGGACAAGCAGCCGTGGCGCTTCAGCGAGCCCTACCTGTCGATCAACCGCAAGTACCTGCACCTGAAGATGCGGCTGATGCCCTACCACTACACGATGAGCCACACCGCCAGCACGACCGGCGTCCCCGCCACCCGGGCCCTGGTGCTGGAGTACCCGCACGACCCGGTCGCTCGCGGCAACGCCACTTCCGCGCAGTTCATGGCGGGCGACGCGTTCCTGGTCGCACCGGTGACCACCAGCACCGAGATCCGCGACGGCATCTACCTGCCGGCCGGCACCTGGACCGACTACTGGACCGGCACAGTCCACCAGGGCCCGGTCACACTCAACGGTCACGCCGCGCCGCTCGACCGGCTTCCTCTGTTCGTCAAAGGGGGCTCGATCGTGCCGATGTGGCCGCAGATGAACTACACCGGCGAGAAACCGGTCTCCTCCCTCACCTACGATCTCTACCCGCGCGGGTCGACGGCCTTCACCCTCTACGAGGACGACGGCATCACCCGGGCGCACCGCACCGGCGCCTACGCCACCCAGCGGGTCACCATGACCGCGCCCGCGGCGGGCACCGGAACGGTCACCGTGAACGTGGGCGCCTCCACCGGAAATTACGCCGGCAAACCGGCCTCCCGGGCGTACGAGTTCACCGTGCACCTGGCCGCGGCCCCCACCTCGGTGGCGGTGGCCGGTCGGCCCGTGACCGGGCTCGCCACCCGCGCCGCCTACGACGCGGCCAGCAGCGGCTGGTTCCACGCCGGTGGGGTGCTGCACATCAAAGCAGGATCGCGTACCTCGGCGTTCACCACCCGGATCGGCGGTGCGGTCCTGCCGGCCGCCACCGGCTCCGGCACCACCGCACCGCCGATCCCCCGCGACACCTGGCGGCTGGTGCACGCCGACAGTGAGGAGACCACGGCCGAGAACGCCGGGGCGACCAGGGCGTTCGACGGCGACCCTGCGACCACCTGGCACACCGCCTGGTCGGCGGCGCCCGCACCGCTGCCGCACGAGATCCAGCTCGACCTCGGCGCCACCCACCGCATCGAGACCCTGCGGTACCTGCCCCGGCAGGACGGTGGCGTGAACGGCCGGATCGGCGCCTACGAGATCTACGTCTCCGACACCCCGGACGACTGGGGACCCGCAGCCGCGACCGGCACCTTCGCCGACACGGCCACCGAACAGAGCGTCCGGTTCACCGGAGCGCCCACCGGCCGCTATCTGCGGCTGCGGGCGCTCAGTGAGGCCGGGAACCGGGGCCCGTGGACGTCCGTCGCCGAACTCACCCTCACCGGCACCCGGGGCGGCTGAGGGGGCGGCCCAGCGGCGGCCTCACGCCAGGTAGGTGGTCAGACCCGGCGCACCGGGGCGCCGGCCCGGATCGCGCGGGGAATCTCCGCCACCCGGTCGACACGGTCGATCAACGCGGTGAGGTCGTCGGCCGGAGCCGTGGAGTCCAGCTCGACGCGGTCGGTGATCCCGATCGATGCCCAGGTGCCGGTGTCGAAGTCGCCGACCGCGGTCACCCGTAAAACGCACCGCACGACTGTCGTCGGACCGCAACGAACCGGCACCGGTGACCACCACGAACCGCTCCACCTGCCACCTCCCCTGCCCCGCAGCGTGCACTCGCCAGCGAGCGCACACAAGCCCGCGCCGGTAACGCTCATCCCGGCCGCCGCCGCGCCGATCAGGCATCATGCCGCGACAGGGGAGGGCAGGATGGCGTCACCGGAGGGAAACACGCCCACGCCGGGCGAGTCCGCGCTGGTCACCGACCGTCGGCGGGTACGCGCGTGGTTGATCGCCGCCGGTGTGACGAGTGTCCTGTTGCTGCTGGTGCAGGCCGTCGCGCCCGGTCTGGTTCTCGGCTACGCCTGGATCCCCGGCGGTGTCACCATGGGGCTGGCCGCGTGGGTGGCGTACCGGGTCTCGCGCGTCGGCGATCTCCCGCCCGCCGGCCGGTTCTTCTGGCGCCGGATCGCCATCGCGGCCGCCCTGGTCACGCCCGGTGCCTGCCTGCTCAATGCGATCAACACGGACCTGGTCCCGAACACCACTTCGTACGTGGTCGCGGCGGTCGCGCCGATCGGTGTCGCCCTGCTGCTGGTGATCGGGGCGCTGCTGCGCCTGCCCACGGTGCGGCGCATGCGCGGCGACACGGTCCGGCTGGGCCTGGACGCCGCCACCGTCATGGTGGTGGCCGCCACCGTGCTCTGGCAGTTCCAGCTGCAGCCGATGATCGGCTCGCGGCCCCAACTGTCGACGGTTGCCGGGCCGCTGGTGCTGTGCGTGATCTGCCTGGGCGCTGTTCTGGCCGTGGCCCGGCTCGTGCTGGCGGGGACCGACGCCGTGCCGTCCCGGGCGCTGCGGGTGCTGGCGCTGGTCGTGCTCATCGGTGCGCTGAGCTCGGCGGTGACCCGGCTGCTGGAACATCACGAGCGATGGCGTGGCGCCGGGCCGTGGATCAGCGCCTTCGAGGGCGGCCTGGTGGCGTGGGCGGCACTGCGGTCGTACCGTGCGTCCGCATCAGCCGGCGGCACCCGGTCCCGCACGCAGCACTTCAGCCTGTTGCCGTACGCCGCGGTCACCGCGCTCAACCTGCTGCTCGTCATCCTGACGGTCACCGGGCAGATCAGTCTCGCCGTGGTGGCCGGCTCGGTGGTGGTGACCGCCCTGGTCGTCACCCGGCAGATTTTGGCGTTCCGGGACAACGCCCAGCTCATCGACTCCCTGCACGAACACCGCCGGATGCTGCACCACCAGGCAACCCACGACTCGCTGACCGGGCTGGCGAACCGGGCACTGTTCAACGACGAGCTCGCGACCGCCTGCCTGACCCGCAGCCCGGCCGTCCTGATGGTGGACCTCGACGGGTTCAAGCAGGTCAACGACTCCCTCGGGCACGCCGCCGGGGACGACCTGCTGGTGGAGATCGCCCGTCGGCTCGGCGCCGCGACCCGCACCACCGACCTGGTGGCCCGGCTCGGCGGCGACGAGTTCGCGATCCTGCTGCCCGCCAGTGACGAGGCGGAGGCCGGGCAGGTGGCCGAGCGTATCCTCGCGTCGTTACGGGACCCGGTGCACACGCACGGCACGACGATTGCTCCGCACGCCAGCATCGGCGCGGCCGCCCACACGGACGGCGACGACGCCGACACGCTGATGCGCCGGGCCGACATCGCGATGTACGCGGCCAAGGCCGCCGGCAAGGATCGGTATGCGCTCGCCGACGCGGCGGTGCCCGGGCGTACGGCATCGGCCATGATGGTGCGGTGATCGAACGTCCGGACGCCATGCAACGGGTGCGGCGAACCCACACCGAGGCCCTGCTGGCCCAGCTGCGTGACGCCGGGCCCCTGAGCCGGGCCGAACTGATCCGGCTGACCGGGTTGTCGCGCACCACGCTGTTCGACATCATCGGTGACCTCATCACCCGCGGCATGGTCGTGGAGCGCGAACCCGAGGCCACCGGTCAGCGCGGCCGCGGCCGCCCGTCCACCACCGTGAGCCTCAACCCGAGCGCCGGCTGGATCATCGGCATCGATCTGGCACGCACCACCATCACGGTCATCATCAGCACACTCAGTCACGACATCCTGGCGCGGGGCACCCGTGCCATCGCGGTCTCGGCGAACGCGGCGCGGCGTGCCGACGCCGCCGCCGCGCTCATCGACGATCTCGTCGCCGAGCACCAGGTCGACCTGCGTGCGCTGCAGGCCATCGGCATCGGCCTGCCCGGCCTGATCGCCGGGCCCGGCGATGCTGTCTCCTCGAAGTCCGCCCAGCAGATCAGTGACCGCCTGCGGCAGCGCTTCGACGCGGCCGTGGTCACCGACAACAACTCCCGGCTAGCTGCGCTCGCGGAGAGCACGTGGGGTGCCACCCGGGACGTCCACGACGCCGTCTACGTCCTCTGGAGCGAGGGCGTGGGCGGTGGACTGATCGTCGACGGGCAGCTTGTCCGCGGCGCGCACGGCGCCGCCGGGGAGATCGGTCACGTCACCGTCGACCCGCACGGCGATCCCTGTCCCTGCGGCGGCCAGGGTTGTCTCGAGCTGCTGATTCGCCCGGCCGCCCTGGTCGAGCAGTGCCGGCAGCGCGGCGTGCCGGTCGCCGACACCGCGGGGCTGGTGGCGCAGGCTGTCGCCGGGGAGCCGGTCGTCCGGGAGGTGGTCGAGCACGCCGCGACGCTGCTCGGGCAGGTGCTGTCCGGCACGGTCGTCCAGTTCGACCCGGGCAAGATCGCCGTCGGCGGGCCGCTGGCGCAGGGCGGTGACATCGTGCTGGATCGGGTACGCGCGACCATCGCCCACCTCGCGATCCCCCACCATCTGCGCGGCATCGAGGTGGTGCCGGCCCGGTTCGGCGACGAGGGCGGCGCGATGGGTGCCGTCGCCGCGGCCCTGCGCCTCACCGCCGCCGACTCGTTGCTGCCCGCCGCACCGGGCTGAGGCGTCGGCGGGCCATCCGGAGACGCGCATGACGGCCCGGCAGCCAGCGCTGCCGGGCCTCGACATGAGCCGGTGCGGTGCGGGGTCGCCACCGGGTTCGTGACGGCCCCGCCCGGTCAGCTCAGGGCGTGGATCTCCGCCGCGGTGGTCCACGGGTTGCCGCCGACCTCACTCAGTGCGCGCAGCCGCAGGTACTGCCCGGTCTTGGCGGTGAACCGGACCTCCTTCTGCGCGGCGGTGCCGGCGAAGGTACCGGTGGCCACGGCCGCCCCCCAGGTGACGCCGTCGGCGCTGACGTAAATCTCGTACTGGCCGATCCGGCCGTTGGCGGCGCCGGCACCACTGTCCTGCCGGGGCAGGTAGCGCAGACCGGAGACGGACTGGCTCGTACCCATGTTGATCTGGATCTCGTGCGGCATCGGCGCGTTGCCGCCGCTGTACCCGGTGTGCCAGATCGTCGCGGTGTTGCCGTCGAAGGCGTTGACCGCGGCGCCGTTCTCCCCGGTCGTCTCCTGGCTGTCCGCGTACTTCAGTGACCAGCGGTCCCGGGAGATGAGCGTGGGCCCGGCCGTGCACGTGGTGCTCAGCTGGTGCGCACCCCGGTCGGGCCGGCAGCCGGTCGTGACCGGGCCGCCGAAGTAGTCCCGGCTGCCCGGGCCGGGCATGGCCTGACCGCTCGCGAGGGCCGGGGAGCCCGCGCGCAGCCGGTACCCGCCGGCGTTGCCGATCGAGGTGGCGGTGCCGGGCGCCACCAGTAGCGGGTCGGCGGTGCTCTTGGCCGGGTCGAACGGCTCACCGGCCGGGTGCTGGCCGTAGAACGTGTTGGCGTGGAACAGCAGCCCGCCGGCATTGTAGCTGGACTGCCCGTTGTCGACGTAGAAGATGTTGTTGTAGAACTCGGCGTTGGCCCCGGTGGAGCCGTTGCTGTTGTTGATGATCTGGGCGGCCTGGCCGACGTAGAAGACGTTGTTGTAGATCTTCGTGTTGGTGATCTTGCCGCAGATCAGGTCGAAGATTTGGCCGCGGTCGTTCTGGCTGATGTTGTAGCGCACGATGTTGTCGCGGGTGGTCGATCCGCCACCGTTGCACAGCAGGATGAAGCCGCCCTCGTTGTCGTGGCTGTAGTTGTACTGGTAGATGGTGCGGATGTTGCCCTCGTCCAGGTCGAAGCCCTGTCCGTCGCAGGTGCTGCGCCCGCCGCTGACCTCGTTGAACTGGAAGAGGGCGTCGTTGATGTTCCAGCCCCAGATGCCGGCCGCGCAGTTGGTGTCGCGCATCCGGAAACCGTCGACCCGGTTGTTCTCGACGAGCGCACTCTGGGTGTGGTGCACCACGATGGCGTCGCCGCCGATGTCGGTGACGGTGTTGCCGCGTACCACGACCCGGGTCTGCGGGGTCCAGGTGCCGCAGGTCGCGCCGCAGTTCGGGTTAGCCAGTTCCGGCCGGGTCATCCACCGGGTCCAGAAGTGAATGCCGTAGCGATCGACCGCCCGGACCGTGCTTCCGCTGATCACCACGTCGTCGAACTTCGTGGGCGTGGTGTTGCCGAGCACTTCGAAGAAGATGCCGGCGCTGGCGTTGTCGTCCTTCTTGTTCTGCACGCCGTTGACGTCGTGCACGTCGACGCCGGTGATCCGGTAGTAGGTGCCGGTCCCGGAGTTCTCCCGGATGATGTGCACACCCCGGCGGGCGGCGGGCGCGGCACCCTTGTTGGAGATGTCCAAGTTACGGATCTCCCAGTGCTGCTGGTTGTAGAGCTTCACCACGTCGTCGACGGCGCCGTTGCCGGCCAGGACCGGTTTGGCGCCGGTGCCGTACGCGTCGATGATGTTGGCCGCGCCGGCCGCGCCGGAGCCTTTGGGCCACAGCTGCTGGCCGACGCAGGTGGTGCCGCGCCGGATGAGGACGCGGTCACCGGAGGTGAAGGTCCGGGAGTTGACCGGCGCGAAGCTGTTCCACGGGCTGGCCTCGGTGCCGCTGCCCGCGGCAGTCGCCGAGCAGTCCACGTAGTAGCTCGTGTTCGCGGCTGCCGCCGGAGGCGCGGCGGCCAGCACTGCGGTGGCCAGCAGGGGCAGGGTGAGCAGGGATGTCCGGAGTAGTCGCATCGACCGTCCTATCTGTGCGGGGGAACGACAGGAATCAAGATCGGAACTTGCGGTTGTAGCCGGCCAGCAGAAGCAGTAGCACGGCGAGCGCGCCGAGCATCACCGCGAGCCGGCCCCAGCCGGGGGCGGGCCGGGCCAGTACGACCACGACGACGCAGGCGAGCGCGGTCAGGGTGCGGCCGGTGACGATCAGGGCGGCGCGCGTCGATTCGTTCATGACGGTCCTTTCCGGGCGTCAGCCCTTGACGCCGCCGGCGGCCATGCCCTCGATCAGGCGGCGCTGGATGAGGGCGTAGACGAGCAGCACCGGGACGATGACGATCACCATGCCGGCGTAGAGCCGCCCGTAGTCGGCGGCGGCCTTCTGCGCGGTCATCAGGTTGAGCAGGCCGACCTGCAGCGTCTTGCCCTCACCGGGCAGCAGGGTCAGCGCGATGATGAAGTCGTTCCAGTAGGCCAGGAAGTTGAACAGGATGACCGTGGTGACCGCCGGGCGGGCCATCGGCACCATCACCCGCGTCATGATCCGGAACCGGGACGCCCCGTCCAGCAGCGCCGCCTCCTCGAAGTCCCCCGGGATGGTGCGGAAGTACGAGCTGAGCAGGTAGATGGTGAATGGGATCGAGGTGGCGGCGTAGACCAGCGCGAGCATCGCCGGGTTGTCCAGGAAGAAGCCGTCCGGCATCAGGTCGATCAAGGCTCGGTCCCAGTCGACGAGCATCAGGAAGATCGGCACGACGATGTAGTTCACGTTGATGAACAACCCTGCCAGCAGCGCCATCTCGACGAGGCCCTTGCCGCGGAACTCGTAGCGGGCCACCACGTACGCCGCCGGCACCGACACCGCGAGCACCAGGACCAGGCCGAGCAGCGTGACGAGTACGGAGGTGGCGAAGTAGCGGCCCATGTCGGCGGTGACGAAGGCGTCGACGTAGTTCTGCAGGTGCAGCCCCTGCGGCAGGGTCCACGGGCTGCCGAAGAACTCGCTCCTGGTCTTGAGTGAGGCCACCAGGACCCAGCCGACCGGGATCACGATCAGCAACGCGATCACGGTCAGCAGCAGGGTGGAGACGGTCCGCGGACCGGGCTTGTGGATCGTGGTCATGGCGGTCCTCTAGTACTGGAGGGGCGGGCGCCGGGTCGCGCGGCTGACCAGCAGCGACACCAGGAACGAGAAGGCGAACACGACCACGCCGATGGCCATGCCGTAGCCGTACGAGGAGTTGGTGTACGCCTGCTGGTACATGTAGCTGAGCAGCACGTCGGAGGAACCGTCCGGGCCGCCGCCGGTCATCGCGCGCACCAGCACGAAGCTGAGGTTGACGGCGCTGAGGATGAAGAAGGTCAGCGTGGTGCGCAGGGTCTCCCAGATCAGCGGCAGCGTGATCGTGAAGAACTGCCGGCCGGCGCCGGCACCGTCGAGCGCGGAGGCCTCGTACAGCTCCTCCGGAACGCTAGCCATGCTCGCCATGTAGATGACCATGTAGTAGCCGAGCGCCTGCCAGACCATCGCGAACGCGACCGAGTAGATCACCACGCTCTGGTCGCCGAGCCAGACCTGTTGCAGCCCGTCCAGCGACAGCAGCCGAAGCGTGCCGTTGATCAGTCCGTTCTCCTGGTCGTAGACGGCGGAGAAGATCGCCGCGATGACCACGACCGACAGCACGTTGGGGATGTAGAGCACGAACCGGTAGAGATTGCGGCCGCGCAGTTTCTGCCGGGTCATGACGGCCGCGAGCGCCAGTCCGAGGCCCATCGTCACCACGGTGACAATGACCAGCAGCGCGACGGTGTTCTGGAAGGAGCGCAGGAACTGCTGGTCGTCGAGCAGTTTCGCGAAGTTGTCCAGGCCGACGAAGCGTTCCTGCGCGGAGAATCCGCTCCAGCTGTAGAGCGACATCCGGAACACGCTCAGCGTCGGCCAGATCATGAACAACGCGAACAGGGCCAGCGCCGGCAGCAGGCACACGGCGACGAATCGGCCGTCGCCGCGCTTGCGGCGGGTCGCTGCGCCGGGCGCCGCCGCCGGGGTTCGGCCGGGCTTGCGCTCGGTGTCGCCCAGCGGCGGGGTGACGGTCGAAGTCACCTCAGCTGCCCGCCTGCCGCAGCTTCTCGCTGGCGTCGTGCAGCGCCGCCTGCCACTGCTCGACGGTCTTGTCGCCGCTGATGATGCTGTTCGCCGTGTCGAACAGCGTGGTCTTGATGCTCACGCCCTCGACCGGCGCGCTGTTGGCGAACCCACCGACCAGAGCGGTGATGGACGGGTCGTCGTAGAGCCCGTAGAAACCGGCGATCTCACCGGTCACGCTGGACGCGATGCCCTTGATTGGCTGGATCGCGCTGGACTTCGCGAAGATCTTGGCGGCCTCGTCGGAGTACAGGTAGGCGAGGAAATCCTTGGCGGCGTCCTTGTTGACCGCGCCGCTGGGCACCCACGCCGACTCGACGATGGTGGTCAGGTGACGCTTGCCGCCCGCGGACACGGCCGGCAGCGGCGTCATCGCCCATGCGAAGCCCTTGGCCCGGGGCGCGTCCTTCATCTCGCCGACGACCCAGGTGCCGTTCGGCATGAACAACGCCTTGTTGTCCAGGATCGCCTGCTGGTTCTTGGTGAAGTCCTGCTCGTTGGCGTACCCCACGGTGGTCTTCGCCGCGTAGCTCAGCAGCCGGGTGGTGATGTCGAGGGTCTGGCGCGCCTGCGGGGTCTGCCAGATGCCCTGCTCATAGGTCATCACCTTGGTGAAGAACTCGTCGCCGCCGACGTTGGCCAGCAGCGCGAAGAAGAACGAGTCGAGGTAGCCCGCGGTCGGATACGTGAACAGTGCGACGCCTTGTGCTTTGGCGGTCTCGCCGAGCTGGAACATCTCGTCCCAGGTGGCCGGGACCTTCCAGCCCTTCTCGGCGAACAGGGCCTTGTTGTGGACCAGGCCGGTGGGTGCGTAGAACATCGGCATCAGGTACGTCTTGTCGTCGCCGTACGGGTTGGTGCCCAGGCCGATCATCCCGTCGGCGAGCTTGGCGCGCACGGTGGTCTGCTCGCCGGGCACGGTCATGTCGAGCACGCCGGTGAGGTCTTCGAGGGCCTTGTCCTTGACCAGGGTCTCGGAGAGCGCGGCCTTGCGGCCCTGCGGCAGCACCACCACGTCGGGGAATTTGCCGGCCTTCATGTTGGGGCTGATCTCGTCCTCGAGGGTCTTCGAGATCTGCAGCCGCACGTCGAGGCCGGGGTTCTTCGCCTGGTACGCGGCGATCAGCTCGGTGTACATGTCCCGGCCGTAGCCGCCCTCGAAGGCGGCGATCTTCAATGTCTTCTTGTCGCCTCCGGCGTCGTCTCCGCCGCCGGAACAGCCGGCGAGCAGGCCGAGCGCCGTCGCCGCGGCGGCGGCGAGGGCGAGTGGTTTTTTGAACATGGGAAGTCCTCCGTGGGCGAGCACGCGCAACGGTGCAGGAGTCGAGGCCTGAAGAATCTGCCGGCGCGACGGGTGCGGCTAGCCAGGCGGTTGTTACTGTGGCACCGATAACATGAACAGTCAAGATCGGGCCCTGGCAGCCGCGTGGCGGAAACTCAGCGTGCTGGCGGCGCGGTGGAGTGCCGGATCGTCAGGGTGGCCTGCCGCACGGCCGGTTCCGGGTCGCCGTCCGCGCCGAGCAGCACCGCGACGGCCGCCGCACCGGAGTGGTAGAAGTCCTGACGCACGGTGGTCAGCGGCGGGTGGCAGTACGCGGCCAGCTCGATGTCGTCGACGCTGACGATCGACACATCCTCGGGCACCGAACGGCCACGCTCGCGCAACGCCTTGACCACGCCGAACGCCATCTCGTCGCTGGCCGCGAAGACGGCCGTGACCTCCGGGATCATCGCGATGATGCGGCCCTGGCGGTATCCCGACTCCGGCGTCCAATCGCCCTCCAGCGGCGGCGGCGCGTCGATGCCGGCCGCGGCGAGACAGTCCTGCCAGCCCTGCCGGCGCTGGCGTGCCTCGATCCACTCGTCCGGCCCGGACACGTGCCAGATCTGGCGATGCCCGAGGTCGAGCAGGTGCTGCGTGGCGATCCGCCCGGCCTCGTGCTGGTCTATCCCGAGTACCCGGGCCCCTTCCGTGCGCGAGCCGTCCACCGTGACCGTGGGGATGTCGCGGGTGATGTCCTCCATCCGCTGGGTCACCGAGATCAGCGGTACCGCGATGACGATGCCGTCGACACCCTGGTCGGAGAGCTTGAGCAGGGCTTTCTCCATGAGCGCCGGGTCGAGTTCGGCGAGGGTCGTGATGCTCACCGAGTAGCCCGCGGCGCGGGCCGCCGCCTCTACCCCGTCGGTCACCGCGGAACGCGAGTAGTAGCCGCCGGCCTGCAGCAACACCAGGCCGAGCGTGAAGCTGCGGCCCGACGACAGCATTCGCGGCGCGCTGTTGTAGCGGTAGCCGAGCTGGCCGACGGCGTCCAGCACGCGCCGGCGGGTCTCGGCGTTGACGTGCGGGGAGTCGCGCAGCGTCCGCGAGACCGTCTGTGCCGACACCCCGGCGGCGCGTGCCACGTCCGCCATGCTCGGCTGCCTGTTACGCGTGATGGCCTCGGTCATGCTGGCGCGCTCCCCTCGTCATCCACTGCGAGGATCTTAGCGGCATTGTTTGTCATGGCACCGGTAACATAGGCTCCGCGCCATGATCGAGACGACCATGGCGGGCCCCGGCCCGCAGCCGTCGGCCGGAGTGTGGCCCACGCTCAGCTGGCGCGGGCGCCGGCTCTACCGCGCCGGCGCCGAACACCGCATCCTTTCCGGCGCGATGCACTACTTCCGGGTACACCCCCGCCTGTGGCGCGACCGCCTGCGAAGGCTCGCGGACCTCGGTCTCAACACCGTCGACACGTACGTGGCCTGGAACTTCCACCAGCCGCACGCCGACCGGGCGCCCAGCTTCGACGGCTGGCGCGACGTCGAGGCGTTCATCGAGCTGGCCGGCGCCGAAGGACTCGACGTCGTGGTGCGACCCGGGCCGTACATCTGCGCGGAATGGTCCAACGGCGGCCTACCCGCCTGGCTCACCGCCCGCGACGTGGCACTGCGCACCTCCGACCCGGGGTTCACCCAGCCCGTCGAACGGTGGTTCGACCACCTGATCCCCCGGATCGCGCGACTGCAGGCCGGTGCCGGTGGTCCGGTCGTGGCGGTGCAGGTGGAGAACGAGTACGGCAGCTACGGCGACGACCACGCCTACCTGCGCTGGAACCGGACGGCGCTCGTCGCGCGCGGCATCACCGAACTGCTGTTCACCGCCGACGGCCCGACCGAGCTGATGCTCGACGGCGGCACCATCCCGGGCACCCTGGCCGCCGCCACCCTGGGCTCCAAACCCGAGGCCGCCCGGGAACTCCTGGCCCGGCGCCGCCCGCAGGAGCCGTTCGTGGTGGCCGAGTACTGGAGCGGCTGGTTCGACCACTGGGGCGAGCACCACCACGTCCGCGGCGTGGACAGCGCGGCCGGCACCCTCGGCGCCATCGTGGCCGACGGGGGCAGCGTGAGCATCTACATGGCGCACGGCGGCACCAACTTCGGGTTGTGGGCCGGCGCCAACAGCGACGACGGCCGGTTGCAGCCGACGGTCACCAGCTACGACTCCGACGCGCCGATCGCCGAGGACGGCTCGCTCACCGCCAAGTTCCACGCGATGCGCGCGGTACTCGGCGCCTCCGGGACGCCGCGGGTTCCGGAACGGCTGCCGGTGCTGCCGGCGGCCCGGGTGCCACTGACCCACCGCGCCGGCCTGCTCACCGGCTTGACCGCGGTGCCGGCGCCCGCCGTCGACGGTCCGCACCCGGCCACGTTCGAGCAACTCGGCCTCGACGCGGGGATGGTGCTGCTCACCGCGTACCCGAAGATTCCCGAAGGCCGGCACCGGATCGTGCTGAGCGACGTCCGCGACCGCGCGGTGGTCTTCGCCGACGGCGTGCCGATCGGCGTCGCCGACGGCGGTGACCATGAACTGAGCATCGACGGCACCGGGGCCGAGGTGCACCTGCAGATCCTGGTGGAGAACCTCGGCCGGATCAACTACGGGCCCCTGCTCGGGCAGCACAAAGGGCTGCTCGGGCCGGTGCTCGTCGACCGCCGGATCGTGCACGGCTGGACCAGTACCCCGATCGCGCTTCCCGACTGGACCGCCGACGACCTGCGGCGCGCCACCGGCACCGGGCGACCACGCACCGCCGCCGGCACGTCCACCGGCTTCGCCGTGGCGAACGTGCACGTCGGCGAGCCGGCCGACACGTTCCTCGCGCTGCCCGGCTCGGCGCACGGCATGGTGTGGGTCAACGGCTTCCTGCTCGGCCGATACCGCGAGATCGGGCCGCAGGTGACGCTCTACTGCCCGGCGCCGCTGCTGCACGCCGGCGTGAACACCGTCGTGGTGCTCGACACCGACCGGCTCGGCAGCGTCCTGGAGCTGCGCGAGCGTCCCGAGCTGGGTCCCGCCGAGGAGTACATCGAGGAGTTCGACTGACGCGTACGGAGTGACACGCTCGGCCGGGACGGCGCGGGCTGGTGAGGCGCCGGCCCGGCCGCCCGGCCGCCCGAGAGCTGTCAGCCGGTGCCCAACGGGATCTCGGCAACCACGACATGCGCGTTGGATCCGGCCGGAACCGCCACCGTGACGTCGTGCCCGTTCCCGGTGACACGTACCGTGCTGGGCACGGCCACGCCGTCCGGGTACAGCCCGATCGCGTACACCACCTCCGGCCTGCCGGACGGTGAGGTGAGGTGCCACTCCAGCGTGCCGGAGGCGGTCAGGCCAGGGTCGGCAGGCCGCGAGCCGTAGATCGCGTGACCGGCATCCCGGAGGATCTCACCGAGCTCACGCATCCGCTCGGCAACGTGCCGCGAAAGGCGGCCGGAGGCGTCCGGGCCGACCCCGATGAGGTAGTTGCCACCCCGGGCCACGATGCGCACCAGCGTGGCGGCGATCTCACCGATCGGCTTCGCGGGGTCGTCAGGGGTCTCCGAACACCAGGACCGGGTCATGGTGATGCAGGATTCCCACGGGTGGTCCAGCCGTGCGTCGGGCAGTTGCTGCTCCGGGGTGCGGTAGTTCTCGTTGCGGCCGTGCACCTCACGGTCGACGACGAGGATGTCCGGTTGCAGTTCGCGGGCACGGTCGGCGATCGCGTCGATCCCGATCGGCTCGTCCGGTTCGCGCACCCAGCCCGCGTCCAGCCACAGCACATTGATCCGGCCGTACCGGGTGAGCAGTTCGTCGATCTGACGGTGGGTGTATTCGACGAACGACCGCCACTTCGCCGTCTTCTCGGCGAGATCGTAGTTGTGGAACCTGTCCCGGATCGGCTGCGCCCGGTCCCAGTAGCCCGGGTGGTTCCAGTCGGCCTTGGAGAAGTAGACGCCGGTCTCCAGGCCCTCGGCCCGGAACGCTTGGAAGGTCTCGGCCACGATGTCACGCCCGAGGCCGCAGTCTTCCGCGGTGGACTTGAAGTTGGACTGGTCGGTGTCGTACAGGGCGAAGCCGTCGTGGTGTTTCGTGGTCAGGACCAGGTACCGCAGTCCCGCGTCCGAGCACATCCGCGCCCACTCGGCGGGGTCGTAGTCCGCACCGCGGAAGGTCTCCGCCTGGCGGTTGTACCAGGTGTGGTACTCCGCAGCGGTGCCCGACCAGCCGGCGGGCGGGTCGGTGAACTCCCCCAGGTGCTCACGGTGCAGGGACCAGGAACCGCTCTGGCCGATCGCGCTGTAGATGCCCCAGTGCATGATGACCCCGACCTTCAGGTCGCGCCAGTGCTCCAACGCCGCACGGGTACGCGGGTCGGCCGGCCATTGGTAGCCGGGGTCGGGCACCGCCGTCAGCGCGCCGGCCGCCTCCAGCGCGTCCGGCGTGAAGTCGGCAGTCGTGGTCGTCGGGTCCGTCATCAGAACTTCAGTCCTCCCTCTTCGATGCCCCGGAAGAAGTACTTCTGGGCCAGGAAGAAGATGATCAGCAAGGGCAGGAAGGCGACGATGGCGCCGGCCAGCACCACCCGGTAGTCGAAGCCGAAGGCGCTCTCCAACTGTGTGATGGCGAGCATGAGCGTGAACTTGGTGTCGTCGCGCAGCACGACGACCGGCCAGAGGTAGTCCTCCCAGGCGAAGATGAACGACGTCAGCCCGACGATGACCAGGGCGCCCCGGGTCTGCGGCAGGAAGATGTGCCAGAACCGCTGCCACTCGTTCGCGCCGTCGAGCAGTGCCGCGTTCTCGAGTTCGTCGGGGACGCCGAGGAACGCCGCGCGCATCAGAAGAAGGTGGAAGGCCTCCAGCATCAGCGGCAGCCAGACCCCGACCAGGCTGTTGTAATACCCGAGGTCACGAACCTGGGCGAACAGGGAGACCATGATCGACTCGAACGGGAAGATCAACGCCGACAGCACGATCAGCGTCATCAGGTCGCGGCCTCGCCAGCCACGCCGCGACAGGATGTAGCCGCCCATCGTCGACAGGATGAGACGGCTGGCGACGATGAGGGTGCAGACGATGATCGAGTTGCCGAACGCGCGCAGCACGTCGGTCTGCTCGAACAGGTCGCCGAACGCGTCGAGACTCCACTGCTGCGGGAACACCGTGGCGCCCGGCCCGAACATGGCCTCGCCCGGGCCCTTGAAGGCACCGAGCAGAGGCACGACGAGCGGTCCCACCAGGGCCAGGAGCACAAGGACCAGGCTGGCGTAGCGCCACCCGGCAGTGCGGGCGCGGCGGCGGTTGCGGGCCCGACGCGGCGAGCGCTGCGGAGCGGATGCGGTCTCCGGCGAAGCGGCCGGTAGTGCGGTAGTGCTCACTGCTCCTCCGACTTGCGGTTGAGACGCTGGCTCAGCAGGACCAAGCCGACGGTGAGGACGAACAGCACCACCGAGGCGGCGCCGCCGAGGCCCAGGGAGCCGTAGGTGCTGTCGGCGATGCCGATGTCACGGATGTACATGGTGAGCGTCGAGGACTCACCGCCGATCCCGCCGGTGCCGTTGGTCAGCAGGAAGACCTCGCTGAACACCTTCATCGAGCCGATCATCACGAGGACGGCGACGAGGTTCATCATCAGACGCACGCCGGGCAGGGTGATGTGGAAGAACTTGCGTACGGAGCCGGCGCCGTCCATCTCCGCCGCCTCGTACAGCGATCGATCCACGTTGGCCAGCGCGGACAGGTAGAGGATCATGTAGTACGGCAGGCCTTTCCAGATGGTGATGAGCATCGCGGAGATGAGCACCCACCAGCGGCCGGTCAGGAACGGGAGCGAGCTCTGGACCAGGCCGGTGTCCTTGAGCAGCGCGTTGATCAGACCGTCGTCCTTGAGCAGGTAGGACCAAGCCAGCGCCACGACCACCACGGAGGCGACCGCCGGCAGGTAGAACAGGGACCGGAAGATCCCGATGCCGGGCAACCGGTCCCGGACCAGCAGGGCGAGCAGAAGCGGCAGGACGGTCAGCACGGGGACGACGCACAGGGCGTAGACCACCGAGTTGAGCAGCGCCGACCAGAATTCCTCGTCGCGTAGCAGGTCCTGGTAGTTCTGCAGGCCCACGAAGCCGCCGGCGCCGCCGAGCGGCCGGGCGTCGGTGAAGCTCAGGAGAACGGTGTTGAAGAAGGGATAGACGGAGAAGGCCACGACCGCGGCGACGGGCGGCACGCACCAGAGGTACGGCACCCACCATTTGCGGTATCGGGCTGCTCCACCGAGCGATGTGACGGCGCGGGCCATGACTGTAGCTGCCTTCGTGAGCGGGCCGCGGGCAGCGGCCCCAGTGGTTCGGAAGCACGGGTTCGCGGGGGCCGTCACTCAGACGGCCCCCGCGCGGGCTCAGCCCAGCCGCTCGAGCAGCGTGTTGGCCTCGGTCTGGGCGTCGGCCAGCGCCTGCTTCGGGTCCTTGCTACCGGTGACCGCCTTCTGGATGTTCTCGTTGATCACCTTGTCGATCTTGCCGGTGACGTAGAACAGTCCGACAACGACCTTGCCCTGCTTCGCTGCTTCGGCCGCGACGCTTCGTGCCTCGTCGAACGGGTCGTCAGTCTTGGGCGCCTGGAAGAAGGGGTCGGCGAGTGCGGTGGTCGAGGACGGGAAGATGACGACCTTGGGGTCCTTGGCCCAGGCCAGCTGGTTCTCCGCGTTCGTCACGTACTGGGCGAACGCCATGGCGAGTGGAGCGTTCTTCGTGGTGGTGGAGACCCCGACGTACTGGCCGTTGAACAGCACGGACCCGCCGGGCGACGACAGGTGCGGTCCGACGCCGGTCCGCGGGTAGAGGTCCGGGGCGTTCTCCTTGACGGTACGCAGGAACGACGCGTTCGGGCTGCCGAACGCGAGGGTGCCCGCGCTGTACGCCTGGCTCGGGTCAGGCTGCCCGGTCACCGAGTCGCTGGGGATGGCGCCGGCCTTGTACAGATCGGCCATGTCCGTCAGCCACTGCTGGGCCTTCGCGTCCTCGGCGAACGTGAACTTCGTGTTGTCGGCGTTCATCATGGCGACACCCAGACCGACCCAGGAGTCGACGAAGGTCCATTGGGCGTTGCCCCACAGCGCCTGGTACTCGCCCTTGGCCGCCGTGGCGATCTGCTTGCTGTCCGCGACGAGCTCGTCCCAGGTCGCGGGCGGCTGTTCCGGGTCCAGACCGGCCTTGGCGAAGAGGTCCTTGTTGTAGGTGGTGATGAGCGGGCCCCAGTACCAGGGGTAGACGGTGTGGTGGCCCTGGGCGCCGAAGCCGAGGTTGTCCCAGACGCCCGGCAGGAAGTCCTTGCCGGTGCCGGGTGCCTTCACGTCGAGGTCCATGAGCAGGTTGGCCTTGGTCAGCGCCATGACCGTGGAGCTCGCGACGTTGATGACGTCCGCCATGACGCATGTCTGCGCGTCGTTGACCATGCGGGCGTCAACGTCGTCGGCGCTGGGCGTGTCTTCCCAGTTGATCTTCACGCCGGGGTGCTGCTGTTCGAATTTTTCGATCAGCGGGTTGAAGAAGCCACCGAAGTCCTTCTTCAGTCCGCTGGTGGCGAAGCGAATCTCGCCGGAGAGCTCGGACGTCGGCAGAGGTTTGTCGTCGATGTTGCCGGCCGGCACCTCGCAGTCGACCTGCGGCCTGGGGATTCCGCCGCTCTGTGCCGTCTCGGGGTCCGAGCCGCCGAGGCCGCAGCCCGCGGTGAGGGCGAACACGCTGACTATGCTCGCGGCCACCAGCAGGGGCCGTCGGCGGCTGGTGAAGCTGATCATCGAAAGTGCCTCCGAGAATGTCGTTTCGGTGATGGACGGCGTCGGCTTCACTGCGCGTCCTGAGATCGTGACCGCCTCGTCATCGGACATCGGATGTACGGCGGGCTTGGCGGTATTAGATCTTTGCTATCACGAGTTTGCAAGAGCTCAGGGGATGTTCTCGCCAAGATTGACGAAATCGAGCACGGCCCGCAGCCGCCGGGGACGCAGCGCGTGAGCCGGCCGGACGTCGGGACCACAGGAGCGGCTGCCGAGACCGTGCTGGGCGAGGTCTAGGTAGAGATGCGCCGCTGCGGACGCGGGGAGTTCGAACGGATGGTTGACACCCGTCAATTCGTGGGCGCTCCATCGGCGCAGCGAGAAGCCCACCGGCCCGTCCACCACGCGGACGCCGAAGCCGGGACGCCCGTCCCCGGAGTCCAGCCGCAGGCTGCGCAACTCCGATCGGTGCCCGCCTTCCTGCGGCCGCACCTGCGGCTCCAGGAGCTCGTCGAGCGCGGCGGTATAGGTGCCCACCGTGACACCCGCGCGCATGTCGGGGTACGACTCGCCGGGGCCCAGCCCGAACCACGTCACGTGCCACGGGGCGGGCTGGAGCGCGAGGTGCAGCCCGGCGCGCGGCCAGGTGCCGCGCCAGGGCCCGTCCGGATCCAATGTCACGACGCACCGGGCGCCGCCGTCACAGGATGACCACTCCAGTCGTGCCGTCACCCCCAACGGAAATGCCGCGGGAGCCCATCGGGACACGGCGACAAGGCCGTGCGGGGACCGCGACACCTCGACCGTGCGACGCTCCAGCCGGTCCAGGCCGCGGTCACGCCACCGGTCGGCGGCGGACGGTCCCCGCACGCCCGCTCCCGCGCCGCCGGTGGTTGCGGGGTCGTGTTCCTCGTAGTCCAGGGGGCCGTGCCCCAAGTCGTTGTCGGTGGGCGCGCGCCACAACTCCACCCCGAAACCGAGCAACGGTACGTCCGCGATGGCGGTGGGGTCGCCGGTGCGCGGATCCAGGAGCACATCGCCGACGAGAAGGGAGCCGCCGTCGCGAGGCTCAGGCACCCGCCGGACCGGAGGGGCACCGGGCGAGCGGTCGAGCCGATGCGGCCGTGCCGGAACCGGCATGGCGCCCGGGCCGGCCGGCGTGGGGTCGAACGGGCGCCCCTGCCAGCGGTGCATGACGTGCCCGGCGTCGCACCACGCGGTCGCGGCCGCGGTCTGCACCGTGAGCGTGAGATGGAGCTCCGGCTCGGTGGGATCGGCGGATGCCAGGGCGGTGCGCAGCCGATCCGGGCAGTCCAGCACCCGACGCCGGCCGGGCGGCAGATCCCCGCAGGCCAGCGCGCCCTCGGCGACGAGGCGTCCCCGGCTCACCAGCCGCCAGCCCACCGCGAGATCGGCGGCCGTGGTGAACTGCCGCCGGGAGTCGACGATGATCCGGTGGTCCCGGGACCACGCGGCGTGGACCGGTGCCACCAGCTGGGCCCAGTCGAGCAGACCGGAGGTGGGCGTCCCGTCCGCGCGGACCATGCCGTCGGCCAGGAAGGTGCCGTCGTGCAGGCGCTCGCCGAAGTCGCCGCCGTAGGCCTGGAACGGCTGTCCGCCCGGAGC
Source organism: Actinoplanes sp. DH11 (assembly GCF_020873875.1). Classification (GTDB taxonomy): domain Bacteria; phylum Actinomycetota; class Actinomycetes; order Mycobacteriales; family Micromonosporaceae; genus Actinoplanes. Next base: position 93,206 of record NZ_JAHWGU010000008.1, read on the forward strand.
GGTCACGTTCAGCGTGTGGTCGCGCCACTCCCACACGAAACCACCCGCGATCCGGGGCGAGGCATCGATCAGCTCGATGTAGTCGCGGGCGCCGCCGGGTCCCGTGCCCATCGCGTGCAGGTATTCGACGAGCAGGTACGGCAGGGAGCGTGCACGCGCGGCCTGCTCGGCGGTGACCGAGGCGGCCGGATGATGCGGGACCGCGATCGGGCCGCCGTCGGCGAGGAAGGCGCTGACCTCCTCGATCGCCGGGTACATGCGCGCGTAGATCTGGGTGTACTCGGCCGCGTGGTCCCCCTCGTAGTGCAGCGGGCGGGACGGGTCACGCTCCTTGACCCACTGCGCCATGGCCGCGAGGTTCTCCCCCGTGCCGCACTCGTTGCCCAGCGACCAGCAGATGACGCTCGGGTGGTTCTTGTCCCGTTCCACCATGCGCCGCGCCCGGTCCAGCAGGTTCTCGCGCCAGTCCGGATCGTCGCAGGGGTTGCGCCGCCACCCGTCGACCTCGAAGCCGTGGGTCTCCAGATCACATTCCACCATCACCCACAGACCCATCTCGTCGGCCAGATCGAGCAGCCGGGGATGGGGCGGGTAGTGCGCGGTGCGGATGGCGTCGACGTTGTGCCGTTTCATCAGCGCCAGGTCGGCGCGGGCGCGGGCCTCGTCGAAGACCCGGCCGTGCCGGCTGTCGATCTCGTGCCGGTTCATGCCTCGCAGCGTGATCGGGCGGCCGTTGACGCGCAGGACGCCGTCAGTGATCTCCACGGTACGAAACCCGGTGCGTAGCGTGACGGTCTCGCCGGGCGCAGTCACGACGACGTCGTAGAGCACCGGGTCCTCGGCCGACCACGGCCGGACGGCACCGGCCTCGATCGGCGTGACCTCGTCCGGTCCGGACCAGGTCACGTCCACCCCGAGCTCGGGCACCCGCAGGCGCACCGGCCAGGCGGCCGGCCCGGACCGCAGCTCCACCTGGAGGATCCCGTGGCCGTGATGGTCGTACCCGGCCCGAACCCAGATGTCGTCGATGCCGGCGGCGGGCCGCCGAAGCAGCTGGACCTCCCGGAAGATGCCGGGTAGCCACCACTGGTCCTGGTCCTCGAGGTAGCTGCCCGCGGACCACTGGTGCACCCGCACGGACACCAGGTTGCGCCCCGCGACCAGCAGGTCCGTCACGTCGAAGTCCTGCACGAGCCGCGAACCGGTGCGCACTCCCGCCTCGTGCCCGTTGATCCAGAGTCTGGCCACCGACTCGATACCGTCGGTGCGCAGCAGTACCCGGCCGCCGTCGAACCACTCGGCGGGCACGTCGATCCAGCGCCGATGGTCGCCGGTGGGGTTGGCATCCGGCACGTGTGGTGGGTCCAGCGGGAACGGGTACATGACGTTCGTGTAGCTCGGTGAGCTGTACCGCCCGTCCGGGGGGAGCACCCAGTGGCCGGGCACGGTGATCTCGTCCCAGTCCCGGTCGTCGAGTGCGGGGTCCTGCACGGCGTGCGGGCTTGCGGCCACCGGCGAGAAGCGGAAGCGCCAGCGGCCGCCGAGGTCGATCCGCGCGGCGTCGGTGTGCACGGCTGCCACCGGGGGCGAGAGCGAGCCGGATCCCGGTGCGGTCGAGCTGAGATAGCCGGTCTCACCGGGCCCGTCCGTGCGGGACCGTCGTCCAGACATCTGCTGAGTCCTCCAAAGCAACGTTCCCTGCCACCGGGCCGAGAGTCCGCGGGGATCATCACGCGACGGCCACAGAGGCGAGGGCGGGTGGATGCGGCGCAACCTATCACGAGTTTGCAAGGGGTTTCGCGGTCCGCAGTTCCGCTCGGCTACCCGATTCGGCGCCGCTTGGCCTATGTCAAACTTGCGCCATGGCCCGCGCATCACGCAGTGACGTCGCCCGTCTCGCGGGAGTGGCACCGAGCACCGTGTCCAACATCCTCAACGGCCGCGCCGAGGAACTCAGGCTGGCTCCGGCGACGGTGGAGCGGGTCCGCGCAGCCGCACTGCAGCTGCAGTATGTTCCGCAGGCGTCGGCGCAGGCCCTGCGTGGCGGTCGTTCCCACACACTCGGGCTGCTGCTCGCCGCCCTGCCGCCCTCACCCTACGTCCCGGTGGTCTACGACGTCCTCACCGCAGCAATCGTCCGGGCGCAGGCCCGCGAACGCCTGCTGTTCCCGGTAGTGCAGCCGGAGCACGGGGAGGACACCGGCTACATCGACCGGATGCTTGCCGACGTGGATCTGGCCGGGGTGGTCTGCGAGTACTCGCCGCGCAACGCTCTCGCCGGCCAGCGGCTCGTCGACATGGACGTGCCCGTCGTCTGGATGTCACTCGACTCATCCTCCGAGCAGCGGCCCGGCATCGCCCACGTGCACGCGGACGAGCGGCCCGGGGTGCGTGACGTGCTGTCCCGGCTGGACATCGCGGACGACCAGCGTCTGGGGGTTCTCGTCGGGCCGGTGTACCGCACGGAGCGCCTCGATGTGGTTCAGGAACTTTTTCCCGGACGGATCGCCGTGTTCGAGGCGGAGTCCTGGCTGCCGCCCGCGGGACTGGCCGCCACGCGCGAGGCCCTGACCCGCCACCGCGACCTCGGGGCGTTGTTCTGCGCCGACGATCTGCTGGCCGTGGGCGCCTTGCAGGCGTGCGCCGAGCTCGGCCTCGCCGTACCCGATGACATCTCGGTGATCGGCTTCGGCGGCTATCAGCTCGGTGACTACGGGATCGGTGAGCTGACCACCGTGTACTGGCCCTTGCGCGACCTGGCCGCCGCTGCAGTGGACACCCTGGTGGACCGTCTCGGTTCGGCCGGCCCGCGCTCCCGGACTCCGGCCACTGCCGCGCCGGTCACCGTGACCTTGCCCTCCACGGCGGTGGTGCGCGGGTCCGCACGGCTCGCATCCAGGCCGCTCCGCGGAGAGGCGCGATCCGCGCGCTGACAGACCACCGCGGCGCACGCATCCGATGTCTCCACCTTCGCTAAAACGGCAAACCGCCTGAAGCGCGGCGAACGATCTTTTATATCCGCACCGTTGACAGAAATAGACCCGATGACTAATCATCGGAGATCGACATACTTCGCCGTCTGCGCTCCCCCGTCCGCGCCACCGTCCTGCGCGGCCTCGGCGCAGCGGCAACTCTCCCGGCCTGCCCGGCACCGCGACGATCCGGTGCCGCGGCGGCTGTCCTCCCCCGGAAGGAACAATCGATGCGGGATCACACTCCCTCCACGGTGAGCCGTCGCACGGTCCTCCGCGCCACCGGCCTCGGCGCCGCCGCAGCCGCAGGATTGGGGCTGGGCAGCACGCTGTCCGCCTCACCGGCCGCAGCCGCCAGCAGCCTGTCCAGGGTGGATGCCGCGTTCATCCGACGCGGCCTGGTGCACTGCGCCTGGGTCGCCCAGGCAACCGACGGTCGCTGGCAGCCCACCCCGCAGCGCTTCCGGGACAGCGGCTTCACCACCCCGACGTTCTACGACCCGCCGCTGTGGGACGCCGCGCTGATGGCGGGCCTGCCGGGCTACACCTGGGCGGCGGCCAAGGGCCCGGCCGGCGTGCATCTGACCCCGTCCACACCTCCGGACCTCACCAGGCCGGTGCTGTCCGCGGCGCAACGCGCTCGCGCCGGCGACCTGTTCAGCATGTGCTTCGGCGACGAGGAGAACTACTCCCAGCAGCTGCTGGACTGGCTGGTGCCACTCACGGCCAAGCTGCGCCAGGAGGCTCCGAACGCGCTGATGCACACCAATCAGTACGCGGGCCAGTGGAACGACACGCAGATGAAGAACTTCATGGCCGTGGTCCGGCCCGACCTTCTCACCTTCGACGAGTACTACTTCTCGATGAGCTCCAACCACGTGGGCGGCAGCATCACCAATCTGTACAACAACACCGCCCGATACCGCTGGCTCGCTCTGGGCGGCAACGACCAATCCTTCACCAACCCCATCGCCTTCGGCCAGTACACGATGGGGTTCCGGTCCGGGAACGCACCCTCCCAGGAAGGCGGAAACCGGGTCGTCTCCGAGTCGGAGCAATCAGTCGTCAGCTACGTCACCTGGGCCCTGGGCGGCAAGTGGCTCAACCTGTTCCGCTGGGAGAAGGACGCACATCCCACGTCCCTGCTGGTGCGCAAGGACGCCGGCAGCGGCCCGACCCGGCAGGCCCAGCGGTACACCACGCTCAACGCCCGGATGAAGGCGTTCTCGCCGTACCTGTCCCGGCTGCGCAGCCACAAGGCCTTTCTCGTCATGGGGCGCAACAGCGGCGGGTACAACACTCAGCCCTGGCTCGATGTCTTCGCTCCCGGTCTGGACCCGCAGACCCGGCTGTCGGCAATCGCCGCCGCCAACGTCGGCGGCGCCAACGGCGGACTGCCCGGTGACATCCTCGTCGGCACCTTCCGCCCGATCCCGGGCATGACGGCCGAGGAGTCGGCGGGCATATTCACCAACCCCGGCACGCCCGCCTTCATGGTGGTCAACGCCCTGGCGCTGCCCAACGCCGACAGGACCGACGAGTACGGAACCGGCGGCTCCAGCGCCGACACCGCGCAGAACGTCACGCTGACCTTCGACCTCTCCGACGGCTCGGTCCGCCCCGATCAGCTGCGCATGCTGAACGCTGCGACCGGCCAGGTCGTCTCGCCGGTCCTGACGGCGCGGGGTAACGGCCGATACGAACTGGTCAAGTTCATGGGTGGCGGCACCGGAGAGCTGTTCTGGTGGCAGCTCGGCTGATCGCGGTTCGGCAGGGAAAGCGGGCCCGGTCTGCAGACCGGGCCCGCGCCCGCCAGACATAGGATGATTCACTAGTCGGCGAGAAGTGCCGTGCGTGTCATTGCGGGATTCGGGGCGCCCTCGTATGCTCAGGTCGCAAAAACATCCTATGTATCGCAGTTGTCAGTCCAGGAGAGCACATCATGAAGCTGCTGCGGGTCGGCGAGCCAGGCGCGGAGGTGCCAGCCGTCCTCGACGAGGACGGTGCCGCGTACGCACTCACCGATCTCACCTCCGACATCGACGGGCCTTTCCTCGCCGGCGGTGGCGCCGACCGCGTCGGGCGCGCGCTGGCCCGGCGGACGTTGCCACCCCTGGACCTGACGGGATCTCGCATCGGGGCTCCGGTAGCCCGGCCCGGCAAGGTGGTGTGCGTCGGCCTGAACTATCGCGACCACGCCGAGGAGACCGGTGCCGCTGTCCCCGAGCGGCCGGTGGTCTTCATGAAGGACCCCGCCACAGTGGTGGGCCCCTACGACGCCGTCCGCATCCCGCGAGGCTCGGTCAAGACCGACTGGGAGGTCGAGCTCGCCGTCGTCATCGGCGCCGAAGCCCGCTATCTGGCGCGGCCCGCCGAATCCGCAGCCCACATCGCCGGCTACGCCGTCAGCAACGATGTCTCCGAGCGGGAGTTCCAGCTCGAGTACTCACACCAGTGGGACCTCGGCAAGTCCTGTGAGACCTTTAACCCGCTCGGGCCCTGGCTGGTGACCCCGGACGAGGTGGGCGACCCACAGACTCTCGGCCTCCACCTGTCGGTCAACGGCGCGGTACGCCAGAACGGCACCACCAGGAACATGGTCTTCGACGTCGCGCATCTCGTCTGGTATCTCAGCCAGTACATGGTGCTGCGTCCGGGCGACGTCATCAACACCGGCACGCCGGCAGGCGTGGCTCTCGGCCTGCCCGGTACCCCTTACCTGCGCTCCGGGGACACCGTCGAGCTGTCCATCGCGGGACTCGGTACCCAGCGCCAGACCTTCATCGCCGCGTGAAAGGCACCGACTTGTCGAGCACCTCCGCGCGGATCACCGCCGTCGACACCTATGACATCCGCTTCCCGACCTCACGAGGACTCGACGGGTCCGACGCGATGAATCCCGACCCCGACTACTCCGCCGCGTACGTCGTGCTGCGGACCATGTCCGGCGGACCGGAGGGTCACGGCTTCGCCTTCACCATCGGCCGGGGCAACGACGTCCAGGTCACCGCCGTCGACGCATTGCGCGATCACGTCGTGGGACGCTCCGTCGCCGAGCTGTGCGCCGACCCCGGCGGGCTCTACCGCGACCTGATCGGCGACAGCCAGCTGCGCTGGCTCGGACCGGAGAAGGGCGTCATGCACATGGCGATCGGGGCGGTCGTCAACGCCGTCTGGGATCTGTCGGCCAAGTGCGCGGGCAAGCCGCTGTGGCAGTTGCTCGCCGATGCGGACCCCGCCTGGCTGGTCTCTCAGATCGATTTCCGCTACCTGACCGACGCGCTGACCCCCGACGAGGCGCTGGAGCTGCTGCGGCGGGGCAGGCGGGGCGCCGGCGAGCGAGCCGCCGCCCTGCGACGCCGCGGATATCCCGCCTACACGACGTCCCCCGGCTGGCTGGGGTACTCCGACGAGAAACTCGCCAGCCTCGCCCGGCAGGCCGTCACCGACGGATTCACCCAGATCAAACTGAAGGTCGGCGCCGACCTCGAGGACGACATCCGCCGTTGCCGCGCCGCCCGCGAGGCCGTGGGACCGGACATTCGCATAGCCATCGACGCCAACCAGCGGTGGAACGTCGGGGAGGCAGTCGAGTGGATCACTGCGCTCGCACCGTTCGATCCGTACTGGATCGAGGAACCCACCAGCCCTGATGATGTCCTCGGCCACGCCGCCATCCGACGTGCCGTACAGCCGGTGAAGGTAGCCACCGGCGAGCACGTGCAGAACCGTGTCGTCTTCAAGCAGCTCCTGCAGGCGGGCGCCGTCGACATCCTGCAACTGGACGCGGTCCGGGTCGCGGGCGTCAACGAGAATCTCGCGATTCTGCTGCTCGCCGCCAAGTTCGGCGTCCCGGTCTGCCCGCATGCCGGCGGTGTCGGCCTGTGCGAACTCGTCCAGCACCTGTCGATGTTCGACTACGTCGCCCTCACCGGCACCACCGATGACCGGGTCATCGAGTACGTCGACCACCTGCACGAGCACTTCGTGGACCCGGTGGTGATCAGCGGCGGTTGTTACCGGGCACCCAGCTCGCCGGGCTTCTCCGCCACCATGCACCAGTCCAGCCTCGATACGTACACCTATCCCGGCGGCACGTTCTGGGTGACCGACGCCGTCGCCGGCACGTCCGGCACGCCCATGGAGGTCGACGCGTGACAAACGATCTGCACGGTCTCACCGCCCTGGTCACCGGAGGTGCCTCCGGCATCGGCCTGGCCACGGCCCAGCTGCTCAGCGAGCGCGGCGCGAACGTCGCGGTCCTCGACCTCGATCCCCACGGTGTGCCCTCCCCCCTGCGTGGTCTTGCCGCCGACATCACCGACGACCGCTCCGTACGCTCGGCCGTGGGCCACGCCGCCGATGCATACGGCGGGATTGACATCCTGGTCAACAACGCCGGCATCGGCGCCGCCGGAACCGTCGCGGACAACACCGACGAGCAGTGGCACCAGGTACTCGACGTCAACGTGCTCGGCATCGTGCGGATCACCCGCGCCGCCCTGCCGTACCTGCGCGTGTCACGGGCCGCCTCGGTGGTCAACCTCTGTTCCATCGCCGCCACCGCCGGCCTGCCGCAGCGCGCGCTCTACTCGGCGAGCAAGGGGGCCGTGCTGTCGCTCACCCTGGCCATGGCAGCCGACCACATTCGCGAGGGCATCCGGGTCAACTGCGTCAACCCGGGCACCGTCGACACCCCGTGGGTCGGCCGGCTACTGGCCGCCGCCGCGGACCCGACGGCCGAGCGTGCCGCACTCGAAGCCCGGCAGCCCACCGGCCGTCTGGTGACCGCGGACGAGGTGGCCGCCGCGATCGCCTACCTGGTCTCACCGGCCGCCGGCAGCACCACCGGGACCGCCCTCGCTGTCGACGGCGGCATGGCGGGGCTGCGTCTGCGCCCCGCTGCCCAGCCGTGATCTCGCGGCAGGACCGGCTGGGGCACAGTGCCGTGCCGGTCACCGCGCTCTCCTTCGGCGCGGCCGGCATCGGCAACCTGTTCACCCCGATCACCGACACACAAGCCGAACACGCCGTTGCCGCCGCCTGGGACGCCGGCGTGCGGTACTTCGACACCGCGCCGCACTACGGCCTGGGGCTGTCCGAGCGGCGGCTCGGCGCCGCGCTGCGCGGCCGGCCGAGGTCCGCGTTCACCGTGTCGACCAAGGTCGGCCGGCTGCTCGAACCCGTGGCCGCCGGGGGCGACGACCACCCGAACGGCTTCGCCGTGCCGGCCACCCACCGACGCGTCTGGGACTTCAGCGCCGAAGGCGTCCGCCGCTCCCTGCACGACAGCCTCGAACGTCTCGGCATCGACCGGGTCGACATCGCCTATCTCCACGACCCCGACGACCACGCCGAGCAGGCCCTGCGCGAGGCCTATCCGGAGCTGGAAAGACTGCGCGACGAGGGGGTGCTCGGCGCGATCGGCGTCGGCATGAACCGCACCGGATTGCTCGCCCGCTTCATCCGCGACACCGACATCGACGCCGTCCTGCTGGCCGGCCGTTACACCCTGCTCGACCAGAGCGGCCACGCCGAGGTGTTGTCGCTCGCTGCTGAGCGCCGCGTCGGTGTCGTCATCGGCGGCGTCTTCAACTCCGGTCTGCTCGCCGACCCGCGGCCCGGCGCCACCTTCGACTACGCCACCGCGCCCGACGGACTGATGACCCGCAGCCTCGATCTGAAAGCCGTCTGCGAGCGCTACGGCGTACCGCTACGTGCCGCCGCGCTGCGCTTCCCGTACGGTCACCCGGCCGTCGCCAGCGTCTTGCTCGGCGCCCGCAGCGCCGCAGAGGTCCGGGACGCCGCCACCCTGCTCCAGCGGCCCGTCCCGGACGAGCTCTGGGCAGAGCTGAGGGAGCGCGGGTTGCTGGCGCCGGCCGTGCCCACGCCGGTGCGGGAGCACTGATGCGCGTCGCCCTGTTCGTCACCTGCTTCAACGACACCCTCTTCCCGGGCACCGGCCGGGCGGTGCTCACGGTGCTGGAGCGGCTCGGTCACACCGTCGACTTCCCCCCGGAACAGACCTGCTGCGGGCAGATGCACTTCAACACCGGGTACCGCCCGGAAGCGGCCTCCCTCGCCGCCCGCTTCGCGCGTGTCTTCGCCGGGTACGACGCGGTGGTCACGCCGTCCGCCTCGTGCGCGGGCATGGTCCGCGACGGCTACCCGCTGCTGGCGGAGCGACATGGGGACGGCGTCGACGAGCAGCGGATCGCCGACATCGTGCCCCGGGTACACGAGTTCACGGCGTTCCTCACCGATGTCCTCGGTGTCACCGACGTCGGCGCGCGCTTCCCGCACCGGGTCATCTATCACCCCACCTGCCATTCGCTGCGCGGACTGCGCCTGGGCGACCGGCCGCTGAGCCTCTTGCGCGCAGTCCGCGACATCGACCTCGTGGAGCTGCCGGGCGCCGACTCGTGCTGCGGTTTCGGCGGCACCTTCGCCGTGAAGAACGCGGAAACCTCCGGGGCCATGCTGGCCGACAAGACCGCGGAGGTCCGGGCAACCGGCGCCGACGTGCTCTGCGCTGCCGACAACTCGTGCCTGATGCACATCGGCGGCGGGCTGTCCCGGCAGGGCAGCCGTGTGCGGACCATGCACCTGGCCGAGATTCTCGCCGCCACCGAGAGAGGCGCGTCATGACCGCACCCACCGATCGCGGCGTCGTCTGGCTCGGCTCCCCCACCTTTCCCGACGCCGCCCGCACCGCCCTGCTCGACACCCAGCTGCGGGCGAACCTGAAACGGGCCACCACCACCATCCGCGCCAAGCGCCACGCTGCCGCCACCGAACTGGACGACTGGGAGGCCCTGCGCGACTCGGCCGCGGCGATCAAGAGGCGCACCGCCCGCCATCTCGGCCGGTACCTGGTGCAGCTGGAGCAGACGGTGACCGCAGCCGGCGGCATCGTGCACTGGGCCGGTGACGCCGCCGAAGCCAACCGCATCGTCACCGACCTGATCCGCGAGACCGGTGAGACGGAGGTCGTGAAGGTCAAATCCATGGTCACGCAGGAGATCGGCCTCAACGAACATCTCCTCGACGCCGGGATCACCGCCTATGAGACCGACCTCGCCGAACTCATCGTGCAGCTGGGTGACGACCGCCCGTCACACATCCTGGTTCCGGCCATCCACCGGAACCGGACCGAGATCCGCGACATCTTCGCCGCTGAGATGGGCCGCTGGGGACGCCCCGCACCGGAAGACCTCACCGACGACCCGGCCGAACTCGCCGAAGCCGCCCGGCAGCATCTGCGGCACAAATTCCTCACCGCCAAGGTCGCTGTCTCCGGCGCCAACTTCGCGGTCGCCGACACCGGGACGCTCGTCGTCGTGGAGTCGGAGGGCAACGGCCGGATGTGCCTGACCCTGCCGGAGACGCTGATCACTGTCATGGGCGTCGAGAAGGTGGTGCCCACCTGGTCCGACCTCGAGGTCTTCCTCCAACTGCTGCCCCGCTCCGCCACCGGCGAGCGGATGAACCCGTACACCTCCACCTGGACCGGCATCACCGACGGTGACGGACCGTCCCGGTTCCACCTGGTGCTCCTGGACAACGGCCGCACGGACACCCTCGCCGACACCGTCGGCCGCGAAGCGCTGGCCTGCATTCGCTGCTCCGCCTGCCTCAACGTCTGCCCGGTCTTCGAACGCACCGGCGGCCACGCCTACGGCTCCGTCTACCCGGGGCCGATCGGCGCCGTCCTCACGCCGCAGCTGGCGGGCATCGACCGGGCCGCCACGCTGCCCTTCGCCTCCACCCTGTGCGGCGCCTGCTACGACGCCTGCCCTGTCAAGATCGATATTCCGGCGCTACTCGCCCATCTCCGGGCCGGGGTGGTGGAGTCCGAACGTGCGCGCAGACGGCTGCCCACGGCTGAGGCGATGACGATGACGGCCGCCGCCACCGTCCTCGGCTCTCCGGCCCTGTTCGACGCCGCCCAGAAGGCCGGTTCTCTGGGGAGCCGGGCCATCGCCCGGGACGGCCGCATCGGACGGCTGCCCGGACCGCTGCGAGGCTGGTCCGCCACCCGGGACACCCCGGCCCTGCCCGCCGAGTCCTTCCGCAGCTGGTGGCGCAAGAACCGGGACAGTGACCGATGACCAGCCGCGACGCGATCCTGAGGCGCATCGCCGCCGCCCTGGCCGACGTACCCGCCGACGAGAGCCCCGACGACGTACCGGTTCCGCGCGACTACCGCCGCAGCCACACCAGCCCCGGCGGTGACCTGGTCGCCCTGTTCACCGAACGAGTACGCGACTACCGTGCCACCGTCACCCACGCCGGCCGGGCCGGCCTGGCCGCCACCCTCGCCGCTGTCCTCACCACCCGTGGTGTGCGGAACCTGGCCCTGCCCGACGGCTTCCCGTCCGGTCTGATTCCGCCCGGCGACTGGCAGTGGCATCGTGAACCGCTCGACGTGCCGTCGCTGGACGCGCTCGACGGGACGCTGACCCTCGCCGCGGCCGGTATCGCGATCACCGGGACTCTCGTGCTCGACGCGGGCCCCGGACAGGGCCGGCGGGCCTTGACGCTCGTACCGGACTACCACCTGTGCGTGATCCGGGCCGATCAGTTCGCCGCCGACGTTCCCGACGCCCTCGCGCGCCTGGACCCGTCCCGGCCGTTGACCTTCATCTCCGGACCGTCCGCCACCAGCGACATCGAACTCGACCGCGTGGAGGGCGTGCACGGACCTCGCGTCCTGGACGTCGTCATCGCCGACCCCTCGGACACCCCTCGGGAGCAGCCATGAGAATTGCTTTGCACACCCGCGTGCGTGCGGACCGGATCGCCGAGTACGAGGCTGCCCACCGGGTGGTGCCCGCCGAACTCACCGCCGCGATCCGGGCCGCCGGCGCGAGCTCGTGGACCATCTGGCGCAGTGGCGTCGACCTGTTCCACCTGCTGGAGTGCGAGGACTACGGCCGGCTGCTCGCCGAGCTGGAGCGCCTGCCCGTCAACGTCGCCTGGCAGGCCCGGATGGCCGGGCTGCTCGACGTCACCCACGATTACTCCCCGAACGGCGCCGGCGCCGGTCTACCGGTGGTCTGGGAGCTGTGATCGCGGCACGCTGACCGCGCGTGCCTCCCGCCGCGTGCCTCCCGGGTGCGGACGGCGCTTACGCCGAATCAGCTCACAGCGCCTTGCGCAGCCACTCCTCCACCCCGGCCACGTGCACGGTCGCCCAGGACCGCGCCAGCTCGGGCTGGCGCGCCGCGATCGCGTCGACGATGGCCTGGTGCTGCTCGCGGGTCCGGGCGACCGCGCCCTCCTGCGTGACGCCGCGCCAGATTCGGGCCCGGGTGGTCGGCCCGGACAGCCCGTCCAGCAGTGAGCACAGCACGGTGTTGCCGGAGCCGAGCGCGATCAGCCGGTGGAACTCCAGGTCGCCCGCGACGAGCCGTTCGACGTCCTGGGTGTCGCCGAGACCGTCGATCACCGCCTGCAGCCCGGCGACCTGGGCGTCGCTCATCCGTTGCGCGGCCAGCGCGGTGGCGGCCGGCTCCAGGATGCGCCGGACCTCCAGGAACTCCAGCACGGTGTCGTCCTGATGGAAGTCCACGACGAAACCGAGCGTGTCCAGCAGCAACTGCGGGGCGAGGCTTGTCACGTACGTGCCGTCACCCTGGCGCACGTCCAGAACCCGGATGATCGACAGCGCCTTGACCGCCTCGCGCAGCGAGTTGCGCGAGAGCCCGAGGCGTTGCGCGAGGTCGCCCTCCCGGGGGAGCCGGTCCCCGGGCCCGAGCTCGCCGGACGTGATCATCGACTTGATCTTGCCGATCGCCTCGTCGGTAAGGGCCATCACTGCCTCCGTGCGAAAGAAAACATCAGGGTACGGGCGACGCCCCGACCGCCGGCGTCAGACCCGCAGCCGGTACACGCGCGTGGCCGTGCCGCCGAGGATCGCGGCCGAAGCCGCCGGTGACAGCGGCCCGAGCGCCTCCAGCACTGCCCGGCGCACCCGGCCGTAGCTGCCGGCGAGCAGGCACACCGGCCAGTCGGAGCCGAACATCAGCCGGTCCGGGCCGAACCGGTCCAGCGCCTCGCGCACGAACGGGCGCAGATCCCCGGCCCGCCACGTCGTCCAGTCGGCCTCGGTCACCAGTCCGGACACCTTGGCCGTGACGTTGGGCTGCTCGGCGAGGGCCGCGAACGGCCCGCGCCACCGGGCCAGCCCGGCCGCGCCCGCCCGCACCGGGGGCTTGCCGAGATGGTCGAGCACGAACCGCAGCTGCGGCACCGCCGCCGCCGCCCGCGCCGCCGACGCCAGCTGATCGGCCCGGACGACCAGGTCGAACGCCAGCCCGGCCGCTGCCACCGCCCGCAGGCCCCGGCGTACGTCCGGGCGGTCGAGGTGATCCGGGTCCGGGTGTGCCTGCACCTGGGCGCGCACCCCGACCACCCGGTCGCCGCCGGGGCGGCGCAGCTGCCGGGTCAGGCCGGCCGCCAGCACCGGATCGCTCAGCTCGGCCCAGAGGACCACCCCGGCGATCTGCGGCGCCTCGGCCGCCCACCGCAGCAGGTCGCCGGACTCGGCATCGTCGCAGCGCGCCCCCTCGACGAGCACCGACCGGTCGGTCCCGTTGGCCCGCAGTTGCGCCTGCAGCTGCGCGACGGTGAACGGCCGCCGGATCGGGCTCATCGCAGCGTCGGCCAGCCAGGGGTACTGCTCCGGGGCGGTCCACAGGTGATGGTGGGCGTCAACGGTGACCATCACCTGTGCCCGGCGCCCGGTCGCCGCTCCGGGTGCGGGGTGATCTCCACGGCCATCTCAGTCCTGCGCCTTTCCGGTGGTGAGCCGGGCCAGCATCAGCGCCACCAGGATGACCAGGCCGTAGATGGCCTGGATCCACTGCGCCGACACCCCGGCAAGCGTGAGGATGTTGTTGATCAGGCCGAGCACCAGCACGCCGCAGAGCGCGCCGAACAGCGTGCCCTTGCCGCCGTCCATGCTGATCCCGCCGATGACCGCCGCGGCGAACACCGTGAAGATCATGCCGTCGCCCTGTGCCGCCGCGACTGACCCGAGCCGGCCGGTCATCAGCAGTCCAGCCAGCGCGGCAAGCATGCCACCGACGATCAGGACGGTCCACACCACCCGGTCGGTGCGCACACCGGCGGCCCGCGCGGCGTCGACGTTGCCGCCGATCGCGTACAGCGCCCGGCCCTGCCGCAGATAGCCGAGCACACCGATGCCGGCGGCGAACAGCAGCCCGGTCATCCAGACGGACGCCGGCAGGCCCAGCCACACCGCGCTGCCCAGGTAGAGCACCGACGGCGGCAGCTCGAACAGGTTCTGCCCGCCGGTGATGCCGATCTGCAGGCCACGCAGCACGATCAGCATGCCCAGCGTCACGATGAACGCCGACAACCGCAGCCGCAGGATGAGCAGGCCGTTGAACGCGCCGACCGCCGCACCCACCAGCAGGCAGAGCGGCACCGCGAGCGCGGTCGCCCACCCGGTGCCGAACCCGCCCGCGGCGGCCGGGACGACAAGCACCACGGCCAGCGCGGGTGCCAGGCCGACGACCGACTCCAGCGACAGGTCGAACTTGCCACTGATCAGGATCAGCGCCTCGGCCAGCACCACCAGGGCCAGTTCGGTCTGTTGCTGCATGACGTTGGTGAGGTTCGTGGCGGTCAGGAACACCGGGTCGATCAGGACGCCGACCAGCAGCAGTACCAGGATGGCGGGTAGCAACGCCAGGTCACGGAAGCGGGCCAGGCGCACCACCCGGCGGGGTGGCGCGACGGCCGGTGAGATCGCGGTCAACGGATACCCTCCATTGCGGCCACCAGAGCCGCGTCGTCCCAACCCGCGGCGAATTCGGCTGTCACCTCGCCGTGGAACATCACCAGCACCCGGTCGCAGTGCCGCAGGTCGTCGATCTCGTCGGAGATCAGCAGCACGCCGGTGCCGGCGGCGGCCGCGTCGCGGACCGCGCCGAGCAGCGTCTGTTTGGAGCGCACGTCGACGCCGGCGGTCGGTGCGATGAGCACGAGCACGTCCGGGTCGGTCGACAGGGCGCGGGCCAGAACGACTTTCTGCGCGTTGCCGCCGGACAGGTTGGCGACCGGCTCGGCCGGGTCGCCGGTCTTGATGTCGTAGCGGGCGACCATCTCGCTCGCCACGGCGGCACGCCGGCGGGGCAGGATGACCGAGCCGGGTCCGAGCCGGTCCCCGATCGGCATCGTCGCGTTCTCGGCCACCGACAGCAGCGGCACGAGCCCTTCGCGGTGCCGGTCCTGCGGAACCAGTCCGATACCCGCGGCCAGCGCGGCCGGGACGCTGCCCGGCCGTACCGGCACGTCGCGGACCCGCACCGTGCCGGCGGCGGCGCGGCGCAGGCCGGCCACCGTCTCGGCGAGCGCCACCTTGCCGCTGCTGCCGGAACCGGTCACCCCGACGATCTCCCCGGCCCGCACGGTGAGCGTGACGTCGTGGTAGCCGCCGGGCAGATCGAGCCTGTGCACGTCGAGCACCGCGGGCGCGGTTCCGGTGATCGGCTGCCGTGATGGCGGTGCGATGCTTCCGGCCCCCTCGCCGGTCATCGCGTCGACCAGAGCGTCGCGGCCGATCTCGGACACCGGCGCGGTGAGCACCCAGCGGGCGTCGCGCATCACGGTGACGGTGTCGCACACGTCGAACACCTCGTGCAGGTGGTGGGAGATGAACAGCAGTGTCACGCCGGCGGTGGCCAGGACCCGCATGCGCTGGAACAGCCGCTGGATCGCGTCGGCGTCGAGTCGGGCGGTCGGCTCGTCGAGGATGACGAACCGGGCCCCGGCCGACAGGGCGCGGGCGATCTCGACGAGCTGCCGCTGCTCGACGCCGAGGTCACCGGCCGGGCGGGCCGGGTCGACCGCGATGCCGTACTCGTCGAGCAGGTCGGTGGCGGCGGCGCGTAGCGCCCGCCAGCGGATCCACGGTGACCTGGCGCCGGGTACGGCCTCGGCGTGCCGGTTGACGAACAGGTTCTCGGCCACGCTGAGCTCGGGGATCACGGTGCTCTTCTGGTACACGCAGGCGACGTGCTGCCGCCAGCGACGCCGGTCGGCCGGTGCGGGCGCCGGCTCGCCGTCGAAGCGCAGGGTACCGCTGTCCGGCCGGTTCAGGCCGGTCAGGATCGACACGAGCGTGGACTTGCCCGCGCCGTTGCGCCCGACCAGCGCGTGGGTGGAGCCGGGGGTGATCGTCAGGCGCGCGTCGGCGAGGGCGACGGTGGCGCCGAAGCGTTTGCTGATGCCGCTCGCCTCCACGGCGGCCGTGGTGCCGGGCATCGTCATCTGCCGATCTGGTTTCCCCACAGCGCGGCGTCGTCGACGTTGCCGGCCGTGACGAGCGGGGCGGGGAGCTGGTCCTCCAGGACGCCGTTGCCGAGGTCGACGATGGTGCTGTCGTGGTCGGTGGGTCCGGGCTTGAATGTCGTCCCGTCGATCGCGGCCTTGGCGTAGAAGGTCGCGTACTTGGCGTACAGGTCGGCGGGCTGCGACACGGTGGCGTCGATCTCGCCCTTGCGGATCGCCTCGAGTTCCTGCGGGATACCGTCGTTGGAGACGATGGTGATGTGCTGGGGGTCCGACGGGGGCACGAGCACACCCTTGGCGCGCAGCAGTTGCAGTGTCGGCGCCAGGAAGACGCCGCCGGCCTGCATGTAGATGCCGTTGATGTCGGGGTGCTGGGCCAACCGGGTCTGCAGGGCCGCGGACGCCTTGGCGCCCTCCCACTCGGTGGGCTCGGCGAAGACGGTGATGCCCGGGAACTTCGTGCTCATGCACTGGGCGAAGGCCTCGGAGCGGTCGCGGCCGTTGACCGAGGACAGCGATCCCTGGAACTCGACGACCTTGCCCTTGCCGCCGAGCTTCTCGCCGAGGAACTCGCAAGCCTGTTCTCCGTACGCGCGGTTGTCGGCGCGCACGACCATGAACACTCTGCCCTTGTCGGGGCGCGTGTCGACGGTGACGACCGGGATTTTCTTCTGTTCCAGCATGGCCAGCGTGGAGGCGATGGCGCCGGTGTCCTGCGGCGCCATGACGACAGCCTGGGCGCCCTGGCTGACCAGCGCCTGGCTGTTGGCGACCAGCTTGGCGACGTCGTTCTGCGAGTTGGTCGGTGCCATCAGCTCGGCGCCGGCCTCCTCGGCGTAGGCGGGCACGTACTTGGCATAAGAGTTCCAGAAATCGGAGTCGGCGCGGGGCAGGTCCAGGCCGATCCGCGGGCGGCCGTCGCCGCCGGAGGCGGTGGTCTCGGATCCGCCACCGCAGGCCGTGGCGGTCAGGACGGCAACCGCGGCCAAGGCGGCGCCGGTGGAACGCAAAAGCCGTGTCATGAATCCCTCATTCCCAGGTCGGGCGTGGCGAGGCCCGTACACATCGGATGTTTAACAGCGATGCATCATCCCGGCAAGAGCAGCGACTCGACTTTTGATCTCGTTGGTCCTCGTTACACCGCGAGGAGCTGCCGTAATACTCCGAGGCATTGACAATAAAAAACATCCCATGTTAACTCCGGATGCATAGAAGGGTCCCTATGCATCCCCGGGAAGGAATATCCGTGAGATCACTGGCACGCGCCGCCGTGCTGTCCCTGATCGCCGCCTCGCTGAGCGTCACCGCTCCCTCCGCACCGGCCGACGCCGAACCCGCCGCGTTCAACGGCGCCATCACCGGGCTGGGTAGCGGTCGCTGCGTCGACGTCCCCGGCGCCTCCACCACTGACGGCATCGGCCTGGTCCTGTGGGACTGCTCCGGCCAGGTCAATCAGGTCTGGACCCGGCTGGCCGACACCACGATCCGCAACCGCGGCAAGTGCCTGACCGCCACCGGCGGCGCCGCCACCATCGCCACCTGCGGCACCGCCACCAACCAGCGCTGGACCTACGACACCACCGCACGCACCCTGCGCAACCAGGGCACCGGCACCTGCCTCGACGCCACCGGCGGCGGCACCGCCAACAACACCCACCTCATCCTGTGGTCGTGCGGCACCGCCGGAAACCAGCAGTGGCGCATCGGTGCGGCCGAATACCAGCCGCTGCTCAACGTCGGGTTCGGCGGCTCATTCACCACCACCAGCGGCTACACCCCGGCCCCCGGCGAGCTGGTCGACGGCCGGCTGACCCGGCTGGCCGGCAGCGAGACGGCCGAGGGCTCCGCGGTCACCCTCACCGGCGGCACCACCGGGATCGGCTTCGCCCCGCGCATCGCGCTGACCAGTGCCAAGCATGTGAACCGGAGCGTCCTGGCCGAGGCGGTCGTGCGCCGGCAGGCCGGAGCCACGATGGCCTTCGACACGCTGCTCAGCCTCGCCGGCGGCGCCTACTACCGGTACGCCAGCGGCTCACAGACCACCACCCAGTTCGGCATGTACGGCCCGGACGCCCCCTACTACGACACCCGGCAGAGCGAGCCGAACCTGTCGGACACCCAGAACACTCACGTGGCGCTGGCCTACGAGTACCTCAGCGACACCTCGGCACGCCTCGAGGCGTACGTGAACGGCTGCCGCGTCGGCACCACTGTCACCACCCCGGTGGCCGCGGCCAACGCCGCCCAAGGCCTGCTGACGTTCGGCAACGACGCGGGCACGACAAACCGTGGCTGGCACGGCACCCTGGACGCGGTCGCCCTGGCGACGATGCGCAGCGCGGCCGGGCCCGCCGACTTCCAGCTCGACGCGCCGGCGTGCGGTGGCACCACCACCCCACCCCCGGCCGGCTGCGGGGACAACCCCGGCACCAGTGGCCCGGTGATCCCGGCCAACGTGATCCTCGTCGACCCCTGCGACACCGTCGACCGGATCCGGCAGAAGGCCGGCCAAGTCGTGCCGAACCCGGGGCAGCTCGACTGGCAGCGGCAGGAGCTGACCGCGTTCCTGCACTACGGCATGAACACGTTCACCGGCGTCGAATGGGGCAGCGGCGACGAGGACCCGGCCCGGTTCGACCCGGCGACCGTCAACCCGGCGCAGTGGATGGCGGTGCTCAAGCGCAACGGCTTCAAACAGGTCATCCTCACCGTCAAGCACCACGACGGGTTCCTGCTGTACCCGTCGCGGTACAGCACCCACTCGGTGCGGTCCAGCCCGTGGTGGGGCCGGACCGCACAGAGCGACATCGTGCGGGCCACCGTCGACGCCGCGCGCGCCGCCGGGCTGGGTGTGGGCTTCTACCTCTCCCCCGCCGACGGCGCGGAGATCCCGGGCCGACGCGGCGGCGACCGGTTCGGCAACGGCAGCGCCCGGCGCGCGGTGACCATCCCGACGCTTGTCACCGGTGACACCCGCACCCCGGCGCGCAGCTACACCTACCAGGCCGACGACTACAACGCCTATTTCCTCAACCAGCTCTACGAGCTGCTCACCGAGTACGGCCCGATGACCGAGGTCTGGTTCGACGGCGCGAACCCGTACACCGCGTACCCGCAGAACTACCAGACCGGCGACTGGTACCGGCTGATCAAGGCGCTGCAGCCGGCCGCCAACATCGCGATCAACGGCCCGGACGTGCGCTGGATCGGCTCGGAGTCGGGCGCCTTCCGCGCCGACGAGTGGAGCGCGCTGCCGTTCACCGGCATCGACCCGGCCGCCCTCAACCGCGATGACGACCTGCTCAGCGGGGCCCAGTCAAGTGACCTGGGCTCGGCCGCGCTGATCGGGCGCAACCTAGGCAGGATCACCTACCTGTCCTGGTACCCGGCCGAGGCCGACGTGTCGATCCGGCCCGGCTGGTTCTGGAAGTCCGCGCAGAACGGCTCGGTGAAGCAGTCCGACG
This sequence comes from Actinoplanes sp. DH11, assembly GCF_020873875.1. Lineage (GTDB taxonomy): Bacteria > Actinomycetota > Actinomycetes > Mycobacteriales > Micromonosporaceae > Actinoplanes. The sequence continues at coordinate 112,965 of NZ_JAHWGU010000008.1, forward strand.
CCCTGGTCCGGCTCTACGAGAACGCGGTCGGGCGCAACGCCAACCTGCTGCTCAACGTGCCACCCAACCAGGCCGGCGTGCTCGACACCCCGGACGTCGCCGCGCTCGACGCGTTCGGCGCCACCGTCCGCGGCCGTTACGGCACCGAGCTGTTCGCCCGCACCGGCGCCACCGGCACCGCCGCCGCGCTGACCGACGCGGCGCTGGGCACGTTCTGGTCACCGGCGGGCGGCGCCGCCGCCGGTGCGGTCGAGCTGACCGCCTGCCGGGCCCGCACCTTCGACCGGGTGCTGGTGCAGGAGTCGATCGGCAACGGTCAGCGCATCGAGGCCTTCGCCGTTGACGCCTGGGTGGGCGGCGCCTGGCGGCAGGTCGCCAGCGCCGGCTCGGTGGGCCACAAGCGGATCCTGCCGCTGTCCGCAGCGGTCACCAGCGACCGGCTACGGCTGCGGGTCACCGCCGCCCGCGGCATCCCGCAGGTGGCCACGCTCACCGCGTACGCCACGGACACCGCCGCCAACCCGGCGTCCTGCTGACCCGTCCGCACCAGAACTCCGGCCTGATCTTCCCCGGTGTCGCGCCAGGGTCCGCTGTGCGGTCGCGGCCCCCGGCCGCACCTTCGCCCTCCACCCGTCCGGCCCGCCTTACCAGCCATACCTCCCGGCAGCATCCTCCCCTAATACCGGCCGGTGGCCTTGCCGGGCGCGAACCGCCCCCCGGCAAGGCCACCGGCGTCACCGCGCCGGGTGCACCGGCGCGGCGGTTCAGGCGCGGCTGAGCCGCCACTGCTGGCCGAGGTCGCCGGTGTCGCTTTGCTGGACCACCGGCGCACCGTCGCGGGTGACGTCGCCGGCCACGCCGAGCACCCTGCCGGTGGAGACGTTGACCAGCTTCACGTACTCGCCGGTGACCGTGACCACCCGCCACTGCTGGTTCGTCCCGCCGTTGCCCGCCCACTGGATGATCCGGGCGCCGTCGGTGCTCACGTTGCCCTCGACGTCGGCCAGCAGCGCCGAGTTGACGTTGGTGATCGTGGTGACGCCGCCGGCCGCGCCGGCCATCAGCCATTTCTGGTTGGTGCCGCCGTTGCCGGCCCATTGCACGAGTTGCACGCCGGGTTCGCGGGACAGTGCGGGCACGTCGAGGGCCTTGCCGCTGCGCCGGTTCGTCAGGGTGTAGGTGAGCGCGCCGGCCTGCCCGCTCAGCGAGTCCTCGAAGGTGATCGGCTGGGCCTGGGTCTGGTGCAGGTCGAACACGACGATCTCGTTGGCGCCGGTGCGCAGCCACGGCGCCGGGCAGTAGAGCCGGTGCTGGGGGCCGATCTTCCAGTAGCGGCCCAGGTTACGGCCGTTGACCCAGACCACGCCCTTGGTCCAGCGTGACATGTCGAGGTAGGTGTCGCCGGTCTCGGTGAGGGTGACGGTGGCTTTGAAGAAGATGCCGGGACGCGACGGGTTGCTCAGCACCGGGCGCAGGCCGGCGACGTACGCCTCGTCGACCGGCAGCGAGAACGTCTGCCAGCCGGTCAGTGCCGTGCCGCCCAGCGACACCGAGGTGGTGATGCCTTTGCGGTCGACCACGTACCGGCCGAAGTTGTTGCGACCCATCCCCTCGACCAGGATGTCGAGGGTGGGATTGGCGGTGGCGGAGGCCTGCAGGGGCAGCGCTGCGGTGCCGGACACGATGCCCAGCGGCCCGGTGTAGGCGGACGTCACGGCCTGCCGGGAGATGCCGCCCTGGTAGACGCCGTCGAGGAACACGGTGGCGTAGTCACGGACGGCGTTGACGGTGAGGTTGGCACGGGCGTAACCGGGCAGGGTGCGCCGGTAGAGGATGAAGCCGAAACTCTGCCCGTACATCTCCATGGGTTGGGGGTTGACCGTCTGCGCGGCCGGCAGCGCGGCGGGCAGGTTGTCCCAGATCGACGCGAACGGTGTGGGGGTGACCGCCTGGCTGCCGGTGCGCACGATGGTCGCGACGGGGGCGGGCACGGCCGGTGGGGTGGTGCCGAGCGCGGTGGAGATGATCTGGCGGTACGCCTGGTACATGCGTCCCGGCCGGCCCTGTTCGGTGATCGGCGCGCCATAGTCGTAGCTGGTGATGTCGGCCTGGTAGCCGCTGCCGTCGTCATTGGCGTTGGCTCCGGCGAAGTAACCGAAATTGGTGCCGCCGTGCAGCATGTAGAAGTTGAACGACAGCCCGCCGGCCATCAGCCCGCGCAGTTCGGCGGAGATGTCGGTGGCCGATCCGGCGAAGGTGGTGTCGCCCCAGTGCGTCAGCCACCCCGGGTACAGCTCACCGGAAAAGGCCGGCACCGCCGGGAACGACTGCCGTGATGCCGCGATGGCGGCCGCGTCGCCTCGGCTGAGCCCGATCGCCCCGCCGGTGACGACCGAGCGGTTGGCCTGCACCTGGGCGAGGGGGTCCTGGGTGTAGAACGGCCCGTTGATGCCGGCGCGCAGCCACAGCTGCCGCAGTTCCTCGAGGTAGACGCTGTCGTTGCCGAAAAAGCCGTACTCGTTCTCCACCTGAACCATCAGGATCGGCCCGCCGTTGTAGACCATCAGCGACCGGACCTGCGCGGCCAGGGCGTTGGTGTAGCGGGTGGCCGCGGCCATGTAGTGCGGGTCGGCCGCGGCTCGGACCCGCAGCTTCACGCCCGGGTGGCGCAACAGGTACGCCGGGATGCCACCGGCATCCCATTCGGCGCACACGTACGGGCCGGGCCGTAGCAGCACGTACATGCCCTCTTCCTGGCACAGCCGGATGAAGCCGGCAATGTTGCGGCGGTCGGTGGTGAAGTCGAAGACGCCCTCGCGTGGCTCGACGTCGTTCCACATCACGTAGATGCCGATGGTGTTCAGGCCCATGGCCTTGGCCATCTGGATCCGGTGCCGCCAGTGCTGCACGGGGATGCGGGAGGGGTGCATCTCGCCGCTGCGGATCTGGAACGGCCGGCCGTCGAGGAGGAAGGCGCTGCCGTCCGCGGCGAAGGAGAAGTTCTGCGGCGCGGCGGCGTGGGCGGGTCCGCCCGAGGCCATCATCGCGGCGAACGGGCTGAGCGCGCTGACAGTGAGCAGGGTGCGTCGATGCATGGGCTCTCCCAGGAGGTTCACATCGCTCGATGCGTTGCCACCGATGCTGCCAGGCTCTGATCAAAGTTGTAAATATGGCCACTCAATATTGCATATATTTTCAGGTAATGAGGACGTATCCGGCCACAGCTACCCCACCGGCCAGCACGAGGACACTGCCGACGGCGAGCAGACCGGCGCCGCCCGGGCACCCGAGAACCTCGGGCACCCGGACGGCGCGGTACCGCCGGCGGGCCAGGACGGCGACCACGCCGGCGATCGGGGCGCAGGCCAGCACGCACGCGGCGGCGATCCGGTGCTGCGCCAGCAGTTCGCGCCCCACAACCAGCAGCGTCGCGGCCGCGGCCAGGGCGGTCCGCGACCACGCGAGCAGCGTGCGCTCGGCCTGCGCGCCGGGGTCGCCCGGTTCGAGCGGCGTCATCGAAGCACCACCGCCACCCCAGGCGTCAGCACAGCAACACCGCCGCCCCGGGTGTCCTCACAGCAACACCGCCGCCCCGAGGGCCGTACCGGCCACGATCACCACCACCGCCGAGAGCGCCACGACCGGCGTCGACGGCAGCGGGGACCGCAGCCGCAGGGCCCGTTCGTTGCGGCCCCACCGCGGGAAGGCCTCGACGGCCACCACGACGGCCAGCACCGCCAGTACCCCGGCGCCCCAGCGCGCCTGCTCGGCACCGAAAGCCTTGACCGCCACGGCCGCGACCATGAGTCCGAGCGCCGTTCGCAGCCAGGCGAGGAAGGTGCGCTCGTTGGCGAGGGTGAACCGGGGATCCGGTTCGGTGCCCACCTGGTAGACCCGGCGCGGCCAGCGGCGGTCCTCACCGCCCGGCGGGGGTCCAGGCGACGTCACCGCACTCCTCCTGCACCCGGGCGAGCTCCCGGGTGAGCTGCTCGCGGACGGAGGCGTACGCCGGATCGTCGTAGACGCTGCGCATCTCCCACGGATCCGCCCGCAGGTCGAACAGCTCCCATTCCGGCTCCTGCGGCGTGGCCGACGTGCCGGGCAGACCGAGCCCGTCGGCGTAGTAGAAGACGAGCTTGTGGTCGTGCGTGCGTACCCCGTAGTGCGCCCACACGTGGTGCTCGTCGTCGTCGTGTTCCCAGTAGCGGTAGTACACCGACCGGCGCCAGTCCGTGATCTGCTCACCGCGCAGCAGTTCCCGCAGCGAGCGGCCCTGCATCCGCGGGTCGGCCGGCACCCCGGCGTAGTCCAGGAAGGTCTGGGCGAAGTCGACGTTCATGGCCAGCGCGTTGCTGGTCAGCCCGGCCGGGATCTCCGCCGGGTAGCGGATGAGGAACGGCATGCGCAGCGATTCCTCGTACATGAAACGCTTGTCGTACCAGCCGTGGTCGCCGAGGAAGAAGCCCTGGTCCGAGGTGTAGACGACGATCGTGTCGTCGGTCAGGCCGTGCTCGTCGAGGTAGTCCAGCAGCCGGCCGACGTTGTCGTCGACGCTCGCCACGCAGCGCAGGTAGTCCTTGATGTAGCGCTGGTACTTCCACAGCGCCGCCTCGTCCGGGTCCAGGCCCGGCGGCAGCATCTCCTTGATGTCGTCGGCGGTCAGGTCCCGGTCGATACGCATCCGGGCAGCGCGGGCGGCCGCGGCGTGCCCGGTGTGGTCGTCGTCGAAGGTGGCCGGGACGAACACGTCGTCGACGTACATGTCCCGGTGCTTGTCGTCGGGCTCCCAGTTGCGGTGCGGGGCCTTGTGGTGCACCAGCAGGCAGAACGGACGCTCCTGGTCACGGCGGTCCAGCCAGTCCACGGCCAGGTCGGTGATGATGTTCGTGCAGTAGCCCTCCCGGACCCGCTCGACACCGTCCATGCCGATGAAGACCGGGTCGCGGTAGCGGCCCTGGCCGGGCACGACTTCCCAGTAGTCGAAGCCGCGCGGATCGTGCTCGGGACCGTGTCCCAGGTGCCACTTGCCGACCAGGGCGGTCTGGTAACCGGCCCGGCGCAGCAGCTCGGGGAAGACAAGCTGCCGGTTGTCGAACTCGGTCGAGAGCGTCTGCACGCCGTTGACGTGGTTGTAGGTGCCGGTGAGGATCGTCGCCCGGCTGGGCGCGCACAGCGAGTTGGTGCAGAAGCAGTTGTCCAGCAGCGCGCCACCGTCCGCGATGCGGTCGATGTGCGGTGTCTCGTTGATCTTGCTGCCGTAGGCGCCGACCGCGTGGGCGGCGTGGTCGTCGGCCATGATGAAGACGATGTTGGGCCGCACGGCCTTCCTTTCTTGCCGGAGCTGCGGAACGTCAGGCGGCGTACGCGGCCGCGTCGTAGTAGGTGGCCGGGTCGACGACGCCGGGCAGCTTGCCGAGGTCCTTGAACAGGCCGTTGAGACCGGTGAGCCAGCCGTTCACGGTGCCGTCGCCGGACTTGGCGGCCAGCTCGGCCGAGGGCAGGAAGCGGGCATTGTCCGCCTCGGCGCGCAGCTGGTCGGCCGGCGCGGATTTCAGGAACTTGGTGGTGACCTCGACCGCGTTGTCCAGGTCGGTGGCCCGCTGGTCGTTGGCGGCCTTGAGGACGGCGAGCACCTTGCCGACCAGCTCAGGCTTGCCGGTGACCACCTCGGTGCGGCCCACGTACGCCGACGGGAAGCTCACCTTCGGGTAGAAGTCCTCGTTCTTGGCCAGTTCGGTCAGCTGCGGCACGCGCTTCTTGATGGTGCCGATCAGCGGGTACCAGATGCCGGCCGCGTCGATCTGCCCGGACCCGAACGCGGTCACCACCGTACTCGCGTCCATGGTGACCTTCTCGATGTCGTCCATGGTCATCCCGGCCTGCTGCAGCGCCAGCCGCACGATCATGTCGCCCGAGGTGCCCTCCGGCACGCCGACCTTCTTGCCCTTGAGCGCGGCCAGCGACGTGATGCCCGGTTGCGCGATGACCCGGTCGGCGAAGCCGAGGGAGTTGATGGCGATGACCCGCGCCTTGCCGGAGGCCGGCAGCCACATGGCGCCCGGGCCGACGTAGCCGAAGTCGAGGTCGCCGGCGCCCAGCGCCTGTACCTGCAGCGGCCCGTTGGTGAACACTTTGAGTTCGGGCTTGAGGCCGTGCTCGGCCCACAGGCCCTTGTCCTCGGCGATCGCCATCAGGCTGGCGCCGGTGAAGTCGGCGATGTAGCCGAGGCGTACCGGCTCGGTGCCGGAGTCGCCGGATCCGGCGTCCTCCTCACCGCAGGCGGCCAGGGCGGCGGCGGCGCCGATGCCGGCGAGGCCGGCCAGGACGGAACGACGGGACAGCGGGCTCATCGGGAAAGGCCTTCCTGTACGGGCTGGTGGTAGACGGCGCGCCAGACCCGGTTGCGGATCCGGGTGAACTCCGGGGACAGCCGGACGGCTTCGGTGCGCGGGTACGGCAGGTCGACGTCGATGACCTCCTGCACCCGACCGGGGCGCGCGGCCATCACGACGACCCGGTTGGCCAGGTAGACGGCCTCGTCGACGTCGTGGGTGATGAACATGACGGTGCGCTGCTCGGTGCCCCAGGTGGCGAGCAGCTGGTCCTGCATCTGCACGCGGGTGAGCGCGTCGAGGGCGCCGAACGGCTCGTCCATGAGCAGTACCTGCGGGTCCACCGCGTAGGCGCGAGCGATGGCGCAGCGCTGCTTCATGCCGCCGGACAGCATCCGGGGCAGCACGTCGGCGAAGTCGGTGAGCCCGACCAGGTCGATGAAGTGCTGGGCGCGCCGCCGGCGTTCGGTGCGGCCGACCTTGGCGATGCGCAGGCCGAACTCGACGTTCTCCCGGACGGTCAGCCAGGGGAACAGCGCGTACTGCTGGAAGATGACGCCGCGCTCGGGGCTGGGCCCGTGCACGGGCCGGGAGTCGACGAGCACCTCCCCGCCGGTCGGCTCGATGAGCCCGGCGGCGATGTTCATCAGCGTGGACTTGCCACATCCGGAGGGCCCGACCACGGTGACGAACTCGCGGTCGGCGATGTCGAGGTCGACGCTCTGCAGGGCGTGGAAGGGTTTGCCGCCGACGTCGAAGGTGCGGCTTGTGGAGCGGAAGGAGATCTTCTCGGTCATCGGCGTTCCTGCCATCCGGTGAGGCGCTTCTCGGCGGCGAGCAGGAGCCGGTCCATGATCAGGCCGAGCACGCCGATGGTGATCAGTCCGACGAAGATGCTGGGCAGGTCGTAGTAGATCTGGGCCTGCTGCATCCGGTAGCCGAGGCCTTCCTGCGCGGCGATCAGCTCGGCGGCGACCAGGGTGGCCCAGGCCGCGCCCAGGCCGACGCGCATGCCGACCAGGATGAACGGGGTGGAGGCCGGGACGATGATCCGGCGGAACACGACCGCGTCGCCGGCACCGAGGACCCGGGCCGCGTTGATGGTGGTCTTGTCGACGCTCACCACGCCCTGGAAGGTCGACACGACGCAGGACAGGAACGCGGCCAGGAAGATGACGAAGATCTTCGGGGTCTCGCCGATGCCCATCAGCAGGATGGCCAGCGGGATGACGGCCAGTGGCGGGATGGTGCGGAAGAACTGCACGTAGGGCTCGATGAGGCCGCGCGCGGTGCGGTACCAGCCCATGAGGAAGCCGACCGGGACGGCCAGGGCGGTGCCGAGGGCGAAGCCGATGAGCACCCGGCGCAGGCTGGCAAGGCCGTCGTCGAGCAGGGTGCCGTCCATGGCGAGTTCGCCGGCACGGACGGCGACCTCCTGCGGGCCGGGCAGCCCGGAGACGCCGGCCCGGGCGAGGCCGGCCCAGACGGCGAGGCCGAGCACGACGGCGAGCACGTTCCACACCGGCAGGGGCAGGCCGCGGCGCGGTGGTGAGGCCGCGCGGGTGGTCGCGGGCGCACGCGGCGGCGGTGGACGAAGATCTGTCGGCACGAAGGTCCTCCGTAGCCAGGTTCGGGGGGCGGGCACAGGAATCTTGGGCGCCACCGTGAATCTTGTCAACCCGTCGGACTAAATCCGAGAGCTGGATCTGATCGTAGGATGTCCCACGTCCTGAGAAAAGCCCTCTTTTATGTCCGGCTCATTGACGTAATTCGACGGCGCGGCCACACTCCGCTTACCCGCCCCTCACGGACGACGAAGGAGTCCCGTGCCAGTCCCCCGTAAACGCCGCGCGGCGGCGTATGCCGCCGTCGTGCTCGCCACGACCGTCCTGGCCCCGCTCGCCGGCAGCGCTTCCCCGGCCACCGCCGCACCCGTCAACCTGGCCCGCACCGGTACCGCCACTGCCTCGAGCGTCGAACTGGATCGCACCGAGTTCGCCGCGTCCCGCGTCAACGACGGCGACCGCGGCACCCGCTGGTCGTCGAAGTACCAGGACGACAGCTGGGTGCAGGTGAAGCTGGCGGCCGCCGCCCACGTCGACCACGTCACGCTCAGCTGGCCCAACGCCTGCGCCCGCGACTTCGTTCTGCAGACCTCGCCCGACGGCGCCACCTGGACCGACGTGGCCCGCGTGCAACGCGACACCTGCCCGCGTAGCGACGTCGTCGACGTCAAGTCGGCCCAGCCGGTCACCCACGTCCGGATGCAGGGACGCCAGCGGTGGGGCAGCTACGGCTACTCCCTCGCCGAGTTCGAGATCTGGGACAGCGCCACCCCGGCACCCACGCCGTCGCTGGGACTGATCCCCAAGCCGGTGTCGCTGGTGGAGAACGGCGGCACCCCGTTCACCCTCACCCCTGCCAGCCCCATCGTCGCGACCGGCGCCGGGGCCGGCGCCCCGGCGGCCTACCTGGCCGGCATCCTGCGCCCGTCCACCGGGTACGCCCTGCCCGTCGTCACTCAGAGCAGCGCGGCAGCACCGATCGTCATCGAGGTCGGCACCGGCAAGGGACCCGCCGGGCAGGCCGCCGAGGGCTACCGGCTCACCGTGACCAGCACCCGGGTCCAGATCGGCGCGGACACCGCGGCCGGCGCGCTCAACGGGGTGCAGACGCTGCGCCAGCTGTTCCCGCAGTGGGTGGAGTCGGACACGGTGGCGTCCGCGGTCTGGCAGGTGCCGGCCGTGAGCGTCACCGACTACCCCCGGTTCGCCTACCGGGGCATGATGCTCGACGTCGCCCGCAGCTTCTACCCGGTCACCGAGGTGAAGGCTTACATCGACGCCGCCGCCCAGTACAAGGTCAACCGGCTGCACCTGCACCTCACCGATGACCAGGGCTGGCGCATCGCCCTGGACAACCCGGCGAGCAACCCGGCCGGCATCGACTACACCCGCCTGACCGGGATCAGCGGGCGTACCGCGATGACCTACAACGACAGCGGCCAGCTGATGGGCACCGAGCTCGGCGTGACCGGTTTCTACACCAAGGCCGACTACGCGGAGATCGTGCGCTACGCCGGCCTCAACGGGATGACGGTGGTGCCGGAGATCGACATGCCGGGGCACACCAACGCGGCCCTGCACGCCATCCCGCAGCTCAACACCGCCGGCGCCCAGCCCCGGCCGGCACCCGGGCAGCAGACCGTGCCGGCCAACGGAACCGGCAACGTCGGCTACTCGTCGCTGGACGCCGCGAGCCCGGTCACCTACGAGTTCGTCCGCCAGGTGCTGACCCAGATCGCCGCGATGACGCCCGGGCCGTACCTACACATCGGCGGCGACGAGGCGCACGTGACCAGCCACGCCGACTACACCGCCATGGTCAACGCGTTCAACGGCACGGTCGCCTCGCTGGGCAAGACCGTGGTCGGCTGGAACGAGTACGCCGGCACCACGCTGCCGCAGAACAACGCCGTGGTGCAGTACTGGAACGGCGACCGCAACGCCGTGGCGAACGCGGTCACCGGCCGCGGCGCCAAGGCTATCCTCTCTCCCGCACCGCACACATACGTGCCGCAGAAGCAGGACTCGCGCCAGCCGCTGGGCGGCACCTGGGCCTGCGGCGGCCCGTGCGGGCTGGACCGGCACTACAACTGGAACCCCGGCACGTTCATCCCCAACATCGCCGAGACCAGCGTGCTCGGCGTCGAGTCGGCGCTGTGGGGCGAGTTCATCCGCCGCCTCGGGCAGGCCCAGTACTACAGCTACCCCCGGCTCATCGCCACCGCCGAGGTCGGCTGGACGCCGCAGGCGCAACGCGACTACGCCGACTTCACCACGCGGCTGTCGGTGGCCGGCGGCCGGTTGACGGTCCAGGGCGTCAACTTCTTCCCGGCCGCCGACGTGACCTGGCGCCGCCAGGTCATCGGCAAACCGGTCACCGTGGCCGCCGGCGCACCGGCCGGCGCCACCTGGACGGTTACCGCACCCGGCGCCGCGGCCGCCGACCTCATCACGACGGTCACCTGGAGCGACGGACGCGTCGAGGCGCTGACACCCACCGCGACCCAGGAGGCGAACATCCCGGCGATGCGGATCAACAGCGGGTTCACCGTGACGTCGCTTCGGACCTTCAGCACACCGGGCACGTACACCGGGACACTGTCGGTGCGCGCTGCCGGACAGCCCGCGCTGACCCGCAACCTCACAGTCACCGTCCGACCCGCCGCCTGAGGCCCGGCCACCGCCGTCATTCCCGCCCGGGTGACGGCGGTGGCCGGTGGGCGCTCCCGCGGTTCGCGGCTGCCGGACAGCTGACGCCGCCGGTCACGGCGCCTCGAGCAGCTCCAGCAGCCGGCTCACCACACCGGTCATCGCCTCGCGTCCCGCGGCCAGGTACCGGCGTGGGTCCGCCGTCGCGGGCAACGCGACGCGCACCGCATCGGTGAAGGCCACATTGAGTGCCGTCCCGACATTGATCTTCGTCATGCCGCGGCCGGTGGCGGCGCGGATCTGCTCCAGCGGCACGCCGGAGGAGCCGTGCAGCACCAGTGGCACCGGCACCGCGTCGCGGATCGCGGCGAGGAGATCCAGATCCAGTGCCGCGGTGCGCTCGGCCATCGCGTGTGAGCTGCCCACCGCGACCGCCAGGGCATCGACGTCGGTCTCGGCGACATAGCGGGCCGCCTCTTGCGGGTCGGTGCGCACCCCGGCGGCGTGTGCGTTGGCGGGGGCGTCCGGTTTGCCGCCGACGTAGCCAAGTTCCGCCTCCACCCACAGGCCGTGCCCGTGCGCCCACGCGGTGGCGTCGCGGGTAGTGGTCACGTTGGCGGCGTACGGCAGCCTCGACGCGTCGACCATGACAGAGCTGAACCCGGCTGCCGGGGCCTGTCGCAGCAGGTCGAGGTCGTCGACGTGATCCAGGTGCAGTGACAGTCGCGCCGGGCACCGCTGCGCGATGTCGCGGGTGGCTGCGGCGATGGCCGACAGGCCGCCGTGGTAGCGGGCAGCGTTCTGGCTGATCTGCAGGATGGCCGGCCGGCCCGTACGCCCGGCGGCGGCTGCGATCGCCTGGGCGTGTTCGATGGTGATGACGTTGAAGGCGAGCACACCGGTGCCGCACGCCCGGGCCGCGGCGATCAGCTGCGCGGTGGTGACCAGCGCCATCAGAGAGCCGGCTCGGGCAGCACGACGGAGCGGGTGAGCAGCCGGGGACGGTCGGGATGCAGGCCGCGGCGGGTGGCGAGCTCGACCGCGAGCCGTTGCGCACCGATCAGGTGCGCCATCGGGTCGATCGGCGCGTGCACCACGAGCGCGCCCGTCGCGGTGAGGTCCTCGAGCAGCCCCGGTACCGGCGGCCCGAAGATCCACACCACGGAGCGGTGCCCGGCCACGCTGATCGGCCCGTGGCGGAACTCCATGGCCGGGTACGACTCGGCCCAGACCTGTGCGGCCTCACGCAGCTTGAGGGCCGCCTCGTTCGCCAGGCCCACGGTCCAGCCGGTGCCGAGGAAGGTGAACTGCTCGCGCTCGGCGAGCCGTTGCTCGATCGGCGCGCCGGTCTGGGCCCGCGCGTCGGTGATCGCCATGGTGAGGTCGTGGCCCAGGCGGGCCCGCCAGGTGGCCAGTACGGTGGTGGCGAAGCGGGTCTGCACCACGGACTGCTCGTCGGCGAAGTCCAGGACTACGCGGTCGGTGGCGAGCCGGGTCACCGGCCGATCGGTGGCGGTGGTGACCACCGTCGAGCGACTGCCGGCGGGTAGATCGCGCAACAGCCGGTTCACCTCGGTGGTGGTGCCCGAGCGGGTGATCGCCACGATCCGGTCGTAGCGCCGCGTGCCCGGGAACTCCGAAGCGGCGAAGGCGTCGGTCTCACCGTGCCCGGCGGCCTCGCGCAGGGCCGCGCAGCTCTGCGCGATGAAGTACGAGGTGCCGCATCCGACGACGGCGACCCGTTCGCCGGGCTGCGGCAGCGCGCGCACGGTCGCCGGTGAGGCGGCCAGTTGTGCGGCACGCCGCCAGGTGTCGGGCTGGGAGGCTATCTCGGCGGCGACGTACACGTGTCCTGCTTTCTCTCGGTGGTTCGCACGATGACTTCGGGCAGCAGCCGCGAAGCCACGTCGGGATCGAATCCGCCCGCCCAGGGGCAGGCCACGGCGGCCGCGGACACGGCCGCCGCGCGGGCGAGCACATCGGGCAACGGCACCCGGCGGGCCAGCCCGTGTGCCAGTACGGCGGCCAGTGCGTCACCGGCGCCGGTCGGGTTGCCGGTGACCGGGTGCGGCACGCGGACGCGGTAGCTGGCTCCGGCAGTCACCGCGACGAAGCCGTCGGCGCCGCAGGAGACCACCCCGGCCCTCGCGCCGAGGTCGACGAGGCGCTGCGCTGCCGCGACCGCGTCGTCGTGCCCGCGCACCGGGCGTTCGATCAGCTCGGCCGCCTCGGCGGCGTTGGGCTTCGCCACCGCCGGCGCTGTGTCCAGGGCGCGTCGCAGCGCCGGTCCCTCGGTGTCCACGAGCACCTCGGCGCCGGCCGCGGTGGCGATGCCCGCCAGGTCGGCGTAGGCGCTCACCGGCACACCCGGTGGCCGGCTGCCGGTCAGCACCACCACCCGGGCCTCGCGCACCACACCGGCGAACAACTCCTGAAAAGCCGTCCACTCGGCTGCGGTGACGTGCGGTCCGGGCTCGTTGAGCACCGTGGCCTGCGGCCCCGCCACGACGCTCACGGTCCGGCGGGTGCGTCCGCCCACCCGCACGAACCGGGCCGGCACGCCGGCCTGCGCCAGTTCGGCCGTGATGTCGCTGCCCGTGGCATCGTCGCCGATCAGGCCCAGCACGACGGCGTCGCTGCCGAGCCGGCCCAGCACCCGGGCCACGTTGACGCCTTTGCCACCGGCGCGCGTCACGACGTCGGTGACCCGGTGCGAGGTGTCCGGCATCAGGTGGGGAACGGTGTAGGTGATGTCGAGGGCGGTGTTGAGCGACACCGCGACGACCTCGCCGGGGCTCATTTGACCGCGCCGGCGGTGAGACCGCCGACCACCTTGCGTTCGATCAGCGCGAACAGCACGATGACCGGCACGGTGGCGACCGCGGAGGCGGCGAACAGATGCCCCCAGTCGATCTGGTAGCCGCCGAGGTAACTGTCGAGTACCACGGTCAGCGGCTGTTTGGCGGGATCGGAGGTCAGGATCAGGGCGACCACGAACTCGTTCCAGGCGGCGATGAACGTGAAGATGAGTGCGGTGACAACCCCGGGCCAGGCCAGCGGCAGGGTGACCCGCAGCAGCGCGCCGAGCCGGCCGGCACCGTCGACGGTCGCGGCCTCCTCCAGCTCCACCGGGATGGAGCTGATGTAGGCGTTGAGGATCCAGGTCGCGAACGCGAGGTTGAACCCGGCGTTGACCAGGATCAGTCCCCAGATCGAGTTGTTCAGCCCCAGGGCCACGAACTCGCGATAGATGCCGACGAGCATCGCGGTGGGCTGGAACATCTGCGTGACCAGCACGAGCAGCAGGAAGGCGGTGCGGCCGCGGAAGCGGCGACGGGCGGTGAAGTACGCCGCCGGCAGGGACACCAGCAGCACCAGCGCGGTCGCGCCGGCTGCCACCTGCAGACTGATCCCGAGGTTGGCGCCGAGTCCGCTGGACCACAGGGTGACGAAGTTCGACCAGTCGAATCGCGACGGCAGATACGTCGGGTCCTTGAGCTCGCCGGCCGGCCGGGCCGCCGCGACCACCATCGCCAGGTACGGCAGCAGGAACAGCGCGGCGACGCCGTAGGCGAGCACCGCCAGGACGATCTTGCGGGTGGCGCTCACGACTGCACCTGCGATCTGCCGCCCGCGGCCTTGAGGAACAGCACGACGAGCACGATGACGATGCCGAAGTTGACCACTGACAGGGCCGCCGACTCGGCGATCGACGACGATTTGAGCTGGTACATGAAGATCGTGGTGGTGGCGGTCTGGTCACCGGGCCCACCGGCGGTCATGGCCCAGATGATCGGGAAGCTGTTGAACACGTTCATGATGTTGATGAGCACCGCGACCAGCAGTGCCGGGCGCAGCAGCGGCAGGGTGATCGAGCGGTAGGTGCGCCACGGCGACGCACCGTCGAGCACCGCGGCCTCGTACACGTCCGCGGGGATCGCCTGCAGCCCGGCCAGGATGGCGTAGGTGGTGAACGGGATGGAGACGAAGACCGCGACCCCGATCATCCACCACAGCGCGGCGGAGGGTCGCCCGAGCCAGTCGGCCTGCGCGGTGCCGAGTTCGGGCAGGACGCCGATGTCGTGCAGGAAGATGTTGATCAGCCCGGATCGGGGATCCAGCATCCAGCGGAAGACCACGGCGGTCATGAAGACCGAGGCCGCCCACGGCGCGATCAGCGCCCATCGGGCCACCCGGCGGCCCGGGAAGCGCTGGTTGAACAGTTGGGCCAGCAGCAGCGAGCACACCATCGTGGCGGTCACCACAACCACCACCCAGACCGCGGTACGGGTGACGACCGCCGCCAGGGAGGGCTCGCGCAGCAGCGCCTCGAAGTTCGCCCAGCCGACGAAGCCGCGGTCGAAGCCGACGGCGTCGATGTCGTGGAAGGCGGTGCGGAACATCAGCACGACCGGCACCAGCACCACGCTGAAGATCAGCACGATTGCCGGGCCGATCCAGGCCAGCGGCTGACAGGCGGCCCACACCCGCTGTCGAGGGGTGCCCCGCCGGCCGGCACACGGCTCGGCGGGGACCGGTGGTGGTGGCGGTGCCAGCGTCACATTCGGCTGCATGTCAGCGGCCCGCGGTGGCCTTGGCCTGCAGGTCGCCGAGCACCCGCGCGGGGTCCTCAATCACGGCCAGGCCGATGTTCTTCTTGACCGCGGGCAGCACCGTGGCCGTCCACTTCTCGTCGCTGGGGAACTGCACCGTCTGCGGCAGCAGCTGCGCGAAGGTTCCCAGCACCGGATCGTCTTTTAGGCTGTCGAGCGCGGACTGCGTACCGGGCAGCAGCGCGTACTGCTCGGCGAAGGCGAGCTGGTGCTCGTCGGCGAGCGCGAAGTCGAGGAACTTCTTGATCGCCTCGCCTTTGGCGGCGTCGGTGGTCTTGAAGGCCTGGACGGCGTCGGCCACCCCGAGCGTCTGCTGGACCGGTGCGGTGCGACCGGGGATCGGGGCGGTGGCGAAGTCCGACTTCCCCAGCTTGCCGGCCGAGGCGATCGTGGCGGTCAGGAACGGTCCGCTCAGCGCCATGCCGACCTTGCCTGCGGCGAAGTCGGCGGAGGCGTTCGCGGTCCGGTCGTAGGTCGCCGGGTTCGGCTGGGTCAGGCCGGCGGAGACCAGGTTCTTCAGGAACCCGAAGGTCTGCACGTTCTGCGGGCTGTCGATGGTGTACTGCCCGTCGGTCTGCCAGCCGCCGCCGTTGCCGAGCATCCACAGGGTGGACTCGGCCTGTGCCTCCTCGGGGCCCAGCGGCAGCGCGTACCCGATGTATCCCTTGGCTTTCAAGGCCCGTGCCGCGGTTTCCAGCTCTGCCCAGGTGGCCGGGGGCTGGGTGAGGCCGACGTCGGCGAACGCCTTCTTGTTGTAGAACATGGCGCGGGCGGAGGTGGTGAACGGCGCGGCGTACTGCACGCCGTTGACGCTGAACGCCTCGTTGAAGACGGCCGTGCCGGCCCTCGGGTTCGACATCACCTCGCTTAGCGGCGCCACCAGACCGTTCGTGGCGTACTGGGGATAGAAGACGCCCTGAAGGATGTCCGGGTAGTCCTTGTTCTGCAGCTGAGTCTTGACCTTGGTGTCGTAGTCGGTCCAGTTGATGGTCGAGACCTCGACGGTGATCGACGGGTTCTGCGCATGGAAGGCGTCGGCGATGCCCTGCCAGTACTTCGCGGTGCTGTCCTCGGGGCCGGTGCCGTAGTCGGCACCGACCAGCTTCAGGACGATCGATCCGTCGGACCCCTCGTCGGCCGATCCGCAGGCGGTGATCAGGAGGGCTGATGCGGCGGCGGCGGCGAGTGCCGCGCCCAGACGTCGCTTCATGTTAGCCTCTTCCGGCATGTGAAATCATGATGTGAACGAGTCAGTTTCAATCAAGATATTGCATGACAGTAAGAGGCCGGTATGTCGTCGTCAAGGCTTCGACCCGTGCGCAACCGAGCGCTGAACAGGCGCCGCGCCCGCGCATCACCGCATCGGCGCACGTCACATCGCACGATGTGGCACGAGGCTCGCGGCGCGCACCGCATCGCCGCTGCAAGTTTGTGTGACCTCGCCGGGCGCGGCTCAGTCTCCACCGTGTACGAAATTGTTTCGTGAAGGCGAGGTTGTGAGCGTGACTCATCAGGAATACCCGGACAGGATCGACATGGCAGCGCAGGTGGACAGGGCCCGCCGCGGGAATCAGACGGCGATGGACGAGGTGGTCTCACACCACCTGCCGCTGGTGTACAACATCGTGGGCCGGGCGCTGAACCGGTCGGCGGACGTGGACGACGTCGTGCAGAACACGATGGTGCGGGTCGTGCGTGGCATGGCGGGTGTTCGTGATCCTCGGCGGTTCCGGTCGTGGCTGGTTGCCGTCACCATGAACGAGGTCCGCAACCACCAGAAACACCGGCAGGTCATGCCTGTGCCGTCGGAGGACATCGACACGCTGATCGATGCCGGCTCCGACTTCGAGGACCTGACCCTGACCCGGCTCGGCCTGTCAGCTCAGCGCCGGGAAGTCGTCCTGGCCACACGCTGGCTCGACGACGACCATCGCCACCTGCTGTCGCTGTGGTGGCTGGCGGAGGCCGGTCACCTGTCCCGAGCCGACCTGGCCGACGCCCTGCAGCTGAGCCCGCACCACGTGACCGTCCGCGTGGCGCGGATGAAGGCGCAGTTGGACACGGCGCGGTGGGTGGTACGGGCCCTTGCCGCCCGGCCTGGCTGCGCCGACCTGATCGGCGCGGCCTCCGACTGGGACGGCCGGCCCGCCCCGGTGTGGCGTAAACGACTGGTGCGACACATCCGCACCTGTGCGTACTGCCCGCGCATCTCGTCGGAGCTTGTCCCGGCCGAGCGGCTCTTGGCCGGTCTGGCACTTACTCCGGTCCCGGTCGATGCAGCCTCTCAGATCACTCAGCAGGTCCATGCCGTCGCCGGCACGTGGCGGACCGGTGCCCAGGCGGGTGCGCACGCTAAGAACACCGGGGTGTTGCGGCAGGTTCGCGTCGCGGCACTGTCGGCGCCCAAGTCGCTGGTCGGCGTCGTCGCGGCGGCGGCCCTGGCGGGCGGGGCGGGGCTGGTGGTCACCGGATATTCGGCCGGGCCGAGCCCGGAACCGGCGAGTGCGGCACCAGCGCAGCCCTCATCCGTGGCGTCCGCACCCGCCTCGGCATCCGGATCCGAGACGAGCGCGGCCGGGCTCCCAGCGCCGTCCTCGTCCACGCCCGACGCGTCGCCGGCCGCCACGGACTCGAACTCCACCCGCACCAAGAGCCCGGCCCCCGCCTCGTCACCGACCATCACCAAGACACCGAAACCCACCACGACGCCGACGGCCACCAGGTCTTCGACCCCGGCCGAGGCGCCGACGGCCACCAAACCGTCGAACAAGCCAACCGGTACGGCCAGCAGTACGTCCGGCAGCGTGTCCGCGGCGGAACAGCGTCTGCTGGTGCTGCTCAACGACCGGCGCAGCGCGCTGGGACTGCCCGTGGTGGAGCTGGGCACGACGGAGCGGCGCGCTGCGGAGTCCTGTGTGAAACAGAACCTGGACGCGGGGACGTTCGAGCACTGCGGGCATGAGGTCTTGTTCGCCTCCGGAGGCAACTCCACACCGGAGCAGATGATCGAGGCCTGGTTCAACAGTCCCGGGCACAAAGCGGCGCTGACCTACTCCAGCTCCCGCTTCGCCGGCCCCGCCATCGTTTTCAACGGTTCGCGCCAGATCGCCGCCATCAACATCGATTACTGAAGCGTCCCGATGGAGGGCCTGACCACGAGCCTCGAGTATCTGGTCGGGGTGAGCGTGACCGCGACGACCACGTCGCGGTCACGCCTCATTCGACTGATCCGGCAGAGAGCCCGCCGTTCATCGGCGGTGAACGAGGGCCCCGGTGCTGGACCCTAGACCTGGACCACCGTCACACCGGCCTGCTCGATGAGCCGCACCTGATCCTGATCGGCCGCCTTGTCGGTGATCAAGGTGTCGATGCTGCCCGGCAGGCAGATCCGGTTGAAGGTGCGGCGGCCGATCTTCGAGGAGTCGGCCACCACGAGCGTACGGGCCGCACTGGTCACCATGACGTGGTTGATCGCCGCCTCGTCGTCGTTGTGCGCACTGGCCCCGTGCTGGTGGTCGACGGCGTCCACTCCCAGCACGACCAGGTCCAGCGCCACCGAGGTCAGCATCGTCTCGGCGATCCGGCCGACCAGCTCGTACGACTGCGTGCGTGCCGTCCCGCCGGTCATCACGACCCGGATGTGCGGGCGCACGATCAGCTCGTTGGCGATGTTGAGCGCGTTGGTGACCACCGTGACCGGGGTGGGCGAGCCGTCCGGGTCGGTACGCAGCGCGAGTACCCGGGCCACCTCGGTCGTGGTGGTGCCGCCGTTGAGCCCCACCGTGACCCCGGCCGGGATCATCGCGGCGGCCGCCGCGGCGATGCGCTGTTTCTCCGGCGCCTGCCGCGCGACCTTGTAACGCAACGGCAGGTCGTAGGAGACGCTGGTGGCTATCACGCCACCGCGGGTGCGGGTGACCAGCTGCTGGCCTGCGAGTTCGTCGAAGTCGCGCCGGACGGTCGCCGCGCTCACCCCCAGCTCACGAGCGGTGGACTCGATGTCGAGCTGCCCGGCGTCCGCCACCATCTCCAGCAGCCGGTGCCACCGCTCGTGCTGATTCACGCTTCACTCCGGTCATCGGGCCGCCGTTTGCGCCATCTTTGCATCCGCTGTGCAAAGTACGGACAGCACCGTGGCCGGGGCGGCGATGAGGGCACCGCCCCGGTCACGGATTCAGCGGCGGCACCGCCACCGTCTGGTCAGCCGATCACCCCGGCGCGGATAATGGCAGCCGCCAGCGCTGGGCGAGGGATCCGTCGCAGGTCCAGATCCGCAGCCGTCTTCACAAGAACTTCAGGCCGCGTACGCGGCACCGTCGTAGTAGGTAGCCGGATCGGTGACCTTCTTCAGTTTGCCGATCTGCTGGAACAGCTCGTTGAGCTCGGTGAGCCAGCCGTTGACGGTACCGTCCGCCGACTTGGCCGCCAGCTCGGCGCTGGTGAGGAACCGGGCGCTGTACGCCTCCGTTCGCAGCTGTTCGGCCGACACGGTACGCAGGAATCTGCTGGTCACCTCGATCGCCTCCGGGACACCGAGCGCGCGGATGTCGGTGGCCTCGCGCAGCACGGCCAGCATCTTGCGCACCAGCGGCGCCTCGCCGGTGACCACCTCGTTGCGCGCGAGGTAGGCCGAGGGGAAACTGACCGCCGGGTAGTAGTCGTCGTTCTTGGCCAGCTCCACCAGGTCCGGGACGCGTTTCTTGATCGTGTCGATCAGTGGGTACCAGATGCCGGCCGCGTCGATCTTGCCGGAGCTGAAGGCGGTGACGACCGTGGCGGCGTCCATGGTGACCCGTTCGACATCGTCCTCGGTGAGCCCGGCGGCCTGCAGGGTCAGCCGGACCAGCATGTCGCCCGACGTACCCTCCGGCACGCCGATCCGCTTGCCGGCGAGGTCCTCGGCCTCGGCGATGCCCGGCTGGGCGATCACCCGGTCGGCGAAGCCCAGCGAGTTGATGGCGACGACCCGCGCCTTGCCGGAGGCCGGCAGCCACATGGCACCCGGGCCGACGTAGCCGAAGTCCAGGTCACCGGCACCCAGCGCCTGCACCTGCAACGGCCCGTTGGTGAACACCGACAGTTCGGGCCGCAGCCCGTTCTTCGCCCACAGATCCTGGTCGTTGGCGATCGCCATGAGGCTGGCGCCGGTGAAGTCGGCGATGTAGCCGATCCGGACCCGCTCGGCGACCCCGGTCCCGCCGGGCGCATCCTGCTCCGCCGCACCGCAGCCGGCAAGAGCCGCGGCGCCGATGCCCGCGAGACCGGCGAGAACAGAACGACGGGGCAGAACGCTCATGAGGAGGCCTCTTCTGTGGGAGGGAAAGCCACAGAAATCTTGGGCGGACCGGCAAATCTTGTCAACCCGTCGGAATAATAATGCGCACGCCGCCGCGCATCGAGCCCGCGGCGGCGCACCGCGTCGTCAGGCGATGCGGAACCGCTGGTTCCCGCCGCCGTGGCAGTCCCAGATGACCAGCCGGGTGCCCGGCGCGGTGGCGTTGGCCGGCGCGTCCACGCACCGCTGCGACGCCGGGTTCATCAACGTCCCGTCGATGCGCTGCACCCACTGCTGGTTCGCGCCGCCGGTGCAGGTCCACAGCACGAGGGCCGCACCTTGGGCGGTGCTACCGGCGGTGACGTCGAGGCAGCCGCCGTTCGCCCGCATCGTCCCGTCCGCGTTCAGCGACCACTGCTGACCGGTGCACGGCGCCACCTGGATCACCGTGCCGACCGGCGCGACGCAGGTGTTGGCCGGGCCGGCCAGCACCCCGCTCAACGCCGGGCCGGGCGTGCCCGGCAGCCGGAAGCGCTGACTCGCCGCAGCCGTGCAGGCGGAGATCTGCAACCGGCTCCCGGTGGACACCGCGGCGCCAACCGTGTCGAGGCACATGTTCGAACGAGGATTGCGCAGGGTGCCGTCAGGCTGCTGCCGCCACTGCTGGCCGCCGGCGCCGTTGCAGTCCCACAGGATCACCGCCGTGCCGCTCGCGGTGCCGCTGCCGTAGACGTCGAGACACCTGCCGTAGGCGCGGACGGTGCCGTCGGCCACCTCGGTCCAGGCCTGGGGGGCGTTGTCCGTGCACTCCGCCAACTGCACCCGTACGCCACTGGTCGCGGTGCCGCCGGGCACCTCCAGACAGGTGCCCGCCGGCGCGGCGACGCTGCCTCGGCGGTGGAACGCTGACAGGTCGACGGCGTTCGCGAGCGCCTGCGCACCGGCCGCGTTGAAGTGCAGATGGTCGCCGGAGTCGAAGGCGGGAAGGATGCAGTTCGGCGACGCCGGGTTCCGCACGGCGGCGTGGAAATCCACCGTCGCCTCCACCATGCCCGTCGCGCGAATCCAGTCGTTGATCACAGCGATCTTGGTGTCCCAGGCGTCGTCCGGCTGCCCGCAACCTTTGTGCCGGGGCGTCACGGTGGCCAGCATGACCGACACGTTTGCCGCGTGCGCACGGTCCACCAGTTGCGTCAGCCCGTCGATCACCTGCTGGGCGGTAGCGTTGCGGGAGATGTCGTTGATGCCTTCCAGCAGCACCATGTGCGCCACCCGGCGCTGTTGCAGCACGTCGGTGTCGAAGCGGGCGAGCGCGGTGGGACTGCTGGCCCCGGCGGCCACGACGGTGTTGCCGCTGATACCCATGTTGACCACCGACAGCCGGCTGCCGGCCGCGGTGCGCTGCAGCCGGCGCGACAGGTGGTCGGGGTACCGCTGGTAGGCGGCTGCCAAGGCGTCGTTGCCGTCGGTCAACGAATCACCGAGCGTGACGACGGCGTTCTCCGCACTCGACGCCTGCACGTCGACGCCGTTGAGCCACCACACGGCGTTCTGGCGTTGCGGCAGACTCACCACGGCGGTGTCCCTGGTACGGTCACCGCCGCTGCCGTCGAAGGCGGAACAGTAACCCGGTGCCGCCATCTCGTGCTCGGAGATCGTGGTGACCGCGCCGGGCACGTACACACTGACCGCGACCTCCATACCGGCCGCCACACGCAGTGCCACCGTGTCGCTGGTGACCTCCGCGCCGGGGGCGAGCGTGACAGCGGCCTGCCCGCCGAAACGGACCGGCACCGCGGTTCCCGTGGCGCCGTCACCGCGGTGCGCCGCGGCGGTGACCGCACCGAACGTCACGGGGGCGGTGCCGCGGCTGTTCGACAGCCGGATGCGGACGGCCGAACCCATCAGTGTCATGCGGGCCACCTGCCGGCAGGTGAAGTTGGCGGCGGTCGTGGCGACCGTGCGGGCGGGTGCGGCGCCCCATCCGCTGACGAACGCCCCGGTCGCCGCGGCGGCCGGCGACGCCGGGACAGCGAGGGCGACCGCAGCCAGGCCGGTTGCTGTCGCGAGGACGGTCAGGCGTCGAAGATGGTGTGCCAACACATGCTCCATTCGCCGTACGACGAGTGACCCGCAGGAGGATTGCGATAGGACGTCAGATGTCCAATGTATAGGCACTGTAGAAAGCAGACAGAAGGTCGTCAATAGCCGGTATGGGCTGGGCGAGGAACGCAGGGGCGTGCCCTGACTCACCAGGCGGCGAACTGGGTGGCGCTGATGACGAAGGTCGGGGCACGAGCAGGCCGGGTCTTCTACCCACCGTCATCGACGATTCATGATCGCTCGCTAGCGTCGTCGCATGACTCGTCGAGTTCTGACCCTCGTCGCCGCGATCTGCGCGCTGCTGACCGTCGCGCCGTCCGTGGCGCAGGCGGACGGGCGGCACACGGTCCGTCCGCTGCCGCGCGCGCACGCCCACAACGACTACGAGCACGAGCGCCCGCTGGCCGACGCGCTGTCACACGGCTTCGCCAGCGTGGAGGCCGACATCTATCTGGTCGGCGGCGAGCTGCTGGTCGCCCACGACCCGGACGACGTCGTCCCCGGCCGTACCCTGCAGAGTCTCTATCTCGACCCGCTGGCGCAGCGGGTCCGCGCCAACCGCGGCCGCGTCTACCGCGGCAACAAGCTGCCGTTGCAGCTGCTGGTGGACATCAAGAACACCGGTGCGGCGACCTACACGCAGCTCGACTCGGTGCTGCGCCGGTACCGCAACATGCTGACCACCTACCGCAACGGCCGCGTCGTTCCCGGCGCCGTCACCGTCGTGATCAGCGGCGATCGGCCGCGAGAACTGATGAGCGGCCAGCGGGTCCGGTACGCGTTCTACGACGGCCGCAGCGCCGACCTGAACTCCGGCGCCCCGGCCACCTTCATCCCGCTGATCAGCGACAACTGGAACAACCTGTTCACCTGGCAGGGTGCCGGCCCGATGCCGGCCGCCGAGCGGGCGAAGCTGCGGAAGTTCGTGCGGGACGCGCACGCCGACCGGCAGCGGGTCCGTTTCTGGGCCACCCCGGACATCGCCGGCCCGCAACGCGAGGCCGTCTGGCGGGAACTGGTCGCGGCCCACGTCGATCACATCAACACCGACGACCTGGCCGGCCTGGAGTCGTTCCTGCGCCGCCCGGCGTACGCCCCCGCAGCCTGAACCGTCGCCGCCGGGCCCGCACGGGCCCGGCGGCAATCAACGATGCCGATCCGACCCGACGTCGTCACCCGGTTCGTCTCCCTCCGCCGCTTCCTGGCGAGCCTCCACCGCATAAACCTCGATCTCCACCTTCATCGCCGGGTCGAGCAACCCGGAAACCTGCACCAGGGTCGCTGCCGGCCTGACCTCGCCGAGCACCTCGTTATGAGCCCGCGCCACGAGCTCCGCATCCGCGATGTCGGTCACGTAGGTGACGGTGCGAACCACCGCGGCCATGCTCGACCCCGCCTTCCGCAGGGCGTCCTCGATGATCGCGAGCGCGGCACGTGCCTGCCGGTAGGCGTCCGCATCCTCCAGGTCCGGCGGTCGCGCTGTCGTTCCTGACACATGTATCTGGTCACCGACCCGTACCGCACGGCTGTACCCGTACACATCCTCGAACGGTCCGTCTGAAGAGATGTTGCGGCGCATCTGAACACCCCTGGCCGAGTTCCGGTACGACGCCGACGGCGTCGCCGCCGCGTCAGCTCGTTGCATCGCGTACGTCGTGTCCCTGCTCGGCGAACGCTTTGAAATCCTGCATATGTTGAAGCGACTGCTTGCGGAAGGTGCCGGGCATCACGAACCCCACCAGCCGCATCAGTACGCTGCTGAACCGGTACTCGTTCTCACTTTCCCACAGAGTCCGCTGCGGGCCGGCCTCGGTCAGCCGTTCGCGCGCAGCGCTCCACATGCCCCCGCCGACGATTTCGCGCTCGAAACGCACGACGGCACTACTCGGGATCTCGTGCAGGTCCACCGGTTCCCTGCGGGTGACGGTCTCGGTGGCCTCGAACTTCTGCCCGCCCATCTCCAGCACGACTCGCGACGTGGTGCCGACGTGCCCGTGTGCTCCACTGATCGGCTCGTGCAGCACCAGGCCCCGCAGCCAATGCGGAAGATGCACCGGATCCGCCAGCAGCTGGGCCACCCTCTCCCTCGGCTCGGCGATCTCTATCGAGACGGTGTACTTCATGGTGGAGCGCTCCACATCCTCGAACTCCTGCTGATCGGAGTCAACGCTCAGGACAGCATTGCGGCGTTCGAGAACGCAAGCGGCGGACTCCGCCGAATCCGGTCACGCGACGGTACTCAGGCCGGTGGTCGGAGCCGCGGGCGCTGGTTCACAGCGGCGACATCACCATTTTCACCTGTTGCGCCTCCGCCGCGTCGTCCACGTCGATCTGCAAAAGCCACCGGCCTGGGTGAAGCGCGACCTCGTCGCTGTCGTCGGCGTCACCGATGTCAAGCCTTCCCGAGGGAACCTCGAAGGGCAACTCATGCGCCAATCCCTCGACCCGCTGAGATGCCACTCGAACGTCGAGGGTGACCTCGGCCTCCCCCTTGTCGACAGCGCCGGGATGAACCACCAGAACGGCGACGTGCGCAGCCGTGGAGAGCACGGGGCCCTCGCCTTCGTGGAAGTCGATGTCGAAGTCCGCTTCGCAATCGGCATCACTGATGTAGATGGCACCCCAGTAGTACGGGCGGACCCGCCGTACGCGCTGATCTTCTGACATGACGCCGCACCTTATCCGCCTGATCTCGACCACGCGAGAACCAGATGCCGCAGGCCGGATCACAGCGTGCCGGACCGCTGCATGCGCTGGGGCGCGTCATGAAGCTTCCTGATGCGGTGGTGGCTCACCGAGGCGCCAGGCGTTTGTGGGTGCGGGCTGCGCGAGCCGCAGAAGCCACCGGCTCGTCCTCGTCGGGTACGCCCGGGTGGTGTATGGCGTGGCCGTGCCGTCGAAGGCTTCGATCATGGATCCGTCGACCAGGATGCGGGGTTGCACGACCGGCGAGGGCGCTAGGTCGAGCTCGGCGACCAGCTGTTTGTGCCCGTTGTCGACCAGCCACAGTGTCGCCTTCGTGCGTCTGGGTGCAGCTCCACGTCGTAGGCCGTGGCGGTGAAGGGCTGATCCGGGATGATCCGCAGCGTCTCGCGGCGCAGGCCGGCGAGTTCGGGCACCGGCTGCGACACCAGCGTGTCACCGAGCAGGGACAGCTCGCGGCAGAAGGTGAGCGCACCGGCCCAGCCGGCCGCGGTGATGTCTTGCGGTGTCCGGCCGTGCTCCCAGGACCATGCCCACAGCAGGGTCCGGCCGTCATGGCGCAGGATCTGCGGGGCGTAGAAGCACGGACCTCGGTCGAGTTCTGCCCCGCCGACGGGGGTGAGGCGTGGCCCCCGCGATCCGATCTCAAGATCGCCGACCAGGTATCTCACTCCGGCCAGGCGGTGCGTACCGTCGACCTGACGCCAGAGCGACAGGATCAAGATCCATCGGTCGCCGAGCCGGAACAGGTTGGGCATTCCCAGGTGTTCGCCGGCGCGATCTCGGCAGCGATCGCGTTGTCGCCCGCCAGCAGAGTCCCCCACTCGGTCCACGAGGACAGGTCGTCGCAGCCGTAGACGAGGATGCGCGGCATGCCATGGGTGTGGCCGGCGCCTTGGACGGCAAAGCGGCGGCCGTCGGCCTCGAAGACGAACGGGTCCCGCGTGTGACTGATGGCCGGGTCGCCCGGCACGCCGGCGGCGGGCTCCCGGCCCTGGTGCCAGCGCAGCATGTCCCGGTCGCTGCGGGCGAGCAGCACGACGGATCGGGCGCTGTCGTCGGCGACGGCACTGTAGACCGCGGTGGGCACGCCGGCATCGACGGTCACCGAGCCGCTCCAGCACCCGTACGCGTCAAGCTCGCCGGGCCGGTTCACCAAGGCGATCGGGTGCTGCTGCCAGTGGAGCAGATCCGCCGAGCTGACGTGCCCCCACGTGATCCCGCCGTGCACGGGCGCGTCCGGGTTGTACTGGAAGAACAGGTGGTAGCGGCCGCCGACGAACGAGCAGCCGTTCGGATCGTTCACCCATCCGTACGGGGGCCGGCCGTGCAGGCCCGGGAAGGCCGGATCCGGATGCGCGGCGTTCACCGAGCGCCTGCGCCGACGTCAGGGCTGCCGGCACGGTTCATGCCTGCACCGTAGCCCTTCGCGCGCACGGCGGGGCGCCGCACGGTTGACAGCCGAGCAGAGTGGGCAGAGGGTGTGAGTCAGGTCACGTGATCGACGCATCTCGTTCGACGGGGGCTGGTATGCACAGGTGGAGACGGGTGTTCCGGGGTACTGCCGTGGCCGCGGTCGTGGTTCTGACCGGTTCGGCGTGCCTCGCCGAACCCGGAGCCGGCCGCAACCGCGGCGCCGAGGACGACGTCGTCGAGGTGATGTACGGCTTCAGCGGCGACCAGTCGCAGAGCTTCCAGGACATCGTGCAGCCGTGGGCGGACCGGAACGGCATCAAGGTCCGGCTGTCCTCGACGCCGGACTTCGACAAGCTGATCCGCAGCCGGGTGGCCGGCAACAACCTGCCGGACGTCGCGATCTTCCCGCAGCCCGGCATCACGCTGGACATCGCGCTGTCCGGCCGGCTGATCGACCTCAACACCGTCGTCGACACCAACCGGTACAACAAGAACAACATGTACCTGTTCGACGCGGCCAGCGACGCCGAGGGCAAGGTCTGGGCGATCCCGATGTCCACCAGCGTCAAGAGCCTGGTGTGGTACCCGAAGAAGGCGTTCGAAGCCAAGGGGTACACGGTCCCGAAGACGCAGCAGGAGCTGCTCGCGCTGACCGACCGGATCAGGGCGGACGGCACGCCACCGTGGTGCGTCGGGATCGAGAGTCAGGCCGCGACCGGCTGGCCGGCCACCGACTGGGTGGAGGACTACGTCCTGCGGTTCGGCGGCGCTGCCAAGTACAAGCAGTGGACCAGCCACCAGATCCCGTTCAACGACGTGGTGATCCAGCAGGCCGTCGACGAGATCGGCAAGATCTGGTTCACCGAGGGCAACGTGCTCGGTGGCCCCCGGTCGATCGCCAGCACCAACTTCGCCACGGCCGGCAACCCGATGTTCGAGAACCCGGCGAAGTGCTTCCTGCACCGCCAGGCCAGCTTCCTGGCCCAGCCGGGCAACTTCCCGGACCCGATCGTGCAGAACATCGACACCGAGGCCGGCGTGTTCCCGCTGCCGCCGGTGCAGGCGGGCGACGGCCAGCCGGTGCTCGGCGCCGGCGACCTGGCCGGGTTGTTCAACGAGAACCCGGACACCGTGCGGGTACTGGAGTTCATCACCAGCAAGGAGTTCGGCAACCAGCTGGCGCCCGAGGGCGGCTTCATCTCCCCGTGGAAGGACTTCGACGTGTCGAAGTACCCGAACGAGACGATGCGCACCATCGCCGAGATCGCCTACTCCGCCACCGAGGCGGTGTTCGACGGCTCGGACACCATGCCCGGCGAGGTGGGTTCGGGCAGTTTCTGGCGCGGGATGGTGACCTGGGTGACCGGCCAGGAGAACACCGCCACGGTTCTGCGGGACATCGACGAGAGCTGGCCGGACTACTAGGAGCTGATCGGTGATGACCGCGAAAGTGATGACCGCGCTGATCT
This sequence comes from Actinoplanes sp. DH11, assembly GCF_020873875.1. Lineage (GTDB taxonomy): Bacteria > Actinomycetota > Actinomycetes > Mycobacteriales > Micromonosporaceae > Actinoplanes. The sequence continues at coordinate 141,090 of NZ_JAHWGU010000008.1, forward strand.
CGATCGTCGCCGGGGTGGGCGGCGCGCTACTGCTCTACTACCTGCTCAACAAGCTCGCCGAGCGGTTGCCGCGGCCGTGGGAGGACCGGATCAAACCGTACCTCTACATCCTGCCCGCGGTGGCGGCGATCGGGTTGTTCCTGATCTATCCGGCGTATCAGACCATCGTCTACAGCTTCGCCAACCGGACCTCCACCGAGTGGGTCGGTCTCGACAACTATCGGCGGCTGCTGACCTCGGAGGCGTTCCTGCAGACGCTGTTCAACACGCTGCTGTGGATCGTCATCGTGCCGACCGCCACGGTGATCCTGGGTCTGGCGGTGGCGGTGCTGGCCGACCGGCTGCGGCCGCGCGGCGAGAAGCTGACCAAGACGATCATCTTCCTGCCGATGGCGATCAGCATGGTGGGTGCGGCCACGATCTGGCGCTTCGTGTACGAGGCCCGCCCGGCCGGCCAACCGCAGATCGGGCTGCAGAACGCGATCGTCACGGCGCTGGGCTTCGATCCGGTGGTCTGGCTTCAGCAGGAACGTTTCCATCTGAACAGCTTCTGGCTCATGATCATTTTGATCTGGGCGCAGGTCGGCTTCTCCATGGTGCTGCTGTCCGCGGCGGTCAAGGGGGTGCCGACCGAGACACTGGAAGCCGCCCGGATCGACGGCGCCACCGAGCGGCAGGCGTTCTTCCGGGTGGTCGTACCGCAGATCTGGCCCACCGTCACGGTCGTGTTCATCACCGTGCTGATCGGCGTGATGAAGGTCTTCGACGTGGTGTACGTGATGACCAACGGCAACTTCAACACCAACGTGATCGGGCTGGAGTTCTACAACCAGCTGTTCACCAACGGCAACGCCGGCTTCGCCGCGGCGATCGTCGTCATGCTGATGGTGGCGATCGTCCCGGTCATGATCTACCAGGTCCGCCAGTTCCGGGCACAGGAGGCAGCACGATGACCGCCGTCAGCCAAGGGCCGCCGCCGACCCCGACGCCCGATCCGGTCACCGACCGCAAGACCACGGGCGGCCGTCGCCGCAAACTCGCCGGAGTGGGCGAGAACGCCGGCAAGGCCAACTGGATCGTCAAGGCGGTCCTGCTGATCGTCTGCGTCCTGTGGATCGTGCCGGTGATCGGCTTGTTCATCACCTCGGTCCGGGAACCGGACGCCGCCAACGCCACCGGCTGGTGGACGGTGCTGAAATCACCCCTCGACGCCACCCAGTGGACGCTGGCGAACTACGCCGAGGTGGCCACCGAGAGCAACATGTTCCGGGCCTTCGTCAACAGCATCGCGATCACGTTGCCGGCCACTCTCATCCCGATCCTGATCGCCGCGTTCGCCGCCTACGCGTTCACCTTCATGCGGTTCAAGGGCCGCGACGTGCTGTTCATCATCATCGTCAGTCTGCTCGTCGTACCCAATCAGGTGGCCCTGGTGCCGCTGCTGCAGCTGTACGGGCAGTTCGGTCTCAACGGCACCTTCCCGTCCGTCTGGCTGGCGCACATCGGGTTCGGCATGCCGCTGGCCATCTTCATCCTGCGCAACTACATGGCCACCCTGCCCAAGGAGCTGATCGAGTCGGCCAAGATGGACGGCGCCTCGCACTTCACCACGTTCTGGCGGCTGATCATCCCGGTGTCGGTGCCGGCGCTCGCCTCGTTCGCGATCTTCCAGTTCCTCTGGGTGTGGAACGACCTGCTGGTGGCCCTGATCTTCCTCGGCCCCGGCGAGAACGAGCCGATGACGGTCAACCTGGCCGGCCTGATCGGACAGCAGGGTCAGGGCTGGCAGCTGATCACCGCGGGCGGCTTCTTCACGATGATCGTACCGTTGATCGTCTTCCTGTCCCTGCAACGCTTCTTCATCCGCGGCATGGTGGCGGGCTCGGTCAAGGGCTGAGCCGCTCCGCCGGCGCCTTCTCGGCCCACAGCCGCAGCCCGGCGACGGCCCGGTCGTTGAAGGGCTCGAACCAGTCGTCGCCGTCGGCAGCGAGCGCCCGGACGGTCTCCTCGGCGAGGTGGCAGGTGACGGTGCCGCCGGCGGGGTCGTCGACGCAGGCCAGCTCGTCGAGCCGGGTGTCGCCGGTGCGGGCGATGATGACAAGGCCGGAGTAGCCCGCCGATCAGTCCTTGCGTTCGGCGGCACGCCGTCGGGCGAGGGCCACGATGTGGGCGCCGACGCTGCCGGGGTCGGCGTGGGGGCACGCGATGACGGCGTCCACGTCGCCGCGTTCGGCGTGTCCGTACGCGCGGATCAGGCGTGCACTCCAATGACCGTCCGGCCAAGCACCGGGCTTCCACCGCCCGGAGGCCAGCTGCTCGGCGCGGGCCTGCGCCGCGCGTTCCCGGTCCGCTTCGGCGGCGGCGAGCATCGCGTCGGTGTCACCGAGCCAGGTCCGCATGCGCGGCAGATTTGCCGCCAGCCAGGTCCGCACGATGCCGGCGGCACGGTCCGCGTCGGCCTCCGTGGACAGCTCAAACGTGTGGTCGGGAAGGTCCGCGGTGTCGTCGGTCGCTGTCAGGCGATGGTTCCAGACGCCGTGGTGCGGCATGGCGTCACGGCGCGGATCGCCGTCGCCGACGAAATAGTCCAGATGCGGGGCGAGCAGGACCCCGACGTTGATGAAGAAAGCCACCTCCCCCTCCATCCCGGCGGTGCGCTGGATGTCGAGGGCGATGCCGTTGCCGCCGGCGTCGAAACAGCGGAAGACCGGGCCGCGGCGGACGAACCCGGCGGGTTTCAGGGAGGCGTCGAGGAGCCCGACGAACCGGCGTAGCAAGGCGTTCACGAACCGGAACGGTACCGTCCCATGCCCGGCTCATCTGGGCGTCCGCTGTGGGCGGGCGGCACGGCAGTACATTGGCCTCACGTGACGGCACGAGGAGGCAGCGATGTCGCCCAGCTTCGTACGGCCCGGGAGCGAACCTGTCCACAAGGTCTCCCGGCGCACGGATCGGTCCGAGGTCGAGGCCGACGCTGTCGCGCGGGGGCTTTCGGCGCGCGGCATGCCGGGTTCGATGCCGCCGGACGGTGTGCTGTCCAAGGCGGCTCGGGCGTGGGCGGAGCCTGCCTTCGGGTTCGACTTCAGCCGGGTGCGGCTGCGTTCGGATCCGCCGGCGGCGGAGTTCACTCGTGGTGTCGGCGCCCGGGCCGTCACCACCGGTACGGACATTCTGTGGGATCGTGGCCGGCCGGGGCCGGGGCGGTCGGTGCTGGCACATGAGCTGGCGCATGTGGTTCAGCAGGCCACGACGGTTCCCCGGGTGGTGGCGGGTCGGACCCTGAGCCCGGCGCCGGGACTTGTCCAGCGTCAGGCGGTTCCGGACGACGAGCGGGTGCGGCGGGAGGTCGAGGCCGCCGCCGCGCCGATCAACACCAGGGAGATCGAGGCGGACTGGGCCGAGATCCGTGCGCTGGCGCAGAGCGACGTGACCCGCCGGTGGGTCACTGTGGGTGACTCGGTCATCAGCCTGCTCCGGGAGCATGCGGCGCTGGCCGCGGACGCGTTTCGCGCCGGCGACGATGAACTGTGGTCGAAGATGAAGACGATCATCGAGGGCGAGATGATCGCCTGGGGTTTCGTCGCCTGGCATGTCGTCGTCGGCGCCCAACTGGACTCCCTGGCACCGGACATGGCCGACCTGATCACGTCGTTCGACGCGGACGAGACGCAGTACACGGGACGCGAGAAGGCCGAGGAGATCGTTCGTGGCCTCTTCGAACTCGCCACGGTGTTCCCGATTCAGGGCGATGCCGCGCTGGCCCGGCTGACGCACTTCCGGGTGGCGCTCGACATCGGCTCCGGGCGTTCTCAGCTGTTGCAGGTCACGAGCGCTGTCAATCCGTCCTCTCTCCAGTTCTTCATCGCCGAATCCCTCGAACTCGCGACGGTCTCCGAGGAGATCAAAGTCGGTGTCGGCGCAACGGGCGAGTTCCTTTCCAAGGCCTTCGCGGAAGGGCTCGAAACGGCGGTAACGCTGTACCTGGAACACCGGCCCGCCGGGCGCGGCGGCAGGGGGCAGCCGAAGGTCGGACCGAAGCAGGCGGGTAAAGGTCCGTCGGGCAAGGGTAAGGGCGGCCAGCAGGATCGGAAGAAGTTCGACAAGGGAAAGAACAAGAACAAGGACAAGAACAAGGGAAAGGACAACGACCAAAAACGACGGAAACCGTGGTGGTGGAACATCAGCAAGTCGCGCTCCACGGTCATTGACTCCGGAGGCATACCGGGCACCCTCGACACCCGATCACCGATCGGGTCGAAAGCGCCGCTGCACGGCCATCACGTCTGGCCCGAGTACGCCGGTGGTCACTCGAAACAGCCGCTGATGTCGGTCCGCGACACGGTGCACCTGGGCGAACTGCATCGCATGCTGGACGGGTTCATCAAGGTGGCGTCCAGCGGTCTCGGCTACCCCGCGACTCGAACGGGCGGCAACTACGAGTTCATCCGGGAGATGCGGCGCAACCCGGCGAAACGCGCCGCGTTCGCCGGGTCCCTGCTCGGCTTCTACCGGGCGCTCGACCTGAGGACGGACCCGCCGATCCCGGTTGCGGCCTACGCCCGCGGTGTCACCTACGCTGCCGCCAGGATCTAGCGTGCACAGGTCGTGGACGATCACCGTGCTACGGCACGAGCAGCCGGACGACGCGATATGGGATCGGGTGCGGCAGCTGGAGGGTTCGTGGCCGGCCACGGCGGACTTCATGATCCAGGTGACGTTCGATGACGAGGATCGCGAGCACCGGGAGCGGCTGCTCGGTGCGACGGGCGCGGCCTTCCACCTGACGAACACCGTGTCGTACGACGCCGCGGACCACGCCGCAGCGGACTTCGTGGAGCTTCTCGGTGTGGACGGATCGGCGCCGGACGGCGTGGTCGTCAACGAGGACGAGGCTTTCGCGGCACCGCGCCCGTGCCCGGTCTGCGGTTTCTGCGACGCCCTCGACGCGGCGGTGTCCGGGCCGGTCCTGGTGGACGAAACCGCTGCCGACGCCGCCGGCGAGGCCGTGCATCTGCCCAACGGCCACCTGCTGGTGAACCGTCGTCTCGCCGGGTTGCTGACGGAGGCGGCGGCGGGCGACGTCCGGCTGCATCCGGTGCTGGACGCCGATTCGGGCCGCCGTTCAGCGCGTTGGTCGAGGCTGACCACGCGTTGGACGATGCTGGTGCCCTGCCCGGAGCACAGTGCGATGGGCGGCGGGTACTTCTGCTTCCGGTGCGGCACCGGCCACGGGGACATCGTGGGCCCGGTGACGATGCGTGCGGACGTGGTCGGCGGGCATCAGGTGTTGTCACGCCATCCGGGCGGCGGCGCGATGCTGTACGTCGGCCGTCGCGTCCACGATCTGCTGCTCGGCGCGAACCCGGCCGGGGTGACCTACGGCGACGTTCTGATGCTCTGCCGCCATTGAGGTGGATCCCCTGCGGGACGTACCCCTATCGATCGGATCAACGACAACGCAGGCTTTCTGCCCGGCTATGTCCCCGCCGGGCCGCCCCCGTCGATGGAACCAGCAGCGACCACACCGCTACTCTCGGCCATTACCCACGGGATCCCTTCGCCATGGAGGGAACGAGATGGCTCTCGCCGGTTCTCCCATACTCGACAGCAGCTGGTCGTTGACGTTGCTTGGCGGCTGGCAGCTCACTCACGACCAGACGTGCGCCGTCGTCAACAGCCGGGAACGCCGGGTCCTGAGCCTGCTGGCGCTGCGCGGGGAACACCCGCGCAGCGGCCTGGCCCGTACCCTGTGGCCGGACAGCGTGGAGAGCAAGGCGTACGGCAATCTGCGCGCCGCCGTCTGGCGCATCCAGCGTCTGCACTGGGGACTGCTGGCCGAAGGGCACGGCACGCTGCTGCTGGCCCCGCACATCCAGGTCGACGTGCACGAGTTACGGGCTGTCTCGGACCGGCTTCGCGAGGGCAGTTACGCCCCGGCGCGGCTGCTGCGGATGCTCAGCCAGGACGAGCTGCTGCCGGCCTGGGACGAGGACTGGGTGACCGAGGAACGTGCCCTGCTGCACCAACTGCGCCTGCGCGCCCTGGAGGATCTCGCCCACCGGCTGCTGCACCGCCGCGACAGTGACGGCGCCCTGCAGGCCGCCATGCGGGCGGTCACCATCGACCCGCTCCGGGAGAGCGCCCACCGCGCGCTGATCGAGGTGCACCTGGCCGACGGCAACCACGCGGAGGCCGAGCGGGTCTACCGATCGTTCCGCAAACGACTGCGTGACGAACTCGGCGTGTGTGTCTCCCGGCAGATGGTCGACCTCGTGCAGTCGATGCGGCGCGGCGGGACTCCGGCGCCGGCGCACGGACTGGGGCCGATAACGCCCCAGTCCGTGCCGGGATAACGCGCGGATAACGGCACGGTACGCCGGTGCTTCCTACGGTGGGGTCCACAACCGCCGGAAGGGAGGTTCGCGGTGGTCAGCAAGAGAGAGAGCAACGGTGACCCGCCGCCGACCCCGGAACACGGGCAGACGCCGGATCCGCCCGATCAGCCGGAGCCCACCGGCCCGGCCCGGGTCGAGGAACTCCTGGAGGCGTTGCGGGATCAGCAGCACACGCTGGAAATCGAGATCCGGCACGGCAAGGCCTCCCTGGGTAGCCGGGAAAGCCGGCAGACCGCGGTGAACAAGCAGCTCAACGATCTGAAGAAGGCCGCGGGCGAGCTCGGGAAGTCACGCGGTGACGCCGGCGCGCAGCTCGCCGCGGCCGACACGGCGTTGCAGGCCGCGAAACCGTTCGTGGAGCAGCTCGACGGCGAGATCACCGATTGGGTCCGCGCCGGGCTGACGGCGATCGATCAGGAGATCGACGACGCGGCCGCGGCGGCCGGGCAGGAGTCGGCCAAGCTGGATCAGCTCACCGCGGAACGTGACCGGCTCAAGCTGGGCCTCCCGGTGAAACAGGCACGGTACGACCGGGCCGGCGCCACCCTGACCGGCCTGCCCACGGCGTTGAAGGCCGAGGGCGCCGTCCTCAAGGCGCATCTGGGCGATCTGGCGTCGGCCGTCGCGGCCGGGCAGGCGCAGCGCGCGCTCGTGTTCTACGAGGAGGCGTCGCAGAGCAGGCAACGGCTGGGGAAGCTGCATGACCCCGCCCGCGAGGCGCAGTACGTCACCGACCTCCAGGACGCGGAGAACGAACTCACCGACGCCACCGACGCGCTGGCCGCCGCCGAGTTGACGGTCGCCGACCAGCGGCTTGCCGTGACCGGCCGGGCCGCTCACCTCAAGAAACTCCAGGACGACCGGGTGGCCGGTGTCAAGCGGCTCGAATCCGAGGCGCCAGCCGCATCCCCCGCGTCAGGAGGGTGAACCCATGCCGAACGAACTGAGTTTCCCCGGCGTCTACATCGAGGAGATCCCGAGCGGGGTACGCACGATCACCGGCGTGGCCACGTCGATCGCGGCGTTCGCCGGGTGGGCGCCCCGCGGTCCGGTCGACCAGGCCGGGCACATCTTCTCCTGGGGTGACTACGACCGGCTCTTCGGCGGGCTGAACCGGGACAGCTGGATGAGTTACGCCGTCTCGCACTTCTTCGCCGGTGGTGGCCGCGAGGCGTACATCATCCGGATCGCCGATGCGACGGATCCGGCCTCGGTCGCCGTCGGTGATCTCACGCTGACCGCGACCGGCCCCGGCTCCTGGGCCGAGGAGTACGGCGTGGACGTCGAGGTGGTCGGTGACAGCGGACGGTTCGGGCTGACCGTCTTCCGGCTCGGCGGCGACGGGGACCGGCTGGTGGCAGAGGTCTTCCAGAACCTGTCGCTGGACCCGCTGGACCAGAGGTTCGTGCGGAGCGTCGTCAACGAGGAGTCCGAGATCGTCAACGCCGACGTGGCCGAAGGCGGCGGCGACATCGAGTCCACCGCCGGCGCGATGCTCACCGGCGGCGACGACGGCACGATCCTCAAACCGGGCGACGCCGAGTTCTGGGCCGGGGTGCTGCCCGCCGACGCCGACGACGACGGACGGCTCGGCGGCATCAACCACCTCGACCGGGTGGACCTGTGGAACCTGCTCTGCGTGCCCGGGCTCACCGACACCGAGAACCTGGCGACGCTCGCCACGTTCTGCCGGGATCGGCGTGGTTTCCTCATCGCCGACGGAGAGGACACCCTCAACGAGGCGACCGTGCAGCCGGTCGGCGGCGGCGACGGCATCAACGCAGCCCTGTACTACCCGTGGGTGCGTCTCGCCGACCCGTTGCAGCAGGGGCGGCTGCGCGCTTTCCCGCCGAGCGGCCTGATCGCCGGCGTCTACGCGAAGACCGACACGCTGCGGGGCGTGTGGAAGGCGCCCGCCGGGATCGACGCCTCGCTCACCGGTGTCCGGTCGCTGACCAACGCGCTCACCGATCCCGAGTCGGGCGGGCTCAACAAGCGGGCCGTCAACGCGCTGCGGATCTTCCCGGTCTACGGCCCGGTGGTGTGGGGCGCACGGACCTGCCGCGGCAACGACGTGATCGGCTCGGAGTGGAAATACGTGCCGATCCGCCGTACCGCCCTGTTCATCGAGGAGACCCTGCGCCGCAGCCTCACCTGGGTGGTGTTCGAACCGAACGACGAACCGCTGTGGGCGCAGATTCGGCTCAACGTGGGCGCCTTCCTGCACGACCAGTTCCGTAAGGGCGCGTTCCAAGGCACCTCGCCGCGGGAGGCGTACTTCGTCAAGTGCGACCGGGAGACGACCACCCAGAACGACCGCAACCTGGGGATCGTCAACATCGTCATCGGGTTCGCCCCGCTCAAGCCGGTCGAGTTCGTGGTGCTCCGGCTGCAGCAGATGACCGGCCAGGTCGAGGTCTGAGGAGGCGTTCGATGGCTCAGTTCAACGTCAACGTCCACCGCTTCGACCCGTACCAGAATTTCAAGTTCCGGGTGCGGTGGGACGGCCGTGACGTCGCCGGGATCAGCAAGGTCAGCGCCCTCAAGCGCACCATCGAGGTGGTCGAGCATCGCGAGGGCGGCGACCCGAGCACGAGCCGGCGCTCACCGGGCCGGGTGACGTACGAGGCCATCACCCTCGAACGTGGTGTCACCCATGATCTCGAGTTCGAGCAGTGGGCCAACAAGGTCTGGACCTACGGCAACGGCCTCGGGCAGGAGATGTCGCTCAAGGACTTCCGCCGCGACATCCTCATCGACCTCTACAACGAGGCCGGGCAGGTGGTGAAGACCTACAAGGTGTACCGGTGCTGGGTCTCGGAGTTCCAGACGCTGCCCGACCTCGACGCCAACGCCAACGCCGTGGCGATCGAGACGATCAAGCTGGAGAACGAGGGCTGGGAACGCGACATCGAGGTACCCGAACCGTCCGAACCGACCCTGAGCACGTGACGGCATGCGCCCGGCCGACCTCATCACCGCCTGGGAGCGGGGCCTGCGCCGGTCACCGGCGGGGCGGGCGCAGGCGCTGCTGGAGGCGGCCGGTGTCGATCGGGCGGACGGTCTCGCGCTGACCGTCGGGCAACGGGACGCCCTGCTGATGGACCTGCGCGCGGAACTGTTCGGCACGCGGATCAGCGGGGTAGCCGGCTGCCCGGCGTGCGCGACCGTCCTGGAACTCGGTTTCGTCCTCGACGACGTGCGCACGGTCTCACCGGAGCCGGCGCCGGGCCCGGTGGAGGTCACCATCGAGGTCGACGGGTACGCCGTACGGGCCCGCCCACCGACCGGAGGTGACCTGGTCGCCCTCGAAGGCGCCGGACCGGACCGGGCGCTGCGGACGCTGCTGACCTGCTGCGTCGTCGACGCCCACCACGGCGGCGTGACGGTCGGCCCGGACGATCTGCCGCCACGGGTGGTGTCGCGGCTGGCCGGGCGGCTCGCCGCGGCCGACCCGCAGGCCGACGTCCGCCTCGACCTGACATGCCCGGCCTGCGCCCGCACGTGGTCGGCCGCGTTCGACATCGTCACGTTCCTGTGGCGCGAGCTCGACTCGTGGGCGCGGCGGCTGGCGCAGGACGTGCACACCCTCGCGACCGCGTACGGCTGGGCCGAGGTCGACATCATCGCGATGAGCCGGTCACGGCGCGGGCTGTATCTGGAACTGGCCCGGCGATGAGCGACTTCCTGAACCACCTCGTGGCCCGTGCCGCCGGCACCGCGGAGCAGATCACGCCCCGGCCCGCTTCCCGGTTCGAACCGGCCGGGTGGGAGCCGGACGCCGACTTCGAGGAGCTGGCGGCAACCAGGAGACGCCTGGTCAGCGAACCGCACGTGCCGGCTGGACCGTTGCGCAAGCTGTCGCCGGGCCTGCCGCCTGTCGTCGCGCGTCCTGAGCGACTGCCGGCCGCCGATCCATTGCCGGAACCGGCACTGGCGGTGCCGGCCGCCGCAACCGCGCCGTTGGCCACCATCGCGGCCGAGGCCGGCCCGCCGGGCCACCGCAGCGCCGCGGTCGATGTCGTCGAAGCTCGCCGGGTCGAGGTCACGACCCACCGGGCCGTGGTGGGCCGGCCGCCCGTTGAGCAGGTGACGGCCACGCCGGCCGTGCCCGCGCGGGTTGACGCCCCACCCGTACACCTTGAGCTGCGGCCGGATCCGCCATCGCCGCTCGTGCCGGACCGCGGACCCGCGACCGGGCGCCGCTCCCCCGGGCCGGACCCCGCGCCGAGTGTTACCCCGGCGGCGGACCGGGTGCCCCGCGATGCCGGGGAGGTCCGCGTCGAGCGGGGGGCCGAAGCGGTATCGGTGACCGGGCCCCCGGCGCCCTACCGGGTCGGCCTTGCACCGCGACTCGACGATGTCGTCAGCCGTCGGCCCGCCGCGACGGAGCCGCCGCGGCAGGCCGAATCGCACACGCCGGTCGCCGGGCCGGCGAACGTCGAGGTTCACATCGGCCGGATCGAGATTCGCAGCGCCGCGACACCGCCACCGGCCGCCCGCAAGCGGGCCGAACGGTCGCGGGTGATGCCCCTCGACGAGTACCTGACACGGCGGCGGGGGAGATCCTGATGGCCAACCATCTGGCGATCGCCACCGTCACCGAGGCGCTGCGGCAGCGTCTCGCCGCCGCCATCGACCCGGTCCTCTCCGGTGTGCAGGTCGAAACCCGCCGCCCCGAGGCCACCGACAGCCCGCAGGCCAGCCAGGTGACGATATTCCTGTTCCGGGTCTCCCCCAACGCCGCCCTGCGCAACAGCGACCTGCCCGCCCGGACCTCCGACGGCCTGGAGGTGCGGCGGCGCCCACGGGTGGCCTTGGATCTGCACTACCTGCTCAGTTTCTCCGGCGATGAGCAGACGTTCGTGCCGCAGCGGATGCTGGGCGCCTCCCTGAGCGTCCTGCACAGTGTGCCCAGCCTGAGCCGGACCGAACTGGAGAACGCCGCGACCGACGGCGGCCCGGCGCTGGCCGGCTCGGACATCGCCCGCGAGACGGAGTCGGTGAGGTTCACACTCAGCGACCTGAGCCTCGATGAGCTCTCCCGGCTGTGGTCGGTCTTCTTCCAGACGCCGTACCGGCTCTCGGTCGTCTACGCGGCCAGCGTCGTGCTGATAGAGGCGGACATCGCCACCCGGGCCGCGCTGCCGGTGCGGCAGGGCCGGGCCGAGGCGGTGCCGCTGCGGCGCCCCGAGATCACCGGGGTGAGCGCCGCTGGTGACGTCCACGGCGTCGTCGGCGCCGCCGCCGAACTGGAGATCGTCGGCCGCGCCCTGCGCGGGCGCGCCACGGCGGTCCGTTTCGACGGCGGCGACCCGGTGCCGGTACGCACGGCGACCGACCGGCGGATCACCGCCGGCGTCACGGGACTGACCGCCGGGGTGCACGGCGTGCAGGTCACCCATGAGATCCTGCTCGGCGACCCGGCCGTCGCGCACCGCGGCGGCGAGTCGGAGACCGCCGCCTTCGTGCTGCGGCCCGCGGTCACCGTCACCGCCGATGCCGCCGATCTGGTCGCCACGTTCGATCCGCCGTTGCGCGCCGGGCAGCGGGTCCGCCTGCTGCTCAACGAGGACGTCGCCGACGCGCCCGCCTTCCACCGGCTGGAGCCGGCTGCCGAGTTCCCGGACGGCGCGACGAGTGTGCGTTTCCCGCGCGGATCCGCCGCCGCCGCCACGTACCTGGCGCGGGCGCAGGTCGACGCGGCCGAGAGCCCGGTGGCGCGGGTGGTGCTGCCGTGACCGTGACCGACCCGGACGACCGGCTGATGCGGGCCACCATGACGTGGCTGCGGGCCCTGCTTGTGCCGCCGCGTCGGCACTCCTGGCTCGCCGGGTGGCGGCGGGCGGCGGCGCGGCGCGCGCGGACCGCGGTCGAGGAGGCGCTCGACGGCGACCCGCCGCCCCGCTTCACCGAACTGTGCCGGGTGTTCCGGCTGCGGCCGTTCGAACGGGATGTGACGCTGCTGTGCCTCGCCCACGCGGTGAGCACGGAGATCGCGCGGCGCTGCGCGGCGATGCCGGAGAGCGCGGGGGACGCGCCGACGTTCGCGCTGGCCCTGGGACTCGCGATGGACCCGGAGTACGACGGTGCGCCGCCCGCCAGGCAGGCCACGATGACCCGCGTCGCCGCCGTGCCGGACTGGGATGCGCTGGCGCCGGACCGGCCGTTGCGCGCCCGGCGCCTGCTGGAGCTGACTCAGCCGCCGGGACGGCCGCTGATCAGCAGCGCGCTGCGGCTGGACGAGCGCATCGTCAACCACGTCCGCGGGCACAGCCACCTCGACGCGCGGCTGGCCACCCTGATGGAGGCGGCACCGGCCGATCCCGACGGGCAGTTGACGGCGTCACAGCGGGGATGGCTCGATGCGGCGCTGGACCGGCTGCAGCGGCTGTCCGCCGAGCAGCCCCGGTTGCTCGTCCAGCTGCCCGGCGGGGACGCCGCCACCAAACGGCTCTTCGCGGGCTGGCTCGCCGGCGCCGCCGGGCTGGCCCTGTACCGGATGCGGCTGGAGCACGCCGAATCCGCGCTGGACGTGCCCACCCTGGCCGCGCTGTGGAACCGTGAGCAGCATCTGCAGGACGTGGCGTTGCTGATCGAGGCGACCGACCCGGGCCTGCTGCTGACCCGGCTGCTGGACCGGCTCTGCGGCCTGGTGTTCCTGGACGTGCGTGACCCGCTCGCCTACGACGACACGACGCTGGTGCTCGATGTCGCCAGGCCCACACCGGATGAGCAGCGGGCTCTGTGGCGGCAGGTCCTCGGCGACGGCGGCGACTGGCCGGAACGTCTCGCCGGGCAGTTCGACCTCAACGCCGGTGAACTGATGGAGGCGCTGGCGATCGCCCACGACGACAGCGTGCCGACGGCCCGGGTGGGCGCGCTGGTGTGGGACGCGTACCGGGCGCGGGCCCGGCCGCTGCTGGAGGGCCTGGCCCAGCGGATCGTCACCGGCACGACCCTGGCCCACGTGCAGCTGCCGGAGGCCGAGAGACAGCTGCTGGAGCAGGTGCGGGACCAGGCCGCGCACCGGGTCCGCGTCTACGACCGGTACGGGTTTCGCGCCCGGCTCGGTCGCGGGCTGGGCATCACCGCGCTGCTCACCGGCGAGAGCGGCACCGGCAAGACGCTGGCCGCCGAGGCGCTCGCCAACGAGCTGCGGCTCGACCTGTACCGCATCGACCTGGCGGGCGTGGTCAGCAAGTACATCGGCGAGACGGAGAAGAACCTGCGCCGGGTCTTCGACGCCGCCGAGCAGAGCGCCGCGGTGCTGCTGTTCGACGAGGCCGACGCCATCTTCGGCAAACGCAGCGAGGTGCAGGACAGCCACGACCGGTACGCGAACATCGAGGTCAGCTACCTGCTGCAGCGCATGGAGGCGTACCGGGGCCTGGCGATCCTCACCACGAACATGAAGAGCGCGCTGGACCCCGCGTTTCTGCGCCGGCTGCGGTTCGTCATCGCCTTCCCGTTCCCCGGACCCGCCGAGCGGCTGCGGATCTGGCAGGGCGTGTTCCCGGCGGCCGCGGACGGCAACGCGCCGCCGGGTGTCGGCGCGCTCGACATGGCGGCGCTGGCCCGGCCCAGCCTCACCGGTGGGCAGATCCGCAACGTCGCGCTGAACGCGACCTTCCTGGCCGCGGCGCGCGGCGGGGACGTGACGATGGCGCTGCTGGCCGAGGCGGCGCGCACCGAACTGCGCAAGAGCGGGCGGCCGTTCGTGGCCGCCGACTACACAGGATGGCGGGCGGCATGACCATTCGCGTGCACATCGGGCGGCTGATCGTCCACGACGCACCGGCGGGCCTGGACCGGGAGGCGCTGGCGCGAGCGGTGAGCGCCGAGCTGATCCGGCTGCTGGGCGAGGCACCACCGGGGCCGGCCGTGCGGTCGGACCTGCGGGAGGCGGACATCGGTGCGCGGGCAGGCACCGCGGAAGGTTTCGGCGCGCAGGTCGCGGCGGCGGTTCACCACGCGATGCGGGAACCGCGATGAGCACGCTGGGGCAGATGTCGCCGCGGATCCTCAAAGGTGGGATCGCCCTGATCGATCCCGGCACCGGGCGGGTCGAGCGGGTCATCGCGCTGCAGTACAACCCCGAGACGATCACCCGCACCCTGCAGGCGCAGACGATCGGCGACGGGGGTGACGCAGACCGGTCGCAGGCGCTGCGGCTCACGGGGCCGCCGGTCGAGTCGTACCAGCTGGACGCCGCGATCGACGCCGTCGACCAGCTCGCCGACGCCGACGAGGACGCCGTGCGGTACGGCGTCCAGCCGTACCTGTCGGCGCTGGAGCTGCTGTTGTATCCCACCAGCGCGCAGCTGGCTGAGCAGCACGCCGCCGCCGGCCGCGGTGAGCTGGAGATCGCGCCACTGGAGGCGCCGCTGGCGCTGTTCATCTGGAGCACCAGCCGGGTCGCGCCGGTACGGATCACCAGCTTCAGCGTCATCGAGGAGTTCTTCGACACCCGGCTCAACCCGATCCGTGCACGGCTCAGCCTGGGCATGCGGGTGCTCAGCGTCAGCGACCTCGGCTACGACCATCGCGGTGGTGCGCTGTTCCTGCGCTACCAGCAGCAGAAGGAGCGGCTTGCGGGCAACTCCCCGGCCGCCACCGCGGCGGCACTCGGCCTGCGGGAGGTGCCGTCGTGACCGTCGAGGACCAGCAGGACCGGCTGGCCGCCCTGCTGCAGCCGCCGCCGCTGGGCGCCACCCGGTTCCCGCCCGGCAGCCGGTACGCGGGAATCGGCACCGACGTGTACGACGCCGGCGGGGAGCGCCCGATCGTGTACCTGCGGCGCCGGTTCGTCCCGCACCCGCAGCGGCTCGCCACGATCGGGTGGCATGTGGTGAACGCCGGTGAGCGTACCGACCACATCGCGGCGGCACGGCTTGACGATCCGGAGCTGTTCTGGCGGCTGTGTGACGGCAACCGGGCGGTCTTCGCCGAGGACCTGGTGCGCGAACCCGGCCGGCGCCTGCGGATCACCGCCCCGGACGGCGTCCCCGGGGTGACGCCGTGAGCGGCGCCGTGACGCTGGCGCTGTTCATCGGCCCGGCGGTCCCGCTGCCCGCGCCGCGCGTGGTGATCGACGCGCTCACCGACGTCACGGTCAGCGCCGGCACGGGCGACGGCGACGGTTTCGAGCTGCGGCTCGGCATCGGCCGTGACAACGCCGCCCTGCAGACCCATTTCCTGCTCGCCGGCGGCCTGGTTCCGCCGCTGATCCGGGTGGTCATCGCGGTCACCGTGCGGGGTGTTCAGCAGGTGCTGATGGACGGGGTCGTGACACAGGCCCAGATCGCCCCGGACACCGGCGGCGGGGCGACGCAGCTCGTCGTCAAGGGCCGCGACCTGAGCCAGGTGATGGACAGCGTGGACCTCAGCGGGCTCTTCTCGTACCCGGCGATGCCGCTGGAGGCCCGCGTCGCCCTGATCCTGGCCAAGTACGCGGTCCTGGGTGTGCAGCCGTCGGTCATCCCCACACCCACGATCGACGTCAACAACCCCCTGCAGAGAATCGAACAACATTGGGGTACGGACCTCGCGTACCTGCGTGAGCTGGCAGACATGGCCGGCTACACGTTCTACGTCGAGCCCGGCCCCACTGTCGGCGCCAGCATCGGCTACTGGGGTCCGGTGCTGCGTGTCGGGCCGCCGCAACGTGCCCTCAACGTCGACATGGACGCCGAGACCAACGTCCGCGACATCAGCTGCACCTTCGACAGCGACGTGGCCAGCATGCCGATCGTCAGCATCGAGAACCCGCTCACCCAGGTGCCGGCGATACCGGTGCCGCTGGGGTTGACCAATCCCCTCGACCCGCCGTTGGCCGCGATCCTGCCGATCCCGAAGGATTTCCCGATCGTCGCCGACAGCGCGTTCCGGGGTTTCCCCCGCGCGCTCATGAGGGCCTGGGCCGACCAGGCGGCGAGCAACCGCAGCGTCACCGCGCAGGGCAGCCTCGACGTGCTGCGCTACGGGCAGGCGCTACGGCCGCGCCGCATGGTGGGCCTGCGCGGCGTGGGCGCCGCCTTCGACGGCCTCTACTTCATCCAGCAGGTCACCAGTTCGATGCGGCGCGGCGAGTTCACCCAGTCGTTCACGCTGGTCCGCAACGGCCTGGTCTCCACGGTGGAAAGGATCCCGGTGTGACCGCGCAGTCATCGGCCGGTCCGGCGGCCCGTCGCAGCCGGCCGCAGTATCTCGGCAAATACCGCGGCACCGTGCTGCCCGACGTCGATCCGGAGGGCAGGGGGCGGATCAAGGTCCAGGTGATCGGTGTCTTCCCGGTCGCGTCCTCCTGGGCCGAGCCGTGTTTCCCGGTGGCCGGCGCCGGGACCGGCGTCGTGGCGGTGCCGCCGGCAGGCGCCGGCGTGTGGGTCGAATTCGAACGTGGCGATCCCGACCACCCGATCTGGGCGGGCTGCTACTTCCTCAACACGTCGGAGGTTCCGCCGCTGGCGCAGCGCGTCACGCCGCCGGTCGCAGCCGTGACCGCGCAGACGCCGCTGGGCAACGCGATTCAGGTCAGCGACGCCGCGCCGGCCAAGGACAGTGGTGGGATCGTGCTGCGCAGCGCGAACGGGGTGTCCATCGTCGTGAATGACTCGGGCATCGTCCTGAGCGACGGCAAGGGCGGCGAGATCACCATCGCCAACGGCACAGTGAAGATCAACGGCGGCGCCTTCGAGGTCCGGTGAGGCGGCCGACATGACCGGATACCTGCTCACCGTCGCCGATACCGCGCAGTGCACGCACGCGGCGGCGGCCTCCGTGCGAACCGGCAACACCAGGGTGCGCGCCGGACAGAATGCGGTGATCATCGCCGATGACCTGCACACGGTCGCCGGCTGCCCGTTCACGCTGCCGAACGGCAAGCCGCAGCCGTGTGCCTCGATCACGTGGGCGCCGGCCACCCGGGTGTTCGTCAACGGCAGACCCGCCGTGGTGCAGCAGACCGGCTCGGGGCAGGGCATGTGCCGCAGCGCCGAACAGATCCCGCAGGGCCCGCCGCAGGTCGTTAGCGTGCAGACCCGGGCGAAGGGAGTGTGAGTGATGGACGTGGATCACCCGTGGCACTACGACCGGCGCGGCCGGACCGCGGACACGAACTATGCGGACCACATCCGCGACATGGTCACGCTGCTCGTGCTCACCAGCCCCGGCGAACGCGTCAACCGGCCGGGCTTCGGATGCGGCCTGCGCGAGCTGGTCTTCGCACCGAACAGCCCCGACCTGGCGGCCGCGCTGCAGTTCATCATGCAGGCCACCATCCAGCGTGAGCTCGGTGACGTGCTCACGATCGAGGACCTGCGGCTCGTCTCCGTCGCCGACGCGCTGCGGGTGAGCGTGGGCTACGTAATGCTGGCCACCGGCACGCGGGTCGACATGGTCACCGAGCAGGGGATGCAGCCGTGAGTGGGCCGCACCACGGCGCCGACCGCAGGCGTGCGCGGCTGCGCCGCACCGCATGGCTCAACGGCCTGGACTACGTCGAGGTGGAGGGCGACGAGAACCAGCCGGAACTGCACGTGTACCTGTTGCGGTCGTTGCCGCACGGCGACGACCGGCGCCCGTTCACCGCCGCCAACGTGGTCATCGAGGGCGGGCCGGTGGGCGAGGAGATCACCGTGCGGGGCGACGCGGAGTTCACGCGGGCGCCCGATCCGGCCCGCGACGATCATGCGGTGCTGCACCTGAGCCGCCGGGGCGGCCACGCGCGCTACACACTGCGCCTGCGGGCGACACCGGACGCGCCGCTTCCCGACATCGATCCCCGCTACAGCGCGGTGTCGTTCACGTTCGAGGCCGGCACGGTCACCGACGTCGACTGTCTGCTGCCGCCGCCGGCCGCCACCGCGCCACCGGCGGCGGTCCCGGAGCTGAGCTACCTGGCCAAGGACTACGCGAGTTTCCGGCAGCTGCTGCTCGACCGGCTCGCCACCACGATGCCGGCCTGGCGGGAGCGGCACGCCGCGGACCTCTACCTGACGGTGCTGGAGGTGTTCGCCTACGAGGCCGACCGGCTCAGCTACGCCCAGGACGCGGTGGCGACCGAGGCGTATCTCGACACCGCCCGGCTGCGCCGCTCGATCCGCCGGCACGTACGGCTGGTGGACTATCCGATGCACGAGGGGTGCAACGCGCGTACCTGGGTGATGCTGCGGGTCAGCGGCGATCCGGTGGTACGGGCGGACCGGATCGCCTTCCTGACCCGGCCGCCGGGCGTACCCGCCGATCGTGTCCTGCTGGGTACCGAGGACCTCGAACGCGCCGGCCGTCTCCGGCCGGAGGTCTTCGAACCGCTGATCGCCGCGCGCCCGGCGACCGTCGTCACCGGCGACATCGTGCATCCCCGGCGGCTGGCACGGCGGCTGCTCAGTGAGCCCGGCGCCGCCTTCGACCAGCTACGGGCACGGTTGCCGGACGCGGGCGCGCTCGAACGCGACGACCTGACGACGCCCGCGCTGCTGGAGCTGCTCGCCGAGCGGTTGACCGCGCTCGTGCGCGATCCCGGATGGGCACTGCGCGACGACGACGCCACCTGCCGGGTGCTGCGCCGGCACGGCACGCTGACCGCGCTGACCGGCGACCGGATCGTCGAACACAACCGGGCCGAGCTCGACGGCATGTTCGGCGGCGAACTGTCCGGTCCGGGCCGGCTGCACCTGCACGAGTCCCTCAACGACATCCGGATCTACCCGTGGCGGCAGACCAGCCATGTGCTGCCGGCCGGGGCCGTGTCGGCGACACTGGCCGATGCCTGGGCCGGCGAGCCGCCGGTCCGCGAGCTGCGCCGGCTGCGGGTCGGCGAGGTGCTCGTCTTCGAGGAACGGCTCGGTCCGGCGAGCGGCCAGGCCGCGGACGCCGACCCCGCTCATCGGCACGCGGTCCGGCTGACCAGCGTGGAGCCGGCCACCGACGCGATCGACGACCGGCCCATCGTCGAGATCGGCTGGTCCGCCGCCGACGCGCTGCCGTTTCCGCTCGTGGTCACCGGTCGCGGGCCCGCTCCCGACTGCGCGGTGCTGCGGGATGTGACGGTCGCGCACGGCAACGTCGTGCTCGCCGACCACGGTGAGACGGCGCCCGGCCCGGTGGGGCTGCGTGACCGTGACCGCACCATCATGGCCGGGCCGTTCGAACCGCCCGACGAGGTGGTCACGGTCGCCGATCCCACGTTCTGCTGCACCGATTGCGGCGGTGTGGCGCAGGTGGACGCCGCCGTCCGGCCGTACGAGCCACAGGTACCCCGCTCGCCCGTCGTGTTCGCCGCGCCGGTGCGGTTCGACGCCCCGGCTCACGACGCCCTGGAACAGGATCCCGGCCGGGCCCTGCCGGCGCTGACCGTGTTCGGCCCGGTGACCCGCCCGACAGCCGGCGAGGACACCGTGGAACGGCCGGTCGGCGACGGGCCGGCGCTGCGCTACGAACGCTGGCGGGCCCACCGTGACCTGCTGGCCGCCGGACCGGCCGACCGTCACCTGGTGGTGGAGGTCGACGACGACCGTGTCGCGCACCTGCGGTTCGGCGACGGGCAATGCGGTGCCCGGCCGCGGCCCGGCAGCCGGATGCTGGTGTCCTACCGCGTCGGTGGCGGGGTGGCCGGCAACGTCGGCGCGGACATGATCCGGCATGTGCTGGTGCGCGGCGGCGTCAGCGGTGGCCGCATCGTCGGCGTGCGCAACCCGTTGCCCGCGGTCGGCGGCATCGACCCCGAACCGGTCGAGCAGGTGCGGCTGCGGGCGCCGCACGCGTTCCGTACCCGCCTGGAGCGGGCGGTCACCGCCGGGGACTACGCGGCGATCGTGATGCGCGACTACGCGGGCCGGATCCAGCGGGCCGCCGCGACCCTGGCCGAGACAGCGGCCGGGGTGACGATCACCGTCGCCGTCGACCCGGCGGCGGCCGGCGACGCCCCGCCGGAGCTGCTCGAGGAGATCACGGCGCATCTGGAGCGGTACCGCCGGATCGGCCATCGCGTCGAGGTCACCGCGGCCGAGTACGCGGCGATCTCGCTCGCCGTGACGGTCTGGGTGCGGCCCGGCCATCAGCCCGGCGCGGTGCGCGGCGCCGTCCTGGACCGGCTGGGCAACCGGGTGCTCGCCGACGGCACCCTCGGTTTCTTCCATCCCGACGCGCTGACCTTCGGCCAGCCCGTCGCGATCAGCCGGCTGATCGCGGCGATGGCCTCGGTCGGAGGCGTCGAACGGGCCGACGTCACGAGACTCCACCTCGTCGCCGACGGTGCCGGACTGCCCGCCGACGACGTCCTGGTGATCGAACCCGGGAGGATCGCCCGGCTCGACAACGACCCCGACCGGCCCGAACGGGGCTCCCTGACCATCACGACGGAGGTGTGACGGTGACCGAGCGCTACTCCTGCGGCGGCGGCGGCGGCTGCGGCTGCGGCTGCGGCGGCGACGCGACGGACCGGACCGGCAACCCGCCCGGCCTGATCGAGGTGGCGTTCACCGCGTCCGCGTACCCCGCCGCTCTGGACCGGATGCGGCGCCGGCTGTCGTCGGCCGAACTGCCGGCGCTGCGCGGTCTCACCGCGCGCGGCGGCACACCGCCGCTGGACCCCACGCCGGCGTTGATCGACGGCTGGGCCTGCGTCGGGCACGTGCTCGGCTTCTATCATGACCGCCTGGTCAACGAGCACTACCTGCGGACCTGCCGGCACCTGCGCAGCGCGACCGGCCTGGCCCGGCTGGTCGGCTATACGCCGCGGCCGGGTCTGGCCGCCGACGCGTATCTGGTGTTCACGCTGGAGGACTTGGACCCGGAGGCGCAGATCGCGGTGCCGGCCGGCACGCGCGCCTACAGTCAGCCCGGACCGGGCGAGACCATGCAGCCGTTCGAGACCGACGAAGCCCTGACGGGGCGCCCGCGGTGGAGCGTCATGCGGCCGCGGCTGACCGAACCCGCGGTGATCACGCCCGAGACGACCGCGTTGCTGTTCGCGGGTACGGGACTGGGCCTGGCCCAGGGTGATCGCCTGGTTCTGAAGGTCGGTGACGCGTTCCTGGCCCCAGCCGTCGCGACCGTCGAGGAGCGCCCGGACCCGACCGGGCGGCCCGAGCTCGGCCGCACCCGCGTGGTCCTGGACCGGGAGCCGGATCCGGCGGTGACACGTCCCGCGGTCGAACTGGACTCGGCGCTGCTGCAGAAGCTGCTGATCGCGCCGGCCGCCGTGACCGCGGGCCGGGACCGGCCGGCGCTCACGCCGCAGGACATCTTCGCGCCCGGCTCCTATGCCGCGTACGCACTGGTGGAGAGCTCGTATCCGGGGTTGCGGGACACCCTGGACGTGGCTCTCGGCGGCTCCACCCACGCCGGCGCGAGCGCGCAGGTCGCGGCGTACGTTCTGCGGGTCCGGGCCGGAGTGCACGGCGGCACGGCCCTGCCCATCGCGGACTTCGACGGCAACGTGGTCCGGCGGTACCGCCGGTGGAACCAGGACGGCACCGGACCCCAGGCCGACGCCGTCATCGGTGTGGCGTCCGCGGAGCCGGTGGAGCCGTTCGTGGAAGGCGCGGTCCGGCTGGAGCCGAAGGACATCGCCCTCGACGCCGTCTACCCCACGATCGTGGTGGGAGGCCTGGTCGTGGTCCTCTACGACGACGGGTTCGTGCACGTCGACCAGGTGGAGTTCGTGCGCGTCGAGCATCGGGCGAACTTCCTGCAGCCCGCGCGGGTCACCGTGCTGACGCTGCGCGCCGGGCGGCCGACGGACCCGGAGAGAGTGGCCGCCGACGACGTGCGCGTGACGGCCGTTCACGCGCAGAGTGAAGCGCTGGCTCTCGCGGAGGTACCGGTCGGTGCGGACGTCAGCGGCGACACGATCACACTCGACGGCTTCTACCCGGGACTGCGCCCGCTGCGCCGGCTCCTTCTCACCGGTGAGCGCACCGACGTGGCGACCCGTGACGGCTCACTGACCTCCGTGCCGGGCAGCGAGCTGGTGATGATCACTACGGTGGAGCACCGGTCGGACGACGCCGTCGAGGGCGTGGTGGCCGCCACCCTGGGTGCTCTGCACACCAGGATCACGGTCACCGCGCCGGGCCTGGCGTTCTCCTACCGCCCGCAGACGGTCCGGCTGTTCGGTAACGTCGCGCACGCCACCCACGGCGAGAGCCGGGCCGAGGTCCTCGGCAGTGGTGACGCCGGCCGTGCCCTGCAGACGTTCGCGCTCAAGCAGGGCCCGCTCACCCACATCTCGGCCGCCACCGGCGCCGGTGAACGCTCCACGCTGCAGGTCCGGGTCGAGGATCTCGTCTGGCAGCAGGCCCGGCACGCGGCGGACATCGGGCCCGGCGAGCGGAGCTACGTGGCGGGCGCCGACGACGCGGGACGGATCCTTGTCACGTTCGGCCTGGGCGCCCGGCTGCCGACCGGCGCCGACAACGTCCACGCCCGATACCGCACCGGCCTGGGCCGGGCCGGGAACGTGCGGGCCGGGCAGATCTCGGTGCTGGCCAGCCGGCCGGCCGGGGTGAGCGCGGTGACCAACCCGCTGGTGACGACCGGTGGCGTGGACCCGGACGGCGCCGACGCCGTACGCCGCCGGGCACCCGTCGGTTTGGCCGCCCTCGAACGACTGGTGTCGGTCACCGACTTCGAGGACTTCGCGCGAGCGTTCGCCGGCATCGGCAAGGCGTCCGTGTCCCGGCCGGACCCGGCCCGCCACGACTACGTGCTCACGGTGGCGGCAGCCGACGACGCGCCGCTGTCCGCCGGTTCCCAGCTGATCCTCGATCTGCGTGCCGCGCTGCTGCGATTCGCGGAGATGCGGCCCGGCCCGGACGACTCGCTCATCACCGTGGGCCCGCCGCAGGCGAGCCTGGTGGTACGGGTCCGCACCGCCCTGCTGCTTGTCGTTCGCGCCCGGATCCGGCTCGAACGCGATTTCGTCTGGGAGCCGGTGCGGGCCCGCCTGGCCGAGGCCGCCGAGGCCGCGTTCGGTTTCGCGGCGGCCGAGATCGGCGTGGTCCCGCGCGCGGGCGCCGTGATGGCCACATTGCAGGGGGTGCGCGGGGTGGCGCTGGTGGACCTGCGCACGTTCGGTGTGATCGGCACCGGCGCGCCGGGGCTGCCGGACAGCCCGCAGCAGGTGGCCGCCACGGCGGCGGCCCTGTTCGCGGATCCCGCGCAGAACGGCCCCGGGCTGCCGCCGGATCCGCCCGTTCCCGCGACCGCGATCGCGTACCTGTCCCCCACGGCGCCGGGCACGCTGCTGCTGGAACTCGACGAGGAGGCCGCCGGATGAGCGCGGACCGGTTCTTCGACCTGCTGCCCGCGGTCATCCGCACCGTGGACGCCGACCGGGGCCACCCGCTGCGCGACCTGCTGCGGGTGATCGCGCGGGAGGCGGACACCGTCGAGGACGACGTGCGCCGGATGTACGCCGACCTGTTCATCGAGACCTGCGAGCAGTGGGTCGTGCCGTACCTGGGTGATCTGGTGGGCTACCGGTGGCTGCCGGTGCCGCAAGGCCGTGCCGCGGGCGCGCTCGTCCCGCGCCGGGCGGTGGCCGACACCATCCGTCATCGCCGCCGCAAAGGCACCCGGTCGGTGCTGGAAGATCTCGCCCTCGCGGTCAGCGGCTGGCCGGCGATCGTCTGCGACAGCGACGACGCTGATCCGCTTTGCGCGGGCGCGCCACGCGGACAGATCACCGTCCGCACGTGGCGGCTGCCGGTGTGGCCGCTGACCCGGATCCGGCCGTTCTACCAGGGCGATCGGGTCAACAGTTATCACCTGAGCGTGCTCGGCAACGACGCGCCGATGTTCATACGCCCGCAGGCGCCCACCGACGACGACCCCGACCGCCGCCCGCGCCCGCCGCGCCGGCTGAGCCTGACCGCGCTGCGCGCGGACCTGCCCGCCCACTACGGCGAAGGCCGCAGCATCTGCCTCTACGAGAACGGCTCGCCGATCGCGGTCGAACGGATCGAGCCGATGAGCCTGCGCGGCTGGGACGCCGAGGTCTTCGGCGACCGGGTCGGGCTCGACCCGGCGCTCGGGCGGGTGCTGTTCCCCGAACGGTACGACCTGGGCCGGATCACCGCGTCGCTGTGGTACGGATTCGCTCAGCCGATCGGCGGCGGCGAGTACCAGCGCGGGGAGCCCGCCTCGGCCGGGGCGGCCCCGTCGCTGTTTCGTACCGGGCACCTGACCGACGACGGCACGGCGCTGATCGCGGCGCTGCACGGCATCAACCCGTTCGCCGCACACCTGCGCGAGCTGATCGACCCGGCGGTGCTGACCGCCGATCCCGGCGACCCCGGCACGGCCGCGCGGCTCTGCGCCGAACTCAACCGGCTGATGGTGGCCCACGACCTGCGCCAGGGTTCACCTGATCTGCGGGAGCTCGACGAGGAGGGCGCGCAGCTGGCCGTGACCGTCGACGGGGGGCCGGGACGGATCCGTCTGAACCGGCTGCTGCTGGAGGCGAACCTTCCCCGGGCGGTCCGGCGGGCCATCGCGGTGGTCCGGGTCCGTGCCGAGGACGCCCAGCCGGTGATCATCGAGGCGGTGCGCGGCGCGCAGCAGTCCGCGCGGCCGCCCCTGCACCTGGTCGTCGAGCTGTGCGACAGCGGCCTCTACGTGGAACCGATCGAGATCACGCTACCCGACCAGCACACGTTCGAACTCCGCGCTGCCGACGGCTGCCGGCCCACCCTGCTGTTGCCGGCGCGGAGGCGCGACATCGACGACATGATCGTCGAGTGCGGCACCGGGTGCCGGGTGATCCTCG
Organism: Actinoplanes sp. DH11; assembly: GCF_020873875.1. Lineage (GTDB taxonomy): Bacteria > Actinomycetota > Actinomycetes > Mycobacteriales > Micromonosporaceae > Actinoplanes. The sequence continues at coordinate 166,257 of NZ_JAHWGU010000008.1, forward strand.
ACGGGCTGATGATCGCGGGTCATCCCGTGCGGATCGCCGGTGATCCGGCCGAGGTGCTGATCCGGCATTGCACGCTGGTGCCGGGATGGGAGATCAGCGACAACTGCGAACCCGGCCATGGTGACGAACTGAGCCTGATCCTGACCGACCGCAGGGATCATGGGCTGCGGTCGCGCCCGCGTGCCGCGCCGGCGGCGGAGGAACTGCTCGCGACCTGCTTGACGATCCAGCACAGCATCGTGGGGACGATCATCGTGCAGCGTGACGAGGTACGGGCCGAACCGATCCGTCTCGACATCCGCGGCAGCGTCGTTGACGCGACCCGCGACCGGATCGACGCGATCGCGGCGCCGAACCATCGGCACGCGCACGCGATCGCATCGATCGCCGACTCGACCGTGATCGGCGGTGTCCGGCTGCACGCGATCGAACTGGGCGAGAACTCGATCTTCACCGGTGCGATGAGCGTCCACCGCCGCCAGATCGGCTGCCTGCGCTACTGCTTCGTCGCCACGGCGCAGCGCACGCCGCGGCGGTTCGCGTGCCGGCCCGATGCCGCCGCACCCGGCGTGCGGCCCAAGATCATGACGAAGAGGTACGGCCGGCCGGATTACTGCCGTCTGGCCGACAACTGCCCGGCGGAGATCCTGACCGGAGCCGACGACGAATCCGAGATGGGGGTGTTCCACGATACGTACACGGCTCAGCGCCGGGCCAACCTGGAGCGGGCGCTGCTCGACCACGTACCCCTCGGGTGGGGTTTCACCGTGGAGAACCGGTCCTGACCGGTCTCGCAGCCAACAGATGAATTGCGCCCCGATCTCACGCGCCGGGGTTGTCGTTCTGGTACTGGAACTGGACGCGGACCGTGTCGTCGATCGGCACCACCAGGGTGGAGTTGCTGGCCGACCACACCTCCGGGACCAGGAACATCCGGTCCTGGCCGATCACCAGCAGCCGCAGCCGGCGGTACCGGTAGCGGAACTCCTGGTCCTCGGCCGGCGGTAGACGGGACTCCTCGACGGTCCCGTCACGCAGGTTTAGGCGTTCCTTGGTGTCCAGGATGACCCGCGGCAGGTGCTCCGGCCGGGCCGCGACGTCGCGTGCCAGGCCCCGGCCGGACCACTGGGCGACGGTCGCGGTGGTCCAAGACGTGGCGGCGATCAGCTCGGCCGCGGTGAGCACATTTTGTCCGGAGACATCATGCCCGCCGTGGCGGCCCCGGCCAGTCCGGCGTGTTGGAGCCGGGCGTCAGCTCCAGTACCCGCACGGCTTCAGCCTCGGCGAGGCTGTCGTCGGCGGCGTGGTTGAGGCGTTAGGCGCGGGTGAGTGCGCGACGGCCAACGGCTTGCCGGACGGCCCCCAGCCGAGTACCCGGACCGCGTGAACCCCATCGAGGGTGATCCTGCGGGCCGGCGACGGCACCGGTCGACGCCGACAAGGTGCTGACGGTCCACCGGAGCGGGTTGGCGCCGCAGGTGTCGCACGGCTCGGCGGCGACAACCAGCAGGCCCCGGCTGTCACGGGTGCAGCAGCCCGTGCCGGCCAGCCTTGCCTCTGCGGCATCGCGATCGCGGGCCCCGCTGCGCAGGCCGGAGTACGGATCCGGACATGGCCACCTGAGGGGTACGCGAGCCGGGTGCCGTCGGGTGAGAAGGCCACCGTCCAGCCGTCAAGGTCGGGCTGCTGTCGTCGAGTTCGATGACCGACGAACCACGCGGCTCCTGTCACCAGCCGGTCCAGCGGTCTCAGCGGTCGGTGCCCGTCCTGGGGCAAACACGGCGCCCGCGACAGCGATGCCTTCTGATCGCTATGTGGATCACTGAACTGCGGGCCGACTTTCGGCGATGCGGCAGAGGGTGCACGCGGGCCGCCCGTCCTTGCGCCGGGCGGCGCTCAAACCGTGCCGGCAGTGGCGCCCGTTCGCGCGCGAAAGGGTACCGGCCGTAGGTGGATCGAGTAGTGGTTGGGCGGTGAGGGTTGTGTCTAGGTCTTGGTGGGTGGCATGTCCTTCAGGCCACTGCGGCGCGGTCCCTGTGGGCTCTGCGGAAGCCGGTTCGGCGGTCCTCGAGGGCTCCGCGTTTCTTGCGGATGCGGGGTCCTGTGGGTCCTGCGTGTGATCTGTCGGCGCAACGGCTTGTGGGCCTTGCGGCTTCGGCGCTGCAGCGGGCGTTGCCGTACGGCTTCTGGTGTTGGCTCCCCCACGGTGGGCGGCACGGGTCTGCTGCACCTGGTCCGTGTGGGTGGTGGGTGACCAGACGGTGAGGTCGTCGCGGTCGAGTAGGTCGGTGGGCAGGGTGAGGCGGTATTCGTCGGCGCGGCCGCGGCCGGTGGCGGGTCGTACGAGGGTGATCAGGCCGAGGCGACGGAGCAGGCTCAGGACGTCGCGGGCGGCGCGGTAGTCGATTTCGAGGTCGGTGGCGAGGCGGGCGATGCCGGGGTGGATGCGGGTGCCGTCGCTGTCGGCGTAGGTGGCCAGGCGGTGGGCGACGAGTTTGATGCGGGCGGCGCTGTAGGACTTGCCGGCGACGCGGACGGTTCCGAAGCGGATGCGGGCGAGGATGTCGGTCCAGGCGCGCACCGTGGCGGGTAGCTGGCCGGACGGGGTGATGTGGTCCATGGACGGCTCCTGGAGTGAGGGGCAGAAACGACGAAAGGGCCGACATCTGCAACAGATGCCGGCCTTTTCGTCGGGGCCGTTAGTCGTGTTCGCGCAGGACGCTGCGGATGGTGTGCGGGCTGATGCCGGCGGCGGTGATGCGTTCGAGCAGGTCGGCCAGTTCGTTGTCGGGTTCGCTGGCCAGGGCGCGCCGGACGGCGATCCTGGCCAGGGCTCCGTGGCCGGCTTGCAGGGCGGCGAAGGTGAGCAGCAGGGCGGGTCCGCAGACGAGGTCGTCGCTGGCGCGGCGGGTGAGGTCGGTGAAGGCCTGCAGGTGGTGGTCGTCGCCGTGGACGTAGTTCAGGGCTCGGTCGCGCAGCGCGGGGATGCGTAGCAGGATGAGCAGCTGTGCGGCGCGGTCGTCGGCGAGGCGTTCGTTGGTGATGGCGGTGGTGATGGCTTCGACGACGAGGTCGTTGGTGAACTCGACGACGTGCTGGGCCGCGTTGTCGCCGTCGATGAGGTCATTCACGACGGTGGTGGCGTTGTCCAGGGCCAGGGTCATGAGGTCGCGTTCTACGCCGGTGACGGGGTCGAGGGTGGCGGCCACGGCGTCGCGGCTGGGTTGCACGGCGATGCCGAACCAGGTGGCGGTCGCGGCTGCGGCAGTGCTGGTGGGGTCAAACGCCACGCCGTTGATCTGGCATTGCGGGTCATCGCAGAGCGGATGCCAGATGCGGTTGTCAGCGACGCGGATGGTATCGAGGACCTCGATGTCGTGGCCGCGGATCGCGGCGGTGGCGTCGGCGACTGCGGTGACGATCGGTTTGTGGTCGCCGTATCCGACGAGCAGTACCGCTTCGACGTGTTCCCGGACCAGGGCGTCCGCGACCCGGGCGAGGTTCGCGGGCTGGGTGGCTTCGAGGCCGGCGTTGGCGCCGAACAGGATGTGGGAGTCACGGATGGCCAGGATGACCAGGCTGTCGTGTGGTTGGTAGCCGAGCAGGTAGGGGGCGATGGCTGCGGTGTCGAACGGGTTGTTGATCTGGATGGTGGGTCGGTCGGTCATGGCAGTCTCCGGTCGGGGTGCGGGGCCGGGACTTACGCACACACTGCTGCCCCGGGCCGGCCGGGGCGGGTGGTGCTGCCCGGCCAGGGGCGGTGGTGCGGGTGGTCAGCGGTGGCGGCGTTGGCTGCCGAGGATGCGCACGGTGGTGCTGGATTTGATGGGTGCGTCGGCGGGGCCTTTGAGGAACGGGTCGATCTCGATGTCGCGGCGTAGTGCGCGCCCAGGCCCGTACGCCTGGCGTCGGGTGTGGCCGCTGACCCAGTACCGGTAGTCGGGGGTCGCCCGGCTTCCGGTGGCAGCGGTGCCGCGCTGACCGATGCCGCGCAGGGCTGGGCCTTTGATGCTGATGGTGTGGATTTCTGGTGGGCGGCGGCGGGCACGGCGGTAGGCGCGCTGGATGCCCGGTTCGGCAGGGCTGGGGGTGGTGCGGGTGGCCTGTTGGGCGATGATCAGCCAGGTCGCGACGAGCGCGGCCAGCGGGTCGTCGCCGTCCATGGTGTGCCCGCTGCGAACCTCGGCGGTGTGGGCGGGGATCAGCCAGCCGATGTCGTGCCGCAGTGTTTGCGCTACTTGCTCGGGTGGGGTGAAGCTGCGATAGGCGATGAGGCGCCACCCGCCGGGGCGCGGTGTCCAGCTCGCCGCTGTCAGCCGGTATCGGTCGTCGACTGGCTGGCGGAAGGCCAGCAGTCCGGTGCCGGCCGGGACGATGCGCTCGGTAATCGTGGTGGCCGGCAGGTCGCGGTGGGTGTCGGCGGCCAGCTGGGTGAATTCGTCGTCGATCCAGTAGAGCCGGGCCTGTTCGAGGCTGTCGGCCAGGGCGGTGCGCTCACCGAGAGCGGCGGGCAGCCCGGTCGGGCTGCGCAGCAGGTCGGTGAGCCGGTCGCGGACCTTCGGCAGTTGTCCCGCCTTCAGGGGTGCTGGCGCCCAGGTGCCGGTGGTCAGTACTGCTCGCCCGGGTGCGCGCCCGGCGATCAGTGCCTGGTGGATCCCGCCGAGGATGTGGGTTTTCGGGTCGTGCGGCGCCCAGCCCATGACGGTGGCGCACCGGTCGGTCAGGATGTCCGGCTGGTCGCTGTCGATCAGTTCGGCGCAGGTCGGGCAGACGTGCCAGGTCGAGGAATAGACCTGGGTTACCAGGTGGGTGCCGAGGGAGGCGGCGTGGATCTGCCCGGTGCGGTAGATCCAGATCGGTTGGTTCAGGCTGCACAGATGACAGCGCCGGAACAGTCCGGGGAGCAGGTGCGCGGGCTGCGGCATCACCGGGTGGTCGCCGTCGTAGGGCACCACCGGGTGCTCGAAGGTGGTGTGCCCGTCCCGGACGACCGCCACCAGGGCGTAGCCGCACACCCGGCACCCCATGTCGACTTCGATCATGCCGGTGCCTGCCCGTGCTCGGTGCGGTCGCGCAGCCGAGGCCCGTGCCGGCCGGCGGTGCGCGGCATCCGCATCTCCGTGCGGTACCTGCGGTAGCTGCCGCGTTCCTGTTTGGCGTGGTGCAGGGCGATGTCGGCGCGGTGCAACAGGTCGGCGTAGCCGAGGTCGCCGTCGCGTACGGCGATGCCGGCGCTACCAGCGGCCGGGATGGTGATGTCACCGTCGTCGGTGCGCAGGACGGCGGGGGCCTGCAGGTCCAGCACGGCCTGCCAGGCACCGACCTCGCCGGGCAGCAGGAGCACGAACTCGTCGCCGCCGAAGCGGGCGGCCACGCCGCCGTGGTGCTCGGCGCACCGGGCCAACCGTTCGGCGGCGGCTCGGATCAGGTCGTCGCCGGCCTGGTAGCCGTAGGTGTCGTTGACCTGTTTGAACCCGTCCAGGTCCACCAGGGCCAGCGTCACCGGCGCGTTGTTCTTGACGGCGCGCAGGAAGTGGCGTTCGGCGGCGGTGCGGTTGTACAGCCCGGTGAGCTGGTCGTGGTCGTTGAGGTAGCGGGCGGCGTGCAGCAGGGCGTTGAGGCCGGCGACGTTGCGGGCAAGGCGGCAGATCCGGGCGGCGCCGGTGGCCCAGCCCAGCAGCATGCCTGCGGCTGCCGCACCGATCAGATGGATGATCAACACGAGGGGTTCCTCTCGTCGTGGTGAGACGACGAACGGCCCACCACCAGGCGGGCCGTTCGTCACAGGGGCGTGATCAGCGGGACAGGGTTTCCGCTGTTTCGATGACCTTGTCGCGGCGCGCCACCGGCAAGGCGGCCAAGGCCGCGACCAGCTGCTGTTCCTCGACGGTCAGGGGCGCGGCGAAGGCGGCGCGGTACGCCAGCCGGGCCGGCTCGTGCGCGGCCTCGATCGCGGCGCGGGGCGCGTACCCGACGGCGTGCTCGCGTAGCTGGCGCATGGCCGCGACCGGGTCACGGGGCAGGGCGATGCCGTTGACGCGGAGTCCGGCCGGGCGCGGCGCCGCCCGCAACGCCGTGAGCAGGCACATCTCGGCCTCGACGTGGTGGGCGAAGGCCTCGGTGTGGCCGCGCACCTCGCCGCGGGCGCGGGCGGCGGCCAGACCGGCCTGCCAGTACAGCTGGGCCTCTTTGGCGCGGCCCGCGAGCGCGAGCAGCATCGCCACGGCCGGGTCGACCGGCGCGGACCGGCGGCTCACCGGGCGCTCAGCAGGTCGAAGGCGCGCCGTTTGGTCCGGGTAATGGTGCTGTCGGTCAGGACCCGGTTGGCCCGGTGCAGGTCGCTTTTGGCGGGCTGGTGATGGTCCAGCCATTCCACGATCGCCTGGTAGCCGGCCCACGCGGTGCCGTGGATGCCGGCCTGTGTCGGTGCTTGGGTGAACAGGTGTCGCAGGTCGTCGTCGCGGCTGTTGCGTTTGTCGGTGGCGGCCGTGGTGTCGTCGTCGGCGGGCCACAGGTGCGCGGCGATTCGCTGTAGTTGCTCCCACTCCAGCTGCTGCTCGATCATCTTCTCGGCTTCGGCCTGGAACTGGTCGAGGTAGACGGGCACCAGCTTCAACGCGGCACGGATTTCGGCCAGCTTGCCGCTGATGTCGCCGCTGTGCCGCAGCGCGTACTCCCCCACGTTGTTGCGGAACGCCGCCGCCTGGGTGTTCGCGCACACGATCCGCACCGGTGTCGCCAGGATCCGGGTGGCGCGGCTGCCGTCGTGCGAGGTGCACACCGCCAGATACAGGTCCATGTCGTCGATGCCGGCGATCCGCATCGAGGTCGGCAGTTTCATCGTCACGAACACTTCGCGGCCGCCGCGCAGGCTGCCTGCGGTCTCGTGATGTGCGCCGGTCTCGTCGACGATGCAGTCGAGCAGGTCGCACACTTGCTCGTTCTGTACCACCTTGTAGTTCTTGCCGACCACGCCGAGGGCTTCGCGTTCGCCGGTCTTGGGGTGCTGGCGGGTGGTGGCGTACCGGTCGGTCACGATGGCGCCGGATGCCACCGCCTGCAAGATTTCTTTGCGCACGTCCCAGCCGCCGAGGTAGGCCACTCGCAGCACGTCCGTGGCGGCCAGGCAGCCGGTGGTCACGGTGCCGAGCTGATGCCAGGCGTCGCGGCGGGCCGAGAAGAACGCGGCAGTGCCGTCGGAGAACTGTTCGATCTGATGCGCCATCACAGCGCTCCCTTCCAGGTCACAGATACGGGTATGGCCGGCGCCGCTACCGTGCGGGCCGGCCGGGCGGGTGGTGCGTGGTCAGCGCGTCGCGATGTCCAAATGGGCCTCTTTGACCCGGCCTGCGGCTTCGAGCAGCCGGGCGGTGGCCGTCGCCAGCGCGGCACTGGCCCGCTGCCGGTCGGGCACGGACGCCCGGGTCAGGTCGGCGGTGGTGCCGGCGTGGACCTGCTGGGCGAGGCGGCCGCTGATCTGTGTCAGACCGGCCAGCAGCAGGTTGAGTCCGTGCAGCAAGGTGGCGATGTCGTCGCGGCAGGCGAGAGCGGCCGGGCCGTGCGGGACGGCGTCGGTGAGGTACTCGACCATCTGCAACGCCACTTCCACGGCGGCGCCGGTGCGAGCCGGGTCGATGGCGGCGCCATGGCCGAACAGTTCGTGCAGCTGGGCGGCGAGGCCGGGGATCGGCAGCTGCCGCGGATGGTGGCTTTCGGTGATCGCATACCAGGCGGGTTTGATCATCGGGTGCTCCTTTCGGGCATGACGACAGGGGCGTCCACAACGACGGCGGACACCCGGTGGTGAGCTGAGATGCTCTGAGCGCTCGGTCGTGCGCCGGCTGCCGACCCGCGAAGGGTGGACAGATGTCGGCGCGCCAGCGAAGCGGCGCTCAGGCGGTGGATCGTGGTGCAACAAGTGAAGTGGCGAGGCTAGCCCGCACGCCTGACACCGCAGGTCAGCACGGCATCACCGGAACTGACAGGGCCTGTCAGCGGGCAGGGCGAACACCAGCACATCGGTGTGCAATTCACGCTCGGCGGCGCCGACGAGGTGCTGCACGTAGGCCAGGCCGGCGGTACGGGCGGCGGCGATCAGGCGCGGGTTGACGGTGAAGTCGATGCCGTCGAGCACCACCACGGCGTGTCCCCCGGCCAGCAGCCGGGTCGCGCAGTCGGCGAAGAATATCGCCGGATCGCCCGGCGCTGCCGCCACGATCAGGGCGGCGCTCAGATACGGAGCCCCCAGCGTCGCCGCGGTGTGCCGGGCGTGGCGCCGCCGGCTGGTGCGGGCGACGCGCGCCAACTGCTCGCCGCCGGTCAGGTCGAGAACCAGGTTGCGGCGGCGGGTGAAGTTGACGATCAGCCGCTGCGCCAGGCGCAGCGACATCGTCTCGCCGCGCGGGGCCGCCGGGACCTGCCAGACCTCGATCGGGACCAGGGCGGCACCGGGGGCTGGCGCGGGTTCGGGGAAGTCGGTCATCGGTGGTGGCCCCCTGCGGGCGGGCCCGGCGTACTGACATCCCTCAGACACCGGTTGTCAGCCTCACCGAACCCGGCGGTGACCTGACACGGCCTTACCGCAGCTGACAGCACCTGACAGTGCCCTGCCGGTGACAGGTCGGCGTGCCGGAATGGTGCCTCGCCCCACCGCATCCACCTCGGGAGTTCTCATGCTGCGTACCGCCCTGACCATCGCTGAAGACGCCTTCGGGCTGCTCGTCTGCGAGCCGGCACCGCTGGCGTTCGACGCCCGGCCCGTCGCCGGGCTGCCGGACCGGATGATGGTGCTCGACGAGCTGCGGGACCGGCTGCGTGCCGGCGCCGGCACCGACTGCGTTGACGCGGTGTGGCGTCGCCTCGCCCGGCACGCCCGCGACGACGGACCGGCTTGGGTGGTCGGTGCGGTCGGTGTTGCCGCACCGGGGCTGACCCGGATGGCGAGCCGGTTGTCGGCCGGCCGCCGGGCGCTGGCTGACGACATCGATGCTGAACTGCTCGCCGGTTTCCTGCAGGCGCTACGTACCGCCGATCTGGCCGCACCGCGGGTGTGGTTGCGGCTGTGCTGGGCGGCGTGGCGGGCCGGGTTGACCGCCCGCACGGTTCCTGAACTGCTGGAACTTCCCGCCGAGGTGCCCGTCGACGTAGCGACGGCGGCGGGCACACCGGGCCGACCGTACGGGCATCCGGACCTGATCCTGCGGCGAGCCGTGCACGCCGGGGTGCTCAGCAGCGAGCAGGCCGAACTGATCGGGCGCACCAGGCTCGGCGATGTGCTCATCGAGCAGGTTGCCGCCGAGTGCGGGGACACCGCGCCGGTCGTGCGGATGAGGCGTAAACGGGCCGAGCGCAGACTGCTGGCAGCGCTGAACCGCGGTGACCTGTCGATGCCGCGTACGCCGGCACCAGCGCCACGCTGACATCGACAGAGTTCGTTGTCGTTGCCGGTCGGCGATGGCAATATGCACTGTCGCGGCCGGTTTCGTCGCCGGTAAAGCTCGTTGTCGCGGCCGCAGGGCTGGCGACAACATCTGCTGTCATGACAAATTCGACGACGACAGCGGCTGTTGTCGGACGGAAGGATTCCGATGCCGGGCAGAACCAGCGCTCAGCACTACTGGTGGCGCGACGAACTCGCACGTTTGACCCTCCGGCTCGCCCAGCAGATCGCCGCCGACGCCGACATCGACCGGGAGGCGGTCGGCGATCGGGAGGTCGCGCTGGCCGTGCTGGCGGCAACCCACAGGATGCGCACAGAACTCGACGAACGCCTGACCGAGGCGGCGCAGCGAGCGGCCGCCACCGGCGCCGACTACGCCGAGATGGGGCACGCGGCCGGCCTAACCCGCCAGGGTGCACGACGACGCTGGCCGGACCTGGCCAAGATCACCCGAGCCGCTCGGGCATGACCCTGATGCGGCGGCCACGGATGTTGGCCGCACCGCCGACCCCACTCATACCAGCGACGGGCGGCTGTCCCGGTTCGGCCTGTTGCCGAGGTCCTCGGCGAGCTTGCCTGCGGTCCTTCACTGTCTCCAGCCAGGGACGGACACGGCCGGCGCCTTGAACACCATTCCGGTGCACGAGTGTCCGCACGGCTGCAGGGTGTACACCACCAGAACGGCCTGCACCATCGTGTCGCCAGCAGCCTCGGCCTGGGGCAACACCTCGCCCTGTACGTCGACTATCTCCGCACCGCAATGCATGCAGTTGATGTCGGCGCTCAGAATTGCCTGAACGTCGGTCGGGTCCTCTATCGGGTCCATGAGGTTCATCATGCGCGCCCTGGCCTGCCGGGGACATGGGTAGCGCATTGATCGTTCACCCCTGTCGCTCAACCGTGGACGGGGCCGCCGTTGCGCACCGGTGGGCGCGGCCCCAGCGGCGACAGGTGGACACCATGACTGCGACCACCCAGCTCGAGGCCGGGCGGCGATGATGACGGCGGATCCGCCGACCGGCGGAGTGCGCGGCACGTCGTGCGGGGAACAGGTGATGGTCGTCGCCGAGGCCGAGCAACTCACCCGCCGGGAAGCCGCACCGAGAAGCGGTCGGGCGCAGGCGGGCCGCGCGCCGCGTCCCGGCACGAGTACCCCAGCCGGTTCGGGGACCCGGCAGCCGCCGCTGACCAGCAGTGTCAGGTGCGGTGAGGTGCTGTCAGGTCGTATTTGCGTTCGCCGGACCTGACAGGGGGGTCTGGGTGGTTGCATGCCGCGTGACGGTGTGCCCGCTCCGGCGACGCTCGTGCTGAGGCCCGCCGGCCGTGTACCGGGTTCGGCGTACTGACCCCCAACCTTTGCGATCACAAGGGAGGAGCGCCCCCGGCCGGCCGGTCGCGCCGACGGCGAGTGATCGCCGGAGCGGTCCCCATCATCTCGTTGGGAGACCTTTCCATGGATCATTTCCTCTCGTTGGCTGCCGATCTCACGCCGTTGGCGGCGGTCAAGACCATTCCGCAGGTCATCGACGGTCTCCGTGCCTGGATCATGGGTATCCTCGCCACGGTGGCCACGCTGTTCCTGGTCATCGGCGGTTTGCGCTACACCGCCGCCGGCGGGGATCCGGCGCAGGTGGAGCAGGCGAAAGCCAACTTCCGGGCCGCACTGGTCGGGTACGCCTTGGCCGTGCTGGCCCCGGTGGTCCTGCAGGTGCTGCAGGGCATCCTGACCGTCTGATCATGACGGGCTGGATTTACGCGGGTTTCGTCGAGTGGCTCGCCGAACAGGTGCAGGGCATGCTCGCCGGTCTGGTCACCTTCCTGACCGGCAGCTTCTTCCTCTCCCCCGACGTCACCGTCTTCCCTCAGGTGCGCCAACTCGCCGACCGGTCGGTGCTGGTCGTCAACGCCGCCTACGTGCTGGTGATCATCACGGCCGGGGCCATCGGCATGACCCACGGCAGTCTGCAGATCCGCTATGCCGTGAAGGATCTGCTGCCACGCCTGGTCGTCGGATTCGTGGCCGCGAACTTCGGTGCCCCGATCTGCCGGGCGCTGACCGAGACTACCAACGCGTTGACCACGAGCCTGGCCGGGCAGTCCGCGCCCGGCCCGGACGCGGTGCGATTCGTGCAGGCGCGCATGCTGGCCGCTGCTGGTGACCCGGCGGTGGCACTGCTGGCCGCGGTGATCGGTGTGCTCATCGTGGTGCTGTTTTATCTGCTGCTGGTCGGCTGGATCACCCGGGTCGCACTGCTGATCGTGCTGGCCGGGATCGCCCCGGTGGCGCTGGCCTGTCACGGCCTGCCGCAGACCGAGGCCGCGGCGGCGCTGTGGTGGCGGGCCCTGCTGGGGTGCCTGGTGACGCCGACCTTGCAGGCGGTCTTCTTCACCACGGGCATCGGTTTGCTGCAGGGACCGGTCAACCTGGCCGGGCTGCTCGAGCTCGGGCCGGCCCCGGTGATGGAAATTTTCAATCTGCTGGTCGCGGCGTGCCTGCTCGCGTTGACGGTGCGCATCCCGGGCCTGGTCGCCCGGCATGTCAGCCGTTCGCGGCCGGGCACGCCGGGCGCGGTGATGATCCGCGCCGTGCTGGTTTCCACTGTCACCCGCCGGCTCCGGCTGGGCCGCTGAAGGTTCGGGGAGTTTCTCGTGGACGACGACATTCCGCGGGCCACGGTGCCCGCCGACATCGACACTCCTGACGCGATCGCGTGGGGGTTGTCCTTCCGCCAGCTGTCGATCATCGCCGTGGTGGCCGGTGCCGGCTGGCTGGCCTACGCCAGTGCCGGCGCGCTGCTGCCGCCGGCGGTGTGGCTGGTACTCGCGGTACCGGTCGCTGCGGGCACGGCGGTGGTGGTGCTGGGCCGCCGCGACGGCCTGCCGTTGGAGGCGTGGCTGCGGCACGGCCTGCAGCTGCGACGGGTGCCGCGCCGGCAGGTGCCCGGTGCCCCGGCGGATCACGCGCTGACCGCGACGGCGCCGGCGCCACCGGTGCCGGCGCCGTTGCGCGGGCCCGCCGTGCAGGTGGCCGCGGACGGCACACTCACCGTCGACGGCACGGAGCGCACGGTGATCGCCTGCGGCACCGCGAACATCGCGTTGCGCACCGGCGCCGAGCAGGCGGCGTTGCTGGCCGGGTTCGGGCAGTGGCTGACCGCGCTGAACGCTCCCGCCCAGTTCGTGGTCGCCGCGCACCGCCACCACCTGGGCGTGTACGCCGACGCGGTCGACGACGCGCGGGCCGGTCTGCCGGATGCGGCATTGCGGGCGGCCGCCGACGACTACGCGGCATTTCTGCGCCAGCTCGACACCGACCGGGAACCGCTGCGCCGGCAGATCGTGTGCGTGGTGGCGCAGGGGGCGTCGCGGGAGGCCACGGTGCGCGGGTTCGCGGCGATCGGTGTGGCCGCCGAGGTTCTCGACGGCCCGCAGGTCGCGGCCGTGTTGGCGGCCGCGGTCGACCCCTATGACCCGCCGGTGCCGGGTCCGCGCGCCGTGCCCGGCGAACCGTTGCGTTTGAGGAGGCAGACATGAGGTTGTTCCGCAGAATCGCCGGCCCTGCCACGGTGGGGCCGGCGGTGTTGGAGGTCAGCGCCGACCGGGTGCGGGTCGGTGACGGGTACGCGGCCACGCTGGTGGTGTGCGGGTATCCGCCGCAGGTGAGGCCGGGCTGGTTGGCGCCACTGGTGTCGTATCCGGGCCGGGTCACCGTGGCCGTGCACACCGTGCCGGTGCCGGCGGAGCTGGCGGCGCCGCTGCTGCGCCGCCAGCGGGCCCGTCTGGAGTCGACCCGGCACCTGGACGCGGACAAGGGCCGGCTGAGCGATCCGATGGTGGAGGCCGCCGCGTCCGACGCCGCCGGCCTGGCCGACCGGGTCGCGCGGGGCGCGTCGAAGCTGCACCGGGTCGGGGTGTACGTCACCGTGCACGCCCGCACCGTCGAGGAGTTGCGGGACACGGTCGCCGGGGTCCGTTCGGCGGCCGCGGCGATGCTGCTGGATCTGCAGCCGGCCACGTTCCGCCATCATCTCGGCTACACCAGCACCCTGCCGCTGGGGGCGGACGGCCTGGGGATGCGCCGCATCTTCGACACCGAAAGTTTGGCGGCGGCGTTCCCGGTGGCCTCCGGTGACCTGGCCGCGCCGGCGCCGGGGCGTGCCGATGGCACCGGCGCGATCCTGTACGGCATCAACACCACCTCGGCCGGGGTGGTGTTGTGGGACCGGTGGGCGCAGGACAACCACAACACCGTGGTGCTGGCCCGTTCCGGGGCCGGCAAAAGTTATCTGGTGAAGTTGGAAGTGCTGCGTTCGCTGTATCAGGGCGTCGAGGTCGCCGTGATCGACCCGGAGGATGAGTACACGGCCCTGGCCGCCCATGTCGGCGGTACCGTCATCCAACTGGGTGCGCCCGGGGTGCGCCTGAATCCGCTGGACCTGCCACCGGGCCGGCAGCCGGCGGCGTTCCGGGATCACCAGCTGCGGCTGCACACCGTCGTGGCGGTGCTGCTGGGCAGTGTGCCCCCACCGGAGGAACGCGCCGCCCTGGACCGGGCGATCACGTCCGTGTACGCCGCCACCGGGATCAGCCACGACCCGGACACCTGGGTGCGGCCGGCGCCGCTGCTCACCGACCTGGCCGCATGCCTGGCAGCCGACGGTGAGGCGGGGGCGCGGCTGGCGGCGCGGCTGACCCCGTGGGTCAGCGGTGCGTTCAAGGACCTGTTCGACGGGGCGACCTCGGTGCGCCCGCACGGGCACCTGGTGGTGTGGAGTCTGCGGCACCTGCCGGACGAGTTGCGCACCATCGGCACCTTGCTGGCCTTGCAGCACGTGTGGGCCGGCATCGACCGGGCCGGCGACCAGCGGCGCCGCATCGTGGTGGTGGACGAGGCGTGGCTGCTGATGCGCGACGGCGAAGGCGCCCGGTTCCTGTACCGGATGTCGAAGGCGGCCCGTAAACGCCGCGCCGGGCTGACCGTGGTCACCCAGGACGCCGCCGACCTGCTCGGTACCGAACTGGGGCTGGCGGTGGTCAGTAACGCGGCCACCCAGATCCTGATGCGTCAGGCCCCGCAGGCCATCGACGCGGTCACGGCGGCGTTCGGTCTGACCGCCGGGGAGGCGCGGATGCTGCTGGCCGCCGACCGCGGCGCCGGGATCCTCATCGCCGGTCAGGCGCGGGTGCCGTTGCGGTCGCAGGCCTCGGCCACCGAGCACCGGCTCGCGACCACGGGGATCGGCGGTGACCAGTGAGCCTCGTGCCGAGCTGGTGGCCGTGGCTGGTCGCGGCCGCGGTCAGCGCCCTTCTCGCCGCCATCATCAGTATGGATCTTGTGCGGGGTTGGCGGCATCGTCGGCTCGTGCGCGGCGCCCGGTGGGTCAGCATCGCCACGCCGCCCGACGTCGACGAACACGCCGCGGCCACGCTGTGGGCCACCATGATCGGCGTGCTGACGCCGTCGCGGCGGCACCGGATCGTGTGGGGTGTGCCGCACATCGCCTGGGAGTACCAGTGGACCGGCCGGACCCTGACGATCCGGTTGTGGGTGCCGGGCACCGTGCCGGTCGGTGCGGTGCAGGCGGCGCTGCGGGCGGCGTGGCCGGCCTGCACGATCAACGTCGGTGATGCCGCAGCGCCGATCCCGGTCGGGGTGCGCGGGCAGGCCGGCGCGGCGTGGTGGCCGCAGCACCCTGACGTGCTGCCGCTGCGCACCGACCACCACGACGACCCGTTGCGCGCATTGCTGTCCGCCGGCGCCGACGTGCGCACCCGCGAACACGCCTGCTGGCAGATCCTGGCCCGCCCGGCCGCGCCGGCGACGGTGCGGCGCTCGCGTGCCGCCGCCTCCACCGGCCGTGGCACCGACCTGCTCGGCCGGCTGACGACGCTGCTGATCACACCGCTGCTGTGGCTGGTCGAGGTGTTGCTGCCCGGCCCGCACCGCCGCCCGGCCGCACCACCGGCGCGGCCGACGAAGGACCCGGTGGCGGAGGCGCAGCTGCGCCAGATCACCGACAAGGCGGTGCGGGTGCCGCATTTCGAGATCGCGGTGCGCTATGCCGTCGCGGGGTCGGATCCGTCGCGTCTGACGGAGGTGGCGCACGCGTTCGCTGCGGCGGCCGCCACCTACACGCGCCCGAACCGGCTGCGGCCGATGCGACTGCCGAACCCGGTGGCCGTGCTCGCGGCCCGGCCGCTGCGCCACGGCTTCCTCGCCACCGTCGAAGAAGTCGCCGCGCTGGCCGCCCTGCCTCGCGATCTGGCCGTGCCCGGCCTGGACCGGGCCCGCGCCAAAGCCATGCCCGCGGCGGCGTCGATCCCGTCCGGGGGCCGCACCGTCAAGGTTCTCGGCCGCGCCCAGATCGGCGGGCAAGCTGTCGGGCTGAACGTGGTCGATGCCCGCCAGCATGTGCACCTGATCGGTAAGACCGGCGTCGGCAAATCCACGCTACTACTCAACATGATCTTGTCGGATGTGCATGCCGGGCGCGGCACCGTGGTCATCGACCCGCGCGGGGACCTGGTGCTCGACATCCTGGACCGGCTGCCGGCCGCGGCCGCCGACCGGGTCGCCATCATCGACCCCGACCAGCCGCACCCGGCGTGTTTCAACCCGCTTGCCGGCGCCGGGGATCCGCACCTGGCGGTTGACAACCTGGTCGGGGTGTTCTCGAAGATCTTCCAGCGGCATTGGGGGCCGCGCATCGACGACACGTTGCGGGTGTCGTGTCTGACGTTGATGCGTCACCCCAATCCGACGCTGTCGCTGGTGCCGCCGCTGCTCAACGACCGCCAGTTCCGGGCCCGGTTCACTCACGACCTGGCCGACCCGGAAGGCCTCGGCGGGTTCTGGACCTGGTACGACGCGATGAACGAAGGCCTGCGCGCCCAGGTCATCGGCCCGGTTCTGGCCCGGCTGCGGGCGTTTCTGCTGCGCGACTTCGTCAAGGACGTCATCGGCACCGCGCACACCAGTTTCTCGATGCCGCAGATCCTCGACGGCGGGCTGCTGCTGTGCCGGCTACCGAAAGGCATCCTGGGTGAGGACACCGCCCGGATCCTGGGGTCGCTGATCGTGGCCCGTACCTGGCAGGCCGCGATCGCCCGGGCCGGGCAGCCCGAAGCTCAGCGCCGGGACGCGAGCCTGTACATCGACGAGGCCCACAACTTCCTGAACCTGCCGGGCTCGGTCGACGACATGCTCGCCGAGGCCCGCGGATTCCGTCTGGGCCTGGTCCTGGCGCACCAGAACCTGGCGCAGCTGCCGCGCGAGACCGCCGAAGCCATCTCCGCGAACGCCCGCACCAAGATCATGTTCAACGTCGACCCCAACGATGCCCGCGAACTGGCCAAGCACACCGCCCCGGAACTCGACGACCACGACCTGGCCCACCTCGACGTGTTCACCGCCGCCGCCCGGCTGCTGGTCACCAACCGCGAAATGCCGACCTTCACCTTCACCACCAACCCGCCAGCCCCAGTCGCCGGCAACGCGGCGGCGATCCGCGACCGGGTCGCCGCCCGGCAGGCTCACCCGGCCGGGACCACCCCGATGCATCAGGTCGCCGGCCGCGCCATGGGCCGGCGTGCCCCGCGGCCCTGAGCCGGCGGCGCCCGGGC
Source organism: Actinoplanes sp. DH11 (assembly GCF_020873875.1). Classification (GTDB taxonomy): domain Bacteria; phylum Actinomycetota; class Actinomycetes; order Mycobacteriales; family Micromonosporaceae; genus Actinoplanes. The sequence continues at coordinate 183,319 of NZ_JAHWGU010000008.1, forward strand.
CTGCACCCGGGGCGGCGTCCGGGACTACCCCGACCCGACCACGAAACGAAGCCCCGACCGCAGCGAAACGACCGCTGCACCTGCGCAGAAGCCGTCACCGCCGTCCAGACTCCCCTTTTCACAGGGGACCCTTTCTCTGCCCGAGGGGACGCCTATGGCCTTTCCCGTGTCACACCTGAACCTGCTCACCTTCTACGCGCACCTGACCGACCGCGACCGCGCCGTGCTGTCCACCCTGGATGAGCACCGGGTGATGACCACTGACCAACTCACCCGCCTGCACTTCCCGTCGACCCGGACCTGTCAGAACCGGCTGCGCGCGCTGCTGCACCTGGGTTTGCTCGACCGGTTCCGTTACGCACGCACCGGTGGCGGCGCCTACCCCTGGAACTGGGTCCTGGGCCTGCACGGCGCCTGGTACGCCGCCGGCACCAACGGATACCCCCTGCCCACCCAGCGCACCCACCGCGACCGCATCCTGCGGCTGAGCACCTACCCCCGCCTGCGCCACCAGTTGATGACCAACGAGTTCGGGGTCCGGCTGGCCCACGCAGCCCACCGCGACAGCACGGTGCGGCTGCAGCGGTGGTGGTCCGAACGCACCGCCACCAGCCGGTTCCTGCGGATCCGGCCGGACGCACACGGCCTGTGGACCGCCGGCGCCAGCACGGTCGGGTGGTTCCTGGAATGCGACATGGGCACCGAGTCCCTGCCCACCCTGATCGCCAAGCTCGACGCCTACCGGACCCTCGCCGCCGCGGGCGGGCCCGCCTACCCGGTGCTGTTCTGGCTCCCCAACGCTCAACGAGAAGCGAACTTACAGACCCTGCTGCGCCGCCAACGCCCGGAGGTTGCCGTCGCCACCGCCGTGCACGACAGCGACCCCGCCGGCCGGACCTGGACCTCGGCGACCGTCGAGGGCCGGGTCGGCTTGGTCGGGCTGCCCAGCAGCCACGGCCTGGACACCGCCGCCAACCCCAACTACACCGACGGCCACCTCGACCTGACACGACCTGACAGCCGCCCCGGACCAGGCTGAGCTGTCAGAGCCCGGCCCTACCGTCGCCGACAGCCCCTTACCAGTCACACCGTTCCCCCACCGATCCGCTCGCGCCCGGCGCGAACACCCGAAGCGCCCACCCGTGCGGTCGGCCGCGGTGTCCGCCCCTGCGGCGTTGCCGATAGCGATCACCCGGGTCGCGGTGCGGCTGCCTGCTGTCCACTTCTGCGAAAGGAGCACCTGTCATGAGCACCTTCACGGTCGTCGTCTCCCTGCCCGCCACCGGCGAGATCGACTGGTTCAGCGCCTGCGAACGGCTGGAATGGCACAACATTCCCGCCGGTACCCCCCGGCCCATGTACCCGATCCGACGGCCCTGGCTGCGGCGCCTGGCGGCGCAGCAGTTGATCCAGGTCACCCGGCACGGAAAGACGGTGTGGGCCGCCGGCGGCCGCAAGGACCGTCTCGATCTGCACGGTGCGGTCACCGCCGCCAACCATCGCGCCAGCTACCGCTGGCACGTGTGGGCGCAGGTGGTGCGCGGCACCCCGCAGGCCCGGCTGTGGACAGAATTTCACCAGCAGCACACCAGCAACCCGCGCAAGGTCAGCCTCGCCCAAGCCCGGCGCCGCTTCGAAGCCCAGCCGCGGGTGCTGGCGATGCTGGCCTACGCCGCGCACCCAGGCACCCACCTCGAGCTCGACCCGTACGAACTCGACGCCTACCAGGCCGGGCAGCCCACCTACACCCTGCTGCACTGGCAGCACGCCGTCACCGGTGACGCCCTGATCACCGACGACGGCCGGCTGCTACGACCGGCGACCTGGTCTCTGGCTGACCGGTTGCGCTACTGCGGTGACGCCGGCACCTACCTGTCCCGGCTCGCCGGCAGCAGCAGCTTCATGGCGCTGACCATCACCGGTCAGCTCTGAGCCCGTATCCCATCGGACAACAGTTCGCGCAGCAGCCGCCCCCTGGACGGCTGCTCGTCTTTCACGCCCGGCACCCGCCGGGCGGCCATCCGTGGCCGCCCCGAGCGGACGGCCCGAACGTGAGGAGAACACCGTGCCCTACGACCCGGCGGTGACCGCGATAGCGGTCGCCACCAAGGCCGCCCTGCCCGAGCACGTGTGGCGCCACGACATCACCGCCACCGGCAGCACCAACCCGGTTGCGCACCTCGCCGAAGACCTGCACCACAGCGCCCTGCAGTTCACCGCCACCGCGCAGCTGCTGCACCGCCTGCTCGAGCACCTCGCCGACATCTACGGCACGGGATCCGCCGCCGTCAGCGACGTCGCCGACCTCGACCCGCGCACCGTCGAAACAGCGCAGCTGCACCTGGAACAGCACATCGGCCGCTTCGACGCCCAACGCGCCAGCCTGCTCACCCTCTACCGGCTATGGCGCCGCCACCGCCCCCTGTCGCGCACCCCGCGCCGCCAGCATCTGTGGCTGCAACCCCACGACCCCCGCCACGGCATGATCACCCTGGACGCCGACGAGTCCGCGCTCGCCTGGTGGGTCACCCCCGACGACACCGCCGCCGCCGCGTTCGGCACCCCCGACCCGGGCGTCGTCGCCGGCGACGTCTGGCCCGGCAGCGCCGGCTGGCACGCCACCGCCTACCGCGACCACGAGCACCGCCACACCACCGTCGACCAGGTGTTCCACCTGCCCGCGGCCGCCACCCAGCTGGGGGCTTGCCGGGCCCTGCTGCGCTGGTGGGCGCTACACGCCACCACCAACGTGCGCCCCGACGACCTCACCGCGGCCGTCCAGTCCGCACTCACCGCCTGATCACCACCGGGGTACGCACACCGTCCCCGCCACTCAGACAGCCCCGCATGCCACGGCATCGCGGCGCCCGCCTGTCCCACCTCACGGCCGTTGCCCGGCCACCAGCACCACCCGGGCACGGCCGACACGGCCGTGCCCGGGCCCTCCCACCACGAAGGAGACGGTCCCGACATGGCCTCGCATCCCGTACCGCCACACCCCGACGACGAGCAGCGGCTTGCCCGCGCCGTGCTCACCACGATCACCGCCCCCGGCGACCCGGACGTGCACCGCCTCATCACCGACCACGGCGCCATCGACACCTACCTGCGCCTGGGGTCCCGCGGCCGCCACCGGCTCACCACGACCTCCTGGCACGACTCCGGGCGAGCCCATCGGGTGCGCACCCTGCTGCACACCCCCGGCATCCGGCTGCTGATCCCCGGCGACCCCGACTGGCCCACCACCCTGGACAGGCTCGCCACCCCGGAGGCGGCCACGCTGCTCGGCCCAACCCACGCCCCACCGGTCGCGCTGTGGGTGCGCGGCACGGCCTCCCTGTCCGCACTGCTGTCACGGGCGCTCACCGTCACCGGCGCCCGCGCCGCCACCAGCTACGGCACCCACCTCGCCACCACCATCACCGCCGGCTGCGCCGAGCGCGGCTACACCGTCGTCGCCGGCACCGGATTCGGGATCGACGCCGCCGCCCACCGCGGCGCCCAGTCCACCGGACGTCCCAGCATCGCCGTACTGGCCGGCGGACCGGACCGCCCGCATCCCGCCGCCCACACCGACCTCTGCGACCGGATCGCCGAGAACGGGCTGCTGCTCAGCGAACAACCACCCGGCGCCAACGCCACCCGCACCTCCTACTCCGCCACCCACCGGCTGCTCGGCGCGCTGAGCGCCGGCACCGTCCTGGTCGAGGCCGGCCCGCGCAGCGGCGGCATCCGCACGGTGCACGCCGCGATCGGCACCGGCAGCGCCGCGATGGCCGTACCCGGACCCGTCACCTCAGCGCTGTCCGCCGGCTGTCACCTGTTGCTGCGCGACGCGCGCGTGCATCTGGTCACCGACATCGCCGACGTCCTGACCGTCCTTCACGGGCGCCAGCCTTGATCGCCCGCTGTTTCTGTGTGGCTGCCCTGTCGGGCGGCCACGCGCCCCTTCTTCGCCCCTGCCCGGCACGCACGCCGGTGCCGTCACGTCAGGAGAAACCCCCATGCGCAAACTGATCATCGGTGTCATCGTCGGCGTTCTGACGCTGCCGCTGCTGGGCGCGACCGCCCTGAGTAGCCCCACCGGCGCCACCTGCACACCAACGCTCGTTACCGGCAGCGGCTCGTCGAGGCACACGCCCGACTGGGATGCCGACCAGGTTGCGAACGCGACCACCATCGTCCGCGTCGGAGCAGGCAAGACCATCCCGCAGCACGGCTGGGTGATCGCCGTCGCCACCGCCATCCAAGAATCCACCCTGCGCAACCTGCCCGGCGGCGACCGCGACTCCATCGGGCTGTTTCAGCAACGCCCCAGCCAAGGCTGGGGCACCCCCACCCAACTGACCGACCCCGCCTACCAAGCCACCACGTTCTACGACACCCTGCTCGCCGTCGACGGCTGGCAACACCTGCCACTCACCGACGCCGCACAGGCCGTGCAGAAATCGGCGTACCCGCAGGCGTACGCCAAGCACACCAACACCGCCACTCAGCTGGTCGTCGCCATCGCCGCCTCCCTGGATCTCCCCGCCGGCGGCTCGTGCCTGAGCCCGTGCACCGTCACCGTCGCTGCCACCGGTACTGCGTGCGGCGTCCCGGCCGCGGTCTTCGACCGCGCGAAGACGTGGCTGACCGCGTGGAACGGTGGCCCGGTGCCGTACCTGTCCAGCGGCAACCCCGCCGACTGGCACGCCGGCTACCGCCGCGACTGCTCCGGCTACGTCTCCATGGCCCTCGGCCTGCCCGGCCCCGGCCTCAACACCGCCGCCCTGGCCGCCCGCTCCCAACCGCTCACCCAAGCCGACCTGCAGCCCGGTGACTTGCTCATCAACCCCGCACCGAATCTGCGCGGCCACGTCGTGCTCTTCGAACGCTGGGCTGATGCGGCGATGACCCGCTACTGGGGATACGAACAGTCCGGCAGCGGCGGCACCCACTACCACCAGATCCCGTACCCCTACTTCGGCCACTACCCGATGACCGCCTACCGACTCCACCACCAGGCAGCCAACTGACCATCCGCCACCATCGACACCAAGGAGCACCCGCCATGGGCGCCGACCTCGCCATCCGCCACCTCTACCTCATCGCCGACACCACCTACGACCTTGACGCCGCACTCGCCACTGCAGCAGGCCTGTGCCTCTGCGCGGACATTGCCGCGCTGCACCACCTCATCGACGAACAATGGCTGCCCGACCACGACTCCGGCCGCATCGACGACCTGACCGGTACTGAGCTCGAGCAGCGCATCGCCGAACTACGACAGCAGGCATACCGAGTAATCGGCGATCAGCTTCGGGCCTTCGCCGCCTCGCTCAGTTCCCGCGACGTAGCGCGCCTACGCTTCGACAACGCGGAAGATCCTGGCATCGACGCCTACATCACCGGCGGCCTCAGCCACGGCGACGACCCCACCGACGCCTACACGGCCTGGACCATCATCATGGAAGACCACCGCTTCCCCGACGGCTGGTCCGAGCAACTCGGCCAAGCCGGCGGCCTGCTCCACCCGTACGGAACCGGCCAGCCCGTCACCGCCGTGACCCTGCGCGCCTGGGCAGCCGACACCCTGGCAGGAGGTCAATAGGTGCAGGCGGAACCGACCATAGCGGAATTGACCATCCACTCCACCGGACACGTCGTCTGGGAGGCCATAGAGAGCCGGTGGGGCCCCATCGACGCGGACCGGCGAGCACTGCTCAACATGCAGCTGCTTGCCGACGACAGCCGGCGGCTGCTCACCCGAGCCGATCAGATCGAGCGCTGGGGCCAAGGCGAGCGCGACGACATCGCCGCGGCACACGCAGCCGGCCACACCCTGGCCGAGTACTACGCCAGCCGGCAGAGCAACAACGAGTCCGACTGGTAAGCGCTGGAAGAAGACCTGGACGGAGACTTCCCCTCAGTCAGGCAGGCCCTCCCCGATTTTCGGTCTGTCGAGCGCCGGACCGTAGAGTGGTCGGCGGAACCCACGGGCCAGGCTGTCCCTGCCAGGACGGTTTCGGTATCCCTCACGACGTGGAGCGGGATCCCCGCCGCCTGGAGAAACGCTCGCAGCGTCGCGGCGAGCGACTCGACCTTGTCGTCTTCGACGAAGATGGGCACCCCGGCAACCAAATAAACGCCGAGTCAAGGCTCGGCGCAGCTTCCCGGCTATCGCCAGGGGTATCCGAATCCTTCTAATTCGTCGGTGGCTCATCGGGGTTGCAGGCGTACTCCGCAGCCGCGTCCAACAATTCGGCTCGCTCTTCATCGCTCAACCTCGCCTGTTCCTGTTGGAACCTGGCCATTGCTTCCAGAAGCGGCGCTGAGTAGGCCGACGTGCGGGTGACGTCTCGGAGGCTGATCCGCCCGTCGAGCACGTCGCGGGCCATCTCTGCCAGATCGGGACCGGCCGCGCCCTCTCGGAGCGTTTGAAGATTCCTTCTGAGCTCTCCGGCGAGCTTCCGGTTGCCGGTTACCTCTTCCAGCTCACGCTCTACCGCGTCATCGGCCACCTCATGCCCCCGGCTTGGCGTAGGCGCCTGCGGGCAACGGGATGGTGGTCAGACTTCCGCCCCTGTAGCCGACAGTCATACCCGTTCCGAAGATGCCCATGACCGTGCTGCCTACGGTGTTGATGAGGATGGAGGCTTTGTTGACCATCGCCAGAATCTCCACGGCTTGCAGGGCCGCAACGCCGTAGCCGGCTCCTGCACCGACGCCCGTAGCGGCACCGGCCGCCGCCGCGATCGCCCCGATGACGAATTTGTCCGCGATAGCCTGCAGGATGTTGCTCAACTGGTTGGAAAGCTGCCACGCACCCAACGCCGCCTTCTGGTAGCCCTGCTCAATCTCCTTCAAGTCGATCTGCTGGCCGTTGAGCGCTGCCGCGAAATCAAGGAAGTACTGATGGGCAGCATCAGCAGCATTACCGTCCCAGTGCTCATCTAGCTGGATCACGCCGTCGCGGACGTTGATGCCGAGTTGATCCAGGCATGCGGCCAGGTTCCCGACGGCTTCGCCGAACTTCCAGATCGCATCCCACTCGCCGGTGATGGCATCGGTGAAGTACCCGAAGACGTCGAAGCCGGTTACCGCCTCGACGCCCTTGTTTGTCCACGCGGCAGGAGAGGCGTAGTTGAAGAGATCCACCGGATTCACGAAGCCCTGCGTCCAGGTCTCGTCCGGCACCGACGGCGCTACCAGGTGACTAGTCGGATCGGGCATGCCCCATCCCCCGCCTCGGCTCGGTCTCATAGTCCCAAGAACCGCCCCGCGGCACTCCCGGATAGCCCGCGTCGATCTCGGCAGCGGATCGTGTATCCGTACGTTCGTACTCAGCCGCAGCAGCGCCCACAGCCCGCTCAGACTCGATGCCCAGGTTCTTGAGGTGCGCCATCAAGCGGTGGAACTCGGCGACGAGAACACGGTGGCCCGGCGCGACGAAGCCCATGAGGCCTTGCTCGTGAAGAGCGAGATCCCCGTACACAGAGATGTAGCGATCGGCTTCTTCGGCCACCTGGTCAATGTCACCAAGCTGGCGGGCGTACGCCCGCAGTACCAAGGGCTCCACATGGAAGGTCATACTGGCGTGATCCCGTTGATGATGACGACGGCAGCGATTAGCAGGGCTGTTCCGGCGACCGCATAGAGCAGGCTTCGTCGCCACAGCCGCGCCGCTTGCACCTCATCCGCGGTTCGGTGCAGCTTGACCGCGTCGAGGAACGAGACAACGAACGCCGCACCCGGCAAAAGCATGATCGGCCACCCGAGCAGGGGGATGGAATAGCCCGTTGTCGTGCTGACCACGAGACCGAAAATCACGAGCAGGTAGACGCCGGTCAGGAAGATGGCGAACTTGCCCGCTCCCCGTTGCATGTCGAGCCGTGAACTGACCACCGGGCATCCCTTTCAGCGCTGGCTACTGCTGGGAGGCTAGCGAGTGACCTGCGAAGATCACCGACCCGCGAGCTACGCCCATCGATCCCTGATGGCCTCCCGTAGTGGTACACGCCAGTTAGAGCTAGCCAGTTCAAGGCGATCTTTTCGCGCAGCCGAGAAATTTCGACGAGGGCCCTGGGGGAAGTCGAGCACCCCCATAGCACTTGATCACTCGCCGGGGCTGCTGGTGTGACAGCGCACCCAGACATCTTCTCCGGGCATTTTGCCGAAGGGTGGTCCTGCACTTTGCACACTCGGCGAAAGCGCCGGTACGTGATCTTCGTAGGGGGCGGTGTGGCGGCGATACTGCGGCGTCTGGGCGTCAGACCAGCGTTCGGGGGACCTTCACCGGCGGCAACGGGTACATGACCTGGTGCAGCTGAACGCCTACTCGGACCGCGGCGACGAGGCGTTTAAGGCGGGCGGCCCTGTGCGGCGTGCGCCCGCCCACCGCTGATGTGGCCCCAACTGGCCGTGCAGACGACGGAGTCGACATACGCGGCTGCATGCACGCTCGTCAGCCTCTGCGATCAGATGTCGGCCGCGCGTATTCGTTCCTCGCATGGCGTCCCCACGACCATGCCGAAGACCGAAGCCGAGCGGCTCGGCATGCGCACCTGCTCGTGGTTTGGCAGGCCGATGCCACTGGTGCCTGCCCGAGTTGCCCTCGGTTGCTGCTTGGGCCGACTCCGCACGATGCCGAGGAAGCCCGCGAATGGGCCCAACCTGCCGACACGCGCCGTCGGTCTCGGAGCCGGCTCTTCGTACGCGGCGCCGCACAAATGGCGGTCGCGAGGCCGGCGGGTGCGTGCAACGGACCGCTCCGCGTCGCAGAGTATGCCGAGCTTGCGCGCCGGGAGCAGGTGCACCTGCAGGGGCACCAGCCGCGTATTGGTGGTCGTCAGGTTGGCCGCGTCTATCGTGCGTGGATGACCGTCGCCTTCGACCGGCCGGTACGCGAGATCACCGTCCGAGCCGGCACGCAAACCAACTGTGGAGGGTTCGCCCAGATTTCCGCCGACTTCGAGCCGGCCGATGAGTTCGCGTTCGTGGACGCCCACGATCCGCAACGGACAGGCAGCCGTGACCAACAGTTGATCGATGCCTGTGTGACCGCGGTGTGCCGCGGTGTCGTCGAAGAATTGACCAGCATCGGGCAGGGTGAGCTGCCGGCGGTCCGGTTCGTGTTGCGGCGGGTCCTGGTGCACGAGGTTGACTCGGTGGACTTCCGCAACGTACAAGCCGGGCGGAAGGCCGCCATCGAGGCAGTTCGCCGGCTAGGTGAAGCCTCCTGACGGTTGCCTCGATCCCGGCGGCTGAGGCCTTTGGCGCAACGGGCACGGATCGTGCACGAAACCATCGGGGCCGCATAGCTGATTCTGACAGGCCTGAACCGGGCTCCTGGACGGGAGCCCGATCTGGGGTTCATAGCATCACTCCGGCTAACAACACGCTTCGCTGGCGGAATCACCGCCCGACTGGCCAGAAAGCTGAAACGTCATAACCGCCGAACTGCAACGAGGGGAGTCCCAGTTACAGTGCGGCGGGTTGGTCCGTTTTAGGACGAACAGGTATTGAGCATCGCCTGTAGGGCGCTCTTCTCCGCAGTCTGCACCTTCAGCGCCCAGTGGGATTTCACCGCGACCCACATCTTCGCGTAGGTGCACCGGTAGGCACTGCGGGACGGCTGCCAGGTCGAGGGATCCTGGTCGCCCTTGGCCTGGTTTACGTTGTCGGTGACCGCGATCAGCTGCGGCCGGGAAAGGTCGTTGGCGAAGTTCTGCCGCTTGCTGGTGGTCCAGGTGCTGGCGCCGGAGCGCCACGCTTCGGCCAGTGGCACGACGTGGTCGATGTCGACGTCGCTTGCTGCGGTCCAGGTTGCGCCGTCGTACGGGGAGTACCAGGAGCCGGAGGTCGCTGCGCACGCTGAGCTGGTCACCACGCTGGTGCCGTCGCGCTTGAGGACGGTCTCGCGGGTATTGCAGGTGCCGCTGATGGTGATCCAGTGAGGGAACAGGTCCCGGTCGTAGCTTCCGGCATTGGCTTCGGCGGCGACGGTGAGCCCGTTGAGCTGGTTCTGCGCGGTGGCTTTGCTCGGGATGCCGGGCGGGGTGGCAGCGGCGGGGGCGGCTGGCAGACCCGCAGCGGCGGTGACGATGAGGGCGGCGGCGAGAAGATAGCGGATACGGCGCATGGTCGACTCCCATCGCTGGCGGCATCCCCGGATGGTGACGCCACATAGATGGGAGTCAGTGTGCGGCCGCAGTGGTTGCCGTCGGTCATCTTGAAAACGTCGTACGGCAACCGGGATGGAAACAGTTCGGCTACGGAGCCGAGGCAGCCGCCTACTTCTGCGGTCTTTGACGTCCTCGAGCGCATCACGCGCCACGACCGCGTCGCGTAGTCCAGTTGTCGAGCTGAGCGGGCGTTGCAACGCGCCGCCAAGGTTTGTGCGATCTGCCAACAGCCGCCCATGTCGCGGACCTGAGCAATGTCGCGCCTGTCGTCAAGGCCGCCGTTGCGCAACCCGACAGCTTCAGGCACGGTCTGAGCCTCAGCGACGCGACCGTGTCGCCGAGCAGAAGGATGCGGGACGCCCGGCCGGCGGAAGCCATGGTTCCCTGGATGTCAGAGCCACCCACCGGCGGGCGCCACCGCCAGCGCCAGCGCCAGCACGCGGTCGCAAGCGCGCTTCGCGCGGCCGCAGCTCACGGCGTCGGCCAGCCGGTCAGCTCGCCGCGTAGTGACTCCCTGTCGTGCCGTGGTTGAACGTGTCAAACAGGGCGCCGCGGCCACGCCCCGTGATCGGGCGTCGGCGATCAACCGCCAGAGGTGTGATCCTGCCCGCCAGGCCAGCGCATCGATGAACCCGTGGAGACGGCGGTGATCTGGATGCACATTGCGCCGGGCAGCGCGGCCGATCTTGGATGGAATGCCGATCGTGTCGGCGATGACCTGAACGATCACCCCGTGACGGCTGGGAACTGCCGGAGTATTGCGGCTGCTGGTCGGCGGTGCGGCCGATCGGGATCAGCGTGCCGCGCATGCGAGATCAAGGTCGAAGAAGGGCTCGGTGGCTGCCGCCCGTCGTGGTGGCGGTCAGGTCGAGGGCCGCACCTCTATCCCCTGCCGTGGGTGCTCATCCACAGCTCCACGTCCACGGTCTTCCAGATCTTGCCTTGGGCGAGATCTGCGACGGGAGCAAGGAAATCTGCGCGCCTGGTCAACTCGAAGGTCCGTTGCCGGCTGACGGCGCCGAGCCTGACGCGAATTTCGTGGGCGCCCATGAGGGAAGGCGTCTGTTCCATGCGCACGACAATAGGCGCGCGACAACCGAGGGCGCGATCCATCGACCGGGTATGAATCAGATTTCGGGGTTCACCCCCTGCCGTCGTTCACCTGGCTGCGTTAGTCAGACATCGACGGAGGCGTCGATCCGGATGTCGGCGGCCACAACGTGGGCTGGCGTCGCTTGCACCAAGTTCACCGTTGCGGCTCGGGCCGCGGGCACTCCGATCAGCGGAGATCCGTACTCAGGTTCGACCGGCAACGCGAGGCGGATCTCTCAGCGCGGGCGGTGACCCATGCCGGTAGGGGCCAGCCTGTTGCCCCGGGTTGCCGGCTCACAGGGATCGCGGGCATCGGCCTGGCCCACAAGGATCGGACCCGCCGCGAGCCTCGGCTGTGACCGACCCGCCTGGGATGCCGACGGCCCGCCAGCATTCACGGCTCCCCTCCCTCGCTGCAGGCGGATACGACTACAGATGGATCACGGCATGACGTTTCACTGCGGCGGCGGGCCGGCGTAGGTGGATGGCGTTGCCCCTTCTCATCAGGCGTGCTCAAGATGTTGCGAAATACGGCCTGCTCTCGAAAGGTTGGTAAAAATGAGGGCGATTCGCGATGAGCCTTCATGGGCGCTACGCGGAACGCTTTAAGATCTTGTTACGGCTTCGCTGAGTAAGGTCGCGTTCACACATATCGAACGATTTGCTGGAACATGATCGAATAAACATAATACGGCCCATGGACCGCCAAAGTCTGTGGCAAGCAACGGGGCCTGCCCTGCTCGTGGCCGCACTGTCGATACTCGCAATCGTGACTGCGAAACGATCATTTGTTCACGTCGTGCAAACGTTCTCGGTCCGCCTCGGGCGGCGATCGTCCGGGCGGCTTCTGCCCAAACGGCTCGTCGGACGGTACCGCCGCGCCGTGCGGGACAACTTCGCACGCCATCGGCTCGGTTTCGTCAACGAGCAGCCCAGCATGAGCACCGTCGACGTGATGAAGATCTATGTGCCGCTGGAGTACCAGGCCGGCGAGGAACGCAAGGATGTCTACAAGTGGCTGCGCCGCCAGATGCGGGTGGTCATCCTCGGACCTCCGGGCGCCGGTAAGTCGATGCTGCTCAAGCACTCGATGCTCATCTGGGCCGGGGAGAGCACTCCGCGGTCCGCGCGGTTGCCGGTGCTGATCGAACTGCATCGCTGCAACGCCAATGACGCCACCCTCGATCAGATGATCCACGAGGAGTTGGTGCGCAATGACACGCGGATGAGCCCGGACTTGCTGCACGTCGCGCTGCGCGAGGGCAAGTTGACGCTTCTGCTTGACGGCTTGGACGAGGTGGGTAAGGACGATCAGCGTCGAGTAGCAATGCTGCTGAGGGACTTCGCCCGCACCTACTCGGGTTGCCAGATGCTGGTGACGTGCCGGTCGGCCGCCTATTTCGGTCAGCTGCAGACCGAATTCGTGGATCATGTACAGGTGGCGGATTTCGACGACGCCAATATTCGGCGGTTTTTGAACAACTGGCCGGGCATGACCGATGCGGACTCGATGAAACTGTTTTCCGATCTGCAGCACAATCAGAATCTGATGCGTCTGGCGGCGAGTCCGCTGCTGCTGACCATGATCGCATACATTCACACCGAAGTGCTCGCGAAGAGCAGGCGTAGCCTGCCGGGCTCACGTCCGGCGTTCTATGAGATGGCCATCGACCATCTCCTGAAGCGTGATCATGACCTGGTACGCCACAAGTCCATTTCGGTCTACGACTGGCAGGAGAAACTCGCCGTACTCCAGAGGATCGCGTTGACGTTGCAGGACACTCCGGCGAACCACCCTGACCGGCGGTCGATCGACCGTAATGAGCTCGTGGCCATCACCAAGCAGATACTGCCGGATCTCAACCTGGGCCCGGACCATGCGCAGAAGCTGATCGATGAGATCGACGAGCGCAGTCAGCTGCTGGTCAAGCTCGACAACCGCAGCTCCCGGTACGCCTTCCCGCACCTGACGCTGCAGGAGTATCTCGCCGCGGTGGAACTGACCGCGCAACCGGAGACGCTGCTGCAGCGCTACTTCACCGACCGGCCCGCGTGGCGCGAGACCGTCAAGCTGTGGTGCGGAGCGTCCAGCAGGGACTGCACCGACGTCGTACGCACCATCCTGAACACTGGTAACCACGCGGACCGAATCCTCGCCCTGGAGTGCCTGGCGGAGGTCAAGCGCATCGACGACTCCTTCGCGCGGCAGGTAATCGTGGATGCGATGCGGTCGACGACCTCTCGCGGCTGGGACGAACGAGCGCTGACCGCTGCCTTCGCCGCGGTTGCCGCAGACGGCAGGCCGCGGGGCGCGTTCACCTTCAACCTTCTCGTCGATCAGGCCAAGAGTGGTGAGGAGCCCGGTGCCCGGTGGTCGATGGCGGCTCTCGCCGGCACCCGGCTCCCTCGCGCCGCCGCGTTCTTGTCCGAACTCGCCGCGGGAGGCGACCCGCAGGCGCGGGCGGCCTTGCGGTCCATGGGGGAACAGGCCATCGCCGCGTTGACGTCCTGGGCGTGGGCGGGTTCGTTGCAGGCCCTCGACGACCTGGCTGTGGTGGCAACACCCGCAGCGAGCGAGGCGCTGACCTCCATGCTGTGGAACGACGACGCCAAAGCGGTCCGATCGGCGTGGCATCTCGCGGCGCTCATCCAGAATTCCGAGATCGAGGCGAATCTTGCGCTGAGCGATGTCGGCGTCCGTGGCGACTGCAAACGACTGACCTGGGTGTGGCAGCCGTTTCACCGCGAGGGCGCGGGCAAGTTCCAGATCATCGTCGAGCGCATCGCTCATCTCATCGACCAGGGGGACGTCAATCAGATTCCACCGGAGGTCAAGCAGATCGACCCTCGGTTGGCGATTCCGCTGGGCATCGTCGCCGCCGTGTCCCAGCTGAAGCCTGTTGACACCGCGCCGAGCGAGGAACTCATGCGGGAGTTCCAGTCTCTCGGCCTCAATGTCAGGCAGTTCCCGCATTGGCTGGCGGGCGAACGGGCCTTGAGCTCTTTCTATCAGACCACAATGCCTGCCCGTGTCGCCTCCGTCTGCGATCACATTCTGGACGCCCATGGTGTCGATCCGTACCGCAAGCGCATCATTCGGATGCTCGACGACCGGACCTATGCCGAAGCGATCGTGCGGGTGTTCTGCCGCTTTCGGCCGAAGGCGTCGAAAGAACAGTGGGGCACCGTGCAGGACGCTCCAGCCAAACCGCGTCTGCTGAAGCTGTGTACGTACCTGTCGATCGGGTTCTTGGTGTCCTGCCTCGTGGTGCTGGGCGTAGGCCGCGCCGTCGGCACGGTTTTCGGCTTCTGGCCCTGGGGGCCGGCCAGTCTCAGTGCGGTGGTCGCCGTCCTGGTCGTGCCGGTTCTGGGGATCGCACTGTTCGCTTTCATCAACGATATCTTCGACGCTTTCGATTTCGCCGATCCCCTCGTGGACTACCTGGAAGAAAAGGTCGTGGACCGGTATCAATGGGCGGGCACACTGGTCGCCGCCATCTCGGTCAGCGGCCTGACAACGCTGGCGTTGAGCGCCGTCGCCGGCTGGACGAACTGGCCGATCGCCATCGCCATGCTGATCGCACTCGCGTCCCAATCCGCATTCCTGATGCTGCGCTACCGCCGACGGATATCTGACATCGACAACGCGCTGCGCCCGATCCGAGACCGCGCCCAGCTCAACGTGTCCAACCGTTTGTCGATCATCGGCAACAGCTTGTGAACCAATACACCGACCCCAAGGACGATCTCATGCCGGACACCACTGACCACCGACGGCAGGCCAACTCCACGGCACGGGCCCGGGCCTGCCGTGCCGGCCTTCTGCACTGGTTCCATCAGCAGCGGATCGCGAAGACGCACCTGCCGATCACCGAGGAGTTCACCAAGGGCGACGACGCCGTGTGGGAAGGCGTTCGCTTCTCCTCCGTCGAGGTGCAGGACGCCGCCGAGTACCTTGCCGACAAAGCTCTAATCAAGGGCGTCACCGTCGCCCAACTTCGTGGCCCGATCCGAGCGGAGATCACCACGGCCGGCATCGACTGCGTCACCGATTGGAACAGCGACGTGGCTGAGTACCTGCGCAACCAGCGTGGCTACGCTCCGACCATCAACCAGGGCCCGGTGTTTCACGGCAACACTCACGGAGGGCAATGGGCGTGGGGCAACCGCGACGTGACACAGACCCACACCGTTCAGGAGATCGCCCCCGGATTCGAGCCGCTGGCACAAGCTGTCGCCGCGATCCTGAAAGAACTACCCGCCTATGGCCTCGACGCCGACGACAGACAGGACGCCGAGGACGCCGCCAACGAGGTACTCGCCGAGATCAGCCGGGAAGAACCGGAGCCACGCCGGGTACGTCGAGCCGTGGCCGCTCTGCGCGGATTCCTCATGCCTGTCGCTGCCACCGCCGCACGCAGCGAGGTGCAGGTTCTCGCCCAGCACGGCATCGACCAACTCAACGCCGCCATCGGCTTGTGACGCCCCACCGCAGCCCAGCGTCATGGGTATGTCCGCAGCGCCCCGAACCCAGAGATATTGGCGCGACGAGGACTGAAGCCGCTTGCTGTCGCGGCCATCCGGCGTGGAAGAGTCGCCAGCAGAATTCGTTTCTCGCCGACGAGCTGATAGTCAGGGAGGCTGCGGATAGCGAAGGCGGGCCCGCGATGCGCTGCTGATGAACGGCTACGGCAGGTCGCGCTCTGCCGTAGTCCTAGCCGCAAGTCGACAACGAGCGCCAGCGCCCTCGCAGAAGACAACGCTCACTGTCGGGTTGACCGGGCCACGATAAGCCCATCCAACACCGGACCATCTCTGCGAGGCCAGGCCGGCAAGCCCTGCGTGATCCGCGGGTGCGGGATAGCAACGCCTCGGACTCAGGTGAGCCCGCGAGGGCCGGTCTGCGTACCGGATCCGGACGATGGCGAATTGCCGATCTTGGGCCGGTGCCGATGAAGGTCTTCACCCGCCGACGGAAATGCCAGTCGGAGCCGCTCACTAATTCATATTGACGCCAGCACCTGCTGCTGTTCACAATAGATGGCACGATCGATGCATCGCACGACCACCGCGAAATTAGATGCACCTTCGAGCACTGCCATCTAACGTCTCCCCCGCACCCTCACGAAGCAAGGAGCAGCCCGATGCGTCGCTGGCACGCCGAATCACACTCGCAGCCGACGCTGTCGGGTACGGCCGCCTGCTCCTTCGGGGCAGGTCACGAGCAGATCGACAGTACCGAGCCCACCGCCGGGAGGCGCACCTAGCGCCCGCCGAAGCGCCCAGCGCCGAAGCCGCCTCCCGCACCGGGACGGCGGTTTTTCTGTTTCACCGACAATTGCTTATAGGGGTGTGGCGCAATGGGGTAGCGCAGCGGCCTCCAAATCCGAAGGTTGCAGGTTCGAATCCTGTCACCCCTGCTTTCGTGTCCCCCGCGGCACCGTGCGGGCCGGACTCGCCTTTTGCGAATTCTACAGTGTGATGGCATGGAACTCTCGCCGCCGGGGGCCCGCCGCGAGCCCGCCGCCGGGGACACGACCCGTGTTGCACCGCGCCAGCCGCCGCACAATTCGGTCAACACGCTCGGGTGCAGCAGGGAAAACGCCGCTGCTGCGTGGCGGCGGTGCAGATCAAACTCAGTCGTTCCAGGAAGGAGACACACCGGTCCACAGGCGATTCGCCACGTCAGCTGGCTGAAGCGCCAAGGCGAGGCGTTGTGGTGTGGGCCTGCACGGATCGCGGCGATCGGTGCTGGCGGACATAACCCGTCGTCCCGATGTCTGCATGCCCTGAGACACCACAGGCACACGATCCGGACGATGCCGTCCCGAGATGGGCGCTGCCGTTGTAAGCGGGTAGCACGGCAGCGCGGACGAGCAGCGCAGATGCACCGGTCGACCGCCGTGCGCGCCTCGGCACCGCCGATAGGAAAGAGGAGCACTCCTTGACGACGCCGGCACTGGAGCCGTCGTCAGACGACGGCCCTGCAGGTAGAACCAGCCGCCCCGGCGTGACAGGCACTCGACTGTCGATCGAGCGGGCGCGGGTTCGCGCCCCGCCGGTGGCGCGCAGCAAGCAACACGAACTGGGAAGCGTGGCCGAGCGGCCTATGGCACCGCCCTGCTAAGGCGGATCGGGAAACCGACGGAGGTTCGAATCCTCCCGCTTCCGCATATCGACCGGACCATCCCGGGCCACGACAGTGAGACGGCTTCCGGCAGCAGGGGCAGCAGTTCGCCGCTGCCGCCGGTGGCGTCGAGGCCCGCCCGGGGCGCGGAGCAGGAAAGTTCGAGTCTCTCCGCTCAGACCCGGAGAATGGCGCCCAGTGGTGGGCAACCGGCCTCGAAAGCCGGGCCGTCGGCAACGGCGAGGGTTCGACTCCTTCATTCTCCGCTCGTACACCAGTAACTCAGCAGGAGGCGATCGGTTCCTCGGAGACAACAATCCCCTCCTGGCGGGCGCACGCGGTTGTTACGCAGCCCACGCGGGTTACTCAACCAGACCGTCAGGAGGCTCGACTCCGGTCGCTGGCGCCTTCACCGTCAGCTTTTCGGCGGCAAAACGAACGCGGCGCTGACCACGCCGGGCGGCACCAGCGCCTCGTGCCACAGAGGGGTGGTACCGCGCGGCGTGGGCACAGCACGGTGAACCAGCGCCAAATTCTGGCGGGTCTGGAGGTCCCCGGACGCGGCCCCGGTACGCCGCCACCTATGCCTTGGGCGCCCGGCCGGACTGGCGCTCGGCTCCTGGCCCGGAAAGATAAGGTTCAAAAAAGCCGCTGCCGGCATAGCCGGACAGCGGCTGGGCGTGTTCCGTCAGCAGGGCGCGGACATCCGCAACCGAGGCGTCCGGCTTCATCGCGTAGTTCAGGGCCGCCGCGCCGGAGACGACAGCGGCCGCCGGGGACGAACCGCGGATGCCGCGCCATGGCAGTCAAGAGGTTTGGATGGCCAACTGTCACGTGACGCCTATCTCGCACAAGGGCCGCGAGACGCTACGATCCCTTCATGCCACACGACCCCGACGACAAACGCGCCCTATTCCAACGGGTCGTCGACGACATCCTCGACCAGATCCGCGACGGACGCCTTCACCCCAACGACCCACTCCCCTCGGCCCGCAAGATGGCCGACCTCTACGGCGTCGCCTCCATGACCGCCCAACGCGCCCTACGCGAACTCCAGAACCGGCGCATCACCTACAGCGTCGCCGGCAAAGGCACGTTCGTACACCCCGACGCCTTCGACCTACTCCGCGGCGCAGTCCTGCAAGAACCCATCGCAGACCCCGAGCTACGCGGACGGGTCGCCGCCTACCTCACCGAACAGCAGGCCATCACAGCCCGACACCACGGCGCTCGCACGCTCGAAGACAAAGACGCAGCGCTGCACGACCTGCTCCGGCATGCAGACACTCACGGCCGGCTCATCGACGATGTGATCAAATACCACGCCGACCACGGCAACTACGCCAAACCACCCGCGCACATGATCCGCGACGACGCTCCCGGCGCCCAGGACGAGCCACCCGCCAAACCACCGCAGAACGGCACGAAGACTCGCCGCCCGCGCAAGCCCACCACCTGATCACGGTGGAGCTGGTCCAAAACTGCTTCACGTAATCAAGACGGCCCGGCTGACGCCGGGCCGCGCGCACGCGCTACAGGCCTACGGCCCCGCGCGCACGCCCAGCGATACCGAACCGCCGCCAGAAGAAGCAGACGATCTGCCGAGCGACGGCATGACGATCGCCGGGACACCCCCGTACCCCCGCGACGCACATTCGGCGATCGACGCCGCATCACTACGCGGTACGCGGCACGCCAATGACCGAACGGCTACCCAGTGCGAAAACATCGAAGTTCTTGGATTTGGATCCTCACATGACGGCAACGGTGACGGCAACCCAAGCGGACCGGGTCAACCATCGACACCCTTCCATCACGGATCGTCACCGTCGATCATTGCGCCGGAAGGGGCCAAACAACGCCAGTCAACAGCATCGCTTGGCCCTCCGCGCATTGGCTAGGCCTACGCCATTAAGGTCGCTCTCGCGAACGCTGCACGAATATCCCTACGTCCTCAAGTGCGTTATTTGCCCGCGAGGAAAGGGACGGATCAGTTTGCATTTCTTCCAGTCGAGAAACAACACCGCCTGAAATCGCCCGATGAATACGGGCCACATGACCCAAACAAATTACCGCCAACTGCTTTATCTGAAGATCGAAATCGCCGTCAATTACACCTAGAAGCACGCCTTCAATCCAACTCCGATCGCTCTCGTGATTAACCAATGAGAGCAATGCTTCAGTCGCCCGCGGCACGTCGCCGCTCGCAACCTCTGCCATCATATCTGCACGCCAGGCCAGGTCGACCTGCGGCGAGTCTCCATCATTCACCTTAAATCCAAACCTTACTCGTGCGGCGGTATGCATCGGTCGCTACAGCGGCCGGCCTTTTCGGTCGACTAACCCGGCCTTCCTAAGAGCGCTTTGCATACCTGGAGATAGGTCGCCCCAGCCACGAACATGACCATGCCAGATATCATTCGTACCGCCGTCCCGACTGCAACCGCAAGCCGCCTGTCGGGTTCGGTCCATAATTACGATCTCGCCATCCGAAACACCGATCCTCCGGGGAGCCTGGCCGGGGCCTTCGGACGTCCACTCAATCGAATTTTCGAGGGCACCTTGACCATTGCTTGGCTCGGCGCTATTTGTTCCTCGCGAAGAACTCCTCGCAGTGGGGCCATGCTTCCCACCGGCTTCATAAATGCTCTTCCCGCAATTGTGGACGAGAACCGGGGTTTTGCCGGCGAGCACATAGTACGTATGGATGTCGGCAACGGTCAGGTCGAGCATCCGCTCACTGCCGGTGTGTGTGACCACGCCCGCGGCCCAGACACGCTTGGCGGTGGTAGACCGAAGCTCAGAACCGACTTGGAGGTCGTCGGCCGCTATCCAGGCGTCGTTGCTTTCGTCCCAGAACCGGTGTTCGACGGTGGTTTCGATCAGCAGACGTCTGCCGTTCGCGTCTACGACTTCTACATCGGCGAGCTCTGAATCAACGTGGTCGTGGAGGTCGGTCACGGGTTTGGCGACGGACTCCCCGGAGACAGGATCGGTGGCAAGAACCTCGTCCCCGACCCGCACGTCGCGGATCGGCTTGGTGCTGCCGTCTGCCATCAGGACTGGGGTATCAGGATCGAAGCTGTGGCAGGATTTCTTGGATTTCGACGACCCGCGACCTGTCAGGGAGCCGCCGGGTCCCTCGCCTCCGATTCCGAAATCCTCGGTGGCGAGCCGGAGAAGGTTGGGCGTCGAGGTCATCGCATCGATCTCCGAGCCGCACCCGCCCTCACCGTGGCAGACGTCTTTCAGCATTTTGGTGAAGTTGTAGGGCAGGAAGTCCTCGGGGTCTTCGCGACAGAAGCCGTTCGAGGAGCAGAACAGGTAGCGATACGCGGACCAGAAGCGTTTGATGATGCGGTTCTGCTTCTCCACACCCAGGTGCGCGCGCAGGATAATTTTCTTGTACAGAACCTGCTGCCCGTCGCAGGTCGCGTGGCAGCTGTCCTTCGCCTTCTCGCGCGCCTTGCCCTTGCCTCCGGTGACGCCGCCGCCACCGCTCGGCGTCTTGCTTTCATCGTCGGTGTTCGGCTCGTCGAAGTAGTCGTCTTCGGTCTCGTGTCCGTCGCAGGCGCCGCCGTTGCCGGGGGCGCAACCGGGCCGGTCCGGGTCCTGTCGTCCGAGGCCGGAGGGGTCTGAGTAGGTGATCGGGTTACTGCCGGCGTAGGTGTAGCCGCCGAGTTGCGTGGGGTCGTTGCTGAACAGAAGCGGGTCGATGCTGATGAATCGGCCGATGGCGGGGTCGTACTTGCGGGCACCGACGTCGGTGTAGCCGGTGTGGGTGTTCTTGGGTGCGCCGAGGTAGCCGCGGGTCATGTCCGGCCACATGGTGGTGTTGGCGCTGGAGCGTGGTTCGCCGTATGGCTTGAATTGCTGGCGGGACACCTTCTGGGTGGTGGTGTCCATGGACAGGGTGGCGGTGCCGTGCGGGTCGTTGATCAGGTAGTGGGTGCCGCCGCCGGGCAGGGTGGATCGCATGGCGATCGCTGATCCGGTGCCGCCGTGAGCGTAGGTGCGGACCGCGCCGAGCAGGACTGCGGTTGCCGCGGACGTGTCGACGACGATCTCGGTGTCGCCAGCGAAGAGAGTGGTGCGGCCGGGGTCGCGGCGGATGAGCTGGTTGCCGTCGGCGTCGTACAGGTACTTGGTGACTGTCGTACTGCTGCCGCTGGTGGAGACCTGCGCCAGCTGGCCTTCGTCGTTCCAGGTCAGGGACTGGTTGTTGTTCTTGCCGGTGGTCCGGGTCAGCAGGTTGCCGGAGACGTCGTACACGTTCTTGGCGGGGTCGCTGCCGCCCAATGTCTCGGTAAGTGTGTGTGGCTGGCGACCGGTGGTGTTGCAGCCGGTGGTGCAGCCGTACTTGTAGCTGGTGGTGACGTCCTGTCCGCCGTTGGTGGAGTGGTCTACCAGCTCGGTGCGGTTGCCGACGGTGTCGTAGTCGAAGCTCTGCCAGTAGGCGCCGGTGGCGGTGGCGACGTCGGCGGCCGCTGGCTTGAGGGTGGCGGGGCTGGGGCAGGCGCTGGTCGCGGTCCAGGCGTTGACGAGCCGGGCGAGCGCGTCGTAGCGGTAACACTGGTTGTCGGTGACGGCGTTGCCGCTTTCGGTCTGGCGGTTGGTGACCGACAGTGGGTTGCCGGCGTCGTCGTAGGTGTAGCTGAGTTCGTCAACGAGCGGTCCGGGCGCCTGGTACCGGTGCGTTGCTTGTTTGCTCAGTCGTAGCGTGTGTTCTTCGTAGGTGTAGAGCGTCTCGGCCTGGTTGGTGGTGTCACCGCGGGTGACGTGCGAGGGCTGGCCGAAGTCGGTGTAGACGGTGTCGGCGATGTATAGCTCGGCACCGGCGGTCTTGGTCGGGGTGCCGATCTTGCTGCGGGTGTAGGTGATGGCCTCGCCGGGCAGGGTGCCGACGGCCGGGTCGGTCTGCTGGGCGAGCATTTCGGTGTTCGGGGTGTATTTGAACGTCGTGGAGTACGACGTCGGGAGCGGGCGTTCGACACCGGGCAGCGTGATGGTCTGGCCCAGGGGGTTACCGAGGGTGGTGTACCCGGTGACCGCGACGGTGTAGGAGCCGCTGACACCGGAGACGAAACGCGACGACGAGCTCGGTTTGCCGATGCGCAGGGTGTCGTAGGTCCAAGCGGCGAGTTTGAAGTTGGCGGCAGGCTTGGAGGTGGAGAGCTTGCGGCCGATGAGGTCGTAGGTGTGGGTGAGCGTGGTGCCGCGGGCGTCCTTACTGGTGGTGATGTTGCCGGCATCGTCGTACCCGGTGTAGCTAGTGCCGGCGTCGGGGTCGGTTTTGGAGATCTCCCGGCCGCGGTGGTCGTAGCCGAAACCCCACTCCGAGCCGTCCGGTCCGGTGAAGGATGCGAGCTGCCCGATCTCGTTGTACTGGTATGCAATGCTCTGGGTGGTGCCGCCGGAGGCGGTGAAGCCGCTGGTGATGCCGCCGGTCAGGGTGGGCCGGGTGGTGTAGTGCTTGAGCTGGGTGGTGTTGCCGCGGGCATCGACCGTTGTCGCGGTGGCGGTGCCGCCGGTCGGCGGCAGGACGATCGTGGTGTCGCCGGTGTACGCGGTGCGGGTACGCCAGGTCTGCTCGGTTCGGTGTTCCTCGCCGATCTCGGTGACCCGGCCGAGATGGTCGTACTCGGTGACCGTCACCGACGGGATGCTGACCTGCGAGAGCCGGTCACTGATCAACTCATTGCGCGGGTCGCCGCCGATGGCGTACGCGTTGTTGGTGATGACGGTGCGGCCGTGGGAGTCGTACTGGGTGTCGTTGACGATGGTGCTGCCGTTCTCACCGGTCTCCTGGGTCTCCAGGGGGCGCAGCAGTGCGTCGTAGAGCACTTTGCTGACGTGGTAGGCGGGCGCGTCGCCGACCTTCTCCGCTTCCAGCAGCGACTTGGTGGTGACCACGGTAGGTGCCGTGGACGACAGTGCGTAGGTATAGGTCATGTTGGCGGGCGCACCCGCCACCTTGCTTTTGTTGGGTAGCCACACCGCGGTGAGACGGCCGAGCGCGTCGTAGGTAAGGGAGGTGAGCGCTCCGGCGACGTCGGTCTTGGCGGTGGGAAGCTGCCGCACGGGGTTCATCGTGACCGTGGACAGCTGACAGTCCTTGCTGGTCTTGGTGACGGCCGAGCAGTTGACCCCCGCCGTGACCTGCGTGACGGTGGTGACGCTGGTGGGCAGCGCCCCGGCTGCCGGCACGTATCGGTTGTAGGTGCTCTGCGCGAGGCTGCTGTTGTCCGGCGCGGTCGATTTCGGCGTACGGGTGGTGGAGGTTATCCGGCCGTAGCTGTCGTAGGTCGTCGCCATGACGTCCACGAAGGCGGTGACCGTCGTACCACTGACAGCAGCGGACTGCTGGATCAGCGTGGGGTTTCCCCGCGCCGGGCGCGCCGGGTTCGCCTGGCCGTCGCCGTTGCGGGCGAAGGGATTGCCGTCGTACGAGGTGCGGGCGACCGCGGTCAGCATGCCGGACGGGCTGGCGCCGGCCTGGGCGCAGTCCTGATTCGTCGTGACGATTTCGGCCTGCACGACC
The DNA here is from genome assembly GCF_020873875.1 of Actinoplanes sp. DH11. Classification (GTDB taxonomy): domain Bacteria; phylum Actinomycetota; class Actinomycetes; order Mycobacteriales; family Micromonosporaceae; genus Actinoplanes. Next base: position 207,245 of record NZ_JAHWGU010000008.1, read on the forward strand.
AGGGTGGCGACACTGCCGTCGAGGTAGCGGGTGAAGGTGCACCGCGGCTGGTTGCCTTCAGCGCCAACCTCACCGCGGTCGACGCTCTGCACGGGCATGCCCGTGGTGCTCTGGCCGAGGGTGGTGTTGTAGAAGGTGGCCATCTCGGTCTTGCGATAGCCGTAGGAGACCTTGCTGCGGGACACGACCTTCGCGGTCCGCACCATGCTGGCTTCGAGTTCGGGAAGCCCGGTCCGGGCACGCGACGCGGTCGGGCCAATCTTGGTAGGAACGGTGACGGTGCTGCGCTCGACCGTTTCACCGTCCGCGGTTGGGGTGACGCTTTCGAACAGCTGCCCGGCGTACTCGTTGACGTCCGGAACCGTGATCGTCTTGTCTGTGCTGACAAGAGCGGGTGCGGCTCGCTTCTTACCGCCGGGGAGCGTGTCCTCGTTCATGCCGCGGAAGTAGTAGTTCTTCGTGAGCGACTTGCGGTCGTAGATCTGGTTACCGTTGTTGCGGTGGGCGACGCCCGTGTCGCCGGTGATGACATGAACTTCGGGGTATCCGCGGAACTGGCCCCAGGTCCGGTGTTTGGCCTTGACGGTCTCGTTGTCGTCGTAGTGCCAGCCCGGGTCGCCGTGGTAGGTGTACTCGGTTGTTGTTTTCGGCTGCGTGCCGTCCTGGTAGTGGTTGTTCTCGTCGTAAGTGGTGACGGCGGTGACCGGATGCGTGTAGAACCACTCGAGCAGGGGCTCGGGCTGCGCTTCGGGGGTCCAGAACACCGGGAAGCAGGCGGTCGTGTTCGCGGCGGCGAAATCGCGTTTCACCTCGGCCGACGCGCTGTCGGCGGGCAGGCCGGCGCACGTCGGCGTCTTGTAGTCGATCACCGTTTGCGCGCCGGTCTCGGAGAAGACGCGGCCGATCCGGTTGAAGTAGTACCTGAGCGATCCGGTCACCCGCGCGACACGGTTGGCAAGTTGGACCGGGTCGAAGGTGACGGTGCCGGCCGACACGTTGGACCCGGCGCCGCCGAGCAGGTCCTGCCCGGTGCGTTCGATGGACTTGAGGAACAGGGTTGGCTGGTGGTCTCCGTTGTCCGGAAAGTCGTGAACGAGGTCGTAACGGTCGACCGGTTTAGGGACGCCGCCAACCCGTACCGTTGTGGTGATGGCTTTCAATGCCCGGCGCGACCAGAAACTGGGGGCGTGGTTGGTGCAGTCCTTGCCTGAGGTGCAGTTGAGGTCGATCGGGACATCCGGCCAGTAGGCCGGATTGGATACCGAGAACTGGTTCGCCGCGCAGGTGTTGCCGGCAGGCAGGCCGGCGATGCATCGTTCACCGGTCACGAAGGTGACCTGGTTCAGCGCTGGCGCCGAGTAGATCGTCGACGCGGTCAGGCCGTAGTCAATGCGCTTGAGCGTTCCACCGCGGATGTACGAGACCGCGGTGTTCTTCATGTTCGGACCGTAATAACCGGTCTCGGGGTCGTAGTAGTACGCCATCGCATTGCCGTTGGGGTCAACGACGTAGTCGAGGTTGAACCGGTATCCCAGCGTGCAGGCGGTGTCGGCGAACGTTCCGTCCGGGCATTCCGCAGCGCCGGCGCGGGCCTTGTAGACCGGAACGGTCCAGGCGGACTCGGTCTCTTCGGCTCCTGCGCTCCAGCCGGGGAGCCGGTTGAGTCCGAAGTAGTACTGCACCCCGCCTTCGGTGACGCGAAAAGCTTCCTTGTTCGTGGTGCCGTTGGTGGCGTTCGGCAAGCGTTCGATCTTGGTAGTGGAGCTGTCTTCGACGGGCCGCAACGTCGTCCCGTCGTGGACGATCGCCGTCGACTTGCCGTTCAGCGACAGGGTCAGGATCTGGCCGGCCCAGCACAGATCGCCGCCGTACTTCGGGCCGCCGGTGCCCTCGATCTCCGTGCAGGCTCGGTACGTCCGCTCGATGTAGTTGTCGCCGCTGGTCCAACCGTCGCCAATCCAAGAGGACTGGTTGTTCGTGCCGATCGTGCGCGCGTCCTGCGAGCTCGAGTCGTAGGACAGCGACAGGCTCGGTGCCACGCCGCCGAGCGGCTGGGGAACGTTGATCGGGTAGCTATAGGTGAACGCGCCGGTATTGCCGCCTGCCGACCAGGACCCGGACGGAGACAGGCTGGTGGCCGAGTAGTCGCCGCCTTCTCCACTGGTTCCGGATGTCGCGGCGAGAACCCTGACATCCGATGCGGCAGTCAAGGTGAGCTTGGCGCTCAGTGGCTCGCCGGGCTCGGTGACCACCGGCGATTGTGTCCGGCACTCGTCGCGTTCGGGAGTGCTCAGTGCGCAAGCAGGCAGGCCTACCAGGCGCAGCCGGGAGGCGTAGGCGCCGCCGTAGGCGTTGCTGAAGGTTGACGGGTCGATGTTGACGGTGACGTCACCGGAGCCTTGCTCGCTGCTCAGTGCGACCATCACGCCGCGCACACCTGCGGCCTTCGCGGTCTTTTGATCGATCGTGGACACCCGCACCTGTTGTGGCGCCTGGCCGTGCGCCGGGCGCGCGACCGAGACCGTGGAAGAACCGGCACGGGCCCGCTTGCCGACGGCTGGCAGCGTAACGGTGTCGTCGTTCGGTGCCGGCAACTCCGCCCGGGTTGACGGGTTGAATCGGGCGTACTTCTTGCGCAAGTTGACCGCCGGCTCGTTGCGCGGCTCGCCGAGTTGGACCCTCGGTATCTGCTGCGGGTCCGGGATCTTCGGGGCTGCTGCAGCCGGCTGACCTGCCAGCAGGCTGGTCAAAGCGGGCAAGAGGAGCAGGGTGAACGCGGCAGTGGCGATACGACGCCGGCCGTCTAACAGCCGTCCGTTGGCCCTGTTGCTGGGCAGCATGAAACAGACCTCCCCGTGCGCACACCCGATCAGCGCGTCGTGACGCGCGTCGATGGATGAACCGATGCCGATCGATCTTGATCCCGGCGCGCACAGAGTACCGCCAAGATCGCATGCCGCGAACAATCGATGATCTTTTTCACCGCAAGATCGAGAATGGTAGGTACATCGATGGGCGAGACGGCACAGATCGGATATGTCCAGCAGGATCAGGGGTCGAGCTGGCGAGCTCGGACAGCCACAATGACCGCCACTGTTCCAAGATCACCGAAGTCAGAGGAAGGCCCAGGGCACCATGCCGTCACATCTAACGCGACGGGGGCATCGTCGGCGATTGAGCACGGCGATCGCCGCGTTGCTCATCACCAGCACCGTCGGCATCGCACACCCGGCTCACGCCGAAACGCCGACTCCCGCACCGACCGTCCCTCCGGAAGCGCCCCCGATCATCGGTCAGCCGCCGCAGGACCTGGAAGGCGAGGAAGCTCCCGCCCCGAGGCCGGCCGACCCGGTCGGCAAGGCGCTCGACGAGGCCAAGAAGACAGGCGCGGCGGTGTCGATCCCGTCGATGACCGACGAATTCTCCACAACGGTCGCCACCCCTGACGGCTCCTTCTCCACGACCTACTCGGTCAGCCCTGAGCGGGTCAAAAAGGACGGCAACTGGGTCGACATCGACACCACTCTCGTCCGCAATGCCACCGGTGATTACGTGCCGAAGGCCGCGGCCGCCAACGTGACGTTTGGTGCCGGTGAGGACACCACCCTGGTGACTCTCAAGCGCGGAGGCAGCGCGCTGACATTCACCTGGGACTCCAAACTGCCGAAGCCGAGTATCAGCGGCGACACCGCCACGTACGCCGAAGTCCTTCCCGACGTGGACCTGCAGCTCACCGCGAACGCCACTGGCTACTCCTCCATCTTCGTGGTGAAGACGCGCAAAGCGGCCGCCGACCCCGAGGTGCAGGAGCTGACGCTCGGCCTGTCGGGCAAGAAAGTCAAGATCGCGCAGAGTACGGCTGGTAGCGCCGAGGCTGTCGACACCCGGACCGGCGAGAAGGTTTTCCAGGCCAACGCCGCGTTGATGTGGGACAGCACGCCTGACCTAGACACATCCGCAGAAAACGCCGCGGCCTTGAAACCACTCGACAGCCCCAGGGATGCCCATGAGGCGGCGTCCAGCCTCGGCCGCAACCGCGCCGCGGTCAAGCTCGGCTTCAGCAAGGGCAAGCAGTCGCTGACTCTCGACAAGACGCTGCTGAACGCGGCAACAACCAAGTACCCCGTGTACGTCGATCCGGACTGGTCGGCTTACTTCGGCAATCAATCCGCCTGGGCACGGATTTCCAGTAACGGCTGGAACGTCTACAATTCGACGGCCACGACCGGCTCCTACAGTGCCCGGATCGGGCTCGACGACTGGCCTGGCGGTGCTGGCGAACGCGCCCGCACCTATTACAAAATTAACACCTCGGGAATCAAGGGCGCGATCGTCAAGTCGGCGCATTTCAACGTCAAACACCGCTGGTCCGCCTCGTGCGCCAAGACGGCAGCGGTCGTGTACGCGACCGGCACGCCGGCCGGCTTCACCGACAAGACGCTGTACTGGGGCAAGGAGCCGCAACGTGGCTCGCTGCTCGACACCGAACTGGGCCAGGAACTTAAATGCGGCACGTCGAGTCCTGCAGCGAGCCCGGCAAGCTTCCCCTTCGACGTGACCAACCACATCAGGGACGCGGCCAAGAACAAATGGAACTCTGCCCATTTTCTGGTCGAGGCCAAGGACATGAGTGACAGAAATTCATGGAAGCAGCTCGGCTACAAGGGCGGCGCGAGTCTCTCCGTCCAGTACAGTTACCGTCCAACGCTGAACGCGGACGACAAGAAACAACATGTGTTCCCGTCCGTCAAGGACGACAGCGGCAGGGTCATCACCACGTCACGGACTCCGACACTGAGGTGGCGGGCCACCAACAGGTTTCCCAACGGCACCGAACGAAATCTCATGGTCGACTACCACATCGAAAATGTGGCCACCAAAAAACTCGTCACCTGGGGATATGGGCCGGGTGAAAACAAGTACAACAAGAACGGGTCCGACTGGCAAACTCCTGTAGCTCTGCCTGACGGCAACTATCGCTGGCGGGTCACCGCCAAGAATCAGGACGGATTGTGGGCACCGGCGTGGGGGCCGTACATGTACTTCACCGTCGATGCAACAGCGCCCGGTAGGCCGACTATTCGATCTACCCAGTTTCCCTCCGGAATGGTCGGGGACGCATATTCGGACAAAGGAAAGTTCGTTTTCGGAAACGATCTGAAGAATAACGTCATCGGCTACCTCTTCAGCCTCGACGGCAATCTGGCCAACGTCACATCAGCAACAGCGACGCCGTGGGTGGCAGGCACCGCTATCAAGCGGGGAGTCGCCTACTACGCGAAAGCCGACAACAGTGACGGCACCGGTGCGGTGGTGATCAATGGAAGCGCCGCGCCTGTCTTTGCCCCGGGAACGGCGGGAGCGCATGCTCTGGTAGCCAAGGCTGTCGATCAAGCAGGTACCACCTCTCTGCAGACCACGTACGAGTTCATCGCCGGCACGAGCACCCCGGTCTACGTCTACGGCGAGAAGTTGGTCTCCGGCTGGACGGCCACGAACACCGACGGGACCACTACGGTCGTTCCACCGTCTACCACGACCAGCACGACAGGCGAACTCGTCGTGCAGTCCGGCGGCGCCACCTGGCCCTTCGTGACCAGGCAGGTGAAGTTCGCCAACAAGAGCACGACGAGCACGGTGCGGGCGAACGACACCGCCACGTTCTACTTCAATCTACCGCACATCGGTCTGTGGCAGCTTGGCGCGAACCTCACCACCGCCGCTGACTACGGGACCTACTCCTTAACGCTGGACAAGGGCAAGGCAACCGAAACGGAGCTGATCACCTTTGACGCCTACAGCTCCCGCGTCAGCACGACCTACCGCAACCTGGGCATTCCCAAAGATGCCGACGAAACCCCCCTGGTGCTCGACCAGGGCCTGCACACTCTCACCTTGAAGGTGACTGGAAAGAATCCAAGTGCGGTCGGCTATCAAGCCGGCATCGACGTCCTGCGGCTGGCCCCCACGCTGACATGCGCGATCAACGACACTCGCGGCTGTCTCAACAACAAGGCCATCAGCAAGTTCACGGCGGGCACCACCCCCACTGTGACAACGGCCGACGCCGACGGGTACGGCCACAGCCTCGAGGTCACCGACCTACGCAACGCGGGATGGGCCCCCAATGCCACCGTCACGGCCCACGGTGCGGCGATCAAACTGCCGGGGGCCGGGGGTGACGGCAAAGACGACAACATGCTGTCCTCCGGTCAGGTCATCACCGTGCCGAAGACCGGCGTGGTCAACAAAGGCAACGCCGTGGTCTTCCTTGGCTTCGCCGTCAACGGCGCAGTGAAGAACGCCACCGGCCGGGTCACCTATGCCAAGGACAGCGGATGCAACGTCTCCAGCCAGGCCTACACCATCGACTGGGTGCCCGACTGGGCCTACCCGCCAACCGACAGCGCGGTACTGCCGATCAACCGGCGTAACCGCAACACCGCAGTCCAGTACACGAACCTGACGATGGGCATCGGGGCGTTCAGCATCCCGCTCGTCTGCCCCGACGCCGCAGTCACCAGCGTCTCTCTGCCGCTGGTCTCGGGCACCGTCGTTGACCACCCGAACGCCCTGCACGTGCTTGGCATCGGCATCCGGCCCGTCTCGAAGACCGGCAGCGGCAACTCCGCAACCCGCTGGGTCGGCACCTGGTCGTCCGCGCAGGACACGGCCGCCATCCCGGGCTTGACCCTGAACGGCCAGACCATCCGCATCCCGGTGCGGCTGAGCATCGGCACGGGCACCGATCCGGGCAAGGTACGCATCCGCCTCGACAACAGCCGCGGCAAGACCCCGGTCACCTTCAGCCGGGCCTCCGTCGCGCTGCAGGACCCCGCCTCGGGCGGCGCGGCGACCACCGGCGAACCCCTGCCACTGACCTTCGGCGGCAGCAACACGCTCACGCTCCCAGTCGGATCCGAACGTCTGAGCGACCCGGTCGACCTCGCCGTGCCGGACCTGACCACAGCACTGATCAGCCTCCAAGTTGCCGGCTCACGCAATCCCGTTCCTGGTCACCTGAACAGCCCCACGCCCTTCTACGTCAGCGCGACCGGCGGCGCCAACCACACCGCCGACATCGACGGCGCCGCCTTCACCGAATCGACAGCCACCGGACTGCCCTATCTCGCCGGCATCGACGTCAGCACGGCATCGGACGCGCCTGCCGGCGCGCTGGTCCTCTACGGCGACCAGACCATCAACTCCGACAGCGCAACCCGCGACGGGCGCAGCCAGCTCAGTGACCACATCGCCACCGCGTTGTCCACCGACGAGTTCGGCAACCCCTATCCCCTGCGCACCGGCGTTCTCAGCCAAGGCAGCAGCGCCGGCATCACCCGGTCGCTGCTGCCTACCGTCGGCAACGACGAGCTACCCCCGAACGCGTACGGGCTGACCGATCGCCAGATTCTCAGCCAGACCAACGCCCGTACCGTGCTCGTCTCGGCCGGTGCGGCTGACCTGCTGGCGTGCACCGGCACCGCCGACGCCTGTGCCGGTACCGTGCAGGCCAAGCTGCACGCGCTGGCCAACCAGCTGCAGCAGTACAAGGCCGACGACGCCTTGGACTACAGGGTGCCCCTGCCCACCGCGTCGCGCGGTGCGAAGGTCTACGTCGCGACAATCCCACCGTTCATCGGCACCTACACCGCCGTACAGGAAAACGCGCGCAAGCTCGTCAACGCGCATGTCCTCAGCGGCGGCGTCATGGCGATGGACGGCTACGCCGACGGCTTCATCGACTTCGCGGCAGCCGTATCCGCTGATGGCACCACCGTCAAAGCCGAACTCCTCTCGTCCGGTCGCCCAAACGACGACTACTATCGGACCCTGGCACAGCAGTTCGTCATCGACGTCCACGACGCGGACGCGGTCTACGGCGACGGCGAGGCCCCGGTTGATCCGAACTCCGGGCCGGTCGGGGAATGGGCCTTCAAGGAGGGCAAGGGAACCGGCGCGGGTGACAGCGGCTCAGGTTATCCGAGCGGAACCTTCCACGACGCGCCACTGTCCAACGTCGGGTGGGGCCTCGGCCGAGGAGCGGACCGCAAGGCCGGCGTCTTCAACGGCTCCACCAGCTTCGCAGACACCCAACTGCCGTTCAACACGGCCAGGAGCTTCACGGTGTCCGCGTGGGTGAAGCTGTCTGACAAGGCCACGGACCGGACGTTCTTCGCCAAACAGGGTGCAGAAAACGCCAACGACTCGTTCACCTTGCAGTACGACAAGGCCCGGGACGGGTGGCGAGCCCGGATGCCGTCGGCCGCCTCCGGCGACACCGTCAAGTGGTCGGAAGCGGTCAGCAACGACGAAACCCCGGTTCGCGTCGGTGTCTGGACCCACCTGGCGGCCGTCTACGACGCGTCGACCAACGCCCTGACCCTCTTCGTCAACGGCGAGGACCAGAGCACCGCCGACGAGGTCCTCTCCTTCAACAATCCCGACACCACAGCCTGGATCGGGCGCAGCGAGAAAACCTACTTCGCTGGGGACATCTCCGACGTGAGCCTGTGGCTGCGCCCACTGGCGATCGGTGACGTCCAGATCATCGCAGCTCCTAAGGCACCTACGGTCAACTGGCAGTTCGAGGATCAGAGCGCCGACATCGCCACGGACTCGTCGTACTCCGACCCGGCTGCCACCGGGACGTTCGCCGGCGGCACGAGCTGGAACGTGGAGGGTCACCCGCTGCCCGCCGATGCCACCGACGGCGTCGACGTCGACCGGGGATCCGTCAACCTTAATGGCACGGACGCCGCCGTGACGACTCGCGCACGGCTACGCACCGACCAGTCCTACACCGTGGCCGCATGGGCACGACTAACTTCGGGAAGCACGTACGTCAATGTGGTGGGTCAAGCGGGTGCGCATTCCAGTGCCTTCCAGCTCAACTACGGGTCGAACTGCAGGTGCTGGAGGTTCGTGCTCACCAACACCGACACCGACGCGAATCCCGCGTCGGTGATCGTCCAGGATCCCACGGCCACGGCGCTCAACACCTGGACACACCTCGCCGCCGTCTACGACGCCACCGCCGGCACCGCCCGGCTGTACGTCAACGGCGTCGAGGTTGCCCAAAACCTGGCAGTGCCGCCTCGTACCTGGAACGCGACCGGTGACTTCATCGTCGGTCGCGCCATGTGGAACAGCGCCCTCAGGGACTACTTCCCGGGCGGAGTCGATGACGTATCCGCCTACCAGGAGGCTCTCACCGGTGCCGAAATCACCAATCTGATGAGGAGTGAATCCGTCAAGGGCTGATGCCACACGCGCTTCGATGGCCGCCCAGGCGGCGGCCATCGAAGCCTCCCTTCCAGCACAGTCTTCAAGATCGCTACACTGCCCTGGTGACAGACGCTGATTCGTCGCCGACCTCGCCGAAGACATCCCGCAGGCTTGCTCTCGCCGCGATCCTCGTCCTCACGCTCGGCGTCGCCACCATCGGGTTTCTGGCTCTGCGCAAGGACGGCACCCAAGTCCGCTACGAAGTCGAGACGGGCAGCGGCCGCACCATGATGGTCGTGTACACCACTGCTGACGACATCGGTCTCGGCACCTACAGGTCCGACGTGCCGGGAGAAACCGTCAGCACGCCTTGGTCGACCACGGTGACGTTCGCCCAGCCCACGTCACTGATCAGTGTCTCCACCGACGCCGCCGAGAGCAGCGACATCGCCACCTGCCGCATCTTCGTCGACGGCGAGAAGGTCGCCGAGACCAACGGTATCGGCGGTACCAACTGCGAGGCCCGGATCCCCTAAACCTTAACGCCATCGACCGGGTCACGTACCAACGGCCATGTTCCAGCAGTGCCACGCAGCCGAGCCACCCGGATTTAGCCTCCGCGCCGCATAGGCGATGATCTCCCGCGTCCGCTCACGTCCGAGGATAGAAGGCGCTGCGCGTGAGCCGGTCTTCGACAACAGTGGCGTTACACCGTGGGAGGGCCAGGCGGCCGACGGTGTTCAGTGACAGACATTCCGTGGCCGGGGTGGTTCTTGGCCCAGTTGTCGTCGACGGCGTGCTTCCACGAGGTCACGTCTTCGAGGGTCTGCCGGATCAGCTCGTCCTTGAGGCGCTGCGCCTGCTGGCGGACTGTCTGCTCGTATGCCGCGCCGGCCAGGTCCGGCGGCGTGGCGGTCCGGCCCCTCAGAACATGGGGAATGCCTCGCGGGATAGTTGCGGTAGCGGCGGTTGGTGATTCCCCGATCGCCCCGTCATCTGGGCGGCGATAATCAGGCGCGTCTCTGATGCTCCGAGGGGGAAGATCGGCTGATGGTGCCAGGAAATGCAAGTTCGGAGTTGCCGCCGAAGAGCGCGGACGCGCTTCCAGATTCCACCGAGCCCAACGGGCCATGCCCCAGGTGCGGGCGGATCAGCAACTTCACGGTGGCCGGCAATGCTCCGGTCACCTTCAACGGCAAAACGACCGTCTTCAGCGGCAAGGGCAGCTCCCGCGATTTCGATGAACGTCTCTCGATTCTGGAGTGCCACGGCTGCGCGCAGAACATCGTTGTAGTCGAGGAGAAGTTCATCGGTGGCGTCGCGGCGCGTGATGGTGCCGAGTTCGGTGGTGCCATTCAGTGGCGCGGCATCCACTGGTGGCCGACGCCGGGCATGACGGCTCCGAACCCCGACGTGCCCGTCACTGTCGCTGGCGAGGTCACGGAGGGCACCCGCTGCTTGGCAGTTCAAGCGCCCCGGGCAGCGGTCGTGATGTTCCGCGGAGCCCTCGCGGAGATCGTCCAGGACCGTGGCTCGGCAACGGCGAAGGGCAAGCACACGCTCTTCGACCAGCTCAAGCAGATGACCGACGACGGCGATCTCGTTCCGGCGTTGTCGGACTGGGCGAGTCACATTCGCGTCCTGGGCAACGCGGGCGCGCATCCGAGCACCCTCGCGCCGGTCTCCATGGAGGAGGCCGAGGAGCTGCTGCGGCTGGTGAACGCGCTGCTGGACTACCTGTATGTGATGCCGGCGAAGGTCCAGCGGGCTCGAGCTGCTCGTCCGTAATCGTTCCGGGCGGCCTGGCGCGCGGAGCAGGTGGCGCCAGGCATGACCGGGTCGGCGTTATTGCGGGAGCGCGTTGATCACGTCCCCGATGACTCGGAGGAAGTCTCCCAGGTTGTGAAGGTTTCCGATCCCGATGCCGACCGCGATCCAGCCGAGGCGGCGGGACATGCGGAGGTCGAGCTTGAGTCGGAAGATCGGGTCAGAGGGGCCGGGGATCTGCTGCTGGGTCACGCTGCGCTCGCTTCGGGTCGTGGCTGAGCCTTCGGACGCATCCAGCGGGCGAGCCGGTATTGATAGAACTTGGTTGATCCAGTGGGGGTGAGCGGCGCCTCCTTGAAGACCTCGCGCCGTTCGACCAGGTCCAGGGCGACGAGCTTCTTCAGCCCGCGCAGGGTGGTGTCGGCCGACCACCCATACCACTCGTCCATGCGCTCGGCCGGGAACGCGTGCCAGGGCTTCTCCGCGGCGACCGCGAGGAGCATGGCCAGCCCGGGCAAGCCGACCTTCGCGTCGTAGCCCTTCGTCCAGAACGTGACGGGCAGGCGCAGGTAGGCGTCCTTGTCGGCGATGCCGGGCCGGGTGTAGTCGTTGCCGGAGCCGTCCTCGCGGAGCAGGGTCACCGAGATCTTGCGGCTGCCGCGGGCCCGGGTGAGTTTGACGAGGTCGCGGTCCGCGAGACGGTTCAGGATGCGCCAGGCCGTGGTGCGGGCGCCCTGCTCGCCGGCGGTGTAGAGATGGGCGTCGAAGAGCCTGGCCCAGACCAGGCTGTCCAGCTCGGTGGTCCAGCCGTCCTCGTTCACCTGGCTGTTCGCCGCGACGGTGATCAGGTAGGCGCGGGCGCCGCGCTCGTCACCGTTGGCGACGAACTCCTTGAGGGGCCCGTGGCGTGGATCCTCCCCGGGAGGGCGCTGGACGAAGACCCTGCGAAGTGGGACGGTGGAACGGATGGCGCGCTTGAGAAGGGCTGTCCGGGTCGCCTCGCCGGTGACGACCGGCTTCTCGACTTTCGGCTGACCGCTGCGTGTGTTGTTCATGCCGATGAAGGTAGGTCACGCAGCCCGCCGAACCCAACCGCGATAGTCGTCCTGGATCTGACTGTTCCAGCGGGTGTAATAGCGATGACCGTGATGCAATATCCGTGATGCAAGCACCCACTGCGAGGACCATGCGATAACCCAATGCTAGGCAGTTGGGCCGAGCCAGCGGCGGGCCCTGGCGGTTGGGGCGGGTCCTGCTTGTCACTTCGGCGCGGCAGGCCAGCCATTTCATCGAGATCCGCGAGCGCGAGGATTTTGTCCCTCTTGATCCCCTTCCTGGGGCGGATCGCGCCTGGCGCTCGCGCGGCTCACCGGTCAGCGCGGCGGAGAAGGTCCGCCGCGTAGTCCGCGGCGGGAGATCCCGCTGTGGCCGTCCACCGGGTCGCCGTGCTCAGGTGGAGGTCGAGTAGCTGGCTCAGGACGACTGCAGGCAGGTCTGCGGCGAGGTCGATCAGGGAGGTGTTCCGGGCTGGCCGGGCGTGGACGCCGAGGGCCTTCATGTTGCGCTGGAGCTGGTGGCTGCTGAGGTGCCCGCCGGGAACCCCGCCGGGGAACAACCACGGGTTCGAGTCGGTCCGGCCGATGGCGGCGTGTCCCTGCCGGCGGTCCCGAAGCGCCCGGAGCAGATCGTCCAGCGGCGGCGGGATCTGGATCGGCTCCGCGCCCAGCGTGAGGGTGAGGAGCACGCCGTCGTCGTCGATCTGGTCGATGGTGAGGGTGCTGATCCGGGTCAGCGGTTGGGCGAAGAGGAGCAGGATCAGGCCGGCGACCCGGTCGCGCAGGTCGAGGGTGTCGTCGTGCAGGAGTCGGCGGATCAGGTTCCAGCGCTTGTCGGTGTGGATGCCGGCGCCGGACAGGCGTTGTTGCCGGGCGGGAATCTTGACCTTCTGCGCGTGCCGGTTGCGGACGGCCCAGGCCAGGAAGGTTCGGGCCAGGACGCGCAGCCAGGCCGTGCCGGTCAGCCACTCGTCGATGTCGTGCTGACGGCAGTCGGCGAGGGTGGTGCCGTGCTGCCGGAGCCAGTTGACCAGTTCGGCGGCGGCCTTGATCTCGGTCCGGGCGCTGTTGATCTGCTCGTAGGAGGCTGGCTGGCTCCGGCGCCGGAGTCGGCGAAGGTGGTGCCAGGTCGCGAAGCTGCGGACGGTCCGCCGGTCCCCTGGGTCGATGACCCGGGCGGCGATCCGCAGGACCTGGTCCTCCAGCCGGGCGAGTTGTTCGTCGCGGGGCGGTATGGCACCGGCGGTGACGAGGGCGGCGCGGATCAGGCGGACGGTGCCGTAGGGCTGCAGCCGGTCGAGGGTCTCGTGGGTGACGGGTCCATGGCCGGCGGCGAGGTCTTGCAGGGCGCCCTGGGGTGAGGGGTTGCGCAGCCAGTGCATGACACTCGTCGCGTCGCCGTTCTTCAACGCGTCGAGCAGCGGCTCCCTCGAGCCGGGGATGACGCCGCGGCTGCACCTGATCGCCCGGCAGAACACCTACCCCACCTGTGAGCGTTTCCTGGTCGCTGCCCCGGTCGGCGTCCGCGACAAGGAAGACACCGGCTTTTCCGTCCTGTGGGCCTCGACGCTGGCCGCCCAAGGCACGGCCGGGCGACTCACGGAGAAGGAGATCGCATCATGATGTCGTCGGGGCGCGGATGCCCGGTCGCCGCGGCTGCCGCCGCTACAATCCAGGCGCGCTCGCGGGCGGTGCCGCCACCCGGGGGCGCTGCCGCCAACGGGCGAGCCGGCCCGGTTCCGGGCCTACTCCGTGAGCCGTGCGAGGAGCCGATGCAGACCTGGACCATCGACGGCCGGACCGCCACCAACCGGGCCGGCGCCGCCGAGCACCTCGGCCTCAGCACGGCAACGATCAACATGTACGCGTCCCCGGCCGGGCAGCGCCGCTACGGGTTCCCGGCGCCGCTGCCGCAGGCCGAGGGCCTGCCCCAGTTGTTCGCGCTGGAGGAGCTTGACGCGTTCGCCGCGGCGCGTCGTCCAGCACCACGGCCAACACCGCAACTGGATGCCTCCGCCGACGAGTTGGTCGGCTCCGCCGGGTTCGCTGAACTCATCGGGGTCAAGCCTGACACCTTCCACCGGTACCTCACCGACTCGTGGGCGGCCTGGGGACAGGAGCACGACGGCTACCTGCCCCGCCCGGACAACTGGCCAGGCCGGCCGGCGAGTGTGACCGACCAGGTCACTGCTCGGCTGGGGCTGGTAGCAACGATCTGGACGACTGCGGCCGGTGAGGTGATCAATGAGGCGGCTGTCGCGATGCGCCTCGGCCGCGACCTCGAGGAGATTCACCGATACCGCGCCGCGGAGGCGCGGCCGGCGCAGGTCCCGGCGCCGCTGCCGGAACACATCGACGGCCAGCTGGTGTACGACGGTGCTGCTGTCGACCGTGCTGCCGACAGCGGCGCCCGAGTTTCCCGGCGCGGCCGCCGCCCCGCCCCCGCGCTGATCCGCCATGGATTTGAGGGCGCGTCAGGCTCGCTCGTCAATCAGTTGGGTCTCGCCGCCCTTCTGGAGATTCCCGCGCCGGCCGTCGCCCGCTACGCCAAGGGCGGCACCTTCGGCTTCCCCACCCCGGTGGACGGGCTGGCCGAGCACGGCCCGTGGTACGCCTTCGGCGATGTGCTGGTGTTCGCTGCGCGGTGGGCATCGGAGCACCCGATGTGGCGGCGTTCCACGGTCGTCGAGTGGGCCACTGGCGATCGGAAACGGACCGGCGGCCGCAAGGCCGGGCGCCGGCCCACCGTCGGCGACCTGCGAGCGGTTCTGGACGAGGCCGGCGGGGATGAGCTCACCGTCGCGGAGATCGCCGCACGGCTCAGCGACCGGCTGAACACCGACGTGAGCTCGCAGGTGGTCCGCCGCCTCAAGCAGGCACTGGCAGCAGCGCCCGGGTGAAGAGGCGTTACTGGGGCAGCGCGGTGCGCTGCTACCTGGCGGCGGTTCACCGTTACCAGGTAGCGGCATTTCGGCCCGTACGGGATCATCGCAGCCCCTCCCAAGCAGGTGCGCTAAGCGACTGCCTCAGGGCCTCTGACTCGCGACTATTGCGTTGCTTGATCTGCGAAAAAGGTAGGCGGGTAAGGGTACTGATCTCGCGGGTCCCACGGACGGCGGCTACCGCAGCTGATTCGGCGTGGTGGTGCCGACTGGCCAGACAGGGTGAGCTCGCGCTGAGGGTGTAGTCGTAGTGGTCGTTGTGGTTGTAGCCGGCCACGGAGACGCGGTATCCGTCGGGTGTTTCGACGATGTAGGTGGGGATGTCGGGTTCAGTGCGCCGGTCGTCGTGGACGCGGTAGTGCTGTTGCTCCCAGTAGGCGGCCAGGTCGGGGATGACTTGTTCTTCAGGCCACGTGCCGCCGCTGGGTGGTACGACGGTGTATCGCTTCTCAACGAAGACGCGTCCAGCGGGGCCGCTATCGATGAAGCCGTCGCAGAGTGAGTCGTCGCCGCCGTCGCTGAATGTGATGGTTGCGCCGTCGGTTAATGCCGTCGCGGCTTGCTGGATCAGTTGGTCTACTCGGTTGATCGCGGTGGCTTGGTCATAGGCGGGTTGCACCGGCTCTTCCTGGTTTCTCGTGCACCCGGTGAGTGTGACGGCGAGGGTCATAGTGAGGGCGGCAGCAGGTCTGAGGTGGCGACGTTGCACTGCAGGGCTCCTGTGTTGCCGATGACGATCTATTCGGGCGGTGTTCTTGCGGGCGATGTTGTCCGGGGCCCCTCGCTGGGGATGGGAGGCGCTTCCTTCACGGGGTTGCCGGGGCCGCTGGCGAAGACCCGCGGTCGAGGTGGCGCTCCTGTTCGCGCTCGCGGTTGTGGCCGCCGGAGCATGGCCTGCCGTTGACCTGGGCGGCGACGGGAGTATCGCCAGCCAGGTCCGTGCTGTTGCTCAGTGTCAGCCTGCTCGGCGCACCGGATCGCTCCGGGTGCCCTCGTCCGGATCCGGGGCGGATGCCGAGTTTGCCGTTCTTCGTCGTCGCCAGTGATCTCCGCCACGGGGCCGGATCGGGACGTCAGTCAGGGCGAGTAGGCGGCGGGTGATGTAGTAGGAGACACGAAACTCGTCAGCGACTGCCTGAATGGATGGTTCGTCCGGTGCGGCGTATCGGGCGGCCATCTCAGCACCGAGCTTGGTCTCAGCCTTCTTCGAGGCGTCCGTCGCAGCACGCGCAGGTTTCGCCGTCCCTCGCTGTCGCCCAGTGCTTGCCGATGTCACCGTCCTGGGCCGCCTGCGCCGGCCCCGATAGCCGCCTTGGGCTCGGAGCGGGGTGCCGTTGTTCGTGAGGAGGCGATGTGCGGTGCCGTAGGAGACACCGAACGCGTTGGCGACAGCCTGGATGGATGGTTGATCAGCTGCGAGGTATCGGGTAGCCATCGCGGCGCCGAGTTCGGCCTGCTCATGTGGTGTTCGCTTCGGCCGGTGCGTGTGCTCGGCTGCGGGTCCGGGATAGGTGGTGTCGCGCGGCGGGGTGCTCATCGTTTCTCCTGGGGGGTGCGGGAGTGCGGCGCTGTGAGGTTCGAGATGAACCTCAGGTGGTGAGGTGCGCAATGAGGAGGGCCAGGCAGGCCGCCAAGATGAACAGGGCCAGCGTTACGCGTCGTGCCCGTTGGCGGGCCAGGTAGGCGGCGACGTTCTCGATGAGCTGCTCTCGGGTCGCGGGGTTGCTGGGTTGTGCGGACTGTTCGGGTTCGAGCAGGGCCGCGGCCTCGGGCCGGCTGAGCAGGTGGCCGATGGTGCGTGCGATGTCGGCGGGACGGTAGCCGGCCAGGGGATGGCGAGTTGCGGTGTTGTCATCGCGACGTGCCGTGGCTCGGCGGCGGACCGGCAGTCCTGGTGTGAGCTGCAGTGGCGTGACAGGTCGCTGGGGATCCGGGTTGCGGGCTGGGGTGGGGGTCAGGGTTTGCGGTGTGTGGGTGCATACCGTGGCGCGGTGGGTGTCGATGTAGATGGTGTCGGCGGCGGCCGCTTCGGGGTGGTGTGCGGCGACGAGGTTGTCCCAGGCGGGGGTGTCGCGTGCTTGGGTGAGCAGGGCTAGGAGGTGCAGGTTCTGGCGGCAGGCGCGCAGTGTCCGGATGAATGTGTCCAGGAGCGCGGTGCCGGTGCGCAGGTTGCCGTGGGGGTGGTGGCGCCAGGTCTGCCAGGCGTCGGCGAGGGTGTTCAGGGCGTCGGTGCAGTGGCCGGTGGTGTGCAGGCTGACGGCGAGGTCGATGGCGGCGGGGATCGCGTTCTGTGGCTGGTGGATGCGATAGCCGGCGAGTAGTCGGCGGCGTACGTCGATCGCGCGCGCGTGGTGGTCGTGCTGGTGCAGCGCCGCTGCGTAGGCCTCGGCGGCGGCGAGCCGGCGGGGATGCCCGCACGGGTAGTGCACGTGGCTGGCGTGGTAGGCGTGGCGTGCGGCCCGCAGTTGGTTGGGGCCGGTGGTGACCCGGGCGTACAGCGTGCACACGTCGATGAGGTTCGGATCGGCGAGGACGTGCGCCAGGTCCGTGGCGTGGACGTACGGCTCGAGTGTGGCGGCGGCCTCGGCCGGGCGTCCTGTGATGCTCAGGTGCAGCGCTGTCGTGACGGCGCGGGAGCAGTCGCTGAGGTCGGCGTCCGGTGAAAGGGCGTGGCTGACCTGTGTGGTCGGGTCGGGGGCGATGTCGGTGTGCGGTGGGTGGGACGGTCGGCGCTGCGGTCCCATGATGGTCTCTTTTCGGTGGGCTCGGCGCCGATGCCAGGACGCGAGCGGTGTCTGGTCGAGCGGGGAACAGTGGCTGGCTGTGCTGCGTGGGGGTTGGTCCGCGGTGCGATCAGCGGCGCGGCGCCCGGGTGTGGGCACGGCCGCGGTGCTGTCGGCCGATCGAGGCCGGGATTGGGGTGGGGGAGTGACTATGGGTGGCGGTGGATGAGCGCGGGGCTGTGGTCGTGAGCCGGGCGGCGTTTGACGTCGGCTTCGACCAGGAGGTTGTGGACGAAGCCGTACGAGCGGTGGATTTGGGCGGCGATGGCGCGGATTGACAGGGAGTGCCCGGTGTCGGGGCTGGGTGTGTAGAGGCTGACGACGCGCTGGCGCAGGTTGTCGCGGGCCTCTCCGGTGATGCGTGGCGACTTACGGCAGGGTTTGCCGGCACGTCATGATGTCTTCTTGGTGGGCTCGCTGGCGGGGTGGGGCATCGTGTACTCCGGGGCTGGTAGGACGGACGGGCCGGTGTGGTGTCAACCGTTCTGGTACGCCGGCGATGCCGCCGGCATCAGGCAGCGGTGGACGTGGCTACTCAGGGCGCCTCCGGGGCCTGACACCCGCTTTGCCCATCGCGGTCCGCGTGCCGATGGGGTGGATGGCTGTGTGCTGGCTGACCCGATGCACGGCCTGGAGGGGCGCTGACATCCCGGGTGTTGTTCGGGCTCGCCACTGTCGGCGGGGATGCCGGTGGAGTCACGGCTGGCTTGCGGCGGTTGGCTTTGTGGTGCTCTCTGAGCAGCGGGAGGTGGCCGGCGGCGCCGCCTAAGAGGCCGCCGCAGGCAATCCATGCCGGCCCGTCCCGGTCGTCCGGCAACAGTGCCGCGACGAGTGCCGTGACCAGGGCGAGACCCGCGAAGGCGATCGGGGCGTACGCGATGATCGGTGCTCGGATCGGGATGGTTCGCAAGTATCTGGCAGAGAGCCATATGCCGGCCACGACGGCCGAGATACTCGCCACCGGTATCAAGAGGTGCTGGTGCCCAGTCCTGATCAGCAGTTGGGTGACGCCTCCTCCGAGGAGGAAACACACCACTACGTCCAGCCACCGGGATAGGAGCAATCGGCTACCGATGCTGCGCCAGGGACTTTCCGGCGGTGGTGTCGCGTCGTGCATGTCGCATGCCTTTCGCCGGTGGTGTCAGGTCTCGTGTTCGCAAAGAGGGCGGCGCCTGGACCGGTCACCGGGGATGTCACACCCGTGCGGTGTGTGACATCCCCGGTGGTGGTCACCGCTGCCAGGTTGCTGGCGGCGGTGACCCGGTTGGCGAATCGGTGTGCCGAGGGGCGTGAAACCTCGGCCTGTGCCGATGCGCCGGTTCCGGTCGGGGTTGCTGGGGAGCGGAGGCCCGGGACCGGAACGTTCATGGGGTGGAGCGGCGAAGGGGGTCGCCGGAGCGGCTTGATGTCAACCCTGGTGGGCGCCCTGCCGGGTGGAGGTGCTGCTGCGGGAGGCGGCGTCCCGAGGTAGCGGGCCGGCGCGGGCGGGCCGTGCTGGAGGGCGGCGTTGCCGCCGAACCGGTCTAGACCAGGGCGGGTGAGGCGGTGGTGTCGGCTGCTCGGGCGGGTCGCCACATGCGGTGCAGGACCGTGCCGGGGGTGACCGGGATGGTCGCAGGCGACATGGTGCTGTAGCTGTGACTCTGATACAGCAGTCGGTTCTCCTCGTTGGTGGCTTCGAGGTACGCGGCGATGCCGTCGGCATCAAGCTGGCGGTGGGTGTGCTCCATCAGGGCACTGCCGAGGCCGTGGCGCCAGTTTTCGGGACGGACGGCGAGGAACAGCAGGTGCCAGTGCCGGTGGCCGGGGTGGTGGGTGTCCATCTGGTGGTCGAGGTGCTGGAAGCGGGGCAGGTCGTCGCCGGCGAGTTCGGCCAGGCGCTTGGCGTAGTCGTGGGGTTCGGTGACGTCGCCGGTGCGGTCGAACCAGATGGCGGCGGCGGTGGCGTCTTCGGTCATGACGACCTGTCCGGCGCCGTCGATGGCGTGTTCGATGAAGAGGCGGTACCAGTCGCGGGACACGGTCCGACGGCGGGCGGGGTCGGGTACGAGGTAGGCGATGACGGCGAGTTGCAGGAAGGCTTCCGCGACGATGTCGGCGACGGTGTCGACATCGCCGGGGCCGGCGAGGCGCAATGCGGTCATGATCATTTCCTTTCGTCAGTGGACGGTGGACAGGCCTGAGGTGGTGGCGGCGGCGCTGCGGGTGCCGCGGCCGATGCCGTCGTAGACCAGGGGGTTGGTGCGTTTGAGGGCCAGCCCCCAGAGGGTGCCGAAGGCGAAGACAGCCAGCAGGGCGATCGGGACGACCCGGGCGGGCCCGGTGCCGGGCTCGACGCCGAACAGGGCGGCGAGGTTGTCGAGCGCGAGCCAGGCGACGACCAGCAGGACCACGGTGGCGATCACCGGTGCGACGGCGCGCTGCCACAGCCCTACGCCGTGGGTGTCGCGGCGGAAGTAGGCGACCACGGAGACGGTGGTCAGGGTGTAGAGCAGGAGCACGCCCAGGCCGCCGGTCGTGGAGCCCCAGTAGAACAGCTGCACCAGCGGATCCCAGCCGGCCACGGCGTAGGCGATGAGCACGATCAGGGCCACCGCTGACTGGGCGAGGGAGGCGTTGCGGGGTGCGCCCTTGCTCGTGGTGCGGCCGAACGCTTTGGGCAGCACCCTTTCGCGGCCGAGGGCGAAGACGTAGCGCGCGATGGCCTGGTGGAACGCGATCGCCGCCGCGGCCGTGCCGGTGCCGAGCAGGATTTTGCCGAGGGTGATGGAGCCTTGCCCGAGCACGACCGCTGCCTGGTTGAAGAACAGGTTGTCGGCTTCGGTGGCCGCGCGCTCGAGGATCTGTGGCCCGCCGGCCGAGATCTGCACCCAGGAGGCGAACCAGTACACCGCGGCGATCGTGGCGATCGTGACGTAGGTGGCGACCGGGATGGTGCGCTCGCGGTCTCTGCTTTCCTCGATGTAGACCACCGACTGTTCCACGCCCGCAAAGGACGTGGCCCCGAGGACGACCAGCACGCCGAGGGTCGTGGCCAGCGCTGGCAGGTTCTGCCCGGACAGGTCGAGCGACATCGCCGCGCCGTTGAAGGCGAATCCTGGGCTGAGCATGATCGCGATGCTCCAGGCCGCGACGAGGACGGTCTCGGCGACGACGAGGCATACCAGGACGTAACCCGACACCCGGACCTCGTTGGCACCCAAGATCGCCACCAGCAGCCAGAGGAGCAGGGCCGGGATGAGCCAGGGCACGGTGAAGTCGAGCAGGTCGCTGAGCAGTGGGGCGCCGATCGCGGCGGCGAAGGCCCCGTAGCAACAGAGCTGGAACGCGTTGTAGGTCGCCAGTGCCAGCCACGAGCTGCCGACGCCGGCGGGCCGGCCGAGGCCGTGCGCGACGTAGGCGTAGAACGCTCCGGCGTTGGGGATCTGGCGGGCCATCGCCAGATAGCCGACCGCGAAGACCATCAGAATGGCGGCGACCAGCAGGATGGCGATCGGGAACCCGACCAGGCCGGTCGCGGCCAGGGACAGGGGCACGACCAGAGTGATGACGGTCAGCGGCGCGACGGACGACGCGATCGCGGAGCCGATGGCGAACGGGCCGAGCCGGTTGGCGGCGAGCGTGTGGGCCACGCTCGGGCCTCGGGGTCGGGATGGTGTGGGTGCACGCACCGCAGGTCTCCTGTAGTGAGGGGGTGAGCAGGTGGTAGGTCGCGGGAGGGGTCAGCGCATGGCGGCCTCCCCGATGGCGGCGTTGGCGGCGCGGAGCAGCTCCCGGGACATGCCGTCCAGGCGGTCGAGCTCATCGGCCAGCCAGGACAGCTGGCGGTGGGACAGGCTGTCCAGGGCCTGGTGATGCAGGCCGGTGGCCAGGACCAGCCCGGCCAGCATCAGCTGCGCCCAGTCCAGACGCAGGCCTCGTTGCGCGGCGACACGAAGCCGGCTCGCCGGTGTTCCCGCGACCGTGGAGTTGCGCGGGACGGGCCGCACCGTCCGGGGGCCCAGCAGCAGGCGCCGGTGTTCCCGCGTTCCCGTCAGGCCAGCGCGGGCGAGCCGGGTGAGGACGCTCGCCTGCGCCCGGCCTTCGTAGGCCAGGTACGACAGCCACTCGCCGAGATCATGGCCATGTCTGCGGTGCCGGTGCTCATCACTGGACTGCAGCGCCGCATACGGGCGGGGCCACGGCGGGGCAGGCACCGCCTGGACGCGTCGCTCCTCTTCCACCTGCATCGTGTCGAGCAGCGGCTGCAGCGCGGGATCGTCGCTGTACCCCTTGCGGCGCAACAACTCGCCCTCTTGCAGCTCAACGTGACCGTCGTGGATCAGCTCACCGATCAGCGCGGCTGCGAGGCCGATACCGAGGGGCCGGGCGCCGACGGTCGCGGTGAAGCGCACGTTGTCGTGCGCGGCGAGCCACAGATTGTCGGCGGGCCGCCGCGACTCAACGGCCGGCATGACGGCTCCGTCCACGCACCGAGGCGCCAGCACGCCGCGGAGTACCGGCCGCACCCCGCAGCCGGTGTCCAGAGGTGGACGGGCACGGCGCCAACCACGGCACGATGAATTCACCGCGCCCGCCCCTCTCAGCCGACTCCCGCAGGGAGCCGGAGCCTGAACACAGCCCTTGACCGCCGGGGATCGCGGTGCGACGGCGGCCGCCACAGCGGCGCCGCTCTCCGCGGCGGGCCGCTGCACCGGCGCTGAGCACCGCCCACCAGCCGGCGACGTCATCACCCGGCGCGCCAGCCCCGGTCGAGCTGTCTCGCTCGGTCGGCGAGCCGCCGCCGTGCACCAGCCCTGCTGCGCGGCCACGCCGCGGCGGTACGGTGGAGACCGACGCTGTCGCGCCGGCTCGTCGGATCTGGCTGGCGGTCACCCGGTCACTGGCTGGCAGCGTCTGTGCCGGAGATCGAAAGGCTGAGTCCATCAGGAAATATCCCCTTGCATGGTCGACCGATTACGGTTTCGGTCGAACGGATGCGTCGGTCCGAATTGGCCGGTCCCAGGTCGTGCGAGTCTGGCCGTGTTGGCTGTTCCTCACCTGCCGATTCCCCTCAGGGAGATCGGTGTGGCCGGTTCAGTGCCGCCATTAAATTTGGCAGAGTGATCGACCGTTGGGAATGGTGGCGACCGTACGGACTTGATGTACGGACTTTTACGAACAACACCAGCATCAAAAGCGCGATGACCTGCATTTATAGCGAGTCCAGGGGCATCACTTTGGGCGTTTTGTTCCTCAAAAAAATTGTGGTCGGTCACGTATCGGCCTATCGCGCGAGAGCACGGAAGCAGAAGGCAGACACCATTCGAGACAGCCTTGGCCGGCATCGGGATACCCTCAACCACCGTGGCAGCCTCGCCGGGCCGCGCGCCGGAGCAACCGCAGGAGTGACCAGCGTTTTCTCGGCAGGGGCCTAGACCTTCTCGCTCCGAAAGCCAGGGGGACGTGGACACCTGGGCGTCAGGCCGCCGCCCTGTGACAGATACGCTGGCACCTGCCAACGAAGCGGCTAGCGAACGTTGTTGCTCGAATAGCGGAAGGCGACTGCGCTAGCCGGGATCACGGGCCCAGGCAATCGCTTCTGCCGACCGGTAGACGAAACGCTTGGACAACCTGACAACCTGACAACCTGACAACACCGACACTGATGCCACCGGCATCAGGCATCGCCTCCTCGGCGCCGCCTCAATGACTCTCAGCAACTTCCTGGCAGATTGAGAGCATGGCGCGGCAGTGCTGGCAGTTTTATCGAGCCGTCCTGTAAATGAGAAGGGCAACGATCACAGCAAGGGCGATGGTCACGGCCCAGTAGCTGATAGCACGAAGGCGCTTGCGGCGCCTGCGAAAGCGCGCTGCACGCAACATTTCTAGGATCTCCTCAGTGTCCATCGCTGCGGCAGGAGGCATGGCGGCCGCGTCCCATGCCCGCACGCAGAGCCGGGCGACTTCACGATCGGTGAGCCCGCTCAGCGGGTGTACGGGCTCACCGCCATCGCCATCGCCATCGCGCATCACAGCGTCCTTCCGGTAGTGGAGCGTGGCAGCGTGCTAGGCGGGCTTGCGACCGACACCGCAGTACAGTCCAACCGCGGTATCCGGCAGCTGGCCGAAACGTGGCCGCTCGTTCGGCCTGCTGCGCCAGCGGTGAACCGGGATGATCCCGGGCGCGACGACGTCGAGACCGTCGAAAAACGTGGTGATCTCGGCGAGCGACCGAGGATAGACCGGGATGCCAGACGCGGCGATGACCGTAGGGACGTGGGCGTGCAGGCCGACCGGCAGCAGGTCGAGGCTGAAGTGGCTGAGGGCGATGCCACTGCGCGGCGGCAACGCCGCGACCAGCTCCCGAAGAACGGCGTGGGGCACGTCGTCGTCGGACAGGTAGTGCACGACCGCGGTCAGCACCACCCCGACGGGCCGGCGCAAGTCGATGCCGCCGTCCTGCACCGCCCGGCGGAGGATAGCGCCGGGGTCACGCAAATCGCCCTGCAGGACGGTGATCTGCCCATGGTCGGGACGACCAGTGAGCCGGGGCGGGGCCAGGGCGACGACCGCCGGATCGTTGTCGACATACACCACCGTCGCGTGGCGATTCCTCCACTGGATCCCGTTGTGCAGGTTCGGGCCGCTGGGATCGGGAACCGCCGGAATGCCGCAGCCGACGTCGATGAACTGGCCGACACCGGAGCTGGCGAGCTGGACCGCGGCCTGCCAGGCGAACTCCCGGTTGGCGTGGGCGGCCAGCCCGGCGGTCGGGAAGTAGTCGGTGATCGCGGTCGCCGAGGCCCGGTCGGCAGCGGTGTTGTCCTTGCGGCCGAGCAGATAGTCGTAGCGTCCGGCGCTGCGGGGCCTGGTGTGCTCGCTGCTGGCGGTCATCGGATCCGCCCCACGACGCCGTACATGCCGACCTGCTCCGCCAGCGGCTGCTGCGCCGCGTCGGGATCGGGGCGCCACGCGGTGATCGGGACGAGGCCAGGTTCAACGAGGGCGAGCCCGTGCACGAAGTTGCGGATCATCGCCGCGGGCCGCGCGCGGGCCATGACACGTCCGTCGGCATACATCTCCTCGTAGACAGCGGCGCTGCGGGAGTTGCTGAGGTCGGTCGTGGCGTGCGAGATCACCAGGGCACTGCCGGACGGCATCGGCGCCAGGAGCCGTTTGACCGCGGTGGCCGCGTCTTCGTCCACGCCGATGTGGTGCAACACCGCGCCGAGCACGATCCCGACCGGCCGGCGCGAATCGAAGGCCTCGCGGACCGCCGCGCTCCTGAGGATCGTCTCGGGTTCGCGAAGGTCGGCCTGCACGTGATCGACCCGGCCGGCGGGATCACTGGTGTGCAGCGCTCTCCCGTGTGACATCACGACCGGGTCGTGGTCCACGTACACCACACGACTGTCTGCTGCGATGCTCTGAGCGATCTCATGGGTGCAGCCGGGCCGGGGGATGCCGGCGCCGATATCCAGGAACTGCCGGATGCCGGCCTCGGTGAGGAACCGGACGGCGCGCCGCAGGAACGCGCGATTCGCGGCCGCGGCCGCCGCCACCATCGGGAACGCCGCGAGCACCTCCTCACCCATCACCCGATCCGCCGCGTGGTAATCCTTGCCACCCAACCAGTAGTCGTAGACGCCGTCTGACCGTGGACGTGACCAGTCGATGCAAGCGCTGGCTTGGGCATCGTGGCGGCGGCCTGCGACCAGGCGCGCCGATGCTCGGCGGCCGGCTGATCCGAGCGCGACGGTGCCGGGACGATCCGGGTCGGCGTCGGTGATCGCATCGCCGAACCGGGGATCGTAGAGGCCGAGCTCAGCGTCGGAGGCGGCGCGAAGCACGATGCGCAGCGCGGTCCGACGCTCTGCCCCCGGCCAGGAGGTGTATCCCAGCTCGACGTCCCTGATCCAGCGTTCGGTGACCTGCAGCGCCCGCCTACGGGGGTACAGGCGACTCAGCTTGCGGTTGACCGCCTCCGCCAGTTCGGCTCGTGACATCGAGCGTCCCACGTCAGTGGGGGACGAAAGATTCTGCCGATGGGCGTGGAACCTGTGGTTCGTCGCCATCGGACTCTCCTCTCGTGTGGGCGACCAGAAAATGACGTCATCGAAGTTCCGCACGGACCATCCCGTTCTTGCAGGTAACCGGCCAGTCCGGGCGCCTCGGGTGGCGAGGATCTACGGTGCCGAGGGCAGCGACATCCGGCGGGCCAGGCCCATCGCGTCACGGTTTCCGGGCGACTCCGGCCCAGTAGTACGCCGCCTTGGGGTCGGCGACCTCCTCGTCGGGGCGCCAGCTGGAGACCGGGACCAGGCCGGGCTCGAGCATCTCCCAGTCGCCGAAGAACCGGGCCACCTCGTCCTGGGCGCGCGCGACGAGCGTCATCCCGGCGCCAGTGGCCGCGGCGACGGCCGCGCTCACCTCGTCCGGGCTGAAGTCGGCCGTCGGGTGGGTGATCGCGAGCAGACTGCCAGACGGCATCGCATCACGCAGCACGGCCACGCTGGCCCACGGATCGTCGGCGTCGCCGAGCAGCATCAGGATCGCGATGAGCGTGAGCCCGACCGGCCGGCTGAGGTCGAGGGTGTCGCGCAGCACCCGGTCGCCGAGGATCGAGCGGGGGTCGCGGACGTCGGCCGAGATGTACTCGCTGCGGCCCTCCGGCGTGCTGATCATCAGCGCGCGGGCGTGCACCAGCACGAGCGGGTCGTTGTCCACATAAACCACCCGCGCCGTGCGGTCGAATCCCTGGGCGATCTCGTGCAGGTTCGGCCGAGTCGGGATGCCGGTACCGATGTCCAGGAACTGGCCGATGCCCTCCCTGGACACCAAGTCACGAGCGACCCGGTGCACGAACCTGCGGTTCTCACCGGCCATGTAACGCATCCCGGGGATCGCCTGCATCATCGCCTCGCCCACGGCCCGATCGGCGGCGAAGTTGTCCTTACCGCCGAGCCAGTAGTCATAGACGCGTGCCGAGTGCGGCACGGCGGGGTCTATTCCTGGCCCGGCGACCGTCCGGTCCGCGGGAGCGGTCATCCGGCACCTGCCAGTAGGTAGGTGGCCGGCAGCCATAGGTCCTGCCGCTCATCGACGGCTCGCCGCCGGACAGACGGACGGTGCTTGACAGAGTGGCTGCACAAAGCCTCGAACAGGGGGCTGACCGGAATCTGCCGATCAGCGTCGACGGTCTGCACGTAGGTGAACTCTTCGTGCGTCTCGCAACGGACTTCGACGGTATCGGCACCGACCTTCAGATAGATATCCGAGGCAGCAACCAGCACCGCAGGGACGGGTGGTGTCATCGCGAACTTCCCCTAACGAGCCGCGCGATCACGCGCGGTCACATAGCGATGGACAAGACGAGCGCCATGGCATCCGCAGGTAGCAAGCATGCAGACCGGCAGACAGACCGCAGATGTGTCACCAAGAAGTGGCACATTGAGCTGGCGCATGTCGGACGCCACCCTCATGACCCATCTCGGCGCCGGTGGTCCACGAACCCCACCGTTCCCGAGGCCATCCCGGTTACAGGTCGAAGCCGGGATTCAGCGACAGAATTGCGGGAACGCGCGGCGCAAACCGTAGGGGCGCGGACCATCATCCGCACCGTCGCGTGTCCACCATTAAGGAGTACCGGCTCGCCCTGCGGGCGGTACCCGCATTGCGTACACAGGTCGGTGAACGCACCTGCAACCGCGGTCACACAGCGCGCCGGGCGCAGTGGCGCCATGTCGTCCTCGGTGAGCAGGCGGGTGGCGATGCCGTGCCGCTGCCAACGGTGTAAGACTCCCAGGCCAGCTAGACGTAGGTGCGGGTGCGGAAGATGCCGCGAGTTCAGCGCAGTACCAACCTGGCTAAGTCGCTCATCGAAGCCGTTCCCGCCGGCCGTTGCCGAACGCGCCGGCCGATCAGCAGAGCCACAGGGCAGCCACAGTGCTGCGGCGATCACCTCGTCGCCATGCTCGACCATCCGTGCGGCACCGCCGCGGATCGCTTCCGCCACCCGGGCCGTGTAGTAGACGAAGAGGCTCTGTGCCCGAACACCGGGCTCCGGCTCCAGCCACCGGCCGAGCACGGAATCCAGCATCGTGGCCGCCAAGACCCCGGCTACCGCCCGGACGTCCCAGTACATGGCGTTTTTGAACGTCAGCGACGTCATCGTCATCACCAGGTCCGCAGCCTGTCGTGAGGTACGCCGGCGTACCAGCCTGTCCCAACTTGCAGCGTGTGGGAGGGCGATGAAGGAGTTGCTTCGGTGACACCCGCCGAAGCGGGTGTCACCGGCTCGCCCACCACCGCGGCCTGCGTATCGGCACCCGGCAGCGGGGAGAGTCCTGGGTGGCCCAGCGACACATGCTGCACCTTCCCGACGGGCATGAAGGCCCGAAGATTTACGGCAGGCGTGGCCACGCGCTGAGCCGGCAAGTTAGCGCCAATGGCTGTGCCGGATGAGTGCGCGGCTTCGACTCCAGCGGGTAGAGCAGGATGGTTTATCTTCATGATCTCCATTCCTCCTCGGAGACAACAAACGCGAACTCTCATGTCCCGTGAGCTAGTTGGCCACGATGGAACTTGCGTCAGCACAGTGACGTCCATGGCCGGCCTCATCAGAAACCCGACACGATGTATGCGTCGCAGACGTCACCCTTCGGTTGTGTGCTTCCACGATCAGCGACCGCAATGCCGTTGGGAAGACCAGAGAAGAGGGAATATAAGGGGAATTTAAAAGGGAACCAAAGGGGAACTACTACTCCTGACCTGCGCATACGCGCGTTTCACTCATGTCCTCAGCAAACTGGCAGGCGGTATGCTGCGTTACGATGCTGCCGTCGCGTCCGTGCGGTTTCCGGCTGGACGCTTGCTTAACCGGCGGAGGTAACGTTGCCGAAGGTCAGCCCCTACGTAAGCCGCCTTAGACTGGCGACAGAGATCGTTGACGCTCGCCGGCACGCTGGATACGGCACTGAGCGGCTGCAGCGAGAAACTGGCATCCAGCGACAGCGAATCAGCCACATTGAAAACGCGCGACGGCGCGTTGAAACAGAAGAGATCAAAGCGATCCTGCATGCGCTGGACGTACGCCCCGACCGCTTCCAGTTGATCATGAAACTGGCCGAGGGATCGGTTACCAGGGGCTGGTGGGAACGGTACGACGATGAGATGGGGATCCGGCAGGCGCGCATCGCCGACCTGGAGTCCGGCGCCGTCGAGATCTTCCAGTACCAGCCTTTCCTTATACCCGGCCTGCTGCAGACGCGTGACTTCGCCTCCGTTCGCGCAGAGGCTGACCACCCTGACGACCCCCGCCGGTTCTCGGCAGCCAGAATGCTGGAGGCCCGCGCACAGCGTCAGGCCATCCTTTCGGGGCCCGACGCTGTGCGCTACACCGTCGTCCTGGATGAGGCGGTACTACGCCGGCGTATCGCGCCACCGGAAGTCATGCACGAACAGATCCTTCATCTGATCAGTGCCGCACTCCACGAGCACGCCGTCACGATACGGATCCTGCCCCTGGCCGCCGGCCTCGAGAACTACATGCTGGCACGGGCTGCCTTCGCCCGGTACGTCTACGCCGACCCGCACGACCCGGTCGTTGTTACCGTCGACACCGATATCGAGGACACGCTCGTGACGGAGCCGGCCACGGTGTCGATCTACAACGATCTGTGCGACCGACTGCGCCGCGCAGCGCTAACCTCGGTCTTTCACTTGGGCGTTAGTCAATAGCCGATTATCGATGAAGAAGGATTCGCGTCGTATCGGCTGTTTCATGGGCATGCTGAATGCCCGGCGCGGGCCGGGTTCCTCCGTGCTGCTGGTCGGGGCGTGAGTTTCGCCGGTCAGCCGGTGGGCCGGGGTAACGCGGCGAGTTTGGTGAATGCGCTGGTCAGAGCATCGGTCCAAGGCCAGTTCGCGGCGATCGCGAGACGGGTCCGGCGGGCGGTGCGGGTGATCCGGGCCGCGACGTGAAGCAGCCGGTAACGCAGTTTCTTCGGTTCCGCGGTGGCCATGTCGCCGTCCAGAAGCAGGTTCCGGGTCCAGGCGAG
The DNA here is from genome assembly GCF_020873875.1 of Actinoplanes sp. DH11. Taxonomy (GTDB): domain Bacteria; phylum Actinomycetota; class Actinomycetes; order Mycobacteriales; family Micromonosporaceae; genus Actinoplanes. Next base: position 237,061 of record NZ_JAHWGU010000008.1, read on the forward strand.
TAGGTCGATGCCGGTCAGCGCGAGTTGGAGCCAGGCCTGGTTGATCGCGAACACGCGGGACGGGAACCGGCCGAAGCCGGTGTTCTTGCCGGTCCGGATGCGGTCCTCGACGCGGGCGTGGGCCCGGTGCCGGGCCTCCAGGAACTGGATGCTGCCGTTGCCGGGCGGGGTGTCGGTGGCCACGACCTGGTGCCGCCAGCCTTCGATGGTGTCGAACAAGCTCAGTTGGGCGCCGGGGTGTGGGCGTTCCCGGCGGACCAGGAACCGGGTTCCTTCTGGCCAGCCGGCCGCATCGAACAGACCCGTGATCTCGCAGACTTCGGCATGTTCGCGCAGGTCACCGCCGGTGTCGACGGCGGGGATCCAGCCGGTCACAGCCCGGATCGCCGCCCGGACCGGTTCGGTGATCGCGGTGCCGACACTGAATCGGATGTCCAGGTGCTGCTCGCGCAGGGACCGGATGCGGGCGAGAAACCCGTGGCTGGAGCCGGCCGAATCGGCGCGGAGCAGGATCGGGGTGCCGTGCCGGACCGCGTCGGGGATCTGGGCGAGGGCCTGGTCGAGGACGGTGATGTGATCGGCGGTGGTGTTCGACCCGGCCCGGCCTTCGCGTAGCAGGCCGGCGAGGGCTTCACCGGTGTTGTCCAGGAAGCACAGCAGCGGATGGAAACCGAACGTCTTCTTCCAGGTGCGGGTGGCCGATTCCTTGTCGGAGTGGCAGATCACGATGGTCGCGTCGATGTCCAAGACCAGGCCTTCGACCGCCTGGCCGGCGACGATCGGCTGTGGCAGGTCGCCGCGGGCGTCGGCGTGCTGGGCCCAGGCGATCTCCCGGGCCTGGGCCCTGGCCGTGCGCAGTTCGGCCAGCATCGTGGCTTCGAGCTGCGACAACAGCCGCCACGCGGTCGGGTCCGACGCGACGGGCCCGAACAAGGCCGCCTGGTCACGCAGCACCGCCAGATCGGCGATGGTCTCCCCGCCATCGGCGAGCATCACGGCGAGATCGACCGCGATCCGGCCCGGGTCGTGCCCGCGCTGCCGCCGCCGCAACCCCGCCAATGCCTGACTGAACGCGCTGGTCAAACCAGTCGTGTCAGCGAGATCGGCGAGCAGTCGGGCACCGGCGTGACCGACCACGCCCCGCCCGTCTCCGGTCACCATGATCTTCGGACGTGTTGCGGTAGCCTTCACCCAGCAAGTGCCTTCCGTGACAGGAAATCTGGACCCTCAGCAAGTCCTATTTTCCCTGATCAGAAGGCACTTCTGCGTTTCCGGTCCACTCCTTGGACAACCCGTAACGAAGGGCCGAGGCTAAGCCCAGAGGATTCGGTTGACTTCCTTGATGCTGTCGTTGATCAGGATCTGATTAGGAGATGAGGGTGCAAAACGTCCAGCGCAGGCCGTCCATCGCCGAGGCCGGCGTGTACCGGAATGCCGATCCACGGCCAAGAAGAGCCGGATCGCCGTACGGACGATATCCGCACCTTACGGCCACGGCCATGACGGCATCATCGGCCGCGAGCAAACAGCGCGCCAGCGCTGCAACACCCGCCAGATCTTCGGTGAGCAGCACGCTGGCGATACCGTGCCGCTGCCAACGCGGCAGAACCCCCAGTCCGGCCAGCCGCAGATGTGGCTGGCCTTCGTGCGCCTGCCTGGATGCGGCATCGAGCTCGCCGAGCTTGGCGGCGAACGCGCCGCCATCATGTGCGGTCACCGCGCGGGCGGAGCAGGGAGCCCCACAGGGCAGCCACAGCGCTGCAGCGATCACCTGATCGCCGTTCTCAACGATTCGCGCTGCACCGTACTGGATCGCCTCCGCCGTCCGGGCAACATGATGATGGAACAGCTGGCGGCCGCGGGCCACCGGCTCCGTTTCCAGCCAACGGCCCAACATCGTGGGCAGCGCGGCGGCCGCAAGCACACCCGCCAGGGGCCGGATGTCCCAGTAGGTCGCATCTCGGGTTGTCCACATCAGCGAGACACCGTCCCCGCGCCAGGAACAGGAGCGGGTACGCCTGCCCGGCTGGACCAACGCGCGGATTCGCTCGGCGGCCAAGCGCCGCGGCGGCAGGCCCCCAGCCCCCTGTCGTAGGCGGCGACGCCGACGAGCAGCCGCGGGCCATCAACGACCCGGGCTTCCGTGGTGCTGGGCTGCCCGGCGTGACGGGTGCTCGCAACGATCTCAGCCATGATCGGTTCCTCGCATCGTCTTGTGGCTGGCGGTCGTGCATCGGTCTCGGCATCTGGCCAGCAGTGCGGTGTGAGGCGCGGCACCGCGGTATCTGCAATTCGAGGTGATGCCCAATCTGTGTTGCTCCACAATCGCCTCTGCATGAGGCGAGAGGAATCCCTGTTTCACGGGAATCGACGGGAATTTAAAGGGGAATCGGCGCGGGAATTATGCGTCCTGAGCTGCGAAAACGTCAAGGAGGTCCGCTCCTGAGGGTCTGGCTGCGTTTCGGCGGTGGGTTACGATGCCGCCATTGCCGCTTCTCGTCGAGCGGCGCAATCAAATGCGGCGGAGCAGGGAAGGTCGCGTTGTGAACTTCAGCCCGTATGTGAATCGGCTTTGGCTTGCCGCGGCGATCCTCGATGCGCGCAAACAAGCTGGCTACACGACTGACAGGCTGTCGCAGGAGACCGGTATTCAGCGGCAGAAGATTAGTCACATCGAGACCGCCAATCGGCCAGTCGATCCTGCGGCCATCCGCCTCATCCTGGATGCCCTCGGCGTTGCGGCAGCTAGCCACACCAAGATCATGCGAGCGGCTGAACGTTCCGCAGCGCAGGGCTGGTGGAAGCGCTATGACGACGAGATGGGCCCGCGACAGGCACAGACCGCCGATCTGGAAGCCGGCGCCGCCACGATCTTCGAGTATCAGCCGTTCATCGTTCCCGGCCTTCTGCAAACGCCGGACTTCGCGAAGGCTCGTGCCGAAACCGCTCACACCGCACGATCTCGCCGGTTCTCCACGGCCCGCGACTTGGAGGCTAGAACGACCCGCCAGGCAATCTTGTCAGGAGCCGCGGCTACACCCTATGAGGTGGTCATCGACGAGATAGCGCTGCTTCGGCGTTCGGTCACGGCCGAGATTATGCACCGGCAGATGGAGCACCTGATTGGCGCAGCGCTGAACCTGCGGGCGGTCACCGTCCGCGTCCTCCCGCTTGATACCGCCTTCACCTCCCGCCAACAGGCCCGCACCGCCTTTTCGTACTACACCTACACCGACCCCGACGACATCGAGATCGTCACCGTCGACACCAACATCGACGACATGATCCTCACCGAGCATGACCAGGTGAAGGTTTACGCCAGCCTGCGATCCGAACTTTGTCAAGACGCACTGAACGCAGCCGATTCCCTCGAACTCCTCACTGCCTTGGAGCAGGAGCACTTAACAAGGAGATAGCCATGGAGCCCACTGCAGCAACGCCAGTCTCGCGCCCGATGGGGACGTGGTTCAAATCCCGGCGTTCAAACCCCGCATCCAATTGCGTCGAAGTTCGCTACCTCGCCGGCGGCCGGGTGGAGGTACGCAACTCCAAGCGTCCGGATGCCGGGTCGCTGATCTTCACCGACGAAGAGTTCGACGCTTGGGTCGGCGGAGCCAAGGACGGCGACTTCGACCGCTAACGCCAGCAGGAACGACCACACCGATGTGTGGCCTGCTCCGGCCGACAGCTTGCGGGTCTGGCAGGCCACTCAGCACCATACGTATGCCTTGCTCGTAGCATCCCCTACCCCGCGCGCAGGAAGAGACGGCGATGCCCGAGTCGGACGCGGTACCGAACGAGCGGTTCCGGGAGGCACGCATCCGGCTGTTCGGCAGCAGACAGGCCCTCGCCGACGCCGTGAACCAGCTCGTCCCGGACGCCTACCGAATATCGGACAACGACATCGGCAAGATCGAACGTGGCCAGGTCACCTGGCCGCGCCAACCACGTCGCGACGCATACCGGCAGACACTGCAGGCGGCCACGGACCAAGATCTCGGCTTTTTCGATCGTCGAGAGCAGCAGCCGGGTGCCGGACAGTCCCTGACGCGCCACGCGGCGGGGAACTTGGCTCTGCTGACCCAGCATCGGGTACCGACCAGCACGGGCGCCGTGCCGAAGCAGGTTGTCAATCAGCGGCTCGATGGTGAGATCCTACGCAGAGCGCCTTGGGAGATCGCGCTGACCGAAACCCAAGGAGGACGGCTGTCGGCAGATGCGACGACTCACGTGCTGGCAACCCCGGCTGGGCGAGCTCTGCCGGGGTTGGAGATACCCGCACAACTGCATCCCGCCGTACACAACGACAAGATCGTCGTCCAGATCCCCGCCGGGTACGCCGCCGACCCGTTCCTGCATCGACCCGGCAGAACCCTGGTTGTCGGCCAGACACTCGCCGACGACCCGGGCGCCTACCTGCTCGACAGCCGACACGCGCGTCGGATGCTGCGGGGCGCACCACTCGACGCCCGACTCATCGTGCCGTCCGCGTATCGGCTCGACGAGCTAACCTACGCGCTGCTGTGGGCCGTCGCGAACTTCGACGCCGAGCTGCTGGCCGATGACGCTGCTCTCGCCGCCGGCCTACGCGACGCCGCCAGCTACACCGCCTTGCGCCGATCAGCCGCCAGCCGCGACATCGCCACCGACCTCAGCCCGGCCAGCTTCATGTGGCTCGGATCGCAGTTCTGCGCCGATCACATCCTGCGCCACGCGAGCGACCTAACTTCCCCACCTCTGTTCTGGACCCGGGAACAAAGCGGGGAGCAGGCCGCGGCCTGGCTGCTGTTCACGCACAAGCACGACTATCTACGCGCAACCGCCACAACCGGCGGCGGGGCGACCCGAGTGTTCTGCGTACCCGAAGCCGCCGTGACCTCTTCGCCAGCCGGCGAACGCGCCCTACTGTTGCTGGCCGTCGCCTTGATGGAATCGCACGGCATCACCACGACAACCACCGACACCGCCGAACTGGCGGCCATTCCCGGCTTCGTCCTGGACCCCGAGAACACCGCCATCACCGCGACCTGGATCGGCGCCGACGGGATCTGGTACGTCGATGTCACCGACAACCACGGCACCCTGCGCGAATACACCGACGCAGCCGGACACGCCGCCCACCACTCGGTCACCGCGGCACCGACACCGACCCTGCGCCTGCGGCACCTGGCCGACTATCTCGACCTGGACTGGGCCTGGCTCAGCGTCCGTTGCCGGGAACTTGGCGCAGCCGGCACCAGCGGCATCGCACAACCCCGCAGCCGACTTTTGTCGCTCGACGGCGTCGACCGTGCGTGCCGATTCGTCGCCGCCTGCGCCGGCGACCGCGATTAGGCTACCCACGCAGCGCCCGACCGGAAGGACCCACAACGTTGTCCGAACCCGTCACACCGTCCCCGCGCCCGCGAGTCGTGGTCATCGGGCTCGGCGGCACCATCGCCATGACTCGAACCGGAGGCGGCGGCGTCACGCCCACCCTGTCGGCCCGTGACCTCATTGATGCCGTGCCCGGCCTCGCCGACACCGGCATCGAGGTCCACGCGCTGTCTCTGCGCAACCGACCGGGTGCTTCGCTGACCAGCGAGGACATCCTCGAACTCGCCGAGACGCTCACCCAGCACTTCGCTGGCGGTGTCACCGGTGCGGTCATCACCCAGGGCACCGACACCATCGAAGAAACGGCCTACCTTCTCGACCTGCTCCACACCGGCGCCCAACCGATCGTGGTCACCGGCGCCATGCGCAACCCCACTTTGGCCGGCGCCGACGGAGCGGCCAACTTGCTCGCCGCAGTCACGGTCGCGGCATCTCCTCAAGCCCGAGAACTCGGCTGCGTCGTCGTACTCGCCGATGAGATCCACGCCGCCGCACGGGTCCGCAAACGCCACAGCATGAGCACCGCCGCGTTCGTCTCACCAACCGGCGGCCCTCTCGGCTACCTCGCGGAAGGGCAACCCCGCATCCTTAATCGGCCCTCCCACCACGCCACCCTCACCCGCCAGCTGATCGATCGCCCGCTACCACGGGTCGGAATCCATACCGCGACGCTCGGCGACGACGGCGCCCTGCTTCCCCTTCTGGCCCGTGATCTCGACGGCCTGGTCATCGCCGGCTTCGGCGTCGGCCACGTCCCCGACACCTGGGTCACCCACCTGGAAGACGCCGCAAGCCGCATCCCGGTCGTCCTCGCCTCCCGCACCGGAGCCGGCTACACCGCAACCAGCACCTACGGATTCCCCGGGTCCGAACGAGACCTACTCACCCGTGGCCTCATCCCCGCCGGCATCCTCGACCCGTACAAGGCACGTCTGCTGCTTCAGCTGACACTCGCCTCCACCAGCAGCCACGCTGAAGCACTGGCCGCCTTCACCACCATGAGCCAGGCAGACGACACGCCACCGTTTAGCGGCGCAGCCACTCCTTACCGCGAAGCGGTGCCGCGATGACACGTAGCTGGCAGGCCACTGTCGGACGGACGATCGTCGCGGTCTTCGACCACGGCGACGACTTCTACACGGCCCTCGACGAGGTCTGCACCGAGTACGGCATCCGCCAGGGCTACATCCCCATGTTCATCGCGGGCTTCGCCACCGCCGACCTTGTCGGCACCTGCGAACGCCTCGCGAACCCCCAGGCGCCAGTTTGGTCGAAGGTCCAGCTGTCCAACATCGAAGCTGTCGGTGGCGGAACCCTCGCCTGGGACGAGGCTGCGGACCGGGTAGCACCCCACATCCACGTAGCCGTCGGCCTCAAGGAACACAGCGCCACGGGTCACACCAGCCACCTACTCAACGCGACCGTGCAATTCCTCACGGAGATAGTCATCGTTGAGGTGACTGCTCCCCCAACATTTCGTAAGAAACAGCCGGATCTCTATGACGTGCCATTGCTTCGTACCTGATCGTTGAGCGACGTCCATTGACCCGAACCTTCGGTAGCTCGGGTCCAGGGTGATAGGGGACAACGGTGTCTGAGTCGGGAACAACGCCGAATTCGCCGTTTCGCGACGCCAGGCGGAGGCTATTCGGAAGCAGGCAGGCCCTCGCCGATGCCGTCAACCAGCTCGTCCCGGACGCCTACCGGGTATCGGACAACGACATCGGCAAAATCGAACGCGGCCAAGTCACCTGGCCGCGCCAACCGCGTCGCGACGCATACCGGCAAACGCTGCAGGCCGCCACTGATGAGGATCTCGGCTTCTATGATCGTCGACAGCATATGTCATCCGCAGGTGGCATGGCGCCGGATCGAGCGGCGGTCTACGGTGGCAGCAGCCCGGCCCGCGGCTCTGCAGCCAGCTTGGCATCGGTAGCGCACATATCTGCAGTGCAGGAACTAGATTGGCCCGCAGCAGGCTCCGTAAGACCGGCCAGCCAGGCAGACACTGTCGTCACGACACCGCAAAAGCGGCAGTCAGAACTCCTGGCCAAGGTCAGCCACACGGTTTCGTCTGTCACGTCGCTCGCGATCGGTGACGACTCATATCGTGAGCTGGTAGCTGATTTAGTCAGGTGGGCAAGATCCATGAACAGGCGTGAAGTGCTGCAGTGGCTGACTTGGGCGGCTGGCACGGCTGCCGCGTCCCTGGAGCTGTTCGACAACCTCGACCCAGACGAGCGGGCCCGGACCGCTGCTGCGCTCGTTCAACCAGAGCGCGTCGATGCAACGGTTATCAGACACATCGACGACATCCTCTGGCGGTGCATGCGCCAGGACGATGCCCTCGGGCCACAGGCGGCGTTGAACACCGTGCTGGCGCAAAGGGAACTGGTGCAGGGCCTCCTGGTCGGTGCTGGTCCGACGTACCGTGACGCATTGCTGAGTCTGTTAGCGAATCTGTCCCGGTTCGCCGGCTGGCTGTCGTTCGACCTCGGTAACTTCGACGCGGCCAGCGTGTATTACGAGGCTGCCCGAGCGGATGCGCACGAGGCCCGCAACACCGAGTTGGGTGCGTTGGTGCTGTGCAATATGAGCCATTTGGCTACCTGGCGCGGGCAACCGCGGGTGGGTATCGATCATGCGCTGGCCGCTCAAGGTTGGGCGGCGCAAACTAAGGACCATCGATTGCGGGCGTACGCCTCGGACGTGGCCGCCCGTGCGTTCGCCGGCGATCGGCGTGACCAGGCAGCCCGAAACGCCTGGGAGACTGCGGAACGGGAAATCGGTGAAGCGCGAGGCGAATCGCGGTGGGCGTACTTCTTCACTGCTGGGCAATTAGAAAGCACGAAGGCGGTGTGTCTGCTGTCGCTGGGTCAGGCTGAGGAGGCCGCCGTGGTCGCCCAGGCGGCGGTGGAAGGAATCGACTCGTCGTTCGTGCGTAACCTCGGCATCTCATCGACGTACCTGGGAATCGCTCGGCTGAATCAGTGCAAACCGGATGTTGCCGCTGGGGCGGCCGCGCTGGCGGACGCCGTCCAATTGTCCGCCCATAACCGATCGGTACGGCTAGTGCAGACACTGCAAGGCGGGCTGCGCCAACTGGAACGGTGGCACGATGAGCCGGCGGCAGGCGAGACGCTGGCACTCGCGCGTTCCTATCACCTGGTCTGACGCAAGTCGTCCAGGGAGTCGCGGAGGTAAACGTCGAACAACGGTGCCGCTGCTGTGGAACCGCCTTCCATCTGGCCGACCTGGCGCCAGCCCCAATGCTGATAGATGGCTTTGGTGTCGGCCGCAGTCGGCTGGACCGTGAGCGTGGCACGCTGCTCGGCTCGGCTGGCCAGCAACTGGTCATGCAGCGTCTTGCCCACACGGTGACCGCGTGCCGCCGGCAGGACCGCGAAGTCGAAGAGCATGAAGGTCCTGCCCGGCCATTCCCGGGTGGTCTCGTCTGGCAGCGGCCCGGTTACGTTACTCCAGCGCCGGGTGGTGGCCGGCAGCGTGAACCCGTAGGCAAAGCCGACTAAGTCCTGGCGCACCAGAGCCACTGTGATCCCGAAGCTGGGATCAGTCAGCAACTGATCAAGGCGTTCCCGATGCAGCACAGATTCATCGTCGCGCCAGAAGAACGGCGGCCGCGAGAAAACCTCGTCGTAGACCGTACAAATGGCGTCAAAATGCGCGGCCGCGAGATCGGCGTGTCCGCCGTGAGTGGTGACCTCATCGAGCATGTTCGTCAGCATACGTTGGGCGCCAGGAACCCCCACAGGCTCGACGCCCTAACGGTGGTGGAACCTCGGGGAGGTCGGTGTTTCCCCAGGCAAGAGGGCACCTTTCCTTTCTCCGTTCCCACATAAATTCCCGAGAGATTCCCGTTTGAACGGCGTTCCTATGCGTAGGTGTGGATGTGAATGTGGAGGTGCAAGTTGTATTGATCGGCGGGCTCTTTCGAGGCGAGGAGAAATGGCCATGGCAAGTAGCCAAATGGTTACCAGCATCAAGGTGAAGCGAGCAGCGGGGTTCATCGGCGCCTACGTCGAGAATCTGGATCTGGCCGCCGACCTCGACGAGGCCATCGTCGCTGAGCTGCGTCGGGTGCTGCTCACACACAAGGTGTTGTTCTTCCGGGATCAACACTTGAACCACGCGTCGCATGTCGCGGTGGGCCGCCGGTTCGGGACGCTACACACCAGCCCTCGGACGCAGAACCTGCCGGATCTCGAGGGCTTTCCGGAGATCCTGACGATCTCTCCCCAGGTCGACGAGAAACTCGTCGGTGCGAACCGTGAGGCCATCTTCCGCAAGAACTGGAACACGGCGCTCAGCGGCTGGCACATCGACGCGTCGCAGGTCGTGAACCCGCCGGCGATCGCGATCCTGCGTGCGGAGCGGGTTCCCCCGTTCGGCGGTGACACGCACTGGACGAACCTAGTGGCCGCCTACGAAGGGCTGTCGCCGGCGGTGCGGAAGATGTGCGACGGCCTGCAGGCCGAGCACACCTTCTGGGCAGCGCACAACCTGGATTCGTCGGTGCCGGCCGAGCGGCAGGCGATGGAGGAGATCGGCAGCCAGCGCGTCGCGGTGCACCCCGTGGTCCGGGTGCACCCGGAGACCGGCGAGCGTGCGCTGTTCGTCAACCCGTCGCGGACCGCCCGGATCCTGGGCATGAGCCCGGTCGAGAGCCGGCATCTGCTGAACATGCTGTTCGAAGAACTCACCCGGCCGCAGTACACCACGCGGTTCTCGTGGGCGCCGGGCTCGGTGGCGATCTGGGACAACCGGTTCACCGCGCACCTGGCCGCCACCGACATCGACCACCTCCAGGGTGAGGACGCGGTTCGGATCATGCACCGCACCTCGACACGAGGTGAGGTGCCGGTCGGCCCGGACGGCTTCGAGTCCTACGCCACGGCGGGCCAGCCGCTGGACGAGCCCGGCGCCCAGATTCCGGCGACCGCCGGAGCGTCCCAGCGGTGAGCGCCAGGTCGATGTCCGGGGCGGGGATCACGGACGCGGCGCCGTCGGTTGTCACCGGGTCCTTGATCCGGGCCTCCGATGTCGACGAGGCTGCCGGCCGGTGGCCGCAGTACGAGGCCGGGCTGCGCTGGCTGGACGACTTCGTCACCCAGCCGCATCCCGAGCTGGGCCGGCCGGGGGCGGTCTGCCCCCGGCTGGCGCCGGCGCTACACGCTCGCGCGGTGTGGCTAGCCACGGTCGACGTGCCGGCCTACACGGCCGACCAGGCGGTCCTCGCCGGCCGGCTGTTGATGCAGCTGTTCAACGACCTCGCCCGGCAATCGGACCGAGCAGATACCACCCTGCTGGGCTTCTTCCCCGACCTGCCGGCGGATCGCGCCGCCGACTTCATCGACGGTGGCCACCGGCTACTGCGTAACGAGTTCGCTGCGCACGGTCTGATGCTCGGCGAGTTCCACCAGGCCAGCACGGTCGGCAGCGTGCACAACCGGGCGTTGCCGGTGATGCGCAGTCCCGAGCCGATGTTCGCCGTGCGCACGATGACCCCGCACGACCTGCTGTTCGCCGACCAGCCCGACACGCCACCGGCCGAGCGACTCGCCTACCTACTGCATTTCGACCGGCACGTCAGCGCCCGGCTCAGTTCTGCCGCCCGGACGCAGTTGTACGCCCGTATCGCCGCCGCTCGAACCGCCTCCCGTACTGGAGCCTCGTCGTGATCGTCCGACTGCCGTCCCCCGTCGACGCGCCCACCGTTGCGGAAGCGCTGGATGCCGCCTTGCAGGCGTATGCCTCCGAGCCGGCGATCGTCACAGCGTCGCGTACCTGGACGTACGACGACCTGGCCGGCGCCGTTCATGCCGTGGCTTGCGGCCTGATCCGCGCCGGGGTGCCCACCGCGGGCGATCCGGTCGTGGCGGTGGTCCTCGACCGGTCTGCGGAGTTCGTCGCGACGGTGCTGGGCGTGCTCGCGGCCGGTGCCACCTACCTGCCGCTCGATCCGCAGGCTCCTGACAGCTACGTGCAGCAGGTCCTCGAGGAAGCGCGGCCGGTGCTGGTCGTGACCAGCGCCGGCCGCGCTGAGCGCATCCGGACCGGGACCCAGGCGCGGGTGTGCGCCTACCCCGACCTGCTCAACGGCCCGGCCGTCGAGGTGTCCGGGGTGCCGTCAGCTGCGGCGTACATCATCTACACCTCCGGGTCCACCGGCACCCCGAAAGGGGTGGTGGTGCCGCACACGGCTCTGCTGAACTCGACCGCCGCCCGCACCGACGTGTACGGCCGGGCCGGGCGGGTGCCGCTGCTGCATTCGCCGGCGTTCGATCTCACCACCGGGGTGCTGTTCTGGACCTTGCTGACGGGCGGAACGTTGATCATCGAATCGATGCCGCTGGCGGATGTCGCCGGCACCGTCGACCTGATCAACCGGCACCAGGCCACCCATCTGATCTACCCGGCGTCGCTGTACAGCGCCTTCCTCGACCGGATCGCAGCCCAGCCCCCGGCCAGCCTCACCGCTGTGGGCATCGGCAGTGAACGGTGGAGCCCTGCCCTGATCGACCGGCATGCCGCGGTGATGCCCGGGGTGTCGCTGGTCAACGAGTACGGGCCGACGGAAGCGTGCGTCTGCTCCAGCTACTCCGTGGTCTACGACAGCGACACTGGGCATCGGGCGCCGATGAGCATCGGCACGCCGGTCCGCAACACCGGCTACCTGATCCTGGACGCCGACGGCCAGCCCGCCCGGTCGGGGGAACTGGTCATCATCGGCGCGAACCTCGCCACCGGGTACCTCAACCGTGACCAGCTGACCGAGCAGCGGTTCATCACCGTCGACGGAAAACGCGGCTACCGGACCGGGGACCTGGTCGAGCAGGCGCCGGACGGTACCTTCGTGTTCCTCGGCCGCGCGGACCGGCAGATCCAGATCGGCGGGCACCGGGTTGAGCCGGGGCACGTGGAAACGGTCCTGATGGGCCATCCCGCGATCATGCAGGCCCACGTCGCCCCGCGTCCGGCGTCGGACGGCGGCGACGCTGCAGCGCTGATCGCCTACCTCGTCCCGATCCCGGGCCTGCACCGTGCCGGTGCCGACGATGATCCTGCGTTCATCGACGACTGCGACCGGTTCCTGCGCGGCCGGCTGCCGTCGTACCTGGTGCCCGCCACGTACGTCGTCCTCGAGGAGCTTCCCCGCACCGCAGCCGGGAAGATCGACGACCGCCGGCTACCCGACCCAGCTGGCACGGTGCACGACCCAGCGGATGCCGACGACGGCGGCGACGTGCTGCTGCGCAGCCTCGCCGCCCGGGCCGCCACCATCCTCGGCGTCCCGCGCCTGGCGCCCAGCGCGTCGCTGACGCAGCTGGGCGTCAACTCGCTGGCGCTGATCAGACTGGCCGCTGCGATCACCGCCGACCACGGGGTCGACGTGCCGATCAGCGCGCTGTTCGCCGCCCGCACGATCACCGATGTCGCCGGCCTCGTCCGCAAGGCGACCCCGGCCGCCCGGACGATCGAACCCGGCACAAGCGAGCCGCGCGGCAGCTATCCGCTGAGCGGTCAGCAGGCACAGATCTGGGTACTGACCCAGCTGGCACCGGACGCCCGCGCCTACAACACCCAGTTCTCCCTGCACCTGCACGGGCCGGTCGACGTCGACGCGTTGCAGGCGGCACTGACCAGCATCGTGGCGCGGCACGAGATCCTGCGGACCACCTTCCACGACAGTGCGACCGGCCCGGTCCAGGTCGTGCACCCGCCCTGGCCGGCCATCATCGACCTGGTCGACCTCTCCGGCCTCGAGAGGACGGACCGCGACGCGGCCCTGGCCAGCCGGATGCAGGCCGCCGTCGGCGTCGGTTTCGACATCGCCGCGTTGCCGCTGGTCCGCTGGCACCTGTTCCGGCTCGCCCACGACCAGTGGCGGCTGCTGCAGGCCGAGCATCACTTCGCCCACGACGGCTGGTCCGCGCAGCTGTTGCTGGCCGAGCTGCGCGACGCCTACACCGCGATCGTCGAAGGCCGCGATCCGGATCTGCCGACGCTGGCGGTGCAGTACCGCGACTACGCCAGCTGGTACCAGCGGTGGCGCACCACCACGGACTTCACCGCCTACACCGACTATTGGCGGAAGCAGCTCGACGACTGCCCAGCCGACGGCGCGACGTTCACACCGGACCGACCCCGCCCGGCTGTCCGGTCGTTCCGTGGCGACCGGATCGACACGCACATCCCCGCCGTCGTCGTGCAACGCGTCGACGAGCTCGCAGCCCGGCACGGCGTCAGCCGGTTCGCGGTGTTCCTGTCCGCGTTCGCGGTACAGGTGTGGCAGCACACCGCCCGCAGCGACATCGTCGTCGGCTCGGCCCTGGCCAACCGGCGGCTGCCGGGCACCGCCGCGCTGCTGGGCATGTTCGTCAACGCGCTGCCGCTGCGCGTCCACGTCGACCCGGACGCTGGCGTCGCTGATCTGCTGCACGCCACGATGACGATGCTGCTCGGTGCGCAGGACCACCAAGAACTTCCGCTGCTCGACCTGCTGGCCCACCTGGACCGGCCGCGCGATCCCGGCCACAATCCGCTGTTCAACGTCATGTTCGCGTTTCACGACACGCCCCGTCCCCTCATGCAGATGGGGCCGGTGCAGGCGCAGCTCGTCATCGAGCACAACGCCACCGCCAAGGGCGACGTCAACGTGGTCTGTGTCCCCGACCCGGACCACGACGGCACCGGCGGTATGACGGTGCTGTGGGAGTACGACACCGACCTGTTCGACCGGGCCACCGTCGACCGGCTGCTGTCCGGGTTCGCCACGATCCTCGGCCGGCTGCCGGACAGCAGCGACCGGGCTGTCCGGCACCTGGACCTGCTCGGCGCCGACGAAACCTGCCGCATCCTCACCGCCAGCCGGGGCCTGCAGGAGCCACTACCGCACGACACCCTGCACGCGGGATTCGCCGCGGCCGCGGCCGCACAACCCGACGCGGTCGCCGTGGTCCACCGCGGCGCCCGGTGGACCTACCGCGACCTCGACGAACGCGCCGCCGTCCTGCAGGCGCGTCTGGCCGCCGTTGGGGTACGCGCCGGTGGCGTCGTCGCTGTCGCCTGTCCGCCCGGTATCGACCTGATCACCGCGATCCTCGCCGTGCTGCGCAGCGCAGCCCTGTACGTCTGCCTGGACCCCGACCAGCCCGCCGCCCGCACCGGCGAGATCCTCACCGACGCCGGCGCCCGGATCATCATCACCACCGGTCACACGGTTCTGGATCCCGACGCCGTCGGAGCCAGAACGGTCGTCACCGCCGACGACCTCCCGCCGCTCGACGCCTCGGCCACGCCCGCACCACAACCGGTGGAACCGGGCGACGGCGCCTACCTGGTCTACACCTCCGGGTCGACCGGCACCCCGAAGGCCGTCGTCACCACGCACGGCAACGCGTGCACCGCCATTCACGCCCGAACCCGATTCCTACACGACGCCGGCACCGGCGCCGGGCCGGTCACCACACTGATCACCCTCCCGGCCATCTTCGACGTCGGCCCACACATGATGATGTGGACGTTCTGGTCCGGTGGCACGGTCGTCTTCCCGGACAGCCCGGATCAGATCCGCGACCCCAGCGCGCTGCGCGTGCTGATCGAGACTGCGGGGATCACGCACGTCAACTTCACCGCCTCGTTCTACCGGCAGTGGCTGACCGCGGTTCCCGCCGGCTGGCAGCCCCGGTTGCAAGTGGTCGCTGTCGGTGGCGAGCCGTGCACACCGCAGGACGTGCGCACGCACGCGGAGCTGCTGCCCGCGGTCGCGTTGGATCACGAGTACGGGCCGACCGAAGGCACCGTCTGGTGCACGGCGCAGCGGCTGCACCCGGCAAGCCCCAACCGGATGTCGCGGGTGACCGTGGGCGGGCCACTGGTCAACTACACCGTCGCGGTTCTCGACCCGGCCAGCAATCTGGCCCCGGCCGGCGCTACCGGCGAGCTGGTCATCGGCGGGCCCGGCGTCGCCGCCGGATACCACCGGCGCCCGGACCTGACCGGCCAGCGGTTCGTCACCCCGGCAGCCGGGCCGTTCGTCGGCCAGCGGCTCTACCTCACCGGGGACCGGGCCCGGCTCACCGACACCGGTTTCGAGATCCTCGGCCGTACCGACGACCAGGTGAAGATCCGCGGTTTCCGCGTCGAACTCGGTGAGATCACCACGCAGCTACGCGCCCACCCCGATGTCACCGACGCGGCCGTGCTCGTCCACGGTGACGGCGACGCCGCCCGCCTGATCGCGTACGCCGCCACCCCGGGTTCGCACACCGGATTCGGTGAACGGCTGCGCGCCTGGCTGGTCCAGCGGTTGCCGGCCTACATGATCCCGGCCGTGTTCATGGTCGCCGACCAGCTTCCCCGAACCTCGACCGGGAAGATCGACGCCAAGGAGCTGGCCGCGCTGCCCGCAGCTGGCGGTCCGGAGCCAGGGCACGGCCCCTCGACCGACCAGCAGTGGCTGCTGGCCCAAGTGTGGCGCGACGTCCTGCAGCAACCGGCCCTCGGCATCGACGACGACTTCTTCGCCGCCGGCGGCGACTCGCTGCAGGCTATCCAGGCCGCGGCCCGGATCACCGCCCTCGGTGTCACCGTCAGCGTCGCCGAACTGCTCGCCGCGCCTACCGTCCGTGCCCTGGACATCCTGCTCACCAACCGCCCCGCATCGGCGGGCATCGCGGTCACCGACCGGCGACCGGTCGGCACCACCCTGGCCACCACACCGATCCAGGAATGGTTCATCAACCTGGGCCTGGTCGACCCCGACCACTTCCACCAGTCCCGGCTGTTGCGGATCCCCGCCCACAGCGACCTGGCCCGCCTCCGGGCAGCGCTGTCCTGGACCGCTGGCCGGCACGACGCCTTCCGCACCCGATTCACCCGCACCGGCAAGACGTGGACGGTAGTCCTGGCCGATCAGGTGCCGGCCGACCTGATCCGCGAACACACCCTGCCCCCCGATACCGGCACCCCGGTTGCTGAGCAGCTCGAGGTGGCCCTGCGAGGGCTGCACGAGCAGATCCGGATCGCCGACGGCCGCCTCGCGTCGTTCACGATCATGCACGATCCCACCGGTGCGAGCTGGCTCTACCTGATCGCCCACCACCTCATCGTCGACGTGGTGTCCTGGCAGATGCTGCTCGCCGACATCGAGCACGCGTACCAGCTACTCACCGACGGGCGCCCGCTGCCGCACGGCTGCGCACTCGGCCTACCGTCACTCGACAGCACCGCCACCGTGCAGCCGGCGCCGGATCTGCGCCGCTGGGAGGCGCTGGCGGCCGCCGCCACACCCCGCCTCGGCACCGGCCGGCGCGGCACGGCCACACTCGCCGATCGGGTCCAGCTCACACGGCAGCTGTCGGCCCGGGCTGGCACGTACCTGCGTCTCGAGGTGCCACGCCTGCACGGGATCACCGCGCACGCGGTCCTGCTCGCCGCCCTGAAACGAGCGATCACGCCGGCGAGCACCGGCATCGGCCTGTACGTGTGGCTGGAGGGTCACGGCCGCGGTGTGGCAGGCACCCGAGGCGCCGACCACGCCGTCGGCTGGTTGACCTCGCTGCATCCGGCCCTGTTCACCGTTGACGACGGGCTGCCGGCCCGGCTCGTCGATGTGGCCACCAGCATCCACCGGCAGACCTCCGCCGCTGCGGACGCCGCCGCCGGGCTCGGTGACGCGGTGCTCCGCAACCCGGGCTCGGCGCTGTACCAACAGCTGGCCGCGGCGGGTCTTCCGCAGATCACGTTCAACTACCTCGGGCAACCAGCCGACTCGACCGATCGGCTCCTGCAGCCCGTCGCCGCTCCTGAGGGTGCCACGATCGGCGCGAGCAACGTGCTGCCGACACCGTTCGACCTCACCGTCGCCCCCGCATCGGACGGCACCGTCACCTGCCGCTTCTCCGTCGACCCGACGGTGCTCGACCCGGCACAAGCAGCCCAGGTCGCGGACCGTTTCACCGCCGAGCTCGAAGCTGCCGCCCGGCTGATCCCCCTCACCGGCGCCGCAGTCGGTCCTGCCCGCCGGACCCTGTTCCTGATCCACCCGGTCGGCGGGCTGCTCGACTGGTATCTGCCCCTCGTCAACGGCCTCGGCCCCGGCTGGGAGTGCTACGGCATCCCCCGCGACCGGGCCTGTGCCGACACGACGATGCAGGACCTGGCCAGCCGGTACCTGGCCCTGATCAGGGCGGCCCAACCCGACGGCCGGTACGTCGTCGGCGGCTGGTGCCTGGGCGGGCCCCTGGCATACGAAATCGCCCGCCAGGCGCACGCCGACGGCGACGGCGACCGGATCGACGAGGTGATCCTGCTCGACCCGCCCCGCGCCGAACGGCCCCGCAACCCGCACGCCGTCCTGATCTCGCACATCCACAACGCCTGCCCGCACCAGAGCCGGACTGCGGTCGTCGACGCGCTCGCCACGACCGGCCAGCTGCCCGTCGAGCAACGCGCGGCAGCACTGGTGGACCTGCTCGGGCCGGTCGTGCCCGGCCGAGCCGACCCGCAGCTACTGAGCCAGCTGGTGATGCGGCTGACCGACCACGCTGCGATGTCGGCCTGGCAACCCACCGCCACGGTGGGCCGGATGACCCTCTACGTCCCGCAGACCGGTACGCCCGACCACGACGACGCCGTAGCCACCTGGCAGCCCTACAGCCGTGAACTCACCGCCGTAACCATCCCGGGAGATCACGAAAGCCTGCTCGTCACCGCCGAACTGATCGGCTACCTCGACGCCCCGTCAAGGCCCGGCAGCGATGACAGCTGACGGCATCTGGCCTCTTCGCCGCAGCCGGAGACCGGTAGTCCACGGTCCGGCAAGCGCCGGCATGGCCCCTGCTGACCCCCGTCGCGGGGCGGAAGATCTGGCATGGAGATCGACATGAAATATCCCTGGCTGACGGTCGTCTACCGGCCTGACGACTTCGCCCCCGCCTTCCTCGAGCGGGCCACCCAGCGGATGGTCGCCGCCTCCACCGAAGACGCGGACAGGGCCGGCTTCCGCTACCGGGCCATCCCGCACCACGAGTTGATACCCGGCTGCAGCGACCGGCCGCAGCTCTGGCATCACGGCCACGACCTGCTCCAGGACCGGCAAATGTTCCAGGTCGACGACTTCAGCAGCGATCCCCAGGCGCATCGTCACCTGGCCGCGATCCACCGCACCGTGAAGGCCAGCAATTCGATCCTGCTCAACCAGGCCTTTGGCGCCCCGGAATACCTGACGACCGACAAGCTGGCCATCAGCCAGCACGCCCGCAGCCTCGGCCTGCCCGCCGCGACGACGGTCGCCGTCCCGTTCGGCCGGTACGCCCGCACGGCGCTCCCGCTGATCGACGCGCAGATCGGAGCGGGCCCCTACATCCTCAAACCGCGGGAAATGGGCATGGGCTTCGCAGTGCTGAAGGCCGAAACCCGTGAACAGTTGGCCGCCGGGCTGGATCTCACCGCGCAATCGGGCACGGCGTACATCGTGCAGCCCTACCTGCCCAACGACGGAGATGTCCGGGTGTTCGTCGTTGCCGGTCAGGTCGTGGTCAGCGAGCACCGCCGCCCCGCGCCCGGCTCCTATCAAGCCGGTACCAGCCAAGGCGGCACTGGTAGCGGAGGTACGGCCACCGTCCGTATGGAGGCCAACAGCGTCCGCGTCGCGGAAAGCCTCGACGCCGCGTGCCTGCAAGTCGACTGGCTGCTGACCGAGGACGGGCCCATCGCGAACGAATGGAGCGCCGGATTCGGCGGTCACCTCGCACTCCCGGCAGACGAACGCGCCCGCTGGAGCGCCGCCTACTTCGCCTGGGCCCGCACGGTGTGGTCGCCGAACTGACACCACCACCTGCATTCGCCATCAAGCCCAGCACACGCCCGACACGACAGCACAGGAGCGCCGACCATGACCGCCACCGGCATCTCGCCCACCGACAGCCGCCACCCTGTCATCGCCCAGCACGCCCGCACCTACGCCGCGACCGGCGGCCACCAAGGCCACCTGTGGAACGGCGCCCCCACTCTGCTGCTGACCACCACAGGTCGAGCCACCGGCCTACCGCGCCGCACGCCCTTGATCTACGGCAGGTACCACGACAGCTACCTGGTCGTTGCCTCCAATGCCGGAGCGAACGACCATCCCGACTGGTACCTCAATCTCCTGCAGACCCCGCACGTCACCATGCAGGTGATCAACCGAATCATCACCGCCCGGGCCCGCCCCGCAACCGATGCAGAACGCCTGACCTGCTGGGCGATCATGACCGCTCGCTGGCCGGACTATGACTCCTACCAGAGCCGGAGCTCGCGAGTGATCCCGATCGTCGTCCTCGAACCGACGACGGCTCAGCATCCGGCGGCGAAGCCGGCAGGAGGTCGGCGGTGACCGGCATCGACATCACGAGCGCCGTGGCCGCGGCAACAGAACGCTCAGTAGCCGCGGCTGCGCTTGCCGGCCGAGACGACGGTGACCACGCCGGCGACCTGTCCGAGTCATCGGCACCGTCGCCGGCTCCACGCGACGGCCTGCCTCGGGAAGTCGTCGACGGGATCCGCGAGAGTGGCCTGCTGAGGCACTTCGTGCCGGAAGGGCTCGGCGGAGCGGACGGGCAGGTCGCGGACAGCCTCGCACCGCTCATCCAACTGGGCCGCGCGGATCCCTCCGCCGGCTGGTGCGCCTCCCTGATGACCTCAGCAGCACGGATGGCGACCCACCTGCCAGCCGCAGGGCAACGTGACCTGTGGTCCGCCGGACCCGACGTGATGATCGCCGCCACGCTCAGGCCGGCAGGGACCGCCACACCCGTCGACGGCGGCTGGATGCTCGACGGACCATGGCTCTACGTCAGCGGCATCACGCACTGCCAGTGGGCCCTACTTTCCACCACCAGCGGTGACGAACAGCGGTTCATGCTCGTTCCGCAGAAGGCATGCGCCATCCACGACACGTGGAACGCGGTAGGAATGCGCGCCACCGGAACCCACACCGTGCTGGTCCAGCAGTCCTTCGTCCCGCAGAGCCACTCATTCACTCGCGAGCAACTCATCCACGGGCAGCACACGACCGGCCGGCCGGTCCCGCACGAGGCGATATTCGGCCTCTTCTTCGCCGCCCCGCTGCTCGGCGCTGCGCAGGGCATGCTCGAGACCTGGCGGCAGCATCGCCGAACCCGACGAGGCACCGAACACGGCACCTCCCGGGAACTCGGAGCGGCGGTCGGCTACCTCGGCGCCGCCGAGGCGATGCTGTCCCACGCCGCTCACATCGCCGACACCGGCGATCTCGACGACGAAACGACCCTGCGATGCCGGGTCTACCACGCCACCGCCGCCGACCTCATCGCCCAGACCACCACCATGCTGTTCCGCGCCGCGGGCACGGCGGCGGTCGACGCCAGTCACCCGGTGTCCCGATTCTGGCGTGACATCACCACCGGACTCATGCATCCGGCTCTCGACCTACCGATCGCGGCAGCCGACTACGCCCGTCTCAGCCAGACGTGACAGCACAGCCATCACCCGCCGCCTGCGGTCATTCATATAGGTGATATGTGCGATTCTTCCCGAACGACTACGACTGGTAATGTCACCCGATCACCAGCTCAACCAGCGCAAACATCAGCGAATCAACTGTCAAGGAGTGCAGCAGTGCGGATCCTGTCCGAGACCTCCCGCACCTTCGGTGAGTACCTGCTTCTCCCGAATCTCACCACGGAAAAGTGCACTCCCGACCGGGTCGACCTGTCCACCTCCCTCGTCCGGCACCCGGTCGGGGAGCAGTCGGCGATCCGTATCGCGACACCGCTGGTCAGCGCGATCATGGGCGCCGTGTCCTCACCCCGGCTGGCGATCGCCCTCGCCCAGGTCGGTGGCGTGTCCTTCCTGCACCAGAACCAGCCGATCGACGAGCAGGCCGCCATGGTCGCCACCGTCAAACGTCACAAAGCCGGCTTCCGGCACAACGACGTCAACATCAAACCGTCGGCCACACTCCACGAGGCCGACCTGCTGATGAAGGAGACCGGCCTCGACGTCGTCGTCGTCACCGACGACGGCACACCATCCGGCCGCTTCCTCGGCCTCATCACCAGCCGGGACTACAACTTCCACCGCCACCAGCCCGGCGACAGCGTCGAGGCCCGGATGCTGCCGGTCGCCGACCTGACTACCGCGCCGCAAGGAACATCGCTCGAGCAGGCCAACTCCTTGCTCTGGGACTCCCGCCAGGACGTGCTTCCCATCGTCGACACGACCGGCCAGCTGACCGCCCTGGTGCAACGCCGCGACTACGAACTGCACGAACAGTTCCGCACTGAGTCCGTCGACGCCGACAAACGGTTCCGCGTCGGCGCCGGCGTCAACACCCGCGACTTCACCGACCGGATCCCGGCGCTGGTCGAAGCCGGAGCGGACGTGCTGTGCCTGGACTCCTCCGACGGCTTCTCCGTCTGGCAGCACCGGGTCATCGAGTTCGTCCGCGAACGGTACGGCGGCACCGTCCGGATCGGGGCGGGCAACGTCGTCGACGCCCGCGGTTTCCGCTACCTCGCCGAGGCCGGCGCCGACTTCGTCAAGGTCGGCATCGGCGGCGGCAGCATCTGCATCACCCGCGACCAGAAAGGCATCGGCCGCGGCCAGGCGACCGCCCTCGCCGAAATCGTCCCCGCACGCGACGCCTACGCCGAGAAGACCGGCATGTACGTGCCCGTCTGCTCAGACGGCGGCATCATCCACGACTCCCATATGGCCATCGCGCTCGCCTTCGGCGCCGACTTCCTCATGCTCGGCCGCTACTTCGCCCGATTCGACGAAAGCCCGGCACCGAAGGTCCGCGGCGCCGGCGGCCAGGTTCTCAAGGAGTACTGGGGCGAAGGCAGCTCCCGCGCGCGGAACGCCGCCCGCTACGGCGAAGGCGACATGGTCTTCGAAGAGGGCGTCGACGGGTACGTCAACTACTCCGGCGCCCTGGCCGACACCGTGAAGGTCACCCTCGCCAAGATCCGGTCGACGATGATCAGCTGCGGCTCGACCACCCTCCGGCAGTTCCACGACACCGCGATCCTTGAGCCGGTCTCCCAGCAAACCTTCGTACAGAACTCTGAGGAGGTCGACCGCAACGACCGGCCGACCGTCGTCTGATCGCACCACGCCTCGCCACTAGCCCTCCTTGTTCGACGGGTTGTGCCCTTCGCATGGTCTTTGGGACCATTTCCGGACTGTGACCGACGCCATCCGGACCGGGAAGGAGCGGCGGTGGCGCGAACCGAACCTCAGCGCAATGAACGGTTCCGCGTGGCGCGCACACGCCTTCAATTCACGCGGCAAGCACTCGCAGACGCGGCGAACCAGCATTTGCCGCGTCTGTACTCCATGAACGACAACGACATCGGCAAGATCGAAAGAGGCGTGGTTACCTGGCCGGGCTCCGAGCGTCGCGCGGCACTCAGAAAAGTTCTTGGTGCCGCGACCGATGATGAACTGGGTTCGTCAATTCCCGTGCCATCTTCGCTGGGTCCGGCACTTCCACACAGCGCATTGAGCAGTTCACACCGCCGGCGGATTCGCTCGCTGCCGGGCGTTTCGACGATGTCGGTCTACCGGAAGGCGCTGATCCGCTTGTAGCCTTCGCTGTCGGCGGACCGGTGAGTGGTCCATGGCTGGTCCTGCTGGACAACCTTGCGTCACTGGCTGAATCCCTGGGATGGAACGCCGTCCGGCCGTTGGCGGCTAGAGCGCATCTGACGGATCATCACGGATGACTGTGGTCGATCGTTGGCGTGTTGTGGCTGGTGATCTGACTGATCAGGAGTGGGAGCGGCTGGAACCGTTGTTGCCGTCCATGGCACCGCAGCGGGGTGGCCGGTGGCGTGATCACCGGCAGGTGATCAACGGGATCCTGTGGCGGATCGACAACGGCGCGAAGTGGGATCAGATCCCGGAGCGGTACGGTCCGGCGAAGACATGTTACGACCGTTTCTCCCGGTGGGAGCAGGACGGCACCTGGGCGCGCATCGAGCGGCATCTGCAAACGCAGGCCGATGCCGACGGCGATCTCGACTGGCGCGCGCAGGTCGACTCCACCATCGTCCGGGCGCACCAGCACGCCGCCGGGGCGCGTAAAGGGGGCTGAGTCCGGCCGACTCGCGGGCAGCCCAAGGGATGGGTCGCTCGCGAGGAGGACTGACCACCAAACTGCATCTGCTGGCCGAAGGACGTGGGCGCAGCCTGGTCAAGCGGCTCACACCCGGACAGGCCTCCGACACCAAGGAACTCGTGCCGCTGCTGGACAACGTTGCGGTGGCCCGGCCCGGAGGCATCGGCCGGCCCCGCAAACGGCTTGATCACCTGACTGCGGACAAGGCGTACGGGTCGAAGGCCAACCGGCGTTCACTGCGAGCCCGGCGGATCCCGCACACCATCCCGGAACGCGATGATGTGCGCAGAAGCCGCGCTCGTAAGGGATCCCGGGGTGGACGGCCGCCGAACTTCAACGGACAGCGGTACAAGGACCGTAACCAGGTGGAACGGGCCTTCAACAGGCTCAAGCAGTTCCGGGCCGTCGCCACCCGGTACGACAAGCTCAAAGACCGTTACGAGGCAACGGTAACCATCGCCTCGATCATGATCTGGCTCCGCGCGAAACCCGACCGGAGCTCACCATGATCCGTCAGACGCGCTCTAAGCAGATGCAGAGTCTGGAAGCGCTCCGCCGGCAGGACTCCGAACTGGCCGGACCACTCGCCGTCGCAGATGCGCGCTGGTCCGAGTTCATGAGCTGGATATGCGCTAACAACGGCATTCCCGGCGACGATTGGCTGCGTCGAGCACGCCACCGCGCGGAAGCCGCCGGCGATGCTGTGGTGGAGGTGTACGTACTCATGCGGCAGAGCCGGTAAGCGCTCGATGCAGGCAATCCCACCTCCGCAGTGGCCCTGTCACGCAAGGCGCTGCAATACGGCCCTCTCCCGACCCGCACTCAAGCACTGTGCCTGACGAGGCTGGCCGACGGCCTGTCTTTAGCCGGCAACGAGTCAGGCCTGGAGGCCTTGGAGATCGCTCATCAAAGTGTGAAGACCGCTTCGACATCGCCGCAGGACCACATCGCCCGGCACTGCGTGTCAGCGCTTTCTGAAAATTGACCCTGTGTGGGTTCGGGAAAGTTGACCCCCTGACCTGTGGTTATGAGCGTTTGGTGCGGGTTTCTCTGGCGAGGAGTTCTCGCCGGTGGCGAGTTCGGTAGGAGTCGCCGGTGAGGGTGAGGACCTCGGCGTGGTGGACGAGGCGGTCGATCATCGCGGCGGCGACGATGTCGTCGGCGAAGGTCTCGCCCCAACGGCCGAACGGCAGGTTTGAGGTGACCATGATCGAGGCCTGCTCATAGCGTGAGGCGATGAGCTGGAAGAACAGGTTGGCGGCGTCCTGATCGAAGGGGATGTAGCCCACCTCGTCGACCACGATCAGTTTGTAGCGGCGGATCTTCTTCAGCTCGGCGTCGAGCCGTCCGGCTTGGTGCGCGGTGGTGAGCCGGGTGATCCAGTTGCTGGCGGTGTCGAACAGCACCGAGTAGCCGGCGTGAGCGGCTTTGATGGCCAGGCCGATGGCCAGGTGGGTCTTGCCGATCCCGGGCGGGCCGAGCAGGAGCACGTTCTCGGCTTTGGCGACGAACGTGCCGGTGGCCAGGTGCGCCAGGACATCGCGGCGCAGTGACGGCAGGTGGTCTAGGTTGAAGTCTTCCAGGGTTTTGACCTGCGGAAAGTGGGCGGTGCGGATGCGCATCGTGGTGCCCTTGGACTCCCGGTCGGCGACCTGCCGCTGCAACACCGCGGCCAGGTATTCCTCGTGCGACCAGTTCTCCTCGCGGGCCTGGACGGCCAGTTCCTCCCAGAACGCTGCGATCGTGGGTGTCTTGAGGACCCGGGTCAGATAGCCGATCAGTGAGAGGGTGGTTCGAGATCCTTCGGGTTGATCTATACGCTGAGTCCGTTTGGAGATCGTTCTGTGGGTTCGCTGTAGATAGTGATCGCTCGATGGTGTGAAAGATGAATCCCGGTCATGACGGTGCCGGTAGCTGCGGCGTTGGCTGGGCATGGGTGATCGAAAGTCGTACCCCAGCGACGTCACTGATGAGCAGTGGGCGTTGCTCGGCCCGTTCCTGGAAGCCTGGCGGTCCACGCGCGTTTCGGTAGCCGGCCGCACGGGTGAGCATGATCTGCGGGAGGTCGTGAACGCGATCCTCTACCAGACCAGGACCGGCTGTCAGTGGGCGTATCTGCCGCACGACCTGCCGCAGAAGTCCGCGACCTACTACTACTTCGCCCTGTGGCGTGACGACGGCACCGACCAGGTGATCCATGACCTGCTGCGATGCCAGACGAGGGAGAGGGCCGGCCGGCGGGAGGATCCGACCGCAGTCGCGGTCGACACCCAGTCGATCCGGGCCGCGAACCACGTCCCCGCGGCGACCACCGGCAAGGATGCCGGCAAGAAGGTGCCGGGCCGCAAACGCGGACTGGCCGTGGACGCCCTCGGTCTGATCATCGCCGTGGTCGTGACCGCCGCGTCGGTCACCGACAACGCGATCGGCATCAAGCTCCTCGACAAGGTCGCCGAGCACAGCCCGACGGTGACCGTGGCCTGGGTCGATGCCGGGTTCAAGCAGGACGTCGGCGTGCACGGCGCCGTGCTGGGCATCGACGTGCAGGTCGTCAAACGTACCGACACCCAGCCGGGGTTCGTGCCGGTCAAGAAGCGATGGATCGTCGAGCAGGTCTACGGCACCCTGATGCTGCACCGCCGCCTGGCCCGCGAATACGAGAGCCGCCCGGAGTCATCGGTATCGCGAACTCTGTGGGCGTCGATGGCGACCATGGTCCGCCGGTTGACCGGCACCACCACCCCGACCTGGCGACACGGATAGGCAGGCCCGGTGCACCTCGACACGATCCTCACCCTCATCGGCGAACGCGAGACCACCGCGGCCGCCACCGCCGGGCGGCTGCGCGAGCAGATCACCCTGCTCTCGGGCGAACTGGGCCGCATCGACCGTGAACTGGCCGACCTGGCGACCACCCGCAGCATGCTGCAACACCTCGCTGCGACCGAGTTCACCGCCGACGACCCGACCATCGTCAGTTCCGCCTACCAGCAGATCCTCGCGGTCCTCACCACCGCGACCGCCGGCATGCGGGCCAAGGACGTCTGCCTCGCCCTCGACATCGAGCCCCTACCGAAGAACGTCGAAGGCACCCGAGCGAAGCTGAAACGCCTGGTCAACCGCGAGGTCGTCACCGAAGACAAGCCGGGAATCTTCGCCCTGATCCAGAAACGGACCTAACCTCCCGGAACGTCCTCTGATGGGAGCCCGTCACCGGACGCAGCCTGGGCTGGTGTTTTGTTCTTCGTCGCTGTGCTCACTGGTTACTCGCTTCCGACGGTGGGTTGAAATCGACGCCGAACAGGGCGTCGTAGTCCGGCAGGGCCCGCATGCTCACGGCATGACCGTCGGCGTGGTAGCGGGTCGCCGCCTGCCGCCGCCGGCGTTGCTCGGCGAACTCCTGCCGCAGTGCGGCGGCGGTCTGTTTGTGAACCGGGTCGGTGACCACGGCCTGCTTGGCCCAGCACCGCTGATGCCAAGCGACGAGCTGGCCGTCGCAGTGGACGGCGACGGTGTCCAAGGTCGCGGTGACGTCGACGAACCGGCCGATCACTCGCGGGTCGACCGAGTAGTCGACGGTGTCGACCCGCACGTAGTAGTCACGGCCCAGCCGTACTCGTTCACGGAGTCCGACCGCCGGTGCCGTGGGCGGCAGGACCAGCAACGACGGATACTCGACGTCGAGCATGTCGACCGGCCGGCCCTGGATCGAACGGACCGTGCGGGCGTTGGCGAACGGCAGCCACTCGGCGAGCTGGGCGTTGAAGTCGGCCGGTGATGCGAACGTGCGGCCGGGCAGGAACGAGGTCTCGAGGAATCCGTTGGCGCGTTCGACCATGCCCTTGAACTCCGCGTCCCGTGGCGGCGCCAGCTGGATCCGGGTGGCGAGGGTGCCGGCGAACGTTGCCGCCGGGACGCTGACCCGCCCGGTCCCGCCGATCGCTGATTCCCGGTCCCATAGCAGCGTGCTGGTCACCCGGCCGACGCCCTGGATCAGCAGCCACATCCCGGCCAGGATGTCCCCGGCCTGCCGCGACGGGATCATCACCGCGGTCATGAACCGGGAGAACGCCAACGTCATCACCAGCACCGGCAACATCCGCTCCTGACCGGCCGCGACCGGGATCCGCGGCTCCGGGAACCACAGGTCACACTGCGTCAACCGGCCCGGCTCATAGACCACACGGTCCACCGGATCCACGCCCACATACTCCGGCCGGATCCGCGTCAACAGCTTCTTCAACGGGCTCAGCGAATGCGGCCAGCCAACCCTGCGGGCGATCTCCGGCGCTGGCATCCGCGGCCATTCGACCAGCAACGCGCGCACCCGTGGCTCGAACGCGTCGGTCACCGATCCGCGCGGCGCCCGCTCGTACTTCGGCGGCCGGTCAGATGCCAACGCCGACCGCACCGTGTTCCGAGCGATCTTCAGCCGCCGAGCGATCTCCTTGATGGGCACGCCCTCGGCTCGATGCAGCCGCCGGATCTCAGCCCAATCCTCCACCTTCAGCACCCCTTCCAAGATCAAGGAGGAGGGGGTTAACTCTCGCGGATCCCTACGGGGTCACTCTTCAGGAAGCGGCGACACTGCGACGTGCGGTACATCGACGGGATTCGAGCCCGCTGCCACTACCTGCTGGGAAACCATCAGGAAGCAGCGGCGCTTCTGACGGACGTCCTCGCGGACGAACAGCCAGCCGGATCGGTTGACCTCGGAATCTGGTACTCCTATCTCGCAGAGACCCACGCGTCACGCCAACCGGAGAAGAGCGCTGAGGCGGCGTTGCAGGCGCTCGCGTTGTCCCGGGCGGCAGACTCCGCACGCGTTACGCAAGCCCTGCTCCCCGTCGCTGTGACGCTCAGACCGCATCGTCGTCTTGACCTCGTCGACAGATTTCTCCAGCAGCACAACGCAGCCGTCGCCACTCAACTGTCAGTATCGGAATCATGGACTTGATCACCCTTGCCACAACGGCGGACATCCGAGATCGCCAACCTGGCATAGCGGTTCTGCCCGTCGGCAGTTTCGAGCAGCACGGCCGCTACCTTCCCCTAGCCACCGACACGATCGTCGCGTCAGCCATCGCCGGCGAACTCGAAACGTCGTACAACGTGCTCGTCCTGCCCCCGATCACCATGTCCTGCTCACACGAACATGCGGCGTGGCCAGGAACTATCAGCCTGAGCCACCGCACCGTCAGCGCAATGATCGACGACGTGGTGGCCAGCCTCTCCGCTCAGGGTATCGACAAGCTGGCGATCATCAGCGGTCACGGAGGCAACTACTTCCTCAGCAACGTGGTCCAGTCAGCGAACGCGGTGACGCCCAAGTCCATGACTCTGTTCCCGAGCCGAGACGACTGGCGGAAGGCACGTCAGGATGCCGCACTCGAGACGGACGACCATGAAGACATGCACGCCGGCGAACTCGAGGTGTCCATCTTGCGAGCGGTCACGCCCGACGCACTGCGAGACGGCTTCGAATCTGCCGACCATCGGTCAAATGCACGGCCTCACCTGCTGATCGAAGGTATGGCGGCCTACACCAGTAGCGGCGTGATCGGCCGCCCCTCAGCTGGGACCGCGGCAAAGGGCAAGGCGATTCTGGCCAGCCTTGTGGCGTCCTTCGGTGAGCACCTGCACCAGCTCAACGCAGCCTGAATGCCAGTTACGCGGCCGTCGATCGCCCGTCCGCACCGAACTCCTGCCACGCTCGGGCCGTTCGCAAAGAGGCCGCCCATACATGGTTCGCGATCAGCGGGGCAGCTCAGCGAACGGTATCCATCGGGCATCGCCGTCGTTCTGCTGCACCGAACGCAGCCTGGTGGCGAACTCCTGCGCGACTCCCGACGCCGAGGCGAGCAGCGGCACGGCGGCGACGACCATCTTCAGTTCTCTAGCTTCGCGAAACAAGGGCCAGTGCGGGTCGGCGGTGACATCGCGCCCGTACGCTCTCGTCAGCTCTCGGTGTCCGCTGCTGCGCTTGAACCTGACCTCGCCGACCGGCACCGCTGTCAGATCCACTTGCCAGGGGCCGAGGCAGGTGGCGTCGAAGTCGCAGAGAACCGGCTGGCCGTCTTGGCGGCGTAGGACGTTGCCGACGTGCGCGTCGCCGTGAACCAGCAACGGTGTATCCGCGTATGCCGCCTCCCCGAGTCGGTGCGCCAGGGAGTCGCACCACTGGAGGAGGAACTCCTTGTCCCGCTCGCCGAGCGCCTCAGCGTCGTCGAGGCGAGCGCGGGCGTCACCGACCGGATCCCACGCAGGCAGAGCAATCGAGGGGACGCCGAGCCGGTGGAAGTCGTTCAGCAGTCGCCCGAGCTCGTTAACGGTGGGCGTCGGGGGCTGCGGGGGAAGGTAGGCCCAAATTGTGGCGAGTAGACCGTCTTCTTCGATGGGCTGCTCAATGTCGGCCACGAGGCGGATGGTTGGTGCTTGAACGGTCGTGAACCAGCGGCCGAGGGCGGCGACTTTGCCGACTCGTTGGCGTAGCCGGTGGGAGCGGGTTATGCGGATCACCAACCCGACCGTCGGCAAGGCAAACACCGCGTTGTTGGTCAGTCGCAGCAGGGTCAGGTCGTCGTGGAGCACCCCGAGGCGATCGGCGATCCGTGTTGCTATACGGCGCATGGCAGCTTCGGTGAACCGGCCGTTGGTTGGGGCGCTCATCACGCGGTCATTACCTCGAACCGGGCTGCGCTGTGGCGGAAGTCGGCCAGAGTGCTGTCAGCATCGGCGGGAATGTCGCGTGCGAGATTGCGAATGCGGTCGTGGACCCGGCACGACGTCAGTTGCGCGCCGTGCGTCATCAACGCGCCGCCGATGGCAAGGGCTTGGTCGGTATCACCGGCGAGTAGCAGAGCACTGCAGAGCCCGGCTTCGTTGAGCACGATGCTACGCACGTTCTGCTGGCTCATCCCCGCGATTGCCGCTTGCGTCCATAGGATCGCCGAGGCGGCGTGCTGGCGGTTGCGGCGCGCCATGTCCCGATGAACCCGACCGTACTGGGCGAGCAGCTCCCCCTGGTCGTAGAAGTGCATCCATGGCGGCTCCTGGTCCATGCAGATGTGTTCGTAATGGGCTGCGGCGCGATCCAGCGCGAGCTGCGCGCCATGGTCATCACCGAGAGCAGCTAGGGAAGCCGCTTCGGCACCATGCAGCATTGCCAGCAGTGCTGGAGTGCCGGCACTACCGAGCTGCACCCGGGCCAGACGCAGCGTATCGAGGCATCCTGATTGTGGTGCAGGTGCTGATACTGGCGGGCCTGGCAGTAGCGGATTCGCGCGGCGAGCGCCAGATCCACGCTGGCCACTGCGGCGCGCTCGGCTGCCACCCAGTGCCTGCTGGCATCGCTGTGCCAGCCGGCGTCGAAGGCGGTCCAGCCGGCGAGCTGTCGAGCCGATGCCACTGCCGTCTGCAGCTGCGCTCGGATCTCGCTGCCGGCTTGCGCGTGTGCCAGTAACGCCGAGGTTGTATCGGCGAACCGTCCGACCTCGCTGCACAGCGTTCCACCGCCCTGCTCGTAGTCGACCGAGCGGTAGAGAGCGGTGACTGCCTCGATCCTTGCGATGTCACTCCTACCGATACGCCGCCGAGCATCGCTGACTGACAGGCCGAGCAGCCCTGCGCCGCTCGCGACGGCCGCGATAGCGATAAGTAGCCCGCGCCGTGCCTCATCAGGCTGCGCCGATCGGGGTTGTTCGATCTGGTCGACGGTCGGGCCGCCGGGTTTGACGGCATCGCCCGCGACCAACGTGGCCGCATTGGAAGACGGCGCGAGCGGACGGCGGTCATGCAACTGGCGTCGGGTGTCGATCACACCGATATCGGCGTCGGCCGCCACCTGGAGCACGGTGCGTAGGGCGCGGCGTCGAACCTCGCGGGGGAAGGTCACCGCTCCACGTTCGATCTTTCCGATGTCATTGTCGGTGAGGAGGCTGTGCCGTGGCAGCAGCTTGTTCACGGCATCGGCGAGCTCCTGGCGGCTGTAACCCAGCCGCCGCCGGGCACGTTGGAACAGCACGTTCGGTACTCGGGGAGCGCCCGTCATCCTGCTTCTTCCCACGGCGATCCACGGCGTTGGTAAGGCTCCTATGGTGGCAGCGGACCGGACGCCTTACAACCACGCTTCGACGTCATCGGGCTGACGCCCAACCGTTCACAGCGCAGTGCCCGCCGGTGCACTAGTGGAATATGAGCAGGTCAGGCCAATAATTCCCGTCCCAATTCCCCCTCGATTCCTCCGCGAATGGGCTTCCACCGGCCACGCCTGTTGCCAGATCGTGGACCTACACAACAACGCCTCGCCCGATTCGGAGACCGAGTGGCTCGGCATCGATGCTTGCACCGAACAGCACAGTTGATGCTGCAATCCGGCCGGGCGTCGATCCCGTCGCGTCCGCGCAATACCCGCGATCTGCATCAGCGACTTACCCAAGCACGACGCGCATCACCGAGACTTCGGTCTGCGTTCGTCGTCGTTGCCGCCACATTCCGGCACAGGTGCTGCCGCTCCGGCCAGCGACACGCGGCAGTCGTTCATATGTGCGAATCAGATGCCCGAAACGACGTAAGAGGTCGCGTGCCCGACAGCCGACTCTCCCCACGGTCCGGTACCCCTAAGGCGTGACCAGCTACCAGCCACCTGCACCCAGATTGACGTCTGACACAGCGGACCACCCGGCAGGAGGAAGCGAGCAGGTGAGTGCCACAACGGACAGTCACGAAGCAGGAGAAGCCGTTCCCGGGCGCGGCCACTCGAGCGCTGCCCAAGAAGTACTGCCGGAGTTCCGGCCGAGCTGGTGGGAGACCGGGCTACGCGCCCGGGCGAACGCCAGCGTGTTCGGCGTCTTCGCCGAACTGCCGGGACTGACGCGGCGCGCCGTACGGGTAGCGTGGCGAGCTGACCGGCTGCGTACGTCGTTGGTGGCCGTGGCGACCGTGGGCGCCGGGACGATGGCGGCTTTCGGGCTGTTGGCTACCCAGCGGATTTTGATCGAGTTGTTCGCCGGAGGCCCGACTCCGGACCGTGTGCGGGCGGCGCTGCCCGCCCTGGTGTGGCTGGCCGCGGTCACCGCGGTGCGCGGCGGGCTCGGGATGCTGGTCGGATACGCCCTCAACGGCCTGACGCCGCGCGTGCACATGCTCGTCGAGCGCGAGTTGTTCGAGAACACGACCGCGGTCGAGCTGCGGGCGTTCGACGATGACCAGTTTGCCGAGGGCATGGAACGCGCGACCCGCGGCACCGAGGCCGCGATCGACCTGGTGCAGACCACCATGAATCTGTTTGCCGGCCTGGTCAGCTTGATCGCCGTCACGGTGGCCGTGGTCGCCGTGCACCCGCTGCTGCTGCTCGCGTTGCTGGTCGCTACGGTTCCCGCCGGGTACGCCGCGCTGCGCGCCGGGCATGTGCGATTCCAGAGCTTCCTGGCGAGTTCGACGCGGCGACGCCGACAGTGGGTGCTGCAGCGGCTGATGGCCGAACGGGAATCGGCGGCGGAGCTGCGCTCGTACGGGCTGCGCCGCTTCCTGCTGCGGCTGTACGACAAGGTGATGGGTGCGCAGATCGCCGAGGAACTGCGGGTGGCGCAGCGAGTCACCACCACGACGAGTGTCGGCGCGCTCGTCGGCGGCATCGCGCTGGCCGGGGTGTACGTGCTTCTTGGTGTGCTGCTGATGCGGGGTCAAATTCCACTCGCTGCGGCGACCACGTGTGTGATCGCGGTGCAGGCCGCTCAGCGCGCACTGGCCCAGGTGACATTCCAGATCGACCGGGTGTACTCAAGCGGTCAGTTCTTCAACGAGTACGTCCGTTTCCTCGCCACCGCGGCGAGCTACCTGCCGAATCTTGCTGCGAAAAGTCGACGCGCGCCGGATCCCGTGCCAGAAGGGCTGGTCGAGCTCGCGGTTCGCGAGGTGAGCCTGCAGTACCCGGACCGGGATCGACCCGCGGTCGACCAGGTGTCGTTGACCATCCGAGCGGGCGAGACGATCGCCTTGGTCGGGGAGAACGGCTCCGGAAAGTCGACCTTGGCCGCGATGATCGCCGGCCTGCGCGAGCCGACCAGCGGGGCGATCCTGTGGAACGGCCGCCCCTACGGTGAGTGGGACGCGGACGGGCTTCGACGTCAGGTCGCGGTCGCCATGCAGGATCATCATCGGTGGCCGTTCAGCGCCTCGACGAACATCGCGATGGGCGACATCGACGCCGACACCGACCCAGAACGGATCGAGGCGGCAGCGCAACGGGCAGCCGCGCACGACATGATCCTTGACCTGCCGCACGGCTACGACACCCTGCTCGACAAGACGTTCAAGGACGGCCAGGAGCTGTCCGGTGGCCAGTGGCAGCGCATCTGCGCCAGCCGCGCCTTCCTGCGCGACGCCTCACTACTGATCATGGACGAGCCGTCGTCGGCGCTCGACCCACGCGCTGAGGACGCCTTGTTCCAGGCGCTGCGCAGCCGGCAGGGCCGGCACACCACCATCCTGATCACCCACCGGCTGGCCAACGTCACCCACGCCGACCGCATCGTCGTACTCGAGCACGGGCACTTGATCGAGTCCGGCACCCATCAGCAGTTGATGGCCACCGGCGGGCTGTACGCCCAGTTGTTCACCCTGCAGGCGGCCGGCTACCAAAGTGAGCCGTCCGCTGTTGCATCCGATGCCGGTGCCGCATGAACCCGCCCGCCGTCAACGGCGCGCTCGCCCTGCTGACGGAGGCCCGTACGGACTGGTTAATCCAGGCCCTCGACGTCTTTTCCTCGCACCGGTTCGTGGATGCGGTGTGGGTGGAAGGTTCGTTGGGGCGCGGCGACGCTGACGCGTTCAGCGATGTCGACCTGGTGCTGGCCATCGGCGGATCGGCGCCGCCCTCGGTGTTCGCGGATCCGGTAGCAGGGCTGGGGCTGCCCGGCCGCGTGCTCTATACCCGCGACAAGCCGAAAAACGCGCCGTCCGGCGGCGCCTACCGGGCGGCGTGCGTCGAGCTGGTGGGGTTGCCGGTCCTGGTCGACCTCTACCTGTGGCCGGCGGCGACGGCCTCAATGTCGGCCGCCGCCCGGCTGCTGTTCCAGCGCGGTGACCGGCCACCGCGCAGCGATCTGAGCTTTCTTCCGCTGATCAGTCAGTACCTCAGCGGGGACACCCGAGATAGCGACCCGTACCAGCCACAGACCGTTCTGATGCTGGTGCAGCTGGCCGCGAAATACCTTGCCCGAGGCAATCACGAGTGGGAAGCTTCGATCCGCCGGCAGCTGCGCGATCCGGCAGACGCCAGCGATGCCGCCGCGCTGCGGCGCCTGCTTGCGGCCCGTGTCGACTCGATGACGGGCTCGTCGCTGGAGGCAGCGGTCACCGCCGTGCACCGGCTGATCGAGATCGCCGAACACCAGGCCGCGGTCGCACCGAAATCCACGACCTCCCGGTCCGGACTCGCCACGACGACGGCAGGGACACCGCCGACCGGACCCGGGACCACCTCATGACCGCCGGTCAGGAGACCCCGCCGCACGCCGATGACG
Organism: Actinoplanes sp. DH11; assembly: GCF_020873875.1. Classification (GTDB taxonomy): domain Bacteria; phylum Actinomycetota; class Actinomycetes; order Mycobacteriales; family Micromonosporaceae; genus Actinoplanes. The sequence continues at coordinate 272,128 of NZ_JAHWGU010000008.1, forward strand.
CGCCGGTGCCGGACACGTTCACCGCGCTCGTGGCGACGGTGCACGCGCTGAACATCCGGTTCCCGAACCACAACGGCCCGTTCGAACGCGCGATCAGTCCCGCCGCCGCCAACGTGCACGCCCTGCTCGCCCATCTTGAGCGGCAGGGTTTCACGCTGGTCCCCCGGCTGCACGCGACGACAGCCGACGGCACCCGCGAAATCCTCGGCTACCTGCCCGGAGACAGCGGATACCCGCCGCTCGCCCTCGCCTGGCGCTCCGAGGAAATCCTGATCTCCGTTACCGGCGCGGTCCGGGATCTGCACGACGCCACCCAGGGGTTCGTCGCCCCGGAACCCGAGCGCTGGCACCGGATGGAACTCGCGGTCCCCGCCGTCATCGACTGCATCGGTCACGGCGACCTGGCGCCGTGGAACATCCTGCTCGACGGCACCCGCGTGACCAGCATCATCGACTGGGACACCGCCGGGCCCAGCAACCGCGTCTGGGACCTGGCCTACCTGGCCCACCACCTGGTGCCGTTTCATCCCACCGAGGATCTGGTCGGGTTCGGCTGGGACACCGAACCCGACCGGGCCGACCGGCTGCGGCTGCTCACCGGCGCCTACGGCCACGACGTCCGGGCCGAGCAGATCGTCGACTTCGCCGCCCTACGGCTGTGATAAGCACCCTTTCAAGGTCGCCGAACAAATGCTGGCACCAGCCGAGAAGGCTAGACGCCGTCGGCGCTCTTGGAAACGCGGCAGACGGGTGAGACAGTTGGACTCTCGGCAGAGCAGCGCGGGGCAGGACTTCGGGCAGTACTGCAGGTAGCTCGTGTCGACGATGGCGGCGTTGCGGGGTGCGGTCCTCCACCCGCTCCAGGGCCAGGCGTTGCATGGAGTACACAGGGGTGCCCGCACGAAGCCGTGCTCGCACGCAGTTGCCGCCGGGAAGGCGGCTAGAGCCGCTTCATGCGCTCGGCCAGGTCGAGAAGGTCGGCAGGAGTCAACCCGGCGTTAGCGAGATATCCGGCAGCCCGGTCTTTCCCCTCGTAGCTCTTGCGCCGGTCGGCCAGTTCGGCGGCGGCCAGCGCACCTCGATCGGGCATGCATCCGCTCTCGGCGGTGCGGATGAGATACCGGTTGGCTATCTCCTGTTCGTTGATGCCGGACCAACGGTCGAACTGGACACGTGACCACTCGCTGGCTGGCAGCACCCGCTCGCTGCGTACCAGCTGGCGGGTCTGGTAGTCGGTGACGGCCTGATCGTGTTCCGCATCGTCCGGCCGCCACGCAAATACCCCCAAGCCGGGCCGGTAGTCATCCGCAATGAACTCGATGCCGTCTATAGTCTCGCGGGATAGATCGAAGTACTCCCGCTTGCCGGGAACGGAGTCGATCAAGAATTCCGTCTTGAGCGTGCGGAGTGTCGCGCGTTCTATGTCGAATGCATTGATGCCGCCTGCCGGCGTCACGATCAGCATGTTCACATGAGTGAGCCCGGCCCGGTGGTGGTCGTCAAGACGAGACCGGTAGTCGAATCCGGTCACGCCCAGTTTGGTCAGCTTGGTATCCGGGTTGGACACGACATAGAAGGCTGCCCGCCGGCGCCCGCAGGCATTTCGCCGGCACGGCTCGGACGCGGCGTTCACTCGGGCCCGGTGGCCGTTTGCGCATTCGGCGGCATAGACGGCGTCTGGCCCTTTCCAGGTTTCACCAGGGGTGAACCTCCAGCCCTTGTGTGCCGCAACGGTCCGCACTCGCATCGCCTCGGCGTCGCCTTGACCTATCCACGACCTCTCGCACGCCGGGCAGTTGAGCTTGACGACGCGGCGCAGTTCGACGGGGCGGGCATCGGCAAGATGGCCCGCGTGACATCGCAAGGGATGCTGTTCGCTCTGGCCCCGCCAACGACTCACCATCGTCATTTACGGGTTGCCGTAGAGCAGGGTCCGAAATGCTTCGGCAGCAGCTTGATCGGAGTATGTGACCGGGGAAAGAGGAGTCTCCGACGCCTCGGCGGCGAGTATGGCGACGTCTGTCATGCCGTGACCTTTTCGTTCACTTCAGGGGAATCGCTGGCTCCTGAGCCAGCCCAGCAAGTTGATCAATGCTGGAAGCTACCGCCAAGCGAATACGGCCTGCATGCAGGTCAAGAAGCGGCCGGCGATCGTTCGCCACAGACGTCGGGGAGGCTGTCACGATCGACGCCGCTTCGTGGGCCGGTACGCGCTTCGCCGAGAAGCGCTATACGTTCTGGGAGACTGCGGACGGCGCACCGGTCTCCATGGCCGGCGTAACCCCGATGGTCGCCGGCCAGATCCGGGTGGACCCCGTCTACACCCCGGCCCACCTACGCGGGCACGGCTACGCAGCCGCCGTGACAGCCGAGGTCAGCCGAGCCGCGCTCGCCGCCGGCGCGACGGATGTCGTCCTGTTCACCGACGCCGCCAACCCCACCAGCAACGCCCTCTACCACCGGCTCGGCTACATCCCGATCGCCGACTGGGCCAGCTACGACTTCACCCCCACCGGATCGAAGGCCAGTTGGACCGACCAGCGCCTGCAATCCGGACGCTCGAAACGCGATTAGGATTCGCTTTCAAAGAAACCTGCGCACGCTGCCCGGCCCTGCGCCCCGACCCCGCATAGGCTGGCCGGATTTCGGGGAGATCCAAATGCAGCCGGCAGAAGCTATGGCGCGGAGGTCACCGTCGCTCGCCGTGCCTCGTACTGCCGCGCTTCACACGAGGTTCTCGTCGAAGCCTTCCAGTTCGAGGGCACGGCGAGTCACCGCCATCGCGTCGGCACCACGTCGGGCGTACTCGGCGTTGTAGGCAGTCGTCCAGGTGCGATCACTGGGAACCGGGCGGTACAACGCCAGGCACCCACCGCTGATCTCGAACTGGAGATCGGAGACCAGGTCAGCGGCAGTGACCGGCATGATCAACGCGCCGGTCGGAAAGCCGGTTCCCGCGCTCACCTGATTGAGAGTGGGATCGAACAGGAGCCCCGCCTGCGGCGCGTGCAGGACAAGGTGACCGGCGCCGGCCCACCGGGTGAGGTCTGCCGAGCGCATCACGGTCCCGCCGTCGAAAACGGGGATAACTCCGTCAACGGCATCTCCCAGGGCACGTGATCCGATCGGTCCTTGCGCCGCGAGGGCGACAGCGACCGGATTCGCCTTGATCGCCAAGAGGTTCGCCGACCGCTCCAGGATCGCGACGCCCTCGAAACATTGGGCGCTACCCGCGTTCACCTCGGCGATCAGCCGTGCCGCCCTGCCCAAGATCTCAGCGCGCTGCACCTTGGACAACGTCCGAATATCGGCTGCCTTGGAACCGCGCCGTGATGATCTTGCCAACTTGAGCCCTTTCACTCGCCGCTCGCGCCCACCATGTTCCCCGAGATATGCCACCCATCTTCACCTATTCGCATTGGGATGGCCTTCACCGCGGCGCTCACCGCACGAGGATTAGCGGCGCCGGCGCCGTCATTTTCAAATCGGTTCCCTGCTCCGTAGTTCTTGGACGGCTCGCCGAACGCGGTCGCGGGCTCGTCTACCTCCGCTGCGCGGCGCTGGCGGCGACACGACCTCATCGGTTGGCCAGGCCAACGTGGTCGGCTCTTCAGGCTCAGCGGCTTGGGGTAGGTGGGTCACGTCCAGTCGCACGATGTTCCGGCCCGCGATGACGACCATCTGCGCGGTCAGCGGCTCGTGCACGCCGTCGGCAGTCACGTACCGCAACGGTGCCGTGAGGATCAACTCCCGCTTGTCGTACTCCAGAACTCCGGCGGTGGCCGAGACCAGGCTGCCCTGGATGTAGGAGCCGTTGTCCTGCAGGACCCCTACGGTGGTGATACCCGTGCCCGCCGGTTTTAGGTCTTCGAATGCCCGCCACCACGTGGTGACCTCGGATATGTCTTCATCGCTGCGGCTGGTCAGCCAGCGGATCGGCCGTTGCTTGACCGCGCTCTCAACCTTGCGGATCACGCGGGGATCCGCCGCCGCCCAGGCAACGATCGTGGCGGCCGTGACGAGGCCGAAGGCCCACCACGACAGGTGAACGTGATGTTCGCGGAAGAACGTCCCCGGGGCCCTCAGCAGGCCCCGCACGTTCGGAGTGTGCTCCGGTGCGATGACGCGCGCCAGCGTCGCCAGCAGACCGACGAAGGTCAAGCTGACGACGCTGACGAAGATGACCTGAAGCGCTTCCCGGAAGGCGGTACGAGGGCCGGTGGGTACCACCTTCTCCCGGCGAAGCACGTAAGCAAGCCCCGGAGCGATCAGGACCAGCAGGAGCGCCACACCTACCGGCGTGGAGGGAATCACGACTTCGTCGGCGCCTTCGCCCCGGACGGCGGTGCCGGCGGCGGAGGCGGCGTGCTGCTGGTGACCACCGGAATCGCAGCGGCACCAGCGGCGTTGAGCTTCTGACTCCGCTCCGATTCGAAGGTCTTGCGCCCGGCCCCCTGCTGGCGCGTCTCTCTGGCATGTGCCATACGTTTCCTCCTCCACCTGACGGAGACGAATCCCCCGTCGAGAACACGATTGTGCCGGGCGGGTCTGACATTCTGCCCAGCCGACCAGCCGCACAGATCGGATATCAACTCAGCCAGCCGAAACCGCGGGGGCGAACTCGATCGTTGAGGCGCCGACCGGACAACAGAAAGCCGCCGTGTACCGGCGCGGCATCGGTGCCCCCTCGGAACCTCGCCCCGCCGAACGCTACGGCCCGCCGGTAACGCGGACCGCCAACACCAACCCCCAGGCATTCCCAGAACTCGGGGTCGATGTAGTAGCCGGTCGCCTTCGAAGCCTGGCGGGTGTACTCCATAGAGGAGCCGTCCGTCATGCCTTCGGTCGGGATCGGCACGTGGTGCACGAATCCTTCCGCGATCTGCTGGCAGCCAGGTACGACCCGGTGTGTTGCAGCCACACGTGCCAGGCCGTGTCGACGGGCTCGGTCGGGACGACGCGGTAGGACCGGCCGTCTGTGAGCAGCCGGCCGAAGTCGGGGGTCGCCCTTCGAGTCGGCGTGCGCCTTCAGCATTAGCAGCGACGGCCCGACGGCCCGACGGCCCGACGGGCGTAGGCCTTGGTGGCCTCCTGCACGGCGGCGAAGTGCAAGACCAGTTGTCGAAGGCGGCGCCGGTAGCTGCGCGGCGGGCGATGGCCCGTCGCCGTGCCGGCCACACCGCAACGCCGCGGCCGTGATCACCGCGCACGGCGACGACCCCGCTCGGTACGACACCACGGAGCATGCGGCGTCGCTGGCGCGAGCCAGCTGAATCCTCGGACTCCCCGTTGCTTGGTGCCGCTTGGGGCCGGGGTAGCGGGTGAAGGGTCGGGCGTACCCACGCGGCGTGGCCGTGCGGCTCAGGCAGTGTGCGCGCTGCGGGGTACGCCCTTCCACCCAAACCGGGTTGGCGAAGCGATGCTGATCCACCTCAACAGCGGGGCGGCAGGCGATGGCGGACACCGCCCCGGCAAAAGCCAACGTGAGACACGGCCGGCGGTGCACCGCCACGGCGTGCCGGTCGCTGGCCGACACCGTGTCGGCCCCTTCGAGCAGGCCGCGGCGGTGTTCCGGGTGGACGCCGGTGTTGCCGCGCCACGTCCCCGGCACGCCGCGGCCGCAATTGCTCGGCACCCGGCGCGGCGCCGCACACGGTGCACGCATTCGAGCTGATCCGGGGAACCGGTGCGGCACCGCACACGGGCACAGCGCTGCACCGCTGGCCTCGTCGGTGTGCGTAACGAACCCCCGGCGGCCGGCTACAGCGTCGCCGTTCTGCAGGCAGGAGCACGGCGGTGACCCACGACGTCCCGGACGAAGCCGGCCAGAGCGACCCGCTCGTGGACGTCGCCGCTGAGGTGCTGCGGGCGCACGTGCCCGAGCGCGGCGGCTGGTGTGTGCACTGCCGGCTGGCGTGGGGCCGGTGGGTGTGGTTTCCCTGCGAACCCGTCCGGTGGGCGCAGGCCGTTCTTGATCAATTCGGTGGCTCCGGTACGGGGCCTGAACCTGGGGAGCAGCAGCGATGAGGGCACTGACAGCAGCACCCGCCACGCACCCGATGACGGGGGACCGGCCGGCGCCGATACCCCTGCCGCGGTACGTCGAGCTGAGACCTCGCGCCGCTGCAACCGCACCTGCACGTGGTGCCCGAACGGAGAGAGCACGACCGGAACGCAAGAGGCACTCCAGCACCCGAAAGTGGAAAGCTCGGGGGCACCAATCGGAGGTTGACCCTGACCGGCGGTTACGCTCCGTAGTCGGATGGCCGGGTAGATGTGGCCGGGCCGGCGCCCCAGAAAGGGCAGCTCAATGCCCTGATCCACTGTGGATCGTCAGTCAGAAAAACACGCGATAGCCACCCGATAGCCATGGTCCCAGCAAGTGGGATTCTGGAGGCCGAAAATGGGAAACAAAAAGGCCGTGACCCTTGTTTCCGCAGGTCACGGCCTTGATCGTTTGTGCGCCCAAAGGGACTCGAACCCCTAACCTTCTGATCCGTAGTCAGATGCCTAGTGGTCACGAGTACACTCCGCTACCCCTCGGGCTCAAAGCCGTACCGAAGACAAGCTACCAGCTCAGAGCGGCTTTGCGTTTCCGCCGGTCAGGGTCGAGTGCATGATTCAGCCGCCAGGAGAATCGATGACCGCCGCTCGAACGTGCTGATTTAGCCGCGCCTGTAATGAAACGGTCGCCAACATCCGATCACCACCGGATCACCACGCTATCAACTCACTCTGCGTAGAACGCGGCCGTTACAACGCCGATTCGACTGAAGGCGTGCCTGGCGCCAGCCTCGTCAGCGGCACGCACAGTAACCGGTGGCGAGTAGCGATCGCCGAAACATCGTCCACGGCGGGTGACCACGGCTGGGCCAGAAAAATCTGGCTCTTGGGCAGGTGAGTCACAGCGTGGTTATGGAACGGTGAGGATCGTTGCGAAATTACTGTCGCTCCAGTCAGCGGGGAGCACCGCCAGGCCGTCCGCTGCCGCCACGCCGTGCAGTCCCGCAGATCCGTTGGTCGCGATGATTTGCATGGCGGCTTCCCCGAAGCGAATGGGGACGATGCGAACGCCGCAAGGCGTTGCCGGGACGGTGCCGGTCACCGCAGTGATCGGCAGCGGGCATTGCTGCTTACCGGCCAGCGTACGCAGCAGCGGTTCAAGCAGCGTCAGGACGGCGACCAGGCCGGCGAACGGATTCCCGGGCAGGCTGATCAGCCATCGCCCGTCGGGGAGAACGGCGAGCGCTTGCGGGTGCCCGGGGCGACATGCCACTCCACGTACGTGCCAGGTGGCCTGTTGTTCGTCGAGGATGTTGTGCAGATGATCGGCGGCGCCGGCGGACGATGATCCGCTGACGACGATCGCGTCGGTGTCCGCGTCTTCTAGCGCGGCACGGAGTAGGTTCGGATCGTCACGCACGGTGTGGCTGGTATGCAACACGCCGCCGGCACGGCTGGTGACGGCGGAAACCAGCCCGGTGAAGCTGTCGCGGACCTGGCCGGGTCCTGGTGTTCCAGACGTGATCACCTCGTCGCCCGTAACAAGTAACGTCACGGTGGGTGGTCGGTGAGTCGACACGTCATCGACGCCGGCTTGAACTGCGGCTGCGGCGACTGTGGCCGTCACAATCCGGCCGGCCGCGACGATGAGATCACCGGGTCGCACGTCTTCGCCGGTGCGGCGGATGTGAGGACGAAGACCGACCGTTCCGGCGACCACGGACCCGTCACGATTGCAGGCTTCGTATGGCAGTACTGCCTCACAGCCGGCGGGCACGGGGGCACCGGTGCCGATCTCAACAGCGGTTCCGGGTCGCAAGGTGCTGGGAGCGACGGATTTCCCGGCGAGTGCGCGGCCGGTGATGGTCCACGGGCCCGCTCCGGTGATGGCGTAGCCGTCCATGGCGGCGTTGTCGAATCCGGGTACCGCAGATCGGGCGTGGATCGGAGCGGCGAGAACTCTGCCGGACGCCACGCCGATCGCGGTGGTCTGCGGCGCCAGCGGGGAAGGCGTGTCACGGGCGATCGCGTACGCCTGTTCCCAAGGCATTCCCCGTTCCTGCCGGCGCTTCGGCATGGTGGCCGGCGTCAGGTCGATCACTGCCGCATCGGGCACTTGTGCGGGCGTCCGCGGTGTCGCTTTCAACGGCTCTCCGTGTGGTCGGGTCGACATGTTAACACTCAATCCGATACTGACAGTAACGGCGCCTTTTGCGTGTCGGTGTCAAATGTTGACTGGCCAGCGGCTCTGGCGACCCTTATTCGGCCAGCTTGGTAGGGACGGGAGGTGGCATCAGCACACGGGTCGCCGGGATGGTTTTCGAAGCCCGTGAAAGGACTGCGCCAAGTGAGGTGCAAGTCCTCCCAGCTGGTCCGACACGAACACAGGTGTTGGTAGCTGCACGATTTCAATCTGTGGATGAGGGTACCCGGATACCCTCAGGAAGATCATTCCGTTGTCGAGCGGGCTCGGCGGGCAAACGGCTCATGTGCCGTCCTAAACGCCTTTCACAGCCCGACTCGTCTCCGCGCGCATCCGTCACCTTGCAGGTGCGCCCACCACCTCCGGGAGGTCACTGTGCTGTCTGACAAGGCCCGGCCGATCGTCGAGGCCACACTGCCCGTCGTCGGCGAAAACATCGAGGAGATCGCCAGCCGGTTCTACGCCCACATGTTCGCCGAGCACCCTGCCTTACAGGACGGCGTGTTCAACCGGGGCAACCAGGCCGAGGGCAGCCAGCCGAAGGCCCTGGCCGGTTCGGTGGCAGTGTTCGCCACCGCGCTGGTGAAGGACCCGCAGCAGTTGCCGGAGCGGCTGCTGACCCGGATCGCGCACAAGCACGCGTCGCTGGGGATCCGCCCTGACCAGTACCAGGTGGTGCGGGACAACCTGATGTGGGCGATCGGTGACGTGCTCGGCGACGCGGTCACGCCGGAGGTGACGGCCGCGTGGGACGAGGGGTACTGGCTGATGGCGTACGCCCTGATGCATCAGGAGCGTGGCCTGTACAGCGCACGCGGCGTGACCGCGGAGCGGGTGTGGCGGCAGTGGGCCGTCTCGGAGAAGATTCAGGAGACGAGCGACGTCGTGCAGTTCGTGATGCGACGCGTCTTGACCGGCCGGTCAAGACGTCACTGCCGGGCCAGTACATCAGCGTCAACGTGCTGCTGCCGGACGGGGTCCGCCAGCCGCGACAGTTCAGTCTGACCCGTGCCGACGACGGCGAGCACCGGTACTTCACGGTGAAGCGGGTGCACGGTGGCGGGAAACCCGACGGGGAGGTGTCGACGTTCCTGCACGACCGGGTCCGGGTAGGCGACGAGCTCACGATGAGCGTTCCGTACGGCGATGTCGTCCTCGACGACGGTGGCCGGCCGGTGGTGTTCATCAGTGCCGGTATCGGCGTCACGCCCATGGCCGGAATGATTTCGCATCTGGTCGCGGCCGGCTCGCACCTGCGGGTGACGCTGCTGCACGCCGACGCGAACGAGCGGTCGTTCCCGCTGCGCCGGCAGCTGATCGAGGACTTGGCCCGATTGCCGGAATCGGCTCTGCACGTCTGGTTCGAGGACGGCACCGGCAGCGAACTACCGGTCACCGGCGCCCACGCCGGCATCATGGACCTGTCCGCGATCGAACTGCCGGACAACGCCGTCTACTACCTGTGCGGGCCGATTCCGTTCATGCAGGCGATCCGCAGTGCCCTGCTGGAGCGGGGTGTCGGCATCCGCGACATCCAGTACGAGGTGTTCGGCCCCGATCTGTGGCAGGCCGACACCGACTGACGGCGCACCTCGCGAGCTACCGCAGCCGTCCGCGAAGCGCGCGGCTGCGGTAACGCGTTCGGCGTCATCGGCTCGCTGCCGGCGAGATGCGGATGCCGACGCGGTCCCGGACCGCGTCGACGGCGTCCCAGTCGCTGCCGGTGAGGCTGGTCAGCGCGGCCGGGAACACCCCGTCCTGCTCCTTGAGGATGTGGGTGCGCAGATCCTGCAGAACGTCGAGCAGGGCGCCCGGCCAGGCCGGGTCCGTCGGCGTACGGGTGGCGGCCGCGACGAGGACGTGTTCGACGTGGCGATGCTCAGCGCGCAGGACGGCGACCTGCTCGGGGAAATCGTCGGCAAGCAGCGGGAACAGGCCCTCTTCCTCGACGGCGGTGTGCGGGGCGAGGATGTCGGCGATCTGGCGGGCGACGGCGGCCATCTCGTCGATGTCGCCGGCGGTGCGCGCGGCACGGACCTTGCCCATCAGGCCGACGACCTCGTCGTGTTCGCGGGTCAGGTCACCGATCGCGGTGACGTCCTGGCAACCGCAGTATTCACACATGAGCGGCCTTCTCCCCTCGTGCGCTGTTGCGGGCTACGGACAGGACGTCCAGCATCAGGGCGGCCAAGGCGACCACGGCGAGCAGAGCCAAGCCGACGGCGTAGGACTCGAACTGGCCGTAGATGGACCCCATCACCAGTGGCGGCACGAACCCGCCGAGGCCGCCGGCCGCACCCACGACACCGGTGACCGACCCGACCTGGTTCGGCGGGGCGACTTGCGCGACCAGGGCGAAGGTGGCGCCACTGCCGGCTCCGAGGGCGGCGGCCATGGCGAGGAACGCGATCGTGCCGACGGGTGCCAGGCCGGGGGTGAACGCCTGCACGATGGCACCGGCGATGACGACCCCCAGGGATGCCGCCAGTACGCGGCTCGGGGCGATCTTGTCGGAGATCCAGCCGCCGACCGGCCGCATGATCACTGCGAGGAGCACGAAACCGGCCATCCGGTTGGCGGCGTCGGCCTGGGTCAGCCCGTAGGCGGTCTTGAGGTAGGCGGGCAGGTAGACCGAGAAGGCGACGTAGCCGCCGAACACCACCGCGTACAGCGCGGACGCCTGCCAGGTGATTTTCAATCGGAGGGTGGCGGCGAGGCGTTGCGCGAGCGGCGCGGTGGGCACCGGCCGGTTCGGGGCGTCGCGCAGCACCAGCCAGGCAACAACCGCGTACACGGCGAGCACTGCGGCTGTGAGCAGGAACGGCGTGGCGGTGCTGCCGGCGTCGACGAGCTTGACGGTGGTCAGGGCGCTGATCGCGGTGCCACCCATACCGGCGCCGAACACGCCGACGGCGAACCCGCGCCGCTGGGGCGGGAACCAGGCGCTGACGAACGGGACTCCGACCGCGAAGGTGGTGCCGCCGATGCCGAGGAAGAACCCGCCGATCAGCAGCGCGGCGAGCGAGTCGTGCCCGAACAGGCCCAGGTAGAGCACCGGGACGATGGTCGTCAGCGACACCAGCGGGAACATGAGCCGGCCGCCGAACTTGTCGGTCAGCGCGCCGACCGGAATCCGGCCGATCGAGCCGACCACGACCGGCACGGCCACCAGCAGCGCCTGCTGGAACGAGGTCAGGTCCAGAGCCGCGGTAAACCGCACCGCGAGCGGGCTGAGCAGTGCCCAGGCCCAGAAGTTCACGGCGAACCCGACCGTGGCCAGAGTCAGCATCAGCCCGGCCCGGCTGGGCGTGGAAGTCGTGGCAGGTGTGCCCATCAGTCACTCCGCTGAGAGGGATTTCCTTTACGGGTCAACAGTCCCGGACCTATGCCGTCTCCGGATAGGGCCTTTCTACCCGTCGGGAGCGCCACGATGCGGGCCAACGCGGGGAAGTCGGGACCTAAGTCCTGCGCCGGTGGGCCGTTGCGCACGAATATCCCGATTCGAGTTGCGGCGGCTTATTCACCGTACAAGTGTGAAATCGGGTCACCCAGCCGAGGAGACGAACTCGATGACAAACGGAAACGGTACCGCCGGGAATGCGCTGCTGCAGGTCGGCGGGCTGGTACGCCGAGCGAAGGTGTCACCCGACGGCCGTTCGCTCTATCAGATCGGTGGCCGGGAGGCGGACGCCTTCTACCGGGACCGATGGTCGTACGACAAGGTCGTCCGGTCGACCCACGGCGTCAACTGCACCGGGTCCTGCTCGTGGAAGGTGTACGTCCGCGACGGCATCATCACCTGGGAGCAGCAGCAGACCGACTACCCGAGCGTCGGACCCGACAAGCCTGAGTACGAACCCCGAGGCTGTCCCCGTGGGGCGGCGTTCTCCTGGTACACCTACTCCCCTACCCGGGTGCGTTATCCGTACGCCCGCGGGGTTCTGCTCGACATGTTCCGGGAAGCGAAGAACCGGCTGAAGGACCCCGTCGCCGCCTGGGCCGACATCCAGAACGACCCGGTGCGCCGCCGGATCTATCAGAAGGCTCGCGGCAAGGGGGGCCTGGTCCGGGTGAGCTGGGACGAGGCCCTGGAGATGGTCGCGGCCGCGCACGTCCATGCGATCAAGGAATACGGGCCGGACCGGGTGGCCGGGTTCTCGCCGATCCCGGCGATGTCGATGGTGTCGCACGCGACCGGTGCCCGGTTCATGAGCCTGATCGGCGGCACGATGCTGTCGTTCTACGACTGGTACGCCGACCTGCCTGTCGCCTCACCGCAGGTGTTCGGTGACCAGACCGACGTGCCCGAGTCCGGTGACTGGTGGGACGCCTCCTACCTGATGATGTGGGGCTCCAACGTGCCGGTGACCCGGACGCCGGACGCGCACTGGATGGCCGAAGCCCGCTATCGGGGACAGAAGGTCATCGTGGTCGCCCCGGACTTCGCCGACAACGTGAAATTCGCCGACGAGTGGATGCCGGCGCAGCCGGGTACCGACGGCGCCCTGGCGATGGCGATGGGACACGTCATCCTCAAGGAGTTCTTCGTCGACCGGCGCACGCCGCGGTTCGTCGACTACGTGCGCCAGTACACCGACCTGCCGTACCTGATCACCCTCGAACCGGCGCCGGACGGCGGCTACCGGCCCGGCAAGTTCCTCAGCGCCGAGAACCTCGGCGAGACAGCCGAGAACGGCGCGTTCAAGCCGGTGCTGTGGGACTCGGCCACCGAAGCGCCCGCCGTCCCACGGGGCTCACTCGGGCACCGATGGGGTTCCGAAGCAGGTCAATGGAACCTGGACCTGGGCGACCTGGAACCCGCCCTGACCTGCCTGGACAGCGGCGAGCCGGTGGAGGTCGCCCTGCCCCGCTTCGACGGTGACACCCCCGGCGTGCTGCGCCGCGGCGTGCCCACCCGCACCGTCGCCGGCCGACTGGTGACCACCGTCTACGACCTGATGCTGGCCCAGTACGGGGTGGCCCGCGACGGGCTACCCGGGCAGTGGCCGGAGGGCTATGACGACGTCGCGTCGCCGTACACACCGGCCTGGCAGGAGCCGATCACCGGAGTGCCGGCCGCGCAGGTGGCACGGGTGGCCCGGGAGTTCGCCGACAACGCGGAACGTTCCGGTGGCCGATCGATGATCCTGCTCGGCGCCGGCACCAACCACTGGTTCCACTCCGATACCACCTACCGGGCGATCCTCGCCCTGGTCACGCTGACCGGCTGCCAGGGCGTCAACGGCGGCGGCTGGGCCCACTACGTCGGGCAGGAGAAATGCCGTCCGGCCACCGGCTGGCAGCAACTCGCCTCCGCCCTCGACTGGGTGCGGCCACCCCGGCAGATGATCGGCACCGCGTTCTGGTACACCCACACCGACCAATGGCGGTACGACACCTACAGCGCCGACACGGTCGCCTCACCCACCGGCGACGGCCTGTTCGCCGGCAAGCACACCATGGACCTGCTCGCCCAGTCCGTGCGGTCCGGCTGGATGCCGTCGATGCCCACCTTCGACCGGAACCCGCTCGACCTGGCCGACGCCGCCACCGAGTCCGGTGATCCCGGCGGCTACGTCGCGACCTCGCTGCACGAGAAACGGCTGAAATTCGCCTGCACCGACCCGGACGCGCCGCAGAACTGGCCGCGGGTGCTCACCGTCTGGCGGGCCAACCTGCTGGGCTCGTCGGCGAAGGGCAACGAGTACTTCCTGCGGCATCTGCTGGGCACCGACAGCAACCTGCGTGCCACCGAGGCGTCACCGTCGCAGCGGCCCGACGACGTCGCCTGGCCCGAGCAGGCCCCGGAGGGCAAACTCGACCTGCTGCTGAACATGGACTTCCGGATGACGTCGACGACGCTGCTGTCCGACGTGGTGCTGCCGGCCGCCACCTGGTACGAGAAGCACGACCTGAACACCACCGACATGCACCCCTTCGTGCACGCCTTCACCCCCGCGATCAACCCGCCGTGGCAGACCCGCACCGACTTCGACACCTTCCACGGCATCGCTCGCAGCTTCTCCACCATGGCGAAAACGCACCTCGGGGTACGCAAGGATCTCGTCGCGGCGCCGCTGCTGCACGACACGCCCGATGCGATGGCCACCCCGTACGGGCGGGTCCGGGACTGGCAGGCCACCGGAGAGAAACCGGTACCGGGAAAGACAATGCCGAAGATCGTGGTGGTCGAACGCGACTACGGCGCGGTCGCCGAAAAACTGGCCGCCCTCGGCCCGCTGCTCGACACCCTCGGCACCACGCTCAAGGGCTACTCGGTCGACGTCAACCCCGAGATCGAATACCTGCGGCACAAGAACGGCACCGTACGCGGCGGGGTCGCCGACGGCCGGCCGGCGCTCGCGACGGACATCAACTGTTGCGAGGCGATTCTGGCGCTGTCCGGCACCACCAACGGCCGGGTCGCCACCGAGGGCTTCCACGACGTGGAGAAACGCACCGGCGTGAAACTCGCCGACCTGTCCGCCGAACACGAGGGCAAGCAGATCACGTTCGCCGACACACAGTCCCGGCCGGTCCCAGTGATCACCAGCCCGGAATGGTCCGGCAGCGAGACCGGCGGCCGCCGCTACTCGCCGTTCACCATCAACGTCGAGCGCCTCAAGCCCTGGCACACCCTGACTGGGCGACAGCACTTCTTCCTCGACCACGACTGGATGCACGAGGCCGGCGAAGCACTGCCGATCTTCCGGCCACCGCTCGACATGCACAAACTCTTCGGCGAGCCGCGCCTCGGCCGCAACGGCGAGCTCGAGATCACCGTGCGGTACCTGACGCCGCATTCGAAGTGGTCCATCCACTCCGAGTATCAGGACAATCTGATCATGCTGACGCTGTCCCGGGGCGGGCCGACGATCTGGATGAGCGAGCAGGATGCCGCCAAGATCAGCGTGCGGGACAACGACTGGATCGAGGCGGTCAACCGCAACGGTGTCGTGGTCTGCCGGGCCATCGTCAGCCACAAGATGCCCGAGGGAACCGTGTACATGTACCACGCCCAGGAACGGGTGATCGACGTGCCGAAGGCCGAGGTCAACGGCCGGCGCGGCGGCATCCACAACTCGCTGACCCGGCTGCTGGTCAAACCGACACACATCATCGGCGGGTACGCGCAGCTGTCGTTCGCGTTCAACTACCTCGGTCCGACCGGTAACCAGCGTGACGAGGTCACCGTCATCCGCCGCCGTTCGCAGGATGTGGAGTACTGACATGCGTGTGATGGCTCAAGTGGCGATGGTGATGAACCTCGACAAGTGCATCGGCTGCCACACCTGCTCGGTCACCTGCAAGCAGGCGTGGACCAACCGTTCCGGCGTCGAGTACGTCTGGTTCAACAATGTCGAGTCCCGGCCGGGGCAGGGCTACCCGCGGACCTATCAGGACCAGGAGAAGTGGCAGGGCGGCTGGGTCCGTACCGCCACCGGCCGGCTCAAGCCGCGTGCCGGCGGCAGGGTCAAGAAGCTGTTCAGCATCTTCGCCAACCCGAAGATGCCGTCGATGCAGGACTACTACGAGCCGTGGACCTACGACTACGAGCACCTGCTGACCGCGCCGGCCGGCAACGACTTCCCGGTGGCGCGCCCGAAAAGCCTGCTGACCGGGCAGGCCACCAAAGTGACCTGGTCGGCGAACTGGGACGACTCGCTCGGCGGCGGCAACGAGGTTCTCGCCGCCGACCCGATCCTGCAGAAGGTGTCCGACCAGGTTCGGCAGGACTACGAGAAGGCGTTCCTGTTCTTCCTGCCCCGCATCTGCGAACACTGCCTCAACCCGTCCTGCGCGGCGTCGTGCCCGTCCGGGGCGATCTACAAGCGGGCCGAGGACGGCATCGTCCTGGTCGACCAGGACCGGTGCCGGGGCTGGCGGATGTGCGTGACCGGCTGCCCGTACAAGAAGATCTATTTCAACCACCGCACCGGCAAGGCCGAGAAATGCACGTTCTGCTTCCCGCGCATCGAGATCGGCCAGCCCACCATCTGCTCGGAGACCTGCGTCGGCCGACTGCGTTACATCGGTCTGATGCTCTACGACGCCGACAAGGTCGCCAAAGCCGCCGCGGTCAAGGACGAGCATGACCTGTACGACGCGCAACGTTCAGTCTTCCTGGATCCGCACGACCCGGCGGTCGCCAGAGCCGCCCTCGCCGCCGGGATCCCGGAGGACTGGATCGACGCCGCGAAAAGATCCCCGATCTGGGACCTGATCATGAAGTACGAGGTGGCGCTACCGCTGCACCCGGAGTACCGGACCATGCCGATGGTCTGGTACATCCCGCCGCTGTCCCCGGTCGTCGACGTGCTGCGCGACACCGGCCACGACGGCGAGGACCCGCACAACCTGTTCGGCGCCGTCGACGCCCTGCGCATCCCGATCGACTACCTCGCCGAGCTGTTCACCGCAGGCGACCCCGAACCTGTCCGCGCCGTGCTCAACCGGCTCGCCGCGATGCGCTCCTACCAACGCCGCATCAACCTCGGCGAGAAACCGGACACCTCCATCCCGGCCGCCGTCGGCATGACACCGGAGGAGATGAACGACATGTTCCGGCTGCTCGCCATCGCCAAGTACGAGCAGCGCTACGTCATCCCCGCCGCGCACGCCGAGGACGCCCACCGTCTCGAACAGCTCGGCACCGAATGTTCCCTGGAGTACGACGGGGGTCCCGGCATGTACCAGACCGGGCCGTTCGGCGAGGCGTCCGGAACCCCGGTGCCGGTACAGGTGGAGACCTTCCACATGCTGCGTGAGCGGCAAACCTCCGACGGGTTTACCGACGCGGGCGACGAACCCCGCCGGGTCAACCTGCTCAACTGGGACGGCAACGGCCGACCGGAAGGACTGTTCCCACCACCTCGCGACCCCGGCGCCGGTGGCGGCGCCACCGATGGTCCGGGCGTCATCGACGAGGACCGGCCGTGACCGCCGGCTGGCAACCGGTCGCCGCCCGCGCCGCGTCGCTGCTGCTGCGCTACCCCGACGACACCGTCAGCGCCGCCCTCCCGGTGATCAGCGACGCCCTTCCCGCTCTGCCCCCCGCGGTCGCTGAACCTCTTCACGCCGTGGCCGACTACCGGGCCGGCACGGACATCGGCCGACAGCGGACCACCTACGTGGACCTGTTCGACTTCCGGCGCCGCTGCTGCCTGCACCTGACCTACTACACCTGCGGCGACACCCGCCGGCGCGGTGAGGCCCTCGCCGACTTCGCCGCCACCTACAAACGCGCCGGCCTCGAGATCGTCGACGGGGAGCTACCGGACTATCTGCCCGCCGTCCTCGACCTCGCCGCCGAACACGACAGCGGCTGGCAGTTGCTGCGCGACAATCGGATCGGTCTCGATCTCCTCACCGCTTCCCTGGACAAGGACGGCACGGTGTACCGGCACGCCGTCGACGCGGTCCGCGCCATGCTCCCCCCGCCCGCGCCCGGCGACCTGGCCGCCGCCGCGCGGCTCGCCCGCACCGGCCCGCCTGCCGAACAGGTCGGCCTCGAACCCTTCGGACTCGCCAACACCAGCGGGGGACGCAGATGAACACCACCGACACCCTGCTCTGGGTCGTCTACCCGTACCTGTCGATCGTGGTCCTGATCGGTGGAACGATCTGGCGCTACCGCTACGACAAGTTCGGCTGGACCACCCGCTCCTCCCAGCTCTACGAGACGACCGTGCTGCGCTGGGCCAGCCCGATGTTCCACTTCGGCGTCCTGTTCGTGCTCATCGGCCACATCGGTGGCCTGCTTATCCCGAAGTCGTGGACCGAGGCAGCCGGGATCACCGAACACGCCTACCACCTGATGGCCGTCTTCGTCGGCACCGTCGCCGGGCTGTGCACCCTGATCGGCATGGCACTGCTGATCGCCCGGCGCCGGCTCACCGGCCCGGTCTTCGCCGCCACCACCAAGAACGACAAGGCCATGTACGTCGTCCTCGCCGGCGTCATCGTCCTCGGCCTGTGGGCGACAGTGAAAGCCAACATTGCCGGCGGCGGCTACGACTACCGCGAAACCGTCTCACCGTGGCTGCGATCGCTGTTCTACTTCCAGCCCGACGCCCAGCTGATGGCAGCCGTCCCCGCCAGTTTCAAGATTCATGTGATCGCGGCGTTCGCCCTGTTCGCGTTCTGGCCGTTCACCCGCCTCGTCCACGCCTTCAGCGCGCCCCTCGGCTACCTGACCCGGCCCTACGTCGTCTACCGCTACCGCGACCCCCGCCCCGGCCTGCGCCCCACCCGCCCCGGATGGGACCGGCCCGCCGCGCCCGCCGACCGTCCTCGCCGCACCCGCTGAGCACCTCAAGGAGATGGGACACATGCAGACGACGTCACTGACCGGCTTGACCGAACAGCACCTCGCCATCGCCCGGCAGGCGACCAGCGGGCGCAGCGCCCACACCGTGTACGGCGGACACGCCAACACGCTGCGGCAAACCCTCATCGCCCTGGCCGGCGGACAGAAACTCGACGAACACGAGAACCCCGGTGAAGCCACCCTGCAGGTGCTCCACGGACAAGTACGACTGCTCGCCGGCACCGACGAACACAGCGCAGCCACCGGCGACCTGCTGACCATCCCCGACGCCCGGCACAGCCTCGAAGCCGTCAACGACAGCGTCATCCTGCTCACCGTCGCCAAGACGGGCTGACCAGCCACCCCGGTTGCGGAATCGTCCTTTCGCTGCCAAGTACCCGGACGCGTCAATAGCATCCGATCAAGGTGCCATCGCAACGAGAGGACCACAGCTGTGACCGCCGTTTCGGACAACCGGGTCGCTACCGCCGATCACCAGGAACTCGTGCGGAGACTCGCGGCTCCAGACGATGCCGAGGTAGCCGCCCTCGACGCGTGGTGGCGGGCGAACAACTACCTGACCGTCGGGCAGATCTATCTGCAGGGCAATCCGTTGTTACGGGAGCCGCTGACCAGTGAGCACATCAAGCCACGTCTACTGGGGCACTGGGGTACCAGCCCGGGACTGTCGTTCGTCTACGCCCACGTGTCACGTCTGATCAAGCAGACCGGTCAGCAGGCGATCTACCTGGCCGGCCCGGGGCACGGCGGTCCCGCGCTCGTCGCCGCGAGCTACCTCGAGGGCACCTATTCCGAGGTGTACCCGAAGGTGAGCCTGGACGAGGACGGCCTTCTGCGCCTGTTCCGCCAGTTCTCCAGCCCTGGCGGCATCCCGAGCCACGTCTCGGTCACCACGCCCGGTTCGATCCACGAGGGCGGCGAGCTCGGCTACGTGCTGGTGCACGCCTTCGGCGCGGTGATGGACAACCCGGATCTGCTGACGATCGCGGTGGTCGGTGACGGTGAGGCCGAGACCGGCCCGCTGGAAGGCTCGTGGAAGGGCATCTCGTTCATCAACCCGGAGCACGACGGCGCCGTCCTGCCGATCCTGCACCTCAACGGCGCCAAGATCGCCGGGCCCACGGTGCTGGCCCGTAAGGACCCGGCCGAGGTGCGCAAGCTCTTCGAGGGCCACGGGTACGACGTGCTCGAGGTCGAGGGCTCCGACTTGCCGGGCATGCACCACCGTTTCGCGGCCGTCCTGGCCGAGGCGTGGAACAAGATTCGCAGTATTCAGGAGTCGGCGCGCAACGGCAGCTGGGACGGTCAGCGTCCGCGTTGGCCGTTGATCGTCATGCGTACGCCCAAGGGCTGGACCGGTCCGGAGAAGATCGACGGGATCACGGTGACCGGCACTTGGCGGTCCCACCAGGTGCCGCTGTCCGGCGTCAAGGGCAATGAGGGCCATCTGCGTGAGCTCGAGAAGTGGCTGAGGTCCTACCGCCCGGAGGACCTGTTCGACGCCACCGGCGCGCCGGTCGCCGAAATCAGCGGCCTGTCCCCCGCCGGTGACCTGCGGATGAGCGCCAGCCCGCACGCCAATGGCGGCCTGCTTACCCGCGACCTCGACATGCCCGACTTCCGGGACTACGTCATCGACGTGCCGCAACCCGCACAGGGCCGCGCCGAGTCGACACGCAAGCTGGGCGAGATGATGCGGGACATTTACACGCGTAACCCCGACCGGTTCCGGCTGTTCTGCCCGGACGAGACGAACAGCAACCGGCTCGGAGCGATCTTCGAGGTCTCCGACCGGGCGTTCATGGAGGGCGTGAACGAGGAGGACGTGAAGCTCAGCCGCACCGGCCGCGTCATGGAGGTGCTCTCCGAACACAACTGTCACGGCTGGCTGGAGGGCTACAACCTCACCGGGCGGCATGGCATGTTCGCCACGTATGAGGCGTTCGCCATGGTCAGCGCCTCACAGACAGTCCAGCACGGCAAGTGGCTCCAGGAGGCCTCACATCTGGCGTGGCGGGCCAAGGTGCCGAGCCTGAACATCCTGCTCACCTCGACCGCCTGGCGCAACGACCACAATGGCTTCTCCCACCAGGGCCCCGGTCTCATACAGGTGGTGCTCAACCAGCGCGGCAACGTGGCCCGGGTCTACCTGCCTCCAGACGCCAACACGCTGCTATCGGTCGCCGACCACTGCCTCCGGTCGAGGTCGTACGTCAACCTGATCGTCATCGACAAGCAGCCGCAGCTGCAATGGCTCGACATGGACCAGGCGATCGAACACTGCGCCCAGGGTGCCGGCATCTGGGAGTGGGCCGGCACCGACGACGGCACCAGCGACCCCGACATCGTGCTGGCCTGCGCCGGCGACGTGGTGACCATGGAGACCGTGGCGGCCGCGCAAATCCTCACGAGGAAGCTGCCGCAGCTCAAGGTCCGGGTGGTCAACGTGGTGAACTTGATGACCCTGCCCCGGCCGAAGGACCATCCGCATGGCATGAGCGAGACGATGTTCCGCGAGCTGTTCACCGACCATGTCGACGTCGTCTTCTCGTTCCACGGCTACCCGGGCGCCATCCACCAGCTCGTGCACGGGCGGCCGGATGCCGACCGGTTCCGGGTCCGCGGCTTCATCGAGCAAGGCACCACCACGACACCGTTCGACATGACGGTCCGCAACCAGGCGTCGCGTTATCACCTGGTCATCGACGCGATCAACAACGCGAAGCGGCTGCCGTCCGGCGCCACCGAGCTCAAAGCCTGGTGCGAGAAGCAACTGGCCAGGCACGAGAAGTACGTCGTCGAACACCTCGAGGATATGCCCGAGGTCCGGGACTGGTCGCTGGGCGACTGGGCCGAACATTGACGTCTCCTGCCCGCAACCCTGCCGACGGTTTGACGGCAGGGTTGCCGCCGGGTCAGCCGCGGTATGGGCACCAGTCAGATGCGGGTGTGCTACTCGTCGACGAACCCACCAGCGCTCTGGACCACGAACGAGGCGCCACCATCATCGACTTGATCACCCGCCTCACCCACCAGCAGGCCACTGCCACCGTCCTGGTCACCCACGACCGGACCCACCTCACCGCAGTCGACCAGATCGCCGAGGTCCACGACGGCCGACTCACCCTGCCGGCACTCACGCAATGAGCACGTGGGCCCGCGGTCACGGGCAGCGCGACGGCCGCCCCGCCAACAACGACGTGACCGCCTCGGCGAACTCCGCACTACGCATGTGACCTGCGTAGGCGCGGAATGACGGAATCCGCCACCACAGATCCGGAGCTTCGTCGGGCAGTCGTCGGCGGCCGCCCAGGCGTTCGTCCCACCGGTAGGCGATGCCGGCTGCCGGCAACCAGTCGCTCATCGCTTCACGACTGACGTGCGGATGAGCCCGGCTCCCGGGATAGCGCCGCACGTCCACCAGACGAGCGACACCCGCGCCGCGCAGCACAGCCGTCAGTTCGGCTTGCTTCGCGGTGCCGTGTCCGATGGAGATCAGTGCACGTGCCATGGCTTCATGGCGATTCTATCTTTTCCGAGGCTTTCATGCAGATGACGGGTCCACGCGCCGTTACTTTCCCGCGACGAGTGCAGATTGCCGATCGTCGGCAAGTTCTGCCCTCGATTCTTGGCCGACGCAGCGCCCTGTCGACATGACGACGAACAGGCATGCTGAAGACAGACAGCTCGGAGTCGTACGCGGTGAAGGAGGTCCGAATGGTGAGCACTTGGCCTGCTCAACGCTACTTCTTACCCGTGGCTGGCTCCTCCCGTCGGAGTCGGCGAGTTTCCCGTTTCGTTGACGTTCGAGGTCTGCGACCGGCCTGAGGCAGCACTGTTGTCCTCGCGTTCGGTTGACGGGCTTCAACCCGGTGAGCTTCACCGCCACACCGGAACCCGTAAACGCGGGTTGCCACGGCCGGGTCGCACGTCATGCCGTCGAAGGCGTGACGTCCGTATCCATGAGGTACGCCGTGATCGAGGACATTTCTGGATCGGACACCGCTTCGCCGACGAGCGGCGTCATTCGCCATGAGAATACGAAGAGAGGTCACCGTGACTGTGTCGCCCGGCTCCGCCGCTACCCGGCCCGGCAACGGAGGTCCGATTGCCGTGCCACTGGCCGGCAGCGGTGTTCCTGCGGCCGTCGCGGTCGACCTGGGCAGCGCCTGTACCCAGGTGTGGGCGTCCCGGCAGGGCAGTGTCAGCGCCGCGACCGGCGACTCGTTCGATGTGGCCGGCGGCTTGGTCCGGCGGGGTCACATCCTCGACGAGGCGGGGTGCATCGCTCTGCTGCACGATCTGGTTCGTCGTTTTCCAGAGCCGATCGCTGCTGGTGGTGTCGTGGTGGCCTGCCGTCCCGTGCAGGCGACCATGACCGAGCAATACGCGTTGCGTCGTGTGGTGAGCGCCGTGTTCGTGCCTTCCCGGCTGCTGTTGATCGATTCGGTGCGTGCGGCCGCCATGGGCGCCGGTGCTGCCGTCGGGACACGGCTCATCGTTGATGTCGGCGCGCAGTTGACCGAGATCGCGCTCGTGGATCACGGTCGCGTCGTCGCGGCCCGGCGAATCGACATCGGCATCCGCGACGTCAGCCTGGGTGCCCCCGTGGATCTGCTGGCCGACATCGTCGTGCGTGCTGTCGCCGACCTGCGCGGCGCGATCGGCATCGAGGAGCTCGCTTTCCCGGTGGCCGGCGGCATGCTGCTGGTCGGTGCCGGCGGGCTCCACCCCGGCTTGTCGGGCCGGCTCGCCGATGCGTTGCGGGTTCCGGTGCGGTGCGCGGCGTCGCCGCGCACCGCTGCGGTCAACGGGGCCGGCTTGGCCGCGATGTCCGTCCTGCGCCATCCCGCTGTCTGAGGCGGCAACACACCGCCATGTCGTCACTGGAGCATCCCGCGAGAGAACGGACAGGCATGTGACTGCCATCGTGCATGACTCGGCCGAGGCCGACGCCGGGGTCTTCCCGCAACTGCTGCGCGACATGCTGGAGGAACGATTCGCGATCCACACCAATCGACTGACCGAGCTCGTCGTGTGCGAGGCGCTGCCCCACCACGGCGGTCGTGATCCACGCATGCTGGCAGCTTCGATAGCAGCGTCGCGGCAGGCGGTCGCCGATACCGCCCATGCGTTGCAGCGCATGTCGCAAGGAACCTACGGCCGCTGGCAGAGCTGTCACAGGACCATTCCGTGGGGCCGGCTACGTGAGCTACCGGAGGCCGACTTCTGCGTCCCCTGCCAGCGCACCCGGTCGCTGCGCTCAGTACTTCCCGCACATCAGTAGCCCCATCGTCGGAGAAACCGTCACGTCCACGCGGCCACAAGGGGAGGAAACGTGCATCCTGTCGTCAGAGCGCACCGAACCGGTGGTCAGCAGACTCTGTACCCGATCGGCGAACTCGACGCCGTCGTCGCCGACCACTTCGAGGTCATGGTAGCCACCGCGTTGGCCGACGACCGGCTGACGGGTGTCGTCGTCGATCTGTCGGCGGTGACGTTCCTGGATTGCGCCGGCATCGGCGCCCTCATCGCCGGCCGGCACGCGGCGCTGCGATCCGCGAAGGCGTTCGATGTCGTCGGCGCCAACGGATTGCCGCGCCGGGTCCTGGAGCTCACCGGAACGCTGACCCGTCTTCGGGTCACCCCGCCGTCTCGGGAATCACCGTTGCTGGAGACGCCGTTGGCGCGAGTTTGACCTCGAGTGTTCGCGGACGAAGCGCCGCTTCGGTCAGGACCGACGATTTCCGGCTCCACCGCGCATCCACAGCCACTTTCCTGCCGCCGATATCGCTGCACGCCGGCCGTCGAGCCGGCCACCGCACGGCCTCGATGCCTGTGGGCAGCCGGCGATAGTGCAGCACTACGTCACTACGGAGGATCCCCCCATGAACGCTCCTGTGGTCGTCGGCTTCGACGGATCGGCAACCGCCCGCTCCGCTGTCCACTACAGCGCCCGCGAGGCGAAGCGCCGCGGTTGCGCCCTGCAGATCACCCATGCCCTGAGCTGGCCGGTGATCCTGCCACCGTTTCACGCACCCTACGATCTGCACGATCAGGGACCGCGTGCGGCAATGCTCGATCTGCTGGCGAAGGCCGCGCACGAAGTCCAGGAGGAGCACACCGACCTCTCGGTGACCACCCACCTGCTCGACGGGTCGGCGAGCGCGATCCTGCTCGACGCCTCACGATTCGCTCAGCTGCTCGTCGTCGGGCATCGCGGCTCGGGCGGGTTCGCCGGGCTCCTGACCGGATCGGTCGCCACCCAGGTCGCCGGACACACCCGCTGCCCGGTCGTCATCGTGCGCGGCGAGGACCAACTGTCCGACGATGGGCCGATCGTGGTCGGCACCGATGGCTCCTCGGGATCCCGCGCCGCTGCGGAAGCCGCGTTCACGCAAGCTCGGCTCCGCGACGCCGAGTTGATCCTCACGTACCATTCGGCACGCAGAAGTTCCGCAGGCGCGATCGCGACCAGCACCCTGCCGTTCTGGGCCACCGTCGGCGATTCCGCGGCCGGCACGCACGGCATCAGCGCGCAATACCTGAGCGTCGAATACCGCACCGAGGTCGTCTCGGGTGATTCGCCCGCCGCAGCGTTGATGACCTTCAGCCAACGCGTCGCGGCCGGCCTGCTCGTCGTCGGTTCTCGCGGCCTGGGCGGATTCAGCGGATTGGTGATGGGTTCGACATCACGCAGCTTGATCGAGCACGCGCCATGCCCGGTGATGGTGGTTCCGTCACCACGCGACGCGGACTGACGGCCCCGGACCAGTATTCATCAGGGTCGTTGCCGATGCGACATCGAGGGTGAGGAAACGGTCATGCTCAATGATGCGGACAGGCGCCGGTTGGCCGAGATCGAGCGGGAACTGCGAGCGCAGGACCCGTCCTTCGCCCAGCGTCTCACCAGCGCGACACCTCGGTCGCCGGCGCAGTGGTGCGGTATGGGCGCTACCGGCTGGCTGTTGACGGCGGCTTTCACCGCGTGTCTGGCCCTGCTACTGCAGAGCGGCCCGGTGACGGTGATCGCGTTGCTGGCCGCCTGCCTCAGCATGGGTCTGTGGGCGGCCGACGACAATTCTCGTCGCTGAGACGACATCGTCCGAACCGCGCGGCGGCAACATCCCGTGCGGATGCGGCCTGAATCGACCACGGCCGACGTCAGGATGGCGTCGGCCGGCGACGCAAGGCTCAGGATCGTCACCGCGACGACGCGGTGCTACCGAATCGACAGCGGCCGGTCGCGACCGTTACGACGGATCGTGCCGCGTCGGCGCCGGTTCGCCGACGAAAGGACAGGCGTGATGCGGGTCTTGCTGGTCGCACCGCCCGGAGCCGGCAAAGGAACTCAGGGCGCTCTCATCGCCACGCACTTCGACATTCCACACATCGCCACCGGTGATCTATTGCGTGACCACGTGGCCCGAAATTCCGAGCTGGGACGGTCGGTGCGGGAGCATCTGAGCCGAGGCGAGCTGGTCCCGGACGGGATCGTGCTCGACATGGTGCGTGCCGCCTTCATCGAGGCCAAGGCCGACGGCGGCGGGTACGTGCTCGACGGCATGCCGCGCAACCTGGCGCAGGCGCGGGAACTGTACGAGATCGGCCGCGGTCTGGAGATGACCGCGAACGTGGCTCTGCACCTGAAGGCGAACGACGAGGAGCTAATCCGCCGGCTGCTAACGCGGGCGGTGCTGCAAGGTCGGTCGGACGACACCGAGCCGGTCATCCGTCGCCGGCTCACGCTGTATCACGAGGTGACCCATCCGATCGTCGACTGGTACGCCTCGCGAGGCATCCTCGTATCGGTGGACGCCGTCCGGCCGGTGGAGCAGGTCGCCCGGCAGGTCCTCACCGCGCTGGAGGCGATGCGGCCGCTGGTCCAGCACGTTCCGGAACACGCCCGGCGCTCGGTCGATCTCACCGGCCTGGGCGCGGCTTTCGGCCGGAGCTGA
Source organism: Actinoplanes sp. DH11 (assembly GCF_020873875.1). Classification (GTDB taxonomy): domain Bacteria; phylum Actinomycetota; class Actinomycetes; order Mycobacteriales; family Micromonosporaceae; genus Actinoplanes. Next base: position 298,622 of record NZ_JAHWGU010000008.1, read on the forward strand.
ACCGGGCGTGTCGGCAATGCGCCGGTGGTCAGTACCGCAGTACCGCCGCCATCGTCGCGGTGTCCGGCATCCGGTCGCGAGTCACGGCGTACACCGTGCCACCGTGCCGCAGAGTCGACACGGCGGCGAAGTCCCGAGGGTCGTCATCGCCGGTGTCGACGTGCAGTCGGATGGTACGCGCGGTGCCGCCGGGTGCATCGGTTCGGACGAACAGCGTCTCGACGCGGCCCTGTTCGGCGGCGGTGCAGACCGCCGTGGCGTCGGTGCAGGTGCGGCCGGTTCCGTGCAGTTCCCGGTAGATCGCCGCCGCGGTGGTCTCGCCGGCGCGCAGTACCGGTTCCGCCAGTGGCCAGGCGAGCCGGTGCAGCTGTTCGGGGCTCAGGTCGCGGGGATTGCCGTCGATGCCTTCGCGGATCAGCCCGGGATGGGTGTTGACCTGCCGATAGAGGGCCTGCGTCGAGCGGACACCGGCGAGTATCAGCGGAACGTCGTCGACGGACAGCACGTCGCGCAACGCCTGATCGGCCCGCCGGAAGTGCTGCAGGATCAGGGGGGTGTGGTCGTCCTGGACGCCGTGGAAGACGGCACGGCCGGCCGCACCACCGCGGTCGGCGACGAAGGCGTGTACCGGTGCACGGCGGCGGGGCATGGTGAGCCACACAGCAAGAGGCAGCCCGTCGAGGGCCATCTCCTGCAGAGTGTGGCGTGAGCCTCGCAACAACCGGATCTCGTCCTGGTTGAGTGCCAGGACGTAGAAGTCGCCGGCGGCACCCAGCAGAGGCAGCAGCGGCCTTACCAGGAAACGGTCACCGACGGCCACGAGTTCGGGCAGCCGCAGCGGAACCTGGAACTGCCGGACACCGCTCTGCTCGCAGAACAGGGCCAGGCCGTCGCCGGGTGGCTGTGAGCGTCGCGGTTCCTTCAACAGCCGGCGGGCCGGCGCCAGTACGAGCTGCGCCGTGGCGGCCGACACCCCGTCGGCGTGTAGTGCCTGCTCGGCTTGCCGGAGAAGACTCTTGATGCGGAGGCCATGGCGATCATTTCCCGCGTCTGGTCCGGGTGTGGGCAGGAATACCGAGACACGGTGACCGCCGCGTTGCTCGGAGAGCCCGACCAGTTCCTGCGCGTTCAGCGCGTTTGACAGTTTCATCCTCGCCTCTCCACGGAAGCAGTGGGTGACCACAGGCGCAGATTTCCGCGCCGGTGACATCGCGTGACCACCAGCCTGGTCGTTGCGGGTGCCGCCGGGCAGGGCCACCGCTGGCCGATCCGGGCCGTTCAACCTGCCGATCGACGGCAGGTTCATGCGAACGCCCGGCAACGCAGCCCGAGAGGCATCTACCGTCGGTAGACCTTTCTGTCGCCTTGTGTGACTGTCGCTGTCGGTTGACAAAGCGATCCGATGGCGTGCTTGGTGGTACGCAACCCGTACGGCAGTTCAGGGTCCGTGACGTGATGACCAGCGACGTGGTAACGAATGCTCGGCATCGCTTACTGATAATTGCCGACGCTCGGCAATGACGACGGTTGGATGTCACCGGCGCGGGCCCTGTCCGCCGCCGCACCGGCGCGGTCAGTATGGATGGCGGACGCGTCAAACGGTCACCGAGACCGACCGGCCGTCCGGGAGACAGGCGCCGTCGTGGTGCCGGAAAGTGGAGGAGCGTCATGCAGTGGAGAGTGCGCGAGGTGATGACGGCCGACGTGCTCACCGTGGCCTACGACGCCGCCCCCGCTGACATCGTCGTGGCCATGATCTCGTACGACGTCAGCGCACTCGCCGTCGTCGATGAACACGACCTCGTGCTGGGCATCGTCACCCGCACCGACGTACTCGAGGCCATCACGATGCGGGCACCCGATCAGCGTCCGCGGCTTCCGTGGCGGCGGCCCGTCGTGACACCGGACTGGGCGGTGACCTCGGCCGGGCAGATGATGAGCGCACCGGCGCTGACCGTGGAACCGGACGCGACGCTTGCCCAGGCCGGCCGGTTGATGCGCCGCCACAAGGTCAACCGTCTGCTGGTCACCGGAGCGCATCGGCGGCTCCTGGGCATCGTCACCGTCGCCGACCTGCTCACCGTGCACGACCGCGCCGACGAGGTCATCCGCGCCGACATACGACAGACGCTGGCGGGGCTACCCGTTCATACCTTGCCCTGGACGTGCATGACGGCGTGGCTACTGTCGCCTCGACCGTTTCTGACGCCTGGTTCGCGACACTGCTGACCTCGCTGATCCGCACGGTTCCCGGCGTGTCAGCGATCCGTGACGAGATCACCGTCGACCCGCCCCCGCTGTCGTCTGCCGTGCCGGCGTCGGCAGTCCAGCCGTTCGACGGTTGGTGGCCGGCGCGTCGCCCACACCAGGACAGCCGTCCCTTGTCCACAGCCGCCGCCGCACACCGCTGACCGCCGGAAGGAATGCCATGAATGAGGCACTTCGCTGGTCCCTGCTCGCCGCGCTGGTCATGATCGTTCTGCTGGTGGTCTCGGTGCGGGTGGTCATGGAGTACGAGCGTGGGGTGGTGTTCCGGCTGGCCGGGTCGCCGCCACCCGCGGCTCCGGCCTAACGTTCCTGATCCCGTTCGTCGACCGGATGGTCCGGGTGTCGCTGCGTACCGTCACGATGAACATTCCCCCGCAGGACGTCATCACCAAGGACAACGTGACCGTCAAGGTCAACGCGGTGGCCTACTTCAACGTCGTGGTGCCCCTGCTGTCGGTCACGGCGGTCGAGAACCACGTCGTCGCCACCTCCCAGATCGCCCAGACCACGCTGCGCAGCATCCTCGGTCAGGCGAACCTCGACGATCTGCTCGTCGACCGCGATTCCATCAACCAGCGACTGCAGACCGTCACCGACGAGATCACCAGCGCATGGGGGGGTGTCCCTATGGGTTCTGTCAAGCAGCGAGTGCGAGCTTTTCTACCGGTTTGGGCTGGTAGTGAGTGCGGGTTCGAAGCATGGCGTGCAGGACGTCGATGCGGCGGCGTGCGAGGCAGATGAGGGCGGCGTTGTGTTTCTTGCCTTCCGCTCTCTTGCGGTCGTAGTAGGCCCGGCTCAAGGGGTCCGACAGTGCGGCGAACGCGGACAGGAAGAAAGCGCGTTTGAGCTGCTTGTTGCCGCCTTTGGGTGGGTGCTCGCCGCGGATGCTGGTGCCCGAACGGCGGGTCACCGGAGCGAGGCCGGCATAGGCGGCCAGGTGGCCGGAGGTGGGGAACGCGGTGACGTCGCCGACTTCGAGCAGGATCCGGGCTGCGGTCCTGACCCCGACGCCCGGCATCGAGATCAGGACCGAGGAAAGAGGGTGAGCATCAAGCATCCCCTCGACTTGCTCAGCCACCTGTTCTCGCTGTCTCAGCAGGTCACGCAGACTATCGGCAAGCTTCGGCAGGATCGTCTCGGCTGCTGTAGTGCCGGGAACGACCACGGTCTGAGCGTGCAGGGCAGTGAAGATCTGCTCAACGAGGCGGGCACCCATCCGCGGCGCCCGTGACTTGACGATCTCCGCGAGTTTCGAGCGTCCAGCCTTGCGTAGCCCCGCCGGGCCGCCGCACCGCGACAACAGTTCCAGCACTGCCGTGTGCTGGACTTTCGGGCCCAGGACCCGCTCCAGCGGTGGGTGGATCTGGGTGAGCAGACCGCGGATCCGGTTGCTGATGCGTGTCACTTCACCGGCGAGGTCGTCGTCGTAGCCGACCAGCATCTCCAGCTCGGCGAGGGTGTCGTCGCCGGCGTCGACGCGGCGCAGCGTGTGCGGCAAGGTGCGGGCGGCATCGGCGATCACGTAGGCGTCACGGGCGTCGGTCTTCGCGGTGCCCGGGTGCAGGTCAGCGAGCCGGCGCATCACCAGACCGGGCAGATACGCAATCTGGTGCCCGCAGGCCCGGGCGACTGCGACGGGCAGGGCACCGATCGAGGCGGGCTGGTCCACCACCGCGAGGATCCGGCCATGCCGGCCGAGCTTGTCAAACAGCTTCCGCAGCCCAGCCTCGGTATTCGGCAACACCGCGTCATGCAACCGTTTACCCGCCAGGTCTAGTGCGACCGCGTGATGGTCGGTCTTACCGACGTCCAGGCCGAGGAACACGCCGTACTCGTTGGTCACGTCCGGTCTCCCACGATGTCCACCATGGGCTCGGCCGCTGGTCACAGCGTCGGACTGCCGGCAGCCACGTTACGGAGAGACCTACCCAGGTTCGGGTGGCCGGGTCCCTATCAGCGGTCTCCCGACGCCACCCGGCCCGGCGACAACACCCCCCGGATCATGCGTACGACAGACCTCCGATAGCGCGAAGGGTCAAGTCCCAGCGGTTATTCGTGGGCCTTGCTGTGTTGCCATCAGTAATGTCCGGCGCATGCTCGTGCACCAGTACGCCTACTTCGCGCTCTCCTCGAATCAGGTGTCGGCCGCTGAGATCACCGCGCGGTTGCTGATTGATCCTGATGAGGTCGTGACACGCGGCAGCCGTCACGTGGAACCTGTGCGACCCGCTTCTCACAGCTGGAAGATCGTTTGCCGTAAGCCAGGGCTGACGGTGGAAGAGCAGATCGCCAGCATCGTTGATCGGCTGTTCGCATACGCCCCGATGATCGGCGACGTCGCGACCGAGCTCGACCGGATTGATGGCATGCCGGGTGCAGCGACCATGCAGGTCGTTCGGGTGTTTGAACATCCTGCACCTAAGGCTGAGGAACTCAGCCGCCCTGTCGACGTTCCGGCCGAGCCGCTGGAGCAGCCCTCCCTGCTGGGCTGGCGTCTGAATGCCCGGACCTTGACGTTCCTCCAGCTCACCCACGCTGAGCTAGACGTCGACGAGTACGGCTACTGATCTCGACGATGTGTCCATCAGGTGGTGGCCTCTTCCAAGGTGCCGAACGCCTTGGCCTCGTCGTAGAGCTGGCCGGTGGTCAGGCAGTGGTGGAGCTGGCCGAGCAGTCGGTTGAACAGGTGTCGCAGGGCGGCCGGGTGTCGGTCGCCGCGGTCGCGTCGTTGGTCGTAATGGGCCCGCGCTGGTGGGTGGTTCGTGATGGCCATGAAGCTCCAGACGAATCCGGCGGCGGCCAGCCGGTCGTTCTTGATCCGACGGTGGGTGATCGAGATGCTGCGGCCTGATGCCCTCGTGACAGGTGCCGAACCGGCGTAGGCCTTCAACGCACGCGCGTCGCTGAATCGGGCTCGGTCGTCACCGATCTCTGCCAGCACCCGGGCGGCGCCCGTTTCGCTAAGCCCCGGGAAGCTGACAAGGATCTCATAGTCGGGGTGCTGTTGGAATGCCGCCGTGACTGCCTCGGCGAGCCGGTCGACGTTGTCGCATGCGTTGTTCAAGGTGGCGAGCAGCGCCAAGGCTTGAACGCCCATGGCCTGCTCGATCAGCGGCGGCTGTCGGAGCTGGGACCGTCGGAGCGCTTGCTTCAGGTCGGCGGCGGCCGTGTCGATACCGCGTTGTCGGCCGGCTCGGCGCAGCGCGGCCGCGATCTGGGCTTTCGTCAACCGGGCGCCAGCGGATGGCGTCGACGCGATCGCCAACACTGCTCGGGCGGATGGCGTCGCCAGGTTGGTGGTGCTGCCTGCGAACGCTTCGAGAAACGAGGGGTAGTACTCCCGCAGGACAGAGCGCAGTTCTTGGACGGCTCTGGTCCGCTGCCATGTTGCATCCTGGTGTGCGCGGGCCAGGACGGCGATGGCGCGGGCCAGCTCGCTGTCGGCCGGCAGTGCCCGGTGCACGTGACGGTCGGTGCGCAGGATGTTTGCCAGGACCATCGCGTCGGCGTGATCCGACTTCGCCCTCGACACCGAGTGTCGTTCGCGGTAGCGGGCTACCGCCATGGGGTTGATCGCGAACACCGGTCGTCCGGTTTCCCGCAGGGCCGCAACCAGCAGGCCACGAGGTGTTTCGATCCCGACTGGGATCGGCGTGTCTGCGCTGTCGCCTGCCGCGGCCAGCATCTCGACGAGCTGTGTGAATCCTTCGACGCTCTCCTTGACCCGCTTCTTGGCGACCAGTTGTCCGGCCTCGTCGATCAAGGCCACGTCGTGATGTCCTTCGGCCCAATCGATGCCACAAAATACCTGCACCAGCGGCCCTCCTCCCCAGATCTGCCCTATCAGGCGATGCATTGGCTGGTCAGAACCCTGGCGAGAACGCGCGGCGACCTAATAGCGAGGCTCTGGGCCTACCCTCCGATGAGCCGTTCGCGATCCCAGCGACACGCACGATCCCCGGTCTTGCGTCAGAGCTCAGCGGCTCAGCATGAATGAGGTATCGACCGTGCGGGCGGGCTCGAACCACGAACAGCAACCTGCCTCTACGAGCGGAGCGACGGCGGTCCGGACACGCCGACAACGCGCCGGTCTACCCAAAGGACTGAACGTCCAACTGACCCCAGGCGTCAGCGCGACGTCTCCGGACCGCCGACACGAGGTGCTCGATTTCCCGTCGTCCGTCTGTCGTGAGACCTCATAGATCAAGGGCAGTAAAGACGTCCAGGAATCTCACCGAGCACCCCGTTCGCCCTCTATTAGGGGCAGTAAGTCATACCGGACCGAGCGACCGAGCAGTCCCCGGCTGGGGACGACCAAAAAGGTAACGGGTGAAGGTGACCCTGGTCGAGGTCAAGGACGTCGAACTGCCTGACTCCATGCGCCGGGCGATGGCCCGTCAGGCCGAAGCCGAACGTGAACGGCGAGCCAAGGTGATCCACGCCGCCGGTGAACTCGAGGCCGCCGACGATCTGGGCCGCGCCGCCCAGGTGCTGGAAGAACATCCGGCCGCGATGCAGTTGCGGGTGCTGTCCACGATGGCCGAGATCACCTCCGAACGCAGCTCCACGCTGATCTTCCCGCTCCCGGTGGAACTGCTGCGACTCATCGACACGCTGCACCACAAGCTCGGCGGCATCGGCAAGGCCACGGAGCAGAACGGAACCGGACGGGGCAGCACCGAGACCGCCGCCGTCGAGCACAGGCCCGTCGATCACCATGAACACCGACAGGCCGACGACCGCGAACCTGTACGGGCGGCCGGCAGATGACGTATACCGTCGCCACGACCGGCAATGCCTGAGCCTGTCTGACCACTGAACGGGAGCACACGTGAACGACGGTGCACGCCGCGACCCGCGGCCGACAGCGGCCGGCGAGCGACGGACGACGGACGACGCCGACGGCCAGTGGCTCGCCGACGTCGCCGCCGGCGCCAGCCGTGACGCCGGCAACGTGCCCGTAGCGCTGCTCGGCGACTACCTGCCGCTGCTGGCCGACGCGGCCATCACCGGCCGCAAACCCAAACGTGCCGAACTCGACGCGGTCGAGGCACTCGGCCGCAAAGCGGCGGAACAGGGCATCTCCGCTGGCCGGGTAGTGCAGCTCTACCTGTCCGCCGCCCGCCGGCTGTGGCAGGACCTGCCGGAGGTCGTACGCAGCCGCGACCGTGAAGCCGTCCGCGCCGCCGCGGCCGCGGTGCTGCAGGTCGTCGATGACGCGGTCGCCACCCTGGCCGAGGGCTACGCCGTCGCCCGCCGCGACCTGGTCCGCCGCGAGGAAACCCTGCGCCGCGAACTCATCGACGACCTGCTGCGCGGCGACTCCGACCTCGGCGCCCTGGTCGGCCGTGCTGAACCGTTCGGCCTCGACCTCGCCCGCGTCCACCAGGTCGCCCTGGCCGCACCGAGCCGGCGGCTGCCCGACACCGACGCGGCGATCACCGCTCTGGAAGCGGTCATCTTCGACCGGCTCGGGGACCGCGACGTGCTCGTCGCGACCAAGGACGGACTCCTGGTCGTCCTCGCCCCCGCCGAAGCCACGGATTCCGACAACGCGCCGGACGGTCATGACACCCGCAACGACCTCGGACAGCTGATGCACGACCAGCTCCGCAGGCTGCCGCGCGGTCGCCCCTGGCGCATCGCCGTCGGCCGGCCCCACCCCGGCCTCTACGGCATCGCCCGCTCCTACGAGGAAGCCCGCGAAGCACTGACCATGGCCGGCCGGCTCCGCGTACCCACCCCTGTGGTCAACGCCCGGGACCTGCTCATCTACCGGGTCCTGCTCCGCGACCAGCCCGCCATCGTCGAACTCGTGCACGCCGTGCTCCACCCGCTGACCCAGGCACGCGGCGGCGCCGAACCCCTCCTTGCAACCATGCAGGCCTACTTCGACACCGGCGGCGTCGCCACCGAAACCGCGAAACGCGTCCACATCTCCGTACGAGCGGTCACCTACCGGCTCGAACGCATCCACACCCTCACCGGCTACGACCCGGCCGACCCGGCCCACCGATTCACCCTGCAAGCAGCCGTACTCGGCGCCCGCGCCCTCAACTGGCCCGAACAACCACTACCCGCAGCAGGCTGACAAACGACCGCGCGACCGTCTGCTTGCCGACGCTAGCAATCAACAGGCGTGACAATGGTTCTCGCGGCGCCTGTCCTGCAGCCGCGCCAACGACGACAGTGGATACAGCAGACGCGGAACGGACCTGACGCTCCCATCGTCCGTTCCGCGAGTCGGCTCGCGCCGGCAGTCGCGCACCATCAAGCACGCCGCCGAAGGAGGAAGACGATGAGTTCCCCCGCCCGATCGGCACGGCGGACCGGCAGCGCGTCGGCATGGTCGTCAGTTCCGAGGTCGCGAAAGCCCTCCATGCATCACGACACCGAGCCCCTCGAGTCCAAGGAGGATGACCGATGCCGACACGGACGGCACCGCCGCTCGCCATTCGAGACGAACAGCGCGACGTCAATACGCTGGCTTGGGACCTGACAGTGCACCAGCTGCACCAGGCGTTCGCCCGATGCGCCTTTCCCAATCCGGATCGGGCCGGCGAATCCGAGCGCGACGAAGACCTCGTCCGGGTACGGATGGCCGCCGTACGGCACGCCGTCGAGGACATCCAAGCCGCCCTGCGGCGCATCGAGTCGGGCACCTACGGCATGTGCCAACAGTGCGGCTGCATCATCGCAGCCGACCGGATACGGGCCCGGCCCACCACCCGCTGGTGCACGGTCTGCCAGGTATAGCCCAACCCCGGCTGCTCTTACCTGAACGCAACGGAGGAACCACGATGGGAAACCAGACACGATCCACGCGTACCGAAGCGATCGGGACCGCAACAGGACCAGCGCCGCACACCGCACCGAACCCGAATTGGCGAGCCGATGACGTCGACATCGTCGAGGTCTGGGGCCAGGACTCCTTTCCCGCCAGCGACCCGCCCGCCAACTGGTGATTCACGGTCAACCCGAGATCGGTGGTCACGCCCCGTGGGGTCACCGCCGGGATCAGCCGCCGGCGGACGGGGCGTCATGACCGCAAGGGAGACTGTCGTCGGATCGGCGAACGGTGACGTTGCTGTCCGTTGGGCGGCACGTTCCGCGCGGCACGACGGGACGGTCATCTTGCAGCAGGGAGCCCGTGGCCCGGGGCCGACAGGACGAGCCGGCATCGACCAGCCTCGGCGAACGGGATCAGCTCCACGGCCGAGATTTGCGCGCCCAGCCGATTCAGAACGCCTTCGACGAAGCCGAGATGCAAGTCGCAGACCACCCGCCCGTGGGCGTGCACCGCTTCCAGGAAGGGACAGTTGCCCAGATCGACCGTCCGGTCGGCGTGCACCGTGTGCGGGGCGAATCCCACGCGATCCAGTTCCCGGACCAGCAGCCGTTTCGCCGCCGCCGGTGTCGCAGCATCCTGGGTCGGCTCGACGATCCGGCGGCCCCATCGCCGCCCGGCCTGCTTGGCTACGGTCACGGGATCGACGCCGGCGACGATATCGGCGAGCAGCATGTCGGCCAGCAACCGGTAGTCGCGCGGCCCCGCGGCCTGCGGCCCCGGCAGGGCCCGAAACAGCAGCGGAGGACGGCCGGGGCGGGCTTCGTGACCCGCGACGCGCTCAGCATGACCAGAACGGACCAGGGCGTCGAGATGGAACCTGACCGTATTGGGATGGGCCCGCAGCCGGCCCGCGATCGCCGCGACCCCGACGGGCTCCGGTGCGGCAGTAAGGAGGCGCAGGACTTCAGCGCGTCGGCCCGGCACCGGCGGGTTCTCTGCCACATCCCCTTTTATACAAGATACGTTTGGATAAACTCGAATGGTGGGCTCCACTACGGCCGCGACCGGAATAGCGGCGACCTTTGTCTGGCTCGGCATGATCCTGGCTATCTCGTTCCTCGAAGCTCCCCTGAAATTCCGTGCGCCAGGCGTCACCCTCGCGGTCGGCCTGTCCATCGGCCGGCTGGTCTTCCGGGCGCTCAACATCGCCGAAGCGGCCCTAGCCGTGGTGGTGATCGCCGCAATGACAGCCGGCTATCCCCGTTCCGCACTGATCCTGTCCGGCATCGCTGTGGCCGCGTTGATCACACAGCTGATCGCGGTCCGGCCACGCCTGCATCGACGCACGGCCGCCGTCCTTCGCGGCGACACCATCCAGAGATCCCACGCGCACCTGGCCTATGTGGCGCTCGAACTGGTGAAGGCCCCGGCGTTGCTGGCCGCCGGCGTGCTGCTGCTGGCCGGATGAATAGGCGGCCCACCGTTGCGACGTCAGTGTCATGCTGACAGCTACCACGACTTCAACCTTGCAGAAAGGTTCCGGTATGCACGATGACGACACCGCACTGGCCCAGCTGCGCCGCTGGCAGGAGTCCGGCGGCCGATGGCGCATCCTGACACGCGGTACCGACACGGTGACGATCGCGTTGCTGACCTGCGACACCGGCGAGGAAGTCGATCGTATGTCGAGCACCAGCCCGGCCCTGCTCGCGTACCTCGGCGAACGGGACAGCAGCGAGGACGACCTCACACCCGCACACCGCCCGGCGCAGCAACCGCAGTCCGTCGTACGGGATCGCGACACCATCGGCAGGCCCCGCAACGCGCGGCCCCGCGACGCCCTCGGCCGCCCCTTGCAACCTGGTGCCCAGGGCGGTGTCCCCACCATGCCCGACGATCTCGACCTGACACCCGCCGACGCACTCCAGCAAGCACAACAACTTCTGGACGACGGCCTGCCCTTCCACGCCCACGACGTCCTCGAGGCGGCATGGAAAGCAGCTCCCACCGACGAACGCGAACTATGGCGCGGCCTCGCACAACTGGCGGTCGGCCTCAGCCACGCCCGCCGCGGAAACATCACCGGCGCCGCCCGGCTGCTCCAGCGCTCGGCAGAGCGGATCAACCCGTACGAACACCGCGCCCCACACGGCATTGCCGCCGGTCGGCTGAGCGCTTGGGCGCGCACGGAAGCCGCCCAAATCAGCGACAACAACACCAGTGACATCCCGATGCCGCGACTCACCGCCTGACAACAACCAACACGCCCCCGCCAACCTCACCAACCGCTCCCGAGCTGCACCGAAGACGATCGGAAACCGATTCCGTGAACTCACTCTGGCTGTCGCTCACCGACAGCACCGACCACCCGGCCATCCACAAGGCGACCCGCGAATATCTCGAAGGCTGGCTCACACCGCGCCGGGTCAGCGATGCCCTCACGATGGTCACCGAACTCGTCCACCACGTCGAAGGCACCGGGCGAAGAAGCGAACTCATCTTGAGCCGCCACGACAACACCCTGCTCATCGAGGTTGTCGCTCAAGGTTTTCCACCCGCACGTGCGCCTGCCGACGGCAATCCATCGCGTACACAGCCCACCCGCGCACACAACTGGGGAACCCATCCGACGACCACCGGCGTCGTCGTCTGGGCCGAAATACCGCTCGACAACCCAAAGCAACCGCGTCTACCTACGCCCCCCTAACGAGTGACACCACTGCGCGCCTTTCTCCCTCAAGCTCGGCATAACGAGCTCGACCAGGAGGGACAACGCGATGGCCAGCACCGGCAAGACCTTCAAGCGATGTGGATGCCGCAACAGCCGCGGGCAGCGGCTGGAGCAGAACTGTTCCCGCCTGGCCCAGCGTGGTCACGGGTCCTGGTACTTCCACTGCTCCGCACCGAACCTGTTCGGCCGTTCCGAACGGATCCGCCGGGGCGGTTACCTCTCGCAGGCCGCTGCCCGGCAGGCGCGGGACGAGACTCTGGCCGACAGCGCCGCCCGGCGTACCGGTGCCGGCTGGACGCTCGAACGGTGGCTACGGCACTGGCTCGACACCCGCACCCGTATTCGGCCGACCACCCGGCTGCACTACACCCGCGACGTCGAACTCGTCCTGATTCCTCGCCTCGGCCACTACCGGCTCAGTCAGCTCGACGGTCCGCTGCTGTGCGCCGTCTTCGCCGAGATCGCCCAGACCACCAACAGCAAGGGCAAGCCGCAGTCGCCGTCCGCGCTCAACCACCTACGCACCACCCTGCGGGCGGCATTGAACCTCGCCGTCCGCGAGGAGCTGATCGACTCGAACCCGGCCCGGCACATCGAAATCGTCGGCTACCGGCGCCCGCATGCCCAGGTCTAGACCGAAGGCCGCGTCGAGCATTGGGAACTCACCGGCGAACACCCGACGGTCGCCGTGTGGACTGCCGCGCAGCTCGCCGTCTTCCTGGAAGCCACCGGCGAGGACTCGCTGTTCGCGTTCTGGTGGCTCGCCGCCCTGCGCGGGCTACGCCGCGGGGAGCTCTGCGGACTGCGGTGGGCGGCCGTCGACCTCGACCGCGGACTGTTGTTCGTCGAACGCCAACGCACCACCGCCGGCTACCAGGTCGTCGAAGGCGAACCCAAAACCGCCGCCGGCCGCCGCGCTGTCGCCCTCGACAAACACACCGTCGCCATCCTGAGCGCCCACCGCAGCCGCCAGCTCGCCCACCGCGACAAGCGCCACGGCAACGGCCAGGCATGGATCGACTCCGGCTACGTCTTCACCCGCAAGGACGGCGAACCGATCAACCCGAGCTACGCCACCACCCGATTCCGGAAACTTACGGAACGGGCCGGCCTACCACCGGTCCGGCTGCACGACCTGCGGCACGGCGCCGCGTCCCTCGCCCACGAGGCCGGCGCGGACCTGAAACCTTGCAGCGTAGGCGACTCGGGCGGAACGAGGGGTCGGCGGACGTAGTCGGCCGGCGAATGCGGCAGGATCTGATCGATGACGCAGACCCGGTAGAGCCGATCACCACCGACAGTCGGCGGGACACCGTTGACGCTGGTAGCAGCGAACATCCTGCAGCCAGCGCACGTAACGCTCGACGTCGACCCGTGCTGCTTGTAGCGGGTCCAGTGGCTGGGCGGCCGACCAGCGCAAAAAGACCTTCAGGTCGGAGTCGGTGTGCATCCGCGATTGGCCGCGCTACCGGCCGAGGTACGCGGCGACTGCGGCCGCCAGGAGCCGTGGGTCGGAAATGGTCGAGGTGGGCTGGAGTGCTGTCGAGGTACTCATAACGCTCGGTTCGACCGGTCGACGCCGGCCCTGACGGTCTGGGCCATCCGTGATACGCCGCGCCTACCCTGTTGAGGCGCCGGGCAGCGGTGCACCTTCATGCGGTTCTCTCCCCGCGATGGCCGCTGCTCGGCATCTGATCTTCTCTTACGGCATCTCGCTCGCGGCGGCAGATGCGTTCATCCCAGCCGGCCGTTTGATACCCCAAAGGTGCTACGCGGGGCCCTGCGTAGGATCGTATGGTTGTCGCTACCACTACGGCAGGCGGGGATCGTTGATTAAAGCTGATGACCCTACTGGTGCGAAGCTGCTCAAGGCTTGGCTGGAAGGGCTGCGGACGCAAAGCAGGAAAAAGAAGCCGAGATTTGAGGCACAGCGCTTAATCCATCCCGGCCTGACACCCGCCGATGGTAAAGGATTTCTCGCTGCGGAGGCACAGTCACGACACGATCATCCAGGGTCGCCGAGTCCTCTGGGCGTGACGCTGGTCCGTGCAATACGTCCGGCCGTAAAGGTGGAAAGCTTCGATCAGCCGGAGTTTGACGCACTGCTCGGGGCGTTACTTACCTTCGCGACTGAGAGACGGTGCCAGGTAGTACCAGAGATATTCCTAGGGGTCGAAACTGGGGTCATGGCCGTCCCCCTCGGTGGTCGGATCGATCCCATCCTGGACGCCCCACTGCCCCCGTGGAAGCAGGTGAATCGCAGATTTCTCGACGTTGCGACGCGCGTGACAAGCCTCGGGCAGAAAGACATGCAGACGATCTGTTCGGCAATTCACATGCACTACTGCGCGACCCTGTTATTGCCAAGCGACGTCTCAGGTGCATTTTCGCTCCTGGTCGGCGGGATCGAGGCATTGGCGCAACGGTTCGGTGAGAAGTTCAGTTCATGGTCTGACTGGTCAGGTGCTGAGGAGTGGGACGCGTTCATGGCGCAGATCAACCTCGACCAAGATCACGCCGCCGCAATTCGCGAGCGCCTTCTGGATGATCGCCATCTCAAGCACCTAAAGCTTGCCGAGTCATTTGCGAACTATGCGGCCGCCAACATACCGCTTGGCTTCTGGCGAGAGCCTGTCCGAACCTATGAATGGCAATATGATTCGCTTTCGCGTGCTGCGGTCGGCGGCATGTGGTCAGAGGAGTCGCCGACGCATTTCTTCACCACCTCCGACGAGGTGCGGGTAGCGTTCAAGAATGCGTACGGTGTGCGGTCCTCTTTTATTCATGCTGGCGAACGCCGGGTCTCCTACATGTCTGATTCATTTCTCCCTGCCGCACCGCCCGACAAGCCGACCCTAACTATCGCACAGTTGCGACGTAGTCTCTGCCACTTAATCCACATCGAGCTATCGAAAGGAAGTCCGTCGCTGAATGGGCTGGAGGAAACCGGCTTCGTTTAGCGCTCGATGCCGTGTCCGTACGCGCGGCGCCTGATCTGGGTGTCTGGCTACGGCGACCACACCCGTAGTTGGAGAGGGTGGCAGCCCGTTCGAGCCGGGCCGAGTCCGGGGCCGCTTCGCCGTCTTTGAGCGGCCCCGTGCCTCACCGCGGAATGAGAGTTGAATAAACCCTGGAACCGCCAGTCTGCGGTTGCCCGGCCCGTCCGGCGCGCCACCAGTCGGGATCCCTCGCTGCATACCACAACAACTGGGAATTATCGCGTTGCATTGTGCCAGGGCCTCGATCTACCGTCTGCGGCGGCACGTGCGGAATCGAGCTAAGGCATCCAATACAGGTGCCCCGTACCCTCGGTGATGGACCAGAGACTTACTGGCTCCCCCCATATAGTAGGAGGCGTGTATGGCCCGCGACGACGCTTGGCTAAACTTGCGGTCATTGCGGTACCAGCCGCCGGCCTATGCCACTAGCGGAGGCCGACGGTCGATGTTCCGGGCTTCGCTGGAGCAGTGTGAGCAGTTCCTGGCAGCGGCGGAGAGCTCTGGCTATGCGACTCGACCAGTGCATTTATTTTACGCGTTGTCGCAGGGAAGCAGGGCTCTGGTAGCGGCTTCGCCGAGAATCGGCAACCAGCAGTGGCAGGTGACCGGTCATGGGTTAAGTATGGTCTCCGCCGCTCCAAGTATCGGCGATGTTGCGGTCAAACCCACCGGTAACGGATTGTTTCAGGCCCTCGCAGTAAGCCTTGGCGCAGAGTCGCTAGCCGAAGACGCCGCTGTTACGGTTGGCGAACTATGGACGGCTGTCCCTCTGCCTGCCGGCACTCCTCCGCTGTCGGCCGCCGCAATCCACTCAGTGCTCGCCTTTATGCCACCCTCGTGGCCTCGTGACGAACCATTTTGCGAAGCTCGAGCGGCATGGATCCTTCCGGATGTTGAAAAGTCTTACGGGAGCGATGCCGCAGGACTTAAGGCCCATTTCGATCGATATCCCGCACTGCGGAATACTCGCTGGGAAACCGGAGGCGACGGCAAAGCTCGTTGGGACCGTTCGGATCTAGTCTCAAGCTTGCGATTTTACTGGGACGATCGGAACGGCCTGCAAACGATGAGTGGACTAGGGGTAGTCCAGTACAGCGGACGCGACGACTATCTGATCACGCCATCCATGCCCGGGATGACATCGGGCCTGCATCCAGTGCTGGCATGGTGGGCGGTCCTTCTAGCGTTGTCGTCTATGGCCCGATACGAGCCGACATCTTGGTCGCGGATGATTGATGTCGACGCGTGCGCTGAGGCTGTAGCAGTAGAGCGGCTGCTAGATGCTGCACTCTCGGAGATCCCAGGCATGTTGTTGCACGCGCTTCGACTGCTGCGGTAAGAGGGTTCCTTCAGGCATGCTTGACACCAGCAGGTCCGCCGGGATTTCGTGGGGAACCTAGACTCCAGCACTTTGAGCAAACGCTCGGACCTGGCCGGGCGTGCCGGCTACGGCTACAGCGCCTCCCATTCACGCTATTTCTGGGGCATGCGCCTGTACCTGCTCGCCACGGCTGAGAGGGCGGTTCGAGATCCTTCAGGATGATCTATGCGTTGGGTCCGTTTGGAGAGTGTTCCGCAGATTCGCCGTAGATAGTGATCACTCGATGGCGCGAAAGATGAATCGCGGTCACGACCGGTCGTGGAGCTGCACCGTTGGCTGGTCATGGAGGATCGAAAGCGGTATCCCAGCGATGTCACCGATGAGCAGTGGGCGTTGATCGGCCCGTTCCTGGACGCCTGGAGATCCCGGCGGATCTCGGTCGCGGGACGCCAAGGCGAGCAGGATCTTCGGGAAGTCGTGAACGCGATCCTGTACCAGAACCGGACCGGTTGCCAGTGGGCGTATCTGCCGCACGACCTGCCACAGAAGGCGGTGACCTACTACTACTTCGCGTTGTGGCGAGACGACGGCACCGATCAGACCATCCATGACCTGCTGCGCTGCCAGGCCCGCGAGAAAGCCGGCCGCACCGAAGATCCGTCCGCGGTCATCCTGGACACCCCGTCGATCCGGGCTGCGAACCACGTGCCCGCCGCCACCACCGACAAGGACGCCGGCAAACGGGTGCCTGGCCGCAAACGCGGCCTGACCGTGGACGCTCTCGGCCTGATCATCGCCGTGATCGTGACCGCCGCGAGCGTCAGCGACAACCAGGTCGGCATCGGTCTGCTGCACAAGGTCGCCAAACACGCCCCGACGGTGACCCGCGCCTTCGTCGATGCCGGGTTCAAGCAGGACTTCGCCCTGCACGGCGCGGTGCTGGGCATCGACGTCGAGGGCGTCAAACGATCCGACATCCGGCCCGGGTTCGTGCCGGTCAAGAAAAGGTGGCTGGTCGAGCAGGTCAACGGCACCCTGATGCTGCACCGCCGGCTGACCCGCGAGTACGAGAGCCGGCCCGAATCGTCGGTGTCGCGGACCCTATGGGCCTCGACCGCCAACATCGTGCGCAGGTTGACCGGCGCCGTCACCGCGACCTGGCGGTGAACCGCCCATGCATCTGGCCGCGATCCTCGACCTGATCGCCGAACGCGAGACAACCGCAGGCCAAACCGCCGACCGGCTCCGCGAACAGATCACCGCCCTCACCGCCGAACTCTCCCGCCTCGACAACGAGTTGGCCGACCTGGCGACCACCCGCACCACCCTGCGCGACCTCGCCGCCGACCAGTTCACCGACGAGGACCCGACCATCGCCAGCGCTCCCTACCAGCAGATCCTCGCCGTCCTCACCGCGAACCCGGCCGGGATGCGCGCTAAAGACATCTGCCTTGCCGTCGGCGTCGACCCCGCCCCGAAACACGTCGAAGGGGCCCGAGCACGACTCAAACGCATGGTCCACCGAGGGATCCTGACCGAGAACGAACCCGGAATATTCACCCTCGCCCCGAAACGGAGCTAAGCTCCCCTACCACCCTCTGCGGCTCAGCGCCGCCACGCACATCGCCCAGCCGCGTGCTGTCCCGCGTCCGAGGGAATCCCGCTCACAAACCAAGCGGCGGCTCCCCCTACGTGGCGACGCATTGCTGCGACGAAAGGATGGCAGGTCGATCATGGACGCGACTACGCCAACACCAGCCCCGCCTCACGGCGAACCCCCGCGAGCGCCGAGGTCCGTTTGGCTCGCGCTGATCCTGCTGGCCGCGACGCTCGTCGGCGCTGCAGCCGGCACGCTGACCTTCGCCGATGGCGCTAGTCCCGGTGCCGCAGTTCTCACCGGTGGTGGCGCCTTCACCGGGGCGGTGCTCCTGCTGATCGCGTTGCACCATTTCGGCACCGGTGATCATGGGTGAGGATGCCGACCTTTCTGTGACGGCCGGCGGGCACAAGCTCGCTGTACCTCGATGGGGTGAGTTTCCCCGATTCGGCTCACAAGCAACGCTCCAGCGTCCCCTACGTTGCGAAGGTCCGCAGATCGATGGCCGCCGCCACCGAACCGGAATGGAGGTAAGGCTCGAGTGGACGCCGACAATGCGGTTGCTGAGGTGACAGCCGTGTCACCGGACAAAGCGATCATCGTCGCGCCTGACGACTTCGTTGTCTTCTTCCGTAACAGCTACCGCAAGCTTGTGGTGTACGCCCTGCATGCCGGCGCCGACCATCATGACGCCGACGACATCGTCCAAGACTCACTCAAGGAGCTGCTCCTGGCCTGGGACGATGTTCACGAACCGCTGGCCTGGGCACGGCGAGCAGTTCGCACGAACCTGATCAACTTGCGGGAACGCGAGCATCGCCAGCTCATCCGCCAGAACAAATACCTCGCCGCCACCTTCGAACGATGCGCCGACGAACCGCTGGAATGTGGCATCGAGGGCGTCCACGAGCTCCTCACCCTGTTGACGCCGTCGCAACGCATCGTTGTACACCACCTACTCGACGACTTAACACCCAAAGAAGTCGCTCTGTTGCTCGGCCGGTCCTACGAAGCGATCCGCCGCACCCTCAGCGACATCCGAAGCCGGCTGGCACCCGCCCGCACCGACCGCTTCCACCGAGGCGCTCACCCGTCACCTGCCGACAGCACCGCCGTGGGGAAGGAGGACCAGTGACCACGACTACCCCCGACCCGGACCACGACCGCGCTGGCACGCTCAGCGGCCTGTTCACCGACCTGCTCGACCTGGTCGACGAGAGCATCGCGAACCTCACCGACGCGCAGGTCGAGCAACGTCTACACCACGCCCTGATCAGTTGCGGCTACACGCCGATCACGTCGCTTGCCGACCCGCTGGAACACTTGGTGACAGATGAACTCGACCTGCCCGGAGGGATGCCGGCCTTCACCGAGATCGGCCTCTGTCTCGAAGATGTCCAGCTGCTGCTAACCGCCGCTGATGCCGCGCTACTGCGGGCCCGGCAGCTCGAGGACCAGGCTGAGCAACGCAAGGCTGCCGCCGCCCAGGACGCCGAGACCATCTTGCGGGACGCCTGCTACCAGGCGGACCAGAAGGCAGCCATGACGGTGCACGAGGCGCAGCGTAAGGCCGCCGCCATTGTGGCCGCAGCCGAACGCGACGCCGCAGGAATTCTGGCGCAAGCCCTGGGGCGGGCATGGACGAACGACAGCTGGGCTGTCGACGTCGGACAGACACCCGTGCTGCTGCTGGTCGAAGTCGTCTGGCCTGGCGACGATGCGCATGACACGACGGGCGCCATCTCGGAGCTTCACACCATGGCCTCTCTGCCTTCAGTAGCGCCGCCTAGCGGCGCCGACCACAGCCGCAGCGGCGACGCTCAGGTGCCCGCGGGCGGGATCCCGCTACTGGTGTGGTCTCCCAGCTCGGTGCCGAGCCCGCAAGCACCACACAGGCTGCCTGCACCAACCGACGTCGGTGTCACACCGGCGCCGTTGGATGCTGCAACCACTCATTCGCAGTGCGCTGACGGGTCATTCGACACTGCGCCCGCTGCAGGTTTCGTCGTTCACACGTCGGCGCTGGTCTTGATCGAGGACATGCACGCGTTCACTGACGACAAGAATGCTGAACCAGCCGAGCTGCACGATGACACCGCCATCTCCGGCACGGCGATGGCCTGCACCGTCGGCGCGGAAACGCTCGAGGTTGTCGACGACAACGGTCACCGTGTCACGGAGCACCTCGTCGCCGCGCTCACCGAACAAGGCCACACCGCCGTCGTCGTTCGTGACCGCACCGGGAAACGTGTCATGGGATGCATGGTGGCGTTGATCAGGCGTATTCGCCGGCCCGCTGAACACCGGCCTGCTGCCGGCACGGACGCGTCCTGGCACCCGCCGTCCGCGCTCGGCACCACACGACAGGCCAGCCAGGCGTAACGCCTGTCCGCACATCATCGTGCCAGCACCACACGAAGGCCCGAACGCCGCGTCACGCTCGGCGCTCGGGCCTCGCTGGGTTCCCACCGGGTCCGCGGCGACGAATCTGGACCCGCACCTGGCAGCCAGGCGTCGCCTCGCGGCCAAGAAAGCGGGGCGTAGCCCATCATGGCTGGCATTCACACTCCAGCGGCGGGGGGCCAGTGCGGCGACGCTGGAGCTGCGGCCATCATGAGCAGTACGGCAAGCCGGAAATGTGGGCATCCCAGCAAGGCACATCCGGCCGCCGCCGGAACCCTGCCGCCGTTGCTCTCGCAGTGTTGGTTGTCCTGCGCCGCAGGATCGGGTCGTGCCGCTGTAGTCCACCACGACGACCTGCACTCCAGATCGAAGCGATGCCCGCGGCGCAGGATCCGGCATCATGTCAGAATGCCGCCTTGGTCGGTTTCGTGCGGCGGACAGCCTTACCCGTGCGGCTGCGGGCCTCGGAGCCGGCCCGCACGCGCGGCGGACGTATAGTCTGCTCGTCGCGAGACGGCGAGCGTTGTCCCGGCACGGCACGACGGCGTGGCACCGTTTGCTGCCAAACCTGCGTGACGAGCGCTACGAACGCCAGGTCTCTGCGATGCAGTCCGATTCCCCAGGTCTCGCGATGTGTGGACCACCATTCGCGTGCGATGGGACTGGTGAACATCCGTGAGGCGTAGTGCCGGATTTGAGCGTCGGACATTTCTCCGATCTTCCAGTTGACGAACCAGCTGTTCATCATGAGGTTGGCGTAGATGATTTTCCGGCAGTGCGGCGAGGTGGCGATGTCAGGATCGACGGCTTGGAGCAGTTCGGGGTCGTCGATGCTCATCTTCATCACTTCAATGTGCCGCTGCCGGGCGTCGAACAGCGTGATCAGTGCGGCCTGACGGAATTGCAGTCGTACCGAGATGCCGATGCCGAACAGGCCGGCTGCGGACAGTACCGCCGAGATCCCGCCGTAGGCCTGCCCGATGTTGGACATGGTGATCCAGTCGTCTCTGTCGCCGAGGAGGCGCAGAAGCAACAGAGGAGAGACAAGAATGACGGCGAGCAGGGCAGTCAATGCACTCGCGCCGGCCAGGACGATCGCATACGGAGATCCGAGAGTGCGGGGACGGTTTCTGGGTGCCATAAGGGGATTCCAGGTTTCGTGAATGTAGCGCAAGGCGGCAGCCGAGCAGGGAGAAACGGTGAATGCAGTGTTCACCCATCGCGTGCGTCGGCTTACCATGAAGGGTGGAGCGCCAGCATGAGGTTGCAGCAAAACAGGGCGGCGTCACGCTGCACAGGCGCGTTCCGGGACGCCTAGCAGAGTGACCGTGATCAGCGACAACGTCGTCAGCTGATCCACGGCGCCGTAGCCAGGCATGGATTCCGTCGGCCGTAGGGGGAGCCACGGCGCACGGATCTTGCGGTCATGGACCGGAGCTGGCCGGATCTGGTGCGGTGCGCCGTCCTGGAGGAGTAACACCGTGCCGCGCGGTGTTGGATGCGCGCGGAATGCGGTTAGGATTCACCGCGTCTCCTTCCTACTGAAGTTAGGTACGGGGACAGGGTGGCGGTCGTATCCGACACGACCGCCACCCGCTTCCAATCTCATGTAGAGATGTATCATTTGGTTGGCCGCACACGCCACACATGTTGTGCGCTATTCACATTTCCTTGCTGGATCTTCGGTTCGCCGCCTTGAAGCTCTGACGCGGAAGCCAAAGGATCTGCCGTTCGTCAATACGGGACGGCCAGCATTCATTCCTTCGAGGCACCCGAGCGCACGTGCTTGCCCATGGCGCCGCAGCAGCTCGCCGTCGCACCGTGGACTGAAGTTGGAGACAACGTGTGCGCCAGCAATGCGAACCCGAAGCTTCTTCGAAATACCTGCGGACAGGATGTCCGGCCACAAATCATAGATCTTCGGACAGACGCGCCACTCCACCGTGGGACAAGATGGAACACTGTAGAACCTCCTGGAGCACAATAAGACGGTGCCTATCGACGACCGTTTGAGTGCCTCAGAACAACGGCCCAACCCGCTGTCGGTCCGGACAGTCTCTGAACTGGCACGTCAGCTGCGCCTGTTGCGGCTGCGGGTACCACGGCCGCAGCCAACCGACGACCCCCTGACCCTGCGGGCGCTGGCCGCCATGACCGCGCTGCCGGTCAGCACGCTGTGCAATGCTGAATCCGGCAGGATCCTGCCCCGCACCGAGGTGGTCTACCGCATCGCGCAAGCCTGCGGCGCCCCGCCCGAAGACTTGCCCCTCTGGACGCAGGCCCGTCAGCGCGCCGCCGAAAACCGGGCCCGCCCAGCGCGGCCGACCAATCCGGTGAAGGTTCGCGATGGCCAGGTGGTCGCGGCCACGGAAAAAGCCAGCATCATCGAGGAACTGCCATCCCTGACGGCAGCGAGCTACCTCGACACTCTCGCGCCGCACGTGGCCGCCGAGTGCCTCACCACCATCGACCGGCGCGCAGCGGCCGAACGACTCAGCGTCATGTCGTTGAGCCACGCCGCAGAGTGCCTCGCCCTCATGGCCCCCATCATCGCCGCCGAACTACTCCAGACGGAAAAGCCGACGATGGCGGTGGAACATCTGCAGGCGATGCCGGCCCGCGCGTGCCGGCATGTTCTTGCCGCCATGGCCACCCACGATGCCGCACAGTGGCTGTCCTTCTTGTCCCGCAACATCGCCTACAGCCTTGCGGCCGAGATGCCTCTGGCCTGGAAGGCGACACTGCTGATCACGACCACACTGCCAACAGCATTGGCCACGGAACTGCTGTTTACCGGCAGGTACGAGTGGGCCGTCTCGGTGCTATGCGACATGCCCACCAACCGCGCCGCCAATCTGCTAGCCACCATGGCCGCAGACCCCGCATCAGGATTGCTGACCGGCCTGCCACAGCAACGCGCCGCTGAGCTCATTGCCGCCATGCCCGCGAGCCGCGCGGCGTTCATCCTGACCGAAACCGAGGACGACACTCTCGAACAGATCTTGGTCGAGATGCCTGCACAGCTGGCAGCAACAGTCCTGGCCAACTTGCCCGCGCGGCGGGCAGCCAGATACCTGGCCCGTTGCAAGCCACGACGCATGAACCAACTACTCAGCCTCACGTTGCCACCACGGGCCGCGACCATGCGCCAACTGTTAGTGCCCGCGCCGCAAAGCCTCCCGTTTGTCGCTGCTCCCCCGCGGACCGCAACGAGGCGCACGAAACCGACATCGGCTCGACGACAAGCTGCCGCATCCGGATCCTCGCCGAGCCGCGATAGCTGAGCTAGTACGGCAGCCGCCGTTCGTGAGGTGACCTCGGATCCCGCGGGAACGAGGACGGCCACCGCATGATCGTCTGTGCGTTGTGGACACAACATCAGACCTTGCGGTGGCCGAGAGCCACAGCGTAG
>NZ_JAHWGU010000090.1 GCF_020873875.1 Actinoplanes sp. DH11
AGCGGGTGGCGAACACGACGTCGTCCGGGACGCCGGCCCGCTCACACCGGTCACGGTCGCCGGTCCAGGACTTCGGCAGGTAGACCCGCCGGTCGATCAGGGTGTGACCGTGCCTGCTCGCATAGGCAAGGAACACCCCGACCTGGGCGTTCTCGATCCGCCCAGCGGTGCCGGTGTATTGACGCTGGACACCGACGGTGTGCATGCCTTTCTTCAGATCGCCGGTCTCGTCGACCACGAGGACGCCGTCGGGGTCACCGAGCCGGTCGGCGACGACCTTGCGCACGTCGTCACGCACCCCGTCGGCGTCCCACTTAGCCCGGTAGAGCAACCTTTGCATCGCATCCGGCCTACCATGTCCAGCCTGCTCGGCCAGCTGCCAGCAGGTCTTGATCTGAAGGTCGGCGAGCAGGCCGGTGACGAACCCAGCGGCCGCCCGGCGAGGCTCGACCCGGCAGAACCGGCCGGCGAACGACTCGACCACCAGGTCGATGGTTCGTCGCCACTGGGCAGGCTCTACGCTGTGGCTCTCGGCCACCGCAAGGTCTGATGTTGTGTCCACAACGCACAGACGATCATGCGGTGGCCGTCCTCGTT
>NZ_JAHWGU010000091.1 GCF_020873875.1 Actinoplanes sp. DH11
GCCTAAATCAAGCGCATAATAAATGCGCGTTTCCGCCGTATGGCCATCGTGCACAAGCGGCACGCCTTCTTTCGTCTCCGTCGGAAACGATGTCGAGCGAATGACCGGGTAAATGTTCCGCTCGTTGCCGGAAAGCGCCGCCGCTTCTTCCATCGTTTTCAGCGTTTGTTCCACGTAATAGACGATTTCGCGCACCGCTTCGTCTTTTTGATCGTGCCACTTGGCGATCACGCCGGGAAGCGAAATCGTCACGCCTTTTTTCGTGCGTTCATCCTCGATGCGCATCGCATCCTGCTTGGCGTCAAAGCGAAACGTCCAGTGCGGATGGCCGCCTAGACGCTTCTTAATCGTCTCGTACATTTGCCGGCTGTCCATTCGTTTGCCTCCTTAGCATAATAGCGTCGTCAGCCGCTCCCTTTTATCATACCGTGAACGGTCCGTTTTGGCAAAAAAACTCATAGTGGCCGGCCAGCAGCTCGACGATGTGGGAAAACATCGCCGCACGCTTGATGCGCCCGTTCGTCAGCACGCCGACCGCCCCTTCGTTCGCGCGAATGTTCCGCCGCCCCGTAT
>NZ_JAHWGU010000092.1 GCF_020873875.1 Actinoplanes sp. DH11
ATTTTGCATGATATAGATCATCCATGATTTGATCGAGGAGCATATTTTCCGCTTGTTCCAGCTCGTCCAAAATGTGCGAGTAGGTCTGCAATGTGATCCCTATATCCTTATGGCCAAGACGCTTTGAGATATATTTGATGTTCGCTTTCCGGTATAACAGCATCGAAGCGTGCGTATGTCTCAAGGAATGCATCGTCACCTCTTTTAAACCAAGTTTTCTACACAGCGTTTTTAGTGTTTTGTTAACAGCGTTATTGGACACTAACTCCATCTTCGAGTTCACAAAAACAAGATTTTTCTCGTTCCTCAATCCTGTTTTCATAGCCACCTCATTCTGTGCTTTCCGCAGTTCTTTCAATATTTTGCAGGTGTCTTCATCGATCTTTATGGTTCGCTTCGATGAATAGGTTTTCGTATCGGCGAAATCATTCGTAAATTTATAGTCCCAAGTCTTGTTGATCGTCACCATTCTGTTTTTGAAATCAATGCAGTCCCATGTGAGCCCTAATATTTCCGAATAACGTGCGCCAGTTGCCAGGGCGAAGAGGATAATATACCGT
>NZ_JAHWGU010000093.1 GCF_020873875.1 Actinoplanes sp. DH11
AACCCCCGCTACCCGCACGAACTGGGCAAGGGCGGTCGGCTCTGGTGCCCAGCAGCGATAGAAGGCCAGCTCACCGGTGGTGTTGTTGCGACGGATCAGCAGACTGTGCCGGCCGTCGTCGTCGGGGCCGACGTCGGCGAGCCAGGCCCAGTCGTAGAACCGTGGCCCTTTCGACCCGTCACCGGCACTGCGCCGGGTCCACGCGGTGGCGGGCAGATCCTCGGCTAACCGGTCGGCACGGCAGCGGGTCTTACCAGCGTCGATCGGCACGAGATGATCGCAGGAGACGGCCAGGACGTAACCCAGACGCAGTTCCCGTAGCCGGGCCCGCAGGCTGGTGTTATTGCCGTAGGCCTCGTCCGCGGCGACCCACCGCGCTGGGACCAGGGCCTTCACGGCGGCGGTGATCATGTCGTCGGCCAGTTGCGAGCGGGTGGCGAACACGACGTCGTCCGGGACGCCGGCCCGCTCACACCGGTCACGGTCGCCGGTCCAGGACTTCGGCAGGTAGACCCGCCGGTCGATCAGGGTGTGACCGTGCCTGCTCGCATAGGC
>NZ_JAHWGU010000094.1 GCF_020873875.1 Actinoplanes sp. DH11
TGTTGGCTGATGGTGCGGGTGTGCCGGTGGCGGTGGTGGAGTCGTTGGTGTTGCGGCCGGTTGTTGCTGGTCAGTTGGGTGGCGGGCATGCGCCGTTGTTTGGTGTGGATTTGGTGCCCGTGGTGGCTTCGGGGTCGGTGGTTGAGGGTGAGGTGTATCGGGCTGGTGGTGTTCATGAGGTGTTGGCGCGGTTGCAGGGGGCGGTGGTGGCGGATGAGCGATTGGTGGTGGTTACGGGCGGCGATGATCCGGCGGTGGCTGCGGTGCGGGGTTTGGTGCGGTCGGCGCAGTCGGAGCATCCGGGTCGGTTTGTGTTGGTGGATACCGATGGTGAGGTGTTGGTGGTTGATGGTGAGCCGGAGGTGGTGGTTCGTGGTGGTGAGGTGCGGGTGCCGCGGTTGGTGCCGGTGGTGACTGGTGGTGGTGGGGTGCCGGTGTTGGAGGGCACGGTGTTGGTGACTGGTGGTGGGGGTGCGTTGGGGTCGGTGGTGTGTGAGTGGTTGGTGGGTCGTGGTGTGAATGTGGTGGCGGTGGGTCGTGG
>NZ_JAHWGU010000095.1 GCF_020873875.1 Actinoplanes sp. DH11
GTAATAAAGCATTTCGCCATCGTTTTTCCCTCCTTGCTTTTACATCCCTCTAAAAACACTATTATAATTTATCATACAACGGAAGGGATTGCAATAGACGCGCTCTTTCTCTTTCAAGAAAATGTCCTTGACATATATTTCAGTTTTCGGCTAAATAATACTAGTGGGCGGCCGGGAAGCGCTTTGAAAACAGAAAACGTTATAGTACAATGGGGGTAGCTGTGCGAGATACGCAAAGGGGGAACGAACATGTCAATTGAATGGCAAACAAAATATGGGCGCATTGAAATTGCCAATGAGGTCATTGCCATGATTGCCGGGGGAGCGGCCGTCGATTGCTACGGCATTGTCGGAATGGCGTCGAAAAATCAAATTCGCGACGGGCTGTCGGAAATTTTGCGCCGTGAGAACTTTTCCAAAGGAGTTATCGTCCGCGAGGAAAACGGCGAAGTACATATCGACATGTACATCATCGTCAGTTACGGGACGAAAATTTCCGAAGTCGCCCACAATGTGCAGTCGAAAGTGAAATAT
>NZ_JAHWGU010000096.1 GCF_020873875.1 Actinoplanes sp. DH11
GCTGCGCTTCGCTCCGCGGCGATTGCTGAGCTGGCTGGCTGCGCTTCGCTCCGCGGCGATTGCCTTTTAACCGGTGAGATGACACTCGGTTTTCCGACGCCGCACACCCCGCGGCGTCGGAAAACCGAGCGCCATCTCACCGGCGGCAATCGCGGGACTTTGCGGCTGTGCCCATCGTGTACCGACTTGTTTGAAGCGCTGCCTCGTGTCTTTCGTGGGCGTTCACCGGGTGGCCGGGTTTCTGGGGGGTCGGTGGGCTGGTCGTGCGGTTTTTGTGATGGTTTGTCGGCTGGGGGGTGAGTGCCTTTGGGGCGCTGGGGTGAGGTTCGTGGCGTTGTTGATCTGCTGGCGATGCGAAATCGCGGTTTCAGGCCCATGATCACAGCGATTTTGCGTCGCCAGCAGATCAACATCTCGGCACGGGGGCGTGTCCGGCGGGGCGTGAGCGAGATGAACGTCCGCATTGGGTGGATTCGGTCATCCGGGTCGCCGGCTCAGGTGGGTTGCGCGGGGTTTGGGGC
>NZ_JAHWGU010000097.1 GCF_020873875.1 Actinoplanes sp. DH11
TGGAGGCGCACGGTACGGGTACCCGGTTGGGTGATCCGATCGAGGCGCAGGCGTTGCTGGCGACGTACGGCCAGGACCGTGAGACACCGCTCTATCTCGGCTCCATCAAGTCGAACATCGGCCACACGCAATCAGCCGCCGGCGTGGCCGGCATCATCAAGATGGTCCTCGCCATGCAGCACGGGGTGCTCCCGCGGACGCTGCATGCCGAACAACCCTCCACACGTGTCGATTGGGAATCAGGATCGGTCGAGCTGCTGACGGAACCCACGGACTGGCCGCGAGCCGGCCGTCCCCGTCGCGCTGCGGTTTCCTCCTTCGGCATGAGTGGCACGAATGCGCATGTGATTTTGGAGGAGGCGCCGGTTTCTGAGGTGGTTCCGGGGGTGGGTTCGGGGCCTGTGGTGTTTTCGGATGTTCCGGTGGTGCCGTGGGTGTTGTCGGGGCGTTCGGTGGGTGCGTTGGGTGAGCAGGCTCGGCGGTTGGGTGAGTTTGTGGGTGGGCGGGGTTTG
>NZ_JAHWGU010000098.1 GCF_020873875.1 Actinoplanes sp. DH11
GTTGGCTGAGTTTCGGCGGGCGCGGGGTTTGGTGGGGTTGTCGTTGGCGTGGGGTGCGTGGGATGTCGGTATGGCGGGTGTGGTGGAGCGGCGTCGGATGGCGCGGGCTGGTTTTCCGGCGTTGTCGGTGGTGGAGGGGTTGGCGGCGTTTGAGGCGGCGTTGGGTGTGGATCGTGCTGTGGTGGTGCCGGTGAAGTTGGATGTGGGGGTGTTGCGGCGTCGGTTGCCGGTGGCGCCGGTGTTGCGGTCGTTGGTGCGGGTGTCGGGGCGCAGGGTTGCTGCTGAGGGTGCGGCGTTGGTGGATCGGGTTCGGGGGTTGAGTGCGGGTGAGCAGGCGGATGTGGTGTTGCCGGTGGTGCGGGCGCAGGTTGCGGAGGTTTTGGGGCATGCGGGTGTGGATGCGGTGGGGGTGGGGCAGCCGTTCACGGAGTTGGGGTTTGATTCGTTGACGGCGGTGGAGTTGCGTAATCGGTTGGCGGTGGTGACGGGGTTGAAGTTGCCGGCGACGCTG
>NZ_JAHWGU010000099.1 GCF_020873875.1 Actinoplanes sp. DH11
TTCAATAGTAGAAGGGTTGGGCGGCGTGAAGAACAATGGCGACATTGGATTCTTTGACGCGCATGGTATCGAAGTCATGTTGGCGTTTGGCATTCCAACAGTCATCGGCCTGCTTTCCGGCCCGTTTGGCGACCAAAACTTTTGGCAGCGGGCATTAAGCGTCAGAGAACAAGATGTCGGCAAGGCGTTTTTTGGGGGCGCTATTGCTTTTGCGACTGTTCCCCTTCTGATGAGTACTATCGGATTTATGGCCTATGGAAGTGGGTTTCAGTCCAGCGATCCGTCGATGGTCAACCTTGAAATGATTCGGGATTATTTGCCTTATTGGGCGACTGTTGTATTTATGTTTATTTTGATTTCCGGTCTTGCCTCGACTGTTGACAGCAACCTATCATCAATCTCCGCGCTTGTTCATGACATGAAGCAAGGCGCATCCATGAAAGATTTTCGCCTTGGCATGGTCGTGATGACTATTGCGGCGATTATTTGCTCGAATATTCCGGTGA
>NZ_JAHWGU010000009.1 GCF_020873875.1 Actinoplanes sp. DH11
TACGCTGTGGCTCTCGGCCACCGCAAGGTCTGATGTTGTGTCCACAACGCACAGACGATCATGCGGTGGCCGTCCTCGTTCCCGCGGGATCCGAGGTCACCTCACGAACGGCGGCTGCCGTACTAGCCGGTGCAGCGCCGGGATCGCGGCCAGGGGATCCATGTATCAAGTGATACAGCCTCGTCCGGCCGAACCACCTAGCCTGCCCCTATGTGGATCATCGACCTTCGTTTCCGGCCGGTCCCGGAACGTCTGGCAGCCCGCCCGGCACACCGCGACCGCCTGACCACACTGCACCGGGACGGCATCGTCCGGATGGCGGGCCCACTGACCGGCGACACCGGAGCGGTGATCATTGTGGAGGCGCCGAGCCGGCCGGCCGTCGACGCGCTCGTCGCCGCCGATCCCTATTTCCGTACTGACGGCGTAGAGGTCACCGGCATCCGGCAGTGGGAACCGTTCCTGCGTTAGCGCGCGCCCCGGGCCGGACCCCGCGCTCCTGGCCCGACCCAGCGCCCCCGGCCCGACCCAGCGCCCCCGGCCGGGCCACCGACCCCGGGCGCCGCGATCTCGGCGGTCCCGCCCGGCTGTGGCCCGGCCGCCGCCACTCGCGGCACGAAGGCCGCCGCATCGGCGCGACCGGTGCCGGCTCGTGCCTACGGTCCTCCAAGACCATTCTCCAACGACCGTGAGCGACAGCCGGGCGCGAGTGGCTGTCACTCACGGTCGTAGGAACGGCTCTCCAGCAACCGTGACCGACAGCCGGGGCCGTGTGGCTGTCACTGGCGGCTGTGGGAGGCGCTTCCCAGCGACCGTGGGTGACAGCTGGGTGTTGGGGCGAGTCCGGCTGTCACTCACGGCTGTGGGAGGCGCTCTGGAGCGACCGTGGGTGACAGCTGGGTGCGTGTGGCTGTCAGTGGCGGCTGTGGGAGCTGCTTCCCGGCGACCGTGGGTGACAGCTGGGTGTTGGGGTGAGTCCGGCTGTCACTGGCGGTTGCGGGAGGCGCTCTGGAGCGACCGTGGGTGACAGCTGGGTGCGTGTGGCTGTCAGTGGCGGCTGTGGGAGCTGCTCCCCGGCGACCGTGGGTGACAGCTGGGTGCTGGGGCGAGTCCGGCTGTCACTGGCGGTTGCGGGAGGCGCTCTGGAACGACCGTGGGTGACAGCTGGGTGCGTGTGGCTGTCGCCCACGGCTGTGGGAATTGCTCTGTGGCGACCGTGGGTGACAGCTGGGCGTGAGTGACAGCTGGGCCGGCGCGATGACCGTGACGTGGAGGCGACGCGCCGGCGGTGCGGGCCGGGTCAGGGGTGGGAGGTGTGCTGTTTCAGGTGGCCGTCGGTGGTGGGGGCCTCGGTGGGGCGGCGGGTGAGCACCTGCGGGCCGGCGTCGGTGATCGCGACGGTGTGTTCCGAGTGGGCTGTGCGGGAGCCGTCGGCGGAGCGGATGGTCCAGCCGTCCTTGTCGAACTTTATTTTGTCGGTGGACTTGCAGAACCAGGGCTCGATCGCGATGGTCAGGCCCGGCTCCAGCTTCATGCCCCGGCGGGCGCGGCCGTCGTTGGGGATGTGCGGTGCTTCGTGCATGGTGCGGCCGAGGCCGTGGCCGCCGAATTCGAGGTTGACGCGGTACCCGTACTCCCGTGCCACCCCGCCGATCGCCGCGGAGATGTCGCCGAGGCGGCCACCCGGCTGGGCCTCCCGGATGCCGGCCTCGAGGGCCATCTCGGTGGCCTCGATCAATTTCAGGTCGGTGGGGTCGGGCGTGCCGACGATCACCGAGACGGCGGAGTCGGTGACCCAGCCGTCGATGCCCACGGCCATGTCGATGCTGAGCAGGTCGCCGTCGCGCAGCACGTACTTGTGGGGCAGGCCGTGCAGCACCGCGTCGTTGACGGAGAGGCAGAGCACGTTGCGGAACGGGCCGCTGCCGAACGACGGCGCGTAGTCCCAGTAGCAGGATTCGGCGCCGCGCTCCTTGATGCGGCGGCGCGCGTGGTGTTCGAGGTCCATCAGGTTCACGCCGACGGCTGCGGTGTCGCGCAGTTCGGCGAGCAGTTCGCCGACGAACTGGCCGGTCACGGCCATCCGGCCGATCTCCTGGGACGACTTCAACTCGATCATGGAAACTCCCCTCGCCGTAGCGGTATTTTTATACCACGACCGGATCTGCCGCTATCCTGCTGGCATGGTTCGCCAACCGCTCACCCCGGAACAGATCGCAGCGGGCCGGCGCCTCGGTGTCGCACTGCGGCTCGCGCGCGCCGACCGCAGCCTCGGCGAGGTGGCCCTCGCGGCCGGGATCTCACCGGAGACGCTACGCAAGATCGAGGCGGGGCGGTTGCCGGCGCCGGCTTTCGGGACCGTGGTCGGGCTCAGCCTGGCCCTGGACGTACCACTGAACGAGCTGGCCGAGGTGTGGCTGGCCGGCATGCCGGTCCGGCAGGCGTCCTGACCACCCCGGCCCGGCCAGCGGAGACGACCGGGCGGGCCCGGCCCGCGGAGACGACCGGGCGGGCCCGGCCCGCGGAGACGACCGAGCGTGGCGGGCCTGCGGAGACGGCCGGGCGGGCCCGGCCTGCGGAGACGACCGAGGGCGACATCGTCGCGGCGCTCGGCGGGAAACTCGTCTCGTCGCAGGTGCTCGCGGGCGGGTTCTCGCACCGGACCACGCTGCTCACGCTCACCGACCGCCGGGTTGTCGCGCGCTTCGGCGGCGCGGATCCGGTGATCGAGGCCGGTGTCATGGCGGTCGCGCGCGAGCACGTACCCGTGCCGGAGGTTCTGCTGCTGGTCCCCGGCCAGGCGATGGTCATCGAGTACGTGGACGGCGTCCCGCTCAGTGCGGTGCTCGACGGCGGTGACGGGTCGGCCGAGCTGGGCGCCGAGGTCGGGCGGTGTGTGGCGCGGATCGCCGCCGTGACGTTCGACCGGCCCGGGTTCTTCACCGGTGCGGACCTCGCGGTCGCCGCGGAACGGCCCTGGTCGCAGCAGCTGGCCGAGATGGCCGGGGAATGCATGGAGTCGGTTCCGGCGGGACGGCTCGACGAGCGTACGCGCCGCGCCTGGGTCCGGTTGTGCGCCGAGCATGCCGGGGTGCTCACGGCGGTGGACGGGCACGCCCGGCTGGTGCACGCCGACATCAACCCGAAGAACATCCTGGTGGCCCGGGCCGGCGCCGGCTGGCGGGTCGCCGCGGTGCTGGACTGGGAGTTCGCCTATTCCGGCTGCCCGTACGGCGACGCGGCGAACATGGCCCGCTTCGGCGCCCGGTATCCGGCCGGGTTCCTCGACGCCTTCCGCGCCGGGTTCGCCGAGGGCCTGCGAGCCGCGGGTCTGCCCGCCGACCTGCGAGCCGCGGGTCTGCCCGCCGACCTGCGAGCCAAGGGTCTGCCGGCCGACCTGCGGGCCGAGGGGCTGATCGTGAGGCAGGAGCCGGCGGACTGGGCCTACGTGGGGCGGGTCCTGGACATGTTCGCGCTCAGCGACCTGGTCACCCGCCCGCCCGGCCACGCCGTAGCCGACGAGGCCGCCGAGCAGATCCGGCTCTGGGTCCGGGACGGTGTGCCGGCCCGATGAGGCAGGCCGCCGTCGTTCGAAACCGCCGTGGGCAAGGGGAGCGCTGATGGACGAGACCGCGAAGGTGCGCCGGGTGTGGGACCGGGCGGCGCCCGACTACGACCGGAAGATCGCGTTCCTGGAGCGGCACTGGTTCGCCGGTGGACGGGAGTGGCTCGGCGCCCGCGCCACCGGCCGGATCCTCGACGTCGGCGTGGGCACCGGGCGGAACCTGCCGCACTACCCGCCCGAGGCCACGGTCACCGGGGTGGATCTGAGTCCGCGGATGCTGGCCGTGGCCCGGCAGCGGGCCACCCGGCCGGTGGAGCTGCGCGAGGCGGACGCCGGGAACCTGCCGTTCGGGGACGGCTCGTTCGACACGGTGGTGTGCGCGCTGTCGCTGTGCACGATCCCGGACCCGCAGGCGGCGATCGAGGAGGCGCGGCGGGTGCTGGTGCCGGGCGGGCGGTTGCTGCTGCTGGATCACGTGGCGAGCAGCTGGCCCCCGGTCCGGGCGGCGCAGTGGCTGCTGGAACGGGTCACCGTGCCCGCGGCGGGGGAGCATTTCACCCGGCGGCAACTTCCCCGGGTACGGGCGGCCGGGTTCACCGTCGTCGAGGTGGAGCGGCTGAGGGCGGGGTCGATCGAACGCGTCCACGCCCAGCGCCCACGGGATTGATCCGCGCGGTCAGCCGGCGCTCTCCGGGGCGAGCGGGTGGATCGCCGGGCCGTGCAGGACCGCGCCGTCGACGCCGAAGCGCGAGCCGTGGCAGGGGCACTCCCAGGCCTTCTCGGCGTCGTTGAAGCTGACGATGCAGCCCAGGTGGGTGCAGCGTGCGGAGACGGCGTGCACGGCGCCGAGCTCGTCGCGGTAGACGGCGCACTGCCGGCCGCCGACGCGGACGACGGCACCGGTGCCGGGTTCGACGTCGGCGACGCTGTCGGTGTGTGCCGGGCGCAGGCGGTCGCCGACGAAGTGGCCGGCCACCTTGGCCTGGGCTTTCAGCAGGGAACCGGCCTCGCGGACCGGGTTGAGCCGGCGCGGGTCGTAGAGGCCGGCCCACGGCAGTTCGGTGCCGGTGATCGACGCGGCGAGCAGCCGGCCGGCCAGCACGCCGGTGCTCATGCCCCAGCCGCCGAAGCCGGTGGCGACGTGCACGTGGTCGGTGCCGGGGTGGAATCGGCCGATGAACGGCACCCGGTCGGTGGAGGTGTTGTCCTGGGTGGCCCAGCGGTAGGCCACCTGCGCGCCCGGGAACCGGGTCTGTGTCCAGGTGGTCAGATGTTGCCACCGTTCGGCGACGTCGGCCTCGCCCGGGGTGAAGTGCTCACCGGTGACGATGAGCAGGCGGTGGCCTTGCCGGTACGGCGCCGTCCGCACCGACCGGGTGTTCTGCTCGGTGGTGAGGTAGACGCCGCCGGGGTCCCGCCCGGCCGGGATGCTCGCGGCGACGACGAGTTCCCGGCGCGGCACCAGGCGGGTGAAGAGCAGCGCCCGGTCGAAGACGGGGTAGTGGGTGGCGACCACGATGTGCCGTGCCGTGACGGTGTGCCCGGCCTCGGTGGTGACGGTGTGGTCGTGCAGGCCGGTGACGCGGGACCGTTCGAAGATCTGGCCGCCGCGCCGGGTGAGGTCGGCGGCGAGTCCGAGCAGGTATTTGCGGGGGTGGAACTGGGCCTGGTTTTCGACGCGGACGGCGCCGCTCACCGGGTACGGCAGGCCGGTCCCGGTGACGAAACTCGCCGGCAGGCCGGCCCGGGCGGCCGCCTCCGCCTCGGCGCGGACCTGATCCGGATCGGACTCGGCGTAGGTGAAGGCCGGTACCCGTTCCAGGTCGCAGTCGATGCCCAGGCGTGCGGCGAGTTCGGCGACGCGTTCGACGGCCTGCTGCTGCGAGGAGGCGTACAGCTGCGCCTTGTCCGCCGGCAGTTCCTGATAGATCAGCGTGTGCAGCGCGGACAGTTTCGCGGTGGTGTACCCGGTGACACCCGCCGCGATCCGGTCGGCCTCGATCAGGGCGACCCGCAGCCCCGCCTCGGTGAGCTCCCACGCCGTGGAGATCCCGGCGATGCCGCCGCCGACCACCGCCACGTCGACGTCGATGTCCCCGGCGAGCGGGGGGTACGACGTCGGCGGCGTGGAGTCCATCCAGTACGACTCTTCGGTCCCTGCCAGCATGCCGCCGGACTACCCGCGCGACGGGTCCTTATGCCATCGTGGCGCGAATATGCTCGACGATCGCCCGGCGGCCCGCTTCCGCCTCCGGCACCGGCAGCAGCGGGTAGACGTGGATCGCGCCCTCCTGCTCGTGGTATGTCAGCGGCGTCCGGGCCGGGAGGCGGTCGCGCAGGAGCCGGCAGTCGGGCAGCGTGATGTCCCGGGTGCCGACCAGGATCTGCGTCGGGGGCAGGCCGCCGAGGTCGCCGTGGATGGGGCTGAGCCGCGGGTCGTCCAGCGCGAGGCCGCCGGTCCAGGCCGCCGCGATGGGCCGCAGACCGGCCCGGAACAGCCACGGATCGTGCGGTTCCACGGCGTCGATCCCCGGGTTCGACATGGTCAGATCCAGCCACGGCGCGATCATGGTGAGGCCGGCGACGGTGTCGGTGGCCTGCGTCGCCAGCAGTGCCAGCCCGCCGCCGGCCGAGTCGCCGGCCAGGTAACAGGGCCGGCCCAGCCCGCGCACCACCGCGGTGACCAGCTCCAGCGCCTCCAGGCCGTGGTGCCGCGGCGACAGGCCATAGATGGGTACGTGCACCTCCAGCCCGGTCCGCTCGGCGAGGTGACCGATCAGCGCCCAGTGCTGGCGCACGATCTCACTGGTGTAGGCGCCGCCGTGCAGGTAGACCACGGCGGGTTGCCGGTCGTTGTCGCCGATCTTGTGCACGGTGAAGCCGTTGACGGTGGTGCTGGTGTGCGGCAGCGACCGCGGCGGCGCCGACGGGCCCTTCGGCCGGTTCAGGGCCCGGATCCCGGCGGCCTCGGTGACGTATCTGCGCCGGTAGAGCACCCGCGTGGCGACCGCGACGCCCCTCATCTGCCAGCTGACCATCCCGGCAGGCTACCGGCGAGGCGTCAGGCGTGACGCGCCGATGCCGGGGTGACGCCGGTCAGAGGTGGCGCACCACGGAACCGGCCATCCGGTCGTGCAGGGTGCGCTGCCCGTCGCCGAGGATCATCAGCGCGTTCACCCAGAAGTAGACGCCGAAGGTGATCATGCTGAAGAGCGTGCCGAGCAGGGCCTTGACGCAGAACTCGCGCAGCACCATCCGGCCGAAGTCGAAGGGCTCGCCGGTCTTCTCGTCGGTGACCACGAAACCCATCAGCCGCTTGCCCGGTGACTGGCCGTCCGACCAGGTGAACAGGGCCCAGACGAACCAGCCGATCCAGAGGGTGACGACCGCCAGCAGGATGTCGAGCAGGACCGCGACCAGCCGGCCACCCGCGGAGACGCGGGGCCGGGCCTCGGCCGCTGGGTACGACGAGGCGAAGCCGGGGTGCGGGATCGCCGGTTGCGGCGGGGCGTACGGCTGGACGGTCGCGCCCGGCTGCGGCGGCGGGCCCGCCGGGGTGCTCTGCCCGGACCACTGCGTGGGGTACTGCGGTGTGTAGCCCTGCGGGGCGACGGCCTGCTCGGCGGGGTACGCCGGGTGCTGGTCGAATGATCTTCCGTTGTCTTCCCACGCCATGGGAACCGCCGATCAGAAGTTAAGATCACAATGGACATCCCGTTGTGCAGGCCCAGGTTCGCGGAATCCGGGAATGGTGACAATCGGGCGCACGGGTGGCCGGAGCATACGGTCGGGTGGGCGGGCCTGAACGTTTTCCGCGAGACGATTTCACCTCCAGGATGACGATCAAGGACCGGCTGACCTGGTACGGGCGACCGGCCGGTTGACTGTGGAGCGTCATAGTCGTCTATCCGACTGGGTGTGGGCCGTAAATCGGATGTGAAGCCACGGCACCTGGCGTGACCATGAGGCGTGGAATTCGACCGGGAACGAGTGGAGGCCTCCGCGGTGCGGCTGCGCGAGTGCCGCAAGCGGATAGAGCCGGACGTCGGCGAGATCGTGAACGGGTGGACGCCGGCCGAGAAGGAGATGGCCGAGGCGTGCCGCGTCCCGCCGGAGGACATCGCCGGGGTGGTGGCGCGTCTCAAGCTGCTCCAGCAGATCCTCGACGAGATGCCACCGAGCCCGAAGGCGCACCGGGTGGCGGCGTTCAACTCGCTGTACCTGACGATCACCGAGCGGGTGGCGGCGCATCTGGACGGCAAGGACGTCGTCGACCGGCAGTGGCTCGAGGTGCTCGACGTCGAGTTCGCGCGGCTCTACTTCACGGCCCTGTCGTCCTGGGGCGTGCCGGACCGGGACACCCCGGACGCGTGGGAGGTGCTGTTCCGCCGGGCCCAGGACTCGGGGGTGAGCGGCCTGGAGGCGGCGGTCCTCGGCGTCAACGCGCACATCAACCACGATCTGGCGTTCGCCGTGATGGCGACCTGGCGCCGGCTGGGGCACCCGGGCGACGGCCCGCAGCACCCCGACTACCTGCTGGTGAACCGGATCTTCTACGAGGAGATCCCGCCGCTGCGGCGCCGGTTCGCGAACGCGTGGCAGCTGGAGATCGACCGCTGCGTCGGCGAACTCGACGACTGGAGTCAGCGCGTCCTGGTGCGCACCACCCGGGCGATGGCCTGGGAGCAGGCCGAGCGGTTGTGGGAGCTGCAGGACGACAAGGAGGACTTCGCGCGGGCCTGCATGGTGATCGACCGGGCGGCGGCCATCGCGGGCGAGACCCTGCTCAGGGGTACGGGCATCGTGCGCGTGCTCTGGCTGACGATGCGCGCGGCCGCCGCCGACGTGTGGCGTAAGGTCCGCGGCCGGCGCACCGTCCGTCAGCTGGCGAAGGCCTAGACCCCGCGGCGTGGATGAGCGGGATCGGTCAGGAATGGAGAAGGCGTGGCCGGTGGCCCGCGTCTAACGTGGGCAGCATCCCGACGGACCAGAGAAGGGGGTACCGAGTGAGTCCTGCGTCCCAGTCCTCCGGCACCGGCATGTCCGCGGCCGAGCGCGCCGCCGTCAAGAACCGCGCGGCCGAGCTGCGGGCCGAGGCA
This sequence comes from Actinoplanes sp. DH11, assembly GCF_020873875.1. Taxonomy (GTDB): domain Bacteria; phylum Actinomycetota; class Actinomycetes; order Mycobacteriales; family Micromonosporaceae; genus Actinoplanes. The sequence continues at coordinate 8,665 of NZ_JAHWGU010000009.1, forward strand.
CGCCGCGGCAAGAGCGCGGGCAAGGCGGCCGCCGACGCCGCGGACGTGCTGGCGAAGATCGCCGAGATGGCGCAGCCGGACCGCGCGGTGGCCGAACGGCTGCACGCCCTCGTCGCGGAGACCACCACCGAGCTGACGCCGAAACTCTGGTACGGCCAGCCCGCCTGGGCCCGGGACGGCAAGGTGGTCTGCTTCTTCCGCAGCGGTCAGGGCGACAAGGAGCGCTACTCGACGTTCGGCTTCTCCACGGCGGCGAACCTGGACGAGGAGAACGGCATGTGGGCGACGTCGTTCGCGATCACCGAGCTGACCGAACAGGCCGAGACCCTGATCAAGAAGCTGGTCCGCAAGGCCGTGAGCTGACCGGCCGGACTGTGGTCGACCACAGGTGAGGTCTGTGTCGTGCCCCATGGGAGTGACAACCGCCGCTGCCTAGCGTCGGAGCCATGACTTCTGCTGACGAGGGCGGCATCACCGGCTGGGTCGTCGACCTGATGGAGACGCTCGGTGGTCCCGGTGCCGGGCTGGCGATCGCCCTGGAGAACCTGTTCCCGCCGCTACCGAGCGAGGTGATCCTGCCGCTGGCCGGGTTCGCGGCCAGCCGGGGTGACCTGAGCCTGGCCGGGGCGCTGTTCTGGACGACGTTCGGCTCGGTCACCGGTGCGCTGCTGCTCTACGGGTTCGGCGCCTGGTTCGGCCGGGACCGGATGCGCGCGGTCGCCGAGCGCCTGCCGCTGGTGCGGCTCGCTGACGTGGACCGCACCGAGGCCTGGTTCGCCCGGCACGGCGGCAAGGCGGTGTTCCTGGGCCGGATGATCCCGATCTTCCGGAGCCTGATCTCGCTGCCGGCCGGGATCGAACGGATGCCGCTGGGCCGGTTCCTGCTCTACACCACCGCGGGCAGCCTGATCTGGAACACCGTCTTCGTCGTCGCCGGCTACCAGCTCGGGGAGAACTGGGCGGCGGTCGAGCGGTACACGGGCCTGCTGCAGCGAACGGTGATCGTCGTGGTGCTGGCCGCCGCGGTCTGGTTCGTGGTGTCCCGGCTGCGGCGGGCCACAATAGACCGATGAACTCCTGGTCACGCCACCCGCAGGCGATCCTCGGTGTCGCGCTGGGCGCGGTGACCTGGCCGGTCGGCGCGGCGTACCTGGTGATCGCGATGCTGGCCGCCGTGGTGCCGGGCCCGCGCCGCCCGCTGCTGGACGGGGCCCGGTGGCTGGCGGTGCTCGACCGGCGGCGGGTCAACCGGTGGCTGGGCGCCGGGGCCGGCGGTGCGGTGGACGGCGGCCGGGCGATGATCTATCTGGTCGCCCGGGTCGCGGTGGGGCTGCTGGGCGCGCTGCTGTTCCTGCTGCTGTTCTGGGGCGCGGGCACGGCGGTGGCGGTGGTGGCCGGCTGGGTCGCGGGCCGGCCCGTCGACGGGATCGCGGCGGAGCCGTTCACCGTGACGTACCTCGCCGGCGCTGCGGCCGTGCTGCTCTTCCTCGACGTGCAGGGCATTCTCGCGGCCGGGCGGATGGACTGCTCGCTGGCCCGGCGGCTGCTGGTGCCGGACCGCCGGGCCGCCTACGAGTCGCGCATCGCCGAGCTGTCGCACGCCCGGGCGGAGGTGGTGGCCGCGGTCGACGCCGAGCGCCGCCGCATCGAACGGGACCTGCACGACGGTGTCCAGCAGCGGCTCGTCGCCCTCGGCATGCTGCTCGGGCAGGCCAGCCGGTCGGCGGCGACCGTCGACCGGGAGCGGCTGGTCACGCTGGTGCGGCAGGCCCACGACGAGGCCGCCGACGCGCTCGTCGAGCTGCGGGAGGTGGCGTGGCGGGTGTTCCCGGCCGCGCTGGACGCCGGGGGTCTGCCGGCGGCCCTGGAGATGGTGGCCGACCGGTCGGCGGTGCCGGTCACCCTCGACGTCGACCTGGGTCCGCAGCCGCTGACGGCGGTGGAGACGGTGGCCTACTTCGTGGTCTGCGAGGCGGTGACGAACGCGGTGAAGCACGCCGGTGCCGGCCGCATCGCGGTGCGGGTGCACCGGGCCGGGGCGGATCTGCGGGTGTCGGTCCACGACGACGGCGGGGGCGGCGCCGACCCGGCCGGGGGCGGGCTGACCGGCCTCGCCCGGCGGGTGGCGGCGCTGGACGGCCGGTTCCGGGTGGACAGCCCGGCCGGCGGCCCGACCGTGGTCGAGGCGGTGCTGCCGTGCGCCTGATGCTCGCCGAGGACTCCGCGCTGCTGCGGGCCGGCCTGGAACGGCTGGTCGCCGACGAGGGACATCAGGTGCTGGCGTCGGTCGGTGACGCCGGCGCGCTGCTCGCCGCGGTCGCCGCCGAACCGCCCGACGTCGTGGTGGTCGACGTGCGGATGCCGCCCACCCACACCGACGAGGGGCTGCGGGCCGCCCTGGAGATCCGGCGCCGCTGGCCGGGTACGGGCGTGCTGGTGCTCTCGCAGTACGTCGAGCGCCGCTACGCCGCGGAACTGCTCGGCAGCACCGCCTCGGGCGTCGGCTACCTGCTCAAGGACCGGGTGGTGCGGGTCGACGAGTTCCTCGACGCGCTGACCCGGGTCGGCGGGGGAGGTGCCGCGTTCGACCCCGAGGTGGTGCGCCAGCTACTGGCCCGGCCCGCGCACGCCGACCCGCTGAGCACGCTGACCCGCCGGGAACGCGAGGTCCTGGACCGGATGGCGCAGGGCTGGACGAACGGCCGGATCGGCCAGGAGCTGTTCATCTCGCAGAGCGCGGTCGAGAAGCACGTCAACGCCATCTTCGACAAGTTCGGGCTGACCACCGAGGGCGGGTACATCAAGCGCGTCCTGGCCGTCCTGCGACACCTGGGTTCGTGACGCGCCCCGGTGCGGCGGCTGCGGCTAGCCTGCCGTGCATGGGGAGAGCCGAACTGCCGGAACTGATCGTCGCGGACGCCGGGGAGTTGCGTGCGTGGTTGTCGGAGCACCACGCCACGTCGGCCGGGGTGTGGCTGGCCCTGACCAAGAAGGGCGGCGCCGTCACCACGCTCACCTGGCAGCAGGCCGTCGACGAGGGCCTGTGCTTCGGCTGGATCGACGGGCAGGCCCGCCGGCGTGACGAGGCCAGTTCGTGGATCAGGTTCACTCCGCGTACGCCGCGCAGCTCCTGCTCGCAGCGGAACGTCACGCACGTCGCCCGGCTGGAGGCGGCCGGGTTGATGATGCCGTCCGGCCGGGCCGCCGTCGAGGCGGCGAAGGCCGACGGGCGGTGGGCCGCCGCCTACGCGCCGCCGTCGGAGGCCGAGGTGCCCGCCGACCTGCTGGCCGCGATCGCCGCCGAGCCGGCCGCCCAGGCCATGTTCGACGTACTGACCAAGACCAACCGGTACGCTCTGATCCATCGGCTCGGTGCCGTCAAACGGGCCGAGACGCGCGAGCGGAAGATCGGCGAGTTCGTCGCGATGCTGGCCCGCCACGAGACGATCTACCCGCAGAAAGCCAGGCCGGCGCCGCCGCAGTGATCGGACGCTGGCTTTCCGGCAACCGCGAGGCGTTTACTGGCATCTATGCCTGCCCCTGGGGTAGGTCCTCCACCACACCGACGAAGTTGTAGGAGGAGACATGCTGGTCCGCTCCGCCCGCTGGCTGGCCGCACCGGTGGCCGCCATCAGCCTGTTCGCCCTGAGCCCGCTCGCCACCGGGGAGAAGGGCGACTCCCGGCCCGCCGTCCGCAACGTCATCTTCATCAACGGTGACGGCATGGCGGCCGCGCACCGCGAAGCGGCCCGCCTCTACTACGCGGGCCTCGACGGCCGGCTCACGATGGACCGGCTTCCGGTGTCCGGCCAGCTCACGACGAGCCCGCACGACCCGGAGTCGGCGATCACCGACTCGGCCGCCGGCGCGAGCGCCTGGGCGACCGGGGAGCGCACCTACAACGGCGCGATAAGCGTCGACGTGGACGGCAACCCGTTGCCCACGCTCGGGGCGCAGGCCAAGGCCGCCGGCAAGGCGACCGGCCTGGTCACGACGGCGCAGGTGACCGATGCGAGCCCGGCGGCATTCTTCGCCAACGCGGTGGACCGGGCCGCGCAGGACGACATCGCCCGGCAATACCTCGAGGTGTCGAAGCCGGACGTCATCCTCGGTGGCGGCGAGGACTGGTGGCTGCCCGCGGGCACTCCGGGGGCGTACCCCGACAAGCCCGCCGAAGACCCTGCCGAAGGCAGCCGCGGCACCCGGGGCAACCTGATCGACCAGGCCCGGCGCGACGGCTACCAGTACGTCTCCACCCCCGCACAGCTCGCCGCCGCGCGCCCGGGCAAACTGCTCGGCCTCTTCGCCAACCAGGAGATGTTCCAGCAGCGCCCGGAAGGCGAGGGCGACGTGTACGACCCGGTGGTCGACCTGTCCACGATGACGAAGAAGGCCCTGGCGAACCTCTCCACCGACCGGGACGGCTTCTTCCTGCTGGTCGAGGAGGAGGGCGTCGACGAGTTCGCGCACAACAACAACGCCCGCCGCACCCTGCAGACCATGGGCGAGCTGGACAAGGCGGTGGCGGTGGCCCGCGCCTACGCCGCCAACCATCGCGACACCCTGGTCGTGGTGACCGGCGACCACGAGACCGGCGGCCTGGCCGTGGAGGACGTCGACGCCGAGGACGAGTCGGGCAGCGGCGAGTCGGCGGAGGACGGGCCGTTCCCGGTCAAGGGCACGAACTTCCAGTTCTTCATCGACTGGACCACCACCGGCCACACCGGCCAGAACGTGCCGGTCAGCGCGTACGGCCCGCTCGCCGAGCGGTTCACCGGCGAACACCCCAACACCTACGTCCACGAGGTGCTGCAACCCCTGCTGACCCGCTGACGCGCGGCCCTCAGCACCGCCGGACGGACGTGTTCCCGCTCGCAGCGGACACCCGTGACATGATCCCCGCGTGGATGCGGTGAATACAGCGGATGCCTGGGCCTACAACGAACGTCCCGCCGGTCTCCGGTTCCTGCCGGAGCGGATCGCCGAGCCGGCGCGCGCCGAGCTGGAGAGCGAGATCTGGGACTGGGTGGTGCTCGGCGACGACGACGCCGCGGAGTTCGTGGAGTACCTCGACGACGACGAGGAACGCCACGGCCTCACCGATGAGGAGCTGGCGGCGGCGTACGAGAAGGCGCTCGACGCCCGCCGCGCCCAGCAGCGCGGTTTCGGCACCGTGCGCAGTAACCTGACGGCCGCGTTCGACGAGCTCAACGCGGCCGGGGTGCTGGCGCGGGAAAACTTCAGCTGCTGCGGCACCTGCGCCTCCGCCGAGATCCACGACGAGCGCGACGACTCCCGGCACTGGAGGGGATACGTCTGGTACCACCGGCAGGACACCGAGTCCCTGATCTCCAGCGAGGGCGGTTCGGTCTACCTGGGGTACGGCGTCTACCCACCGGCCGGTTTCGACGAGGACGCCTACGCGGCGCTGCCCGAGGCGGAGCAGCAGGCGTCGTACCAGAAGGATCTGGAACTGCTCCTGGACGAGACCGTCTTCCCGGCGCTGCGCCGGCACGGCATGAACATCCAGTGGAACCGCAGACAGACCACCCGCATCCTGGTCACCGGCGCCCGCTGGTACGCGCCGCTGACCTGAGAGCCGCTCGGGACAGGCCCTCCCGGTGCGCTGCCCGGGCGTACCGTGATCGCGGGGCGAAAAATCGCCGGGCCGCGGCAGTCCGGGGCCGGCTCGGCGCCGAATGACCTTCCGGACGAGTGATTCCGGGAGAGCGGAGAGCCATGGCAGAGCAGGGCCGGCGCGACCATCTGACCCCGCTGCCGGGCGGGGCCGGGGCGCCACCGGATGCGGGTGCGCTGCTCAAGGCCGTCGCCCGCGGTGACGAGGCGGCGTTCGGGAAGCTCTACGACCTGGTGGCGCCGCGGGTCTACGGGCTGATCCGGCGGGTGTTGCGCGACCCGGGGCAGGCCGAGGAGGTCGCGCAGGAGGTGCTGGTCGAGGTGTGGCGCACGGCGGCGCGCTTCGACCCGGAGCGGGGGTCGGCGACGGCCTGGGTGTTCACCATCGCGCACCGGCGGGCCGTGGACCGGGTGCGGGCAGAGCAGGCCGCCACGGACCGGACGGTGCGGGTGGGTGCGGCGTCGGTGGACACGCCGTACGACGAGGTCGCCGACGAGGTCACGGTCCGGCTGGAACGCCAGCAGGTGCGCCGCTGCCTGGACGACCTCACCGACCTGCAGCGCCAGGCCGTCACGCTCGCCTACTACCAGGGTCACACCTATCCGCAGGTCTCCGAGCTGCTCGACATCCCGCTGTCCACGGTCAAGACGCGGATGCGGGACGGCCTGATCCGGTTGCGGGACTGCCTGACGCCGGGGGTGGCGGCGTGAGCGCGGACATCCACGCCCTGGTCGGCGCGTACGCCCTCGACGCCCTGGACGAGCTGGAGCGGACGGCTTTCGAACGGCATCTGCGTGACTGCGAGCCGTGCCGCCTGGAGGCGGACGACCTGGGGGAGACGGCGGCGCGGCTGGCCGACGGCGCCTGGTCGGTGCCGCCGCCGCGGCTGCGGGAGAACGTGCTGGCCGCGGTGGCGACCACCCGGCAGGCGCCGGTGGCGGTGCGTTCGGCGCGCTCGGTGCGGCCGGCGCGCCGGCTGCGGCTGGTGGCCGCGGCCGCCGTCGTGGTGGCACTGGCCGGGGCGGGTGCGGCAGCGATCACGGTGCAGGAGCAGAGAGTACGCCGGGCCGAAGCCGTCGCCGAGGCTGCCCGGGACACGGAGTCCCGCATCCGGGCGATCCTGACCGCCCCCGACGTGGTGCTGCGCGACGAGCCGCTGACCAGCGGTGGCCGTGTCACGGTGGCGAGTTCCCGGCTCAGCGGCGCCGGCGTGATCATGCTGGCCGCGGACGGTGCGCCGGCCGCGGACCGGGTCTACCAGCTGTGGACCATCCGGGCCGGTGCGCCGCGGTCGGAGGGCCCGCTCGCCACCGGTCAGTCGACGGTGACGCGGGTGGTGGAGGGCCTGCCCGGCGCGTCCGCGGTGGGTGTCACGGTCGAACCGGCGCCGGGTTCGGCCACCCCGACGACCCCGCTCGATGCGCTGGTGACGATTACCTGAGCCGCGCACCCGTCCGCCGTCGTCCCCGCTCCGAATCCCCGTCAGTCGATGGATCGGGGTGGGGCGATGACCGGCACGGACCTGGTCGGTGGCCGGTACCGGCTGCTCGAACTGATCGGTTCGGGTGGCATGGGCCAGGTCTGGCAGGCCCGCGACGAGCTGCTGCAACGCACGGTGGCGGTCAAGGAGACCGCCCTGCCGGCGAACGGACAGACCATGCGGGAGGCGCGGGCCGCGGCCCGGCTGGAGCATCCCGGCGTGGTGAAGGTGTACGACGTGGTCGAGTACGACCACCGGTCGTGGATCGTCATGGAGTACGTCGATTCGCGGTCCCTGCACCGGGCGGTGCGCGACGACGGCCCGTTGCCGCCGCGCGAGGTGGCCCGCATCGGCCTGCACGTGCTTGCCGCGTTGCGGGCCGCGCACACCGCCGGGGTGCTGCACCGTGACGTGAAACCGGACAACGTGCTGCTCGCCCGGGACGGCCGCGTGGTGCTCGGTGACTTCGGGCTGGCCACGATCGGTGCGGCGGCGCCCGGGCACGACGGCGGGCCGGATCCGCGGCTGGGTTCGCCGCACTACATCGCCCCGGAGCGGCTGCTGTCGCAGGACTCCGGGGTGCCGGCGGATCTGTGGTCGCTGGGCGCGACCCTGTATGCGGCCGTCGAGGGGCGGGCGCCGTTCGCCCGTACCGGTCCGGAGTCCGCCCTGCGTGCCCTGCTGTCGGACGCCCCCGGCGTGCCGGAACTGGCCGGCCCGCTGTCGCCGCTGCTGCTGGACCTGCTCGAGAAGGATCCGGCACGCCGGCCGTCGTCGGCGGAGGTGGAGCGGCGGCTGCGCGCGGTCCTGGCCGGCGACGGCCGGTTCCGTGGCCGGGCACAGGTCGCGGTTCCGCGTACCCGATCGAGGTCCCGTCTCTCGCCTCTCGCCGTGGCAGCCCTGCTCGCCCTGGCCGCGGGTGGCGCCGGCGTCGCCGCCGCCGCCCGTTTCGGCCTCCAACCGCCGGTCGCCGCCGCCTCGCGTCCCTCCCCGCCGGCGTCGCTGTCCGAGCCGTCCCTGTCCGAGCCGCCCCTGTCCCGGCCGTCCCCGCTCGTGCGGGTCCCGGCCGCGCAGCCGCCCGTCCTGCCCGCCGCGCTGTGCGGATCGGGCACCGGCTCGGTGACCGGACCGGTCGTGGCCGCCACCGGCAACGTCCCGCCCGGTCTGCCCGGCGGCTGGGTCTGGTTCCGCGACCCGGCCGGGTTCGCGCTGTCACTTCCGGCCGGCTGGCAACGGTCCACCAGCGGCAACGTCGTCTGCTTCACCGATCCGCGCGGCCACCGGGCGTTCACCGTGAACATCGCCGCCGTCGTCACCCGGGAGCCCTTGGCCTACTGGCAGCGCCGGGAGAAGGCGGAACGCGCCGACGGCCGGCTCCCCGGCTACTCCCGGATCAGCATGGGCGTGCTGCTGCTCGGGCGCGGCGGCGCCGACTGGGAGTACACCTGGCGATCCGATTCGGACACCACCCGGCACGACCGCCGGGTCCTGATCGCGGTCACGGATCGCAGCTCGTATCTGCTGCGGTTCTCCACCACCGACGCCGACTGGCCGGCGTCGGTGCGGTCGCAGCGCCAGCTGGTCGACCTGTTCGGCTCCGCCCGCTGAACCGCCCGTCTCCCGTCTCCGCCCGCTGAGCCACCCCGTCTCCGAGGAGAAATCTCATGAGAGCATCCCGCATCCTGCTGGCCGCCCCCGCCGCCGCGATCCTGCTGCTGACCACCCCCGTCGCCGCCCGGGCGAGCGAGTCCGTGCACGTCCGGCTCCTGGAACTCAACAGGTCCCAAGCCACCGGCACCGCCACTTTGACCGCCCTGGACAACGGCGACCTGCGGGTACGCATCCGGGCGGCGGGCCTGGTCCCGAACTCCCCGCACGCCCAGCACCTGCACGGCTCCAGCGACAGCATGAACTTCCACTGCCCGCCCATGTCCGCCGACGCCGACGCCGACGGCTATCTCACCACCGAGGAGGGCTTGCCGTCCTACGGCGACATCTTCATCTCCCTGACCACCCGCGGTGACTCGTCGCGCGCCAGCGGCCTGGCCGTCGACCGGATGCCGGCCGCCGACAAGAACGGCGACCTCGCCTACGACCGGACCATCGCCGCCGCGGACCTTCCGCCCGGCACCATCACCCACCTCAAGGACCTGCACATCGTGCAGCACGGCATCGACGTCAACGGCAACGGCAAGTACGACCTCGGCGGTCGCGGCGAATCCACCTTCGCCGCCGCTGCGGGCCTCGACGGCATCCCGCAGGAGGCCACCGACCCGGCCCTGTGCGGCATGGTCACGGGGGCGGCGGCCGGTTCGGTGCCGGTGGGCGGGGTGGCGACCGGCGACGGCAGCGCCCGCGAGGACCGGAACACCTGGATCGGGTACGGGGGTCTGGCCGCGCTCGCCACCCTGGCCGTCCTGGTCGTCACCCGCCGCCGCGCCTTCACCCTGCCCGGCCCGCCGTCCGCCCGCCGCACCGGCCGATGATTCCGGTGCCGCGCCCGGCTCCGGCCCGCATCGTGCGCCGCGGCCTGGTGATCGCAGTCCTCGTCGTGCTGGTGGTCGCCGGGGCCGTTGCGTTCCGCGGGACGCGCGACCACAGCAGGCCCGCCGCCACCCCGGCCGCCGCCACCCCGGCGGTCCCGCCCGGCAGTTCCGAGGCCGTGCCCGAGCTGACCACCGGCGAACTGCTGCCCACCTCGGTGCCGACCCGCGTGGCGATCCCGGCCCTGGACGTCGACGTGCCGGTGATTGGCCTCGGCCTGCAGGCCGACGGGACGATGCAGGTTCCCGGCGACGCCCGTACCGTCGGCTGGTTCACCAAGGCACCGACACCGGGTTCGCTCGGCCCGGCCGTCCTCGCCGGCCACGTCGACTACCGCGGCGCCGCCGGCACCTTCGCCCACCTGACGAGGTTGCGCCCCGGCGCCGAGATCCGGGTGACCCGCGAGGACGGCCGCACCGCCGTCTTCGCCGTCACCGCGTCCGACCGCTACCCGAAGGACCGGTTTCCCTCGGACGCCGTCTACGGCCCGATCGACCACGCCGGCCTGCGCCTGATCACGTGCGGGGGCGATTTCGACACCGGAACCGGCCACTACACCGACAACGTCGTCGTCTACGCCGCCCTGCGTGGCACAAGATGAGCACGACGGTGATCACTATGCTGCGGGCATGGAGGACACGGGGGAGCTGACCTTTCAGGCTCAGGGGGATGCCCGGCTGACCAAGGCGTTCGTGGTGCGGCTGTTGCTCCGCGTCTGGGGCCCGATGACGCTGGGCGTGCTCGCGGTGGTGGTCGTCCTGGTGCAGGCCGGGGTGGTCACGACGGCGAGCGCTCTCACGTTCGGCGGCGTCTGGCTGGGCATGGTCGCGTACCAGTTGTGGCGCACGCCGCGGCAGACCGTGGAGCAGAACGCCCACAAACTGGGCCGGCCGACCGCGTACCGGATCGATGCCACAGGCGTGCACGCCGCGACCGCCTTCGGGACCGAGGACCTGGCCTGGTCCACGATCACCGGAGTCGGCCGGACGGGCGGCCAGATCGTGCTCTGGCTGGGCTGGAACAAGGCGTACGGCATTCCGTCCGGTGGTCTCACCCCGGCGGAGCAGGACCGGGTGCTCGACGTGCTCCGGTCCCGGGGCCGGAGCCTCGGGGACCGACCGGCGTCACCGCCGGACTGACGCGCCGTCGATGCGGCGGGTGACCCAGAGCAGCAGGATCGCCAGGACCACTTCGAGGCCGAGGCCGGTGCCGACGCCGAGGGCTTCGACAAGCGAGAAGGTGTCGAAGTGGGTGACGTGGAAGGTGAAGTGCGTGCCGGCGTAGACGAGGTACCCGATCAGCGCGGCCGTCGACACCCGGTTGTCGCGGGTGATCGCGGCGTAGAAGAGGACGGCGCTGATCGCGAGGCCGAGGCCGCCGACGTCGGTGACGAGGTGCTCGTTGTAGGGCGGGTCGAGGCTGACGGTGGGGAAGTTGTCGTAGAAGGAGCGGGGCAGCACGTACTGCCAGAACGAGACGAACGTCTGCAGGCCGGCCAGGACGAACAGGCCCACCCGAAGCTGCTTTGTCAGCGCGGTGACGGCGGGGGCGCCGGTGGTGTCAGGGGTCATGCTGGAGAAGACTGGCCAGCCGCCCGTTCTGTGACAGCCGAGGCGTAAGGATCACCAGCGGGATCTGCCGGGTGGTCGCGGCCTGGTAGTCGCGGTACACCGGCATCGCCGTGATCAGCCGCTGCCACAGGCGTGCCCTCTCCTCTTCCGTGGCCGGTCGGGCCCGCGCCGGGACGGTGTCGGTGCCGACCTGCACGGTGACGTCCGGGTCGGCGAGCAGGTTGAGGTACCAGGCGGGGTGGTGGCCGGCGCCGCGGTTGGAGGCGGCGACGATCCAGGTGGTGCGGTCGCCGGTGTCGTCGCGCAGGTGCAGCAGGGCGGTGCGGCGCAGCGTGCCGGTGCGCCGGCCACGGGTGGTCAGCAGCAGGTCGTCGAACCCGGGGCGGGGCCGGCCGCCGGTCTGTTCGAAGCGGCGGATGTGGCCGGCGACGAAGGGCAGCGGACTGTCGTGCACCTGCTCGGGCATCAGGCGGCCTCGACGCCCAGGTGGGTGCGGTGGTGCTTCGGCCGCTCGATCTCGTCGAGCAGCGCCACGGCCAGGTCGGCGTAGGTGATGCGGCTCGCCGCGTCGCCGGGCGCCGTGCGGTAGCGGCCGGTGCGGGCGCCGGTGTGGTCGAAGTCGCCGGCGGGACTGAGGAACAGCCAGTCGACGGTGGTGCCGGCGGTGGTGAAGACGTGCAGGCCGGCCGCGTGCGCCAGGAAGAAGGACCGATACTCCTGCGGGTAGCCGGGGGTGTCCATCAGCGGGGTGCCGTCGCGCGCCGGCAGCAGCGAGGCCAGGCCGACCACCAGCAGCCGTGGCACGCCGGCGGTGCGCAGGCCGTCGAGCAGGGCGCGGGCGGCAGTGGTGTGGAAGACGTGCGGATCGGCGGCCGGGTCGTGGACGGCAGCGATCGCGGCGTCGTGGCCGGCGGCGGCGCGGGCGATGCCGGCCGGGTCGGTCACGTCACCGGCGATGGCGCCGGGGTGCGCGGCGGGGTCCCGGACCACGGCGGTCACCTGGTGACCACGGTCGTGCGCTTCGGTGACGGCCGCGCGGCCGGCGCGTCCGCCCGCGCCGAAAATGACGATTCTGCTCATGGCGGCGACGGTACCGAGGGTGCCGGTATCCGATCGGAAACCCGCGATGCCGTCGTGACCACCACCGGACGGCACCCCTGAGGCCGACGAATCCGTGCCGGACGATTCCGAGGACTTGATGATCCTCAGCCCGGAGCAGTACGAGGAGCTGGCGCGGAGACCCCGCCGCGCAGGGTGAGACTGAAGCTAGGCTGGCGGTGTGCGGACGACTCTGGACCCCGACATGTTCGACCCGGTGTGCCCGTCCGGCCTGTCGCCGATCCGGGTCGGCGACAAGTGGGCCGGCATGGTGGTGCGGTGCCTGGAGGACGGGCCGCGGCGGTTCTCGGAGCTGCGGGTCCCGTTGCGGGGCGTCACCGCGAAGGCGCTCACCAAGTCGTTGCGGCTGCTGGAACGGGACGGGCTGGTCGAGCGGGTGGTGCGGGCAGGTGCGACGGCGTACGCGTTGACGCCGCTGGGGCGCAGCCTGCTCGCGCCGATGGACGCGGCGTGCGCCTGGGCCCGGGACCACTGGGACGAGTTGCTCGACGCGCGCGAGGCGAGCGCCTGATGGAGATCACCTCGGGTGGTACGCCGGGGCCGCGCCTCGACGGTGAGCTGGCGGTTCTGGACAACAACGTGTACGGGCTGCTGCGTGACCTGCCGGACGCCTCCCGCATCGCGCAGCTGTTCGCGGGCTCCGGCTGGCGGGCCCGGTCGAGTTCCTTCACCGCGTACGAGGTGGAGCGCGAGTGGGCCTGCCTGGAGTTGCAGCAGCTCCCCGACGGGGTGATGTTCAGCGGTGTGGTGGACCCGGCCCGGGTCGATGAGCTGGGTGGGGTGCTCACCGGCCTCGGGCTGCGGTACACGGTCGAGTTGTGGGATCCCGCGGGCACCGAGATGCTGCGCGAACTGGTGGGCTGACCCGGGCCGACCGCCCGGGTCAGCCCACCCCCGGCTGACCGCCCGGCGCTCACTCCTCGGTGGGCAGCTGGGTCTTCGCCTCGTCGTAACCGGCGGGCGCGGGCGCCTCGGCCGGCGTGTAGATCACCCGGATCACGCCGGTCGGGAAGGCCTCGGTCGTGGTGACCTTGAGGTGGTACGCGGTGTCGCCGTCGTCGAAGAGTTTGCGCCCCTTGCGTGCCGCGACCGGGTGGATGAGCAGGCGCAGCTCGTCGACGAGGCCGGCGGCGAGCAGCTGCTGCACGATGGAGATCGAGCCGGGGATGAGGATGCCCTTGACACTGTCGTCGGCCTTGAGGGCGGTGACGGCGTCGACCAGGTCGCCCTGGAGCAGTTCGCTGTTGCGCCAGGTGAACTCGAGGGCCTGCCGGGAGGCGACCACCTTGCGCATGTCGCCGATCTGCTTGGCGAACGGGGCGTCGTCGCCGCCGGCCTGCTCCCGGTCGGGCCAGGCGCCGGCGAAGCTGTCGTAGGTGTCGCGGCCGATCAGCAGGGTGTCGGCGGTCTCGTAGTCCTCGCTGACGGCGCGGCCCATGTTGTCGTCGAAGTACGGGAAGTGCCAGTCGGGGTCGATCTCGGCAACGCCGTCGGCCGAGATGAACAGGGTGGAGATGACCTTCGCCATGGTGGTGTGTCCTTCGCGTTCGGGTGTGTCGCGTTCGTCGGTGTCGTCAGGTAGACCGGGCCGGCCGGCGGAACTCATCGGCCGGAGGGAAATCAATTCCGGCGGGCCAGGTGGGCGATGATGTCGGCGTCGATCTCGACGGTGGGCGGCAGGGCCCGCTCGATCGCCCGGTAGGCCTGTTGCTGCTGCTCGGCGGGGAGTTGCAGGTAGGCCGAGACGGTCGACAGCTGGCCCACGTAGTCGATGGCGGTCACCGTGATGCGGCGCGGGATGACGTGCTGCTGGACGTCGGTGAACAGTGCGGACTTCTCGAGTTCGGTGCCGGGCCACTGCATGGCGCTCTCCGGCGGGGTGCCGTCGGGGGAGGGGAATTCGTCGGTGGCCAGGAACGGTTCCCGGGCCGCGCGGACCGCTTCCCGCACCGCCGGGTCGGCGAGTTCCGCGGGGCCGCCGAAGCTGGCGACGACACCGCCCGCCTCGAGCAGGGCGGCGATGCGCGGCCAGCGGTCGTGCGGGTCGGTCCAGTGCAGGGCGGCCGCGGCGTAGACGAGGTCGTAGGTCTGCCCCGGCCGGAGCTCCTCGAACGGCGCCTGAACGGTCCGCACCGACGGGGGTACGTGCCGGCGCAGCTCCGCGAGCATCGCGGCGTCCGGTTCGCATGCCGTCACGGCGATCCCGCAGGCGGCCAGCAGGCGGGTCGCCTTGCCGGTGCCGGCGCCGATCTCCAGGGCGGTGCGGATCGGCCGGCCCGCATAGTGCAGGAGCAGTTCGGCGACGGCCGCCGGGTAGCCGGGCCGGTAACGTTCGTAGGCTTCCGCCACGGATCCGAAGGTCAGGGCGCGAATGGGCATCCGGAGATCCTGGCACGCCCGGCGTCCGGCCCGCACCGGATTACCGGGGCGCGCCGGCGGCCGCGGCCTGGAAGCGGATCTCGTGGACCGGGCGGAAGCGGTCGTCGAGCAACGTGATCAGGCTGAGCAGCAGGACGAAGAAGAAGGCCACGCCGGGGTCGAGGTCGCCGCCGGCGCGGGGGAGCAGCCGGTCGGCGAGCAGGACCAGGCCCAGGTTCATCACGACCCGTCCGCCGAATGCGAGCGGGGCGCTCTCCACGCTGCGCGACGACCGTGCGGACCAGAGGCTGATCGCGGTGTTGGCGGTGACGAAAGCGGCGGTCACCAGCAGCCGTTGCGTGGTGGTGAAGGTGGCGCTGGGCAGGATCTGGGCGTACACCACCCAGATCAGGCCGACGAGGGCGACCTTCTCCAGGGTGGCCGGTGACCAGATCCGGCCGTGCTCGGCGACCCAGCGGTTGCGGTCGGCGACGCGCCGCGCGCCGTCGGGCAGCGGGTCGGCGGCGACGTGCCAGGACCAGTCCGGGGCGGGTTGGCGTGGCCGGATCGCGAACCAGTAGGTGAGGGCGGCGCCGACCAGGGCGACGACGACCAGCGGGCCGAACCAGGGCACGTCGGCGACCGCGTCGGTGAAGTCCAGCTGGGCGACGTGGATCCACCATTCCTGCGGGAGCTTCACGAACACCCAGATGACGGCCGCCGTGGCGATCCAGGAGCGCAGGGTGACGCGCGCCGGGTTCCAGAAGAGCCGGTAGACCTCGTACGCGATGAAGAAGTATTCGAAGGTGTTGGGGAAGATCAGGAGCAGCGTGCGCCACTCGGTGAGCTCGAAGGCGACGACGCCGATCAGGCGGTAGAAGTAGAGGAACCGGGCCACCAGCACGGCGGGTCGGCTGCTCCAGTTGCGCATCGTGGACAGGTAGGCGATCGCCAGGTAATAGACGTCCATCGCCTTGTCGTAACCCTGGTAACCGGGCGGGTCGAAGCCGAACGACTGGAACACGGTCTGGTCGACGGCGTCCAGGACCAGCGCGGCGACGATGGCGGGCAGCGGGAAGCGCGGGATGAGCAGGGGTACGAGGAAGCGCGCACCCACCACCGCGAGGAACACCAGTGTTGCGGTAGTCGTCATCGAAGTCCCTTTCCCGCCGGACCCCATGACATCAGCTCACCGCATGGCGCGGATCATCCGTGCGGTATGAGGCCCGCCCGGGTGAACGGTGGCGCGGAGCCCGGTGGAAGCCGGGCCCCGCGCCGGAGCGTCACGTGGCGGTCAGGCCGGCAGGGTCACCTGTGCCGGGAGGGGCCGCTGGGTGGTGGTGCCGTCGCCCTGCTGCCCGCTGTTGTTGCTGCCCCAGCACCACAGGGTGTCGTCGGCGCGGACCGCGCAGGAGTGGTAGCCGGTGCGGTGGTCGTCGGTCCAGGTGGTGGCGGTCCCGACCCGGGTGGGCACGGACCGGTGCACGGTGCTGCCGTCGCCGGCCTGGCCGGCCTTGTTGTTGCCCCAGCACCACAGGCCGCCGTCGGTGCGGCGCGCACACGCGGTGTTGAAACTGGCGTCGACGCTGGTCCAGGTGGCGGCGTCGCCGACGCGGACCGGCGCGTTCGCGTACGTGGTGCCGGTGCCGAGCTGGCCGTACCCGTTGTCGCCCCAGCACCAGAGGGTGCCGTCGGTGCGGGTGGCGCAGTTGAAGGCATACCCGGCGGTCACGCCGGACCAGGTGGTCGCGGTGCCGACCTGCGCCGGGCTGGTGGACGGGGTGAGCCGGCCGAGGCCGAGCTGTCCGTCGCCGTTGTCGCCCCAGCACCAGAGCGTGCCGTCGGTGCGGGTGGCGCAGGTGTGCCCGAAGCCGGCGGCGACGCCGGCCCAGGTGGTCGCGGTGCCGACCTGGATCGGAGCGGTCGCGGTGTAGACGGTGGAGGGGTCGGTGCCGAGCTGGCCGAGGCGGTTGAAGCCCCAGCACCACAGGGTGCCGTCGGTGCGGGTGGCGCAGGTGTGTGCGTCGCCCGCGCTGACCGAGGCCCAGGTGGTGGCGGTGCCGACGCGGACCGGGCTGGTGCGGTTGGTGGTGCTGCCGTCGCCGAGGCCGCCGCGCAGGTTGCTGCCCCAGCACCACAGCGTGCCGTCGGTCTGCACGCCGCAGGTGTAGCTGGTGCCCGCGTCGATGCTCGCCCAGGTGGTGGCGGTGCCGACCCGGACCGGTGCGGTGCGGCTGGTGGTGGTGCCGTCGCCGAGCTGGCCGGCGCCGTTGCCGCCCCAGCACCACAGACTGGCGTCGGCGCGGATGACGCAGGTGTGCGAGTAACCGGTGGCGACGCCGGCGCTCACCGGGGCCGCCGATGTCACCGGAGCCGCTGGCGTGGTCGCCGGGGCCGCGGTGGCGACGCCGGCCATGCTGCCCAGGGCGAGGGCGATCGTCGCGGCCGCGGTGGCGGCGGCTGCCGCGGCACGCCGCCAGGGGGATCGCCGGCCGTTCGGGAGTTCACTCATCTGCGCGCCTCTCCAAGCCACATCGAATTGTGGGAGCGCTCCCACAGTGTTACAGAGTTCTTACCATCCGTTGTCGGTATTGAAAAGCGGCGATCCGATGTGCGGTCTGCCGACCGAATGAGACTCAGATCAACAGCAGCGGGGGTACGGGGCACAGTACGGTGGGAGCGTGCCCTTGAAAGAAGCTCTGACCAGCGCAGACATTGAAGAGATCCGGCAGTCCGTCCTCGGGCAGGCTGATCCGCTCGGCGTCGCGGCCGAGTTGGCCGCCGCCGCGGAGGCCGGTCGCCTGGCTGACCCGCAGGACGCCGGCCAGGCGCTCACCCTCGCCGCCGAGATCGCCGAAAGCCGTGCCAAGCTCGACGCCGCCCTGCGGTACGTGGAGTCGTCGCTCGCCGTCTCCGGAACCCGGGACGACAACCAGGTGATGGCCGCCCACGCGGTGCGTGCCCGGATCCTGTTCCGGCTCGGCCGCGCGGACGAGGCGATGGCCGAGCTCGAACCGCTGCGCCCGTCGCTCAACCAGCACGCCGACGCCCCGGCGTACGTCAGTGCCGCCCTCGCCGTCGGCGGCCGTCACCGGGTCGCCGAGGAATGGCTGACCGAGGCCGTGAAGACGGCGGTGGCCGAGCGCGGCGGGCCCGACCCGGCCACCGCGGACGAGGCCGGTCTGCTGTTCTTTCTGCTCCAGCAGCGCCACCGCATCCGGCACGCGATAGGCGCGCAGCACGACGCCTACGACAACATGGCCGAGCGACTCGAGACCCGGCTCGCCAACGCCTCCGCCAAGGCCGCCGGCGTTGCGACCGACCTGCTGTTCTGGCCGCAGGCCGAGTTCGGCCGGCTGGTGGAGCGGTGGCCCGCGCTGACCGAGGCGTACGGCGCGACGTGGGACGAGCACCGCGCCCGCCTGGAGACCGAGCTGGTGCGGCTCACCGGCACCGGACGCAGCAACCTCGCGGTGCTGCCGGCCACGGTCGACGGCCTGGTCGCGTTCGCCGGCAGTGACGGCGACCCGGCCGACCCGCAGACCCGCACCGGCTACGCGCAGCGGCCCGGCGCCACCACCGGCCAGATCGGCTGGCCGCCGGAGCGCAACGGTGCGTGCTGGTGCGGTTCCGGCAACAAGTACAAGAAGTGCTGCCTGCCCCGGTCGCGCCGCTGACCCCGTACCCCTTCGTGGCCTGGCCCGGTGCTCGCCCCGCCTCCGGGCCGGCCTCCCTCCTGCCTTCGGCCCGGTCGCCGCACCTCGGTGACCGGGCCGTGGCGTAGCCGGATCAGGCCGGTTCGCGCACCCTGGCGACGGGGTTCTCCGCCGGCTTGCCGCGCCGGCTGCCGATCAGCGCGTCCACCGAGAAGGAGCCGGCGCCGAAGACGGCGATGAGCAGGAACGTCCAGGCGTAAAGGGCCGGCGTGACGCCGCCGTTCTCGATCGGCATCAGCCCGTCCGGCTGGTGCACCACGAAGTAGGCGTAGGCCATCGAACCCGAGGCGAGGATCGCGGCGGGGCGGGTGAACAGCCCGGCGAGCACGAGCAGGCCGCAGACCAGCTGGATCAGGGCGGCGTACCAGTTCGGCCAGGTCCCGACGGGGATCGCCTCGCCGGTGCCGCGGCTGCCGCCCAGCAGTCCGAACAGGCCGGACAGTCCGTGGCAGGCGAACAGCAGGCCGACGACGACGCGGAACGCCGGCCAGGTGAAGTGGGCGAAACGTGCGGAAGACAATGGACACCTCCGTCTGAGTGGTTGATCCGGAAAACGACATTAGGTGCGTCGCGTGTCGGCATCCATCGACGGACGTAAGTCTTCTCTAAGAACTGCGTGGGGGTTCTCTTAGGGGTGTTGTCACCGGGCCGGGGGCGCCGAACGCGCCGCCCATGGCGAGATGTTGATCTGCTGGCGCTACGAAATCGCTGTGATCAAGGGGTCAAAACCGCGATTCCGCACCGCTAGCAGATCGACACCGCCCCGCCGGATCCAGCGCAGCGACCGCGGCCACTTGTCCAGGGACCGCACCGGAGCAGAGGTAGGTAACACCTCGCCGAACTCCTCTGCCTCGCCGCCGCACCGACATCCGGCGCGCCATGCGCCAGCCGCTCAGGCCGGGCTGGCGATTGTCGTTGTGCTGGTGGGGCAGTGGCAGCCACCAGCACAGACCGCTCGGGCACGCCTGCGGTTCCGGTTCAGCGGACCGGCCCGACCGCCCGCCGGCGCTAGCTCTCCTCCGACTGCGCGGCCATGACGCGGCGCATCGCGGCGGCTCCTTCCTCCTGTGTGATCAGGCCGGCCTGCTGTTGCCGCACCAGCTCCTCCAGCCGTGCCAGAGGCGAACCCGGCGGTGGCGGACTGTCCGTGAGGTGCGCGCCCGTCATCTGTTCCATGAAGATCAGGCCCTCCCGTTGCTTGGCGGACAGGCCTTCCCAGAACTGATCACTGAACTCGAGCGGCATGCCGGCACACTATCCCCGGGGTACGACATTCCCGGCCGAGGCTGTCCCGCCCATGGATGCCCCGGGGGGTGGGCCCGGGCCGGGCGTGATCGATATGTGCCCGCTACAGTGACCCGCTCCGGCGCTTCGACGGGGGCGCACAGGTGACGGGGAGCATTGTGAACAAGCGGATGACGCGTGGTGGGCTGGCATTGACCCTGGCTGTCGCGCTGGCGATGAGTGGCTGTGGTGGCGACGGCGAGGCCGGTGGCGGCGCCAAGCCCGCCGACGCGCCGAAGGACGCCGCCGCGGCGCTGGCCAGCGCGGGCAGCAAGATCCAGGAGCAGTCCTACAAGAGCGTGATCGACATGGGTGCCGCGGGCACCATCGACGGCGTGATGGACCCGAAGCGTAAGACCGGCGAGTTCGTCATGTCGGCCGAGTCCGAGGGCACCAAGGTGAAGACCGAGACGCGGATCGTCGACGGCGTCAACTACATGAAGATGACCATCCCGGGTGCGGACATTCCCGGCATGGACGGCAAGACGTGGCGCAAGATGTCCGGCACCGGCGGCCCGGGCACGCTGGGCAGTTACGACCCCACCGACACGGTGAAGGCCCTGGAGGCGGCGGCCGAGGTCAAGTGGGCCGGTGACAACGCGGTGACCGGCAACATCGACCTGGCGAAGGCGGGTCAGCAGCTGGGCATGGGCGCCGGCGACGCGGCCAAGCTGCCGGTGGCGACTGTGCCGTTCGAGGCGGCGTTCGACGGTGAGGGCCGGCTCACGAAGTACACGCTGACCATCCCGGCGATCGGCTCCGAGCCGGCGACGAAGATGACGATGACGTACTCGGACTTCGGCACCCCGGTCGACGTGCAGGCGCCGACGGGTGCGGAGCTCGCCGGCGAGTAGGACGCGCTGCCCGGCCATGCGGGAACCGGCCGGCGCCGTACCGTTGCCGGCCCGGTTCTTGATGGTGCTGAGATGCAATCGGGTGGTACGCGGTTGCGGAAAGGTTTTTCCCTCGCCCGGCATGGTGCCGTGCCGATGGGCGGGCCGTGATCGAACAGGCGGAGCGATTCCCGCTCACCACGGGCCCCGACGGACGGGCGTTGCTGACCCTCGCGCTGCGGCCGCACCCGCGGATCAGTGCCGACAAGTTCGCCCGGGCGCGCCGCTACTGGGCGTGCGCGCCCGGTGGCGGTCAGCCGCGCTGGCTGGCGCTGGCCGGGCACGCCCAGCACGCGCAGCACGCCGACGACGCGCGGGAGGTGGCGGAGGTGCACTCCGCCGCGGCCGCCTACCTGCCGGGAGTCTCCTGCTCCGGGTGCGGTGACCGGCTGTGGAAGCCGATGAACCGGCGGGCGGTGACGCAGTACGTCCTCACCGGCTTCACGGACGGCTGCACGACGTGCCGGACCCCGTCGAGCGTGACGGTGGCCGCTCCTGCGCCGGCGACTCCGCCCGTACCCAAAGATCTCGCGCCCCCGCAGACCGTCCAGGCCCGCAGTCTGCCCGCCGTGACCCTGCGCATCGACGGCCCGGTGGCGGCGCTGCTGTGGAGCGCCACGGGTGGGGACGCGGAGACCATGTCGACGCTGGTCACGGATCTGCTGTCGCGCAACTTCGGCATCCGGCGTCCGGTCGGCGACCTTTCCTGAAACGCCGGGCGCGCTCTTTCGAGGCGCGCGGCGAGCATGATGGGTGAGTGCGGATCGAGGATGTCAGTGCGGAGACGGTACGGCCGGTGCGGCGCTCGTTGCTGGTGCAGCGCTGGGTGGACCTGAGTTTTCTGCACTGGGCCGTCGATCCGGCCCTGGTCGCGCCGATGCTGCCGGCGGGAACCGTCCCGGACACGCTGGACGGCGTGACCTATGTCGGGCTGATCGGGTTCCGGATGGTGGGGCTGGGCTTCCTGCGCGGACCCGGCATTCCCTACCTGGGCACGTTCTGCGAGACGAACGTGCGCCTCTACAGCGTCGACGGCCGGGGCCGGCGCGCCGTGGTGTTCCTGTCGCTGGACGCGGAGCGGCTGCTGCCGGTGCTGACCGCGCGGGCGTCGCTGCGGCTGCCCTACATGTGGTCGCGAATGCGGCTGACCCGCCGCGGCGACGTGCTCTCCTACACGAGCCGGCGCCGGTGGCCGGTGCCGCGACCGGCGGTCAACCGGATGCGGGTCCGGGTGGGGGAACCGGTCGCGGAACCGACCGCGCTGGAACACTTCGTGACCGCCCGGTGGGGCCTGCACACCCACGCGTGGGGACGTTCGCTGCACCTGCCGAACGAGCACCCGCGCTGGCCGTTGCGGCGTGCCGAACTCCTCGACCTCGACGACACCCTGATCACCGCGGCCGGGTTGCCGGCGCCGTCCGGTCCGCCGGACAGCGTCCTCTACTCACCGGGTGTCCCGGTCACGTTCGGAGCCCCGGACGTGCTGACGGCTCACGGGGGCGAGTCGGCTCGACTCGGCTCACGGGACGACTCGGCTCACGGGGGCGACTCGGCTCACGGGGACGACTCGGCTCACGGGGTTGGCTGACGGTGATCCGGCGCCCGGGAGCGGCCGCCGAAACGGCTCCAGGCCACCGCGCCGATCATGAGCAGCAGGCCGGCCGCGCCGACGAGGTACCACGGCCGCCATTCCGAAGGGCCGGACCAGGCCTGGAACGCCAGGTAGGCCGCGAAGACCAGGTCGGCGACGAGGACGACAGCCGCCACCGCATCGTTTCTGATCAGCGGCTGCCGGTCGCCGGGGGACGGGCGGTGCCGCGACTGCGGGTCAGTCACGGAGGAGCCGCCAGCCGTGCCGGTACATCCGCCAGGTCCAGACGGCGGCCATGAGCACACCGGCCACGGCGGCGACCGGAGCCGGCGGCAGGGATTCAGTCCGCGGGCCGACCAGATAGATGACGGCGAACGCGACGGCGCCGGCCACGATCCCGACCGCGAGGGCCAGCGGAAGACTGCCGGCACCGGAGGGGCGCACCGGAGGGTTGGTCATGACTACCGTCGATACCCGCATCGGCCCGCGGTGACACGGACGCATCGTGCCGCCGCGGCGGGGCCGGTGAACAGCGAGTGCCTCAACCTCGGGGCGGAACGGCAGTGATGGTGATGTTCGAAGAGCTCCGGGCTTCCGATGAGGTCGTGGCGGCCTGGCACGATGTGGCGCGGCGGGTGGGTGAGGCGTTGGACCGCGCCGGGATTCCGCACCATCCCGAGGACAGCTACCCCCGGCCGGCCGGCGCCGTGATCGGTGTCGACCCCATGAATGACGAGATGGGCGGGGTGATCGTCGACTGGAGTCCGGGTGCGGCCCTCGTCGGCGCTGTCATGGAGTCCACGCGGACCGGTGATCGGGATGTCTCTGCCGAACAGCTCTACATCGCTGTCACCACGGCGATGCGTGACGCCATGCTGGACATCCTGCGTGCCTCCGGGTTCGAGGTGGCCGCGATCGACGACTCGCAGCGGCCGCCCGCCGTCCATGTCCTGCGCGGACCATAGGGCATGGTCGCGGGTGGCGCGGCAGCGAGGCACGGCCTGACGCAGCGGCGGGCGCGACCGACTCGGTCGCGCCCGCAGATGCTTGCTCCGATGGTGCTCGCGCTGATGATCAGTGGGTGCGCGGGTCGACGTCGCTGCTGCGGCTGCCGGCCTTGGCCAGACCGCGACTGATCATGTATCCGATGGTCAGCAGAGTGATGTACCACCATGCCTTGTCGGCGGCGAAGTAGTCGGCGCCGTTGTTCGCGGACCCGTCACCGACGGTGTACGACGCGATGAGTACGCCGATGACGGCGAGCACATAGACGACCAGTTCCGTGGTCTTGAAGGAGGGTTTCGTCTCCTCACCGCGGAAGCGCACGTTCTTCGCGGGGACGTGCTCGTGGGTGGTGTGAGTGCTGGTAGCCATCGTATTCTCCTTGGGGGGCTTGCTGATCGACTGTCCGGCGCCGGTGAGAAGTGACTACCCGCCCCGACAGCACCGCACTCCAAAAATCCTCAGCTCGTTTTCAGACCGTTATCAGGAAAGAGCGGATTCATGTTTGTCGGCCGACCATCGGCCGAGGGGCCCGGCAGGCTACTTTGCTCGGATGAGCCTTGAGGATGTAGGCAAGCGCGACGGCTGGCGATGCTGGGTGTGCGACGAGCCCGTCGATCCGGACATGTCCGTGAACGATCCGCGTGGTCCCAGCGTCGACAGCCGTACCGCCGACCGGAAGGCGAAGGTGGCCGAGCGGCTGGCGCACCGCGCCTGCAACACCCGCAAGGGTGCGGTCAAGGTCGTCATCGCCTGGCCGGATCGGCTCAACGTCGTGGAACCCGCGCCGCTGATCACCGTCGCGGACCGGCTGGAACGCAAGGGCGGCCGGGAGCTTGTTGCGCGCTGCCCCAGCAAGAAGGACGCGCAGGAGGCGGCGGACTGGCTGGTGGACCGGTTCTCCCGGCTGGTGCCGGGCCTGCCGGTGACAGCGAGCGTCGACGCGGGCGGCGGCCAGTTCCTCGTCGCCCTCTCCACCGGGCGCCGCTGACCGATCCGGCGCCGCCGCCGCCCCTTCCACCGCGCGCAGGCGTCGCTGCGCGGGCACCGGCGTACGCGCTGATCGGTCTACGGTGGATCGGTGGTTCTTCCGCGTTTCGCCGCGATCCGCCCGTCCGCGATCCTGACCTGCGCCACCGCGGCCAGCCTGGTGGTGACCGCGCCACCGGAGCCGGCACGGCCGGCCAGGGTGACAGTTTCCGGTGCTGCGCCGGCCGACGCCACCGGTCAGTCGCCGCCGGAGCCACCCGAATCCGCGCCGCCGCTTTCCGCCAGGCCGGCCCAGTCGGTCTGCTCCGGCGGTCCGGTGGTCCGGCGGTACGGCGCCCGTACCCGATCGGCGAGGGCGACCGAGGCGATCAGGCTGGCGATGCAGGCCAGCATGAGGGCCAGTCCCGAGAGGAACATGGCTGTCCACGGTGGCTCGGTGGTTCCCACGCCGAGCAGGTAGAGCAGGAACGCGCCCGGGAGGAACTTGAAGATCCACGAACCGCAGACGACGAGCACCGCCATGCCCTGATGACTCTCGGCGTCGTCGGGACCGCCCCCCCGGGGCCCACCGCCGCGATCAAGGAGATCGCCTGGCACAGCAGGCAGGCCAGCTGGACGATGACGTAGGCGGCGAACGAGTACGGGCGGGACCAGAAATACACCAGCGCGACGACGGCGGTGATCAGGGTGCCCACGTTGCCCGCCACCATGACCATCGAGCGGGACCGCAGGTAGTAGCCTACGTTCCTCCAGAACCAGGGATTGGTGATCCATCGCAGACGCTGGTGGTTCCTGATGCCGTCGAACATGTGGCGCCCCCGCATGCCGGTACCATCTCTGGCTTGCATCATGGCCGGGGCGGTCAACCCCGCCTTCCCGAGTGTGATCGGCTCCGCCCCGCCCTAGGATCGCGGGATGCGCAAGCGGCTGCGGTGGGTGCTGGGCGGCGTCGTCGGCGTGGTGCTGGCGATCGGTGGGTTGGCCTGGGCCTACCCGTCGGTCGTGGCGACCACCTGCCCCGGCTGCTACGGATTGACGCAGGTGAGTGACGGCGTCTACGGCGAGCGGGGCCTCGACGCCTCGCAGGAGGAGGGGTTGACCGGACTCGCGGTCGACGCGCGCCGGCGGGTCGAGACGTTCTACGGTGAGCGCCGGTCCGATCCACGCCTGGTCGCCTGCGCCACCGACGGCTGTTACTCCCGGATCGGGGGCGGCGGTGAGAAAGGTGTCGCCGTGCTCAACCGGGCGGTCATGCTGTCCCCGCGCGGGCTGGACGCGGTGATCGCCTCGCACGAGATGGCCCATGTGGAGCTGCACCGCCGGCTCGACGGCGAGGTCCCGCAGTGGTTCGACGAAGGGCTCGCCGTCGTCGTCTCCGGCGATCCCCGGTACCTGGGTGCGGCCTGCCGGGTGCCGTTCGACGGCGAACTGCCCGGGACGCTTCCCGGGTGGCTGGACGCCGCGAGCGCCGACGAGCAGGTGTACGCGAAGGCGGCGTGCCGGGTCCAGCGGTGGCTGGACGCGAACGGCGGTCGCGACGCGGTGCTGACCCTGATCGATCAGCTCAACGACGGGGCGGCCTTCCCGGCGATCAAGTGAGGGCAAGGGGTACGCCGGTCGGCGTACCCCTTGATCAGAGGTGTGCGGAAAGGTCCAGGCCGACCAGGTCCGCCGCGTGCTACGGGAGCTGGCAGCCCGGGCCGTGACCGTGCCCCGGCGATCGCCTCGGGAGGGCGCTCAGCGAGGGGTGTCGGTCCGTTTCGCCTTGCGCATCTCATGGATGCCGATAGCTGCGGCGATGCCGACGGCCGGGCCCAGGGCGAGCCCGATACCGATGTTGTCGAAGAGGACCAGTCCGACGATCATGCCGAGGGTGATGCCGAGCGCCACGCCCAGGCCCAGCAGCCGGTCACGCTCTTTGTTCTCCGGGTTCGACATGATCCTCCTACCGCCGACGGTCCGGTCCGGTTCTCGTACCCGTCCGGCTGGTCCGGAAAACGGCGGCGAGATGCCGAGCAGCCTCAGCCGGCCCGGCCGAGGCGCGCGAGCAGACGTGTGGTGCGGTAGTCGTCGGCCGCGGTGAGAGGCGACCGGCACATGCCGTCCATGTGCAGGGCGTCGCCGAAACTGTCGGCGCCCCGCTCGATGCGGCCGGGAGAGCTCCGCGTGCTGCAGCGGGACCAGCACCCGGCGGACGGCTGACACACCGGCGAGGACGCCGGGTGTGGGGGTGCACCCGGCGGGTATGCGGAGGCTTCAGCTCGACGACGATGCCGAACGGGGTGAGCCGATGACCACCGGACAACAGGACGCCGGACTTCGCCAGATCGGCGAGACCGTCGCGCGGTCCGGCGTACACCTCCAGTTCGTGCCGCAGCCGGCGCTGCTGGAGACATGCTGGTACACGATCGGTCTGACCGGCCACGATCACCCGGAGCTGATCCTGTTCGGCATGCCCCCGGATCTCGCCCGGCCCGTCCTGCACGACATCGCCGGTGACGTCATCGCCCGCCGGCGGACGTGCACGGCGGGGCAGTTCGCCGGCGACGTCCTCGGCGGGCACCAGGCCCAGTTCGTCGCGGTGAGCGAGCCGGATCGCCACCTGCCGGTGGCGGCGCAGTTCTACGCCACGACGGGTACGGCGGTGACAGCGCTGCAGATCGTGTGGCCGGACAGGTACCAGCGCTGGCCCTGGCAACCCGGTTCCCGCGTGTCGGACATGCCGGTCCTGGGCCGGCCCGCGCCGCCCACGTGACGAGCTGTGCTCGCCTATTCGCGCCGATCCCCGGCGAGCATGGCGTACGTGTATCCGTCCACCCACCCCAGCTCCGCGTGCCAGGAGTCCCCGACACCGTGCTGCTCGCGCCGCATGCCGACCTTCTCCAAGATCCGCACCGAGGCCAGATTGTCCGCGAAGCAGCCGGCGGTGATCCGCCGCACGCCGAGCCGGTCGAACGCGTACGCCACCATCGCGGTGACCGCCTCGGTGGCGTAGCCCCGGCCGCCGTACGCCGGGTCGAAGGTGTAGCCCAGGTCCGCCTCCGTCCGGGGCGGCATGTCCGGCTGCCCCATGCCGTCGAGGACGGTCAACGAGACCGTGCCGATCACCAGGCCGTCGAGGGTCACCGCCACGCTGTGGTCGTCGGGGTTCTCCGCCGCACGCCGCCACGCCGCCCGCAACGAGGCCGCGTCGACCTCGGTGGTGAGCAGCCAGCGAGTGACCGCCGGCAGGTTGCGGTACTCCAGGATCCGGTCGACGTCCTCGTCCCGCACCGGCCGCAACTCGAGACGTTCGGTGCGCAGATTTTCGCTCGGCATGGTTTCGCTGGGCACGGTTTCGCTCGGCATGGAGCTGCACTGTAGTGGAGGAGCGCAGCTGTGGTGTCCCTCCCGGATCATGGCAGGGGTGAACGCTTCTTCGGGCGGGCCGACGTCGAGTCCGCTGGACGTACCGCCGCTGTTCGCCGCTCTGCACGGAGCTCGCCGTGTGCTCCTGGCCGGCCTCGTGACCCCGGATGCCAAGGGCCCGGACGACTATTTCCCGGAACGGACCCTGGCCCGCCGGCTGGCTGCCCACGAATTGCCGCCGACGCTCAACGGGCGACTCCGATGCGGCCCAGCATCGTGCAGGGGCAGATCGCCGCGGCCACCGAAGGCGCTTTCGGCGACGTCCAATTCACCCGCCGGACGGCCGGCAGCACCCTGTTCGTCAACCCGCTGATGGCCGCCTATTTCACCGTCGACCTCGCCGCACTCGCCGCCCGATGCCTCTACCTGGACCGGCTCGAGAACACCGTCGGCATGCGCCAGGTGGCCACCCGGGTCGAGGCCTTCCGGAACGAGATCATCACTCGTACGCCTCGCGTCTTCCCGCACTGACAACAGCGCTGTCCCTCGGTCGCCGGCAGCAGCGCTGTCCCTCGGTCGCCGGCAGCAGCGCTGTCACCCGGTCGCCGGCAGCATCCCCGGTGCGGGGTTGCTGACCTGCTGGAAGATGACGGAGGTGCGGAAGCCGGTGACCTCGCGGCGCTTGCTGAGCCGGTCCAGCAGGAAGGCGTGCAGGGCGTCGAGGTCGGGCACGCCCACGTGCAGCAGGAAGTCGTCGCCACCGGCGAGGACGAAGACGTGCAGCACCTCGGGCATTTTCGCGGCGGAGGCCTTGAAGGTGTCGATGACGGCCCGGCTCAACGGCCGCACCTGCACGGAGACCATCGCCTGGACGCTGCGGTTGAGCGCGGCGGGGTCGATGTCGGCGTGGTAGCCGCGGATCACGCCCCGGCGGGTCAGGGCCCGGACCCGTTCGAGGCATGTCGACGGGGCGATGCCGAGTTGCCGGGCGAGCTCGCGGTTGGAGAGCCGCGCATCTGATTGGAGAAGGGCGACGATTCGCGCATCCAGTTCGTCCATCCACCCATTCTGGCGGCAGATTCCGACCGTGCGTTCGGTGAGCCCATCATTTGACCGAACGGCTGCTTAGCGTCGGCGCATGACAGGGCATCGTTTAGGGGTGTGGCAGGGCACCGCAACCGTCCTCGGCGGCGTGCTCGGGCCAGGCATGCTGGTGTTGCCGCACCTGGCCGCGGAGGCGGCCGGGCCGGGTTCGGTGCTGGCGTGGGCGGCGCTGCTGATCGTCAGCGTTCCGGTCGCGTTCACGTTCGCGCTGCTCGGGTTGCGTCATCCCGACGCCGGCGGGGTCGCACATTTCGCCGGGATGGCGGCGGGCCGATGGGCGTACGCGATGGTCGGCTGGTGGTTCTTCGTGGCCGTGCCGATCGGCACGCTCGCCGGCGGGCTGGCCGGTGGCCTCTACGCGGCGGACGCGTTCGGCTGGGACGGCCCGGCCGCGGCGGCCATCGCCTGCGGTCTGCTGGCGGCGGCGTTCCTCACCAACGCGGCCGGACTGCGCACCAGCGGCCGCACCCAGGTCGTGATGGTGAGCCTGCTGCTCGCGGTCCTGACCGCGGCCGTCGTGGCGAGCCTGCCGGCGGTGCGAGCGGAACGGTTCGAGCCTTTCCTGCCGCACGGGATCGGCGGCGTCGGCAGCGCCGTCGGTGTGCTGATCTTCGCGTTCGTGGGCTGGGAGGCGGCCAGCCACCTGTCGGCGGATTTCGAGGGACGGCGCCTGCTGACGGCCACCGCCCTGACGCTGGCGGCGGTGACCGTGATCTACGTGAGTGTGGCGGTCACGGTCGTCGGTTCCGGGGCGGCGTTGTCGCCGGTACCGCTGACCGCGATGATGGCCACGACCATCGGCACGGCGGCCGGACCGGTGACCGGGGTCGCCGCCCTGGTGCTGGCGTTCGGGGCACTCAACACCTACCTCGCCGGCGCGTCCCGCCTCGGCGTGGCCCTGGCCGAACAACGGCTGCTGCCGCACCGGTTCGCGGCACCGCACCGCATCCTGATCCTGCTCGGCGCGGCGATCGCCACGCTCGGCGCGGTCACCGTCGCGCTGCCGATCAACCTGGACCCGCTGCTGCGCGCCACGTCGGCGTGCCTGGGCGCGGTCATGTTCGTCGGCGCCCTCGCCGCCGTGCGGCTGCTGCCCGGCGGCCGGATGCGCGCGGTCGCGGTCGCCGGCACCGCCCTGACCGGCGTGACACTGGCCCTCAGCGGCATCTACCTGCTCGTGCCCGCGGTCATCGCGCTCGCCGGCTTCACCACCCGAGCCGCCCACTCCCGGCGCCGGGCCCCACGCGCCCTCACGCGGCCAACTCCGCCAACTCCCGGCGCCGAGCCCTGCGCGCCGCCGCGCCCGCTCCTGGCGCCGAGCTCTACGTCTCCGCGCCGGTCGGTTCCGGTTGAAGCGGGCGCCACTCGCCGAGGTCGCCGGCCTGCCCGGTGCGAGTGAAGGCCTGCACCACGTCCCAGGCGCGATGGACCTCCAGGACGACGTCGCCGGTGAACCGTGCCAACTCGTCCCTGACCGGTACCTTGACGTAAGCATCGGCGGGCACGCTGCCGTCCCCGCCGAGCACGAAGAACCGCGGGACGGGGGCCGTGACGACCATGTGGACGACCGCGTACTCGCCGCGGAACCCGATCGTCACCCGCGATGACCCGCCGCCCGGGATCTCGACCTCGACGTAGCCCCGAATCCGGCGGCGCCGCAGCCGCCGGAAACGGTCCTCCAACTCCGCCGGCTCGGATCGCACCGGGGTGGGGCAGAAACGGCGCGACCCGAGTTCCGTCGCGGACCAGACCACATGCATCGCCGGAGTGTAGAGGTCGCACCGCCTGCGGCCGCAGCTCGCGTCCCGCCGCACGCCATCCCCCTGGAGGGCCGTCGGCTATTCCTCGGAGGGTGGCCTGTCCTCGGAGGGTGGCCTGCCGATATGGCCGAGGCCGTCCAGCAGCCGTTCGCGAGCGTTGTGCAGGCGGTCGGTGTAGTCCGGCATGAAGATCTCGACGAGCGTCCTGTCGAGCGTGCCGGCGATCGCGTACAGCGGCGACCAGACCGCACGCTCCTGGTTGACGAGGTCGTCGAACGGTGCCGTGCCCATCATCCGGTAGAGCCAGTCGGACAGCACGAACGCCTGGTCCCTGCTGAGCTTGATCGTAAGGTCGTCGTCGGCCACGCGGCGAAGGCTACGGGGATCCGGTATCCCCGTCATGCCCGCTCAGGGTCGCGGTAGAAGCTATGGGGATCCGGTATCCCTGTCATGCCCGCCCGGGGTCGCGGTAGAGCCGGACGACCAGGTCCCCTGTTCCTCAGCGGCCGACGACGGCCCGTCAGCTGTGCGGGCGGGGTGCCGAACCACCTGGACGAGGTTGCCCACGCCCACGGCGGACAGGGCCGTGATCGCGATCCAAAACCCGTATTCGTAGCTGAGCAGGTCGCCGACCTGGCCGTAATGCTCCCATCCGCGCAGCTCCGAGACCGTTGGCGCGGGTGTGGAGGCCGGGGTGGTGACCCTGCTCAACACCGTCGCCACCGCGTCCGTCGCATCACGCCGTGCCAGCATCGTCGCACCGAACAGGACAACCGCCGCGGGAATGGCAAGCCCCGCGGTGCCCGTCGCACGCCAGTTACGCGACGGCAGCGCCGTGCCGGCGAGCGCCGCCGTCATGAGAGCGGCCGCCAGCCAGGCCATGGGCCGCCGCGGCAGGGGCGGAGGCGGCTCACCGAGCACTTGCCGTTCCCCGGCGTCGTCAAGCCGGTGAACCGGTCGCCGGCCGACGTCGTCGGTGAAGGCGATATCAGGCCGTCCACCAGTGAGTATGTCAGCGCCGGTGTAGGTGACCCGCCAGTGCACAGGTGACTGCTCGCTCTCGCACGACGCGCTCATGAACGGCAGCAGCAGGCAGAACCCCGCCATGATCAAGCCTGCGGGACTGGCGAGTCGCCGCGTCAGCGGTCCCGCGAATCTCCGCGCCCGTGCCGGCCCGCGGTGCGCATCGTCATCACCCACCGGGTCAGCCTGTCCCAGATCCGGGCCGGGCGCCACCGTGCCCCAACGCCGCCCACCGCCGTCCACCAGGCATCACCGGATCGCCACTGCCTCCGTTCATCGATCGAACAAATCCAGCCGGCCTACGTGGCGGGTCCCAACGGTCTGATCCGCGTGTTCTGGAAGGACGTGTAGAGCCAGCGGCCGTGGCGCTTCACGGCGACGTTCGTGTTGACGGAGAGAGCCTCCTCGGTGCAGGCCGTCTCACCCGGCCAGAGGACACAGCCGGTACGCACGATGACGGCCAGATCGGGCTCGGGGAAGCGGATGCGCTGGTCCCGCTGGAGAAGACGCGTGCCGCGCAAATACGTCGTGAAGTAGTAACCCATGCCTTCCTCGATGCCGGCCCGGGTGCTCAGGTGGTCACCGTTGAACGTCACCACATCGGCATCGGAGGTGTAGAGCGCGGCGTAGGCTCGGGCATCGCCGCGCGCCCACGCCTGGTCCTGGCGCTGACGCAGCTCCTGCAACGCGACGAGATCTCTGTCCTGGATGGAGCTGGCCGAGGGCTCGGCAGCCGCGGGGCCGGCCGCGGCGCCGAGGGCGATGGAGGGCACGGCGACCATGGACACCAGGGCTGCCCGCCACCGCGGAGCGCGCCGGGCCGTGCTGATCATACGGTTCAGGTATCGGCTCATGTGAGAACCGTAGGAAGCGCGAGCCCTTCGCAAAAACCCTCTTCGGAGGCATCTCGTAATCCTCCTCAAGAGGTATGGACGTGGATGGCTCGCAGGCTTTTCGATGGACGCACAGATAACTGCCGGATCACCCCTACCAGTAACCCGTTTCAGGATCGACCTTGGAGAGGAAATCACGAATGGCATCCTCATGCTCCCGCATCGTCGGTGTCCGGCGATCCGAGAAGGCCGAAGTGAAGCCATAGTCGGGGTCTCGGCCCGAGATCCAGTTGTAGTGGTAGGCGCCCGGGTTGTCATCCTCCCCTGCGACCACTTCGAACACTTCACCGTCGACCTCAACGCGCACTGACGCTTCCACCTCTCAAGACGGGACGTAATCTCATCAGGCCGGACGTTTTAGGTGTCGTATTCGCCGAGGTCCCAGGGCGGCGAGAAGGCCATGTAGTCGCCCGGCTCGGCGGTGACCCACCAGATGTCATCACTGTTCTCCGGCTCATCGCTGATGAGGCCGGAGGTCTGGTCGAACCGTTCGACCTGGAAGGGACCGACAATGATTTGATCGAAGGTCGCCGGGTTCAACTCTGTGAGCCGGCGTTGGTAGAGCTCCTCGGCGAAGGAATCGATCTTCGCCTCGAGGTCATTGCGATCGATGGCGATGCGCTCCGGCCGCCCCTCGAGTGGGTAACCGAAGCTGGCGCCCTGGGCACGCTTCGCCTCGCCGGCCGTGACCGGCGACCCGCAGCCGGCCAGCAAACTGGCCGCCGCGATGACCAGCACCAGTTCGGGCCGCCTTCTGAACACCATGATCCATAAGGGTAGACGCTCGGTTGAAGCGGAGGTGCGAGCCGGCCGGGGCGCCGAAGGGTGCTCCTTCAGGCCGCCGAGGGTGGCTTCGGCAGGCACCTCGATGCCACCGTGGAAGCTGCGGTCCTGACCATCCCACTACGATTCGCGGCGCGAGAAGCGGGAGCCGGTTCACCCGCATGCGATGTCACGGAGTGGAGACTCAGCGGGCGACCAGTTCGCGGCGGCGGACCTGTGCGATCAGCGGGGAGATCAGGTAGGCGCCGCCCAGTGCCGTTGTCACCACTCGCACCGGCAACGCCACCGACGCGAGCAGTACCTGCGCGATCAGATCAGCCCCAGGGAGCAGGACCGCGCCGGTCAGGGCGGCCGGCACCACCGGGATGCCGGGTCGGCCGGCGGCGACGACGCGGGGCAGGCACCATTCGAGGACGACGACGGACAGGCCGCCGCGCGCGGGCGTTGCTGCGGGATCCGGCGGATGCGACGAGCCTGGCCGAGTGGGCGGCGCGGCTGCACATCAGCAGCAAGACGTTGCATCGGGACTTCGCCCGGGAGTACGGCTGCACTCCCGGCGACCGCTACCGGCGGACGACAGCGGTCGGTGGCGTACGCCCGCCGCGGTGACCAGGGGCCTCGCACTTGGCGGCCTTCTGCGCGTACATCGCCAGGTCCGCCTCGTGCAGCAGAGCGTCACCGGTCTGCCCGTCCCGGCCCAGCGCGATGCCGATGCTCGCCCCGACCCGGAGCTCCTGACCGAGAACGGTCATCGGCAGCTCGATCGCGGCGGCCAGGTCCGCCGCCCGGGCCCGGGCCTCGTCGCCGGTGAGCGCGGCTCGGCTCAGCAGCGCGAACTCATCACCGCCGAGGCGGGCCAGCACATCGTCCGCCCCGGCGCCCGCCCGCAGCCGCACCGCCACCGCGACGAGCACGGTGTCACCGGCGGCATGGCCGTACGTGTCATTGACCGGCTTGAAACCGTCCAGATCGATCAGCAGCACCGCGCCCGCGCCGCGGTGTTCCGCCAGGTGGCGCTGGAACAGCGCCCGGTTCGCGAGCCCGGTCAGCGCGTCGTGGAACGCCAGGTGCTCCAGCTCCGACGCCAGCCGGTCCCGTTCGGCGAGCGACCCGTGCAACTCGGCCACCTTCGCGTCGAGCAGCTCCAGCAGGCGGGCGTTGTCCGCGAACGCGGTCCACTGCCGCACCACCACCAGCGCCGAACTCACCGCCGAACCCGCCACCACGATCCACGTCGCCGGCTGCCAGCCGGTCACCGCGAGCACCCCGATCAACATCACGAAGGTGCCGACGACGGCGGCATAGGGCAGCAGACTGTACGGGCGGCGTTGCGGCCGTGACCGTTCCCGCCCACCCGAGCGGAGCTGCAGGTATTGCACCCGGGTCCCCGCGGCCAGCGCCGCCACGGCGACGACCGTGGCGGCCTGCTGCCAGGAGACGTGCCCGTGGGTGATCAGCAGCGGCCGGAACCCGGTGGCAGCGCCCTCGATCCCGGCGGCCAGCGACAGCAGCGCCCCGGCCAGCGGGCGGAACGGCTTGACCGGCATCAGCAGTAGCTTGACCAGCGCGAACACCGCCACCATGTAGATGGCCGGCCCGAACAGCAGCGAGATCACCCGACCGGCCCCGGCGACGCCTGCCGCGCCCGCCGTCACCGTGAAGTAGCAGCCCAGCGTCGCCGCGAACGCCAGCACCGTGGCCGCGTCCAGCAGGAACCGTCCCCGCTCGGCGCGGGTGGCGAACCCCAGCGGCATGGTGAGCAGGGCGAGCACCATGCAGAGCGAACCGAGGAAGATACCGGCGCTGTACACCGGCCCGCCGATCGCCGAGTCCATGCTCGCCGGGGCGCGCAGGTAGACGACGAACTGCCAGACGTCACTGAGTAGGAAGATCGCCCCGGCGAGGCCCACCGCACCCCACATCCGCCGGTCATCGGCGTCGGCCTGCGGGTTGCGCCACGTCCAGAAGCCGTTGACCGCCGTCACCCCGGCGAGCACGACCAGCACCGGCCAGGCCACCGCGCCCACGACCCGCCCGCCGGTGTCCACGACCGCGGTCACCACCATCGCCGGCACCAGCAGGCAGAGCGCGAGCAGCACAGGGTCACGACGCAGCGGCGACGGCACAGGTGTCACAGCGTGTCTATCGGCCCGCCCCGGTGGCCCATGAGGGTCTTGGCCACGCGAGCGTCAGCTCGCGCCGGCGCAACCCGCGCGCCTGCTCGCGGTCCACGGCGTGCCGTCGAGGGCTACCGGTGAGACGTGCCGGACCTGCTCGTCGGCCGTCTCCGCGGTGACGGAAGCGGCGAGGGTGGGGGGCTGGTTGGCGTCGCAGTACCACTCGATGACCACGTCGACGGGCAGGGCCGTGCCCGGCGCGATCTGGCGTTCCCTCTCGGCGCTGCGTACGGTGACGCCCGGCTGGTCGACGCGGACGGCGACCACGTTCACCGGTTGCGGGCCGGCGCTGACGACCGTCACCTGGGACTCGACGGTCACCCGCCGCTGCTCGCTGCGGACCGCCGTCGCGTCGGAGGCCGCGAAGAGCAGCACCGACACCGCTGAGTTTCCGGCCTGGTCCGCCTTCTCCGGTACTGAGCCGGCCGGTCCAGATCGATCACTGCCTGCACCTCCTGGCGACACCCGGCCGCAGCCTGCGGCCCGGCGGCCGGCACTGGTGGCCGTCGCGCACGGGCGCAGCGTACCCATCGACGTCAATTCTTGCCGCTGTCAGGCCGAAGCCGTGGAGGTGCTGGAGTCCCGTCCCGGCGCTCGCATCGGCCGGTAGGCGGTGCCGTTCTGTGGATCCCAGATGGTCAGCCCGTACTCGATCGCCAGCTCATGGATCGCCTGCAGGGCTGGATCGCTGCGCTCGCTGTAGCTGAGCAGCATGAACACGTGGTCGATGCCGATATCCAGCGGTGTGCTCATCCATGGGTTCTTCGACGGGTCCGTGATGGGCGGGTGGTCCGGGAACTGCGCCCGCAGCCGCTCGTAGAACCCGGCGATCCGGTTGTCGAGGTCGCCTTCGACATGGTCGTCAGCGTGGCAGCGATCGACCATCGCGAGGACGTCGGACACGTCGGTCCACCCGTCGATCGCCAGGACACCGAGACCAAGACTCACCTGGACCCCTCCCCGAAGCTGTTCAACGGCGGTATCCCATCACACCGCGTCCGTGGTCACGGGAAGAGGTACAGCTCGGGGGAGAGTGCCAGCTGGACGGCCTGCTCCGCGGAGAGTACGGGCATCGGCCGGGTCGCCACCGGGGGACCGTCGCCGACCGCCTTCCGGTCGGTGTTCGACGCCTGCACGGAGATTTCGCTGTGACCGCGGTAGACCCGGACGACGAAGTTTCGCGGTTCCGTCGCCGACAGGCTGTCGTCCTCGGTGCTCAGCAGCACGATCTCCCGGTTCGGTCCGGTCCGGACGGAACAGGGAAACCACTCGGAGCGCCGGCAGTCGTCCGCGGCTTTGGCGCCGAGCGACCGGTCCACCACCCCGACCGAGACGGACAGGTCACCGGTTCCGGCCGCGTCCCGGATCAGGGCCATGGCGTCCACCCGGTTGCCGATCGGGGGTTCGCCGCCGAGGCTGAACCCGGCCAAGGGCGCGGCCTCCACGCCCGGGGCCTGCGCGTACTCGGCGGCCGGCAGGAGCCGTGGCACCTCTGTGGTGAGGTGGCAGGTCACGCTGGTGGCGGCCCACTCCACCAGTTCCGGCGGGAGCGCCCGGTCGGCGGCGACAGTCCCGGCGGGGCGTGACCCGGGCGGGCTCGGGCACGGGCTCGCGGCCGCGAAGTTCGGGCCGAGAAGGCCGGTGCCGGTCACCACGGCCGCTCCCGCGCCGGCCAGCGCCACCGCCAGTCCTGCCCCGCCGACGCCGGCCAGCCGCCGGGTCCGGCGCGACCGGCGTCCGGCCGTGAGCATCGCATCGGCGGTCAATCCCATCGCCGGCTCGCCGTCAGTGACGTACTCCTGGAGGGCGTGCCGTACGTCCGTCTCCTGCATCGCCTACTCCTTGGTGAGCGTGGTGGCGCGGAACACGCCACGCATGGATTGGACGGCTCGTGCGGTCTGGCTCTTCACCGTGCCCTCGGTGACCCCGAGAATGGCGGCCACCTCGGCCACCGGCAGATCCTCCAGGTACCGCAGCACCACCGCGGCTCGCTGCCGCGGTGCCAGAGCGGCGAGCGCGCGGCGCAACTCCAGTCCCGCGGTGGGGTCGGCGCCGGTCGCTGCCCGCTCGGGCGGGTCGGCCATCAGGGACTCACGCCGCCGGGCCCGCCGATGTGTCAGGAACGCGTTGACCACCATCTGCCGGGCGTAGGCGTCCACCGATTCGTCGCGGAGGCGAGGCCAGCGCCGGTACAACCGGACGAAAGTGAGCTGCACCAGATCCTCGGCCGTGTGCCAGTCACCGCACAGCGAATAGGCGAGTCGGCGCAGCGGTTGCGCTCGTACGCAGAAGTATTCGACGAACTGGTCTTCCCAGTCTGCTCGGACCACCACGCCCCCTTTCCGTCGGCCACCCGTACTACTCCTCAGCAGGCGGAAAGGTTGCATCCACCGGCGGAAATAATTGGCGTCGGCCACCTTTGAGGTAATCCGCCCGGCCCGGACTGCCCGCCATTGCGGCGAATGGTCCGCTGTGCCGTTGTGGTCTTGATTGGTCCTCGAACAGGCTGATCGCGTCACCGGAACGCCTCACACCTGGGAGATCGCGATGAGAAAAATCGGCATCGGCATCGTCGCCGGCCTCCTCACGGCGGGGGCCGCGCTGAGCGGTTCACCGACGGCTGCGAGCGCCGCACCCCAGCATCAGAACGCCCACCTGTACGCGTACTGGAACTTCCACGGCCGCACCGGGTTCTGGAACGTCGACCAGCAGGTGCGGGTCGCGAAGAAGGCGCCCGCCAGTTACTGGGCCATGAACTTCGGGTTCACCGCCACCCCGAACGAGGGCGGGTACATGGGGTTGCAGACCAACGGCCGGCGATTCAACGGGACATCCGGCGACACCGCGATCTTCTCGCTGTGGAACGCGACAGCCACCCGGGGGCCGAACTGCGGCCGGTTCGGTGGTGAGGGCACCGGCATGAGCTGCCGGGTCGGGTTCACCATCAACACCGGGACCTACTACCGGTACCGGGTGTGGCGTCTCGATGCCGACTCGCGCGGCCAGTGGTGGGGTGCCTGGATCGCGAACCCGGTCACCGGCAAGGACACGCCGATCGGGCAGATCCGGGTGCCGCGGAACAAGCGGCTGATGACCACGCCGATGAACTTCAGCGAATACTTCGGGCCGGCCAGGACCTGCAACACGGTGCCGGTGTCGAAGGCCTACTTCACGCAGCCGGCGGCGAACTCGCGCGGCGGAGGCTCGTACGAGCACGGCTCGGTCTTCGCCTCGTCGCACCGAGGTCAGTGCACCGGTGGCTCGGTGCGGGTGGTCCGGGTCGGTTCCACCAAGGCCGCCGCGATCACCATGGGTGGCCGCCGGTAGCGCTGGTGATCAGAGAACGACGTACCCGGCCCGTCGGCACGTCACGACGGTGCCGGGTGCGTCGTTCGTCAGGTCGTGCACGCCCGGATCAGTAGCGGCGCTTGCTCTGCAGCCGGGTGAAAAGCCCACGCAGCCGGCGCTGGTTCTCCGGCTTGGCCAGCTGGCGACGGCCCTGGTCGACCAGCCGCCGACCCTGCGGGCCCTGCAGGAACGTACGGACACGGTTGGCGAGAGTTGTCATGTTGGTGCCTCCTCATCAGCTGTGTCACTGCTTTACCCATTCACCGCGTACGGGAATCCCGCTGTGACTTACCGTGCCCGGGCCGCGCTGTGCGAAGGTGCTCAGCTCTGCATGACCGACAACTGACCGGCGCCCGGCCGGATCAGGTGTTTCGCCAGGTAGACGACGGTGTCCTCGAGCCGGGCCGTCTGGGTGAGGATCAGGGCGGGCTCGTCGGCGTCGGCACCGAGGGCGGTCGCGCGGGACTCGCCGAGGATGCCGGCGGTGAACCGTACGACGCCGGTGCCGAGCGCGGGCCCGTACCGCTCGATCAGCAGCGACAGCAGGCTGCCGGTGACCGGGCCGTCGGTCATCCGCGCGGTGACGGCGGCGGTCTGTTCCGGGTCGAGCGCCCCGGCGGCGGCGAAGTGTTCCTGGCTGAGCGCGATGGGTTCGCCGTCGCGGCGGATCACCGTCTCGAAGAACCAGGAGCCGTCGTCCGGGGCCAGGCCCAGCTCCTCGATGACGAACGTGGACGTTCTCGGTTGCAGCATCGCCAGGGTGCGGTGCAGTCCGACGATGCTCCCCGGGGTCTCGAGCAGCTGCTCCAGGGGGCGGATGCGTTCCAGCCCGATCTGCGGCAGGGTGTCGGCGACGAACCGGCCGATGCCGCGTCGCGACACGATGAACCCGTCCTCGTCGAGGAGCATCAGCGCTTCGCGGACGACGGTACGGCTGACGCCGAGCAACCGGCCCAGGTCGGCTTCGGTGGGCAGCATCGAGCCCGGGGTGAGCCGGCCGGTGCGGATGCCGTCGAGGATGCGGCTGTGCACCTGCGCCCGCAACGGCATGGTGCGGTCACGCGTCAGTGGCGCGGACAGGAAGGAGAGCCGGTCGGCCACGTCTCTGATCGCTTCCGTGGGGCGGTGTTCGGTCGTACGCATCGTAGGTGCCTCAACGCAGGACCAGCTCGCGTGCCTCAACCGGCGCGGCGGGCCGCAGCACCGCGGGCCGCGCCATGATCGCGCCGGCCGCGGTGAGCACGGAGGCGCCGATCACGGCCGCGGCGGTGCCCGCGTTGTGCCAGTGGTCGGTCATCAGCCCGGCCACGTAGGTGCCGGCGCCGATCCCGACACTGAACGCGCTGACCACCCACGCGTTCGCCTCGGTCGCCAGCTGCGGCGGCGAGGTGCGTTCGACGACGGTGAAGACCAGGGTCAGGTACGGCGCCAGGCAGATGCCGCTGACGAAGGCGGCGCTCAGCCAGTAGACCGGCGGGGCCTGCACCCACGCGGTCGGCAGGTACAGCAGCGCGAGCAGGAACATCGCCGGGCGCA
The DNA here is from genome assembly GCF_020873875.1 of Actinoplanes sp. DH11. Taxonomy (GTDB): domain Bacteria; phylum Actinomycetota; class Actinomycetes; order Mycobacteriales; family Micromonosporaceae; genus Actinoplanes. The sequence goes on from NZ_JAHWGU010000009.1 coordinate 48,823, forward strand.
CCAGGCGTTCCGGCGGGGTCGCGAACGGATGGCGGGCGACATGCACCGCGCCGGCGAACGCGCCGAGGCCGTTGAGGGCCAGCCCCCAGCCGGACAGCGCGGACACGCCGGCGTCGGCGGCGTGCGCGGTCGCGGTGATCGCCAGCAGACCGACCGGGACACCGGCCGCGACCTGCGCGCCGACCAGGGTGCGGATGGCGGCGACCCGCAGCGGCGACCCCCGCTTGCCGGTGTGCGTGGTGACCGGCGCGGCGTGCGCGAGAATGCGGTGCGAGCAGAACAGCACCGTACCGATGAGACCGAAAACGCCCATCGTGATCAGCGCACCCCGGGCACCGAAGACCGCGATGCTGATGGCACTGGCGAGCGGCCCCAACACGAAGATCATTTCCTGTACGGCGGCGTCCGCGCTGAACGCCTGCACCAGCTGCCGGCCCGGCCGCATGATCCGCGGCCAGAGGCTGCGCAGCACCGGCTCGACCGGCGGCGCCGCGAACCCGGCGATCAGTGCGAAGGCCGCGGCCGCGAATCGCATGCCGGGGGCGGTGAGCGCGATGCCCAGGAACGCGACGCTGGAGACGGCCGCGGAGGCGAGCAGCACCCGGCGGGCGTGGCCGGTGCGGTCGATGATCCGGCTCAGCCACGGCTGCCCGACGGTGCCGGCGAGGATGTAGAACGAGGTCAGCAGCCCGGCGAACGCATAGTCACCGCCGGCGTCGAGCACCACCCGCAGCAGTGCGAGGGAACTCATGGCCTGCGGCATCCGGGAGATCAGCGACGACGTGAGAAGCGTCCCCGCCAGCTTCACCTGCCGCGGACTCATCGTCTCCGGTTCGCCCATGGTGCCCTGCATCCCGCGCCCTCGTGTTTCAGTCATCGGTTGTTATACACGTGAAGAGTACTTGCCTGTCCGATGCGATGTCGCGGCGGTTTTCGCGTTGCCCATCACCACGGGACAGCCGGGTATCCCTCCTGCTGGCTGGGTGACCGGTAGCCCGTACTCCGGTGTTTGTCGGCCGCAAGAGGGCAGCCCTGAGCGCTCCGCGCGATGCTGCAGGGGTACGGGTGCGCGCCGAACAAGCGGCAGCCAGGAATGCGTTCGTGGACGGCCAGTCGCCGTCCTCGACCGCGCCGATCTTGCTGATGTCGAACGGCTCGTCGTCCTCGCGGCCGTGGCCGCTGCCGTATTCAGGATCGGCCGGGTTGTAGGAGGCATGCCGGACATCGACCTTGCGTGCCTCACCGCAGGTGCGGGTCGTGGCGATCGCGACGATTTCCCGTGCCGCCGGGGTCAGACGTCTGCCGGGAAGTTCGCCTTGGCCGCGCGACCGACCAGGGCGGTGAGGGTCGCGTCCACACCGGCTCCGATGAGGCCTCCCGCGATCGGGATGCCCTTGGCCAGGGTGAGCGCCGACCGCTGCGTCCCGTACTTGGCGATGAGCATGAAGCCCACCCGCGCATTGATCTTCCGGATGACGGCGATCGGGATGGCCGCGATGACCTGGGCGGTCAGCTTCGTCCCGACCTTGACGCCGACGCTGTGCAACGTGCTCGCCAGGGTGCCGCCCGCCGTGGCCAGGGTGACCACGGTCTGCACGTGCGGGTCGGAGATGTCGTAACCCCGCAGGTACGCGATCGCCCCGACAAGTCGCGCGTTGATCACCAGTGCTCCCGCCACGTTCGCGGGGAGCGTGACGGGCATGGTCACGAAGCCACCCAGGCCGGTGAGGAACCCGTTCGTGGAGGAGGCGGCCACCGACTCCTTGATCAGTCGATCGATCACCTGGTCGATCGCCGCCTCGCTCACGTGATCACGCAGCGGCCCGCCGTCAGCGGCGGCGAGCGGGCCACGCATGTCCGCGGCGACCCTGCCGAGGCGGGCCTCCGCATAGGCGATCGAACCGGTGATCGGCCCCACGCCGTCCTCGGTGACCTTGACGACCAGATTCTGGAAGTAGCGGACCAAGGCGTGGGAAGCGCCCTCGCCGTTCCCGGCATTGTCCGTCTCGTTCGTGTCCATGCTCATCTCCGTTCTCAGTACTTCCACGTGAGCTGTCGGATCGCTCAGGCGCTCTTGCGCCCGAGCCGCTGCCGCGCCACCTGCAAGCGTGCTCATCGTCTACCGGGCCTCGATCGAGTCGACACTGAGCCGCGGTGCCGTGGTGTTGCCCCCGACCTGTGTGTCGTAGCTGTAGCTGCTGAGGGTCCGGACGGTCACTTGAGGCTCACCGTCACGCCGCCGGAGAAGATCGAGTCGTGCAGCTCCAGTGAGGTGAGCTTGGTGCCCGCCGGCACGTCGAAGATCAGCTTGCCCTTGGCGGTGTTACCCGGATTGATCTCCTCCAGGAACAGCTGGCTCTCGCCGTTGACGTAGATCGCGGCCGCCGAGTCCACCGAGTACTCGACCTTCTCGGCGTCGAAAGCCTTCTGCGCCGAGTCGGCGAAGGTCTGCGCCTCCTTCCCGATGTTCTTCACCTTGACGTCGATCAGGCAGAACTCGCCCTGCGCCTTCTCGCCGACGAGGTCCGAGCCGACCTTGCCGACCCCGCACTTCACCTTGCTGACCGTGAACTCGAACTTCCCGTCCCGGGCACGATCCCCAATGCCGGGCGCCTTCTCCTTCTTCTCCTCCTTGGTTTCGGTGGTCTCGGCCTTCTCGGTCTGCCGCTGGGCGGCGGTCGCGGAGCCGCCCTCGGCGGTGGTCGCGGCGTCGTCGCCACCGCCGCCGATGGCGGCGACACAGCCGACCAGGACGAGGGCGACGGCGCCGCCGGCGATCCAGGGGAGTTTGCGCTTGCGCTTGGCGGGAGCGGCGGCGGGTGCGGGGTTCGGGGGGTACGTCACGGAAGCACTCCAATACGAGATGAGTTGTACACAGCGGGTCAGCCCTGCAACGCCGACAATGAAAGCACTTCCAAAGAACAGTGTCAACAAGCGCTCCCGTGAAGGGCTGTGTACACTCCAGGTGTGCAGCAGAAAGCGAGAGTCACCGCAGCCGACATCGCCCGTCTGGCCGGCGTCGGAAGAGCTGCGGTGACCAACTGGCGTAAGCGGTACAACACGTTCCCGGCCCCGGTCGGCGGCACTGCCGCCAGCCCTCAGTTCGACCTGGACGAAGTTGAGCACTGGCTGGCCCAGCAGGGCAAACTCCCGTCGGTCACGGAGGAGGACCGCCTCTGGCGCAGCCTGCTCGCCACGGCCGGTGATCCGTCGGAGGCGTTGGCGCTGGCCGGCGAACATCTTCTCGGCAACCGCCGACTGCCGTTCGAGGCGTTGCGCGGCGATCTCGACGTGCTGGCCGAACGACACGGTGTCCGTGCCGCCCTGGAACAGCTGTGGACGCGCTTCGCCGACCTGCCCGGCCAACGCTCCGCCAGCACACCGGACGCCCTCGCGGACTTGATGGCCTCCCTGGGCAGGGTTTCCGGCGGAGTGGTCCTCGACCCTGCCTGCGGCACCGGACGGATCCTGCGAGCCGTCGCTCGCGCCGGTGCGGCCGCCGTCTACGGCCAGGACAACGATTCCGCGGCCACCCGTCTGGCGTCGCTGTGGATTGATGCCAACGGCCTGACCGGTGAAATCCGTACCGGCGATTCGTTGCGCCACGACGCTTACCCCGACCTTAGCGTCGACGCCGTCGTCACGAACCTCCCGTTCGGTCTCGCCAACTGGGGCCAGGACGAGCTCGGCTACGACGATCGTCGTTGGGTCTACGGCCTGCCACCGCGAACCGAACCGGAACTGGCTTGGGTGCAACACGCGATCGCGCATCTGAAACCGGGCGGAACAGCCGTGCTGCTCATGCCCCCTTCCGCAGCCGGCCGGCGCGCGGGCCGGCGCATTCGCGGCGATCTGCTCCGCGGTGGGGCGATTCGCGCGATCATCGCGCTACCCCAGGGAGCTGCCGCGCCGCATGCCGTCGGCCTTCATCTCTGGGTCCTGCAACGGACGGGCAAATCAGTCCAGGATGTGCTGATCGTCAACGCGGGCGAGCTGGAACTGGAGGCCGCCTATCGGCAGACGAAGGAGGCCTACTCCCGGTTTCTCGCCGGGCAGGACCCGGCCGGCGGCATCGCGGCGGCGGTGCCAGCGATCGACCTGCTGGACGAGGACATCGACCTGACTCCGGGCCGCCACCTGCAGGGCCGCATGGTGTCGGCTGATTCCGCTGATGATCTGCGCGAGACCCGGGAGCGGCTGGCCCACATCGTCAACAGCCTTCCCTCGTTGCTGCCCTCCCTCAGATCCGAGGTTCCCGCTGCTGTGGATCATCCGATGATCTCGCTCGGGGAACTCGCCCGTACCGGAGCGCTGGAAATCCTCGGTCCTGTTCGTGGAGGTGCGGAATCGGGTGCGGCCGGCCGGATCTTGACCGCTCAGGATGTGTTCCTCGGGCGCCCGGCGACGGTTGTCACAAGTGCCGAGGACCGGGTGAATCAGGAGATTCCGTTGCGCGCCGGTGATGTGGTGCTGCCCATGATCTCGCGGGAGTTGCTCGCTCGGGTGCAGACCGAGGACGGTGTACTCCTCGGGCGCCAGCTCTGTCTGCTACGGCCCGTTCCCGACCAGCTGAACCCTTGGTTCCTGGCGGGACATCTGCGCACGTCCGCGAACGAACGGCTGGCAAGCAGCCTGTCCGGCTCCATGCGGCTTGATGTCCGCCGGGCTCAGGTGCCCCGTATCCCGATCGCCGAACAGATGGCGCACGGCGAGATCTTCCGGCAGCTGACCGAGCTGAATGACGCTGTGCGGCAGGCCGCCGCACTCGGTGCGGATATGACCCGGCTGACGGCGGACGGACTTGCCTCCGGCCGGCTACGTCCCGTGGCTGAGGAAAAGTAGGAACAACCCCACTGTTCGTGCCGGACGACAGTTCCCGGATGATCAGTCCTCCCGCGAAGCGCGGGGGCGTCCGGCAGCCTGCGCACCGCGGACGGGGAGGGACAGTGGAACTCGGTGATGGTAGGTACGAGCTGCAGCCACTGCCGCTCGCCCGCGGCGGAATGGGGGACGTCTGGCTCGGGCGCGATATCCGGCTGGATCGGGAGATCGCCGTCAAGTTCCTGCGCTTCCCGAACGGTGTCCCGGACGACGGACTGGTACGCCGTTTCGATCGGGAGTCACGCATCACGGCCAGACTCGAACACCCTGGTGTCCCCGCGGTGTACGACGTCGGTGTCCACGACGGCCGACCGTTTCTCGTCATGCAGCGCATTCACGGCATCAGCGTGGCCGACCTCATCGCGGAGCAGGGCCCGTTACCGATCGGCTGGGCAAGCGCCGTCGCCGCTCAGGTTTGCGCTGTGCTGATGGCCGCACACGGTGCCGCGCTCGTGCACCGGGATCTGAAGCCGAGCAACCTCATGCTGGAACCGGACGGCTCGGTGAAGGTTCTGGACTTCGGGCTGGCCGTAGCGCCGACACTTGCCGACTTCTCCACGATCACCAATACCCACCAGTCGTTGGGCACACCCGCCTACATGGCGCCGGAGCAGGTGGAGGCAGGTACCAGTGAGGCCGCCACCGACCTGTACGCGCTGGGCTGCACTCTGCACGAGATGCTCAGCGGCGAACGGGTCTTCAGTGCGCCTACCTCGTTCTCGGTCATGATGAAACAGGTGCGGGAAACTCCGCCGCCGCTCCGGTCGCTACGCCCTGAGGTTCCGGTCGAGCTGGAACAGCTCATTCTCGATCTGCTCCGGAAAAGGCCGCGGGACCGCCCTCGCAGCGCCGACGTCGTCTACCAGCGGCTGCTGCCGTTCGTCGCCGGTCTTGTCCCGTTACCCGGCGCCTTGCACCCCGCCGGAACCTCGAGCCCGGCTCGCTCCTATGCCGGCGTCCTCGCGAAGATCCCGGACAAGCCGGCCGTGACATCCGGCGACACGAGCGATCCTGACATGCTCCTGTTCCGGCATCACCTGGCCACCACGATGATGTCGCCGGAATGGCGCGAGATGATTCGGCACGCGGAGCAAGGGTTTCCGGATGTCGTCGAGTTGCTACGCGACCTGGCAGTACGGGAACTTCCCGTCCCCGTTCCCGGTCTCCGGCGGGACGGCAACTCCCGCCAGCCGGCACTGGCCTGGCCGGATCGTCAGATCGCGATGGTGCTGCCGCCCGGTGCCAACGCCGTCTGGGACACCCTCGCGGCAGTGGTCACCGTCGCCGCCGATTGGGACACGCGGCCCGCGGGCGCCTGGACGGCCGAAAGCCTGGAACAGCGGATCTCCCTGTGATCGACGCGGCCATCCGGCGTTCTCGGACACCGGATGGCCGCCTCCACGGTTACTGCCGCTTGACCACGGCGAGTTCGTCCCGGGCCCGCGTCGCGGCCACATAGACCAGGGAACGGGCACGCAACTCGGCATCCTGGCGTTCGATGTCGTCCAGCATGCTCAGCCGGGCCTTCTCCCCCGGCGACTGGAATCCGACATCGGCCAGCACGACCTTGGAAAACTCCATTCCCTTGGCCCGGTGCATCGTCATGACGAGCACCCGGTCCCGGCCCGGCGGCTCGCGATCGACCGCGCGGGCCCGCACACCGCGCTCGTTGAGTGCGGTGACGACGCGTTCCCGCTGGAACTTGTCCTGCACGAGAACCGCGATGGTCTCCGGTTTGGTGCCCTGCTCCAGCCACGTCCTGGCGTGCTCCGCGATGACGTCGAGCTCAGAGATCAGGGAGTCGGCGTTCCGGACCGTGGGGCTGGGACCGGAACGCGCCGAACGGTAGCCGGTCGCCTCCGGCTCCTCCTCCAGATCGACGTAGTTGCCACCTTCGAGGACCGCCATCGCGTACCGCAGGTTCTGGGCTGTCGTCCGGTAGTTGAGCGTGAGCCGCCGGGAACGCCCTACGATCCGGATGCCGTACCGGCTCAGCACGGTCCGGCTGCCGTAGATGCGCTGATGAGAATCCTCGGCGATGAAAAGGTCGTCCCCGCCTTCGGCGACCATCGCCCGCAGCATCTGCCAATGCGTGGGGGAGAGGTCTTGTCCCTCGTCGACGAGCACATGGTCGGCCTGGCTGCCGGTGGCGCTGAGGTGTGCGGCCGCCACAGCCGCGGCCTCGGCGAAGTCGAGCGTGCCGTCGAGACGGCTCTGGGCGCGGTATGCCGCGATCAACGCCCAGACCGCGTCCCGCTTCGCCCGGTCGAGCGCCACCCCGCGTCCGGGACGGCGCACCCGGCGATACTCAGCCTCGTTCGTCACTCGGTTCGGCAGGATCACCAGGGCATATTCGGTGCTCAGGAACGCTTCGTTGGCGATCTCCGGCGGCAGGGAACTGCCCGCCGACTCGACGATCTCCCGCCAGCGAGTGGTCGAGGTTCGCGCGGTGGGCGCAGAACGCGTATCACCGAGAACGGCCCGCACCGCGTCGGCGACCGACGCGCCCGCGGAGCGGATGATCGCCGAGGCCAGGGCGTCGACACCGGCTACGTACACGCCCGGCTGGCCTACCGCGGTGGACTGGGTGACGTGGGGGTCGAGCAGCGCCAAATTGTCCCGTAGCGACTCGGCGAGGTTCGTGGTGAACGTGGTCAGCACGATCCGAGCACTCTCCTGCGACGTCGCGAGAGCGCGAGCACGGTGGATGAGAACCACCGTCTTACCGGTACCGGCGCCTCCGGAGAGCCGGAACGGCCCGCTGTACGCCCGCTCGACGTACTGCCGCTGCTCCGGATGAAGGAAGACCCGCCAGGCCGGGAAGTCGTCCGCCTCGATCACACGACGCAGCTCGTCCTGGCCTTCGATGAACGCGAACTGTGCCCGCGCCGCTGGTTGACGCAGCGACTGCAGCAGGTCGACATCGTCGTCACCGGACTGCTGTGGCGCCTGCAACTGCATCCGAGCGGCGATGTCCTCGATCGAATCGTGAGTGGCGAGATCGACCAGCAGCAGTCCGAGCCAGCCGTCGTGATGCTGCGCCAACTCCAGCACGGCGTCGTCGTCGGGGGCGGCCATGGCCTGGTCGGCGACCTCTTCGGGGATGCCGAGGCGCTCCACCAACTCCTCGCGCGTGCGACCGAGCTGGACGAGCCTGGGCTCTACCGGCGCCGGTGTGACCGGTGGCGGGATCACCGGTGCCGGTGCCGGAGTGGTCTCCTCGATCTGCGGCAGGCCGTTGATCGGGTTGACCTTGAGGCGGACCCGGCCGGCCACGGCGATGGCGTCGTCATGGGGCCACACCCCGTGGATGACGTAGTGGCTCTCACCCTGTCCCTCGAGCCGGAACATCACGGCACGCCAGAACTGGTCGACACGGCCGGTACGAACCCTCGCATCCGCGGCATTGCTGATCGGCTCGACGTGCAACCCGGGAGTGGTGTCGTCGGCAGACAGTTTCTGCAGGAAGGTCATCGCCTTGGCCTTGACCGACCCGTCGAGCCGGACGGGCCATTTGGTCATGATGATGGTCGGCATCACAGCTCCCCGCTGTCAGTGTTCGCTGGGTTCTTCACCTGGTCCACCAGTGCCGCGGCGACGGCATCCGGATCAGCGGCCATCACCTGCCATCCGGCGGCGCCCAGGTCGGCGCGGTCCTCGTCCGGCATGCCGGCAACGGCCACCGCGATCCGCAGCGCCGGCCACGAGATGTCCAACGGGATGCCGTCCGGGCCCTCCGCGCCGATGCGTGGTGCCCGCAGCCCGCCATGCGTCGCGAGCACCCGGAGGAACGCCCGCTCGTCACCCGGCGCCGCAGCCTCGTACGCGGTGACCCAGGCGACGTCCAGCCCCTCGGGCAGAGCGTCGCTGCCCGGCTGCTCTGCCGGTCGCGACACCGTCGGCTGCCCCACCCGGCTCGTCGTCGTGATGACTGTCGGCCAGTCGCGAAGGGCAAGCGAGTTGGACAGCTGCAACCACATCCGCCAGGCGGTCGCATGCGAGGAATCGAGGACACTGTCGCGGTCGTCGAGTACTACGGCCACGTCCAGCCTGCCGTTGACGGGCTCCACGACGACCGCGAGGGCACCGAACTTCTGGATGACGATCGTCCGGCCGCCGGTGGGCAGCGCCTCGCCGAGCAGCGCGGCGCGCCCGGCCGCAGCAAGTGACATGCCGTCAGCGCACCGGTGCTGGTGTTGCTTGCCGGCGAAGAACATTGGCACGGCTCGCGCCACCACACTCAGGTCCCCCGGTTTCGGCGCGGCAACCCAGTTGAGCAACCAGGAGATCGGACCGGCGCGCAGACCCTCATAGGCGCTCGGTGCGGTGAGGAACCGCGGCATGGTCAGAAGCCGGGTCACCAAGGCGGGGGAGAACCAGGGCGGGTCGGTGGTGACCCGGCGCTCCGCCTCGGTGACATCCTGGGCGGTGACAGCCAGCACGATCCGCCCGGTGCCACGGAGGATCTCGCGTTTGTCCGCGTCGTCGGCGAGCCTGTTCCGGGCCGCCACCGCGTGGAAGGCCCGGCCGTCGGTGAAGATGGCAACGGTCGGGACCGTCGTGTCGTTGGACTCCAGGACGAAGTCGGGCCGCGAGTTCTCCAGATTCACCTGTGGTGTCAACGTCCACTGGCGGTGGGTGCCCGGAAGGGTGAAGCGGAGGGCGTTGCCCCATGCCTTGGGCACCTCGGTCAGTGCCGCACCGGCGGCTTTCAGCCGCTCCACGATCAGCTTGCGGAACCGTTGTTCCAGGTGCGACTCAGGATCTTCCCGCGGAGGGACCTCGGTAACGGTCCACGGCGGCCCGTCCGCGTTCTCCGCGTCGTCCGGTAGTCCCAGAAGCCGCGCGAGGTGCCGCACCGCCGAGGCCCGTGACGTCCGGTTGACCGCCGAGTAGGGCGCGAACGGCAGCAGACACCGGTGACAGGCGAGGCGTTCCTCGAATTGGCATTCGCAGGCCGTCACGCGTTTCCAAGCGAGAACGAGCAACTCTCGTAACTGCTCCGGAGAGGAGAGGTCAGCCAGGTAACCGGTGCCGCCGGGCACCACGTCGTGCAGCAGCAGCGCCTCATGATTGTCCGTGCCGTCGCTGCGGGTGGGGTCGACGACGTGCTCGATCCTGATGTGATCCGGATGCCCGCCGATCTGCTCACGAAGGCCGAGCAGCAGTGCGGCGCCCAGGCTGGGCACCGCGAAGTCGTCGCCCAGGGTGATCGCGTGCGGAAGCCGCACCAGCAGACCCTGGGTACGCAGGGTCCGCGACAACGCCACAGTGGTGGTGTTCTCGTCGGCCGACGTCCGGTAACGGCACCACGCCCGGTGTTCATGGGCCCGGTTGCGTCCGGAGTCCGTGTCGAGTTTCCCGCAGCCGCTGCACACCCGGAACAACGCGCCTGCCCGCTCGTCCGCCGAGATGATCCGCGACGCGCCGTGCCCGGGCACCCCGATGTTGATCCAGCGCAGGTCCATCATCCGCAGATACGTGCAACCCAGCCCGGTGCCCTCGACGAACCACTGCCGCCCGACGTTCGCCGGATCGATGTCCGCGGCGGTGATCACCTGGAACGCGATGCGATCGCGCTGATCCCGCCGGTCGGAGATCATCACCTCGTCACGTCGCACCTCGGCGGAGACGTGTGCCAGTTCGACCACGTCCAGCCGCTGGCCCGTGTCGGAGATCCCGGGGCTCCCGCAGCGCTCGCAGGCGTCGATCTGCTTCTCCTGCCCGGACGCGGTGAGATCCGCAGCGAAACCGCAGGCCGGGCAGAACGCCCACGGCCGGATCGACTCGCCGTCAATTCCCAGGTCGATCGCGTCGATCGCGATCTCGAAGCCGCGCGCGTAGAACGTCGCACCCGGAGCGAACTCACGGATTGCCTGAGCGGAACCCCGCTGGAACTGGGCGTGCTCGCTGCGGAACTCGCTGGTGTCCGGATCGATCCAGCTGATCCCGACGTCCAGGGTCACCGTGTCGTCGAGCAACGTGTAGTTGGGCAGCAGCCCGTATTCCTCCAGGACGCCGATCCAGTACTCGCCGCGCAGATGGGCCAACTGACCACGGGTCAGCGCCAGGGTGGCCTTGGCCGACCGCCATGCCCGCTTGTCGTCGTCCGTCGCCGCCGGCGACTCCTTCTTCGCCTCGAGCTCGGGAAGCACCTTGCCGATGTCGGCTTCGCGTCGCTTCAGCGTCTCCACGGTCTGCTGCCACCGACGGCTGGCCGCGTGGACATGGGCGGCGAACAGACTCGTCCCCGCACCCGCGACCGGGCGGACCCAGGTTTTCAGGCCGTTCACGACGTCGGCCGGCAGCGGGCCGAGAGTGTCCGCGAACTGCTTCACAGCCTGATCACCGCCGGCTTCGGCCGCGCTGATCAGCTCGCCGAGGAACGAGTCCGGGTCACTGGACCCGATCGCTGTGCCGGCGCTGTTCGGATGCTTCGCCCGGTAGTCGCGCGCCATGCCGTCGGCCAGCGCGGCCGTGAACTGGCGACGCAGGATCTCGTCGGCCTGAAGATAGGTGGCCGGTGGGCGGACCTCGCCGTTGATGACCGACAGCGGATCGCCCAGTTTGGGCAGCTGGTCTCCACGCCCGGTCAAGTAGGCCAGATTGAGGGCGTTACCGGTCAGGCGCCCGGCGCGGCCGACACGCTGCAGATAGGACGCGACGGTTCGTGGCAGTGAGGAGAGGAACACGGCCGAGAGATCACCGATGTCAATACCCATCTCCAGAGTGGGCGTGGCGACCAGTACGTTCGGAAGGTCCGGCTCGGTGGTCGCGCTCTTGAAGCCCTCCTCGTACCTCAGCCGGGTTGCGTCGTCCAGCAGGCTGGTGTGCTCGCGAGCGACGATCCGCCGCGCCTCCGCCGACGAGTAGAGCCGCCGGTAGAAGTTGTCGGCCAGCGGTTCACGCACCAGCCGCCCACCGCAGCGCACCAGCATGCAGGGGGCGCCTTCGAGCTGATCGACGACGGTCACCGAGCCCGGGGTCAACGACCGGCAGGTGTTGCAGGTCAGCAGATGCCGGCCGGCCTGAAGATCCTCGATCCGGGTCGGCGAGACGACGATCCCCGACGGCGGGATGGCGAACACGGTCGCCCCGCTCTGGCTGGTGGTGGCGGTCATCACCCCGTCCTTCACCAGCCGGTCGAGCAACAGCCGGGCGAGCCGGCCACCATCCGCCGGACTGACCGGAAGCACCCGCGAGGTCCACTGGGCGTACCAGGACTGAGCGGATGTGATGGCATCCAGGCTGCTGTCCCGTACCGGGTTGGCTGATCCGCCGACGCGCGGGTAACCGGGCGCCGGACGCCCACGAGGGAATGCCGGCATGCCGTCCGCCCGCGGGCGGCCGCCCCAGATCGACCAGCGGTTCCCGTCCTCCTGCCGATAGGTGACGAACCACGGGTGATCGATGGCGCCTTGCGCCCGCATCCGGTCAAGCACGCCACGGACCCACTGCACCAGCGATTCGTCGTCCGGCTCCGTGTTGTCGGAGCCCAGCGTGTTCTGCACGCCGAACCCGCGGAGCACGGTGCGTGCCGCACCGGCCATGCGTGCCGGTGAACCGGCTTCGACCCCGGCCGCCACCGCACCGGTCAGTTCGAGCGTGCGGCCGATACGCGAGTTGAGGCCGAACTCCAGGGCCACATCGAGAGCCAGGCGCTTGTGCACCCGTGACATGACCGGGATCTCCCCGCGCAGCGTCGGAGACTTCCAGAAGGCGCTGAACGACTCCCGGTCGGCGCAGTCGGGTGCGAGAAGCATGTACCGCTGGAAGGGGTCGGTGCCGGTCTGCCGGATCGCCTCGTCGACCAGCCGGTCCAGCGTGATCGGTCCGGGTGCGACAGCCGTGTTCAGCGCCGCGCGCAACGTCAGCGTGTGTGAGCGGGCCTGCACAAAACCCGCCCGATGCGCGGCGTCCTGCACGGAGTCGGTGAAGACCAGGGCCTTCTTCTCCCGTACGTCCAGCGCGGCCGATCCGAACAGCGTGGACAGCGACACCGACAGCAGGGTCGCGATAGCGCTGCCCAGGAATCGGATGCCGTCCGCCTGTGCGCACGAGGGACAGGTGTCGTCCCGTGCCGCCTCGTCGGCATCGCGACCGGACGTGGTCAGCACCGGCAGGATCCAGCCGTCCCGCAGGTCCGGGTCGTCGTCCGGCGGAGGCCCGTTGAGCAGCTCCCGCCCCCGGACCGAGAACCAGGCCAGACCCTCCGTCCGTTCGTCACCGTGGTAGACCGCGTCGGCTTCGGCCGGCGCGTACAGCAGCGCCCGGAAGCGACCCTCGCGGGAGGCGTGGTTGCGGCGGATCGTCTCGTCGTTCACGGAAAGGCTGGAGCCGACCGGCGCGAGAGCCACACCCCAGCCGGAGCGGCCGCAGTGCCGGCAGTAGATCGCCGGGAACGACGGCCTCAGGTCCTCACTGTCGCCGCCGCCCACGGGCGGGCCGTCGTCACCCCACCGGAACCTGGCGGTCGTGTCGGCGGCACGATCGATGCGAGTCAGTTCGCGAACCCACATGTGCACGTCCACCGAAAGCGCGTCACGCCCGGCGACCGCCCGCACATGCCCGAGCATCGCGACGATCGCCGAGATGGCCTGCCGCCATTCGTCGTCGACACCGCCGGCGGCGACGCTCGACGTGGTGCGCCTGCTGTCCCGCCCCACGATCCGGCGAACCAGATCGTCGATGCTGACGGCGTCCCGTGTCTCGAAGGCGAGTTCCTGCACCAGCGGGTGAGCCTTCGTCAGCGCCAGCAACAGTTCCGGGCCGGCTTCGTCGACGGCGCTTTCCGCGCCGGCCCAGAGCCAATCCATCACGGTACGGGCCAGGCGTGCCCCGTCCGGGTCGGAGCCCAGCGCCCGAACCCGCTCACAGACATCGGCCACGTGGAAATCGTCGGGAAGCGTGAATCCGGCGGCCCCCACCAGGGCATCCGCGTCGCCCACCCACTCCTCGAGGTCCTGCCGCGACTCGGTGACCACCGCGTCCGCCGGGAACGACTCGCCGAAGACGGTCTCCGCGAACTCCAGCATCACGGCGGGGTCACCCCTGTCACCGAGGGTGGCCGAGGTGGCGATCGGCGTGATCCGGCCCAGCGGCCGGCCCCGGTCCTCGCCGGTCAGAATCGGGTCGTCCGCACGCCAGTGACTCTTGAGTGTCAGCCCGAGCCGGCGCAGCAGCATGGCAACGTCGGTGCCTTGCGCGCCGTCGTAGGTGTGGAATTCGTCCAGGACGAGGTACCGCAGGCTGGTCGCCGACCTCTGCCAGAGATTCTGGTCCTGGTTGCGCAGCAGCAGCTGGTCGAGCATTTTGTAGTTGGTGAGCAGGATGTCCGGTGCCGAGTCCCGGATCACGCCCCGGTCGGTGATCAGCCCATCCTTGCTGACCATGGTCCGCGGCGCGCCCTTCTCACCCGTGTAGATCGCCGCCGTGATCGACGCCAGCTCCGGATGGCTGGTCAGCATGTCAGCGAGACGTTTCGCCTGGTCGTTGGCGAGCGCGTTCATCGGGTACAGGATCAGCGCCTTGGTGCCGGTGACACCTTCCAGCCGCGCCCGGCGCACGTGATCCAGGATCGGGTAGAGGAATGCCTCCGTCTTACCCGACCCGGTCCCGGTGGTGACAAGCGTCGGCTGCGGGCGCCGCCCGCCCATCGACGACAGCCTCGCGAAAGCCGCGGCCTGATGGCCGTACGGCGGAAAACCCGCGTACCAGCCCAGGTGCTCGCGCCAGCCGTCCGCCGCCGGCCGGAACGGCAGCCGGAGCCGAACATACGGGCCCTTGAACATCCCGGTCACCGGGTCGGACAGGAACTGGTCGAGCGCGTCGCGGGCGTCGGTGTCGGTGAGCGCGAACGTCGTCGTCAGGTAGGCGGTCAGACTCTGCCGGACGTTCCCCGCCTGAACAGTAGGCAGCAGCTCCGTCACGAACGCTCCCGCAGCCGCTGCTCGAAGAGCGCATACGCCTGCCGCATGTCCGCCTCCCGATCCAAAGTGACGAACGGCAACTCGTAGGTCGTTGCGGAGTCCGCCACGGTCTGTTCCTCGACGGTGATGCGGCCCCCCTTCTTTCGCCATGTCGACAGGATGCTCTGCGGAACGATCCTGCCGTTCTGGTCGAAACGGGTGACCCGGCGGTCGTATTTGGCCAGGACCGAGAACTGGGTCCGGTACAGCGCGCACAACTCGTCCACGGTGATGTCCGCCAGGATGGCCGTCAGCACGTCGATCTCGAGTGCGGCCTGCCGCCGATCGGCCGCGACCCGCAGCGGCACGTCCGCCGACCACTGCCGGGTCACGGCGGCCAGAGGCGTGCGTGACGGATGGTCGAACCCGCCGGCCCAGGAGCATCCGAGCAGCGAGTCGTCGAAGGCCGACTGCCACAACTCCGCGTAGGCGTTCGTGACGCAGTTCAGCCGCATCACCCTGAGCCGGATCTCCGCGGTGAGCGGGCTGTCGGTCACGCAGGGTATCCGGTTGACGATACTGCGCGGAATGCTCGACTTCGGGGCGGCGCGAACGAACGAGTCGGCCAGCAGGCTGCCCATCCAGCCGGCCACGTCGATCAGGTTCCGGGCGTCACCGTCCGGGAAACCGGCGGCATAGACACTCTGCGTCAGGTGCGTGGGTCCCGGCGGGATGATGCAAGGGATAAGTGTTCTCTCGTTCCCCGGGTCGGCCATGCTCCGCCAGGCCACCCGGTAGAAGTCAGCGGCCGACACGGTCGAACCCGCGACGGTCCACTGGGGATAGGCGGCCTGGAGGGTGGATCCCCGCCCGGCGCCGAGCGCGAACCGTGACGCCGGGACAAATCCAGCCGGCAGCGACTCCAGCGGGAGCGGCGACCAGTCGTGGCTGCCGAGCATCGTCTGGTTGGGAACCTTCGCCAACGGCGAGTGCACCCAGAAGTGTGGTCCCTGCAGGACCACGCTGGGCCAGGACGCGGGCTGGTGCCAGCCCTTGAGGATTCGCCCGCGCTTGGCGTCCGCCGTCTCGTCCCATCCCAGCGAGTGACTCGGGCCGAGGTCGCCGATCCGCGGAAGCCGGGTGATCTTCTCCAGTACCAGGGCGGAGGACTCGTTGACCGTGTAGATCATTCGCGGCGCCCCGCTGCCTTCGCCGTCGGACTCCAGCAGCTCGCTCCAGGTGTCGAGCATGTGCGCGTCGACGTTGATGATCCGTCGGCGGTGAGGGGTGACGTCCCAGCGATCCTGGTCGTCCTTGAGCCCCGGCTCGGGACCGGAACCGTCGTGATGGAACGAACGGTCGACGGTCACCGGGCTGTACAGCGCTGCTCCCTGGATGAAGCCGACCGTGCCGGTGGGCGGGGCGTAGATGTGCACACCGAAGCTCACGTGGTGATGGACCTCGAAGAGGTTCAGTTCGTTGCGGAACTGCCAGTGGCGCCTCAGGCGGTCGTAGGTGGCGGCTCGCAGGTCGCCCGCCTTCTCGTCGGTGAAGTGGGTCTCGGGATGGATCAGGCCGGCTCGCCCGCCGCTGTTCATGTGGCGCCACACCTGTTCCATGAAGCACCGGTACAGGTCGGGGCGCAGTGCGCGCAGGTGAGGGTACAAGGCTGACGAGGTCAGGGTGGCCCGGAGCGCCACGATCTCCCCGAACTCGGAGATGTACTGGTCCTGCTCGGCGACGTCGAGCGCGTCGAAGTCGCGGAAGGCGGCGTTCTCCTTGCCCGGTCTCGCCAGCATCCATCGCGGGTCGAACTCGCCGAGGGTTTCCGACGGCTTCCAGTCCGGGCGGACCCAGGGTGGGTTACCGACCTGGAGGTCGAAGCCGCCGCGGGCGAAGACGGTGGCGAAGTCAAGGTTCCAGTGGAAGAAGCCCTGGCGTTGGGCGATGCGTTCGCAGACGACGAGCCACGGGTGCTCGCGGAGAACCGTTCTGATCTCCTTGGCGCCGGCGAAGCCGATCTCCATCTTTTCGGCGTTGCCGAGTTCTTCCCACTCCATGGCGGAGATGAGCGTCTGTCCCGGCGCCGTACGTTTGCGCACGTCGGGATTGCGGCCGAGCAGTGCCTGCAGGCCTGCGATCCACTGTGCGGTCGTCGGTGGGGCTATCACCTCGCCGTCGACGGTGGCGGACGCGTCGGTGAGCGGCCAGAACCACAACGCCGTCCAGGCGTCCATCGCGCGGCGCAGGCGGCGGTAGGCGCCTTCCTCGTCGGCCAGCGCCTCCTCGATCTGTTCGCGCGTGACCTTTCCGCCCACCGGTAGCTCGCCCGCCTCCCACAGGGGAATCTGCCGGCGGACCTGCTTCTCGGCGATGTCCAGGCGGCGGAAGGCGATCTGCCACACCGACTCGACGCGGTGCGCCAGTTCGGCGTACGCCTCAATGGTTTGCTTGGTGGGTTTGGTTCTGGTGGAGCTTCGCCAGGCCTTGAGCTTCTTCGCCGCCTCGGGGGCGAGGGCGGCGGCTTCCTTGGCGTCGGCGGCGGAGCCCCAGCCGTCGGCCGGGAGCAGGAAGTGATGGATGCCGTCGGTGGCTACCCGGTCTGCCTTCATGTCCTCGACCAGGGAGGTCAGCGGGACCTCGGTGGGTACAGCGCCGAACCACGACTTGTCGGCTACCTGGCTGCGACGGTAGACGGCGCGGCGGGCGCCGATCAGGGAGTTGCCGCGGCGCAGGTGCAGGCCGAACCACGGGGCGGACAAACCCTCGACCATGGTGTCGAGCCAGAGGGAGATCTCGGCGAGTTCGACGGCAGTGGCGTTCAGGTCTACGCCGTAGACGTTGTGCAGCGCGAGGTACGCCTTGACTTTCTGCAGCTCGCGCGGGTAGTCGTCGGGGTCGATGCGCTTGCCCTCGTGCTCCAGCTCCTTCTGGCGGCGCTTCAGGTACTGCTCGGCGAGCTGGCGGACCGCTTCGATGGCGAACGCACCGGAACCCAGCGCCGGCTCGCAGATCGTCATCTCGAGGATCTCTTCGGCGCGGGTGTCCTCGGTGAGTAGCTCCTCGAGGGCCTGGCCGACGGTGAACTTGGTCAGTACCTCGGGGGTGTAGTAGGACGCCGACTGCTGGCGTTCGCGACCGGCCAGCCGGAACACGAACGAGCCCTGCTCGTGCAGGACCGGGCGCATCTCGCCGGTCACCTTGTCGGGCAGCCGCACGAAGTCGTTCTCGTCGATGCCATCGGCGCGGTCGACCGGGACGACCCAGGAGCCCTTGCTCCCGTCGCCGCCCTTGGCCACCTCGTACAGGTCGGTCTCGGCGAAGAAGCCGGTGTACGACATCAGCCCCTCGTAGACCGCGCCGAGCTGGTTGATGCCCAGTTCCGCGTACGAGATGAAGCCTCTGTCCTTGCCCCTCTTCTCCTTGCTGAGCAGCAGGTGCGTGAGCACCTCCTGCAGCGCGGCGTTGCCGAGCCCGACCTCGTCGATGTGCGTGGTGGCGCTCGGTTCGAAGAGGTCGGCGCGCAGCGGGTTGAACCGCAGACCCTCCGCCGCGACGCTCTCCTCCTCGCCGATCCCGGTCGGCAGGTGCCCCTCGTCGACCAGGCGGAACAGGGTGCTGAGGGACTCGTAGAGGTGGGTGCCGCCGCGGGCACGCGGGGTGGCGAGCTGCACCTGGACGAGTTCGCGCAAGCGGTCGAGGCTGTAACCCTGGTCGTAGGCGGGTTCCCCGATGGGCAGGACGCTCAGCTCGGGGGACGCTTCGGCGTACAGGAGGAAGAGGATGCGGTAGAGGAAGCGCAGGGACTGCTTGGCCAGCGGCTGCGCCTCGGAGCCGGGCAGCGGCTCCAGGCCTTTCGCCCGGCGCCGGGCGACGACCTCATTGGCGATGATCTCGATGGAGAGGCGTACGCCGTCGCGCAGGTCCTTGGAGACGCCGACCGTGTGCTTGATCGATTCTTCGAGGACGCCGCTCCACCACAGGTTGCCGTCGGCGTCCGGGGCGACCGAGGCGGCGCTGAGGCAGGTGAGGGCCCGGTCGATCTCCCCGCCGCGCTTGGTGTCGTTGCGCTCGCAGATGAGCTGCAGATCGATGGCCAGGTAGCGGCCTTCGGCCCAGCGCGAGGCCTCGGTCAGAACAACCCAGCGGCCGGCCAGGATGAGCACCAGGTCGGGTGCGTCGTCGTCGACGAACAGGGCGGAGACGAGCCGGGCAGCCGAGGTCAGCTCGTCGCCGTCCTCGTGGAGGCGCACCGGCCGGGCCAAAGTCGGGGCGTCCTTCGCGATGACGTCTTCGACCCCGCTGACCGGCTGGGCGAGGACGACGACCAGAGGCGAACGATCGGTGATGCCAGGCGCGGAGATGCGCAGCACCGGTCCCTGACTGTCCGGGTTCTGTTCGTCCGGCACCTGTCCGTCAGGCTTCGGTGTCCGGACGGACAGGCCGTGACCCCGGAGTTCCAATATGTCGATGATGCGTTCGTAGATCGAT
Source organism: Actinoplanes sp. DH11 (assembly GCF_020873875.1). Taxonomy (GTDB): domain Bacteria; phylum Actinomycetota; class Actinomycetes; order Mycobacteriales; family Micromonosporaceae; genus Actinoplanes. Next base: position 68,103 of record NZ_JAHWGU010000009.1, read on the forward strand.
GCGACGGCGTCGGCCATCGTGCGCGTGTCGGTCGCGCCGACGCCGGCCTCCGTCTCGGCCAGCTCGGTCAGTTTCGCCAGATCGGCTTCCAGTTCCTGGCGAGCCTCGGTGAACCGGCTGCGCGGCGTCGGGCGCTTCTCGGCCGCCTCCGCGTCCCACTCCTTACGGCGTGCGAGCACGCGCGCCTGAAACGACTCCTTGGTGACGTCGGTCGTGAAGTAATGCTCGGAGATCCAGCCCTCACCGACCAGGATCGCGTCGGAAACACTCATGCCTGCACCCCCGTGGTCGGCGTGACGACCAGCAGCGGGCGCACCAGCTGCCGGTCAGGATTCATCTCGGCGACCAGCTTCTGTTCCTGCTCGATGCTGACCCGGCGTTGTTTGAGGTCCGGGCGCTGGGCCTGTTTGTCGGCGGCCTGCTGCCATGCGCTCAGCCGTCCCGACCACTGCTCGATCCGCTCTGCGACGTCCTTCTCCGCGGCGGTGAACACGCCTCTCATCTGTGCGCGTGACCGTTCCACCGCCGGCTCGATGAAGGCACGCAGCGTTGCGGCGTGGGGCACTGGACCGGGATTCGCCCGAGTGGTGTTCCAGCCGAGGTGAGCGAGTGCCGCAGCCGCTGACTGATGCACCTCCATCAGCGCGAACGACAAGTCGTCCGGCATCGGGAAGGCCGCGGTCAGCCAGGTCGCCGAGACCACCTGGCCGCGCCGGTTGGTGAGGGTGCCCAGCAGCAGGACCGTCAGGTCCTCCATGTCGCCGCGAACGGCGAACACCTGGTTGCGGCCGAGTCCGGCCAGCGCGCGGTCGGACGCCCAGTCGAGCACCGGGTGCAGCGGGCTCAAGAAATGTGCGTCCGGCCAGCTCGACCCGTTGTCGTCGCGCAGCGCCTCGCTCAGCCGATCCTGGCCTCGCGCGAACGTGGTCGCCAGCACCAGCTTCTCGATGACCCGCCGGTCGGCGAGATAGCTCTGCGGCAGCACGTCGAGTCGTTGCGCGAGGTCGGGTGGCGGTGTCAGCTCGGCGGTGCCGAAAGCGGCGTTCCGGCGCCAGGAGACACCGTTGTTGCTCAGCGGCTTCGTCGGATCGATGAACGCCGCGTGCAGTGCCTCGTCGAGGTAGGAGATGTCGTCCGGGTAGAGCCCTGAGCCGGCCGTTTCCGTCTCCGGCGCCGCTGGTTCGTCCTCGCTGTCCTCGCCGCCTTCGTAGCTGAGGAACATCGCAGTGAGGTCGTCACCGTCCAGTACGTCGTCCGGTGCCCGGACGACCTCGTCGAGCTTCCGTTGTCCGGCAAGCACGGCCCGGATGGCTTCCTCCTCGCCCTTGACGTCGTACTTGCCCATCAGGGAGGCGACGTCGCCGAGCGCCCGGTGTGCCTCGTTCTCCTTCTCGACCAGCTTCGCCAGGACCCGGATGTCGCCGGCGAAGTTCTCACTCGTGGGCTCCAGAAGGAGCGCGGTGATGCGCGGCGGGAACTTCTGCCCGTACCGGTCGATGCGGCCGTTGCGCTGCTCGATCCGGATCAGGCTCCACGGAATGTCGAAGTGGATCAGCTCATGGCACTGGGCGTGCAGGTTGACGCCTTCCGAGGCGACGTCACCGGTGACGAGGACGCGTACCGGGGTCTGCTCCTGCTTGAACGCGTCCACGATGCGTTGTTGTTCGTCGTCGGGAAGGCCGCCGTGCAGCATCTCCACGGCCCCGGGCGGCATACCGAGCGCCTTGGGGAGCTGCTTGTGCAGGGCGGTGAGAGTGGCGACCCGCTCGGCGAAGACGACCACCCGCTTGGGGGAGCCGGCTGCCACACCCATGGTTTTCAGCTGTTCGAGCAGGCGAGCGAATTTCGCGGAGCCCTGGGCACCCACTTCCTCGTTCAGCGCTGCCAGGCGTTCGAGTGCGGCACGCTCGGTTTCCCCGGCCGCGTCCTTACCCAGGCGGTCGATGCGCTGCCGGATCGTCTCGGCGAGTGCGGCCGGTGATGACAGGAATGCCTTCGCCAACGTCCAGGGGAACAGCGACGCGTTCTGTCCGGAGTACGGCGTGCGGTGGCCTTCCGGCCACAGCCACACGCTGTCGAGTTCGTGCGCGACCGCGTTCTCGGCAGGTGTCGCCGGAATCAGGATGTTCTCCGGTTCCAGCCGCTCGGCCCAGTCGGCGCCGACCGCGCCGGCGACCTCAGGGCTGTGCCGGTGCCGCCGGATGACCAGGCGCTCGACTTCCGCGGGCACGAGATCGCCGCTCGGCGGAATGGCGGACGGGTCCAGCAGCCGAACCAGTTCCGCGAAGGAGTCGGCGCGGCCGTTGTGTGGCGTCGCCGACGCCAGGATCAAGGCCTCGGTGTTGCGCGAGAGAAGACGCGCCAGCTTGTTGTTCTGCGTCGACGCGTTGGCCAGATTGTGCGACTCGTCGATGACAACGGCATCCCACCGCTGCTTGCGCAGGCTGGCGACGTAGCGCTCCGACTTCAGCGTGTCGATCGAAATGATCGCCCTGCGGAAGTAGGTGAAAGGATTGCGGTTGGCCGGAAGCTTTTGGCGTACGCGCTGGATGCCGGCCGAGTCGAGCCGGACGAAAGGCAGGGCGAACCTCGACCACAACTCCTGCTGCATCTGTTCCAGCACGTGGCGTGGAGTGACGATGAGGATACGGTCACCGCGACCGCGCCGCACGAGTTCCGACAGGATCATGCCGATCTCGAGCGTCTTGCCCAGACCCACGGCATCGGCCAGCAGGATGCGCGGCCGGAGATTGTCCGGGTCGAGCGCCTTGCGCACGGCGGTCTGCTGATAGCTCAGCGGCATGGCCAACGCCTGCGTGGAGACGGCCAGGGAGCGGTCACCGAGGGGTACGGCTGTCTTGCGGAAAGTGGACTCCAGCCAGAGCCGGGCCTTGCGGTATTGCGGGCTGTCGTCGGCGACCACGTCGGCGGACGCCGGATCCAGTGGCTCGATGTCGTCGAGGCTGTCGAAGAAGCTGGCAGTGGTGTCACGGACCAATTCACTCAGTCCGCGAACACGGACCAGCGGCCCGTCCGCGGTTTCCTCGACCGCATCGACCAGCCATTCCTCGTCACGGATGACGACGACTGACCCCGGCGCCACATCGAGCTTTGCTCCGGAACGGACGTCTTCCATGGTCGTCCCCGCTCTATCGAACCGCTGAACCGCGCGGCTGATCGTATACTGATCGCCCCGCTTGGATGAATGCGCACGCACTATCGGTGAGTGTTTCCGGAAACTTGATCGGCCTATTTTTCAGACTTTCGGATATGTGAATCTGGCCGATCGGAGGAAGTTGGAAGTCGCGGCGGGAACTGCCCGAAGCGTCGTCGTCAGTGAGTGTCCTGTCTGGACTGCGATTCTTGGCTCGCCTCTCTTCTGAGGATCGTCCGGACGGCCGACTGTGCGATTCCGCCACCGCATCTAAATTCGAGCGGATCTACATGGACGCACCGTCATGCCGAGCGAACGTCGCATCACAGCGCACCTCCGCGAAATGGCGGTGAGTCGTCCGGTAATCGCCACCGGTCATGACGACCACCACCTGAGACACATAGTAAGGATGGAGACGCTGGATGGCCGGCACGACCGAGAATTCCGCGGCGCAGGATCGGCTACTGCAGGCCACCATTCATCAATGGCGGGACAGCCTGATCAATCTCTCCGGTACGAACCGCCTGCTCAACTTCCGGCTGAGCAAATCGGGCGCGGTCCGGCTGCTCGCCCCCGCGGCGGCCGAGATCCTTGCCGGGCTGGGCGCCGACCGCTACTTCCGATTCCGGCCCGCGGCGGACGACGACGAGCCCGGTGAGCCCGCCGTGCTCACCGGGCGTCCCAGCAGGGCGCGGCCGGTCGAAGTGCTCCAGACCGACAAACCGATCGCCGACCTCAGCGGCGCGCTGCGCAATCTCCTGCGCCGGTCGAACCAGGAGTTCCTGGACCGTGGCCTGTGGATCCTCTATCTGGCGTTCGGATCGCTGACCTGGACCGATGCCGACAAGAAGCAGTACACCAGCCCGCTGCTGCTCGTCCCGGTCCGGCTCGTGGCGACCGCACCGAAGCAGCTGCCTCTGCTGCAACGCGCCGACGAGGACCCGGTCGTCAACCCCGCGCTGTTGCTGAAGCTCACCCAGCTCGACGTCGGCCTGCCGCCGGTCGACGATCTGGAGGATTTCGACTACGCCGACTATCTGTCCGCGGTGCGGGCGGCCGTCGCCGAGCACCGCGCCTGGCGGGTCAACGACGAGGTCACACTCTCCTACTTCTCCTTCGCCAAGGAGGCGATGTACCGGGATCTGCTCGACAACGAGAGTGCGGTCGCCGGCAGCCCGATCGTCCGTGGCCTGGTCGGTGGGGGACGGGGAAACGGCGACAGCGGCTTCCTGTTCGACGAGCTCACCGAGGACCGCGTCGACGAGGAGATGCCCGCCGAGCGGATTCCGCTGGTCCTCGACGCCGACTCCTCCCAGCGGGCCAGCGTCGCCGCCGCCCTCACCGGACGGTCCTTCGTCATGGACGGGCCGCCCGGTACCGGCAAGTCGCAGACCATCGCCAACATGATCGGCGCGCTGCTGCACGCCGGTAAGCGGGTGCTCTTCGTCTCCGAGAAGGCGGCAGCACTCGAAGTGGTCCGGAACCGGCTTCACGACGTGGGACTCAGCGCCTACCTGCTGGAACTGCACTCACACAAGGCGACCCGCAAAGAGGTCGCGGCCGCTCTCGGTCAGGGTCTGGAAACCGTGCCGGTCGCGCCGGCCGGGATGAGCGACATCGACATCGACCGGGCCCGGCGCAGGCGGGAGGAACTCAACGCGTACGCCGAGGCCATGAACCTGCCGCGGGCGCCGCTCAACCACTCACTCCACGATGTTCTCGGCATGATCGCCGGCCTGCAGCACGTGCCCGCCGCGCCCAGCAGTGGCATCGCCCCGGTCGATCTGACCGTCGAGACGTTCGGGACCGTACGCGCCACTGCCGCGGCCTTGTCCCGCGCCTGGCGTCCCGCAGCCCAGGGCCGATCGTTCGTCTGGCGCGGCGTCACCCATCGCGGGTCACTGGACTCCCGTCTCTACGCCGCCCAGTCGGCGCTCGACACACTCGCCGGGATCACCGACGTCCACGCACCCCTGGCGACGGCGTTCGACGTGGGCCGGCTGTCCCAGGTGAGCGAGCTGGTCCGCATCGTCGCCCACCACGGTGCGCGCCCGGCGGACGTGCCGCAGCACTGGCTGACCGCCACCCGGCTCGCCAAGACGATGAAGACCGCCGACCGTCTCGCCGCGAACCTGCGGACGCTCGCTGAGCGGCAGACCACCGCAAGCGACGCCGCAGGGGTGCCCTGGTCCCAGATCCCTGCCGCCGCCGACGTGCCCGACGTGGACACCTCCGAGCTGGCGACGCTCACCGTCGCCCCGCTGAGCATCGATTCTCTGACCGCGCGGCAGGCGACTGTTCTCGCCGACACCTTCCACCTCGACGCCGAGATGCTGAGGGCAGCCGGTCGTTCGCTCAGTGGCGTGGCCGCCATGCTGGGGCTGCCGCCGGTCGTGTCGTTCGAGGACGCCGAGGCGACCCTCGACGTCGCGCTTCTCGCCCGGGCCGAGGACCGTCCCGAGCGCGCCTGGCTGTCGGCGGCGGGGCACACCGCCGCGTCCGAGGCCGCACAGGCCCTGCGTCAGGCGATCGCCGCCCTCCGGGAGGCCGAGGACACGGCCGTGACCCACTACACCGATGGCCTGCTCGTCGCCGACGTCGAGAACCTGACTCATCGCTTCACCCACGAGCACCGGGGACTGAAGAAGCTCACCGGCGCCTACCGCGCCGACAAGCGGGAGCTGGCGTCGTTCACCCGGGAGGGGATCGACAAGCAGCAGGCGCGCGGGCACCTTCCCCAGGGCATCGCCTGGAAGCGCGCGGCTGCCGCCTTCACCGAGGCAGAGAAGAGGTACGCGGCGACGCTCGGCACCTACTATGACGGCCGCGCCACCGATTTCGACCGGTTGTCCCGCGCACTCGCCACTGCCGCCACCGCGCTCGAGCATGCTCGGACCACGGAGTTGGGGAAACTCGCCGACCACATCGCTCAGGACGCGACGCCCCATGAGGCCGTCCTCGGCGTTGTCGATGACACCCGGACACGGCTGCGGGAGTGGCGGTCCCGCCTGGCGCCGGAGCCGCTGCCCGCGGCGCGGCCGGAGATCGCCTTGCTCCCGATCACCGAGGCGGCCGGATGGCTGCACCACCACCTGGATCCACTGCGACAGGCCGCGACCCTGGCCGCCACGGTCAGCCGGGCGGTCAGCCGGGAATTGACCGTTACCGAGGCTCGTCACCTGGTCGAACTCCGGGCCGCCGTCGACGCCGTCTACGACCTGCTCGCCAAGCACGAGGAGCGCGACTCCGCAGTGCTGGGAGCCCTCTATCGGGGTGAGTGGACCGACATCCCCGCAGTTCAGGAGGCACTGGCCTGGGCGGCGACAACGCGTACCTTCGCGGAAGGCGCCGACCAGCCGTTGACCCCGGCCCAGTCGGTGGCGCTGGACCACGTCGTGCCGACACCGCAACTGGACGAAGTCGCTCGCCGATGGGCCGAGGCCCGATCCCGTCTGCTCGCCGCCTTCGGGCCGGACCGGCAGGCTGAGCTCAGCACCGAGCTCGACGACTTCGAGGAAGCCGCCGACCTCATCGCAGCGCTGCGCGACGACAGCGCGGGGCAACAGGAATGGTTCGCGTACCAGAGCGCCCGTGCCGATCTTGTCGCCGTCGGCCTCGAGACCGCCATCGACTTCTGTATCACCGAACGTGTCGGCGCGGCGCAGGTGCCGGAGGTCCTCACCCGTGCCCTGTTGCAGGAGTGGGCCGACCACCACCTCCAGCGCGACGCCGCCCTCCGTGTCGTTCGCGCCGAGGACCGCGACTCGCTCGTGGCGGAGTACCGCACCCTGGACCGCGGGCTCATCGCCGCCGCGACCTCGCGGATCATCACCGCTTGCAATCAACGGCGGCCGCGTACCCATCTGGGTGAGTCGGGCATCATCCGGCGGGAGGCAGGCAAGAAGAAGAAGCACATGCCGGTACGGCTGTTGCTGGAACGCACTCGCAACGTCACTCAAGCCATCAAGCCGTGCTTCATGATGTCGCCCCTGGCGGTCAGTCAGTACCTGCCGTCGGACATGCGGTTCGACGTCGTCATCTTCGACGAGGCGAGTCAGGTCGCTCCGGCCGATGCCATCAACTGCATCTACCGCGGCGACGCTCTGATCACCGCCGGCGACCAGAAGCAGCTGCCGCCGACCAGCTTCTTCACCGCCGGCGTCGCCGACGACGGTGACGAATGGGACGAGGAGGCCGAGGACGGCGTCGACTTCGAGTCGGTCCTCGACCTGATGAAGGGTTCCGCGGCGTTCCGGGCGCTAACGTTGCGCTGGCACTACCGATCCCGGCACGAGGCGCTCATCGCCTTCTCCAACACCTCGTTCTACAAGGGGCGGCTCATCACGTTCCCGGGCGCCGAGGACGTCGGGCCCGACGTGGGCGTGGCGCTGGTGCCCGTCAACGGCGTCTATCGGCGTGGCTCGTCGCGGGACAATCCGGTGGAGGCCGCCAAGGTGGCCGAGCGGGTCATCCACCACTTCACCACCCGGCCGCACCTCAGCCTCGGCGTGGTCAGCTTCTCCGAGTCACAGGCCGCGGCCATCGAGTACGCGGTGGAACAGGCTCGCCTGGAACGGCCGGACCTGGACGAGTACTTCACCGATGACCGGCTCGGCGGCTTCTTCGTCAAGAACCTGGAGTCGGTCCAGGGCGACGAACGCGACGTCATGATCTTCTCGATCGGGTACGGCCCTGATGAGACCGGCAAGACGACGATGAACTTCGGCCCACTGAACCGGGCCGGCGGCTGGCGCCGGCTCAACGTGGCGATCACTCGGGCGCGGTTCCGCAACGAGGTGGTCACCAGTGTCCGCGCCTCCGACATCACCGCGTCGGCCGGCAGCGAGGGTTTGCGCCACTTGCGCCGGTACCTGGACTATGCCGAGCGCGGCATCGCGGCCCTGGCCCTGGACACCAGCACCGGTGGTGACGCCGAGTCGCCGTTCGAGGAATCAGTGATCTCGGTGATTCGCTCCTGGGGGTACGAGCTGACACCGCAGGTCGGTGCCGCCGGCTACCGGATCGACATGGGCGTACGCCACCCGGATCGTCCCGGGGTCTACGTGCTGGGCGTCGAGTGCGACGGCTTCCAGTACCACTCGTCCCGAGTCGCCCGAGACCGCGACCGGTTGCGCGACCAGGTGCTGCGTGGCCTGGGATGGCGCCTGCACCGGATCTGGGGTACCGCGTGGTATCGCAACCGGCTCGGCGAGGAACAGCGCCTCCGTGCCGCGATCGAGGAAGCGGTCGCGGCTCCGATCCGCGGCCTGCTCTCCAGCGTCGACGACATCATCGAGCGGCCCGCCGTCAGCACCGAGACCGCGGCCGTCGATCTGCGGCCGGAATGGGTGACGCCCTACCGGATCGCGGCCGTCGACCGCCTGCCGTACTGGGTGGACCCGGGTGAGCGCGGAAATTCGCACTCCATGAAGGGCGGAGTCGCGGAGATCGCCGCGGTCGAAGGGCCCGTGCACATCACGGTTCTTCATCAGCGGCTGCGCGACAGCTGGGACATCGGCCGGATCGGCGCACGGATCCGGGACAACATCGACGCCGCGATCCGCGAGGCCGGCCTCGAGCGCGACGGCGATTTCGTACGCCTGCCCGGCACCGCCATCACCGAGGTCCGCAGTCCCGTCGACGAGTGTCAGCGCACCGTGGAGCAGGTCCACGACGACGAATTGGTGCTGGCCCTCACCAACCTGGTGCGGGATACCGGGGGAGTGTCCCGTGACGAGCTGAGCGCTCACGTCGCCAAGCTTTACGGGTGGACTCGGCGCGGGGCTGACATCGCGCGCCGGCTCGAACGGCTCATCGATCGCCTTGTCCGGAGCGGTGCCCTGAGCGGGAACGGACTCAGCCTGACTCTCGGCCCGCATACGCGGTAGCGGCTCGCAGGCCCCCCGTAGCGTTGATCGATCGCGGAGACCCGGACTGTTCCGGCCGGGTCTCCGCGCCGGTGCGAGACGGCAGTGGTCACGGCGGGCCGTCGGTGCCCGCGCCTCCGGTGAAGCGCTCCGGACTTTCCGGTTCGCCGTCCTTCTCCTCGTCCGACACCTCGGTCAGTTCGTGCTCCTCGGCGAAGTCGCCGACCTCTTCGTCCGGGTCTCCGATGGGCTCCATGTCCTCTCTGTCCCCGCGCGGCGAACCGGCAAACGCCCACGTCTGTCCCGCGGCGGACGGCCGCGCTTGTCCTGCGGACCGACCTGTGAACGCCCGCGCCTCTCCCGCGGGAAACTGCGGACGCCCGCGCCTGTCCCCGCGGGACCAACCGGCGGACGCCCACGTTTGCCCGCCCGTGCCCGGGGAAGTCGCCGGGCATGACCGACAACACGAACCGCCCCGAGGACTCCATCGAGCACGGCGCCGCCGAGGACGCCACCGGCACCCCGGTGACCCCGACGGACGTCGAGACGAGCCGGCGGCCGGCCAGCGAGCCTGCCGACGCCGGCGACGACGACCGCGAGACCGGGAGGGAGTGACGCTGTGAGCGACCAGGAGGCCGCCGGCAACCCGATGTTCGAGGGCAGCGAACCCACCGGCATCGGCACCGGGGACGTCGGTGAACGCAAAGCCGGTGCCGACCCGACCGCCCAGGACGCCACGCGGGCCGGCGGCAAGGATGACGACGAGCTGGCCTACGACCCGGCGCAGGAGCACCGGCCGCAGGCCGGTGAGCAGGGCGGCCAGCCGAACCTGTCACCCGATCCCGCGGTCGCGGGCCGCCGCAGCAATCTGGGTCAAGGCTCCACCGACGACAGCCCCGGCACCCCGTCCGGAATCTGACCACGGCGAAGAGATCGAGCCACGGCAAAGGGGCCACGGCAACGACGCCACGGCAACGAGGCCCCGGCAAAGGGGTCCCGGCAACGAGGCCCCGGCAAAAGGGATTTGACGAAGGCGGAGGGGAACATGGGCAGAACCGTCGTGATCACTGGCGCGTCCTGTGGCATCGGGCTGGCGACCGCCCGCGAGTTCGCCCGCCGCGGCGACAACGTGGTGCTGGTGGCCCGCGGGGCCGAGCGCCTCGCCGAGGCGGCACGCCAATGCGAGCGGGTGGCACGCGACCGCGACGACACGGCACTGGTGTACGGCGAGTCGCCGGTCCTCGCCGTACCGGGTGATGTCACCGACGCCGCGCGGATGCGTGAGGTCGTGGCGCGGGCCGCGGACCGGTTCGGGCGCGTCGACGTGTGGGTCAACAATGCCGGCACCAGCCTGTGGGGGCCGTTCGAGGACATCCCCGCCGACGCCGACCGGCGGCTGATCGAAATCGACCTGATCGGGGCGATGAACGGTGCCCACGCTGTCATTCCGCATTTCCAGGCGCACGGTGGCACCGGCGTACTCATCAACGTGGTCTCCATCGCCGGGCGCATCCCGACGGCCTGGACCACCGGGTATTCCGCGGCGAAAGCGGGGCTGGCCGGCTTCACCGACGCGTTGCGCGCCGAACTCGGGATCCGGTCGAAGATCGCGGTCTGCGGCGTGTACCCGGCGTTCGTGGACACGCCGACACCGATCAATTCCGGTAACTACACGGGGCGTACGCTGCGCCCCGTCCCACCGGTGGTCGCTCCCGAACGGGTCGCCACCGTCATCGCCGGCCTCGCCGACCGGCCGTGCCGCGCCACCCGGGTGGGCGCGCTGAACGCCGCTTCCGCGCTGTACGCGCTCGCCCCCGGCACGGTGGGCCGGTTGGCGGCGCGGGGCGGGCGGCGCTACTTCCTGCACGCCGGGGACCACGCCGAGCACACGCCGGGCGGGTTGTTCGACAGCCGGCCTGGTCCGGCGGCGAGTCGCGGCGATTGGGGTCAGCCGGGACGCACCGTCGCGCGGGCCGCCGTCGGGGTGCTCACCGCCGCGGCGATGATCCGCTGGTTGACCCGCTGAGCTGGGCCCGGGCCTTGCGCACGTCGGCGAGCTGTAACGCCAGCTGAACGGCGAACTCGAGGCCGGCGATGCGCACGGCCAGGGCCCGGGTCGGGTGCGGGTGACCGTTCTGGGTCAGCCGGGCCAGCCACCGCTTCTCCAGCTGGCGGCGCCCGGCGATCGCGGCCACCGACAGGGCGACCACGCCGGCGCCGATCAGGGCCTTGCGCTTGTCGAACGGAACCTGCGGCGCGTCGTCGCGCACCGCGCCCTCGGCCGCCGGGAACGGGTTGGCGCCGACGACCAGGTCGACCTCGGCCTCGGCGTCCGACTCCTCCGTGGAGGGCGCTGTCAGGTACCCGGCGGTCAGCACCGCCGCGACCGTGCCGGCCCGGGCGAGCCGCCGCTTGGCGGGCGAGAGTTCCCGGGCGACGATCCACGTGCTGCTGAGCGCCGCCTGCAGCGCGGCCGTCGCGACGGCTCGGGGGTACGAAGCAGAAGCCATGAAACGACCGTAACCCGGCACGTCAACAAGATCAGTCCGACGAGGGTGTACGGGGGATGCGGCCGTTTCGTACCTTTGGTGTCGTGACGGCCCGGCCGAGGCGCCGTCGAACCCGACTTCCGGAGGGCGCCGTGATCAAGAAGTCCGTGGCCGTTCTGATCACCACCGCGGCGCTCGCCACCGCCTGTTCCGGTCCGTCGACGCCGGCACCCGAAGCGACCGGGCAGCCCGGCCCGCCGTCGGCGCCGGTCACCGCCCCGCCCTCAACCGCGCCGCCCTCGATCGCGCCGACTCCCACCGCGCCGACCGAGCAGACCACGACCGCAGTCCCGACCCCGACGCGACCGACGACGGCACCGCCCCGGAAGATCGGCGGCAAGGACCTCAGCTCCTGCCCCAACGCCGGCCAGAAGACCCAGGTCCAGGAGCAGATGACGAAGGACGTGACAGGCGACGGCGTACCCGACACGCTTGTCGCCCGCACCTGTGAGGCCAGCACCTCCTACATCCCGAGCACCGTCGAGGTCTTCGACGGCGCCGCGGGCACCGGGAGACCGCGGCGCATCGGCACCCTGCTGAAGGATGTCGGCCCCACCGACCTGCCCTGGTACCGGTCGATGACGGTGGACGGCGAAACGATCACCATTGAGGCGTACGGGGTGAGTGAGGGCGGCGTTCAAGCCTGTGCCGACCTGAAGTTGACCTACACCTACGCGTACGCCGGTGACTCGTTCCGCCGCACCGCCCGGAACGCCGCCAAGGTCGACGACCTGTGCCTGCCGGTCGGCTGACCTCGGCGGACCGCTCAGACGCCGGAGGCGCGTACCCGATCATGCAGTTCGGACGCCTTGTCGATCAGTTCGCCGACAGTGCGCACCGCTGCCGGCAGCGTCACATACACGTGGTCGGCCCCCGCCTCCGCCAGCGCGGCCACGTCCTCGGCCAGCTGGGCCACATTGCCCGCGTACGCGGGCCGCGGCGACGCCGTCGACTCGGTCAGGTCCAGCGTCCCGATCTGCACCGTGCAACTGATCGACTGCGGGTCGCGCCCGGCCGCTTCCGCCGCCGCCCGCAGCCCACCCAGGGTCGCCTTCACCTGCTCCGGCGTGACACCGCTGGCCACCCACCCGTCGGCCCGGCGCACCACCCGGGCCAGCGCCTTCTCGCTGGCGGCGCCGAGCAGGACCGGGATCCGGTGCGCCGGCTTCGGCCCGATGTCCGCACCGGACACCTCGAACCGGCGGGTCTTGAAACTGACCGGGTTCGGGCCCCACACCTCGGCCGCGATGTCCAGGAAGTCGTCCAGGGCGCGCCCGCGCCCGGTCAGCGGCACCGCGCCCACCGCGGCGAACTCGTCGGGTGACCACCCCGAACCGAGCCCGGCGATGAGCCGCCCGCCACTTGCCGCGTCGAGCGTCGCCAGTTCCCGGGCCAGCCGCATCGGCAGGTGCAGCGGAACCACCAGCACGCCGGTGCCGAGCGCGATCCGCGACGTCACCGCGGCGGCCGTCGCGAGCGTGACCAGGGCGTCGGCGACACCGCGGTACTGTTCCGGCCAGGGCAGGCCGGGCACCCCGTACAGCCCGTGCGGTCCGCTCTGATCTTCCGGTACGAGCACCCGCTCGAACACCCACAGGCTGTCGAAGCCGATCTCCTCCATCGCCCGGGCCGCCGCGACGACGTCCTTGCCCGGGGTGAAGTGCTGGAACTGGGGCAGACTGACACCGAGTTTGAGCATGCGTCCCAGAATTCCACATTCGACAGTGCCGGTGGGGTGAACCTGCGGGCCCCGGGACGCGGCGCCGCGGGGTAGGGGTTGCGCTCCCTCCTGGGACCGGGGAAAGCTACACGCAACCGCCAGTCCGGACCCGTGTGTGACCTGCTTCGAAGGATTCCCGTGACACATACCGCAGACGACCGCGTCGCCCTTCCCGCACCGGGCGGTTACACCATCGACGCCGGACGCAGCACTGTCACCTTCGCCACCCGCCACTTCTTCGGTCTGGGCGCGGTGCGCGGAACGTTCTCCCTCTCCTCGGGTCAGGTGCACGTCGCCGCCGACCCCACGCAGTCGTCGGCGACCGCCGTCATCGACGCCGGCAGTTTCGCGACCGGCAACGACACCCGTGACAAGGTCGTGCGCTCGTCCAAGTACCTCGACGTCGCGACGTACCCTCGGATCAGCTTCGTGTCCACCGCCGTGCGCGAGGCGGGCGCCGGATACGTCGTGCTCGGTGAACTGACCGTCAAGGCCGCGGCGCGACCTGTCGAACTCGCCGTGGAGAAGCCGGCGCCCGAGGCCGGGGGCATCAGGTTCAAGGCCACCACGAGGATCGACCGGTACGAATTCGGCATCACCGCCGACAAGGGCATGACCGCCCGGTACCTCACCCTCTCGCTCGACATCCTCATCGCGCCTGCCGCGGCCTGAGCCCTCCGTCGCGGTGAGGTCATCCCCGCGGCGGGCTTGACTCTCCAGTGGCTGGAACGTCGAGGATTCAGCCATGGACGACGACATCGACCTGCTCACCATCGGCCGGCTGGCGCGCCGCACCGGCATCGACGTGCGCACCCTGCGCTTCTGGTCGGACGAGGGAGCTGTCCCGCCGGCCGGTCGCTCGGTGGGCGGATACCGGCTCTACGACGCGGCGGGTGTGGCCCGTGCCGAGCTCGTACGCACGTTGCGGGAACTCGGTTTCGCGCTCGACGAGGTGTGCCGGGTGCTCGACGGCCGGACCACGATGGCCGACGTCGCCGAGACGCACGTGGCGGCGCTGGACGCGCGGATCCGTTCCCTCAAGGTGAGCCGGGCGGTGTTGTCGACCGTGTCGAAACGTGGTTCCACGGCTGAGGAGACAGCACTGATGAACCGATTGGCGCGGCTGTCGGCCGCCGAACGGGTGCAGATCATCGACGATTTCAAGGCGGACGTGATGGGCGGCCTCGGGCTCGAACCGCCGCTGCGGGAAAAGGTGCGCCAGCTGCGGATCGAGCTGCCCGACGATCCCACGCCCGAGCAGGTGGACGCCTGGGTGGAACTGGCCGAACTGATCCAGGACCCGGACTTCCGCGCGCGGATGCGGGTCTTCCTGGAACTGAACACGCCCGTACCGGGCCGGGCCAAACCGGCCGGGTCGAACATCTGGTGGACCAGGCAGGTGGTCGAAGCCGTCGCCGAGGCCCGGCAGGCCGGCGCCCGGCCGGACGGATCCGTCGCGGCTCAACTGGTCGCCGACATGTTCGGCACCACGGCCCTGACCGCTGCGCTCGCCTCCCTGGAGGCGGGAATCGAGGCGGACGCGGACAGATACTTCCGGCTCGTCGCGCGCGTGCGCGGACACCGCCGCGCGCCGGACTCCACGGAGCATCTGCACTGGCTGGCGGCGGCCCTGCGGGTTGCCGGCGCGGGAGCGACCGGCCGGCGCTGACGCGCGGCGGTCAGCCCGGCGGCCTCCGGAGATGACGGAGCTGCGGCGCTTGACCTTGTCACTGTGTCAGGGTCTTCACTGGTGGCCGAGGAGGTGGTCACAATGACCGGTCTGACAAGCGACAACCCGTCGGTGCGCCTGCAAGCGGCGCTGGCGGCGGGCACGACGGGAGGCCCCGAGATGGTGGGTACGCTCATCGAGAGGTGCGCCGCGGAGTCCGATTTCTTCGTGCGCGACATGCTGACGTGGGCGCTCACCCGGCACCCGGCGGCGGTGACGGTTCCGGCGCTCGTCGCGGAACTGGGTTCGGCCAACCCGCAGGCCCGCAGTCAGGCGCTGCACACGCTGTCCAAGGTGGGTGACCGGCGTGCGTGGCCGGCGGTCACCCGGGCGCTGCTGACCGACGCGCACGACGAGGTGGCGCGCTCGGCGTGGCGGGCGGCGGTGGTGCTGGTTCCGGCGGGGGAGGAGGCGGAGCTGGCCGGGGTGCTCGTCACGCAGCTCGGGCGCGGCGACCGGGAGACGCAGCTGAGCCTGAGCCGGGCGCTCGTCGCGCTCGGCGAGGCGGTCCGGCCGGCGTTGCAGGCCGCGGCGGACGACCCGGAGCCGCGGGTGCGCGGGCACGCCCTCGCCACGCAGCGGTTGCTGCGGGACCCGGACGCGAGTTTCGAGTACGCGGTCGAGCAGGCGAAACGCATCGTCGCCCTCGGCGGGGACGACGCGGAGCAGGCGAAACGCGCGGACGAACCGCACGGCGCGGACCAGGTGGAACGCGTGGCCGAACCGGGCGACCGGGAAGGGGACGACGCCGACCGTGTTGATCGGTGAGGTGGCGCGACGGTCCGGGGTGAGCGCGCGCATGCTGCGGCACTACGAGGCGCTGGGGCTGGTGCGGCCGTCGGGGCGGACCGAGGGCGGCTACCGGGCGTACGGCAGCGACGACATCCGCCGGATCTTCCACATCGAGAGCCTGCGATCGCTCGGGTTGTCGCTGCGGGAGGTCGGGCGGGCCCTCGACGACCCTGCCTTCGCGCCGTCGGAGCTGGTCGGGGACCTCATCGCCCGTACCCGGGAACGCATCGCCGCCGAAACCGACCTGCTTCGCCGGCTGCACCGCATCGGCGCCGCGGAACCCGCCGACTGGGCCGACGTCCTGCAGACCGTCGCGCTGCTGCAGGCCCTCGGCTCGGACAGCGCCGGCCGCCGGCAGCGCGCCGCCCTGTCCACGGTCGCCGAGTCACCCGTACCCGTGGAAGCCCTGGCCGAGGCCGCACTCACCGAGACCGACCCGAACGTGGCCGGTGCCCTGCGCTGGGCGCTGGCCCGGGCGGGTGCCGGTGGGCTGGCCCGGCTGGTGCGGGGCCTGGACGCCCCCGAGGCGGCGGTGCGCGAACGGGCCGTCCAGGCCATCGCCGAACTCACCGACGAGACGGCGACATCGGTGCTGCAGGACTGCCTGACCAGCGCCGACGTGGTGGTCCGGCGGGGTGCGGCGCTGGCGCTGGGTGCGCGGGGCGGTGCGGCGGCGGTACCGACCCTGATCGACATGATCGTCGAGGAGGCGAACGACGTCGACGCGGCGGATTGCCTGAGCACCCTCGCCGAGGATCCCGCCCTCACCGAGCGCATCGCGACCGGTCTCGTCGACCGCCTCACCGCCGGCGCCGCGGGCTCGGCGGCCGTTGGTGACGGCATCGCGGGTTCATCGGCCCTGGGCGGCGGCATCGCGGGTTCGCCGGCGCGGCGGCGGCTCACCCAGGCGCTCGCTGGGATTCCGGGGGACAGGACGACGCAGGCCCTGGTACGGCTGGCCGAGGACGACGACCGTGGGGTGGCGCTCACCGCGACGTACCTGCTGCGGCTGCGGGGGCACGGCGACCGGCCTTGACACCCTATATAGAGTACGAGCATGCCTCGGATGACGTTGCAGGTGCGCCTGGTCCTTCATGCTCTGGCCGCAGAACCCGACCGGCAGCTCTACGGCCTGGAGATCATCGACGCGACAGGCCTGATGCCCGGCACGATCTACCCCATCCTGGCCCGGCTCGAACAGGCCGGCTGGCTGCGCAGCGAGTGGGAGGCCGTCGACGAGCACGCCGTGGGCCGGCCCCGGCGGCGCTACTACGGGCTCACCGCTGACGGCGCGACCGCAGCCGTTGCCGCGAAGACGACCGCGGCGCAACGCCGGACGTCTGCCGCGGTCGGCGACATCCTCCCCGGCGGGGCGTACTGATGCGAATCCTGCGCACCCTGCTCGCCGTCGCCGCGCTCACCCTGCCGGCCGCGCACCGGGCCCGCTGGCGTGAGGAGGCCCTCGCCGTGCTGGCGGACGTGCCCGGGGCGCGGCGCTGGTGGTACGCCCTGGACACGGTTCTCAAGGTGCCGCTGCTGGCGCACCAGTTCCGTACCCCGGTGGCGCCGCCCCGCCGCTGGCTGTCGGCCCTGACCGGCGCCGCCCTGATCGGCACGTCGGTCCTGCTGGTGGCGGCCGTCCTCGCGCCACCGCTGATCGGGGAGGGCGCCGCCGAGTTCCTGTTCCTGCTCGCGCCCTGCGGTCTGCTCGGCGTCGTGGCGGTGCGATCTTTCTGGACGGCGAAATCGTACGGTGGCGGTCTGTTGCCGTACCTCATCGCCGCCTTCCTGACCGTCTTCGCCGGCACCGGACCGGTCGCCGCTGGCGCGCTCTCGGTTGCCACCGACACCGCCGCCGTCGCGATGATCGGAGCCGTCATCCCCGGTCTGTGGCTGATCCTGATCAGTGGCGCCGCCCTGCTGCGGCACACCAGCCCACCCGCCCTGGCCGTGACCGGCATGCTCTGCGGCGCCGGATTGCTCGCCGCCCTGATCGGGCTGCAGCTGGTGACGCACGTGCCGGCGCTGCGAGGACCGGGCTCGGCGCTCACCGCGATGTCGGTGATGCTGCTCGTCCCGGCCTGGCCGGTGTGGTCGCTCTGGACGGGCGTCCGGCTCATCCGGGCCGACACCCCGCACCGCCTGATCTGATCCGGTCGGGCCCGCTGATCTTGGGCGTAGCCGATGACCTGGCCCGGGCGTAGCCGATGACCTGGCTGAGGGCGTACCCGATGAGCTGGCCGAGGCGTGCCGAGCCCTGCCATCAGCTCGGGCGATCTGTTGCGGACCTTGCAGTTGGTGTTGTGTATACGCAACAATCGGAGCGTGGTGGACAAAGATCCGAAGGGAAACCGGCGGGGCGGGAACCTGCACAACCGGCTTCCGGTGCTGCGCGCCGAGCGTGGGGTCTCGCGCAGCGACCTTGCGAAGGCGGTCGGTGTGAACACGCAGACCATCGGGTTTCTGGAGCGCGGCGACTACGGGCCGTCGCTGGAGTTGGCGTTGCGCATCTGTGCCTACTTCGAACTGCCCGTCGAGGCGGTCTTCTCCCTGACGCCGTTCACCCCGATGTCGGCCCAGCTGTATTCCCCGAAGACAGGAGAACCCCGGTGAGCACCGAACGGAGCACGGCAGCCGAGGACCGCGCCGCGCAGCTGAGCCGGCTTTTGGCCGAAAAGGATGACCAGCTCCGGCTGCACCGGGAGCGCCCCCTGCCCGGCTGGCTGGCCGACCGCCGCAGCCGCCGCGCCGCGGCCCTGTTGCCGGTGCTGCCGCTGGCGGGCGGGCTGTTCGCCGGCACCCTGCCCGACACCGTCTTCCGGAGCACGCTGATGACGGCCGTGGCCGCGCTCAGCGTCGCCGGCATTCTGCTGCTGCGCCGCGCCACCCGGCTGCTCGACGCCGTACCGGACCGGCTGCTGGACGAGCGCGAGATCACCGAGCGCAACGCGGCCTACCGCCTGTCCCACAACGTGGTCCTGGCCCTGCTGAGCGTGCTGGCGCTGATGGCCGTCGCGGACGGCGCGATGCGCAAGGTCGCCGACTCGGCGCTCATCGAAGGCGACGGCTGGATTCCGATCATGGTCACCGCGGTCCTGGTCGGCACCATGATCCCGGCCGCCGTGCTGGCGTGGCGCTACACCGAGCCGCTCGACGACACCGACGACTGACATGCCCGCCGGGCCGGACCGCGCCGCCCTCGGCAGAGTCGCGGACCGGTCGCCGACCGGGCATTGCCGAGGCCTGCCGGGCCGCATCGCGCCGCCTGCCGCAGAGGCGCGGACCGGGCGTTGCCGAAGCCTGCCGGGCACGTAGGCGGATATCCTCGCGTCCTGCGCTGAGACGTGTTCGAAGCGGGGAGCAGGCACCACCGCAGGGGGTCTTCGAGGCGCCTGCCAACCCCGGCCGCGACCCTGCGCTCCCGTGACTGTCCCCGCTGGACGAGGAGCAGCCACCGCGGTTGATCGAGGCCGCCGAACCGGAGCTGCTCGTCCGGCCGACGTCCTGGGCGAAGCGGCCCGACGCCCGCCTCCGGTCCGACGGCGCTCACGGCACCCTGCTGCGCTGGACCGTGCCTGTCGAGGAACCGCTGCCCGATCCGTCGCTGCTCAGGCAGCACGTCGACGTTCAGGCAGCACCAAGAGCGGGCGGCTGTCACCCACGGCCGTTTTCGGGCCCGCCAAGCAGCCGTGGGTGACAGCTGGGAGTGGGCGGCTGTCACCTACGGCTGTTTTTGGGGCGGCTGGGCAGCCGTGGGTGACAGCTGGACGCCGGGGGTGACAGCTGGGAGCCCTGGGTGACAGCTGGGAGTGGGCGGCTGTCACCCACGGCTGTTTTCCGGGCGGCCGAGCAACCGTGGATGACAGCTGGGCAACCGGGGGAAAGGAACCGAGGAAGGCCGCCGTCAGCCCGCGAGGAAAGGCCCCAGGGACGCGGCCGGGATCAGCAGCTCCGCGACGGAACCGTCGGTGAAGATCAGGCGCAGCCGCCCGGCCCGGTCGGTGGCCGAGTTCAGGTTCGCGCGCGGGCATTCCCAGCGCGGGTGCAGCGCCGTCAGTGGACCGGAGCCTGCCCGGAACCGGTCGAGCCAGGACTGTGGGCTCCGGGACAGCACCAGCAGGCGGCGGTCGGTGCGGGCCAGCACCCGGGGTTCGGTGACGAGGCGCAGGTGCTGCTCCAGGCCGGCGGCGAGGGTGCGTTGCGGGCCGGGACGATCGGGTACGCGTCTGCGGAACCGCAGCGGCGACAGCTCGGCGCGGGTCAGGGTGATCGGCGCCTGGTCGTCGGGCCGGCTCACCCACGCGGCGGCGTGCAGGGTTTCGCCGGGTTGCAGGTGGTCCCGCACCCGGGCCTCCACCTCCATGTCACGTTCGGCACCGGATTCCACTGCTGCTTTCCCATCGTCGGCGCGAGGTGCGGTGACCCGACAGTCGATCATGCGACCGGCCGCGTGCCGCCGCCGGGGGCCGGGCCGCGCGCCGCCGCCGGGGGCCCGGCCGGCTCGGCTGGCTCGGCTGGCTCGGCTGGCTCGGCTGGCACGGTCCGCCAGAGTGGATGGACCACGTTGTCCGGTTCAAACCTGATGTGGTTCACCCCAGAGCGTAAATGACCAGGTTCAGCCGGATAGGCACCATTTCTGAGATCACCATGAGTGCGACCTAGCACGCCAACGACGAGGCGGCCTGACCTGGCCGTCGGGGGTGAACGGCAATGCTCATCGGGGCCACCTTCAAGAAGTCCGAGATTTCGCACTGGCAGCCGCGGCTGACGAAGAACGAGATCTTCCGGATCTTCCCCAACGCTGACGGGCTGCCGCCGGCCTGGACGGATCCTCGGTACCAGTACTGCAAGGAAGTGGGCGCCATCCCGTTCATCTCCAGCAAGGTCGACGGCGACCCGGGCAAGCTGGGGGAGCTGCGGGAACTGCTCGCCGGCATGCCGTCCTGGGTCAAGGTCCTCTACCTGACGGACCGGCACGAACCCGAGGACGACACCACCGCGGACGGCACGAAGCTCACTCCGCAGGGCTATCAGGACAACTTCAACGCCGTGCTGACCATGGTACGGACAGAGCTCCCGCCGCCCGTGCGGTCCCGCGTCCGGTGCGGCCCGGTCCTCACCAAGCAGTGGACCGAGAACCACCCCGATCGCACCTACCGGACCTGGGACCCGGGGACGGGTGACTTCTTCGGTGTCGACGCGTACGTCAACTCCTGGTCGGCGGAGGACGGCAGCACCGTGTTCACCCGGTACCCCGATGCCGGCACGTGGCTCCAGAAGGTCAAGACGTACCGCTTCAACGGCTCTGACGCCCGGCCGCGCATCCTGCCCGAGCTCGGCGCCATCCAGCCGCACTGGGACCGGGACGGTGCGGCCCGCGCCGCGTTCATGCAGGACGTGCACACCGAACTGTCCAGCTGGAACCCGAACACCACCGGCTGGGCGTTCCAGGGTTGGATCTGGTGGAACACCGAGGGCACCAGCGGCCGGGACATCAGGACTGTCGGCAAGCACCGCTGGTTCCAGCTGGACCACCGGCACAACGGCAAGCCGCTGATCCAGCGCGGTCGCGTCGTCGACCCGCAGGGCGGTTACGAGGTGCTCAGCAGCGAGGCGCTCCGGATGTTCAACACCCTGGCCCTGCTGGACCGGCGCACCGAGAGCCTCGAGATCAGCCCGGCGGACTGGCCGCACATCACCCTGCCCGTGGCAGGCGTCCCGGTCGCCCCGGTGGTGCAGCCGTGACGGTGGTCACCGGCTCCGATGTGACGTGTCGGGGCCGGTGACCGGCCGGGTGCTCTCAATCCTGCAGCGGCCAGACCTCGACCACGCCGTAGGCGACCGCGCACGGCGTCCCGGACGCGATCTGGACGGCCTCGGCCGCCGTTGCCGCCTCGATGACGGCGAACCCGGCCACCGGCAGCGATGCCGACAGGAACGGGCCCTCCTGAGTGGTGACGCCGGCCGCCGCGTGGTTGCGCACCTGCACCGGGGGGCCGGCGATGCCCATCACCACACTGTCCCGGCGCAGCAGCTCGTCGTGCTCGTGGGCGGCGTCCCGCACACCCTGTTCGGTGCGGTCGTAGCCGTCCCGGTCGCCGTACCCGATGGTCACGAACTTCGCCATGGCTCACTCCTCTAACCGATTGCACTCTGCAATCAGTCTAGCCGGGTTGCCGCCCGGCCGCTGACCACGCGACGAGCCGGGCTTCGGGCCGTACTGTCGCTCACGACGGCGCTAAGATCCGCGCTGTGCCGTTCGACGACCTGACGCCGGACCAACGTGACCTGATCGGCCGGTGGCTGCCCGGTGCGACGGTCGAACGCGACCACAGCTGGGGCGTGGTGCAGACCACGGTGCTGGAGATGGCGTACGCCGGATCCCGGGTCATCGTCAAAGCCGGCGGCCCCGACGATCACCACATCGCCCGCGAGATCAACGCCCACCGGAACTGGACGCGCCCGTGGACCGCGCTCGGCCGCGCCCCGGTGATGCTGCACGGCAGTGTCGCGGCGAAACTGCTCGTCGCCACGTACCTGCCCGGCTCCCTGGTCCTCGGCAGCGGGCACGCCACCGACCCCGGCGCCTACCGGCAGGCCGGCGAACTGCTGGCCCTGCTGCACCACCAGCTCGGCGACACCGACCCGGACTACGAGCGGCGCGAGAACGAGAAGTGCCTGGTCCATCTCGACGGCCCGCACCGCATCGACGCCGGCACCACCGCACGGCTGCGCGCCGCGATCACGTCCTGGCCGGCGCCGCCTTCGCGGGTCGTGCCGACCCACGGCGACTGGCAGCCCCGCAACTGGCTCGTCCACGACGGCGTGGTCAGCGTCATCGATTTCGGGCGGGCGGCGATGCGGCCGGCGTACACCGATTTCTCCCGCCTCGCCGCCCAGGAGTTCCGCACCGATCCGCGGCTGGAGGCGGCGTTCCTCGAGGGGTACGGCTCCGACCCGCGCGACACCCCCGCCTGGCACCGCGGCCGGGTGCGCGAGGCGCTCGCCACCGCGTGCTGGGCCTACCGCGTGGGCGACGAGCCGTTCGAGGCACAGGGCCACCGCATGATCGCCGAAGCGCTGCCGGCCTGACCGCGGGCCGGCCGCCCGCTGTCGTCGGCTCGTTGCCGGCCTCGATCTCGCCCTGCCTGCTCGCCGTCGTCGACGCCCTGCCGCTGCCACCACTTCCGGCGCCCGGCTGCTCATCGACGGCGGCGACCCGCTCCGCGAACTCCGCATCCCCGGGACTGACCGCCGCTCACCAGGACCCGGGGTCGTTGACGTCGTCCGCCGGCGTGTAACCGCTCAGCACCGCCACGGCGTCCGTCTCCGCGTACCCCTCGCCCAACCCGTCGAAGAAGACCTCCACCTGGCCGGGGTGCACGAACGTCTCCAGGATGCCGCTGCCCTGCCGCCGGGCCGTCCACGGCCCGGCCGTGATCGTGCCGGCCCGTCCGTCGCCGTGCTCGCTGCGCTGCGCCCGCACCGTGAGCCACCGCCCCTGGTCGTCGCCGACCACCAGCGAGCCCTCCGAGAACGGCCCGGACGCCCGGTCGAAGCCCACCGAGCACTGCCGCACTCGCGCGCCGGCGGGCAGCACTGTCAACCGGAACGGCACCGCGCAGCGCAGGCCCCCGTCGAACCGCACCTCGCCCGCCGCCGCCATCACCGCGGTGCTGTCGGCGGCGTACATGTCGAGTCGCGCCCGCACCCCGCCGACCGGCTCCCATCGCAGGATCCACAGGTCCGGGCCGCCCACGCCAGGGTCGCGCGTCACCGTTCCCGCCCGGCCGGCCACCGCGACCTCGGCCGGCGCGCCGGGCTGCCCCGACGACGCCAGCGTCTGCCGCAACCCGTCGAGCGCAGCCGCGTCCCGGGCCAGCGTGAGCCGTCCCTGCCGGTCCGGCCCCCGGAATTCCACCGTCTCGGTGCCACGCCCGGCACTCCACGACACGGTGTCCGCACCGGCGACAAGCGCGTCCGCGGTGAAGTGCAGGACACCCGGGTCGGTGCCGACCGCCGCGGGATGCTGCTGAGCGCCCTGCCCCGGCAACGCCACCGGCAGGGCGGACGTGGCCCACTGATGCGTGGTGGCCGGCCGGCTGAGCACCGCCACGCCCGCACACACGCCGAGAACGACGGCGCCCACCCAGCCCAGCGCCCGCCGCCGCCGAATCCCGGCACCTCGGCGCCGCGCCCCGGCGACCAGCGCCGCCGCGTCCACCGCACCGCCGGCGTGCTGCCGCAGTGTCGCGGCGAGCCGGTCATCGAACTCCACACTCACCTGTCGGCCCCCGTCAGCTCGTCCCGCCGGCGCCGCAACGCGGTGAGCGCCCGCTTCGCATGCGTGCGCACCGTCCCCGTGGAACAGTCGAGGATCGCCGCGATCGCGTTGTCGTCCAGGTCCTCGTAGTACCGCAGCACCACCACCGTGCGCTGCCGCTTCGGCAGCGCACACACCAGCCGCCACATCTCGTCACGCCCCGCCACCTCGGCCGCCTCGTCGGTGACCCGCGGCCGGTCCGCCACCGCGGGCACCGGGACGTCCCGGCTGCCGCGACGACGCCACCAGGAGTGGTGGGCGTTCACCAGCATTCGGCGCACATACGTGTCGGGCTGCTCCAGGCGCGAGATGCGCCACCACCGGGCGTAGGCGCGAGCCAGCACGTCCTGCACCAGATCCTCGGCGCGGTGCTCGTCACCGCACAGCAACCGGGCCACCCGCACCAGCCCCGGCCCGCGCGCGAACGCGTACTCCTCGAACGTCACACCCTATTCAACGCTCCTGCCCACCCCCGGCGTAGACAGCGATCAACACCAAAGATGCGGTACGGGTCCGGCGCACCCACCCACCCCGGCATCCCGCCCGTCCCGTGCCGCTGGGCAACGCGATACCGCCACCCGGCCGCGCCACCGCCACCCGGCCGCGCCACCGCCGGCAGAGCGCGCCGCCGCCGGCAGCTCAACGACGCTGCACGGGGCCAACGCGGCGGATCGCGAGGAGTGGAATGCCGGAGGAATCAGAGGCGCGGCCGTAAATTGGTACAAAAGCTACTCAAGGGACGGTAAATGAACAAGCTTCGCGTCACCCTGCCCGCTCTCGCCGCCCTGACGGCCCTCGCCGCGCCGTCCGCGGCCCTGCTCACCGCCAACCCCGCTCCGGCGGCGCCACTTACCGGCAGCCCCGCAGCGGAGCCGCTCACTGGCGACCCCGCCCCGGCCTCGGCCGGCGCCGCCGTCAAGCCTGCCGCGGAAGTCACCGCGAAGCCCTCGTCGAAGTCCACCGCCAAGCCCACCGCCAAGCCCACGGCGAAGGCCGCCGCGAAGCCCGCCGACCACAACCGGGAGAGCGTCCTGGTGACCGGTCAGGGTCAGGTGTACGGGCAACCCGACACGCTCACCGCGAACTTCGCGGTGGAAGCGGCCGCCGCCACGGTCGACGCCGCCCTGGAGCAGGCCACCGCGGCGGCCACCCGGATGCGTGACTCGCTGGCCCGCGCCGGTGTGCCCGCCGCCGACCTGCAGACCACTGATGTCCGCGTCAGTTCCACCAAGGACGAGAAGGAGAAGATCACCGGCTACACCGTCAACCAGGGGCTGACCGCGAAGATCCGGAACCTGCCCAAGGCCGGGGCGACGATGGCCGCGGCCATCGCGGCGGGCGGGGACGCCGCACGGCTCAACGGTGTCTCGTTCGCGATCGAGGACGACGCCGCCCTGCTTGCCGAGGCGCGGCGGAAGGCGTTCGCCGACGCCCGGGGGAAGGCCGAACTGTACGCCCGCGAGGCCCGCCGCACCCTCGACCGGGTCGTCATGGTCAATGAGGGGGCGCCCAGCTACCGGCCGTACGAGCAGGACCGGGCGGCCGCGATGCTCGCCATGGCGGACTTCGCGATCCCGATCGAGCCGGGCCGCCAGCAACTGTCGGTGACGGTCACCGTGGAGTGGGCCTTCGGCGCCGCCGACGGTCGCTGACACCTGTCGTTAAGCTGCGAGGATGGTCCGGGACGAGTTGTTGCTGCTGCGCGCGCGGGCGGAGGGTGAGGCGGCGACGCTGGCCCGGGACCTGCAGGCACTGTTCGCGGCGTCGCGGGATTCGAACGCCGACGACGAGCACGACCCGGAGGGCGCCACCATCGGGTTCGAGCGGGCGCAGCTCACCGCGCTGCTGGTCGCCGCGCGCGAGCGGATCGCCGAGGTCGACGACGCGCTGCACCGGGTGGAGGCGGGGGCGTACGGCACCTGCGAAGGCTGCGGCCGCCCGATCGCCGCCGAACGGCTCGCCGCCCGGCCGTTCGCCCGCCGCTGCGTGGCCTGCGCCTGACGGCGGCGCGGGGCTTGCGGCCGATGTCAGCTCGGGCGTGCGTGGCCTGCGCCTGACGGGGGCGCGGGGCTCGGCCGATCTCAGGCCGGGCGCACCGGGGCACGGCGGCCGGCTCGGAATCCGCGCCCTCAGGAAGACGCCGGCGGCTTGCGTGCCACCAGCAGCTGGACCCGGACACCGGGCAGGGCCAGCGGCACCAGCCGCACCGCGAACCCGGCCGCCGACAGGTCGTCGCGGACGGCGCGCAGCGGCGTGGTCCGGTAGTACATGACGAAGGGCGGCCGCCACAACGCGTTGCGCACCCGCATGACGGCGTCGAAGCCGAGCGCCGCCCAGTGCGCCACCGACGTCACCGGGGCCGCCGCGCCCAGCGGGAAGGCGAACAGCCCACCCGGCCGCAGGGCCCGGAACACCCCCGCGAAGACGGCGGGACGTTCGGCGGGCAGGAAGTGCCCGAGCGCGCCGAACGTCACCGCCACGTCGAAGCCGGCCGTGAACGGCAGGGCGCGGGCGTCGGCGCGCACCCAGGTGGCGCCGGGGTGCACGGACCGGGCCTGGGTGAGCATCCCGGTGCTGAAGTCGACACCGGTGACCCGGTCCGGGCACAGCTGCCGCAGCACCCGCACGCCCGCCCCGGTGCCGCAGCACACGTCGAGGCCGTCGCGGAACGGCCCGAACCCGCCCAGCGCCTCGATGGTGGCGTCGAGCAGGAAGTCCGGGGTCCGGAACGGCGTGTGGTCGAATTTCGGCGCCAGCAGGTCGTAGCCGCGTTCGACCGAGGACAGTGCCTGCACGGTCAGTTCACGCAGCGACGGACCCTGTGGCGAGAACACGACCCGAGCCTATCCGGCGGGTTCGAGGAACTCCGGGCCCTCGTCCTCGGGGTCCTCGGTGACCAGCTCGGGCACGGTCGTCTCGTCCTCGACGGCGGCGGCCACCTCCGGTGACTCCTCCAGCGGTTCCCAGTCCTGTTCGGTCATGATCACTCCTCGACGTGGCTGCGACGTACCTGACAGGCGCTGTACCCGCAACCCGCCGAAGATCAACCCGTGGGCGCGGACAACTCGACGAGCAGTTCGGACAGCGCTGCCGCGTCGGCGGCACCCATCGGGACGACCCGCGCGGCCTGCCAGTGATCCGACCAGTGGCGATCCAGCCAGACCTCGGTGACCTGCTGGTAGCCGGTCGGGTCCGACGCCGAGGAGGTCGTGCCGGGCGAGATCTCGACCACCAGCGTCAGGTCGCCCGGCAGGTCCCGCGCCAGCCGCGTGTGCACGCGGCCGGCCGTGAGGTACCCGTTGCCGCTCCATCGCCCGCCCAGCAGGCGCACCACCCGGTCCGTCGGCACCGGCCCGAAACCGGTCAGGCTCGTCGCCGCCCGCTGCTCGTCGGCAAGCGTCACCACCGGGCGGTTCACCTGCGGAAACGGTTGCAGGACCTCGTAGTCGGCGAACGTCTGCGCCCACCCGGCCAGCTCGTCACGCAACTCGGCCGGATGCAGGATCCCCAGCGACGCCCCCGGATCGACGGCCGCGGTCGTGTCGTGCCGGTCCGCGAGACTGCCGTCCTCCGCGATCCGCAGCGCCCGCACCAGCCGGCCCGCGTCGTACTCGCCCCACAGGACCCGCCGCACGATCGGCCCCAGCACCGGATGGGGGAGCAGGACCGTCGTCAGGTCACGCGCGGGCCGTACCCGACGGGTGAGCATGTCGCGTTCCAGGCGCGCGATCTGCGCCGCCGCGCCCGCCCGCAGCTCCATTGAATCGCAGGAACCACTGGTACGCCTCCGGCCGCGTGTCCTTCACCCCCGGCTTCGGGGGTCGGGCCAGGCGTCGCCCGCCGGCACCCACGACGTACGGGGTCAGATGCTCGTCGGTGCCCACCCGGAACACCCGTGACCCGTAGTCGAGGGTCAGCCCCGCGTCCAACCCGTGCGTGCTCGCCAGCCGGTCCGCGAGCTGCGCGACGGACAACCCGCGCCGCGCCGCCGCCTGCCGCAGATAGTCGGCGGCCCGCTCGTTCGTCGGCCCGCCGGACATGCCCTCCTCGATCGACAGCAGGTGCCGCAGTGCCACATCCCCACCGCTGGTGGCAAGCACCGCGAAGCCGTCGGCGGCCCGTGCGTAGCGGCCTTTCGCCGGCCACGACCGCACCAGCGGCGCCAGCCGGTCCATCGTGGTGTCGTCGCCGACGTGCGCCTGCGCCGGGACCACCCAGGACTCGGCGGGCGGCATCCCGTCGGCGATCCACGCGTCCAGCAGCGCCCGCCCGAACGCGGCCACGCTGCCCCGGTCGGCGTCCGCGATCAGCCGCGCGGCCGGTGCTTGAGCAGGGACGGCTTCTGGATCAGCGCCCGCGCCGGCGCGTCCGGCCCCTTGGCGATCAGCCAGGACACCTGCGGTGCGGTCAGGTCGGCGAGCCGGTCGGCGCCGGTGGCCGCGGTGCCCCAGTCCGGCTGCTCCCGCCCGTGGTCGAGGGCCGCGGCCCGGGACAGCCAGCGCTCGCGCTCACCGTCCTGCCACACCACGACTGTCGGATCGGTGCAGACCAGACCCTCCACCACGCCGTGCCCACGATGCCGCCCCGCAGCCATCCACCCGCCTCCCGCTCGCACCCGGCCATCCCGGCACCGGCATCGTGCCATCGGCCACCGACATTCCTCGTGATAGGTGCGAGCCGGTATGCCCGTACCCATTGATGTTCATCTTTTGAACCGGGCATCGTCGAGGGGTCCCTTCCCCTCATCCCCGGAGGAAGTCAATGCTCCGCAGACTCGCGGCGGCCATCATCGCCGCCCTCGCCGTGACCGGCGTGCAGGTGGTCACCGCCGCCCCCGCCAGCGCCGCGCCGCGCATCCTGTACTACGACGCCAGCCAGGCACAGGAGTTCCGTTCCGTGGTGGACCAGGGCGCGCAGATCTGGAACAGCCGGGTCGCGAACGTCCGCCTGCAACCCGTCACCGCCGGACGCACCCCCAACATCCGCGTCTACGCCGACAACGGCTGGCCCCGGGCCATCACCACGTCACTCGGCAACGGCCGCTGGTACATGGGCCGGCAAGCCGTGAACCAGGGCTACTACCAGCCCCGCATCGCCGCACACGAGTTCGGCCACCTGCTCGGCCTCCCGGACCGCCGCACCGGCCTGTGCGCCGACCTGATGTCCGGCAGCAGCGCGCCGGTGAGCTGCACCAACCCCAACCCGAACAGCCGCGAGGCGTCGACCGTCAACGCCAACTTCGCGACCACGGCGGCGACCGCCGAGACCCGCACCTACACCTGGACCGTCGCCGCCTCCTGACGCGGCCTCGTCGCTCGGCGGGACCCTCGCGGCCCCGCCGAGCCGGCGACGGTTCCGGCTGCTACGCCAGGTCCTCGTAGTCGAGCAGGCCGTTGACGAGTACGTGCTGACGAAACCCACCCGGCCCGAACGGCAGGAAGTACCTACTCTCCAGCAGGTCGTCCGCCAGCGCCTCGACCATCACGGTAGTCAGCTTCTTCGCCCGGATCGCCTCGCACAGCAAGGGCACCGTTGCCGTCACTCGAAGCCCTTTCTCTTCCGCGATCCGGCGCGGCGCCGCGTCGTCCAGCACCATCTCGCATTTGTGCAGCTGCCCCATCGCGAGAACACCGCACTCGCCGCGGTTCTTGCCCCCGGCGACCAGCCGATCGGCGTACTGGGCGAACGCCTCGACGAAGCGCATGTCGGTCGACCGGTACACCTGGATCCAGTCGGCGTCGAGAACCGCACGAGCCGCCGGTACGTGTTCGGTGGCATTGCCGAGTTCTCGCTCGACGCTGTCCGGGATGTAGACGGGGCGCCCGTCGGCGAGGAACCGCAGAACTCCCAACCATCCGTTGATCGCGAAACTCCGCACCGGGCCGGTGTCGAACACCCAGGCATTCTCGGGCACGGTCACGACACGAAATTCCAGATCTCGTCCGGTCGGCGGTCTCGGACGGGTGGTAGATCCGCTTCGTCGATGGTGCCCTGCAGCAGTTCCAGCGCGCGTTCCCGGCTTATCCGCTCGTCGCGGAGCAGCCGGAGTACCGCCCGCGCGAACGGCCGGGGAATCGTCGTCTGCCGGAGTTCCTCGGGGCCGACGTTCAAGTTCAGTTCGATGATGTCAGCCTTGGTGGTGCGGTACTGCCGCACGGCGGCGACCGCCTCGCTGTCGGCCAGGCTCAACTCCTTCACCCGGGTCGCGAGGGTGGCCATGTCGACGCGGAACTCGCTTGCCAGCACGATCGCCGTCTCGCGTTCGCCGAACCGGGTCGTCTTCTCCTGCCAAAGTTGCGTTACCGCGGCCTCCGGTAGGAGCAACGCACGTGCGAACCGGTCGAGCCGTGACTCCATCGGGACGGCCCGGTCCGAGTGGTCCGCCACCCGCCAGTCGACGGTGTAGTCGTCAGCGACCAGGTAGTGGCCCAGTTCATGAGCCAGCGCCAGCCGTCTGCGGCCCACCTTCATGTGGCTGTTGACGAGACAGACACCGCCGCGGCGCAGCAGGACGGTACCGGCGTCAGCGGTGTCCCTGCCGATGTCACGGGAGAACGCCAGAAGCCCGACACCGGAGACGCATTCGGAAAGCCGCCGGAGCGGTTCCTGGGCCCCCACACCCATCAGCGTGCGTGCTCTCCCCGCGAGAGCTTCGGCTTCGGCGTTTGTCGACGGGTGCGTGATGCCGGCATGTGTGACCGCGTCAGCGGCGTCGAGCCCCAACTCCTCGACGCCCAGCGAGGCGACGAATTCGACGTCGTGAGCGAAGCTCGCCAACAACGCGTCGATCTGTGAATCCGCAGTATCGAGGCCCTGGCTGGATCGATGCGCCACCAGGGCGGGAGTCGGTTCCTCGAAGAACACGGACATCCGCACACCGAGCGCCGCCGCTATGTCCGACAGTTCCAGCGCGGTCACCTTGCGGACGCCGCTCTCAACCTTGTTCACCGCGGTCCGATCGAGCCCAGCCTCCCGGCCGAGCTCTTCCTGACTCAGATCCGCACGCTTGCGAGCTTCCCGGATCCGTTCGCCCAGCGTCCGTGCGTCAATCTCCGCCACAGTGTGCGATTCTCGCACATCATATGGCAGCAGCGCAGGAGTCCTTACCTTCTCGGGGCCGGCCGGCCGGCCGGCAGGCAGGGGCAGCCCCTTGCCCGGCGCTCGCACGGCCCAGACTGTCGTCCCCGGCCCCAGGGATAACCGTGAGCCCGGAGCTATCCGTTTCCGCGCACCGAGACATACAAGCCGAGCACCACCAGCAGCACCACCGCCGGTATCCAGCCGACAACGATGCCCGCCAGCGCGACAAAGCGGCCACGCCCACCGGCCCGCCGGATCTGCCGCCTGGCGATGTGACCCACCACCGCCCCGGCGGCGCCGACCGGGACGGCGACCAGGATGTTGGTGTAGCGCGAAAGCAGGTACGCGGCAAATGAGATGGCCAGTGACGCGATCGCCATCCGGTTGAGCCGGGAAAGGCCGCCGACCCCCGTCGGAGGTGGGTAGGCGGATGAGGCGGCGACGGTGCCGACATGACCGGCTGCCGCAGGTTTCCGGACGCCCGGTGGCGGCGGGTAAGGAAACCCGGGCACCTGCGGGGAAGCCGGGGAGGCGGGCAAGCCGGACGACTGATGGCCGGGCGGCGGTGGCACGTTGCTCATGGAAACCCCTCGCTGTGGCGACTCGCTGAGAGTAGCCACGGTCCATGCCTGCGGAATTGATCACGAACCGGAATGCCCCCGCGCCGGTACACCGTTCCGAGACCGCCGACGGGGAGGGGCACGCCGTGACGAGCCACCTGGTCGAGGACGCCCGCGAGATCACCGCCGGCATCCTCGGCCAGGGCTGGGTGGACGGCACCCTGGGTGGCGTCGGCTCCACCATGGACGGCCTCGCCGTGGCCGTCGACCCGCTGGGCAGCGTGGCGAGCTGGGGCGTCGGCTGGCTGCTCGACCACGTCCAGCCGCTGCGAACCGCCCTGGACGAGCTGGCCGGCGACCCCGCCGAAATCACCGCGCACGCGACCACCTGGCACCGCGTCGCCGCCACCACGGAGGTGGCCCGGCACGACTACGAGCAGCGGCTGCTCACCGAGACGGCCACCTGGTCCGGCGCCACCGCCGACGCCTACCGCGCCCACGCCGCCGAGCACCTGACGGCCCTGACCGGCCTGAGCACCGCAGCCACCGGCATCGCCGCCGCCGTGGAGGGTGCCGGGCTGCTGATCTCCCTGGTGCGCGGCCTGGTCACCGACCTGATCGCCGCCTTCGTAGCCACTTTGGCAGCCCGCCTCCCCCAGTGGCTCGCCATGGAGGGCCTCACCCTCGGCGTCGCCACGCCGTTCGTGGTCGCCCAGGTGGCGGCCCTGGTCAGGACGTGTGCCGGTGCGATCCGACGGCTCGTCCGTGGCCTGTTGAGCAGCTTCCGCCGCCTGGACGCGATGGTGGACCGCCTCAAGAGCGTCCTCGACCGCCTGCTGGAACTCGTCCACCGCATCACCCGCACACCGCCGGGCGGCGAATCCAGCCCGGGTAAGCCGCGCGAGGCGGCGGGTCCGTCCTTCACTCCACCCGCCGCCTACCTGACCAGGCACGGTGAGCTGACGAACGGGACGTACACGGTGAGCAGCAGCGCGATGGCAAAACACCTGCCGCTGACCGCCATCCCCGGCCGCAGTGTCTTCCTGAGCGGTGTCGATGCCGAGAAGGCGGTTCTCGATGCCGCCGCCTACGCTGATGCACACGACCTGTGGGTGCTGAACAAGGCCAAGGTGCCGGTCGTGAACGGCCCGGTTGGCGTGCTCGGCGGGACCGGCGAGCTGACCCGATACATCAACGTCTACCGGAACGACCGCGGCGGCGTTCACGGCAGCCCGGGAGGTGCCTCATGATCGACTTGGCCCGGATTCTCGCGGCGAATCCGCCGCGGTCGTCCTGGACTCCGGAGGTCGCCCACAACGTCGCAGCCGCCCTGGTCGAAGGCACGGCGGTCACGCTGGACCGGGACGTGGACGCCGGCGAGGAGTGGATCAGCCTGGTCAGCGGCACGCAGCGTGTCGGCATCGTGTCCGTGTCCCGCCCTCTGGCGGTCCTCGCACAGACCGACCGGACAAACGTGGAACGCGCGGCCGATCTGCCCCTGGCGGCGGTGCTGGTGCCCTCTTTTGACGCCCCTGTCCTCGTCGCCGACGCCGACACCTTGCGTGCGGTCTTCGGCACCGTGATCGACGTGTCACCCTTCTCCGCCGAAGACCTGTGGTTCTTCACGATCTGACCGCGGCCACGTCAACCGTCTCGGCATGTCGGGCATCGGGCGATCTGCGATCGTCGAATTCCTCGAGCGTTGGAGTTGAGGTCGCATGAATGCCCGTACCGTGCCGGCGACCGCCGACCCGTCCGCAGGGGATGAAGCCCTTGCCGCGCAGCCCATCGGTTACTGGAGTGGGGCCGTGCACAGGGCGGTCGTCGAACGGCTCCGTGACGCGATGGCGACCATCGATGTCACGCAGCCGCAATGGTGGACGCTCACCCGGGTGGATGCCGGTGACGGCCTCACGCGCGGGGACGTCGCCGCGCAATGGGGAGACGTCGCGGACGGTCCGTACGAGGTGCCTCGCGCCATCGACCAGCTCCTGCACCGCGGGTGGATCGTCGCGGACGAGGCCGGGCGGCTGCACCTGACCGATGCCGGCCGGGCGGGTCAGGGCCGGGTGCGGGAACTGGTCGCCGAGCTGCGCGAGCGCATCCATCACGGGATCCCGGACGAGGAGTACGTCGCCGCACTCGAAGTCATCCGGCGGATGATCGCGAACAGTGATGCGGTCGCCGGCGAAGCGGCCCGCACGCCCTGACCGACGCGGGGCTCCGGGAAGCGTGCGGCGGCGGGGTGAGCAGCGCGTACGACATGGCTGGATCAGCGCCCGCCGGCGAGGGCTTCGCTCAGCGGGGTACGGGTGTGCAGCACCCGGGTTCCCGCCCGGCGGCTGTCCACCAGGCCGGCGTTGCGCAGCACGGCGAGGTGGTGGGAGGCGGTCGAGGCCGCCAAACCGGTCAGCCGGGCGCACTCGGACGTCGACAGGGGCTGCTGGAGTTCCACGACGAGGCGGGCCCGGGCCGAGCCCAGCAGCGCGGTGAGCGCGTCGAGGACGTCGGCCGCCGGGCGGTGCCAGGTCTCGGAGATGCCGTGCGCCGGATAGAAGATCGTCGGGTGGGTGGGAGGTTCGTCGAGGACGAAGCAGCGCCGGGTGGCCATCACCGACGGGACGAGCAGCAGCCCCGTACCCCCGCAGTCGACGGAGGCCTCGTAATGCGGCAGTTGGACCCGGACCGCGTCGTTGTGCCAGGTCACGGTCGAGTGCAGGGTGGCGATCATGTCGGCGAGTCCGGCGTCGCTGATGCGCCGGGCCCGTACCCCGATGTCGGCCCGCAGCAGACGCAGCATCTGGGGCCACACGGGGTCCAGCAGCGCCTCCCACACCTCCTGCCAGGCCTCGACGATCGCTGCCCGGGCGCGCGTGGGATCGGCGATCAGTTGGCGGATCTCCCGCTGCCGGTCACCGCTCGACCGGATCACCATCTTCTGCAGATCGGCCCGCAACCGTTCGTCGGGCACCTGGCGCAGCCGTTCCAGCTCCTGCTCGGGGGTCATGTCGCCGGCCGGGTCGGTGGTGAGGAAGTCGGGCATGTACCCGTCGACACCGCTGATCACGGCCATCAGGCGAAAGCCTTCACCCATCTGTTCGTTGCGCAGGGTGCGGAACCAGCCCCAGTGCAGCGGTACGCTCTGCGGCCGCAACACGGCGCGTACCGCATGGACCAGCTCGTGCCCCGGGGAGATACCGAACCGGATCGCGGAGATGTCGGTCGAACCAAGCCGGAACTCCACTATCTTTCGATCCACATCGAAAGGGTAGTAGCCGCGGGTGTCCCTGTTGGAGGGTAGATCGCACCGGAGCCGCGACAGCGCCCGCCGGTTCGACCCACCCGACCGCGACAGAACAGGAACCGTGCCATGACGCAGTACTTTCTGACCGTCCCGCACGACACGTCCGAGGCGCCGACGATGGCGTCGATGGACCCGGCCGAGCTGGAGGCCGCGATCGCCGCCGTCGGCCGCTTGAACACGGCGCTGCAGGAAGCCGGCGCCTTCGTGCACGCCGGCGGGCTGCACCCGCCGGCGACCGCGGTCACCGTCGACGCCACCGGCGCCGAGCCGAAGCACATCGACGGCCCGTTCGTGGAGGCCTCGCAGTACGTCGGCGGCTTCTGGATCATCAACGCGCCGGACCGGGAAGCGGCTCTCAACTGGGCGGAGCAGTGCTCGGCCGCCACCGGGTCGCGCATCGAGGTCCGCGCGCTGCAGGACGGCCCCGAGTAACGCACCATCTCTCGGGCAAGGGCCTCGGTGCGGCACACCCGCGGACGTCGCCACCGACCGGGACCTGGACCACTGGCGGAGCTGGAGCCCGTCGGCCTATGAACCGCACCCACACCCAGCTGTCACCCACGGCTGTTGGCCGCCCGTTTTGTCCAGCCGTGCGTGACAGCCGGGTGCGGGGGTGGCTACGGCGTCACGAGACGGTGAACCCGGCCAGGGAGCGCTGGCTACGCCTCCGTCGGGCAGGTCCGGGCCGTTCCGCCGGCGGGGTGGTATTCCACCGACAGCACGTCGCGGCGGCGCTGGTTCAGATACCAGTCGCCGGCCTCGGACAGGTCGATCTCCTGCCGCAGCAGGCCGGGCGCGCCCGGCGGGAGTTCGCCGAGGACCTCGCCGCGGGGTGACACCACCATGCTCGGGCAGTGCTGGTCCGGATCTGCCACGTTGGACGCCACCACGAACCGCTGGTTCTCGGCGGCCCGGCTGATCAGGTGGCTGCGCCAGACGCCCGGCACCTCCCGGGTGTTCGCCGCGTTGGTCAGGTAGACGAACATCTGCGCGCCGGCCGCGGCCAGGTGCTGCCACTGCTCGGGGAACCGGATCTCCCGGCACAGTTGCACGCCGGCCACTCCGGCGGCGAGCGGGAACGTGGGCAGGGATGTGCCGGGTTCCAGCAGGCCGCGTTCGTTCATCGCCAGGTTGATCTTCTGGTAGACGCGATGGGCGCCGGTGGCCGGGAAGTGCAGGGCCGCGTTGCACCAGCCGCCCGGCACCGGCAGCAGCGAACCGCAGAACACCTCCACGCCGGCGTCCCGGGCGAGCCGCCCGACCCGGGTGACGGCGTCGTCGACCACGGCGGGCGGCAGTGACGAGAGGGGCGTGAGGCTTTCCCCGTACCCCGAGATCATGCCCTCCGGAAAGACCACCACGTCGCCGGGCCGCGCCGCGGCGAGGACGTCGCGCACCTGCCGCAGGTTCGCGTCCACATCCCACACCACCGGCACCTGAGCCACCACCATCGAGATCCGCATCGGGACATCTTGGACCACGCATCGATGGCACCATGTCGCGATGCGGAAAATTGTGCGACGGCTGGGTGTCCCGCTCGCGGTGCTGCTGGCCGCCTCCGCCGCCCTGTGGGCCGGCAACAACTCCACGCTGACCGGCACCGACGGCCGGGAGCCGCCGCTGGTGCTGGCACACCGGGGTCTCGCGCAGACCTTCGACGTGGCGCGGGTGGCCGCGGACACCTGCACCGCGCAGATCATCCACGAGCCCGAGCACCCCTACCTGGAGAACACGCTTGAGTCGATGCGGGCGGCGTTCGACGCGGGCGCGGACGTCGTGGAGTTCGATGTGAAGCTGACCCGGGACGGGCAGCTCGCCGTCTTCCACGACACCACGCTGGAGTGTCGCACCGACGGGCGTGGCACCGTCGCCGAGTACACCATGGCCGAGCTTCGTGAACTCGACCTGGGTTACGGGTACACCGCCGACGGCGGCGCCACCCACCCGTTCCGCGGCCGTGGTGCCGGGCTGATGCCGTCGGCGCCGGAGGTGCTCGCCGCGTTCGGCGACCGGGAGCTGCTGATCCATCTGAAGAACGACCAGGCGGCCGATGGGCAGGCCCTCGCGGCGCTGCTGGAGCGGGAGCCGCAGCAGCGCCGTGACCAGCTGACCGTCTACGGCGAGGACCGTGCCGTCGCGGCGTTCACCGCGGCGCTGCCCGGTGTGCGAGCCACGTCGAAGGCGATGATGGAGAGCTGCCTGATCCGGTACGCGGCCATGGGCTGGACCGGTCACGTCCCGGCGGCCTGCCGCAACACGCAGCTGCATCTGCCGGCGCGTTACGGCCGCTGGTTGTGGGGCTGGCCGCTGCGGTTCACCGACCGGATGTCCGAGGCCGGAACCCGGGTGATCCTGGTTGCCGACGGCGGCGACTTCTCCGCCGGGTTCGACGCGCCCGCCGACGTCGCGGAGATCCCGGCGGGCTGGTCCGGCGGAGTGTGGACGAACCGGGTCGACGTGACGGCGCCGCTGCTGAAGAGCTGAGCCGGTCAGCGGCCGCCGGAGAGCTGAGCCGGTCGGCGGCTGCTGGAGAGCTGAGCCGGCCGGCGCCGGATCGTGGCGAACGCGACCCCGGTCAGGCACAGCGCCCCACCGGCGAAGGCCAGCGGCGCCGGCACCTCGCCGAGCAGCGTCCAGGAGAGCAGGACCACCAGGGGCGGGATGGCGTACGTGGTCGCGGCCAACCGGCCGGCCGGGAAGTGGGACAGCGCGTACCCCCAGGTCAGGAACGCGATCGCGGTGGGGAACACGCCCAGGTAGAGCAGGCCCAGGGTGGACGAGGCGGGCGCGTCCGGCAGCGTACCGATCAGGTCCGGGGCGAAGGGCAGGCAGAAGACCGTGCCGGCGACGCAGCCCAGCCACGTCATCGTCATCGGGTCGACCCGGGTCAGCAGCCGTTTCTGCGCGGTCGCGCCGACCGCGTAGAGCAGCGCAGCCGCCAGCCCGAGCAGCACCCCGGTGAGGTCACGGTGGCCGGAACCGGTGGTCGTGGCGATCAGCAGCACGCCGGCGAACGCGATCCCCATGCCTATCATCAGCCGCCGCGGGAAGCCCTCACCGAGCAGCAGGCCGGCGAGCACGCCGATCAGCACCGGCGCCAGGTTGACCAGCAGGGCCGTGGTGCCGGCGTCCAGGTGCCGTTCCGCGGTGTTCAGCGCCAGGTTGTAGAGCCCGAACCAGGCCACGCCCCAGGTCAGGACCCCGGCCAGCACACGCCCCCGTGGCAGCGCGGGCCGGGACGGTCGCAGCAGCACGACCAGGGTCAGCGCGGCCGTGCCGGCGAGTTGTCGGCCGAGCGCGAGCGCGCCGGGGGAGTAGTCGTGGCCGACGGCGCGGACACCGACGAACGCCGAGGCCCAGAGCAGCACGGTGATGCCGGCCGCCACGAACGGGAGTGATCTGGGTGCGGGAACCATGATGACATCCTCGGCACCAGGACTCTTCAGCACCAGTTCGCATTTCTTCCGTACTGTTCAGTCGCACTGTATGGTCCGGTCATGCTGGATCTGCACCGACTGCGCATCTTCCGCTCCGTCGTCGCGAGCGGCAGCGTGCACGCCGCCGCCAGCAACCTCGGCTACACGCCGTCCGCGGTCAGCCAGCACCTCACCGCCCTGCAGCGTGAGACCGGCCTCACCCTGCTCGAACGCGCCGGTCGTGGCCTGCGTCCCACCCCGGCCGGCCTGGTCCTGGCCGCCGAGGCCGACGGTCTGCTCGCCCGCCTCGGCGCCACCGAGACCCTCGTCGCCGACCTGCGGTCCGGTCGCACCGGCTCGCTGTCGATCGCCTACTTCGCCTCCGCCGGCACCGTCTGGCTGCCACCGCTGGTCCGCCGGCTCACCCACGACTTCCCGGGGCTGCGGCTGGACCTGCGCCTCAGCGACGACGCCCCGGACCAGCTCGACGAGCGCGCCGACATCCACCTCACCGTCGCCCGCGGCGACCTGCTCGCCGGCCCCGGCGTGGCGGTCCACCACCTGCGCGACGACCCGTATGTCGTGGCCGTCCCCGCCGGCCACCGGCTCGCCGGCGCGGCCGGGACCGAGCTGGCCGACCTGGAGTCGGAGCGCTGGGTCGACAACGACTTCGCCCGCGGCTGGTGCCGCCGCGTGCTGCTCGACGCGTGCGCCGCCGCCGGCTTCCGGCCCGCCTTCCACGTCGAGGCCCACGACTACCGGGCGGCGCTCGCCTTCGTGGCCGCCGGCATCGGCATCACCGTCCTGCCCAGCATCGGCGCCGCCCAGCCGCCACCGGGCGTCGCCGTCGTCCGGGTGGTCCGCCCCACCCCGATTCGGTCCATCTACGCGGTTGTCCGCGAGGCCGTCGCGCACACCGAACCCGGCCGCACCGCCGTGGAGATGCTCAAAACCACGTCGGCGGGCTGACCGGCGGCCTGCCGACTACCGGCGGGGGCGGGCAGCGGCCATAGTCAGGGCATGGACAGTGACGACAGCCGCCAGGACCTACCGTTCGACGATCTGGCGAGGACCGCGGAGGCGATCGCCCGCACCGCCGAGATCAGCGCCCGCGTCCACGACGAGGTCGGCGAGCATCTGCCCAGCGCGGCGGAACACGCCGCCCGCGACCGGATGTTCGCCGCTGCGGAACGGGAGGCGGCCGAGGCGTACCGGGCGCGCCGGATCCCGCCGCCGCACGTGCGCGAGGCCATCAAGGCCAGCGGCAGCGCCGAGGAGGCCCAGGCGTACGCGGAGAAGCAGCGGCAGGAGCAACAGCGGGAGGCCGCGCAGCCCGGCCCGGGGCCGGAGCAGCCGCCCGCAGCCGGCCGCCACGACTGACCTGCGGAGGCCGGGCCGCCCGAGCCGGCCGGCGGCGGCATAATCGCGGCCATGCCCACGTGGACCTTGAGCGAGATCGAGACGGCCGTGCGCGCCGGCTGGGCCGCGGACACCTGCTCCCCGGACGATGTGGAACGTGCCGCCTGGGAGCCCGGCAACCCGGCCTGGGGGCACTGCGACATCACCGCGCTGCTGCTCAACGACCTGCTCGGCGGCGACCTGGTGCTCGGGGAGGTGCACCTGGACGGCGAGCGGCACGGCTTTCACTGGTGGAACCGGCTGCCCGGCGGTCTGGAGATCGATCTGACTCGGGAGCAGTTCCGGCGCGGGCAGACCATCACGGCGGCCCGGGTCGTCGAACGGCCGCCGGGTCGGCCGCGGCGGCGCGCCGAGGAGTACGAGCTGCTGCGCTCCCGGGTCGCCCGGCATCTGGGGCCGCTGCCGGGCTGAGGGCGCGTGGCCTCAGGACACCGCGTCCAGGAAACGCTCGCCGGTGCGCTGTTCCCGCTGTTCGCCGCGCCACGAATACCAGGCCGCCAGGGGCCAGAGCACCACACCGAGCCAGGCCCACGGCGTCACGGCGAACCCGAGCCAGATCGAGAGCACGACGAAGAACCCGAAGAACAGGGCGTGCGGTACGGGTCGCAGTCGCGGCCTGGCCCAGTGCCGCGCCACCCGGGTCGCCGCGTCACCGAGCCGCGGATCGGCCGGCGGCCGTGCGGTGCGGACCGCCTCGATCACCGTCTCCCGCTCGGCGCCGCTGAGGTCGCCGAACAGCCTGCGCACGTGCACCCGGGTGACACCCCAGAGCGCCAGACCGAACACCACGCCCATGACCAGGTACGGCCCGACCCCGAACCAGGTGTGCGGACGGTCGCCGCCGAGGCCGTACATCAGGCCGCTCCAGAGGAAGCCGGTGATCTGGCAGCGTAGCCACAGCGGCCAGCGCAGGGGATTCATGACCGGATGGTATCCACCGATGTCTCTCCCGGCCCGGCCGCCGGATCGGCCGGGGACGCCCGCCGGGTGACCAGGAACCCGAAGGCGGCGGCGGTGAAGAACATGACGATGCCGTACACCGCCGCGGGGATCGCCATCTCGGTGCTGTTGAGCAGGGCGGGGCTGACGGCGATCGCGATCGCCAGAGTGCTGTTGTGGATGCCGATCTCCATGCCGACGGCGATCGACTCGCGCCGGCCCACGCCCGCCGACCGCGGCGCGACGTACCCGATGGTCAGGCTGGCCACGTTGAAGACGAGGACCGCGATGCCGACGGCGACGACGTAGTCCGCGATGTTGTCGCGCTCCTTGAGGACCGTCCCGGCGATCACCGCGATCAGCACCACGACCGACAGGATCTTGACCGGCCGCGCCAGCCGGTCGGCGAGGCCCGGGAAGCGGGCCCGCAGCGCCATGCCGGCGGCGACCGGGAGCAGCACGATCGCGAAGACCTGCAGCACCTTGTCGAACTGCAGGCCGATGGACCCGCTGCCGGCGAGGAAGTGCGCGGCCGACAGGTTCACGATCACCGGCAGGGTGACGACCGCGAGCACCGAGTTGACGGCGGTCAGCGTCACGTTGAGCGCCACGTGCCCGCCGAACAGGTGACTGTAGAGGTTGGCCGTGGTGCCGCCCGGCGACGCCGCGAGCAGCATCATGCCGACCGCGAGTTCGGGGCGCAGGTCGAGCGCGACGACCAGTCCGAAGCAGAGCGCGGGGAGCAGCAACACCTGGCAGCCGAGCGCGATCAGGGCCGCCCGCGGATAGTTCACGACGCGGCGGAAGTCGGCGACGGTCAGGCCGAGACCCAGGCCGAGCATGATGATCCCGAGCGCGACGGGGAGACCGACGGTCGTCAATGACGAGTCCATGGCGCAGGATTCTGCCCCCGCGACCGGACGCGAGGAATCCTCATTTCAGCCGATGGGAGGCCGGGTCGGAAGAACCGATGCGGCCCGGGTCGGAAACCGGCGCGACGGCCGGGTCAGAAGAACCGGCGCGGCGGCCTCGGCTCGGTCCGGTTCTGGGCGATCACCTGGCGACAGTCGGCCAGCAACTGCTCGTCCACGTTGATCTCGGACGGGGAGAGGCCCAGGTTGCTGGCGTTGTGCCGCACCGGGATCGCCAGCTCCGACTCGGCGTGCCGGACCGCGTAGCCGGCGTTGCCGATCTCCACCCAGAGCCGGGCGATGCGCGGCCGGATCCGCGGCGACTCCTCCCAGACCCGGCCCAGCATCCGGGCGCCGCTCGGGTTGCCGACCACCCGCCACAGCGCGCAAGCGGCCGCGGCCCGCACCTCGTTGCCGGACCGGCCGGTCAGCCGCTTGGTGAGCCGGGTGGCGTGGCCGGCGGCGCGGATGCCGAGCGCGGCCAGCCCGTCGATCGCCGCCACCGCGTGCGCCGGGTCCTCGAAGTAGCGGTCGTAGACGGTCACGGCCGCGTTCGAGTCACCCGACACCAGCCAGATCGCCCGGGCCGCCGCGAGCGCCAGCACGGCGTCCGTGCTGTCCAGCGCGGTGTGGATCTCCGGTATCCGGGCGGCGGCGGTCCGGCCGGCGCGCGCCAGCAGCTCCAGACCGGCCACGTCGATCGGCACCCCGGCGAGGTGATCGGCCGCCTCCTGCGGCGCCACCGCGACAAGCGCCTCCAGCAGACCGGCCTGCGACGACCCGGCCGACGACGACCCGGCCGGCAGACCGGCTGGCGGCGACCCGGCCGGCAGCGGGCCGGGGGAGGAGGTGGCGCGCAACCGGCGCCGCAGGGTGAAGCCGAGCCGGCGCGCCCGGATCCCGTACCCCGCGATGTGCTGATGCAGGTCCCGCGCGTCCGGCGCCTCGTCGAGCAGCCGCTCCAGAATGGGCAGGACCCGTTCGTCGCGCAGGATCGCCAGGATCTCGATGGCCGGCGCGATCTCGCCCCGCACCACCCAGCGCTTCGGGTCCGGCAGCACCGCGTGGACGGCGTCCGCGGCCGGCCGGCCCACCTCGCCGATGCCGAGCAGCAGCCGCATCGCCGCCGTGCGCACCACCGGGTCGGGGCCACCCAGCAGCGCGGCGGCCCGGTCCACCAGGGGCGTGTACGGCCCCCGCAGCCGCTGCACCACCGACCGTGCCTCGTAGAGCGCGTCCTGCCACGCGTCCCAGGCGTCGATGTCCAGCATGTCGTGCAGCAGCGACAGCTGGGCGCCGGCGTCGTCGCGGTAGCCGGCTCGGACCGCGGTGACCACCGGGTGGTAGCCGGGCGTCCACTGCCGGGTCGCCATCCGCGCGCCGGCCCGCAGCGGCGCGGTCACCTCGTCGACCGGCGCCGGTTCCCGGTTCAGTCCGTCCCGGTAGGCGGCCAGCAGCGTGTCCCGGGCCTTGCCGGCGTCGAACGCCGGCGGCTGCGGCGACGAATGGTGCAGGGCCATGAATTCGGTGAGCGCGGTGATCCGTACCCGTAGATCGGGGTCGGTGTCGGCGACCGCGGCCAGACCCGCCTTGGTGGCCTCGTAACCCGTGCCGTGCACCCCACTGATCACACAGGACCGCAGCAGGGTGAGCCGTACCCGGGCGTCGGGTTCGGCGGCGAACCGGTCCCAGAGCAGCTGTGGCAGGTCGGGCAGGAGCCGGTAGACGGCACGGACGGCGTACGCGGCCGCCTCCCGTACCCCCGGGTCGTCGTCGGACAGCAGGGCGGTGAGCCGCCCGTCGGCCGCGAGCAGATGCTTGGCCCGCGCGGTGACGCCGTTCATCTGCCAGGTGCGGTCGGCGCCGGCCAGGTCGCCGACCAGCCGCACCACCTCGGCGCGTGGCGGGTCGGCGTGCAGCAGCACCGGGAGCGCGTCGAGGACCCACGGCTGCACGTCCTCGCCGTCGGGAGCGAGCCGGTACAGCCGGCGCAGCGCGGTGGCGTCGCCCCCGGCGGCGTCGTCGAACAGCCGGGGGGCGAGGGGGGAGCCGTGGGTGAGCGCCGTCATGTGCCAAATCATCGTGGGCACCCGAGTGCCATTTCAACGGGCGCCGACGTGCGGACCACTCCTGCGGGGGTTAATGTCGATCACATGGGTGTGCGGACGTGGATCGAGGGGTGGCCGGTCTACCGGCAACTCACCGGCACGGACCCGCTGGGCCGGGGTGCCGCCTCGCAGTCGGCGAGGTCGAAGAACCTGACCGCGCGCACCGAGACCGCCGATTCGATGGCCCGGTCGGTCTGTCCCTACTGCGCGGTCGGCTGCGGCCAGCGGATCTTCGTGAAGGACGGCGAGGTCGTCCAGATCGAGGGCGACCCGGACAGCCCGATCTCGAAGGGCCGGCTCTGCCCGAAGGGTTCGGCCAGCAAGAGCCTGGTCACCAGCGATCGCCGGCAGAAGAAGGTGCTCTACCGGCGCCCCTACGGCACCGACTGGGAGGAACTGGACCTCGAGACGGCGATGGACATGATCGCCGACCGGGTCCTGGCGGCCCGGGAGGAGACCTGGGAGGACCGCGACGAGGACGGCCGGCCCCTCAACCGCACGCTGGGCATCTCCAGTCTCGGCGGCGCGACGCTCGACAACGAAGAGAACTACCTGATCAAGAAGTTGTTCACCGCGATGGGCGCCATCCAGATCGAGAACCAGGCGCGTATTTGACACTCCGCCACCGTTCCCGGTCTGGGAACCAGCTTCGGCCGTGGCGGGGCC
This sequence comes from Actinoplanes sp. DH11, assembly GCF_020873875.1. Lineage (GTDB taxonomy): Bacteria > Actinomycetota > Actinomycetes > Mycobacteriales > Micromonosporaceae > Actinoplanes. Next base: position 112,640 of record NZ_JAHWGU010000009.1, read on the forward strand.
ACCGGATTCCTCCAGGATCTGGCTAACGCCGACTGCATCGTCATCCAGGGTTCCAACATGGCGGAGGCCCACCCGGTGGGCTTCCAGTACGTGGTGGAGGCCAAGAACCGCGGTGCGAAGATCATTCACGTGGATCCGCGGTTCACCCGGACCAGTGCGCTCGCCGACGAGTTCGTCGCGGTGCGCGCGGGTGCGGACATCGCGTTCCTCGGCGGGGTGATCAACTACATCCTGAGCAACGAGAAGGACTTCCGGGAGTACGTCGTGGCGTACACCAACGCGTCCATGCTCGTCAGTGAGGAGTTCCAGGACACCGAGGACCTGGACGGCCTGTTCTCCGGCTACGACACCGAGCTCAACGTGTACGACCAGACGAGCTGGCAGTACGCCGGTCAGCGCGCCGAGGGCCAGGAGGAGGACGAGGCGCACGCCGACCGGGAGACCGCCTCGGGTCTCGAGCAGGAGTCGCACGGGCCGCCGATCCCGGCCGACGTCCCGCGTGACCTCACGTTGCGGGACCCGCGCTGCGTCTACCAGATCCTCAAGCGGCACTACGCCCGCTACACCCCCGAGGTGGTGGAGCAGGTCTGCGGCGTGCCGCAGGACGCCTTCCTGTCGGTCTGCGAGGCGTGGACGTCGAACTCCGGCCGGGAGCGCACCACCGCCCTCGTCTACTCGGTCGGCTGGACCCAGCACAGCGTCGGCGTGCAGTACATCCGCACCGGCGCGATCATCCAGCTGCTGCTGGGCAACATGGGCCGGCCCGGCGGCGGCGTGATGGCGCTGCGCGGACACGCCAGCATCCAGGGCTCCACCGACATCCCGACGCTGTTCAACCTGCTGCCCGGCTACCTGCCGATGCCGCACCACCAGCAGCACGAGACGTTCCGGGACTGGGTGGACGCCATCCGCAACCCGGAGCAGAAGGGCTTCTGGGCCAACGCCGAGGCCTACGCGGTGAGCCTGCTCAAGGCCTACTGGGGCGACGCGGCCACCGAGGACAACGACTGGGGGTACGGCTGGCTGCCGCGCCTCACCGGTGACCACGGCACCTACCAGCAGGTCCTCGACATGATCGACGGCAAGATCAAGGGGTACTTCCTGCTCGGCCAGAACCCGGCCGTCGGTTCGGCGCACGGCAAGGCGCAGCGGCTCGGCATGGCGAACCTGGACTGGCTCGTGGTCCGCGACCTGTTCATGATCGAGAGTGCGACGTTCTGGAAGGACGGCCCCGAGGTCGCCACCGGCGAGATCATCCCCGCCGAGTGCCGGACCGAGGTGTTCTTCATGCCGGCGGCCTCACACGCCGAGAAGGAGGGCACGTTCACCCAGACCCAGCGGATGCTGCAGTGGCGGGAGAAGGCCGTCGACCCGCCGGGCGACTGCCGCTCGGAGCTGTGGTTCTTCTACCACCTCGGCCGCCGCCTGCGGGAGCGGCTGGCCGGGTCCACGCTGGACCGCGACCAGGGCCTGCTGAACCTGACCTGGGACTATCCGCTGCACGGCGACGAGCCCAGCGGCGAGGACGTGCTGCGCGAGATCAACGGCTACACCACCGCCGATCGCGAGCTGGTCCCCGGATTCGCGTCGCTGAAGGCCGACGGCTCCACCGCGTGCGGCTGCTGGATCTACTCCGGGGTCTTCAAGGACGGCGTGAACCAGGCCGCCCGGCGCAAACCCGGCCGGGAACAGGACTGGGTGGCCCGCGAGTGGGGCTGGGCGTGGCCGGCGGACCGGCGCACCCTCTACAACCGGGCCTCCGCCGACCCCGAGGGCCGGCCCTGGTCGGAGCGGAAGAAGTACGTCTGGTGGGACCCGGACAAGGGCGAGTGGACCGGTTACGACGTGCCGGACTTCGAGAAGAACAAGCCGCCGTCCTACCGGCCCCCGGAAGGCGCCACCGGCGTGGCCGCGATCTCCGGTGACGACGCGTTCATCATGCAGGGCGACGGGAAGGGCTGGCTCTACGCGCCCAGCGGGCTGATCGACGGCCCGCTGCCGACGCACTACGAGCCGGTGGAGTCCGCGGTCGCGAACCCGCTCTACGGTCAGCAGGCGAACCCGACCCGCAAACGGTACGACCGCGCGGACAACCCGATGAACCCGAGCCAGTCGGCGGTCTACCCGTACGTGTTCAGCACCAGCCGCCTCACCGAGCACCACACCGCGGGCGGCATGAGCCGGCAGCTGGCGTACCTGTCCGAGCTGCAACCGGAGATGTTCGTCGAGGTCTCCCCGCAGCTCGCGGCCGAACGCGGCCTGGAACACCTGGGCTGGGCGACGATCGTGACAGCCCGCGCCGCCATCGAGGCCCGCGTCATGGTCACCGACCGGCTGCGGCCGCTGCGCATCGACGGCCGGGTCGTGCACCAGCTCTGGCTGCCCTACCACTGGGGCAACGAAGGGCTGGTCACCGGCGACTCCGCCAACGACCTGATCGGCATCACCCTGGACCCGAACGTGCTGATCCAGGAGAGCAAGGTCGGCACCTGCGACATCCGGCCCGGCCGCCGCCCCACCGGCCCGGCGCTAATCGCATTCGTCAACGACTACCGGAAGCGAGCGGATGGGAGCCAATAGCCTCTACGGCCCGCTCGACCCCGCGCCCGACGCGGGATACGTCGACGCGCCGCCCCGCATGGGTTTCTTCACCGACACCAGCGTGTGCATCGGCTGCAAGGCGTGCGAGGTGGCCTGCAAGGAGTGGAACGGCGTCCCCGACGACGGGTTCAACCTGCTCGGCCACTCGTACGACAACACCGGCGGGCTGAGCGCCAACTCGTGGCGGGCCGTGGCCTTCATCGAGCAGCCGGCGGTCGTCCCGGCCGGCCCGGTCGACGCCTTGGCGGAGGCGGCGGCCGGTCGCTCCGACGCCCTCGCCGAGGCCGGTTGCGGCGGCGCCGGCACGACCCGGGAGCCGGAGTTCCTCGGCATGCCCGGCACCGACCTGCCGGGCCGCACCCCGGACGCGCCGCGCACCGACTTCCGCTGGCTGATGATGTCCAACGTGTGCAAGCACTGCACCCACGCCGGCTGCCTGGACGTCTGCCCCACCGGCGCCCTGTTCCGCACCGAGTTCGGGACCGTCGTCGTGCAGGAGGACGTCTGCAACGGCTGCGGCTACTGCATCCCCGCCTGCCCGTACGGCGTCATCGACCAGCGTAAGGACGACGGCCGCGCGTGGAAGTGCACGCTCTGCTACGACCGGATCGGTGACGGGCTCACCCCGGCGTGCGCGCAGGCCTGCCCCACCCAGTCCATCCAGTACGGCGAACTCGACGAGCTGCGCGCCCGCGCCGCCGAACGCGTGGAGAAACTCAAGGACCAGGGCGCCCGCCTCTACGGCCACGACCCGGACGACGGCGTCGGCGGTGACGGCGCGTTCTTCCTGCTCCTCGACGAGCCGGAGGTCTACGGCCTGCCGCCGGACCCGATCGTGGCCACCCGCGACCTGCCGGCGATGTGGAAGCGGGCAGGATTGGCCGGACTGGCGATGGCCGCCGCCGTGGCCGTCTCGTTCCTGGGAGGGCGACGATGAAGGACCGGCCGATGGTGCCCCGGGCGGACTTCCGCTCCTATTACGGCCGGCCCATCGTCCGTCCCGCCGTCTGGCACCACGACATCGCCGCCTACCTGTTCACCGGTGGCCTCGCCGCCGGTTCCGCGATGCTGGCCGCGGGCGGCGACGCCACCGGCCGTCCCGCGCTGCGCCGGGCCGGCCGGGTCACCGCGCTGGGGGCTCTGGTCGCGAGCACCTACTTCCTCGTCAACGACCTGGGCCGGCCGGAACGCTTCCACCACATGCTGCGGGTCGCGAAACCGACCTCGCCGATGTCGATGGGCACCTGGATCCTCAGCGGGTTCGGTGCGTTCGCCGGCGCCGCCGCGGTCGCCGAGGCCGCCCCGCTGCTGCCGCGTCCGCTGGGCCGGTTGCTGGGGCCGGTCGGCACCGCCGGCCAGTACGCGGCGGCCGTCACCGCGCCCGCGCTGGCCACCTACACCGCGGTCCTGCTCGCCGACACCGCCACCCCGAGCTGGCACGCCGCGTACCCGGAGCTGCCGTTCGTCTTCGCCGGCAGCGCCCTGGCCAGCGGCGCCGGCGTCGGCCTGATCGCCGCGCCGCCGCGGGAGAGCGCGCCGGCCCGCCGGATGGCCGTGCTCGGCGCGGCCATGGAGCTCTACGGCGCGCACCGGGTGGAGACGAGCAAGGGCATCCTCAGCGAGCCGTACACCCAGGGCCGCCCGGGCAAGCTGCTCCGCGCCGGCCGGACCCTGACCGCCCTCGGCACCGCGGGCGCCCTGCTGGGCCGGCGCAGCCGCGTCGTCTCCGCCCTCTCCGGTGCCGCCCTGCTGGCCGCCTCCCTGGCGACCCGGTTCGGCATCTTCGAAGGCGGCATCGCGTCGGCCGAGGACCCGAAATACACCGTCGTCCCGCAACGCGAACGTCTGGCGCAGCGACAGCAGCAGCACAAGCAGGGATGAGGCTGCCGGCTGCCGGCTGGCGCTCGGCTGACGGCTGGCGGCAGCCGGCGAGCCGGGGCCTGAACGCTCAGCTGGAGCCGCGTACGGTCAGCGTGGTCGGCAACCGGCCCGGCGCCGGCCGGTCCGGGTCGAGCAGCTGCTCGACCGCGGCCGCCGCCTCGTCCTCCACCGGCATGTAGACCGACGACAGGTCCGCCGCCACCGCCAGCGCACTGCCGTCGAACCCGACCACCGCGACGTCGTCCGGCACTCGCCGGCCCGCCTCCCGCAGCGCCCGCAGCACGCCCATCGCGGTCACGTCGCAGGCCGCGAACACCGCGTCCAGCCCTGGTTCGCGGGCCAGCAGCTCCCGCGTGGCCGCGTAGGCCCGCGCCTGGGTGAAATCCCCACCCGCGGCCGTCACGGACTGCCCGGCCGCGGCCGCCAGCCTCAGGAAACCGGCCTTGCGCTCGTCGGCGCACGGCGTGGGCGGCCCGAACACCGCACCGATCCGCCGCCGGCCGGTGGTCACCAGGTGGGTGGCGGCCTGGTACCCGCCGCTGTCGTTGTCCGGGGCCACGAACGTCACCCCGGGCGCGGAACGGCCCAGCGAGACGGTCCGCCCGCGCCGCGCGTACGCCGCACTCACCGCCCCCGGCATGTTGATCAGCAGCCGGCCGAACGGCGGGTCCTCGTCGCCGGCCGGCGGCACCGGCACCTGGCGCACCTGCAGAGCCAGGTCACCGAGCGCCCGCATCGCCCCGGTCAGGGCCCGCCCGTAGAACGGTTTGGTGCTCAACGCGTCCGGGTCGGGGTCCACGATCAGCACCTCGACGTGCTCCCGGCCGGTCGTGCCGGTGCCGGTTGCCAGGGCCCGGGCCACGGCGTGCGGTTCGAAGCCGAGCCGGGCCGCGACGGCCCGCACGTGGTCGCGCATCTCGGGCGAGGTGCCGTACCTGCCGTTCATCGCCCGCGACGCGGTGGCCCGGGACACCCCGGCCACCCGGGCGACGTCGGCGAGGGTGGGACGCCGGTTCTCCATGCCCGCCACGATATCGACATCAGTCACGGAATTGGCAGGCCACACGGACCAGCCGCTCATAGTGGCCGGACCACGCCGCCGAATCCCAGTCCGGCAGGTTGCTGACCGCCGGCCGCACCCCGGCCGACCCGTCGGCGAGTTCCCGCACCAGGTCGGCGTGCCCGGCGTGCCGGTGCGTCTCGGCGACCACGTGCACCAGGATCCGGTGCAGCGACACCACCTGCCGGTCCGCGCCCCACCACGGCACCCGGCCGGCGGCGTCCAGGTCCAGCGCCTCGATCGTGGCGTCCGAGTGCGCCCATACCCGGCGGTAGAGCGCGACGATGCCCGCCCGGGACTCGTCGGCGGTGGCCCACATGTCGGCGTTGGGTTCGGCGTCCTGCGCCATCCACGGCAGCGGCTCGGGGAAGGGACGGCCGAACACCTCACCGAAATACCCGGACTCGACGCCGGCCGCGTGCTTCACCAGGCCCAGCAGGTTGGTGCCGGTGGGCACCAGGGGGCGGCGGACGTCGTACTCGCTGAGCCCGTCCAGCTTCCACACAAGCGCGTCGCGGCCCTCCTGCAGGTAGCGCCGCAGGTCGGACTTGGGATCGAAAGCAGTCATGGTCAGCACGGTAGCCCCGCCGACGCCCTCCGCGCGGTGCCGGTCCGAGATGCGCGGTGCCGAACCGGGATGTTGATCTGCTGGCGCTACGAAATCGCTGTGATCATGGGGTTGAAACCGCGATTTCGCATCGCTAGCAGATCAACATCTCGGCGCGGGTGCACCGCAGCGGATCATGGCCTACCGCCCGAACCATTTGCGGGTACGCGTCAACACGCCGGGGCCGGGCTGCGGGCGGTCGAACTGCTCGATCTCCGTCTTCCACTGCTGCACCAGGGTGTCCGCCTCGGCGCGGCTCCGGGTCCACCGGCACTGGAACCTGTCGTTCTCCGCTTCCAGCACATAGGCCACCACCGGCCACCGCCCGGTGGCCGCGCGAGCCGGCCAGACGAACGCGGTCGCCAGCAGCGAGGCGGTCCAGGACGCCAGCCACCAGCCGAAGACCGGCAGCACCACGAGCACGAACGGCCCCTCGGCCACACTGATCACCTCGAGTGGCGCCGAGCTGGGACGCCAGGCCAGGCGGCGCCGCCCGACACGCCAGCGCGCGGAGTCCTCTGATCCGGAACGGCCACTCACCACCACGTGGCACATTGTGCGTCACCCTCGCAGGCGCGGCACCGGCGGTACCGGGTCAGCGGACCTCGACGGTCACACCGTCCCGGCGTGGGAGCAGTTCGCCGATCACCGGGTGGCCGGGCACCTCGCCGGCCACCAGCAGGCCGCCGGAGGTCTGCGCGTCGGCGAGCAGCAGCAACTCGTCCTCGGCGCGTCCGCCGGTGTCGGCGTGCGGGCGCACCCAGTCCAGGTTGCGCCGGGTGCCGCCGCTGACGTACCCGTCGGCCAGGGCCTGCCGGGCGCCGTCCAGGTAGGGCACCGCCGCGGCGTCGATCCGGGCGGTCACCCCGCTGGCCCGGGCCAGTTTGTGCAGGTGACCGAGCAGACCGAAACCGGTCACGTCGGTGGCGCAGGTGACGCCGGCCTTCAGGGCCGCCTCGGCGGCGTCCCGGTTCAGTCGCGTCATCGCGTCCACGGCCTGCGGGAAGACCTCGCCGGTGGACTTGTGGCGGGAGTTCAGCACGCCGACGCCGAGCGGTTTGGTCAGGGTCAGCGGGATGCCGGGGCGGCCGGCGTCGTTGCGCATCAGCCGTTCCGGGTCGGCGATGCCGGTGACCGCCATGCCGTACTTGGGTTCCGGGTCGTCGACGCTGTGCCCGCCGGCCACGTGGCAGCCGGCTTCCCGGGCGACGTCCAGGCCGCCGCGCAGCACCTCGGCCGCCAGTTCCATCGGCAGCTTCTCCCGGGGCCAGCCCAGCAGGTTCACGGCCACGACCGGGGTGCCGCCCATGGCGTAGACGTCGGAGAGGGCGTTGGCGGCGGCGATGCGACCCCAGGTGTACGGGTCGTCGACCACCGGCGTGAAGAAGTCGGCGGTGGCCACGATCGCGGTGCCGCCACTGATCCGCACCACTGCCGCGTCGTCGCCGTCGTCGAGACCGACCAGCAGCTCGCCGGGACCCTGCGGCACCTCGGTGCCGACCAGGCCGGCGACCACCGTCTCCAGCTCGCCGGGTGGGATCTTGCAGGCACAGCCGCCGCCGTGCGCGTACTGGGTCAGCCTGATCTGTGTCACCGCCGCACTGTCGCACATGTCCGGCCGGTGTGCTCGGCGGCCGACAGGCGACGCGGACCGCGACAGGCGACAGGCGACAGGAGGCAGGCGGCAGGCGGCACGGACCGCGGCCTGCGACAGGCGACGCGGACCTGACCCGGCGCGCACGTCCCGGCGGCGCCGGATACGGTGATCGGTGGAGGCGTTCAGGTAGCTGGTGCTCCTCGCGGTCTTCAAAACCGACGTGACCCGGCATCCGGGTCAGGCGGGTTCGATTCCCGTCCGCCTCCGCCAGCACACCCGGCAGGAGGCGCGCGTCATGGATCACCGGCGGCGGGTACCCCGTACCGATGTGGTCCTTGCCGATCCGCGACTCGAAGCCGCCGCCGCGCGACTGGGGCGTGGCGCGATCAAGGCCGCGGTGATCGCCGCGCAGGAGCGGGCACGCGCCGGTGAGATCGCCCCCGAAGAGGTCGCGGACGCGGCCGTGGCGGCCCTGCCGGCCGGAATGCGGGCGGTGCACAACGCCACCGGGGTGGTGCTGCACACCAACCTGGGCCGGGCCGCGCTCTCCGCCGCCGCGATCGAGGCGGTCGTCACGGCCGCCGGCAGCACCGACGTCGAACTCGACCTGGGCACCGGCCGGCGGGCCCGGCGGGGACGCGACGCTCTCGGCGCTCTGGCCGCGGCCGTCCCGGACGCGGGCGGCGTCCACGTGGTCAACAACGGTGCCGCGGCGCTGGTGCTGACCGCCACCGCGCTCGCCGCCGGCCGGGAGATCGTGGTGAGCCGCGGCGAGATGGTGGAGATCGGTGACGGGTTCCGCCTGCCGGAGCTGCTCGAGTCGACCGGCGCCCGGTTGCGCGAGGTGGGCACCACGAACCGGACCTCGGTGGCCGACTACACGGCCGCGATCACCCCGGACACCGGGTTCGTCCTGAAGGTGCACCCGTCGAACTTCGTCGTGCGCGGGTTCACCAGCGCCGCCGGCATCGCCGAGCTGGCCGGGGCGGTGACCGTCCCGGTGGTCGCGGACATCGGTTCGGGCCTGCTGCGGCCCGACCCGCTGCTGCCGGACGAACCGGATGCCGCCACCACCCTGCGCGCCGGCGCCGACCTCGTCGTGGCCAGCGGCGACAAACTGCTCGGCGGACCGCAGGCGGGTCTGCTGCTCGGTGCGGCACCGCTCGTCGAGCGGCTGCGCCGGCATCCGCTGGCGCGGGCACTGCGGGTGGACAAGCTGACCCTGGCCGCGCTGCACGCCACCGTGACCGGGCCGGTGACGCCCACCTGGCAGGCGCTGCGCACCGACCCGGAGCTGCTGCGGGAACGCACCGAGCGGCTCCGCGACGACGTCGGGGCGGGCGAGGTGGTGCCGTCGGTCGCGGTGGTCGGTGGTGGCGGCGCCCCCGACCTGGAGTTGCCGTCGTGGGCGCTGGCGCTGCCGGAGCGGTACGCGGCCCCGCTGCGTCAGGGCGATCCGCCGGTGGCCGGCCGGGTCGAACGCGGCCGGTTGCTGCTCGACCTGCGCTGTGTCGGGGCCGGTCACGACGCCGCGGTGGCCGGCGCGATCCGGGCCGTGCTGCAGGACGGGGACTGAGCGTGCACGTCGTCGCCACCGCCGGGCACGTCGACCACGGCAAGTCCACCCTGGTCCGGGCGCTCACCGGGATGGAACCGGACCGCTGGGCCGAGGAACGCCGCCGCGGCATGACGATCGACCTCGGGTTCGCCTGGACGGACCTGGCGCCGGACACCACCGTGGCGTTCGTGGACGTGCCCGGCCACGAGCGCTTCGTGCCCAACATGCTCGCCGGCGTCGGCCCGGTGCCGGCCGCGATGATCGTGGTGGCCGCCGACGAGGGCTGGATGCCGCAGTCCGCCGAGCACCTGGCCGCGCTGCACGCCATGGACGTCCGGCACGGCCTGCTCGTGGTCACCCGCGCCGACCTGGCCGACCCGGGGCCGGCCGTCGCCGCCGCGTCCGCCGAGATCGCCGCGACGTCGCTGGGTGCCGTGGAGACGGTCGCGGTGAGCGCGGTCACCGGGGCCGGCCTGCCGCGGCTGCGGGAGGAGCTGTGCCGGCTGGCCGGCCGTCTCCCGGCGCCGGACACCGGTGCGCCGGTCCGGTTCTGGGTCGACCGGGCCTTCACGATCCGCGGCGCGGGAACCGTCGTGACGGGCACCCTCGGCGCCGGCCGGATCGCGGTGGGCGACGAGCTGACCCTGGCCGGCATGCGGGCCCCGGTCGTGGTCCGCGGACTTCAGGCCCTCGGACGCCCGGTGCCGGCGGCCGAGGCCGTCGCCCGGGTCGCGGTCAACCTGCGCGGTGTCGATCTGGCCGCCGTGGGCCGCGGTACCGCCCTGCTCACCCCGGGCCGGTTCCGGCTCACCGACCTGATCGATGTCCGGGTGCACGGCGACGCGGCGAAGGACCTGCCCGCCATGATCACCCTGCACGTCGGCTCGGCAGCGGTCCCGGTGCGGACCCGGCCGCTCGGCGCGGACACGGTGCGGCTGCGCCTGAGCCGGCCGCTGCCGCTGCGCATCGGGGACCGGGCGTTGCTGCGGGACCCGGGCCGGCATCACGTGGCGGGCGGCGTGACCGTTCTGGACGTGGCGCCACCGGGGCTGGGCCGGCGCGGTGCGGCCGCCCGGCGGGCGGCGGAGCTGGCCGGGATCGACGTCGCCGACCTGGCGTCGGAGTTGCGCCGGCGCCGGCTGATCACCAGCAGCGAGCTCGCCGCGATGGGCGTGCCGGTGGCGGACGCCCGGCCGGTCGTGGGGGAGTGGCTGGCTGATCCGGATCACTGGGCGGGGCTGCGCCGGCGCACGGCCGACATCGTCACCGACCACGTCGCGAAGAATCCGATCGAGTCCGGTGTCCCGCTGGAAGCCCTGCGTCACCTGCTGGGCCTGCCCGACCGTGCCCTGGTCGAGGCCCTCGTCGAGCCGCCGCTGACGGTGGTGGACGGCCGGGTGACGACCGGTGCCCGGCAGGCACCGGAGTTCCTGGTCACCGCGATCACCGCGGCCTTCGCCGGCGACAACCCGTTCGCCGCTCCCGAGGCCCATCGCCTGACCGAGCTGGGCCTGGGGCCGAAACAGCTCGCCGCGGCGGTGCGGGCCGGCTTGGCCGTCCGGGTGGCGGACCAGGTGATCCTGCCGCCCGACGCGCCCGAGCGGGCCGGACGGGTCCTGGGCGACCTTCCGCAGCCGTTCACCCTGAGCCAGGCCAGGAAGGCTCTCGGCACCACCCGCCGGGTGGCCGTCCCGCTGCTGGAACTGCTGGACCGCACCGGGATCACCCGCCGGTTGCCCGACGACACCCGGGTGACATCCCGCCGATGAAACGCCGGCGCACCAACCCCGCAACCCGGATCACGTGGGTTCTCGGCTACCTCAACGGCCGGTAGGGCTCACTCTCTGCGGGGCCTGGTCGCACCGACCCCCCTGCCGCAGGCGGGGGCGAAGGTCACCGCACCGCGGGCAGCGTCATCGTCGGCGCGTTGCGGGCGTGCTCGGCGGTCCACCGCGACGCCACCCGGAACACGTCGTGCTCGGTGATCTCGTGGTCGGCGCCGTGCTGGGCGGCGTGCTTCTCCGCCCGCATGACCAGGCGGATCACGTCGGACACCGCGCCCGGGTGCTCCCGGCACAGCCGGACCGCGACGCGCAGCTGCCGGTCGGTGACCACGGCGACGTACTCGCGCATCCCGGCCTGCCACGCCTTCGGGTGCACCAGGTACCCGGCGGGCAGGTTGCCCGGTCCGCCGATCGGGTCCAGGATCGACAGGCGGTTGACGCGCACCGGTGACTGGCTGACCGCCACGTAGCCGAGACCGGCCGCGGCGAGGCCCACCACGATGCCGAACGCGAGCAGCGGGTTGCCGGTGCCGGCGCCGACGATCAGCCCGAGGACGGCGAGCACCAGGCCGCCGGCCACCAGCACGGGACTGCCGCCGCCGTCGTCGGCAGCGCCGCGGTAGGCGTCGTCGACGCATTTGTCCATGACGCTGTCGAGCAACTCGTCCTGAGGTCGCCAGCGGTCGTCACGCATCGGCACACCACGTGCTGAGGCCTGGTTCATCGGGGGATTCCTTTCCGTCCGCAACGGCCTCGCAGATCGGCCGCCGGGCGCCGGACTGAAGGAATCCCAGGCGTCAGGCGAGCAGTGATTCGCGCATCTGTTTGCCGGGGTTCCACTGCCCGACGAACCGGCTGATCGCCGGGTCCAGCACATCGACGCTGGCGTTGCTGCGCATCTGCTCGCGCACCGGCGGCGGCAGCGGCGGCGGGTCGGACATCGCGGCCCGGATCTCGGTGGCCGTGGTGATCAGACCGGCGGCCAGGGTGGCGCCGTGCACGTCGACCAGCACCCGGCCGTACTGCCAGCCGGCGACGGTCAGGTCCAGCAGCTCGAACACGTGGGTGAGCAGCGGGTCGGGGTCGACGGCCCGGACGGTGGCCGGCGCCTGCGCGCCCACCGCCGTGACGGCAGCGGTGACCTGCACGTAGGGGTGCAGGGGCTGCTCGAACAGCGGCGAGCGCAGCCGTTTGCCGGCGTTCTTCCACAGCGTCCGGTAGTTGGTCCGGTCGGCCACCAGGCCCAGCCCGGCCGCCTGCACCACCACCGAGGCGTGGGCGCCGTCGGCGAACTCGCGCAGGATCTCGGCGGCCACCATGACCCCGTCGGTGCCCTCGAGCAGCCGGCCGACCTCGGCGGCCTGCTCGGCGAACGGGGTGGTGAACTCCGCTCCGAAACGTTGCCGCACTTGGTCCGCCAGCTCCCGCTGCCGGGCGGGATCGTGCTGGACCTGCCGCTTACGCAGCCCGAGCCGGAACCACCGCATGTCGCCTCGCCTCACCGCTTGCCGAACGCAGCAAATGCTAATCGAGGCGGGGAAGACCCTTGTGGATCAGGTCCCCCTGAACGGCCGGACCACTCTCGACTCAGCGCGACCGGGTCAGCCTCGGCCCACCCGGGTCCTGACCAGCCTAACCGACAACGCCCGCCACGCCACGAACCCGAGCACCCCGCCCAGCGTGTTCGCCAGCAGATCGTTGACGTCCGCCGTCCGTCCGCTGCTGACCAGCACGTTCGTCGCGAACTGCACCAATTCGATCACGGTGCTGGCGGCGAGCGAGGCCAGCGCGATCTGCCGCACCGTCGCGATCCGGGTCAGCATCGGCAGCAGTGCCCCGAACGGCAGGAACATCACGATGTTCGCCACGAACGTCACGGCGTCGATGGTGACCACCGGCAGCAGGCTGGCCTTCTCGTACCAGGGGAGGCGGTTCGCGTGGTCGCCGGTGGCGATCTGCAGCGGCAGCAGCGTCACCGCCACCACGGCGGTCACATAACCGGCCATGGCCAGCCCGGCGATCAGCCGCGACGGCGTGCGGCGCCACCGCCACCAGGCGGCGAGCATCAGGACCGCGGCCAGCGGCAGCAGGACGGGCAGGGCGGGAATCTCAGTCAGGGTGCCGGACATGACCTCATGATCCATTTCGGTCCGGGCCCGGCGCATCGGCTCGCGGGGAGAGGGGCCTCGGCCAAAAGGCAGACCCCGGGAGTACGGGTGACCCCGGTCCCCTGCCCACCCGGTCACCGACCCGCCCGTCCCGGCCCACCCGTCCCGGCCCACCCGTCCCGGCCCACCCGTCCCGGCCCACCCGTCCCGGCCCACCCGTCCCCTACCCGCCCGGAGAATTTGCACCTAGAGTGCGATAACCACCGTCATCAATCGGGAGGGTCAGTGTTGATTGCCCGCCGAAAGCTCTTCGCCCTGGTCGCCGGCGTCGTCCTCGGCACCGCCGGCCTCGGCGCCCCCGCCGCCGCCGATCCGCCGTCCGCACCCACCCCGGCGGCCACCCCACGCCCGGTCGTCTTCGTCCACGGCAGCGCCGGGTCCGCCATGCAGTTCCGTACCCAGGCCAAACGGCTCGCCGGCAACGGGTACCCGGCCCGGCTGATCGAGGCACACGAGTACGACTCGCCGAACATCGCCACGATCCTGCCGCAGGTCTACGCCGGACTCGACGCCCGCATCGAACGGCTGCTGTCCACCTCCGGCGCCGACCGGGTCGACCTGCTCGCCCATTCGCTCGGCACCTTCGTCGTCCAGGGATACCTCAACAGCTCCCCGGCCCGGGCCGCGCGCGTCGCCCACTACGTCAACCTCGACGGCCGGACCGCCACCGCGCTGCCCGGCGGGGTGCCCACGCTCGCCGTCTGGGGGGAGGGCGACCCGGCCCGTACCGTCACCGGCGCCACCAACCTGCACCTGCCGGACCAGTCACACACCCAGACCGTCTCGTCGGTCGAGACGTTCCGGGCCTTCTACCGCTTCTTCCGCGGCCACGACCCGCGGACCACCCGGCTGGTCCCGGACCGGAACACGCAGATCTCCGGCCGGGCCGTGCTGTTCCCCAGCAACGCCGGTGTCCAGGGCGCCACGGTCGAGGTCTACCGGCTCGACCCGCTCACCGGGCACCGGCTGACCCGCCGGCCCGCCGCGGTGCGCCAGGTCGCGGCGGACGGCGCGTTCGCCCCGGTCGGCGTCGATCCCCGCGCCCGGTACGAGCTCGCCCTGGTCCGGCCCGGCCAGGCCACCCACCACTTCTACTTCGAGCCGTTCCGGCGCACCGACACCTTCGTCCGCCTGCTCACCAGCAACCCCGGCGAAGGCATCGGCGCCCTGGTCGACACCAGCGACCGGCACACCGCCCTGACGTTCCAGAGGCAGAAGGAGTGGTGGGGCGCCGAGGGCGACGCGCTGTACGTCAACGGCCGCAACATCCTCAACGGTGCCACCGCCCCGCGTACCAAACGGGTGATCGGTGTCTTCGCCTTCGACGACGCGAGTGACCGGGTCAGCCGGCTGGACACGCCGCTGCCGGAGTTCTTCGCCATCACCTTCATGACCGGTGTCGATCACTACATCCCGGCCGGCCGTACCGTCTCGGTCGTGGTCCGGTCACGCGGTGACGGCGTGACCTACCTGCCGATCCCGGCCTGGCGGTCCAGCGAGCACCGGGTGAGCCTGGAGATCGACGACCACTGACCGGCGGCCGGGGCCGTGGCGGGCAACGCTGCCCGCCGCGGTCCCGGCGTACCGGATCTCTCAGTTGAGGCCCTTGGCGTCGATGACCAGCTCCTCGATCCGGCTCTTGTCCTTGTTCCACTTACCGACCTTGTGCATCAGGTACGCGAACGTGGTGCCCGGCTCCCACACGATCGTGGTGGTGCCCGAGGCGCTGCCGGCCTTCTTCACCGACAGCCGCATCCGCGCCGCGGACAGGACCTCGGCCTGGATCGCGCCGGCGGACGTGCCGGCGGCCGCGAACGACTCGGCGATGCGCGCCTCCACGACCACCCAGATCGTCGACACGATCCGGCCGTCCCGGCCCTCCTGCGCCAGGAACCGGCGGGCACCGGTCGCCTCCTGGTTGAGCAGCCGCTCCAGCGGCCCCTCGTCGATCACGAACTTGGTCAGCACCAGCTTCGCCGACTTGGCCCGCTCGTAGGAGAACGTGGCCGTGCCGGAACCCTCGGCGGTCAGGTACTTCAGGCCGCCCTCGGCCTCCACCTCCGCCTTGGCCTGCCGCTCCCACGCCACGTCCGCGGTCGTGACGTAGCGGACCTTGCCCTTCAGCAGCGCCCGGTCGACGTGGTCGGTGACGTTCAGGCTGGCCTTCGAGCCGAGCGGGTCCTCCTTCTCGCCGATCGAGCACATCAGCACGTCCTCGGACTTCTGCCGGAAGTAGCGCTCGCCGTTGTAGACGAACGTGTTCTTGGCGACTCGTGACTCGGACATCTCTTCCTCCTGTTGTTCGGATGCCGGTCAGCGTCGGCAGCCCCCGCTAGCGGTCCGTTAGCCACGGACCTGTCAGTCGCTTACGCGACTGACGCGTTGCGCCGGGAGCGGCGCCGGAGCTCCATGAGGTGTGCGACTTCCCGGTGCACCCCAGGCGATCAGCGGCGAGGTCCTGCGCGGCCGGCTGATAGAGCGGCTCGCCGGGCGCTGGGACGTGCCGGTCACCACCGTGGTCGGCGGGCCCGGGTTCGGCAAGTCCACCGCGCTGGCGCAGGCGGTCCGGTCGCACGCGGCCGACCCGCGCGGCATCGAGGCGTGGGTGACCTGCGAACCGGGCGACGAGGACGCCCGGCGCCTGGCCGCCGCCGTCGGCCGGGCCTTCGCGGCCGACCTGCCGGCGACGACGCCGCTGGACACCGTCCGGGAGGCGTTGCGGGCCGCCTCACCGATCGAGACCTGCCTGATCCTGGACGACTGCCACGAGATCCCGGCCGGCTCGTCGGGACAGCGGCTCCTCGCCGAGCTGGTGGCCCGGCTGCCCGCCGGGGCGCACCTGGTGCTCTGCGGGCGCCGGTTGCCGCAGGTGCCCGTCGCGCGGCTGCACGCCGCCGACCGGATCCGCTGTCTCACCGAGTCCGACCTCGCCTTCGACGACGGCGAACTCGGCCGGGCCGCCTCCCTGGCCGCGCGGCCGGCCACCGACGTGGCCGGCCTCGGCGGATGGCCCGCCCTGGTCCGGCTCACCCTGGCCGCGCCGCCCGGCGTGGCGCAGGACTACCTCTGGGACGAGGTGGTCTCCGCCCTCTCCGCGGCCGACCGCGAGGCCCTGCTGCACCTGGCCGTGCTCGGCTCGGCGGACGCCGCGACCCTGGCCGCGCTGTTGCCGGCCGACGTCGGCGCCGGCGCGCTGGTGCCCGCGGCCGTCGACGTCGGCGAGCTCGCCGCCCGGATTCCGCTGGTGGCCAGGTTCGGCGCCGGCGAGGTCCGCGCCCACCCGCTCTGGATCGACGCCCTCGTCCGGATCCTGCCCGCCGACCGGATCGCTGCGGCCCGCGCCCGCGCCGCCGACCTGCTGCTCGCGCGGGGCAACGCCCTGCGCGCCGGCAGCATCGCGATCGCCGCCGGTGACGTGGCGATGCTCGACCGCGCGGCCGTCGCCCTCGTCGCCACCACGCTCGCCACGTTCCCGGCGGACACCGGGGCGCGCTGGCTGGCCGCGGTGGCCGAGGTGGAACACCACCGGCCGGGCCTGCGGCTGCTCACCGCCGCCACCCGATACGCCGGCCGCGCCGACGACCCGGCCGTGGACGCGATAGTCGACGCCGCTTTCGCCGAAGCCACCGCGGCCGGCGGCGCCGATCGGGCCCGGATCGCCGCGCTCAGTCTCGCCACCGTCGCCGCGCACGCCCGCGGCGACGAGTCCCGGCTCGCCGAGCTCTACCAGACCGCGCTCGACCTGCCCGGCGCCGCCGAGGAGCCGACGCTGCGGCTGCTGATGGCCGGGGTGCGCGGCGCCCTGTACGAACTGATGGGCTCGATCGAGGACGCGCTCGCCGCCGTGGAGGCGCTCGCCCTGACCGATATCGCCCAGCAGCCCGGCAAGATCATCATCCGGTTCTACGTCTACCTGCTGCTGCTCGCCGGCCGCGCCGACGAGGCCGCCCGGATCGCGGCGGAACACCTGGCCGACTCGCCGTACGCCCATGTCCGCCGGATGCCGGGCTTCGCCCGCTGGATGGCCGGCGACCCCGGCGGCCTGCTGCCCGGCACCGGCGAACCCGGGCATCCGGCGCACCTGCCGGCGTCCGACGCCAACGACCGGTACCGGTTCAACTTCCTGGCGTTCGCCGCCGTGGTCGCCGCCTCCCTCGGCGACCGGCCCGCCCTGGAACACGTGTCGGCGCAACTCGCCGCCAGCGGCCTCGGCGACGACACCCGCGACGCCGCCATGCTCGCCACCGCCGCCGCGGCACACGCGGTCCTGCTCGGCGACGAATCCGCCGCACGCTCCCGGATCGCCGCCTTCCTCGCGGAACACCCGCTCAGCGACCCGGTCGCGGCCGTCCATCTGCGGCGATTCCTGGCGTACGGCTACGTGCTGTCCCCCGAAGCCCGCGCCGCCTGGGACACCGCACCGCTCGGGCCGTCCCACCAGCGGGTACGCGCCGCCGCCCGGCTGCTGCTGGCCGGCCGGGCCGGTCGGCTCACCACCACCGGCGACGTCACCCCGGAGACCGTCCTGATCTCGTTCCCGCTGCCCTGGGCCGTCGAACTGGCCGCGCACGCCGACGCCGCCGGCCTGCCCTTCGGCCGCCGCCTGCTCCAGTGGCTCGCCGACCGCCTGGGCCGGCGAGCCCACGACGCGCTGCGACCGTTCGCCGCCGGCCCCTCGGTGGCGCCGCTGACCGGCGCCCGCCGGCTGCTCGCCACCGTCCCCGCCACCCCGGCGTCGCACACCCGGGTGGAACTGCTCGGCCCGATGCGCGTCCTCGTCGACGGCCGGCCCGCCGACCTGCGGCGACGCCGGGTCCGGGAACTGCTCGGGGTGCTCGCCGTGCACGAGGAGATGGACCGGGACCGGCTCACCGGCCTGCTCTGGCCCGATCTCGACCCGGTCGCGGCCGCGCGCAACCTGCGGGTCACCCTGACCTACCTGCGCCGGGCCGTGGACGCCGACCACCTGCGGTGCGACCGTTCGCGGATCCGTCTCGTACGCTCCGCGGCCCTCACCGTCGACGTCGCCGACCTGCGCGAACGCCTCGACGAAGCGGCACTGGCCCGCAGGCTCGGCGACCTGGCGGCGGCCGAGGCGGCACTCTCCGCGGCAGTGGCCCTGTGGCGCGGGGAGCCGCTCACCGACCTGGCACCGCTGCCCGGTTACGACGCGATGGCGGCCGGGCTGGTCGCCGAGCTGACCTCGGCAACCCTGACCCTGGGGGAGCGCTGCCTGGCCCGGGGCGACACCACCGGCGCCGCCGGCCTGGCCCGGCGGGCGCTGGCCGCGGAACCCTACGCCGAGCGGTGCATGCGCCTGATGCTGGCGGCCGAGACCCAGCGGCGGGACCCGGTGGCGCTGGGCCGGGCGGTGACCCGGGTGCGTTCCGCGCTCTCCGAGATCGGCGCCCGGCCGGAACCGGCCACCCGGATAGTCCTGCGCCAGGCCGAACTGGCCACCCGCTGAGCGGGCCGGCCGGGCCCGTGCTTCACTCGGGCCGATGGACACGACCGACCTCGCCGCCCTGGTGCCCGCGCTCATGGCCGCCCACCCGCACTGCCGATGGACGCTGTCGCCGGCGCCGGTGCCCGGCGCGGACCTGGTGCTGGACATCCGGCCGCAGGCCTGGCCGGACCGGATCGCGACGGTACGGGTGAACGCCGGCGCCGAAGTGTTCGCGCTCGACTTCGCCGGTCACTGCGGCCACGACTTCGCTTACGACGACGAGTCCCGGCCCGAGGTCCTCCGGGAGCGGATCGACCTGGCCGTGCGTGCCGTCACCGGACCCACCCGGGTGATCCGGGACAGCACCGCGGCGGGTCGCACGGTACGCAGCGTGCTGCTGCTGGACCACGGGCGGCCGCAGGAGTTGCGGGAGCTGGTCACCGTACCGTTCGCCCGGCTCCGGGCGCTGTTCACCGGCCAGCGCGTCGGCCGCGAGACCATCGACTTCCCCGGCTCGGCCGCGGCGGCTTGAGGCGCCGGTCGCCCCTCGCCCCACCACCGCGCGGACGACTCAGACCCCGGACGGGTACGTCTCCGGCTCCAGTGCGTCGACCGCCGCCACCGCCAGCGGGCGCACCGCCCGGGTGGTGTCGAACCAGCAGAACGCGTCGTACCGGTCGCCCAGCACCGTCGGCACGTAGTTTCCCCGGCTCTCCCGCGCCGGGTCGTAGACGACGCCGATCGCCCGGTGCGGGAGTTCGTCGGCGAGCACGTCCGGCCGGTCGTCGGTGGGGAAGACCAGCAGCGCCCGAGCCGGCGCCGCCGAGTGCAGGACCTCCTCCAGGCTGCGGCGACGGGCTGGCGGTACGCCCATCACCTCCATCGGCGCACCCCAGGCGGAACCGGCCACCACGGTGCCGTGATGGGTGCCGTACCCGACCAGCACGACGCGGTCGGCCCCGTACCGTTCCCGGGCCAGCCGGCCGATGTTGACCATGCCGGCGTCGCCCATGTCGGTGGCCCGCGCATCGCCGACGTGCGTGTTGTGCGCCCACACGACGGCCTTCGCGCCCGGCCCGTAGTGCCGCAGCAACCGGTCCAGCGTGTCGTCCATGTGCCGGTCCCGGACGTTCCACGACTCGCGCCCGCCCCGGACCATGGCCCGGTAGTACCGTTCCGCGCCGGCCACCACCTCGGCGTTCTGCCACACCCCGAACCGGGCGGCCCCGTCCGCGGCCGCCCGCTGCCGCAGCGTCGTCAGCAGGCCGATCACCTCGGTCTCGCAGCCGGCCGGCACGAACCGCGTGGCGAGGGCGTAGTGCTGGGCGTTCTCCTCGAACGGCTCGAAGCAGTGGTACGCGGCCAGCGCCACCGGAACCTGGTCGGGGTCGTGTTCCCGCAGATGGGTGAGGACCTCCCGCAGCGACTCCCACAGCGAGTAGACGTCCAGCCCGTGGAACCCGGCCCGCTCGCCCCGGTCCCGCCGCGCGTTGTGGTCCCGCAGCCAGCGGGTGAAGTCGACGACCTCCTCGTTCGCCCACATCCAGGTCGGCCACCGTTCGAACGTGGCGAGCGCGTCCCGCGGGTCGGCGGGCGCGCCGGGCAGGCACCGCACGGCCCGGTCCACCCGGTCGCAGTCCGGCCAGTCCCCTTCGACCGCCACGAAGGAGAACCCTTTCTCCTCGATGAGCCGCCGGGTGAGAGCCGCCCGCCACTCGTAGAACTCGTGCGTCCCGTGGGTGGCCTCCCCGAGCATCACCACCGACGCGTCCCCGACCCGATCGAGCAGCACGTCGAGGTCGCCGGCATCCGCCAGTGGCACCGAAAGCCCTCGAACCTCCTCGTCGTAACGCCCCATGGCCCCTCCTGAGCAGCTAAAACACCCGCGTACCCACTCCGGCCGGGCTCATGCCCGCCTCGTGTGCCGCAGCCCGCCGTGGATCATCGAGGACACGGGGAACGGTGTGGCCGCACCGCCGGTGAGAGGTGCCGGGCAGGAACTATAAAGAGGTCATGGCAAGGGTCGGGTTGCTGCTCGCCATGGTTCTGGTGCTGGCGGGCTGCGGGTGGCCCCGGGATGCCGGGACGACGCTGGCGGACGTGCGTGGTGGGGTGCTGCGGGTGGGGATCACCGAGAACCCGCCCTGGACCGTCGCGCCCGGCCGCGGCGCCGAGGCGGAGTTGGTGAAGCGGCTCGCGGCGGAGCTGGGCAGCCGCGTCGAGTGGTATCCCGGTTCTGAGTCGGCACTGATGGCGGCGCTCAAGGACCGCGTTCTAGACCTCGTGGTCGGAGGGCTGGGAGCCACCGCGCCGTGGACCGATACGGCAGCTTTGACCAGGCCTTATGTCACGATGCGCACGGTCGTCGCGGTGCCCGGATCGAGGCCGGGCCGGGGCCCGGCGCCGGATCTGCCGGACGACCTCGACGGGGTACGGGTGGCGGTCGTCGCGGGCACCGCCGAGGTGGCGGCGGTCGCCGCCGAGGGGGCCGTGGCGGTCGCGGTCCCGGAGGTCACCGGCCGGGAGGGCCTGCCCGTCGTGGTCGGGGAGTGGCGGCTGGCCGAACTCGGGTTGTCCGATTCCGGCCACGAACTCGGCAAGGCCGACCACGTCTGGGCGGTGCCGCCGGGGGAGAACGGCTGGCTGGCGGAAGTGGAGCGCTTCCTGCTCGGCCTCTCCCACGAGCAGGTCACCGCCCTGCTCGTGGCGGCCGAGGAGCGCGCATGAGGCCGTACGACGTGTTCGAGTTGCCGCCGGAGCAGGCGGCCCTGCACCGCCGGGCCGTCCGCCTGGAGTGGTGGACGATCGCGTTCTTCGTGGTCGCGGTCGCCCTGCTCGCGGTCGTTCTCGGTCAGTCGCAGGCCATGAAGGCGGCCTGGATCGAGGACATGCTCGGCGTCGTGCCACCTGCCGCGTTCCTGATCGCCGCCCGCTGGCGCAACCGCCGGCCCAACGAGCGCTTCCCCTACGGCCACCACCGGGCAGTGAGTGTCGCGTTCCTGGCCGGCGCGGTCGCGTTGCTGGGGCTCGGTCTCTACGTCGTATACGACTCGGCGGCCCGGCTGATCGCCCGGGAGCGGCCGCCGATCGGACTGATCGAGATGTTCGGGCACACGTTCTGGCTGGGCTGGCTGATGATCGCGGTGCTGGTCACCACGATGATCCCGGCAATCATTCTCGGTCACATCAAGCAGAAGATCGCCCGCGAGCTGCACGACAAGGTGCTGTACGCGGACGCCGAGATGAACCGGGCCGACTGGCTGACCGCGGGTGCCGCGATCGCCGGCATCCTGGGCATCGGGGCGGGACTGTGGTGGGCGGACGCGGTGGCCGCCCTGATCATCGGCGGTGACATCGTGCGGGACGGGGTGCGTACCACCGCCGCCGCGGTCGCGAACCTGATGGACGACCAGCCGCGCCTGGTCGACGGCAGCGGCCCGCACCCGCTGCCGGACCGGCTGCTGGCCGCGGTCCGCGACCACGACTGGATCGCTGACGCCTGGCTGCGGCTGCGCGAGGAGGGCCACGTCTTCGTCGGTGAACTGCTGGTGGTGCCGGCACCGGGCACGGACGACCTGGTCGGGCGGCTGGGCCGGCTGGAGGAGTACTGCCGCTCCTTCGACTGGCGCGTGCACGACCTGGTGATCTCCCCGGTGGCCAGGATCGACATCCCGGCAAAGCCCGGCGGATGAGCGACGACGCCGCGACGAGAGCCAGCCCGGTGACGAGAGCCAGTCCGGCGGTGAGAGTCAGGCGCGGCGGGTGCGGCGCGCCGGCAGGCTGACCCGGGCCGCCGCGCGCGTCATCGCGAGCAGCGGCGTCGACGCCATCAGGGCGAGCTCCTCGGCCGGCGACGTCCGCCCGTCCAGGAACCGCAGCACCCGATCCGGCGGGTTGCGCCGGAACAGCCGCTCGAAGAACTCCGGCGCCGACACGAGGCCGCGGTCCCACGCGTGCAGAGCCACCGCGTCCATCCACAGATGCCGGCGTGGATAGGCGGGAGCGGGAACCGGGTCACGACCGGCTTTGATCAGCGCGGCGATCTCCGTGGCCTGCCGCCGCATCGCCGAGAACGTGTACCCGGTGGACGGCCGCGTCGCCCCACCGGCGGTACCGAGCCGCACCACCCGGGGCGACGGCCGCCGGTCGAAGACGCCGTCCGTCATCGGGATGGCCCCGTCCTCCACCTCGTCGACGGTCAGATCCCGCAGACCGAGAAGCCTGATGTACGACCGGAGCGCCGCCTCGTAGGCCGCGTCGTCGAGCCGGTTCGGCGAGAACTCGGTGTACTCGATGAGCGCCGTGTTCGCACTCGTCGGCAGCACGTACCCGAACGACACCCCGCGCGCCGGCTGCGGTGTCCGGAAGTCCATCAGGATCGCCGAGCCCGGATCGAAGATCGGCCGCTCGGACCGCACCCACCAGCCCCGGAAGTGCTGCAACCAGAAGGTGCGCCCGGGCTTGGCGGGCGGGACCGGCCGCGAGTCCAGGACCCAGCGCGCCCGCAGCACGGCCGTGCCGTCCGCGTCGTGCACGGTGACCGCGCCGCCGTCGTCGTCCAGCCGGCCGGCGGTGGTCCCGATCCGGCGGGCGCCGAGGTCCGCGGCCGCCCGCTCGGCCTGCCGGAAGATCGGGTCGGAGCGGACCATCGCGTACCGCATCGGGTCGAGATCGAGGCGTTGCCGCCCGCCCGGCCCGTAGAGGTCGACCCCGCTCCACCGCGCGTCCAGCACCGGGTCCAGCGGGTCGGCCGCCCCGGTCCAGAACGCCCACGTCCGCGCCTTCACCCCACCGGGGTCGACGGTCGCGACCCGCAGACCCGGCACCCCCTGATCACGCAGCGCCGACATCACCAGCGACGCGGCACCCCCGTACCCGACCAGTGCAAGGTCAACGTCCACCGGCCTCAGAGTACGCACCACCCATGATCACGAATCGGCACGTGGTCCCGGCTGAACCGGGCGCACCGTCCGCCGGTACATCACCGCGTACACCGCGGGAGGGGAGGTGGCCGTGCGCGACATCGACGCGGCCGACGAATGGCTGGCGGACTGGACCGCGCGCATCGACGCGCAGGCCGCGCGCGCGGCGCAGCTCGCGCAACGGGTGGCCGGGCTCAGCGCGCAGGCGCGCGGCCGGTACGCGGTGGTCACCGTGGGTGCGAACGGCCAGGTCGAGGGCTTGGAACTCGACGATCAGATGTACGGGCTGAGCCCGCACGAACTCAGCGACGAAATCCTGACCGTGATGCGGTCCGCGCAGGCGCACCTGGTCTCGATGGTCGCCGAGGAGGTGCACGACACCGTCGGCGCCGACTCCGAGACGGGCCGGGCCGTGATCGACGGCTTCGCCCGGCGCTTCCCACCACCGCCCCCGCCGTCCGCACCGGGGGATTCCCGTGGCTGACTTCGTCGACGTTCCGGTCCCGGCCGTCGTCCGGCACGCCGCCGCGGTCGACGGGGTCACCGAGGAGGTCCGGGCGGCCCGGGCCGCGGTCACGCAGGTGACGATGGACCCCGGCGCGTACGGCATGCTGTGCGGCTTCCTGCCCGGCATCCTGTCCGGGGTCTTCGAGGTCGCGGTGGTCGCCATGAACGGCAGCGCCGAGGCGTTGCAGGAGACCGCCCTCAACCTGCGTGCCGCCGTCCGGCTCCTGGAAGACACCGACAACCACTCGGCGCGCGAGATCGGATCACCGTGACGAGTCCGGTTGCCGGGCTGGGGCTGGTCGAGGACGCGTACCAGATCGCCTCAGGCATCCAGAACGGCAGCTGGGTGGACGCCACGCTCGGCGGCGTCGGGGTGTCGCTGGAAGCGTTGTCGCTGATCCTGGACCCGATCGGCGGCCTCGTCAGCTGGGGCGTCGGCTGGTTGCTGGAACACGTCGAACCCTTGCGCGAAGCCCTGGACCGGCTCGCCGGCAACGCCGGCGAGGTGTCCGCGCAGGCCGCGCAGTGGCAGCAGGTGGCCGCCGCCATGTCCGCCGCACACACGTCGTACGCCGCGCAGGTCAGCACCGACACCACCGGCTGGTCCGGCGCCGCGGGCGACGCCTACCGCGCCCACGCGGACACCCAGCTCTCCGCGTTGCAGGGCATCGGGGTCGCGGCAGGCGGCATCGCCTCGGCAGTCGAGGGTACGGGCCTGCTGGTAGCCCTGGTCCGCGAAACAGTCCGCGACCTGATCGCCGAATTCGTGGCCACCCTGGCCGTCCGGCTGCCGCAATGGCTGGCCATGGAAGGCCTGACCCTGGGCATCGCAACGCCGTTCGTAGCCGGCCAGGTGGCAAGCCTGGTCGCCTCCTGGGCCAACCGGATCCAGCACTTCCTCCGCGGCCTGCTCTCCAGCCTGCGCAACCTGCTCCCCAAGACGGAAGCGCTGAGCCGCGTCTTCGAAAAGCTGCGCGAGCTGCTGGCGGCAATGGCCAGGAAATCCCCCTTCGCGGGCCGAGCAGACGCCTCAGCGACACCGTCGGCGCACGGCAGCAGCAACAGCGGCGGAGGCGACGGCGGCGGCGGCAATACGGGTGGCGGATCGGCGGGAGTGCCGCCACCAGGACCGCCGTGGCGTGGCCGCGATGACATCGCTGGTCCGGCTCGGGGGAAGGACCTGAGACCGCCGCATCCTCGGCACAGTTTCGCTGGACTCAAGCACGGTGAGGTCAAGAAGGAGAACACCTTCATTCTCCGTGGCAATGAGGCGGCGGTCCAGGATGACATCCGGCAGATCGCGGACGGCAAGGCGAAGCTCCACAAGGACACCGGCAGTTACGAAGTGAACGGCCGAATCTATACCGTTGAGCCGAGCGGCACGGTCTTTCCGGTGTCAGGGCCGGGGTTGGTGCCCCTTGACAACAACGAATACGCGGCACTGAAAGAAATCGCGCGTGCTGGCGGTGACGTGGACAAGGTGAAAGTCTTCCAATTCGCGCCGCGCTTCCTGAACCACCCGGAGGCGATTGCGAAGGCAAAGTCGATCTACGACGGGACCTACTCCGAATGACGTACTACATGTTCTTGCTGGGCAGCCTCGACCATGCACGAGTGAGGGCAGCTCTCGCCAGGTTCGCCGGCGTGGCCGAAGACGACGTCGACATCAGCGAGCGTGACGTCATGGAGCGTAACTGGCAGGCCGCCGTGCTCGTCACCTGCGAACCGGTGGAGGGCGATGTGACCTGGTCGCTGGACATCTATCTGCGCGACGGCGATTTCGGGGAGAAGGCGCTGGGTGAGCAACTCGCGGCAACACTGCGGGCGCCCGTGCTCTACTCCGCGGAGGCCCACCCGCCGAGCGCTCACTGGCTGGTGGAACCGGACGGCTCTCGCACCCGAGCTCGTGTTTACGAGGGTGAGGACGAAGTGGATGCGACGGTCCTCATCATTGACGCGGTGGAACGGCCGGTGGCCGCGTTGCCGAACGTCCGCGTTGAGTCTCAGCCTGAAGTAATCCGCCAGCACCGGATGGCTACACCCATCGCGGACGGCTTACAGGCGTTGCTCGCCGACGAGTCGAAGAATCCTGCGCACAGTGACGCTTTGTGGGAGGTCATGAACGATTTGAAGGCGTGGGAGGCCATGACCGTGCGGATGACTTCGGGATGGCCGCCCGACGGCTGGTACCCGACCGAGTACTGGAATGAAGACCTGACGACGCGTGACGAGCTGACGAACGATCTGAAAAAGCTTCCAGAGGACCTCGCTGAGACCATCGCTGCAGCGGTGACGATGGTGGACGACACATTCCGGGCCGCCACCGACGAGATTGCCGGTGTGGCGCCGGACAAGGCGTGGTGGTGGCATCGGGCTCCGGAGCCGCCGCCCTGGAGCGACAAGTGAGAGGCGTCGCCCGTACCCGGTTCATTGCTGCCGCAGGCCGCCGATCAGCAGGCTGACCAGGCGCCGCGCGTCGTAGCCGGTGTCGGAGTTCGCGCCGATGCAGAGGTTGCCGACGCCGCGCATCAGTTCGTAGGCGGTCACGTCGGCGCGGACCTCGCCCGCGGACGCGGCGGCGGTGAGCAGGTCGGCGCAGACCGGGACGAGGCGTTCCAGGAAGTACGCGTGCAGGGTCTGGAACGTGGCGTCGTCGGATCGCAGGGCCTCGGCCAGGCCGTGTTTGGTGATGAGGAAGTCGACGAACAGGTCGATCCAGGATGCCAGGGCGGCGTGGGCGGTGTCGCTGCCGGCCAGCAGGCGGGGGCCGGCCTCGGCGCACGCCTCGATCTGGTGCCGGTAGACGGCGATGACCAGGTCGGCTCGGGTCGGGAAGTGCCGGTAGTACGTGCCGACGCCGACGCCGGCTTGTGCGGCGATCTCGCGTACCGGAACGTGCACGCCGCCCGTCAGGAAGGCCGCGGCGGCGACGTCGAGCAGGGTTTCCATGTTGCGGCGCGCGTCGGCCCGTTTGCGGTGAGCCGGCGCTGAGGACTCGGGCATGTGTGGTCTCCGTCACGCTCTTCGCTAAACGGAACGTCGTTCCGTATGGTGGCTATCGGAACACGGTTCCGCTTGTTCCGGAAGCATGCCAGATCCTCAGGAGGAACGACCAATGCAGTACCGCACTCTCGGCCGCACCGGTGTGCAGGTCAGCACGCTCGTGCTCGGCGCCATGAACTTCGGCCGCATCGGCCGCACCACGCAGGACGACGTCACCGCCGTCGTCCACGCCGCGCTCGACGCGGGCATCAACCTCATCGACACCGCGGACATGTACAGCGGCGGGCAGTCGGAGGAGATGGTCGGCAAGGCGATCGCCGGCCGCCGCGACGACATCGTCCTCGCCACGAAGGCCACCATGCCGATGGGTGACGACCGCAACCGCCGGGGCGGCTCGCGCCGATGGCTGGTCACCGCCCTCGACGACAGCCTGCGCCGGCTCGGCGTCGACCACGTCGACCTTTACCAGATGCACCGCTGGGATCCGCTCACCAGTGACGAGGAGACCCTGTCCGCGCTGACCGACCTCCAGCGCGCCGGCAAGATACGGTACTTCGGTTCGTCGACCTTCCCGGCCTACCGCATCGTGCAGGCGCAGTGGGCGGCTCGCGAGAACCACCTGGGGCGGTACGTCACTGAGCAGCCCAGCTACTCCCTCCTGCAACGCGGCATCGAGGGTCACGTGCTGCCGGTGACCGAGGAGTACGGTCTGGGCGTTCTCGCCTGGAGCCCGCTCGCGTCCGGCTGGCTGTCCGGCGCCGTCCGCGCCGGACAGGAGATCACCACCAGCCGGTCGGCGTTCCTGCCGGACCGCTTCGACCTGTCGACCGCCGCGAACCAGGCCCGCCTGACCGCCGTCGAAAAACTCGCCACCCTCGCCGCCGATGCCGGTCTCACCCTGATCCAGCTCGCGCTCGGCTTCGTCACCGCGCACCCGGCCGTGACCGGCGCGATCATCGGCCCCCGGACGATCGACCACCTGCTCTCCCAGCTGGCCGCCGCCGACACGGTCCTGCCACCCGACGTCCTCGACGCCGTCGACACCATCGTCGCCCCGGGCGTGGACCTGGCCCCGCACGAGAAACTCGACACCCCACCCGCCCTGCTCGATCCCAGCCTGCGCCGCCGCTGATCAGGCACGGGCAGTGCTCACATGAGGTGGATCTCGACCTCGAAACCGTCCGCGAGCACCGCGTTGAGATGTGCGGCATGGGCGCCGAGCCATTGGGTGGCGGCACCCGGGGCCGCGGTCAGACGCAGCAGTACGTAGTCCTCGTCGCCCACAGTGTCCTCGCCGCAGATGCAGCAGCGAAGCCGTTTGGTCACCTCACCCGTCCAGGTCGTCCCGTCGGTCACGCCTACTCCCATCTGCCGCTGTCGATCTTCCGCTGGACGTAGTTCTCGGAGACTCCTTCCATGACGGTGTTGGGTGTGTCCGACGGGTTACTCAGGTCCCGTACCACGACATCGTAGGTTCCGTTGCCCTTGTCCAGGACCTTCACGATCCGGCCGTCGTCCTGCACGTACATGTCTCCGTGGGCCCAGACGAAATCAGGATCCGCGTCCCGGGAGGCGGTGCGCAGGGCACCGTGAACGTCGCGGACGTCGGTGGCCGGCGTCTCGTCCCTGCCCGGACCGTCATCCGGGTCCGGCGGCGACGGCTCCGACGGTGACTGCCGCGAAGGCCGGGCGCCCGCGTTGTCGGACTCCGCAGGGTTGTTGTGTGCGGCTTTCTTGCTGTGCATGACGAGCGACTCGAAGATGTCGCGCAGGGTGTCCGTCCTGGGGATCAGCCGGCGCAGGCTGGTCAGCAGGCCGCGCAGGAAGTGCTGGATCCGATCGGCCCAGGTGGCGACCAGGCCGGCGACCTGGGCGGCGACGGCCGGTGTGGCGATGCCCAGGGTCAGGCCTTCGAGGGCCAGCCACTGCGGCAGCCGTACGGCCAGGGTTGCCACGAAATCGGCGATGAGGTCACGGACGATCTCGCGGACCAGGGCGACGAGCAGTCCGGACCCTTCGACCGCGGCGGCCAGCCCGCCCGCCGCGACCCCGATGGCCTGCATCGTCGCGGCCTGCGAACCGGCGTGCTCGCGGTAGGCGGTACCGGCGTCGCTGGCCCAGCCCGCCGTGTCCCGGTCGACGTCTTCGGCGTAGGTGGCATGCGCGCTCGCGAGGGCCGCTGCGACGTTGTGCCAGGTGGCGGCGTGTGCTGTCACCTGGCCGGCGTCGCCGGTCAGCTGGTCGAGGGCCTCGCGCAGCGGCCGGACGTGTTCGAGCAGCCAGCCGACGCCCCAGCTGACCAGGGTGCCGAGCGGGTCGAGTGCCAGGGACAGCGATTCCAGTGAGGCGCCGACGCCGCCGAGGGAGGCGTCCACCCAGCTGCCGTCGCGGATGCCGGCGGCGATGTCGGAGGCGTGCCCCGCCAGGCCCAGGCCGGACAGTCCGCTGGTGGGGTCGGCTGCCGGAACGACCAGCGAGCTCGTCACGGCCACCTCCCGGGTCGGGTCACTCCTCCCGGTGTACCGGTGTTGGCCGTACCCGGTTCACGGCCGGTGGTTTCGCCGATCCCGGAAACGCGATAAATCGACGAACATCACTGCGCATGAAGGGACGAGACACATATCGGAGGAGCGGTGCTGGGGCAGTCGTGCGGCGGTCTGGAAACGGTCGAGGCGAGTGCCGACGCCCGGGTCGACACGTCGATCTTCTTCAAGGGTGGCCTGCTCAGCGACGCGGAGAACTTCCGGCTGTCGCGGCTGCACGCCCCGGTCGCCTACCTCACGGGTGGTCCGGACGACATCGCCTACCCGAACGCGGTCGACGACTACGGCCGGCTGCCGGCGCGTCTGCCGGCGTTGCTCGCGCACCTGCCGGTCGGCCATTACGGCACGTTCGCGCAACCGGCGAGCGGCGAGTACGGCCGGGTGGGTGCGGCCTGGTTGCGCTGGCACCTCAAGGGCGATCAGGCGGCTCGCGCCCTGATCAACGGCCTTTCCCGCGGTACGCAGTGGACGGTCACGAGCAAGAATCTTGGTTGAGCTGATCTCCGACGGGCAACAATGTCGATATGGACTGGCTGGAATTCGCGCTGCTGCACGCCGACGAGCCGCGTACCGTCCAGGTCGACGGCACCGATGTCGGCCCCTGCCTGGTGCACGGCGAAGTGATCTTCTGCCCGCCGGACACGGTCGCCGAGCCGGGCACCCGGGTGACCCTGCCCGGCGGCCGTGCCGTGCGGGTCCGCAACGCGATCTTCATGGACGCCCTCGGCACCCGCCTGCCCGAGCACCTGCAACTGGACGTCGAGGCCGGGGGCAGCGACCGGTACCGCAGCGCGAAGCACAGCATGTCGCGCCACAACGGCCGCGGCGTCTGACGTTCCGGCCGCACCACGGCCAATCTGAACCGGGCATGAACGCACCGTGAAAGACTGGTCCAACCAGTTGACGGAGAGTGAACCCGTCGGAAAACTGCCAACCCATGACGCTGCCGCTCAAGCTGTACGCCGTGGCCGCCGCGGCGGCGATCGCTGGGGCGGCCGCCGGTGTGACCGTGCTGCAGTGGGTGGCGACGCCGCTGCTGGCCCCGCTGCTCATCTGGCATCTGCTGAGCCGTGGCCGCCGAGACCTGGTGACCTGGGGGTTCGGTCTCGCGGCCGCCGGGGGCGTCGCGATGCTGCTGCCGGGCCAGGTCGCCCTGGTCGTCGGCGTGACGTTGTTCGCCGGTACCCATGTCTGCCTTCTGCTCGCGTTCCTGAGCAGCGGCAAACCCCTGCCGGGCCCGTCGGCGTTCTGGGCGCTGAGCTGGGTGTCGGCCAACGCCCTGCTGTACGAGCGGTTCGGCGCGATGCGCGTACCCCTGCTGTTCTACAGCCTCGCGCTCACCGCGATGGCCGCGGCAGCCGCCGGGGTCTCGCGGACGCTGGCGGCGGGCGGTGCGCTGTTCGCGGTGGCAAGCGTGCTGGTGGGAGTGGGTGCGCCGGACGTGCTGGTCACCGCGAGTCACGCGGCCGCGCTCGCCCTGATCGGCGTCGGATGGACGCGTGCCGAGGTCTCACCGAGCGTGCCGGTGCAGAGCAGGCGGTTCGGCGAGGCCGAGCCGGGGCTGGTTACTACGCCCGTGGTCGCGCCGCCGGCGAGGGCACTCTGACCCTGGGCGGGTGAGTCGCCCGGGCGAGCGGCGAGATACAACGCCGCCGCCCCGGTGTGGCACGAATGCCGCAGCCCAGGCACCGGGTGTTCTCACGCTTTTCCTTCGTTGCGGCACGGGTCGACCAGGGTGCCCAGCAGGTGCAGCGGGGCGGCGCTGACGGCGGCTGCGTCGAGGGCGTTCCAGTAGGCAGCGGCGTGGTCCGGGGTGACCGGGCCGAGGACCTGCGGCAGACCGGGGATGGTGGCGTGCAGCAGGGATTCGAGCTGGCAGGACGCGAGCGTGCCGGGGATGCCGAAGCGTATCGGGGGGAGACCGGCGGCTACCTCGCGGGTGGTGGGGCCGCAGTCGAGCAGGCCGCCGCCGACGACCAGGACGTCGCGCCGGTCGCGCATCCGGGACAGGGCGCGTCCGGTGTCGAAGCAGTGCGGGAAGGAGTCGTCGACGACGATCGTTCCCGGTCGCAGGCGGTCGATGTCGAGGGTGCCGGGGCCGCCGCTGGAGGCCGCGATGATCAGGTCGGCCCGGTAGACGGCGTCCGGGGCGGCCGGGGTGGCCGCGGCGATCTCGACCGGGCCGGTGAAACGGGTCCGGCCCGGGGTGTCCGGGGAGGTCAGGGATCTGGTCAGGGTGGACAGCCGGTCGGTGGCGGAGGGCAGGTCGCACAGGATCAGGGCGGCCGGGTGCTGCGGGGCCCGGTCCAGGAGCAGGCGCAGGGACGAGGTGCCGATCGAACCGGCGCCCAGGACGGCCACCACGCAGCCGGACAGGTCGCGGTTCTGGGCGGCCAGCGCGGCGAGGGTGGTGCGAACCACGGAGGCGGCCGTGACCGCGTGACCGGTGGTGATCAGGGCGGCCGATGTCTGGCGGGCCGCCAGCGTGCCGTATCCGGTGTGTGCAGGGATCATCCCGGCCAGTGAGACGGTACGGGCTCCTTCCGCGCCGGCCAGGGCGATCGCGGCGGCGGTGTCCGATGCCAGGCCGGGGTGGCCGAGCTCGTCGGCGAACCGGGGCAGGCAGATGAAACCGGATCGGCCCAGTGGGGTGACGACCGTTTCCAGCAGTCGTGCCATGCCATGGGGGAAGAGCGCGGTCCGGATCCCTTCTCGGTCGAGGCTGGGCAGGATTGCCCGTACATCTTCGGGGATCGCCGCCGCGAGGTGCGCGGGCGCCGGAAGGTAACCGATGAGCGCGGCATCCAGCGTGAGCTGGGGTTTCGCCCGTGGGGCGAGGTGCGAGCGCAGCTCCGCGGCGATGGTGTCGAGGGTGCCCGCGGTGACGCGGCCGCGCAGGGTGAGGCGCAGGCCGGCGGCGGTGGGCCGGGTGGCGAGCAGGACCTCGGTGCCCGGTGGCACGGTCAGTTCGGCGTCGGTGTCGTCCCAGGTCAGGCGCAGGTCCCGGCCCTGCAGCGGGCCGAGCGCGTCGAAGTCGAGATGTGTCAGGAAATAGCGCCATCCGTGCGGGGCGATCGCGACACGGGTGCGGTCGAGGTCGTTGCCGGGGCGGGCGGCCACCGCTGCCGCGCACGGGCCGAAGATCCGGGACAGGTTCGGGAGCGGATGATCGCGACCGGTCACCGCTACGCCGATCACCGGCTCCAGCGGACCGATCACCCTGGTCAGGGCGCTGCGGTACGCGTTGAGCACCGTCAAGAACGGCACCCGCCGCGGCACCGTGAGCCCGGCCGTGGAGATCACGTCACTGCTGTTCGCAACCTCGTTCTCGATCACCTCAGGGGATTGACCGCCGATCAGCCGCACGTAGTCGCGGAAGTCCGACCGCAGCTCCGGTAACTCCCCGCCGTCGTAGAGCGTGAAGAGTTCCCTGGTCAGCAGCGCGACACTGAAGCCGTCGCCGATCAAGTGGTGGGCATGCATGATCAGGACGTGCTCGCCGGGGCCGGTCCGTAGCAGCCGAAGCCTCAGCAGCGGCCAGGCAGCGGGGTCGAAGCGGTGGGCCTTTTCGGTCGCGAGTTCGTCGGCGAGGGGCCCCGGATCCGGCTCGTAGGAGACCTGGAGCCGCCCGGGATCGGCCAGTTCCCGCTGGGTGGGCGGGCGCGCCTCGGTGTCGAAGACGGTGCGCAGCATCGGGTGCCGGGCGACAAGCATGCCGACCGCGCGCCGGAACCGGGGCAGGTCGAGCGGGCCGTGCAGGCGCGGGGCGGCCAGCCACGTCGACGGCGCGCCCATCGCGTCGGCCAGCAGGAAACCGCGCTGGCTCGGGGTGAGCGGGAAGTCGGCGCCGGGTGCCGCGTCGATCCCGGGCGCGTCGATCTCCGGCGCGTCGATCTCCGGCGCGTCGGTCCCGGGCGCGGCTGCATCGATCGCGGGTGTGGCTGTCGCGTCGATCGCGGCGGCCAGGGCGGCGAGCGTGCTGTTCCGGTAGATCACCGTGGGGCGCGGCAGGACCGGCAGCTCCGCCTCCAGCAGGGCGAACATGTCGAGCACGCCGATCGAGTCGCCGCCGAGCGCGAAGTAGTCGTCGTCCCGGTTCACGTGCGGGACGCCGAGCTGGTCGCACCACACTTTGGAGATGACCTTCTCGGTCACGGTGAGTGGCGACCGGTCCAGCTTGCCGGTGGGTGTCAGGGGGAGCGCGGCGACGGTTTCGAAGCGGGACGGGATCGCGTAGGGGGGCAGCGTCCCGGCCAGGAAGGCTCGCAGCGCCACCGGGTCGATCGCCGCGCGCGGCTGGATGCTGGCGACGAGGCGGCCGTTCTCGACGCGGACCGTGCAGCCGTCCACCGCGAGATGACGGCGCAGAGCGGCCACCACCTCGCCCGGCTCGATCCGGTAGCCGTGGATTTTCACCTGGTCGTCGACGCGACCCCGGAACCACAGCAGGCCGTCGGCGTCCATTGTCGCGCGGTCGCCGGTGCGGTACCAGCGTCGGCCGTCACGCCACGAGAACGCGGCCGCGGTCTGGTCCGGGTCGTCGAGATAACCCCTGGTCAAGCCGATGCCACCGACGTGCAGCTCACCGACCTCGTCCGTCGCGCACGGGCGCCCGTCCGGTCCGACGACCGCGACCTCGGTGCCGCCGACCGGGCGGCCGATCGGCAGCCGCAGCACGTCGTCGGCGGGCCGTGCGGTGATGACGTGGCAGGTGGCGTTGATGGTCGTCTCGGTGGGCCCGTACAGGTTGGTGATCCGCTGCGCCGGACCGAACAGATCGAACCAGCGGCGTACGTGGCCCGGCGACAACTCCTCGCCGCCGACGTGCACCCAGCGCAGTTCCGGCAGGTCCGGCCGCTCCGCCCGGCGCTCGGCGGTGGTCAGCAGCCGCTCCCAGAGGGTCGGCACCGAACTCCACACGGTGATCCGATCCGTGCGGAGGCGGTCGAGCAGCGTGTCCGGGTCACGGACGGTGTCGTTGCCCCAGGCCACCACCGTCGCCCCGGTCAGCAGGGGTGCGAGCAGCTGCCGGACCGAGGCGTCGAAACAGATCGACGCGGTCTGGGCGAGGCGGTCACCGGGGCCGTACCCGAACTCGGCGATCGCCCAGTCCAGGTAGTTGACCATCGACCGATGGGTGATCGGCACTCCCTTGGGGCGCCCGGTGGAGCCGGAGGTGAAGATGACGTAGGCCAGGTCGTCCGGGCCCGTCGTCACCGGCGGCGGCGTGCCGAGAGGCGCGCTGCGGGTGTCGACGAGCGGGAAACCGCCGAGCGCCCGGGCCGCCGTCCGGGTCGACGCGTCGCAGACCACCACGCCGGCGCCCGCCCTGGTGAGCTGGTCGGCGAGGCGGGCCGGCGGGTGTGCCGCATCGAGCGGGACCCAGGCAGCGCCCGCCTTGAGGATCCCGAGCAGGCCGATCACGGTCTCCGCGCCCCGCCCGGTGAGCAGGCCGATCCGCCGCGCCCCGGACCCGGCCAGCTGCGCGGCCAGGCGGTCCGAGGCCAGGTCCAGGTCGAGATAGGAGAGGGGTACGCCCTCCGTGAGCACCGCGACGGCCGCCGGGGAACGGTGGCACTGTGCCCGGATCCGGGCGACGACGTCCGTGGCGGCGTGGTCGGCTCCCGGCCGCCCGGCGGGTCCGGCGTGCGCGGCTCGCTCGGCGTGCGCGGCTTGCTCGGCGTGCGCGGCGTGCGCGGCTCGCGCGGCTCGCTCGGCTCGCTCGCCGATCGGGATCGGCGCGGCGGCGTGGTGCAGTTCGGCCAGGTGCTCGGTGGCGAACCGGGTGATCGTCGTGTCCGTGAACAGCCCGGCCGGGTAGTTCCAGGAGAAGTGCAGCGCGCCCTGCGCCTCGAAGCAGACAAGTCCCAGCCGGGTCGCCGCCGACGCGGTACCGGCGACCGTCTCCGCGACCTGATCGGCGGCGGTCACCCCGGCCGACGGGAACCGGGCGAAACTGAAGCTCGCCGGACCCGCCGTCCGCGGGCCCTCGGGGCCGGCCGCCAGCAGCCGGGCCAGGTCCACCGTGGAGACCGAACCGTGCTGCTCACTGACCAGCCACGCCTCCCGAAGCCGGTCGGCCAGGGCGGTGACCGGCTCGTCGGGGTCCGCCGAGGTCAGCAGCGGCAGCGTGTCGGCGAACGGGCCCACCATCCGGTCGATCCCGGCGAGGCGAGCGGTCCGGCCGGCCCGCGCGACGAGCACCGGAACCGTCGACCGCCCGGACCAGCGGGACAGGCACCGGACGTAGACGGCCAGCAGCAGATGGAACACCGTCACACCCGCCGCGCGGGCATTCTCGGTCAGCCGGGCCGTCAGCTCCGGATCGGCCGAGACCTGCCGCACGGCGTAGGGCGGCCGCGGACCGGCGTCCCCGTCGAACGGCAGGGGGAGATCCGGGTAAGCGGCCAGGGCCGTACGCCAGTGATCCAGATCCGCGGGATCCGGCGCCGCACGCAGCGCCTCGTGGTCGGCGAACGTCGCCACCGGCGGCGGAGCCGGCGCCGAACCGGCGTAGAGCCCCCACAACTCGTCGCCGAGAACCGCGAGGCTGTAGCCGTCGGCCGCCGCATGATGCGCCACCACCAGCAGATATGCGAGGTCCGGCCCGGCGACGGCGAGCACCGCACGGATCGGCGCCTCCCGCTCCAGGTCGAACGTCCGGTTCCGCAGGCCGGCGTCGAACGTCTCCACCGGCCCGTCCAGATCCACCACCCGGAACCACGACGCGTCCCCGGCCGGCTCGAAACGCTGCCCGTCCGCGCCGATCCGCACCCGCAGCATCGGATGCCGCTGCTCCAGAGCCACGAACGCACCCCGCAGCCGGTCCGGCTCGATCGGCCCGGTCACCCGCTGCCTGACGTACGCGTAAGCCGGCACCTCCGGATAGAGCCGCGCCGCTGTGTGGAACGCCCGCTGCACCGGGCTGAGCGGGAACACGCCAGGTCCCGCGAGGTGCCGGGCCAGCTCGCCGGGTGTGCGGTGCTCGAAGAAGAGCGTGGTCGACAGGCTCCGGCCCAGCCGGTTCTCCAACTCCTTGACCAGGTCGACCGCGGTGAGCGAGTCGAGGCCCAGGGCGAGGAACTGCTCGTCCGGCCCGATCGTCGCCGCGTCCCGATCGAGGGGACCGGCGAGCAGGTCCCGGAGCAGGGCCATCATCTCGTCGTAGCTTCGCGGTGCGGCTCCGGGCGCCGGTGCGGCTTCGGGCGCCGGCGTTGCTCCGCTTGCCGGCGTGGTTCCGGGCGCCGCCGGTGCGGGGGCCACCGTCACGGTGTGGGCAGCCGCCCGGTGCGGTGTTGTGCCGGCACCGCGTCCCGGCGCCGTCAGGGCAGGCCCGGGGCGTGCCGTCGCCGCGCCGGTCGCCGGTGTGCTGATCAGGACCTGCGCCGCGCCCAGGGCCACGGCCTGCCACAACAGGTCGGGCACGTCCGCGACCGGCAGGCTCCCACTGTTCGGGGAAGCGGGACCGGTGCCGGGCAGGTCCGGCCGGTTTCCGCTGGTCGCGGTGGCGGGACCGGTGCCCGGCAGGGCCGGCCGGTTTCCGCTGGTCGCGGTGGCGGGACCGCCGCCCGGCAGGGCCGGCCGGCTTCCACTGATCGCGGTGGCGAGACCGCCGCCCGTCAGGGCCGGCAGGTTGACGGCGACGAAGCGGCGACCCGCAGCCCGTTCGGCTGCCGCGAAGGCGTCCAGGAACGCGTTGCCGGCCACGTAGTCGCCGACCGCCCCGGCCAGCCCCGGCAGCACCGAGGAGACCGACGACAGCGCGACGAACAACGGCCGCTGATCCGCGAGCGCCGTGGCCAGCAGCCGGGTGCCGGCCACCTTCGCGGCGATCCCGGCATCGATCTCGCCGGCCGTCTTCGCCCGCAGGCTGCCCGGCCGGACCACGCCGGCGGCCTGCACCACCACGTCGAAGGTGCGCCCCGCGACAAGCGCAGCGACGTCGGCCTCCCGGGACACGTCGGCGACCCGGTACTCGGCCGTGGCACCGAGCGCCCGCAACTCGGCGAGCAGCCCGGACGGCGCCGCCGACCGGCCGGTGAGCAGCAGCCGCGGCCGTCCCCGCCGCGCCAGGTCCCGGGCGACGGCCGAACCGGCGGCGCCGGCGCCCCCAACGATGAGGTAGCTGCCGTCCGGCGGCAGGGCCGGTTGTTCGGACGCGTTCCGGGCCGGGGCGAGGCTCGGGGCCGGGGCCGGGGCTGGGGCCGGGCTCCCGACCGGGTTCTCGATCATGCTCTCGGACGGGTTCTTGATCGGGTTCTCGGTCGCGGGGACGAACGTCCGTTGCAGCCGCCGGCCGCCGCGCCACGCCACCGTCTCGGCGGGGCCGGGCAGCGGTGGGGCGGTGGCTTCCTCGTCGATGGCGGCGCGACGGGCCTCCGGGGAGTCGGCGGAGGAGAGGTCGATGATGCGTACGCCCAGGCCGGGGTTCTCATCGGCCCAGGCCATCGCCAGGCCGACCCGTACCGCCTGATCCGGGTCGTGATGCTCGCCGCCGCTGCCGGTGGCGAACGCGTCCTTGGTGATGACAAGCAGATGACCGTTCACCGGGGCTGTCATGGCGGTGAAAGGTCCGGTCAGGACGGACAAATCGCCGATCGGATCAGAAGCGGTCAGCGGAGCCGGCGACCAGTGGGGCGTCGAAAACGTGACAGGTGGCCGCACCCAGAACCGGCGGCGCTGGAACGGGTAGGTCGGCAGCGGCACCCGACGAACGCCCGCATCGAGTTCCGCGCGATCCAGCCGCGCGCCGCGCTGCCACAGCTCACCGGCCGTCACCAGCAGTTCCCGCGCATCGTCCCCCGCCGCGAGGACCGTCCGCGGGTTCCCGGCGGAGTGCGAGGCCTGCGGGTTGTCGGCTGAGTGCGACGCCTGCGGGTTGTCGGCAGAGTGCGACGCCTGCGGCTCGCCGGCAGAGGGCGACGCCTGCGGGTTGTCGGCAGCGTGCGACGTCTGCGGGTTGCCGGCAGCGTGCGACGCCTGCGGCTTCGCGTCGGTGAGCGTGGTGTGCGGGTCGGCCGGTTGCGGTAGCGGTGAGTGGTCGAGGGCCACCAGAATGTCGTGCTCGTCGGGATCGGCCAGGAACGGGATGCCTGCCGGGTGCGCCGCTCGCTCTGCGGCGTCGGGCGTGGTCGCCCGCCTGGCTGCTGCGGCCGGGGCGGGTTCATCCGCCGGGGCGGTGGGTGTGGCAGCGTGCCGGAAAGCGTCGGCCTCACTCGCCGGAGCGGTGGGCGTGGCGGCCCGCCGGACGGCTTCGGCAGGAGTCAGCTCGCCTGCCAGCGCGGCGGCGGCCAGCCGGGCGAGGGCGGTGCCGGTGATGGCATCAGGGCGCACTCCGAAGGCGCGCAACTGGGCTGCCCGAGCCAGACCTAGGGCGATCGAAAGCGGTCGCGCTACCTCAGCGTGAGACAACTCGGCGGGCGAAATGTCGGGATCGGTGCACCAGGAGGTCAGTGTGCGGCCGGCGACCGGACCGGCAGCGGCGGACATCTCGTCGAGGGCGGTCCGGAAGGCGGGCGCCGAGGCGTAGAGCTGGGCCCCTTCACCCGGACGCGCCGCGTGGGTGTCCCCGGCGTCGAACAGGAACACCACGCGGGGTGTACGCCCGATGCGCGGCGCCAGGCCGGCAACGGCCGACTTGATAATGGCGGGGCCGGTAGTGGCGGGTCGGGTGGTGGCCGGCTCGGGGGTGAGCAGGTCGGCCGGCTCGGTGATAGCCAGGGCGGCTGGCTCGGGGGTGAGCAGGCTGGACAGCTTGGCGGCGAGGTCGCCGTCGGCGACGATGGCAAGGCGGTGCGGTGCGTCGTCGCGGGCTGTCGACGCCGTGCCGCAGACGTCGCGCTCCGGCAGGGCGGGATGCGCGCGCAGATGTGCGGCGAGATCGGCGGCCGCTGCCAGCAGCGCCTTCTCCGACCGCGCCGACAGCGTGAGCAGGTGCGGCCCGGTCCGGTGCGGCGCCGCCACCGGCGTCGAGGGTGCGCTCGCGGCGGGCGCGGGGGCGGGTGCGAGCGGGGCGGGTGCGAGCGGGGCGGGGGCGGGTGCGAGCGGGGCGGGCGTGTCCCGGTGAGGGGGAGCGGCCAGGACGGCGTGGGCGTTGGTGCCGCCGAAGCCGAAGCTGTTGACGGCGGCCAGGGGGCCGTGCCAGGGGCGGCGCTCGGTCAGTACCTCGAAGCCGGCCGCTGCCAGGTCGAAGCGGCGCGACGGGGTGCCGTGGTGCAGGGAGGGCGGCAGCTCGCGGTGCTGGAAGGCGAGGATGACCTTGAGGAGGGCGGGCATGGCGGCGGCGTTCAGGAGGTGGCCGATGTTGGTCTTCACCGAGCCGAGCAGGCGGGGATGGCCGCCGGGGCGGGGCGGGAAGGCGTACGCCAGGGAGCGTGCCTCGATCGGGTCGCCGACGGGGGTGCCGGTGCCGTGTGCCTCGACGTAGGTGACGTCGGCCGCGTCGATGCCCGCGCTGCGGTAGAGGCCGGCCATCACCTCGCGCTGGCGCAGCGGGTTCGGTGCCATCAGGCTCAGCGACCGGCCGTCGTTGTTGACGGCGGTGGCCTTGAGCAGGGCGAGCGCCGGATCGGCGCCGGGCCGGGTCAGCACGATGGCGGCGCCGCCCTCGCCCGCCACGAAACCGTCGGCGTCGTCGGCGAACGCGCGGCACCGGCCGGTGGGTGACAGCGCCTGCGCGCCGGTGAGCAACTGGTGTGCGGTATCGGTCAGATTGAGGTTGACGCCGCCGACCACCGCGATGTCGCAGTCGCCGGCGTTCAGGCTGAGCCGGGCCAGGTGCAGCGCCACCAGGGCCGAGGAGCAGGCGGTGTCGACGGCGATGGCCGGGCCGTGCAGGTCGAGCAGGTGGGCGACGCGCGCGGCGGTGAGGTTGCGCAGGCTGCCGGTGAGCGCGTGCGGGCCGGTGAGCCGGTGCGGCCCGGTGGCGGCGGTGTCGCGGAGCAACTCCGGATAGCCGGACTCGCCGACGGCGGCGAAGACCCCGATCCGGTGGGCGTGGCGGCGCGGGCCCGCGTACCCGGCGCGTTCCAGCGCCTCGTGCGCCAGCTCCAGGAAGATCCGGGCGTGCGGGTCGAGGTGGCGGGCTTCGTCGTCGCCGATCCCGAAGTACTCCGCGTCGAAGAGCGACGGGTCGTCGAGGGACGGTGAGGTGGCGACCGAGTCCCGGCCGTTGACCAGGTTGTCCCAGAACTGCTCGGGCGTGTCCACGCCGGGGAACCGGCAGGCCATCCCGATGATCGCCAGGTCGCCCGGAGCCGGGTCAGCGGGAGCGGAGGCGCCCGGAGCCGGGTCAGCGGGAGCGGAGGCGCCCGGAGCTGAGTCGGCGGGAGCCGGAGTTCTGTGAGCAGAATCGGTCAGAGCGGGCTCTTCAAGATCGGCCGCAGGAGGGTTGGCCGGCGGCGTCGGAGCGGTGGGCAGCGTCAGGAGGCGGTCGGCGAGGGCCGGGATCGTTGCGCAGTCGCGCAGCAGGACCGGATCGAGGTTCCGGCCGAGTGCGTCCTCCAGCTCCGCGAGCACCTCCATGGCAGCGAGCGACGACCCGCCGACGGCGAGGAACCGGTCGTCCGGCCCGATCGCGGCCGGCTCGATGCGCAACACCCGCGCCCACACCGTCCGCACCAGGTCTTCCATCCCCGCCCGGGTGACAGGGGCGGACGCGGGGGGCCGGAGTGCGGCCGGGGCGGGGGAAGGCTGGTCCGGGGCGGACGACGGGATGCGGGCGCGCAAGGATTGGCGGCGGAGCTTTCCGCTGGTGGTGCGGGCGAACGCACCCCGCGGCACCACCTCGACGCGCACCTCGTCGTACCCCAGAGCCTCCGCCACCCGCCGCCGCACCCGCTCGGCCACCGCCGGGTCGTGGCGGACCGCAGGGGCCGCCACGAACACCACGACGACCTCACGGGTCTCCCCGGCGGTGCCGACCACCGCGACCGGTCCGGCGCCGAGGCCCGGTGTCGCGGCGGCGACCTCTTCCAGGTCGGCGGCGTGGAACGTGCGGCCGTGCACGAACACCACGTCCTTGTGCCGGCCGGTGACGACGAGGCGTCCGGCGCGCAGGAAGCCCAGGTCGCCGGTCCGCAGCCAGCCACCGGTGAGTGCGGCGGCGGTGGCGGCCGGGTCCCGGTGGTAGCCGCGTGTCACGTTGGGGCCGCTGACCTGCACGTGCCCGACGAGGTTGTCCTCGAGCGGCTGGTCCTCGTCGTCGACGATGCGGATGGCGCAGCCCGGCACCGGGTGGCCGACGTCCATGAATTCGACGGCGGCGGCGCCGGGGCCGGCGGGGGCGGCGACGCCGCGGGCCAGGGCGGCGCGGCTGACGGCGACCGGGACAGCCTCGGCGTCGAAGGGTGGGAAGCAGACGGCCACGGTGGCCTCGGCGAGCCCGTACACCGGCTGGGGTGAGCGCGGCGACAGACGCGCCCGGGCCAGTTTGGCGGTGAACGCGCGCCAGACGGCGGGCGAGATCGGCTCGGCGCCGACCATGATCAGGCGCACGCTGCTCAGGTCGAGCGTGTCGAGGATCGCGTCGGGCACCCGGCGTACGACCATGGCGAGCGCGAAGTTGGCCGCCGACAGCACGGTGGCCCGGTGCTCGGCGGCGACCCGCAGCCACATCTCCGGGCGTTTCGCGAACGCGAGCGGGCTGATCCGGACCTGGCGGCAGCGCACGTGCACCGGGGTGAGGTGGGTGCCGATCAGGCCCATGTCGTGGAAGTACGGCATCCAGGTCATGATCACGTCGCCGGGGCCGATGGCGGCGGCGCGGGCGGCCTGTTCGAGGTTCGCGGTGACGTTGCGGTGGGTGAGTTCGACTCCTTTCGGCGTGCCGGTGCTGCCCGAGGAGAATTGAAGGAACGCCAGGTCGTCGGGGGCGGCCCGGTGCGGTGCGGACAGTGGCGCGGACGCACGCAGCGTGGCCGCAGTGAGCCGGCGCGCGCCGGGCAGCACGTCGTCACCGGCCAGGGCGGGTTCGCCCAGGAGGCGCCGGACGGCGGCCAGGCGGTCCGGTTCGGGCGGGAGCGGCACGGGTACGACCCCCGCCAGCACCGCCCCCCAGAACAGCGCCAGGAAGTCGGCGCTGTCGTCCGCGACCACCAGCAGCAGGTCGCCCGGTGCCAGGCCGGCGGCGCGCAGCCCGCCGGCGACCCGCAGGGCCTCGGCGTGCAGGTCGGCGTAGCCGACGAACCGCTCGTTCTCGCCGACGTGCACGACGCCCTGGTCGGGGGCGGTGGCCGCGGCGCGGGCGAGGACATCGGCGAGCGTCATGGCCGGCACGTTACCGAAGATCATCAACTCTCAGCGAAACCGGCATTCCGCTGATTTCGGGAGCTGATTCGGCACACCCTAGGCGATAGGTACAACCCATCCGCTACTCATGTCGGCTTTGGGAGCGCCGATGGGAACGACGCGCCAACCGGCGTGTCAGGCGACCTGCGGAGGTAAACCCATGCGTCTCGTGCCCCAGTCACTGCGGCGGCGCCGCGCGCTGCTCGCAGCGTCCGGAGCGGCGCTGGTCGCGGCCATCGCGACCGTTCTCGTGCTCAACTCGACGCCGGCCGCCGCCACCTGGCAGTCCTTCGGCGGCACCCCCACCTGCGACTGTGTCGTGCAGGACAGCAAGACCGGCAGCTACCGGGCGGTCTTCGGCTACGTCAACACGACGAAGAACACCGGCAAGATCGACGCGGGCGCGAACAACCGGGTCGTGCTCACCGGCAGCACCAGGACCGTCGACGCCAAGGTCACCACCCGCTTCGACCCGGGCACCCACAAGGCGGCCTTCGCCACCGGCTGGATCAGCAAGGACACCAAGATCACCTGGACCGTCGGCGGCAAGACCGTGGTCGCGCACTGGAACAAGCCGACCTGCGGCCGCGACGTCTCGCTGCCCGCCGGCGGCAACGGGTCCGGCCCGCTGCTGGCCCTGGTCGTCGCCGGCCTGGTCGGCGGTGGTGTGTACCTGTGGCGCAAGCGCCGCCCGGCGGCCCAGCCGTGACGATGCGCAGCGTCCTGGCGATCGGCGCGCACCCCGACGACATCGAACTGGGCTGCGGCGGCACGCTGGCGGCCCACCGGGCGGCCGGTGACCGGGTCACCATGCTCGTGGTGACCGGCGGCCAGAACGGGCCCGGGCCTGTCGACGGCCGCCGCGCGGAGGCCGAGGCGGCCGCGCGCAACCTGGACAGCCTGCTGCTCTGGGGCAGCCTGCAGGACTGCGCGGTGGCCGCCGACGCGGCCACCGTGGCCCTGATCGAGCAGGCGCTCCGGGAGACCGAGGCCGACGTCGTCTACGTGCACGCGCCGGACGACTCGCACCAGGACCACCGGGCGGTCGCCGCGGCCACGCTGTCGGCGACCCGGCACAGTCGCCGGATCCTGCACTACCGCAGCCCGTCCACCACCCGGTTCGAGCCGACCGTCTTCGTCGACATCTCGGCACACCTGTCCCGCAAGATCGAGGCGCTGGCGTGTCATCGCAGCCAGGTCGAGTCGTCGGCGATGGTCGACCCGGAAGTGGTGGCCGCCTCGGCCCGGCACTTCGGCGCCCAGGCCCGGGTCCGGTTCGCGGAGGCGTTCATGCCGGCCCGGTTCGTCTGGGACCTGGCGCCACCGCCCACGTTGTCGCCGCTTGCGGAGATGCCCGTGTACGCGGCCCAGGTAGCCGCGTGACCGGCGGCGTGGCGTCCCCCGCGGGTGGGGGACGCCATCGCCGCGCGCCGGAGCACTTCCGGCGCGGCCTGCTGACGCACGCCCTGATCCTCGCCGCGGCGCTCGCGCTGTTCGGGGTGGATCGGACGCTCG
The DNA here is from genome assembly GCF_020873875.1 of Actinoplanes sp. DH11. Classification (GTDB taxonomy): domain Bacteria; phylum Actinomycetota; class Actinomycetes; order Mycobacteriales; family Micromonosporaceae; genus Actinoplanes. The sequence continues at coordinate 157,119 of NZ_JAHWGU010000009.1, forward strand.
GCTGGGCCGCGACAGTGCTCACCATCGTGTTCCTGCTCTTCTTCTTCCGGCACCTCGCGTTCGCGGTCTCGGCGGCCCGGTGGGCCGAACGGGACCTCGACGCGCCCCTGATCGGCGTCGAGTCCTTCACTCCGTCGATCGCCGTCCTGATCGCCTGCAAGGACGAGGAACTCGTCGTCGACGGCATGGTCGCCGCGATGCTCGGCCTCGACTACCCGGCCGACCGGCTCACCGTCGTGGTCGTCGACGACGCCTCCACCGACGGCACCGGCGCGAAACTCGACGCCTGGCACGCGGCGAACCCCCGGCTGCGCGTGCTGCACCGCCCGGCCGGCGCCGGCGGCGGCAAGTCCGGCGCCCTGAACGACGCGCTCGCCATGGTGGACGCCGAGATCGCGGTCATCTTCGACGCCGACCACCAGCCCGAGGCGAGTGTGCTGCGCCGGCTGGTCCGGCACTTCCGGGACCCGAAGGTCGGCGCGGTGATGGGCCGCTGCGTGGTCCGCAACGGCGTCGAGTCGAACCTGGCGTCGACCATCTTCATCGACTACCTCTCCGGGTACCTGGTCAACGAGTACGGCCGGCAGGCCCTGTTCGAGCTGCCCGCGTACGGCGGGGCCAACTGCGCGGTGCGGACCGGCCTGATCCGCGGCCTCGGCGGCTGGAACCCGCACACGGTCACCGAGGACACCGACCTCACGCTGCGGCTGCTGCTCGACGGGTACCGGGTCCGGTACGACGCGTCGGCCGTCGACTTCGAGGAGGCGGTGCTCTCCATCAGCCGGTTCTGGCGCCAGCGGTACCGGTGGGCGCGGGGACATCAGAAGTGCCTGCGGGACTACTGGCGGCCGGTGCTGCGTACCCCGTACCTCTCTCCGATGGAGAAGCTGGAGACGATCCTCTTCCTCTGGGTCTACCACGTGCCCGTGCTCTGCGGGCTGGGCCTGGTCCTGATCGCCCTGCGGGCCGCAGGCATCGGCGGCTCCTCCGCCGTCGAGGTGATCTCCCTCTCCGCGCTGCTGTTCGCCGGTCCGTTCACCGAGCTCGCCGTGGGCCTGGTCCTCGGCCGGGTGTCGCGCAAGGCGGTCTGGATGCTGGCCGGGTTCATCCCGGCCTTCGGCATGTCCATCCTCACCGCCACGAAGGCCTACGTCGACGGCATGTGGGGCACCACCTACAGCTGGTCCAAGACCGCCCGGTCCGGCGCCACCAGCGCGCCCGTGCAGGCACCGCCCCCGGTGATGGCGGAGGCCGCATGACCCTTGTCGCCCGCCGCCTCGACCACGCCCTCCAGCAGCGCTCGCGCCGCCGCCTGGTGCCCACCGGCACCGCGCGCCGCCGGCGCCTCGTCGGCATCGAGATGGCGCTGGCCGTGGCCGGCTGCGTCGGCGGGTACCTGCTGTTCATCGACTGGGCCCGGCACTTCGAGGTCCGGATCTGCGAGCAGATCGTCCTGGCGCTCGGCGTGGACCGGGTCTCTGCGGCCCTCGGCGACTCCTTCATCGTCTTCGGGCCCGGTTTCGAACCCGTGGTTGCCGAGATGACGGGGTCCTGCTCGATCCTGTCGAGCGTGCTGGCGCTCGCCGCCCTCGCCGTCATCGTCCTGCGCGAGCGGCCCCAGGTCGTCGTCGGGTTCGCCGTGGCGACGCTGTTCGTGCTCGCCGCCAACCAGCTCCGGCTGCTGCTGTCCCTGCTGGCCGGACGCTACTTCGCCGTGGACGCGCTGATCTTCTTCCACGACTGGATCGGCGCGGTCATCAATTTCGCCTACACCCTGATCGGACTGCTCATCATGATCGGAATGACGATGTACGACGCCCAGCGCGCCGAGCAGGATCACACGGGACGGCACACCGCGGACCGGCCCGAGGCCTGGGCCCGTCCCGGACTCGGCCACCGCGTGCCGCTCGCCGCCGACGACGCGCCCCAGGACGCCAAGGTCCAGGTGGCCGCGTTCCTGCACCGCAAGATCCTGCCCCGGGCGCTCTCCGTGCGGCTGGCCCGGCGCCGGGAGCGCACCCGCGTCGACTACCGGGTCGGGCACGAGAAGGCCGCCCGCCGTGCCGCCATCGTCCGCGACCTCGCCGGCAAGGGCCTCGGCGTGCACACCGCCACCCTGCTCGCGGTCGCCACCCACGAGACCGACACCGGCGTGCTCGACGCGCTCGCCGACGCCGTCGCCGCCCGCCAGTGGGAACCGATCGCCAACGCCGACGTCATCGCGCTGCGCCTGTGGGCCCGCGCCTGGCTGATGCGCGCACCCCGGGAGACCGGGCCGGCGCCGACCGGCCGCCTGATCGCCGTCACCGGTGCGGGCGGACCGGCCGGGGTCGCGGTCATCCGGTCCCTGCAGGCCGCCGGTGACGAGGTCCTGGCCCTTGACGCCAACCCGGACGCGGTCGGGCTGCGGCTCGCCGGTCGCGCCGCGGTGCTTCCCCGGGCCGACGAGCCGGGGTACGCCCAGAGCCTGCTCGCCGTCCTCGCCGAGCACCGCCCGGCCGCGCTGGTGTGCACGGTCGCCGAGGAGTACCAGGCGCTGGCGCCGCTGACCGGGCGGCTGGACGGGATCGGCGTACGCACCTGGCTGCCCGACCCGGCCTCCGCCGAGACCTGCCTCGACAAGGTCGCCTTCGCCACCGCCCTGCACGCCGCCGGTGTGCCGCACCCGGCGACCGCGTGGACCGCCGACACCGCCGGCCTGGTCCCCGGGCCGTGGGTGGTCAAGCCGGCCCGGGGCCGCGGCAGCCGCGACGTCATCCTGGTCGACGAGCCCGCCGATCTGCCGCACGCCTTCTTCACCGTCCCCGGCGCCATCGTCCAGACCCGCCTCGAGGGCCGCGAGTTCACCGCCGACGCCCTGGTCGCCCGGGACGGCGCCCTGCTGGCCTGCGTGCCCCGCTGGCGCGACGAGACCCGCGGTGGCATCTCGGTGCGCGGCACCACGTTCGAGTCATCGGAGGTCACCGCGACGGTCGCGGCCACGCTGCGCGCCGTCGGGCACAGCGGCCCGGCCAACGTGCAGGGGTTCGTCCACCCGTCCGGCGCGGTCACGATCGTCGAGGTCAACCCGAGGTTCTCCGGCGGGCTGCCGCTCACCCTGGCCGCCGGCGCGGACGTGGTCGGCACGTACGTCGCCGGCATCCTGGACCCGGCGGCCGACCTGCCACCACTGAGCTACCGCCCCGGCGTACGGATGGCCCGTTACTTCAGCGAGGTCTACTACACCGCCGACGCCGCCCCGGTCGCCGACCCGATGCTCGCGGGAGTGGCCCGATGAGCGGCAAGCACATCCTCGTCCCGTTCGGCACCCGGCCCGAGGTCATCAAGCTCGCCCCGGTGGTCGCCGCCCTGCGCGAGCACGGCCACAGCGTGGTGACCGTCGACACCGGCCAGCACACCGACGCCGCCATGTCCGGTGACGTGCAACGCGACCTCGGCCTCACCCCGGACATCCGGCGCGAGCTGCCGGCGGGCGGCAACCGGCTGGCCGCGCTGATCGAGGGCGCCGGCCAGATGCTCGACGCCGACCGCCCGGACCTGGTGCTGGCCCTCGGTGACACGCACACCGTTCCCGCGTACGCCCTGGCCGCCCGCGCCGCCGGCGTGCCGTTCGCGCACCTGGAGGCCGGGTTGCGCAGCTTCAACCCGCGCAGCCTGGAGGAGGTGAACCGCCGGGTCGCCGCCGCCGTCGCGCAGCTGCACTTCGCGCCGACCGGCCGGGCCGCCGGGTTCCTCGCCGAGGAGGGTGTCGACGCCGACCGGATCTTCATCGTCGGCAACCCGGTCGTCGACGCGCTGCGCCGGCGCGGGATCAACCCGGTGCCGCCGCCGGACCGGACCGGGGTGCTCTTCACCGCCCACCGCGCCTCCAACGTCGACGACCCGGACCGGCTGGCCCGCATCGTCGGCCTGGTCGCCCGCCTCGCCGACATCGGCCCGGTGCGCTTCCCGGTGCACCCGCGCACCGGCGCCCGGCTGCGCGAGTTCGGCCTCGCCGAACGCCTCGCGAGCCTGCCCGGCGTCGCCTGCGAGGACCCGCTGCCCTACGACGAACTGCTGCGCGAGCTGGCCACCAGCCGGGTCGTGGTCACCGACTCCGGCGGTCTCCAGGAGGAAGCGTCCTACCTGGGCGTACCGGTCGTCGTGCTGCGCCGCTCCACGCCGCGCTGGGAGGGCGTGGAGACCGGCACGTCGGTGCTGACCGGCATCAGCACCGACGACGAGGCGGACCGGGCGGTGGCCGCCGCGCACCGGCTCAGCCAGCCGCTGATGCTCGCGCACATCGCGGCGCTGCCGTGCCCGTACGGTGACGGCAACACCGGCCCGCGCGTCGCCGAGCTGCTCGCCGACCCGGCCGTGGAGGCGCTGCTGTCCCTGGAGGAGCCCGACTACACCGACGGACCGCTGCCCTGGGCCCTGGCGTGACCTGGGCCGGGCCGGCGCCGGCCGCGGTGGTGATCGACCTGGACGACACGCTGTACCCGCAGGCCGCGTACCTCTACGGCGCGGCCCGCGCGGTGGGCCGGGCCGGCGCGGCGGCGGGCCTCGACCCGGTCCGGCTGGGCCGGGCGGTCCGGCGTCAGCTCGTCGCCGGATCGGATCGCGGCGGGACGATCGACCGGGCTCTCACCGCGTACGGGCTGCCGCCCGCCGAGGCGGCCGCCCTGGTCCCGGCCCTGGTCGCGGCGTTCACCGGGTACCGCCCCCGGCGGCTGCCCCTCTTCCCGGGGGCGGCCGCCGCCCTGGCCGCACTGAGCGCGCACTACCCGGTCGCCTGCCTCACCGACGGCAACCCGGTCATCCAGCGGGCCAAGCTCTGCGCCACCGGCCTGTCCGAAGCCTTCACTGCCGTGGTCATCACCGACGAGCTCGGCGGCCGGGCCACCCGCAAACCGCACCCGGCCGGGCTGCGTGAGGCCGCGTCGCTGCTCGGCACCGACCCGGGCGCGCTCGTGATGATCGGCGACCGGCCCGGCAAGGACGTCGCGGTCGCGGCCGCGCTCGGCGCCCGTTCCATCCGGGTCCGCACCGGCGAGTACGCCCACGTGCCCGACGACCCGCCCGCCACCGCCGTGGTGCCCGACCTGATCGCCGCAGCCGCCCTGCTCCTCGGCGACGGGACGCCGTGATTGGATGGGCGGGTGAGTTTCACGGTGACCGACGCGCCCGAGCGGGAACGCTTCGAGGCGCACGACGCGGACGGCACGCTCGCCGGCGTCGTCACGTACCAGCTGACCGGCGACATCATCGTCTACACCCACACCAAGGTCGAGCCGGCCTACGAGGGTGCCGGCGTCGGGTCGCTGCTGGCCAGGGCGGTGCTCGACGACGCCCGGTCCCGCAACCGGACCGTCGTGCCGATCTGCCCGTTCATCAGCGAGTGGCTCGGCAAGCACAAGGAATACGACAAGATCGTCGCCAGGTCCACCCGCAAGGTCAAGTAAGGCCGGCCCCCGGATGGACGAGGACGACACGCCGGAGATCAGGATCGGGCTGGCGCTCGGCGGCGGCGCCGTGCGGGGCGCGGCGCATGTCGGTGTGCTCGCCGCTCTGGACGAGGCCGGCCTGGAACCGAGCGTGATCACCGGGACCAGTGCGGGCGCGCTGGTCGGGGCACTCTACGCGGCGGGGCAGACGCCGGCGGAGATCGCGAAGCTGGCGCAGACGTTGCGCTGGGCGCGGCTGGTGCGTCCCGGGCGTACCCGCAAGGCGCTCTTCGAGACCAGCAAGCTGGGCGCCTTCCTCGACACGGTGCTCGATGGCGCCGACTTCGACGCGCTCAAGCGGCCGTTCGCGGCCGTCGCCTGCGACCTGTCGACCGGCGAGGAAGTGGTGATGCGGGACGGGCCGGTGGCGCAGGCCGTGCTCGCCAGCTCCGCCGTGCCGGGCGTCTTCCCGCCGGTGGACCGGGACGGTCTGATGCTGGTGGACGGCTCGCTGGTGAACATCGTGCCGGCCGGACTGGCCCGCCGGTTGGGCGCCGACATCGTGATCGGGGTGGACGTCTCCGGGCCGTTGCCGCGGCGGCCGCCGGCCACCGTCCTGCACATCATGGTCGCGGTCTCCACGCTGCAGCCGGGCGGCATCCACAACCTGGCCGCCGACGCCGACCTGGTGCTGACGCCCGAGGTGGACGGGTACGCGTTCTGGGAGCTGTCCCGGATCCCGGAGTTCGAGGCGGCCGGCCGCACCGCCACCGAGCAGGCGCTGCCGCTGCTGCGCGCTCTCAAGGACGCCGCCGCCGCCCGGGCGCAGTGGGAGCGCCGCCGTCAGCCGACCGCCACCCAGACGTCGTCCAGGACACCGTGAAACTGGTCGTTGTCACCGAACGCGCTCTTGCCGCCCAAACTCAGCGGCTCCTGGTTGACCACTGACAGGCCGGCCGGGACGGTGCGGAAACCCTGCACGAAGCCGTCCACATAGACGGCGAGGTTCGTGCCGCTGCGCCGGCACTCCACGCTGTGCCAGCGGTTGTCGGACACGCTCACCCGGGCCAGCACCAGGTGGATCGCCGTGCCCTGGACGAGGGCGCAGCTCGGATGCCCGGAACGGCCGTCCACTTGAAGTTTGTACTGGCTGCCCTCGTTGGAGTAGCCCTTCTGGACGACGTTCTGGCCGGCGCTGGTGCGGTTCGGCGCCAGCCGCAGGGCGGCGCCGAAGCGGAACGGCCGGGCGGCGGGATTGAGCTTGTCACTCGGCGCGGCGCGCAGGACCAGTCGCGGGCAGGGCGCTTGGCGGCAGGGCGCGGGGAAGCGTACGGCCCGGCCCGCCGCGTGCCCGATCAACCCGGCCGCGGCGCCGTGGCCGGTGACCGGCCGGAGCCGGTGCCCGTTCCCGGAGACGTCCGCCCAGGCCGCCGGCCCGGCGCCGTCGAACGTGTAGCGGGCGACCACGACCGGCGGCGGGGGCGCCGCGACCCAGAAGGCCGCGCCGGAGCGGGTTCGGACAGCCGTGGTGGCCGCCGCCAGCGTGGCCAGGACGAGCAGGACCCCGGAGAGCAGGATGAGGCGGGGACGGTAGCGGTACACGTACGCTCAACGCGCCCGGCCGGACAAGGCAGCGGGCCGCAGCGATCGCCGCGGCCCGCGCCCCTGGTTCCGGCCGGTGAGGATCAGTCCTGCGGGTGGTGCGGGCCGTCGCCGCCGCCGGCGGTGACGAAGGTGCCCTGCGGCCCCGCCGGCGCGGGCAGCCGGACCGGCTTGCCCGGCACCCGCTTGCCCGGCACACCGTTCACCGACTCGGTCGAGTAGGCGAAGGTGAGCTGCGCGAACGCGATCAGGTCACTGTTGACCTCGAGGGCGTGCGTGTCGACGTTGCCGATGTCGTCACAGGCGATGTGGTAGCACTGGTCGAAGGACTCGCCCGCGACACCGCCCCAGATGGCCTGCTGCTCGGGCGTCTTGACCACCTCGGCGCCGGTGAACAGGCCGCCGGACGGGATGCCCGCCTCGATGAACGCCTGGTAATCGCTGCGGCCGGAGAACTCGGCGTCGTCGTAGGGCTCGTCCTTCCAGGTGTAGTACGACTCGTACAGGTCCTCGATCGCCGTCGAGCCCGGCGGCACGACCACCGGGGCCGGGAACGAGGACTGGTCCGCGTCGTAGACCTGGAAGATGTAGTTCGGCGAGCCCACCATGTCGTAGTTCAGGTACAGCGCGATCCGGTCCCGTTCGGCCTGGCTGAGTTCCTCGACGTACGCCGTGGAGCCGATCAGGCCCAGCTCCTCCGCGCCCCACCAGGCGAACCGGATGGTGTTCTGCGGCTTGATCTTCGCCATCTGCAGCGCGGTCTCCAGGATCGCCGCCGAACCGGAGCCGTTGTCGTTGATGCCCGGCCCCTCGGTCTCGCTGTCCAGGTGGGCGCCGGCGAAGACCACGTTGTTGCGGTTCTTGCCGGGCAGTTCGGCGATGACGTTGACATCGGTACGGGTCTCGGCCGGCAGGATCCGCACCCGCGCCGTCGAACCCGCCTGTGCGAGGGCGGAACCGTCGGCGAAGCTGGCCCCGACCACCGGGATGGTGATGCCGTGGTCCTCACCGAGGGTGCCGACGATCAGTGCCTCGCGGGTCGGGTCGTTGCCCTGGTTGAAAATGATCGCTGCCTCGGCGCCGGCGGCCTCCGCGTTCGCCGCCTTGATCGCGAACGAGCAGGCGGTGCCGTCCGGCAGCGTGCCGCCGCGCTGGAGCAGGGCGATGTCGCTGGGACCGCTGAGGTCCAGCCCGGCGAAGTCGTCGGCGGTGCAGCCGCTGGTGGTGGCGCGGTCGCCGGTGAGGTTGACGTCGACCGGGACCACCGGGCCGGTCACGTCGCCGGGCGCGCTGTTGGTGAAGGCGCCGGTCTCGTACTCGGCGTTCACCGGGGTCAGCTGCCGCAGCAGCGACGGGTAGACGAACTGGAACTCGAACGGATCGAGGGTGACCTTGTAGCCGGCCTTGCGGAGCAACCCGGCGACGTACTTGACGCTGTTCCCGTAGCCCTCGGTGCCGGCGGCCCGGGTGCCTGGGTAGAACTCGTCGTCGTTCCTCTCGGCGATCCTCTGGAACTGCTGCAGGTGCCGGTAGACGCCCTTGAGTGTCACGCACTTGAGCAGCTCGGCGTAGGTGTCGTTGGCCTGGCGCGCGCACGAGTCGTGCCCGCCGTGGCCGCCGTTGCCGCCCGCCGTCGCGGCGGTGCCCGGCACGAGCGCCAGCACGGTGGCGACGGCTGCCGCCGTCATGGTCCTCAGCTTCATCCGTTTCTCCTGTCCACTTCGGATCACCGCCGACCGTAGACGAAGATGAAGATCGATACAGCGGGACGAACGGGTAGTCCCAAACGATCGACGTGCGGCGATATAGTGCGGCGATGCGCATCGTCCTGGCGACATTGACGGCGATAGCCGGTATGGCGGTAACCGGGTTCGTGGTGGCCCCCGCGGCCGCCGCACCCGGGATTCCGGCGGCCGCCGGCACCCAGCCGATCCACGACTACGCGTCCGCGATCCGCGAGCAGGTGTGGGTGCAGACGCCGGTCGACAGCGACGCCGACGGCCGGCCGGACCGGGTCGCCGTGCGCGTCATCCGGCCCGCCGCGACCACGACCGGCCTCAAGGTGCCGGCGATCCTGCAGGCCAGCCCGTACTACGCCGGCCTCAACGACGTGCCGAACCACGACGACATCGACCGCGACGGCGGTCTCACCGTGGGCTCGCTCGGCATCACCGACCGGTCGCAGAACATCACCTTCGCCGGTTACCTGGACAACTACTTCGTCCCGCGCGGCTACGCGGTGGTCTTCGCCGACAGCCTGGGCAGCGGCGGCTCCGACGGCTGCCCCACCTCCGGCGGGCGCAACGAGACCCTCGGCGCCAAGGCCGTGGTCGACTGGCTGAACGGGCGCGCGCCCGCCTTCGACGCCGACGGGCGGCCGGTTCCGGCGAACTGGGCCACCGGGCGTACCGGCATGATCGGTGTCTCCTACAACGGGACGCTGCCCAACGCGGTCGCCGCCACCGGCGTGCGTGGCCTGGAGACGATCGTCCCGATCGCCGCGATCTCCTCCTGGTACGACTACTACCGCGCGAACGGCGGCGTCGTCGCACCCGGCGGCTTCCAGGGCGAGGACACCGACGTGCTGGCCAAGGCCGTGCTGACCAGGCAGAACCCGGAGGTCTGCGCCGGCGTCATGAGTCATCTGGAGACGGCGCAGGACCGGGAGACCGGCGACTACAGCGCCTTCTGGGACGAGCGGAACTACGTCAAGGACGCCGGCAAGGTACGCGCCAGCGTCCTGCTCGTGCACGGTCTGCACGACGACAACGTCCGCACCGGACAGGCCGGCCAGTGGTGGGACGCGCTCTCCGCGCGCGGGGTGCCCCGCAAGATCTGGTGGCACCAGGCCGGGCACACCGACCCCTTCAACGTACGCCGCCAGCAGTGGCTCACCACCCTGCACCGCTGGTTCGACCAGTGGCTCTACAAGATCGACACCGGGATCATGCGGGAACCGATGGCCGACGTCGAGGTCGCGCCGAACGTCTGGCAGACCTCGCGGACCTGGCCGCCGGCCACCACCCGCCCGGCACACCTGTGGCTGGGTGACGGCACGCTCGGCACCGGCCGCTCCTACCAGCGGCAGACGTTCGTCGACGACCCGTCCCGGACCGCCGCGGACCTGGTCGCCGCGCCCGCCGGCGACCCCAACCGGCTCGCCTACCTCACCGCGCCACTGACCCGGCAGACCCGGATCTCCGGCACCCCGGAGGTGTCAGTCCGCGCCGACCTGACGGGCGAGTCGCCGTACCTGACCGCGCTGCTCGTCGACTACGGCCCCGCCGACCGGTTCGCCGGCACCCGCGTCCTGCCCGAACGGGACTGCGTCGGCCCCGGCATCGAGGGCGACCCGGGATGCTTCAACCGGCGGGAGTACGTCATCGCCAACACGCCGTACGAGATCGTCTCGCGCGGCTGGCTCGACGTCCGGAACCGTTTCTCGCCGTCCCGGACCGTGCCGGTGGAGCCGGGCAAGCCGTACACGTTCCGCTGGGACCTGCAGACCACCGACCACATCTTCGAGACCGGGCACCGGATCGGCCTGGTACTGATCTCCACCGAGCGCGACCACACCCTGCGGTACCCGGCCGGCACCGTGGTGGGCGTGCAGCCGGGCCTCTCCAGCCTCCAGGTGCGCGTCGGCCGATAATCGGGGGGTGCCATCGCACTACGAGATCCTCGGCTCCGGGCCGGTCCTGGGTTACTCGCACGGCAACCTGTTCAGCCCGCGGGTCGAGGACGCGATCGGCATCCTGGACTGGACCCCGGTGGCCCGCCGGCGCACCGTGGTGCGGCACCACCAGCGCGGGCACGGCCGGTCGCCGGGGGAGCCGGACCCGGCGCGCTACACGTGGGCGGCGCTCGCGGGCGACCTGCTCGACCTCGCCGACCGCGTGGCCGGGCTCTCCGACTCGCCCGCTGTGCCTGCCGGATCCGCCGGGCCTGCTGGGTCTGCTGTCCCTGCTGTGCCTGCTGGGTCTGCCGGGCCTGACGGTGGGTCGGCGACGGTGGACTGGGCCGGTTCCTCGATGGGTGCCGCCGCCCTGCTCTGGGCCGCGACCGCCCGGCCGGAACGGTTCCGCCGCCTGATCTTGATGAGCCCGCCGGTGGTCCGAGAGGCCCGCGCGCAGCAGGCCCGCGGCTACCGGCACGGCGCTGCCACGGTGGAACGGGACGGCAAGGAGGCCTGGATCCGGGCGCTGCGCCGCTTCCCGAAACCGCCGATCTTCGCGGACGTGCCGACCTGGCAGTTCGACGCCGACGTGCCGGCGGACCTGCTGCCCTCGGTGCTGCGCGGCGCCGCCGCCTCGGACCTGCCGGACGACGCGGTCCTGCACGCGATCACGCACCCGGTGCTGACCCTGGCGTGGGAGGGCGACCGAGGGCATCCGGTGGCGACTGCCGAACTGCTCGCGGGCGTGCTGCCGGCCGCCCGCCTGCACGTCTCCGCGTCGGTGGACGACATCCGTACCTGGCCGGCCCGGATCGCCACCTTCCTCGACGAGTGAGGAGCCTTCGCTAGTCGGGTTGTGAGTCGGTAGCCGCGGTCGGCTGCGGTGGCTCCGCGTGGCGTAGTGGATCTGCTGGCGGTGCGAAATCGCGGTTCTGACCCCTTGACCACAGCGATTTCGCACCGCCAGCAGATCAACGTCTCGACACCGGCGGCGTGTCCGGCGCTGCCGGGGCCAGGCTGGCGGCGATCTACGGCCTGACGATCCGGAATCGGTGACCGGACCGGTATCCGGGTGGGTGCCCGCAGGGCGTGCGCTTTGTCGCCTCTGGACGGATACTGGGCATCGGTCTTGGTGGATTCGCCGGAGTGGGTGAGATCTATGCGGAGAGCACCCTTTGTCGCGGCCGCGGTGGCGACGCTGCTGCTGGCCGTCGGAGTCGTGTGGGGGGACGACGACGCGGTCGCCGGTGACTTCCTGGACGGGCGGCAGCTGCGGCTGATGGCGCCGGCGGCGCCCGGCGGCGGCTGGGACCAGACCGCCCGGGAGATGCAGACCGCGCTGCGGGACGTGGTGGGGCGCACCGAGGTCTACAACGTGGCCGGCGCGGGCGGGACGATCGGGCTCAGCCAGTTCGAGCGGTACCACGGCGACGCCACCCAGCTCATGGTGATGGGCCTGGTCATGCTGGGGGCGATCGAGAGCAACGACTCGCCGGTCACGCTCGGCGCGGTCACGCCGATCGCGCGGCTCACCACCGACTACGAAGTGATCGTGGTGCGCGCGGACTCGCCGCTGAAGGCCATGCCGGACCTGGTGGCCCGGATGCGCGACAACCTGGGCTCGGCCTCCTTCGCGGGCGGGTCGGCGGGTGGCGCGGAGCAGATCCTGGCCGGCCTGATCGCCGGAGCGGTCGGTGCGGATCCGGGGGACGTCAACTACGTGGCGCACTCCGGTGGCGGTGAGGCGCTGGCCACGGTGCTCTCCGGCCGGGCCGCCGCGGGCGTCTCCGGCGTCTCCGAACTGGAGGCACAGATCCGGGCCGGCACGGTACGCGCCCTCGCCGTCTCCAGCGGCGACCGGCTGCCCAACCTGCCCGGCGTGCCGACGCTCAAGGAGTCCGGCGTCGACGTGGAACTGGCGAACTGGCGCGGCGTGGTCGCACCGGCCGGCATCGGCGGCGCCGACGAGAAGGCCCTGGAGGACCTGGTGGTGCGGATGACCCGGGGTGAGGCGTGGCGCGAGACGCTCACCCGGCGCGGCTGGGGTGACGCGACCCTTGCCGGACCGGACTTCGACAGGTTCCTCGGCAACGAGCAGCGCACCGTGCAGGACATCCTGGTGAAGATGGGGCTGGCATGACCGCGCCACCGGAACCGGGCCAGCCAGACAGCGCGCAGACGGACCGTGCTCAGGCGGACCGTCCGCTGGTGGACCGTGCGCAGGCCCGGGCCACCGCCCTGCTGGGACTGATAATGGTCATCGGGGCGATCGTCGTGCTCGTCGACGCGGCACGGCTGCGCGACTCCGACGACGCGGTCGGGCCGGCGGCGGCGCCCACGCTGCTGGGGATCCTGCTCGGCACGACCGGGCTGCTGCTGGCGGTGCAGGGGGCGCGCTCCGCCCGTACCGCACCGGAATCCGCTCTCGAGAAACGGCGCCTCTGGCGCCTCGCCGGCCTGGTGGGCGCGCTCATCGCGTTCGCTCTGCTTCTTCCGATCATGGGGTACGTGGTGAGCTCCACCGCCCTCTTCACGGCGGCTGCCCTGCTGCTCGGCGCGCCGCATCCCGCCCGGGTGGTGGCCTACGGGTGGACCGTCGCCGTCGCCGCTTTCCTGATCTTCGACCGGCTGATCGGTCTGTCGCTGCCCGCCGGGCCGTGGGGGTTCTAGACGATGGATGCGTTGCTGACCGGTTTTGCCGAGGCGCTGACCCCGGCGAACCTGTTCTGGGCGCTGATCGGCGTCACGATCGGCACGGCGGTCGGCGTGCTGCCCGGCATCGGGCCGGCACTCACCGTGGCGCTGCTGCTGCCGATCACTTTCCGCCTCGAACCGGCCGCCGCCCTGATCATGTTCGCCGGCATCTACTACGGCGGCATGTACGGCGGCTCCACCACCTCGATCCTGCTGAACACCCCCGGTGAGAGCGCGTCCGTCGCGACCGCCCTGGAAGGCAACAAGATGGCCCGCGCCGGCCGCGGCGCCGCGGCCCTGGCCACCGCCGCGATCGGCAGCTTCGTGGCCGGCACCATCGGCACGATCGCGCTCACCATCGCCGCGCCCCTCGTCGCCGATATCGCGACCAGTTTCGGACCCCCGGAGTACGTCGCCCTGATGGCCGTGGCGTTCGTGACGGTGAGCGCGCTGCTCGGCCCCAGCCTGCTCCGGGGCGCCGCGAGCCTGGTCATCGGCGCGACCCTGGGCGTGGTCGGCATCGACACGCTCACCGGGCAACCACGCCTCACCTTCGGCGTGCCGTCCCTGCTCGACGGCATCGACGTGGTGATCGTGGTGGTGGCGCTGTTCGCGCTCGGCGAGACGTTCGCGCACGCTCTGGCCGGCACCGGGCACACCCGGGTCGAGCCGGTCCGCGGCGTACCCATGCTGTCCCGCGCCGACTTCCGCCGCTCCTGGCCGGCATGGCTGCGCGGCACCGCGCTGGGTTTCCCGATCGGCAGCCTGCCGGCCGGTGGCGCCGACGTGCCCACCTTCCTCAGCTACGGCCTGGAGAAACGGCTCTCGAAGCACCCGGAGGAGTTCGGGCACGGCGCCATCGAGGGCGTCGCCGGGCCGGAGTCGGCGAACAACGCGGCAGCGGCAGGTGTGCTGGTCCCGCTGCTCACCATCGGCCTGCCCACCTCGGCGACGGCAGCGGTGATCCTGACCGCGTTCCAGTCCTACGGCCTGCAGCCCGGCCCGCAGCTGTTCACCGAGTCCGGTGACCTGGTGTGGGCGCTCATCGCCAGCCTCTACATCGGCAACGTCCTGCTGCTCGTGCTCAACCTGCCGCTGGCCCGGGTCTGGGCCCGGCTGCTGGGCATCCCCGCGTACGGCATCTACGCCGGAGTGCTCGTCTTCGCCTGCCTGGGCACGTTCGCGGCCGGCGGGACGATGGCGGATCTCGTGGTGCTGACCGTGCTCGGCCTGATCGGCCTGCTGATGCGCGAGGCCGGGGTGCCGGTCGCCCCGGCGATCGTCGGGCTGATCCTGGCACCGCTCGCCGAGCAGCAGTTGCGGCGGGCGCTGGCGCTGTCCGACGGCGACTGGAGTGTGCTGGTCTCCAGCCCGCTGACCGTGGTGCTGTGGATCCTGGTGGCGGCGGCCCTGCTGGCACCGGCGGTGCTGGCCGTGGTCAGGCACGTGCGCCGGCGGGAGGTTCGCGAGCGGGACCAGAAGCGGGACCAGGAGCGGGACCGAGACCGGGAGAGCGCGGGTGGGTCGGGCCGGGACAGTGCGGGTGAGCCGGGCCGGGACGGTGCGGGTGGGTCGGGCCGGGACGGTGCGGGTGGGTCGGGCCGGGACAGTGTGGGTGGGCCGGATCGGGGCAGCTCGGACGTCGATGGGCAGTGAGCGTGGTGTCTCGATGGCTTTGTCGAGCAGCGATTGTCGGCCTTCTGCCGTTTTGTGACGGTAGGTCGCCGTGCTGAGCGTGGCATACCGGACGTCGACGCGGCAGCGCGGTGTTTCGTTGCCCTCGGCTCCTTCGCGATCAGCCGCCCGGCGATGGTGATCTGCTAGCGCTACGAAATCGCGGTTTCAGCCCCTTGATCACAGCGATTTTGCATCGCTAGCAGATCAACATCTCGACGTGGATCACGCGTCCGGTGCCGCCGGGACCAGGAACAAGGGGCGGCCCGGGTTGATGCGCGGGCGGTATCGGGCTGGGGGCGACCGTCGGTTGGTGGCGGTCGGACAGCGACGTTCGGGCGGCGCGGATCGCGGGGCAGCGACGGCGCGGCCGGGGGTGACGGCCGTGGGGCGACGGTTCGGGCGGCGACGGCTTGGGCGCGGCCGGGGGTGACTGCCGTGGGGCGACGGTTCGGGGCGGCGACGGCTTGGGCGCGGCCTGGGGTGACTGCCGTGGCGACGGTTCGGGGTGGCGACGGCTTGGGGCGGCCCGGGGTGACCGTCGTGGGGCAGTGGTCGGGCGGCGGCGGTTGCGGGCGACGGTCGGGGGCTGACGGCCGGGGCCCGTCAGCAGCGGGCGTGCACCCGGGCGAAGAACATCGCCAGGCTGTGCTGCGCGCCCGCTCCGCCGTCGTAGCCACGCCAGCTCAGCCGCAGCGCGCCCGCCAGTTCGAGGCAGGCGTCGATCGGCACCAGGAAGCTGCCGCCGGACCGGCGCAGCAGCAGTGCCTCCACGCCGGGGCGCAGCGTGCCGAACGCCGGGTGCCGCCGGACGAGGCGGTCCCACACGGTGGCCGGCAGGGCTGTCTCGGTGGTGCCGCGCGGGCCGGGGCAGCAGGCGACGAGCCGGTCGGCGGCCATCGACAGGAAGGCGGGACCGGCCGGGATCCGCAGGTCGTCCCATGTCTCCTCGGTCAGCACCTCGCCGGGGAACTCCAGGTACCGCTCCGGTACGGGCTGGAACCGATCGTCGGCCCGGGTTTCGTGACAGGCCGGGCAGCCGCAGACGAGGGACTGTTCCCGCACGTCGACGAGGTGCCGGTGCCGGGCGCCGATGGTCGCGGAACAGAGGGCGCACCGCGGGCCGGCGGGTGACGGCGCGGGCCGGGCGGCCGGCGCGGACTGGCGGACTTTCGAGGTCATCACTACCTCCGAGGCGCCGGTGGGGCACACAGGCTAACCGCGCCGATGACGGTGTGCGCCGAAAACCACCCGACGGCGTGACCTCGTCGTTGAAAGAATTTTCATACCCGTCGAATGTGGCGTACGGGTTGCATATTGACGCAGCTCACCATGGGGCTGTGTGACAGCGCCCGGGCCGCCACTGTGGACGGAGGCCGCCCGCTGGCCGACCGATCGGAAGCAAGAACTTGCAGATCTTGCGGTCACTGTCGAAAGGGATCGTCATGCGTACCACGAAGCGTCTTGCCGCCGGACCGCCGGCTTCACCGCCTGGGGGCAGAGCGTCCAGGTCGTCGGCAGCATCCCGGAGCTCGGCTTCTGGAACACGGCGAAGGCCGTCCCGCTGACCACCACCGCCGGCACGTTCCCCACCTGGACCGGCGGGGTGGCGCTGCCGCCGAACACGTACGTCGAGTTCCAGTACGTCGTGAAGAACGCGAACGGCACGGTCGCCCGCTGGGAGAAGGGCTACCAGCAGAACCGGGCCACGATCACCCCGCCGACCGGCACCTGGATCACCCATGACACGTTCGGCGGATACTGAGCCGGCCCGCAAAAAGACGCAGGTAAAAGCGCGGATAGAAAGCGCAGGTAGAACGCCCGAGGGAGCGTGCCGAGGGATATGTCGCAGATATCCCTCGGCACGTCCGTCCATATAGTGTGCGGGTGGCACAGGGTCTGACCTACAACGACGCGCTCAAGCTGCTCGGCGGGTCCGGCCCGCTGCTGCGGCTCACCGACAACACGCTGGGCGGCGCACTCGCGGTGGCTACGGCGGGCGGCAGCGAGGCCGCGACGAGCCTCTTCGACGCCAAGACCGAGGTGATCCGGCTCGGCCGCCTGGTGTCGGCGAGGATCACCGATCTGGTACGGGGCCAGAGCCGCTACAACCGCAGCCAGCGCCTGCACGCCGCACACGGAGTGCTCGTCGTCACCGCGTTCTTCGAGGCCCTGGAGGGCTTCCTGGACGTGACCGGGGGCAGCCCGCCCGGCCTGTCCCGGGAGGACCAGATCGCCCTGCTGGCGGCCGTGCGGGAGCAGACCGGCGGCTGGCCGGAGCTGCTGCTCGCCGCCCCGATCCCCGGCCCCGGCCCGGACACCGGTCACGACGAGCTGCTGCGGCAGCTGACCGGCTGGTACACCGTCCGGGCCGCCGCGGTAGCCGCCGGAACCGCCGTCGGTGACCTGTCCGCGAGCGTGCTGCCGGAGCTGGCCGTCGCCCGGTACGAGGAGAGCCTGCGCCGCCTCACCGAGGAGGTCCCCGAGTTCGCCATCTGGATGGGTCACCAGGAGAACCGGGCCACCGCACGGGGGCTGGAGGCTCTGGAGGCCACCCTGCTCCGGGTCACCTCGCACCGCGACCCGGTACGTCACCGGCAGGCGCTCGCCATCGCCTACCGTGCCGACCTGGGCCGGCCCATCCTCGGCGGCGACACCGGTGACCTGTCGATGCCGAGCCTCGGCACCGCGTACCTCGACCCGCGCTTCCGGGTGAAACCGGCCGGACCCGGTGCCCGCCCCGCCCAGGAGGAGTGGTGGGACACCGGGATCGGCGCCGACTTCGCCGGTTTCCTGGGCACCTACCTGACCACGCCGTACGCCGTCCAGGCCCCGCTGCTCCTGCTCGGCCAGCCCGGCGCCGGAAAGTCGTCGCTCACCCGGATCCTCGCCGCCCGGCTGCCGGCGAGCGATTACCTCGTCGTCCGGGTGGTGCTGCGGGAGGTGCCGGCCGAGGCGGGGATCCAGGAGCAGATCGAGTTCGCGTTGCGCAACGCCATCGGCGAGACCGTGGCGTGGGCCGACATCACCCGGGAGGCCGACGGCGCGATGCCGGTCGTGCTGCTCGACGGCTTCGACGAGTTGCTCCAGGCCACCGGCATCCACCAGTCCGACTACCTGCAGCGGGTGGCGGCGTTCCAGCAGCGGGAGGCGGCGCTGGGCCGACCGGCCGCGGTGCTGGTCACCAGCCGGGTGGCGGTCGCTGACCGGGCCCGTCTCCCGGCCGGCACCCTCGCGGTCCGGCTGGAACCCTTCGACGAGCCGCAGCTCGACCGCTGGATCGCCACCTGGAACCACGCCAACGCCGCGTACTGGCAGGCGACCGGCCGCCGTCCGCTCACCCGGGATGTGCTCGGCCGTTATCCGGACCTCGCCGAGCAGCCGCTCCTGCTGCTGATGCTGGCGCTCTACGACGCCGACGACAACGCCGTCCAGGGCGCCGGTGAGGCCCTCAGCACCGCGCAGCTCTACGAACGCCTGCTGCACCGGTTCGCCGAGCGCGAGGTCCGCCGCATCCACCGCAACCAGCCCGAACCCACGGTTCCCGGCCTGGTCGAGGACGAGTTGCTGCGGCTGTCCGTGGTGGCGTTCGCGATGTTCCACCGCGGGCGCCTCTGGGTGACCACCGAGGAACTCGACAGCGACCTCGCCCAGCTCGGCCTGCCACCTCGCGGCCGGGAGACCGAGGCGTTCCGCAGCCCGCTCACCGCGGGACAGGAGATGGTCGGGCGCTTCTTCTTCATCCAGAAGGCGCAGGCGCAACGCGACGACCGGACCCTGCAGACGTACGAGTTCCTGCACGCCACCTTCGGCGAATACCTGGTGGCCCGGCTCGTGGTGCAGGCACTCACCGACGCCGCGGTCCGTGCGAAGGCCCGGACCCTGACGCTCGGCGCCGGTGCCGAGGACGAGCAGGTGCGGTCGTTGCTGGGGTACACCCCGCTCTGTGCCCGGGCCACGGTGCTGCCGTTCGTCCGGGAACTGCTGGGCGGGTCGGCCGACATCCGGGCCTGGCTGACGGACCGGCTGCGGGTCGCGGTGACCCGCCCCGAGTTCACCCCGCGAACCTACCGGCCGGTGGACAAGCGGACCGATCACTGGATGTCGACGTACTCCTTCAACCTCGCCGTCCTCACCCTGGCCTGCGGTGGCGAGGTGCGCGCCTCGGAACTGTTCCAGCACGCCCGGGACCCGGCGGCCTGGCTGCGCGACCAGGCCCTGATGTGGCGGGCGGCCGTGCCGGGCAGCATGTTCCTCGACGCGATGGCGTCCATCACGGTCGTCCGCAGGTGGACCCCCGACGAGCGCAGGGACTTGATCTTGGTCCGGGCGGTGAGCGGTGCGGACGTCTCCGCGGACGCCCTCTGGGTGCACGGGTTGCGGCCGAGCGCCCCACTACGGTCCGCGGAGGCGGGGACCACATTGCCCGGATCGTTCAGGTTGGCGCCGGCTCTGGTGTCGATGCAGCTCAGCGGTGCTCTCGGGGACGACCTGCTGCGGCACACCCTGGAACCGATGCTGAGATCGATGCCGGACGAGGTCACCGGCCTGGTCGTGCACGGCCCGGACGACGCCGAGTCACCGGCGCGCACCCTGCTCGAACTCTGGCAGGCTTCGTTCGTGGAGGGCGGTCCCGATCTGCCTGACGCCTATGAGCGAGCGGTCGTGGCCGTGACCAGCAGGGAGCAGACCGGCTTCGAGTCCGGCCGGGGTGCCGGCATGGTTCTGCACTTCCTGGCTTCCGACTCCCACCGCCTGCCGTCGGCCACGGTGATCCGCCTGCTCCGGAAGCTACGGCTGTTCCGTGACACGTTTACTTCCGCCGACGTGACGCTCACCTTGTTGTGCCTTTTCCGCTGCGGCGCCGCGGACAGCCCGGACGGACGGATCGAACTGGCCGCGGCGTTGGATCGCGTGGTGATCATCGCCCGACGTCTTGCCCCGCACGAGTGCCTTCAGCTGCTTGATGCCTTCAGCTGGGCAGGCTCGCGCTCGACTGTCGAGGAGGCCTGGAGTGCGGTGGAGGACTGCCTCGGCGGAGAGTGGAACCGGCGTGAGCTCACGCATTCCCCGGATCTGGCGCGACGGGTGGGCTTGGCGCGGGCCCGTCTCGAGGGACGGTTCGGGCGCCTTCGGTGACCCGTACGCCGCTCAGCTCCGCCTCCTCGGCCGCCGCCAGAGCCGGCGCAGGCCGGCGGCCATGCGCCCCATCGTCCTGTCGACCTCGCGCGTCGACTCGGTGTGCAGGTGGGCGATCAACCAGAAGTGATGCGGTGTCATGTGAGCACGACGCCGCGGATTCCCCGGAATCGACCGGTCGCCGGTGTCGATTTTCCGCCGGGCGCGGCGTCGTCAGGGTGAGAGAAGGAGGAGATCATGCGCTACATGCTCTGGATGCTGGGTGACGCCGGCGAGCATCACCGGGGGCAGCGGCTGCGCCCGGCGGCGGAGGCGGTCACGGTCCGGGTCCGGGACGGCGAGGTGCGGGTGACCGAGGGACCGTTCGCGGACACATCGCAGCACATCGGCGCGTTTGAGATCGTCGACGTGCCCGATCTGGATCAGGCCATCGAGATCGCTTCCGGTCACCCGGCCGGTGTCGAGATCCGTCCCTTCCACCCCGCGGAGCACTGACATGAGAATCCTGGCCTTCGTCTGTGCCGACGACAGCCTCACCATGACGGCGGAGGAGAACACGATCGAGCAGTGGCTGGCGTCGACGCCGCAGCGCGTCGAGGGGCATCAGCTGCGTGGCCGGGAGGACGCCACGACCGTTCGTGACCACGGGGCGCTGATCACGGACGGACCGTTCGCGGACACCAAGGAGTGGATCGCCGGCTACGACATCCTCGACTGCGCGTCGCTGGAGGAGGCCGTGGCGATCGCCGCCGGGCATCCGCTGGCCCGGTTCGGGGCGATCGAGCTGCGCCCGTTCGACGAATGACGCCGCACCGGGAGAAACCCTCGACGGACGCGGCGGGCGCGGTCGAGACGGCGTTCCGGGAGGAGTGGGGCCGGATCGTGGCGACCTTGATCCGGCTCACCGGTGACTGGGACCTGGCCGAGGAGTGCGCGCAGGACGCGTTCGCGAAGGCGCTGACCCGATGGCCGGTGGACGGCACACCGCGCAATCCGGGTGCCTGGCTGACCACGGCCGCCCGCAACCGGGCGATCGACCGGCTGCGCCGCGCGTCGGCCGAGGACGCGCGGCTGCGGGCGTTGCCGCCGGTGGAGTCGCGTGCGGAGGAGGGCCCGGTGCCGGACGACCGCCTGCAGTTGATCTTCACGTGCTGTCATCCGGCGCTGCCGCTGGACGCCCGGGTGGCGCTGACGCTGCGTACTCTCGCCGGTCTCACCACGCCGCAGATCGCCCGCGCCTTCCTGGTTCCGGAGGCGACCATGGCGCAACGGCTGGTCCGGGCGAAGCGCAAGATCCGTAACGCCGGGATCCCGTACCGCATCCCCGCCGCCCACCTGCTCCCGGAACGCCTCTCCGGCGTCCTCGCCGTGCTCTACCTGATGTTCAACGAGGGCTACTCGGCGGATCGGGGTGCCCTGGCGGACGAGGCGATCCGGCTCACCCGGGTGCTGGGCGCGCTGATGCCGGACGAACCGGAGGTGCGCGGCCTGCTCGCGTTGATGCTGCTGCACCACGCGCGGCGCGCCGCGCGCACCGACGCGGCGGGTGACCTGGTCACCCTCGCCGAGCAGGACCGATCCCGGTGGGATCAGGAGATGATCGAAGAAGGGGTACGCGTCCTCGAACAGTCCCGCGGTCGCGGCCCCTACCGGCTGCAGGCCGCGATCGCCGCCTGCCACGCGACCGCCGCGACGGCCGGCAGCACCGACTGGCCGCAGATCGCCGTGCTCTACGCCGCGCTGGCCCGGCTCGCCCCGTCCCCGGTGGTCGAGCTGAACCGGGCTGTCGCCGTGGCGGAGTCGGCCGGACCGGAGGCCGGTCTGGCGGTGCTGGACGGCGTCGACCTGCCCGGGTACCACCTGCTGCCGGCCGCCCGGGCCGAGCTGCTGCGTCGTCTGGGCCGGTTCGGGGAGGCCGCCGAGTGCTATCGCGAGGCGTTGTCGGCAGTCACGTCCGAGCCGGAACGCCGCTTCCTGACCGCCCGCCTCAGCGAGCTGCCGTGCGGAACCGCCGGCCAGTACGGCAACCGCCATTCGTGATCATGGCTGAGGCCGGCGGATCAGGCGGTGAAGGGCGAGCAACGCATGGGGACACCCGGCGTCCGTAGCCGGGCTCCCTCCTCGATCAGGTCGCCGAGCCGGGCATCGGCCGCACTCAGCTCATCGATCTTCGCGCGGATCCGGGCGCGCTCGGCGGCCAGCTGCGCGAGCATCTCGGGCGTGCTCATGCCGTCGTCCAGGAACGGCAGGAGACCCTTGATCGTCTTGCTGCCGAGGCCGGCGGCGAAGAGTAGCTGGATGAACCTCACCGAGTCCACCGCGGTCACCGGGTAGCGCCGATGACCGCCCGAGCTGCGATCGGGTACGAGGAGCTCCTGTTCCTCGTAGTAACGCAGGGCCCGCACGCTCACTCCGGTTCCGTGGGCCAGCTCCCCGATGCGCAAAGATCCCCCAAACGTCTGACTTGAATCTCACGTCAGCGTGACGTTTTAGCGTAACCCCATGAAGATCAACCAGGCCACCGCGCTCGTCACCGGCGCCAACCGCGGCATCGGCCGCGCGTTGGCCAAGGCCCTGCTGGAGCGCGGAGCGAAGGTCTACGCGACCGCGCGACGTCCGGAAACCCTCGATCTGCCCGGTGCCCACCTCCTGGCCCTCGACATCACCGATCCGGAAGCCGTCGCCGACGCCTCCCGAGCAGCGGGCGACGTCGACCTGCTGGTGAACAACGCCGGTGCGGGTTTCGGCGGCACCCTGCTGGGCGATCCGGACAGCCTGCGCGCGGAGATGGAGGTCAACTTCTGGGGCACCCTGTCGATGGTCCGCGCGTTTGCCCCGGTCCTGGCCGCCAACGGTGGCGGCGCCGTCGTGAACATCGCGTCCGCCGCCTCCTGGTTCCCGCTGCCCGGCGCGACCGGCTACGCGGCGAGCAAGGCCGCGCAATGGAGCATGAGCAACGGCCTTCGGCATGAACTCGCCGCGCAGGGCACCCTGGTCACGTCGGTGCATCTCGGTCTGGCCGACACAGACCTGACCAAGGGCCTGGACCTGCCGAAAGTCGACCCCGCCGTCGTGGCGCGGGCAACCCTGGACGGCGTCGAGGCCGGACGGTACGAGGTTGTCGTCGACGACATCGCGGCCCTCTTCAAGTCGTCGGCCACCGCCGACCCCGAGGACTTCTACACGCGGCTCGCGCAGCTGATCTGACCTGGCGTGTCCGGGCCCTGGACGTTACGTGGCAGACGGCCACCGCAGGCTGGAGGAGAGCTGCCGTGCGGGACCGCGTGCCCTCCCCCGATGGAGGCCGGGGGAGGGCACGCCGTTCGTGGAGGGACGGGACGTCAGACGTTGATGCGGCCGGCGCCGGCGTTGGCGGTCACGATGGACTTCACGCTCGACGCCGGGTCGGCGGTGTACGAGTACGGGATCGCCCGCACGCTGCCGCCGGTCTGCCCGCTGCCGGAGTTGACCAGCAAGTTGTTGCGGGCCACCAGCGTGCCCTCGTCCGACGAGCCTTCGCCGAGGTGGAACGGGTCGTCGACGTTCTCGAACGAGTTCGCCTCGACCAGGACGCCGGCGCCCTCGGTGGACGCCACGCCGTACCCGGAGTTGTCGTAGTAGTAGTTGTTGTAGACGTGCACCGGGTTGCCGAACCGCACCCGGGGGTGCCGCTGCGTCGACGCGTCGAACCAGTTGTGGTGGTAGGTCACCCGCAGGTGCCCGGTGTCCTGGCTCGCGTTGCTGTCACTGTGCCCGAGCAGCATGGATTTGTCGTGGTCGAATACCCGGTTCCACGAGACGGTGATGAAATCGGAACCGCGTTTGATGTCGACCGCGCCGTCGTTCCCGTTGCTGAAACTGTTGTGGTCGACCCAGATGTTGGTGGCCGACTCCTGCACGTTGATCGCGTCGTCGTTCCAATTCCGGAAAGAGAGATTACGGATGATGACGTTCCGGTCGCCGTTGATGTTGAATCCGCAGCCGACGATCGCGGCGCCGGAGTTCCCGATGATCGTCTTGTTGGAGCGGACCCGCAACATGCCGCTGCAGTTGATCGTCCCGGAGACCCGGATGTTAGACGCCGCACTGGAACCGAGGGCCGAGGTCAGGGCGGACGCGCTGGTCACGGTCGTAGTGGCGGCGTTGCCACCACCGGTGGTGCCACCGTTCTGCGTCGCCCAGCCCACCAGGTCGGTGATGGCGTAGGTCTGGGCGGGGGCCGCTGCGGCCGCGCCGGTGGCCGCGCCCGCGAGAACGAGCGGCAACGCGGCGGCCACGGCGAGCCGGGGAATGAGGCCAGGCATGTGGTACTCCCATTCGAAAAGCGTGATCCGCATTCGGGGAAACGCGGATCTTGGGGATGTGGGGAGCGCTCCTGCGCCTTAGAAAAACATAGGTGTACATGGATGTGAAGAGGAATTCGTTTGCAGGATTCCTGCAACAGGCAGTGCTGTGCGGCCCACCCGGCGTGGCGGCCCTCGTGGCGGCTTGCCGGGCACTGCTGCGACACCACTGTCCGCAGGGGCAATAATCGTCGGCGTGCGATCACCCTGGCAGCATCCGGCTCGGATCGTCCCGCTGGCATTCCTCGGGGCGCTCGCGCTCGGCACCGCGCTGATGATGCTGCCGGCCGCGCGCGCCGAACCCGGCCACGCGCCGTTCATCACCGCGCTGTTCACCGCCGCCTCCGCCGTCTGCGTCACCGGCCTGGCCGTGGTGGACACCCCGACCTACTGGACCACCTTCGGCCACGTACTGCTGACCGTGCTGTCGCAGATCGGCGGCTTCGGCATCATGACCATGGCCACCCTGCTCAGCCTGCTCGTCTCCCGCCGCCTGCGCCTGCGCGGGCGGCTGATGGCGCAGGCCGAGAGCGCCGGGCTCACCGGCGGCAACGTCGCGGCGGTCCTGCGCCGGGTGGCGCTGGTCATGCTGGTCTGCGAGAGCGCCATCGCCGTCGTGCTCATGCTGCGTTTCTGGCAGGGGTACGGATACCCGCTCGGCAAGGCCGCCTGGTACGCCGTCTTCCACGCCGTCCAGGCCTTCAACAACGCCGGGTTCGCGCTCTACCCGGACAGCATCGTCCGATTCGTCACCGACCCGTGGATCTGCCTGCCGCTCGCGTTCGGGGTGCTCGCCGGATCCATCGGGTTCCCGGTGCTGTTCGAGCTGTTCCGCGAGTGGCGCACCCCGGGGACCTGGTCCACGCACACCTTCCTGACCGTCGCCGGTTCGCTGCTGCTGACGGTCTTCGGCTTCCTGATGTTCCTGGTCTTCGAGTGGCGCAACCCGGGGACCCTCGGCCCGCTCGGCGTCCCGGCGAAGGTGCTGACCGCTTTCACCCAGGACGTGATGACCCGGTCCGGCGGCTTCAACAGCGTCGACCTGGGCCAGGCCAACAGCGAGACCCTCGCGGTGATGACCGGACTGATGTTCATCGGCGGTGGCAGCGCGAGCACCGCCGGCGGCATCAAACTCACCACGTTCCTGCTGCTGGCCTATGTGATCTGGGCCGAGATCCGGGGCGAGCCGGACGTGGTGGTCCGCAAACGCCGGGTCGCCGAGGAGGCACAGCGACAGGCCATCACGGTGGCGTTGATGGGCGTCGCGCTGGTCGCCGCCGGTACCGTCGCGCTCGACGCCCTGACCGAGAACGTACCGTTCGACAGGGCCCTGTTCGAAGTCACCTCGGCGTTCGCGACAGTCGGCCTGAGCACCGGTGTGACGGGCACCCTGCCGCCGTCCGCGCAGGTGGTCCTGGTGATCCTGATGTATGTCGGCCGCGTCGGCACGATCGCGGTCGGCACCGCGATCGCGCTGAACACCCGCCGCCGGCTCTACCGCTACCCGGAGGAGAGACCCCTCGTTGGCTGACAAACGTGTCGACAAATCCGAGAACAACGCGCCCGGCGGTACGAACGTCGCCGTCATCGGCCTCGGCCGGTTCGGCAGCGCCGTGGCCGAGTCGCTGCTGGAACTCGGCTACGACGTGCTCGGCGTCGACAGCGACCCGCGCATCGTCCTCGACTGGTCGGACCGCCTCACCCAGGTCGTCGAGGCCGACTCCACCGACGAGGACGCCCTGCGCCAGCTCGGCATCCAGGACTTCCCGCGTGCCGTCGTCGGCATCGGCACCAACCTCGAGACCAGCGTGCTCACCGTGCTCGCCCTGGCCGAACTCGGGGTGCCCGAGATCTGGGCCAAGGCGACAAGCGTCAAACACGGCAAGATCCTCGCCCAGGTCGGCGCCGACCACGTCATCTACCCCGAGGCCGAGATGGGCGAACGGGTCGCGCACCTGATCAGCGGCCGGATGCTCGACTACATCGAGTTCGACGACGGCTTCGCGATCGCCAAGGTCCGCGCACCGCACGGCGCCGGCGGCCGGACACTGGCCCAGCTGGCGCTGCGCTCGCAGTGGGGCGTCACGGTGGTGGGCACCAAACGCCCCGGCGAGGACTTCGTGTACGCCCGGCCGGAAACCCCCGTCCCCGACGGCGCCATCCTGATCGTCGCCGGCGACACCGCGAAGGTGGAGGCCTACGCCGCCCAGAACTGAGGCGTCCCGCCGGCCGCGGCGCGGTGGTGGGGCGACCGGGTTGGGGGAGGGCGACCGGGCGGTGGGGCGCTGTCATGGGCCGCACGCGGCGCTGGTACGGCCCTGACGCGGTGGAACAGGTGATGTCAGTCGGGGGTGCCCTGGTATGCGGGGTAGCCGAGACGTTCGACGAGTTTGCTGCCGGCGGCCTTGTCGAAGGCGGCCTGGATGTCGTCGTCGAAGTGGTTGCGCCAGTCGCCGGCCTCGCCCTTGCGGTAGTGCGACACGGTGCCGGCGCCCTTGCGGTCGTTCATCCGGGAGAAGCTGTAGCGGTTGAGCAGCGTCTCGAGCTCCGGCCGCGGCACGGCGATGCCGCAGTGCCGCAGCAGCCGGTCCATCTCCTCGAGCTGATCGGGACCGGTCAGGTCCTCGTAGCGCACCAACCGGACGGCCTCGTCCTCCGGCGCCAGCACCCAGGAGCGCAGCGCGTTGAACCGGCCCTTCTTGGCGAGATCCTCGATGAGGAAGAGCAGGCCCTCCTTCTTCGGCTTCTCGCGCAGCACCTTGCGCACCTCGAGGACGTCGCCCATCGGGCCGTGCGAGTCCTTGGTCGAGAAGTAGCTGGAGACGACCATGTCGCGCGGGTCGCGCATCACGAAGAAGGCCCGGTAGCGCTCCGGCTTGGGGATGTCGTCGAAGCGTTTGCGGGAGAAGAAGAGCGACAGCGCGATGCGATCCGGCGGGCTGACCCGCGGGTGACTCCAGTTGGCGAACCGCGGGTCGTAGGTGAGCAATCCGGAGTGACGGTAAACGATCGGATCGCTCATTACGGATTTGACCCACTGGCTGGCGGTCTTTCGCACGGCGCAGTGATAGATGTTGGTGTAATCGCACCGGGAGACGACCGGAACCGTGAGCCGGATCCGGGCGTTGTGCGCCTCCTGCTGCACCCGGCGGAACCGGACGCGCAGGTCGTTGGGGGTATGTTGCTTGGTGTACATCAGGGCGCGATTCAACATCGTCTGAGCCATGTCCTTCTCAGCGGCAGCGGCGGAGACGTTTGTGTCGGGGACTTTACAACAAGATCGATCAAGTTACTACAGAAGGTATTTCGTGTCCTTTGCCGGTGGCAAGGCATTGACCGGAAACGCTCAGTCGGTTCTCAGGTGCGTCCCAGACACGATTGCTATGGGCGATGGCCCCGATGAATCAAATATTGCGCAGTGGGAAAAATCCTGATGCGCGAGTGATCTTCGGACTTTATGCTCGCGGCCATGCCGAAGCCCCCTCGCCTGCTCGCGTCCGCCGTCTCCCGGTGGGGCGACGACCCGTGGGCCCGGGGCTCCTGGAGCCTGATCGGGCGGCACGGCACCCCGGCGGACCGGATCGCGCTCGGTGCCCCCGCCGGTGACCGGCTGCGGATCGCCGGCGAGGCCACCCACCCGACCCGGGCCGGGATGACCCACGGGGCGTACGAGCAGGGGGTCGGCGCCGCCGTCTGGGCAGCCGGTCTCGGCCACCGCCGGGTCCTGGTGGCGGGTGCCGGGATGGCCGGTCTCGCCGCCGCCCGGGAACTGGCCGCCCGGGGCGTGCGGGCGCAGGTGTGGGAGGCGCGGGACCGGATCGGCGGGCGGACCGCGGGGATCGACCTGGACGGGTTCACCTTCGACCTGGGCGCCAACTGGCTCCAGCAGTACGACGACAACGTCCTGGCCCGGATCGCCGAGGAACTCGGGCTCACGGTCGTGGACACCGACTTCACTGATCCGCTGGTGCTCGGGTCCGGCCGGGACGGCGTACCCGATGGTCTGGAGCGCGCGCTGCGCACCCGCCTGGCCCAGGCGCCGCCGCAGGCCTCCGTGGCCGACGTGCTGGCGGCCTGGCTCGCGGACCCGGCGCCGTTCACCGCCGGCGCGATCCGGCGGTTCGTCGACGCCGAGATCGTGATGGACTCCGGCGCACCGCTGACCTGGCTGAGCGCGCGGCACGGGTTCGAGCCCGGCGTCGGCGAGGGGGACCGGTGGATCGTGGGCGGGTACCGGCTGCTCGTCGAGCACCTGGCCGCGGGGCTCCAGGTGCGGCGGGCCCGGCCGGTCCGGAGCGTACGGGTGGACGCGGACGGCGTCACCGTGAACGACGCGGCCCGGTTCGACGCGGTGATCGTGACCGTGCCGCTGCCGGTCCTCGCCGCCGGCGGGATCGCGTTCGAACCGGCGCTCCCGGCGGCGCACCGGGCCGCGCTCGGCCGTCTCGGCGCCGGCCGGGTGGAGAAGGTGGTGCTGCGCTTCGACGCGCGGTTCTGGCCGGAGCACCCGGCGGGCTACTACCGGGTGCACGGTCCCGCGCCGACGGATGTCAGCGAATGGCTCGACGCGACCGCGGCCGACGGCGTGCCGACGCTCGTCGGGCTCTTCGCCGGTGCCTGGCTGGACGGCCTCTGGACCGGATCGGACGCCGAGGTGGCGCGGCGCGCCGCCGCGATCTTCACCGAGGCGGCGGCCGCGGGCTGACCCGAGAGCCGCCGCACCGCATTCCGCACCAGGGCCTGAGCCTGACGTGGAACCACCCCGCCGCGCGACTGGGGAAGCGCGGCGGGGTGGGGTCTGTCCGGTTCAGGCGGAGGTCGTCGTCGATTCCGCCTTGGCCGGGCCGGCCGGTGTCACCGTCGCCGCCGGCGTCGCCGGATCCGGGCCGTGCTCGTCGTCGACCATTGTCGACTCGTCGAACGGGTCGCCGCCGCTGAGCACGAGCGCCGCCCGCTCGCGGTCGAACTCGCGGGTCCAGATGCCGATCAGCACGGTCGCGACCGCGTTGCCGGCGAAGTTCGTCAGGGCCCGCGCCTCGGACATGAACCGGTCGATGCCGACGATCAGGCCGACGCCGTCGACCAGGTCCGGGCGGTGGCTCTGCAGGCCCCCGGCCAGGGTGGCCAGGCCGGCGCCGGTGACACCGGCCGCGCCCTTCGACGCGATGATCATGAACAGGAGCAGCGAGACCTGCTCACCGACCGCCAGCGGGTCGCCCATCGCCTGCGCCACGAAGAGCGACGCCATGGTCAGGTAAATGGCCGTGCCGTCCAGGTTGAACGAGTACCCGGTCGGCACCGTGATGCCGACGACCGGCCGGGAGACGCCGACGTGCTCCATCTTGGCGATCAGGCGGGGCAGCGCCGACTCCGAGGACGAGGTCGACACGATCAGCAGGAACTCGCGTCCCAGGTACTTGAAGAAGGTGAAGATGTTGATCCGGGCGACGGCCCACAGGATCGCGCCGAGCAGGCCGAACACGAAGATCACGCAGGTGGCGTAGAAGCCCAGCATGATCTGGGCGAGGCTGATCAGCGCGTCCACGCCGGTCGCGCCGACCACCGCGGCGATCGCGCCGAACGCGCCGATCGGCGCCAGCCACATCAGCATCGCGAGGACCCGGAAGACCAGCTTCTGGAAGATGCCGATCGCCCGCAGCACCGGCGCCGCGGACGAGCCCATGCCCTGCAGCGCGAAGCCGACGAGCAACGCGGCGAGCAGCGTCTGCAGCACGTTGCCGTCGGTGAGCGGCGAGACGAGCGTGGTGGGGATGATGCCGAGCAGGAAGTCCGCGGTGCTCTCCGAGGCGGTGTCGCCGACCGCCTTCTGCCCGGCGGCCGCGACCGACTCGCTCAGGTCCATACCGGAACCCGGGTGGATCAGGTTGCCGACCACCAGGCCGATCGCGAGCGCCACGGTGGACATGGTCAGGAAGTAGCCCAGGGCCAGGCCGCCGACCTTGCCCACCTTGGCGGCCTGCCGGACCGATCCGACGCCCAGGACGATCGTGCAGAAGATGACCGGTGCGATCATCATCTTGATCAGGTCGACGAAGCCGGTGCCGATCGGCCGCAGCTCGAGGGCGAAGTCCGGGACGACGAGCCCGACGCCGATGCCGAGGACGACGGCCACGACGACCGCGGGATAGAGGTAGCGGGTGCGGTCTTTCTTGACCTTCGGGGCGGGTGCGGTTTCCATGTCGAGAATGTGTCCTGGATCTCACCGGCGGATCACGATTTCGTTCATTCTGTTCACCCGGAAGGTGTTGCGGTGAGTCGTCGCTGGACCATCGCCCGCCAGCTGTTCGCCCTCCAGGTGCTGGTCGTGACCCTGCTGGTGGCGGTCGGTACCACCGGAGCGGTGCTGCTGGCCCACCGGGACGCCCGCACCGCCGCGATCGAGGAGGTCACCGCGATCGCGGACACCATCGCGCTCTCCCGGGCCGTCGTGGACGGGCTGCGCAGCGCCGACCCGACCCGCGCCCTGCAGCCGTGGGCGGAGGCCACCCGCCGGGCCACCCGCACCGACTTCGTCGTCGTGATGGCACCCGACCGGACCCGGTTCACGCATCCGACGGCCGAGCTGATCGGCAAGCCGTTCGCCGGCACCATCGAGAAGGCGCTGCGCGGCGGGGTCGTGCTGGAGGAGTACCGGGGCAGCCTCGGCGACTCCGTGCGTACCGTGGTGGCCGTCCATGACCCGGACACCGGAACCGTGATCGGCCTCGTCTCGGTCGGCATCACCACCGCCGCGATCAACCGCAGCCTGCTCGCCCAGCTCCCGGCCGTGGCCACCGCCACCGGCGTCGCCCTGCTGCTGGCCGCGGTCGGCTCCTGGCTGCTCAGCCGCCGCCTGCGCCGGCAGACCCACGGG
This sequence comes from Actinoplanes sp. DH11, assembly GCF_020873875.1. Lineage (GTDB taxonomy): Bacteria > Actinomycetota > Actinomycetes > Mycobacteriales > Micromonosporaceae > Actinoplanes. The sequence continues at coordinate 188,547 of NZ_JAHWGU010000009.1, forward strand.
CTCGGTCCGGCCGAGATGACCCGGATGTTCGAGTACTACGACGCGGTCCTGCACTCCGTCCGCGAGGGCCTGGTGGTCGTCGGCCGCTCCGGCCGGGTCGAGCTGATCAACGATGAGGGCCGGCGGCTGCTCGGCCTCGGCGCGGACGGGCCGGCGGACCTGCCCGCCGAGGTGGCCGGGCTGATCACCGAGCAGCGGCCGACCGTGGACGAGCCGGTGCTGGTCGGCGACCGGGTGCTGGTGGCCAGCCGGCGCGAGACGCGGTTCGAGGGCCGTACCCTCGGCACCGTGCTCACCCTGCGCGACCACACCGAGCTGCGCGCCCTCACCGGCGAACTGGATTCGGTGCGCGGCCTGACCGAGGCGCTGCGCGCGCAGGCCCACGAGGCCGCCAACCGCCTGCACACCGTGCTGACCATGGTGGAGCTGGGCCGCACCGACGAGGCGATCGCCCTGGCCACCGCCGAGCTCGAACTCGCGCAGCAGCTCACCGACCAGGTGGTCGGCGCGGTCGGTGAACCCGCGCTGGCCGCGCTGCTGCTGGGCAAGAGCGCCCAGGCCGGTGAGCGGGGCGTCGAACTGACCGTGGACCCGGCGTCCCGGCTCACCGGCACGCCGATCCCGTCGCGGGACCTGCTCACCGTGGTCGGCAACCTGGTCGACAACGCGCTGGAGGCGGTGGCCGGGCGGGACCTGCCGCGGCGGGTGCGGGTGCTGATCCGGGACGAGGACGGCGAGGTGCTTGTCGAGGTGCGGGACAACGGGCCGGGACTGCGCCCCGACCAGGCTGCTGCGGCCTTCCGGCGCGGCTGGTCGACCAAGCCGGGCGCGGGACGCGGCGTCGGTCTGTCACTGGTCCGGCAGGTCGCCGAACGGTACGGGGGTACGTACCTCATCGACACGTCGGCGGAGGGCGGGGCCGTGCTGACCGTACGGCTCCCGGTGCCGTCGTGATCCGGGTCCTGGTGGTGGACGACGAGCCACTGATCGCCGAGGCCCATCGCGCGTACACCGAACGGGTCCCGGGTTTCGTGGTGGCCGGGGTGGCGCACACCGCCCGCGACGCGATGACCCTGCTCCGCAGCACCGGGATCGACCTGGTCCTGCTCGACCTGAACCTGCCCGACAAACACGGCCTGGAGATCGCCCGCGCGCTGCGGACCGCCGGCAGCGGCACCGACGTCCTGGCCGTCACGTCCAACCGGGACATCGGCATGGTCCGCCAGGCCGTCGCGCTCGGCGTCACGCATTACCTGCTCAAACCGTTCACGTTCGCCGCGTTCCGCGACAAGCTCGACGGCTACGCCCGGTACCGCAAGCAACTGCTCGAGGCGAGCGAGGTGGCCGCGCAGCACGAGGTGGACCGGGTCTTCGCCACCCTGCGCGGCACCTCCGCCGAAAGCCTGCCCAAAGGCCTGGACCAGCGCACCTTCGACCTGATCCTGGCCGCGCTGCGGGAAGCCGCGCCGGCCGGGCTCTCCGCCGCCGAGGTCGCCGGGCGCACCGGCACCTCGCGGGTCACCGCCCGCCGCTACCTCGAACACCTCGCCGAGGCGGCCCGGGTGACCCGCAGCCCCCGGTACGGCGGACCGGGACGCCCCGAGGTCGAGTACCGGCCCGGCCCGGCGGGTATCGGGAGTCCATGACGGACCAGACCCTCATCATCCTCGGCGCGACCGGCGACCTGACCGCCCGACTCCTGCTGCCCGGCCTCGGTGCGCTGCTCGCCGCCGGTCACGTCCCCGGACTGACCCTGATCGGCGCCGCCACCGAGGACTGGGACGACTCCCGCTGGCAGCAGCGGGTGCGCGAATCGTCGGGTGGCTCGCCGGCAACCCGGTACGTCCGTGCCGATGTCACCCGGGCGGCCGATCTGCGTACCGTGCTCGCCGCCGCCGACGGCCCGCCGGCGATCTTCTTCGCCCTGCCGCCCGCGGTGACCGCCCGGGCCTGCGAGGCGCTGCTCGAGGTGGACCTGCCGGAAGGCACCCGGCTGGTGCTGGAGAAGCCGTTCGGCGTCTCCGCGGAGACCGCCGCCGCGCTGAACTCCCTGCTGACCAGGCTGGTGCCGGAGGAACGCATCCACCGGGTCGACCACTTCCTCGGCAAGGCGACAGTGCTCAACATCCTCGGCCTGCGCTTCGCCAACCGGATCTTCGAACCGCTGCTGAACAACACCCACGTCGCCTCGGTCGAGATCGTCTTCGACGAGAGCCTGGCCCTGGAGAACCGGGCCGGCTACTACGACAACGCCGGCGCGCTCGCCGACATGATCCAGAGCCACCTGCTGCAGATCCTCGGGCTGCTCGCCATGGAGGCGCCGATCAGCCTGGCCGCCGCCGAGTTCCGCGACCGCAAGGCCGACGTGCTGCGCGCCACCCGCCTCTGGGACGACGACCCGGCGGCGTGCAGCCGCCGGGCGCGATACACCGCCGGGTCACTTTCCCGCCTGGCGTACGCCGACGAGCCCGGCGTCGACCCGCACAAGCAGACGGAGACATTGGCCGAGGTCGTCCTCGCCGTCGACACCTGGCGCTGGTCGGGGGTCCCGTTCCGGCTGCGCTCCGGCAAAGCGCTCGGCGACACCCGCAAGGAAGCCGTGATCACCTTCAAGAAGCCGCCGCGCGTGCCGGACGGCCTGCACGGCTGCGACCAGCCGGACCGCCTGCGCATCGGCTTCGGCCCGGACCGGATCTCGCTGGACTTCAACATCAACGGCCCGGGCGACCCGTTCGAACTGGACCCGGTGTCGCTGGGCGCCGAGTTCGGCCCGGGCGATCTGCCGCCGTACGGCGAAGTGCTGCGCGGCGTCTTCGACAACGATCCGACCCTTTCCATCCGGGCCGACGTGGCAGAGCAGTGCTGGCGGATCGTCGAACCCGTCACGGCCGCGTGGCGGGCAGGGAAGGTGCCGCTGCAGGAGTACCCGGCCGGCAGCCGTGGGCCGGCGGACTCCCTGCTGGACGGCTGACACGGTGTCGGTGTCGGTGTCGGTGTGATCGGCCGTGCCGGGGCCGGCTGTCGCTCACGGTTGTTGGTGGTGGGCTCGGCTGTCGGTTACGGCTGTTCGCGGTGGGCTTGGCTGTCGTTCACGGTTGTCTGCAGTGGGCTGGCTGTCATGCATGGTTGTTCGCGGCGCGGTGGCTGTCATTCACGGTTGTTCACGGTGGGCTGGCTGTCATGCATGGTTGTTCGCGGCGCGGTGGCTGTCACCCACGGCTGTTCGCGGTGGCCCGGCTGTCACCAGCGGTCGTTGGAGAGCGTTTACCGCGACCATAGGTGACAGCTGGCCGCGCCGGCTGTCACTCATGGTCGTTGAGAGCGCTTTCGGACGACTGTGAGCGACAGCCGGCACTGACCATCCGAGCCGGGCGGGCCGGGCGGGAGCGGGGCGACGACTGGACACCCGTGGGCCCGCCAGATCGCAGCGGCCCGCTTCGCTGGCTGGGCCCAGTGAACGAAATCGGTCAGTTCCCCATCAGCGCGGTCGTCACCATCGTCGTGTGGCCGATCGTGACCCTGTCGCCTGTGGTCCGGCCGATCTCTTCCAGCAGGGCCGCGAGTCCGCCGGGCGGGAGCAGCTGGTGACCACCGGAGGTCGGCACCAGGTCGGTGGCGAGCCCGGCGCGGCCGGAAGCTCGTGAGGCGAGCCCTGCGCGGTCGGAGGCCCATGCGGCGAGCCGTGCCGGGTCGGAAGCCCGTGAGAGGAGAGCCCGGCCCGGCCGGAAGCCCGGCCCGGCCGGAAGCCCGGCGCGGCCGGAGGGCCGGCACGGTCATGAGGCAGGCGCGCTCACCCGGCGCCGTCGCTGCCGGACGGCCGCGCCTGCCCAGGAGACCGCGACCACCGCCGCCGCGAGGATCTGGATCGGCACCAGGTAGCGCTCCGGGTAGATCACCCCGGTCAGGTACGTGTCGATGAAGCCGCCCTGGAGCCCGGCGCTGCCGGCGCGTTCGCGGGCCCGGTCCTCCACCCAGGTCAGCGGGCAGTTGAACCGGAACAGCGCGATGCACAGTCCCCAGCCCGCCGCCAGCAGGTGCGCGACGATCGCCCGTGGCCACCGCCACGCCAGGAAGCCGCCGGTCACCACGAACGCGACGAAGGCGAAGTGCAGCACCATCGTCGCGTCGGCGAGGACACGCCATCCCATGCGACAAGTGTCCGCCTCCGGGCAGAATCTGCGCCATGGGTGGACGGTGTGCGGACAAGGTCGTGGTGGTCACCGGCGCGGCGCGCGGTCAGGGGGCCGCCGAGGTGGACGCGCTCCGGGCGGAGGGCGCGCTTGTCGTGGCCACCGACGTGCTGGCCGGTCCCGGCGTGCACCCGCTCGACGTGACCGACTTGGATCAGTGGGTGGCGCTCGCGGCGGAGCTGCGCGAACGGTTCGGCCGGGTGGACGCCGTCGTCAACAATGCCGGGATCACCGGGCGTGACCGGCTGCCGGACATCGACCCGGTCGCCTGGGAACGGGTCATGGCCGTCAACGTGACCGGGCCGATGTACAGCATGAAGACCCTGGTCCCGCTCATGCCGGCCGGTTCGTCCATCGTGAACATCTGCTCCGTGGCCGCCGTCTCGGGTCACGCCGCGGCACCGTACACGGCGAGCAAGTGGGCGCTGCGCGGCCTGACCCGCAGCGCGTCCCTCGAGTTGGGAATCCGTGGCATCCGGGTCAACGCGGTGATGCCCGGTCTCATCGACACGCCGCTGATGGACAGCGCGCCTCAGGAGTTCTTTGACGCCGCCCTGCCGGAGATCCCGCTCGGCCGGGTGGGTGTGCCGGCCGACGTGGCGCCGCTCATCGTCTACCTGGTGTCGGACGAGTCCGCGTACGTCAACGGCGCCGAGATCGTCGTCGACGGCGGCCTGACCGCGCACGTCTCGCACAAGGCGATCGCCGACGCGACCCGGCCGCCTTTTAATTAGATTGCCGGGACACGCCGGCAGGCCTATCGTTGTTCTCAACAGCGACACGAATGAGAGAAGGAGTAGATCATGATGCGCCGAGCCGACGCCCGACTTCTGCTCCCGCTCAGGTGGCGCGACTAGCACAACGCTAGCGATCATCGCGCCGCCCTTCCGATTACGGAACCGGGCGGCTTTCGTTTTTCGCACACCATGACATCCGGCGTCGCGTCGACAATCGTCCGCGCCGGCACCGGCGCCGCGCGAACCTCTCTCCGCGCCGCGCCCGCCCACCCGGTTTACTGCTCACCGGGTGGGCGCACGTCTCCGTAGCTCAGCGGACAGAGCACCGGTCTACGAATCCGGCGGTCGGGAGTTCAAATCTCTCCGGGGACACGCAACAAGCCCTCGTGGCCCAACAGGCAGAGGCACCAGGCGGAGAATCTGGACGGTGCGCGTTCGAATCGCGCCGAGGGCACGCACGAGAAGTATCAGGCCCGGGTAGCCCAAATGGCAGGAGGCACGCCGCTCAGAACGGCGGAAGTGCGCGTTCGAATCGCGCTCCGGGTACGCATTTGATGGCGGAAAGGGCTCGTAGCTCATCCGGTGGAGCGCCGGTCCAGCGGGGCCGTCTCATCCGGGGCGGCGGGCCTCGATCAGGGTGCGGGTGGAATGGGCCACGAAGGCGCCGCGCTCGCGGATCAGGGCGTCCAACTCGACCAGGCGGTCGTGGTACCGGGCGGTGCTGAAGTCCGGCACCCACCACACGCACTTGCGGAGCAGCCACACGACGGCGCCGATGTCGAACAGTTCCATGCGGAGTCGTACCGTCCGTAATTGATCCACCCGGAGACCCGCGTCCCGGGCCGCCGCCGCCTCGCGCCGCGGATCGCGTGCCAGGCGCTGCCGCGGCAGCGGCCCGGTGAAGAACTCGATCAGTTCGAAGGCGGACGCCGGCCCGACGTGCTGCGCCAGGTAGGCGCCACCCGGCGCCAGCACCCGGGCGATCTCGTGCCACGCCGGGTCCACCGGGTGCCGGCTGGTAACCAGGTCGAAGGCGCCGTCCTTGAACGGCAGCGGCGCACCCTGCCCGATTCTGACCACGGCGACGCCGCGCGGGCCCAGCAGTTCCCGGGCCCGTCGCGCGTTCGGCGGCCAGCCCTCGGTGACGACTGTCCGCCTCGCCAGACGTGGCAGCCCGGCGAGTACCTCACCGCCGCCGGTGTCCAGGTCGAGTGCCGATCCGGCGGCGGGCAGGCGTGCGGCGAGCATCCTGGAGTACGCCCACGGCGGCCGCTCCTCAGTGGCGCGACCGTCCAGCCAGCCGAAACCCCAGCCGGTCACGTCCGCGGCGGCGGCCTCGTCGATCAACTCCGGAAATGCGCGCACCCCGACATCCTGGCCGGTGCCCGGCCGAGATCCCACCGATATAAGGGCCCAGATCCCACCGATATAAGGCCGGATTCAAGGCCGATCAGGTCAGGCGTACGGTCATCGCGCGCAATGTGGATCAGTGAGCTGTTCGGCGGCACACCCCCAGGACGGCATGGCAGGATGCCGGGGATGCGGCAGTCAGTGGCGATCGTGCATCGGATGGTGACGGACCTGGAGCCGGCCGACAATCTCGAGGCCGAGCACCGGGCACATGCGCTGGGCTGGCTGCGTGCCACCGACGACGTGTTCCGCCGGGTCAAGCCGGCCGAGCCGCCGCAGCACCTGGTCTCCTACGTGGTGCCGGTCGACCCGGCGACCGGTCGCCTGCTGCTCGTCGACCACATCAACGCCGGATTGTGGCTGCCGCCCGGCGGGCACGTCGAGGTGGACGAGCACCCGCACGTGACGGCCGGGCGTGAGGTGCGCGAGGAGCTCGGCGTGCCGGCGACGCCGGACGAGCAGCCCCTGTTCCTGACCGTCACGCGGACGGTGGGCATCGACTCCGGGCACATCGACGTCAGCCTGTGGTTCGTACTCCCGCTCGCTCCGGACCTGAGCCTGACCCCCGACCGGGGTGAGTTCCGTGAGGTGCGCTGGTGGTCGCCGGCCGAGGTGCGGTCGGCTGATCCGGGGCGCTTCGACCCGCACCTGTCCCGGTTCTTGACGAAGCTGGAGCAGTCCTACCTGACGACGCGGTAGGTCAGGTGGGTGACGCCGGTGCCCTCGATCACCTCGGGTCCGGCGAGGCGGACCGGTGTCACGGTGAGGCCGCCGAAGAAGCTGACGCCCTCGCCGAGCAGCACCGGAACCAGCGAGACCCGGATCTCGTCGAGCAGGCCGGCATCCAGGTACTGCCGGGTGAGGCCGGCCGTGGAGACCGCCACGATCCGGTCGCCCGCTTCGGCCTGCGCGGCCTCCAGCGCGGACATCGCGTCCGGGAAGAAACCGCCCGGCGTCTTGTCGCCCGGCCGGTCCGCCGGCGCCGCATGAGTGACCACGAAGATCGGGCAACCCGCCGGGTGCCGGCCGGACCAGCCGTTCGTGCGGTCGAACCACCGCCTGCCGCAGATCAGCGCACCCACCCCACCGGTCAGGGCCGGGCCCAGGAACCGGGCGCTGGCCTCGGTGACATGGAACGTCCACCGCGGATCGGCGCCGCTGATCTCGACGTCACCGCTCTGGTACCACCCGATGAGTTCGCCGACCCCGTCATGCTCGTCGGCGACGAAGCCGTCGAGCGACATGGAGAGCGCGGACACGACCTTGCCCACGGCGGACCTCCTTCGACGGCTGTCACCGCAGACTGTTCCCGTGCCCGGCCGGCCGCAACCGGCCCGGCATGCCAGACCCGGGCGAATGACCGGAAACGGCCGGTTCATTCACGCACCCGCTACGTTCGCAGCCGGGCGCTCCTGAGGGTCGAAATCGGTCACTGTGGTTCCTGATGCACCTCGGCGGTCTTGTGCGTGACGCCGGTGGCGAAGAGGATGCGTTCGGTGTCGATCGCGGTGTCGGTGATGGTCGCGGTCCGGGTCTGGACCTGGATCGGGCCGCCGCGTGCCCACCCGGTCACCGGTCCGGCGGCGGCGGTTCTGCTGGTCGTGCTGAGCGGCCTGCCGGCGGCCTCGGTGGGCCTCACTCTCACCGGATGGGTGTACGCGCTGAGCGGCGTCGCCCTGATCGCGGCCGGGTACGGTGCGGGACTGCTCCTCCCGTACGCCCGCCGCGCCCTCGCCGAACCGTCCTTCCCGGCGCCGTGGCGCACCGCGCTCGTGGAGATCCCGCTGGCCACCGTGGTCTTCGAGGAGGTCGCCTTCCGGGGCGTCCTCTGGGCGCTGATCTCCGCCGCGCACGGCCCGGCCTGGGCCACCGCCGGCACCGCGGTGCTTTTCGGTCTCTGGCACATATCACCCGATCCGGGCGTCCGGCGGCAGGTTGGCGCAGTGGCGTTCACCACGCTCGCCGGCCTGGTCCTCGGCCTGCTGCGTGACCTCTCCGGCGGTCTCCTGGCGCCGTTCGCCCTGCACTGGGCGGCCAACGGCCTCGGCGTGCTGGCATCGACAGTGGTGCGCCGCCGTGCCTCCGGACCCGCCACCGGCGACTCTTCTGGCAGCTAAAAGGGGCGGTGGAGCCGGATTTACCTCGCTACGCTGCTCGGCGTGCGCCCCGGGTGCGCCGGCCAGCACCGCACGCCGGCCCCGCCTGCGGCAGACGTTCCCGGCCCCAGGAGACCTCGTGAGCAGTCAATCCGCGGCCGCGCCGGCCAAGCTCGACGGCGCAGTCCTCAAGATCGCCGGCGTGGTCGTGCTCGGCGCGATCATGTCGATCCTCGACGTGACGGTCGTCAGCGTCGCCCTGCCCACCTTCCAGACCGAGTTCGGCGCGTCGTACGCCGAGGTGGCCTGGACCATGACCGGGTACACCCTGGCCCTGGCCACGGTGATCCCGCTGACCGGCTGGGCCGCCGACCGGTTCGGCACGAAACGCCTCTACATGGCCGCGCTGGTGCTCTTCACGATCGGCTCGGGCCTCTGCGCCACCGCCGACGGCATCGCCCAGCTCATCGCCTTCCGGGTGCTCCAGGGCCTCGGCGGCGGCATGCTGATGCCGCTCGGTATGACGATCATGACGAGGGCGGCCGGACCGGAGCGGATCGGCCGGCTGATGGCCGTGCTGGGCGTACCCATGCTGCTCGGCCCGATCGGCGGCCCGATCCTGGGCGGCTGGCTCATCGACGTCGCCAGCTGGCACTGGATCTTCCTGATCAACCTGCCGATCGGCGCGATCGCCCTGATCTACGCCCAGGTCGTGCTGCCGAAGGACAGCCCCGAGCCGTCCGAGTCCTTCGACTTCATCGGCATGCTGATGCTCTCGCCGGGTCTCGCGCTCTTCCTGTACGGCGTCTCGTCGCTGCCCGAGGAGGCCACGATGAGCGCCACCAAGGTGTGGCTGCCGATGCTCGTGGGCGCCCTGCTGGTGATCGGCTTCATCTTCTACTCCTTCAAGCCCCGGCACCCGCTTCTCGACCTGCGTCTGCTGCGCAACCGCAACCTGACCGTCGCGACGATCACCCTGGCCGTCTTCACCGTCGCGTTCATGGGCGCCGGCCTGCTCTTCCCGAGCTACTTCCTGCAGATCCGCGGCGAGTCGACCCTCGACGCCGGTCTGCTGATGGCACCGCAGGGCCTCGGCGCCATGGTCACCATGCCGATCGCGGGCATGCTCGCCGACAAGGTGCCGGTCGGCCGAACCGTGCCGTTCGCCCTGCTCCTGATCGCCGGCGGCTTCTTCGCATTCACCCAGGTCGGCACGGACACGTCTTACCTGCTGCTCTGCGGCTCGCTCTTCGTCATGGGCCTCGGCATGGGCGGCACCATGATGCCGATCATGACCTCGGCGCTGCGCACCCTCACCAACCACGAGGTGGCCCGGGGCTCCACCCTGCTCAACATCCTCCAGCAGATCGCCGGCTCGATCGGCACCGCCGTCATGTCGGTGATCCTGAGCAACCAGCTCAACGAGTCGCCCGTCGTGCCCGGCGTCACCGACCCGGTCAGCGGCACACCGGTGACCGAGGCCGGCATCGCCATCGCCGCGAAGCAGGACCCGGCCGTCGCCCAGCAGTTCCCCGACCCGAGCCTGCTGGAACGCGGCCTCGAGTTCGCCGCCGACTCGTTCGCGACCACGTTCATGGTCGGCTTCGTGCTGACCCTGCTCACCCTGATCCCGGCCTTCTTCCTGCCCCGTAAGAAGGAGCGGTCCAACCTCACGGAATCCGAACCGGGCGCTCCGGCACCGGTGATCCTGCACTGACAGTTTTCCGCCGGGCCGGGCGGCAGGACCGCCCGGCCCGCCTTCCGTCTGCCTGGTGCCCGGGGTGCGCCAGATGTGGACGGTGCGCGGTTCGGCTTCCCGACACCCCGGGGTGATCCTCGCCCAGGCGGCGGTCGATCCGGCGCAGGAGCTGGCCGGTGTCGCCCGGGCGCTGCTGGCCGCGTACGCCCGTGCCGCCGCCGGTGAGATCCTCGCCGGTCTCGACGAGGCCGTGGCGATCCGGTCCGCCGACCCCGCGCTGACCCCGGCGGATGTCGACCGGCTTCCGGAGGTCGCCGCGCTCGTCCGATTCTTGTCGTAGGCCGGTGGCAGCATCCCGGGCATGTTCGTGTTGCTGCCGCACCACCCGGCCGGGCCGGTTCCGCGGCGTGGCGGGTCAGCCGATCCGGACCACGCGGGACCAGTCCGGCGGTGTCTCCGGCACGTAATCGTGGTCCTCGCTGTGCTGTGGCGGCCGGGGGAACAACCCGACCACCGTGCGGCACGGTGGCTGCTGCTCCGGCCACGGCGTCTGGCCGTCGGTCAGCGCGACGATGACGTCCGGGCGCGGCAGGCCGCGCAACGCCTGGCGGAAACCGGCCCGCAGGTCGGTGCCACCGCCGCCGACCAGCGGGATCGACTCGGCCCGGCAGAGCGGCACCGCGACCCGGGCCGCCGCGTCACAGGAGATCACCCGGACGGCGTCGCGCCGGCCGCCGAGCGAGCGCCCGATGGCGGCCACCTCGAGGAGCGCGCTGCCCAGCTCGGCGTCGCTCACCGAGCCCGACGTGTCGATCACGACGGTGACGCCGGGCGGGCGGTGCCGCAGGCTGGGCAGGACCACGCCGGGCAGGCTCGCCGAGCGGCGCGCCGGCCTGGCGTAGGCGTAATCGTCGCCCGCGCCCGCAGCCGAGATCGCCGACCGGACCGCGGCGCCGAGCAGCTGGCGCCACGGCTGCGGCGGGTGGAAGGCTTCCTCTGCCCACCGTTTCCAGCCGTCCGGGACGTCACCGGGCAGGCCCTGGATCCCCTGCGCCACCCGGAAACGCACCCGGTCGCGCTCCTCGCTGCTGAGCCCGTGCGACCCGCCCGGCCCGAGGTCCCACTCCCGGGTCCGGCCGTCGGCGCCGCTGCCGCAGTCCAGCCACGCCCATTGCTGGGTGAGCCCGCCGAGGGAGAACCGCCGGAGGTACTCCTCCATCAACAGACCGGTGTCCAGCCCCAGCCGGGCCGGGTGCACGGCCCCGGCAGGGAAGGGCAACCCGTCGCCGTACGCGTCGTCGTTGATCTCGAAATCCCCGGCGATGTTCATCCGCAGCCGCTCCCCGGCGCCGTCCACCTCGTGCCGGGCGGCGTACCGATCACCCCGCCCGTGGTGGTCGCGCAGCAGGTGGGAGACCTCGTGCACCCAGACCGAGGCCAGTTCCGCGAGCGGGGTGCGGTCGACGAACGACGGCGAGACATAACACCGCCAGTGCCGGTCGACCGCCATCGTCGGCACCCGCTGCGACTCCACCGGGTGCAGGGCGAACAGGGCCGTGGCCAGGTAAGGCCGGGCCCGCGTCGCATACAGCCGGGCCGCGAACAACTTCTCCCGGTCGAGTTCGGTCCCGGTGCTCATCGGCCGGCGCTCGCGCGTTCGGAGAGGGCGACCGCCGCCGACAGCCGCTCGATCGTCGCCGGGATCGGCCAGTCGTCACGGCGCTGCTTGGCGAGGGTGGCCGCCGGCACCACCACCAGATCCGGGGCGCCGGTGTCCAGCGCCCGGGCCAGGACCTGCCAGGCGGCGTCCCAGCGGGCCCGTTCCGGCCGTTTCCGGATCGCCTCGACGACCGCGTCGAGCACCGCCTGGCGCAGGTCACCGCGGTCCGGCAGCACCGCGTTCGCCGGGTCGGCGAGCAGGTCCTCCGGGTCCGGCAGATCCAGCCGGTCCAGGACGGCCAGCAGTTCCAGGCCGGGCCCGTCGCCGACCGCACCACGGACCAGCATGGACAGCGCCTCGCGGGAGGCGTCGGCGGCGGTGGCGAAGGCGAGCAGCCGCAACGCCATGTCCCAGCTGCGCGGCGACGGCCACGGCCCGCCGCGGCGGGTCTCGCTGTTCGGCAGCTGGTGCACCAGCTTGGGCCGGGCGTCGAGCAGCCCGCACACCGCGCGCCGGGCCCGGCCCACCGCCTCCGGCAGCCGCGCCGCGTCGAGCCGGGGCAGCGCCGCCCGCGGCCACGTGCCACCGAGGCCACGCACCACGACGTCATGGTCGTACGCCCATTGCAGGTGCACGAACCGGTTCGCCAGCGGCGCGCTCAACTCCCACCCGTCCGCCGCCGACGACCGCGGGTTGGCGGCCGCGACGATCCGGACGCCGGGCGGCAGCCGCAGCGCACCCACCTGCCGTTCCAGCACGACGCGCAACAGGGCGGCCTGCACGGCCGGGGGAGCGGTGGAGAGTTCGTCGAGGAAAAGCAACCCCCGTCCGGTGCGCGCCAGTCGCACCGCCCAGTCCGGCGGCGCCATCGGTACGCCCTGCACGGCGGGATCGTCACCGACAACCGGCAGCCCGGCGAAGTCGGACGGTTCGTGCACGCTCGCGATCACCGTGGTCAGCGGCAGGCCGAGGGAGCCGGCGAGGTGGTTGAGGGCCGAGGTCTTGCCGATGCCGGGTTCACCCCAGAGCAGCACCGGCAGGTCGGCGCTGACGGCGAGGGTGAGCGCCTCGAGCTGGGTGTCGGGCCGCTGCTCGGTGGCGGTGTCACCGAGCAGCGCCAGCAGGTCGGCGGCGACGTCGAGGGTGGCGGTGGTGGTGGGCGGGTGCAGCAGAGTCAAGTGAGATCACCGTGGTTTCTGTTCGGCGGAACGCGGAAGGGTCCGGCCTGGTCGCAGGCGCAGCCGTGAGACGGGGCCGGGTCGGTGGCAAGGCTCTTGATGGCGAGGCTGAGGCGCGCTCGGCCGGGCGAAGCGATCCGGGTCAGGGGTGGCGTGCGTGCCGGGGGCGGCTGCGGACCGTGCGCCGCCGGCTGGTCTGTGTGGGGCAGCGTGGCGGGCAGTGGCCGATCATCCCGGCGCGGAACAGGCCGTGGGTGACGCGCTGCTCGGCCGCGTAGCGGAGTTCGTCCCGCAACGTGCCGTCGCGCAACAGCACGTCCGGGCCGAGCAGGGCTTCCACGATGTCCAGCGCCCCGGCGTAATCACCGTGGTCCAGCAACGCCCGGACGTCGGTGAGTTCCTCCGGATGCCGGATCGCCGCGTCGACGGCGCGCAGGCAGGGCATGGGCGTGCCGCCGAAGGCCACCAGCAGTTGCTCGCGCCGCAGCTCGGCCGGGTCGTGATCGAGAGGCGTCAGGACGCCGTCGACCAGCCCGATGCGATGCCACACACCGTCACACTCGACGAGCCGCTCACCGACCGATGAGGCCGCCCCTGGCGACACCTCCGACCCGGATGCGACCCCGGGCTCGGACCCCGAGCCGGACCCGGACTGCGAGCCGGACCCGGACTGCGAGCCGGACCCGGACTGCGAGCCGGACCCGGACTGCGAGCCGGACCCGGACTGCGAGCCGGACCCGGACTGCGAGCCGGACCCGGACTGCGAGCCGGACTCAGACCGCGAGCCGAGACCGGGCACGAGCGCCGCCGCGACAAGCGGATGCAATCGTTCCGGGGCGATCAGCCCGGACCGCAACAGCAGCAGATCCGGTGGGACCCGGGTGGCGGCATCCGGCAGCACGGGCAGGTCGCGTCCGTACCGGGCGCGACCTGCCACAACATCATCGCGCGCCGGGTCGATCACCACCCGGCGGCCGGCGCCGAGACGGACCACGACCGGACCGGCCGGCAGGCCGTCGGCGGCGAGCAGGATCGCTGCCTCGTCTGCCCACCGGTGCACCGCATACCAGTCGGCCGCCGCCGGGTCCGCGAAGTCCGCCGCGGGGGATGGGGGAGCGGATGCCGGCGGCACCCGGGCCGACCACAGATCGGGGCGGGCCCGGTGCCGCAGTTCGCCCGCGCGGCTCGCATCCCACAGGAAGCGATGCAGATCCAGGCGGAAGCGCCGGTCCGGCCGGGGTTGCCGGTCCGGCCGGGCCGGAGCGCCGCGTTCCCACAGGCCCAGGCTGACCCGCTGCCCGGCGTCGGCCCAGGCCGGGGGAGTGCGGGCCACGAGGTGCAGGCCGCCGTACCGGGCCAGGGACACGGTCAGCCCGGGGCGCAGCAGGCCGGTGGAGCCGGAGCGGGGCAGGTGCCAGCGCAGCAGGTCGGGGGCGAGGTGGCGGAGGTCGTCGCGGAGCCGGGCGGCGACCGAGGTGCCGTGCGAGCGGGTCACCGCGCGCGGGTCGAGGTCGATGTCGAAGCGGGCGGCGGCGCAGGCGCCGGCCCAGTCACCCGCGGCGCGGCGGGCCGTGGCGGATTCGATCATCGAGGGCGGCACGGCGTAGGTCCGCACGCGCAGCCAGGTTGCCAGTCGGGTGTCGTTCGCGGAGCGCATCAGCACTCACCTTCGGCGAACGAGACCCCCGTTTCATACCAGTAGGTATTCATCGCCGGCGAGCCTACAACCCGCGGCGGCAGCCTGTCAGCCCGACGCCCAGCCTATTGACAGATTCGAATCTTTGGATTGCGGTGGAGGTCGACATCCTTCGACGCCGCAGGAGGTTCGATGCGCTGGCCGGCAACCCTGTCCGCCGCACTGCTCACCGCTACCCTGCTCACGGTCCAGCCGGCTACCGCAGCCGGACAGACCGCTGACGCAGCCGACAGCCTGGCCCCGATCACCCTCGCCGCCGGCGAGCGTGCCCTGATCAGATTCCAGCTTCCCGACGAGGCCGCCTTCGAGCGCCTGCTGACCAGCGGTGCCGACATCGCGGCCCGCCCGCGCACCACGCCGGGCGCGGTGCTGGCCGACGTCGTGGTGGACGACCGTGAACTTGCCGCGCTCGTGGCGAGCAGGGCGAAACCCGTACAGCTGATCCACTCGGAATCGGACTCCGCGCGGCGCGCCGCGCAGAGCCGGACCACCGCGCGGGCCGCGGCCGAGGACACCCTGAAGTTCCTGCAGTCCTACTGGTGGACCAGCAACGGGCGCACGTTCCTGCAGACGCAGGTCGCCACGACGGCCAGCGACGACCCGGACGTGGAGATCACGGTGACCTGGACGACCGCGGACGGGGCGACCGGCTCCTACCCGCTGGTGCGGTTCGAGGACGCCGACGAGTACCAGTACCACTACGCGCTGCCGCAGCCGCTTCCGGCGAAGCCGGTCCGCGTTGTCGCCACCTCCAGCCTCGGCGGGCAGTCCCGGGCGGTCACGCCGTCGGTCTGGCCCGGCTCGACGCCGCCGGCGAACCCGGCCGGCTACCAGAAGGACTTCATCGACGCCTACATGACGCCGACCGACGTCAGCGCCCGGATCAAGCGGCTGGCCCGGCAGTACCCGAAGCTCGTCGACCTGATCAACCTGCCGAACAAGACGCAGGGCTACCGGCGTACGGCAGTCGCCTACCTCGGTGACCCGGCCGCTGCCGCGATCGTGGTGGAGTCGGTGAAGTTCGGTGACCAGGGCTTCAACGGTGTCCAGGTGCGCACCGTGGACCCGGGCCGGAGCAACCGGCCGCTGAACGCGACCTACCGCGACCGGGTGCTGACCGTGCAACTCGCCACCGGACCGGCCGGCCAGGTGATCAGCACGACCGACCAGGTGGCCGCGTTCATCGCGGCCAGGTACCCGCAGCGGTTCACCGCGTTCGTCGAGGACGGCTCGGCGGGCCTGATCATGCCGGTCACCGGACCGGCCCGTCTCGACGACGGCCTGGCCGGGACCGAGGTCTCGAAGCGACCGCAGACCGTGCAGGCGCTGCGCATCGGCAAGGTCCGCGACGGGTCGAAGCCGGGCGTCCTGGCCTACTCGCAGGAGCACGCGCGGGAGTGGGCGACGCCGCTCGTCACGCTTGAGTTCGCGGAGCGGTTGCTGGCGAACTACGCCACCGACCCGGCGACCAGGGAACTGGTCGACGCGACGGACGTCTTCATCGTCCCGACGGTTAACCCGGACGGCGCCAACTACTCCTTCAACGACTTCAACTTCCAGCGCAAGAACCTGGTCAACCACTGCACGGGCGCCCAGCGCGACCCCCGGTACCGCAACTCGTGGGGCGTCGACGTGAACCGCAACTACGCGGTCGGCTCGCACTTCGACGGCTACGTCGGCGGCAGTGCCAACTGCCTCTCCGGGACGTATTCCGGCACGGCGGAACTGTCCGAGGCGGAGAGCCGTAACGTCGTCGCGCTCGCCGAGCAGAACTCCAACATCAAGTTCTCGATGAACGTGCACAGCTACGGCGGTTACTTCATGTGGTCGCCCGGCGCCTACAAGATCCCCGGCCGGGTCACACTGCCCCGGCCGTCCATCGACGAGGCCAAGTTCTTCCTGGACAGCGCGAAGCGCGTCGTCGGCGCCATCTCCACCGAGCGGGGCACGGTGACCTGGCCCGCCTACACCGGTCCGGTTGCCGACGTGCTCTACTCGGCCGCCGGCAACTCCGCCGATCATCTCTACTACGACCTGGGCATCACGGCCTGGAACTTCGAGGTCGGCAACGACCGCTGGAACGAGGCCACCCAGCAGTGGGAGGGCGTCGGCTTCCAGCCGCCGTTCGACGAGGCCCACGCCGAGGCGCAGGAGTACGCCGGCGGGCTGGTGGAACTCGTCCGCATCGCCCGCGACCAGTCCGAACAGCGATAGATCTCCGGGGCGCGCGCACCCTTGGCGGTGGGCGCGCCCTCCCGTCGCGAACCGGGACACTCGAAAGTGGAATGATCAGATAACGGTCCGGTTGCGGTGGCGAAATCGCTCTCTCTTTCGGGTGATCGGAATGGCGAATTTCGATCACTTTCGCGACCGATATGTCCATATTTTTCGGGTTTTGCTCTCTATTTTTCTGCTGTAAATGATCGATACCCTCGGCATTTTTCCGGCCAGTTTCGTTGATCCGGTAAACCTCAGTCAGTCGATCGGCTAAGGGTATGTGCGCAGAGTGCCTCCGACCGTTACGTTAAGTACCTGGCCGACGGGATCTCCGCTGGCACAGATTTGTGCTGACCTGCGACTGTCCGCGTTCATCGAGATCAATCAGGAATCTGCCGCCCCGGAGTCATCGGAATGGACACGGGGCGATAGAAAGGTAAGTGCATCAGGCGTTCCTGCCATGCCGACGCTCCTGGCCGCATGGCCGGCGTCCTTCGACGAGGGTGGTGTGATGATCCGGGTCGTCGTTGTGCGAGACGAGGGATACTTCGGTGTCCCGGTGCGGACGTTCCTCGAGACCGAGCCGGATGTGCACTACGTCGACACGCTGCCGATCGGCAGCGACCTCGCCCAGCGGGCGGCGCAGCTCTGGCCGGGCGTCGTGGTGATCGACACGCAGTACATGGTGAGTCAGATCCTGCCGATCGCCGACGAGCTGCACACCGCGATCCCGTCCTGCTCCATGCTGTTGCTCTGCGACCCGTCCAAGCGCGGCATGCTCCCGCCCCGCCGGTGGAACGGCGGACTCAACTTCCTGCTCAAGGACTGCTCGCCGAGCATGCTGGCCGATGCGGTGCGCCGGCTGGCCCGCGGCGAGCGGGTGGTCTCGCCGATGCTCCAGGCCGCCTCGCTGAACACCGACCGCGGCCTGAGCACCCGCGAGCTGGAGGTGCTCGGGCTGGCCGCCGAGGGGGAGTCGGTGAAGGAGATTGCCGGCCGGCTCTACCTCTCCGGCGGCACCGTTCGCAACTACCTCTCCGCGATCATCTCGAAGACCGGCGCCCGCAACCGTCTCGACGCCATCCGCATCGCCCGCAAGCAGGGTTGGCTCCGCTGATCTCCCAGAGCGCTCCCAGCCCTGCCGCGTACCGTTGGAAGCGATGCCAACTCACCACCTCACCATCCCGGCGCTGCCGGTCCTGGTGCCCTTGGGCGTCGTTCTCATGGTCGTCTCCGGCACCTGGCTGCGCCGTCGTGGCCTGCTGACCGCGGGTCGTCTCGGCGCCGCCTGGTTCGCCGGGTGGTACGCGGTGGCCGTCCTCGGCGCCACCATGCTGCCGATGCGCCTCTCCTGGGGGCGCGGCGCCGTCGAGGGATACCGGCTGATCCTGGAGCCGGTGGTCAGCATGCGCCCGATCGACTTCCTGCTCAACATCGTGATGACCGTGCCGCTGGCCGCGCTGCTGCACATCGTCTTCGGGGTGCGTGATCAGCGCCGCGTGGTGTGGATCGGTTTCCTGCTGAGCCTCTCGATCGAGCTGACCCAGGCGATCCTGGTGCTCACGCTGCACGGCAACCGCTGGGCCGACGTGAACGACCTGATGTCCAACACCATCGGGGCGTACGCGGGGTTTCTGCTCTTCGCCCGGCTCCGCCGCTCGGAGCGGTTCGGCCGTGCGGTGGAACGCCTGTCGTTCACCCGGAGCGAGCGCGGTACGCCAATAGCGGTGCGATGACCCGGCGCCGGCCGGGTGGCTCGGCGATGCGTTCGTAGAGCCGCCCGACGGCGGCGGCGAAGTGGTCCGCGTCGTACCGGATGCCCACCGACCGGGCCGGCAGCCGGGCCCCGCGCCGCTCGGTCAGGCAGAGCAGTTCGGCGCGCAGCGCCCGGGGCAGCGACTCCCGGTCCCGGGCGGCGAACCGGTGGGTGCCACGCACCGGCGCCCGGCCCGCGGCCCGCTGCTCCAGCGGCGGGCAGGTGGCGTAGAGGGCGGGCAGCCCGCAGGCGATCGCCTCGAGGGTGGCCAGCCCGGCGCTGCGCCGGTCCGGGGAGGCGAAGACGTCCATCGCGCAGAGCAGCTCGCGGGCGTGCGGGACGGCACCGGCGAAGAGCACCCGGTCGGCGACCCCCTCGATCACCGCGAGGCGTTCCAGGGCGGCCCGTGCCGAGCCGTCGCCGACCAGCAGCAGGCACGCGTCGGGCGTCTCGGCGACGGCCCGGATCAGCAGGTCGAACCGTTTCTCCGGCTCCAGCCGGCCGACGCCGCCGACCAGCGGGACGCCCGGCGCGATGCCGAGCCGGGCCCGGGCCCGGGCGCGCACCCGCTCGTCGAAGCGGAACTCGGCGGTGTCGACGGCCGCCGGGATCACGGCGATCCGTTCCTCCGGCACGCCCCAGGAGCGCAGCCGCCGGGCGATCGCCGGTGACGGCGCGATGGTCACCCGGCCGAGTCGTTCCCCGGCCAGGTAGACGGCGCGCACGCCGGGGGAGACCCGCCGTCCCCCGACCGGTCCGGCGCCGAGGTGGTGCCCCGTGTCGAAGCGGTGCCCGGCGCCGGGGTGGTGCCCGGCTCCGAGGTGGTGCTTGATGGCGAGGTGGTGCTCGATGGCGAGGTGGTGCTCGGTGGCGACGACGTTGCGCACCCCGGCCAGGCGCGCCGCGAGCCGCCCCTGCACACAGGCCTGGAAGAGGTGGGTGTGCACCAGGTCGTAACGCCCGGCCCGGATCAGCGCCCGCAACCGGCCGACCGCCCCCGGGTCCAGGTCGCCGCGGGTGGTCAGCCGGTGCACCCGGGTGCCGTCGGCGCGCAGCGCGTCGGCCACGACGTCCGGTCGGTCGGCGGAACTCGCCGGCGCGCCCACCGGCGTGAGCGTGACGACCTCGCTGTCGTGCGGCAGCCGGCGCACGAGCAGGCGCACCTGATGGCCGGCTCCACCCGGCCCCGGCGCACTGATCACATGAAGCACCCTCATCGTTCGTTATCCCCCGGTCGCATTGACGACAGAACGCTTGCGACACCCGCGCTGAATGACGCTGCCGGAATGAGGCTCTGATCGTAAGTCTCAGATGTCATGGGTAAGGCGAGAGGTTCTCACTGTAAGCATGACATCCTCGGCCGAATGGCCAGGTGAGTGAGGCCGATCGGTGTCTCCGAAAACCCGATCAAGGCCGCGTCATCACGCGAACAGGGAAAGTGAAGAATCCTCACGTAGGCCGTGACAATTGCTACTGTAATCGGCCCCTGCCGACTGCAACTCTAATTTTGCGAAAGGTCGAAACGGCGATCCAAGCGAGCGGGCGGGAGTTATTTCCGGCAGCCGGAAATGCATTCCGCCGGCTCGCTTTTCCTTGTCGCGGATCCGCGGCCGGCCGCGCCGGCATCGTACGAGGGGGATTCCATGCAGGTACGGCGATCAACGTCCGGCGACAGCCAGGCCGATGCCGCTCCAGGCGAGTGGCGCGGCCGGGGTCCAGCCCCGGCGCCCTGGCTCGCGACAGTCCTACCCGCCCGGGCCGCCCGGGCCGGCACCGACGCGCTGGCCCTCGCGGCCGCGCTGCTCATCGCCACACTGCTGCGGCACGACGGGCATCTCGGCGAGGTCGATCTCCGCGGCCTGCTGCTGCTCGCCGCGGTCGCCGCGGTCGTGCACAGCCTCGCCGGCATCCACTTCGGCCTCTACACCGGCCGCTGGGCGTACGGGTGCTTCGAGGAGATCGCCGCGCTGGTGAAGACCGCCGCCGTCGTGACACCGGTGCTGCTGGTGCTGGACACGGTGCTCGGCCGGCTGGTGCCACGTTCCTCGATCATCGCGGCCGGCCTGATCACGCTGGTCCTCGCGGCCGGGGTGCGCTACACGGTGCGGCTGCTCAAGGACAACCGGCTGCGGCCGTCGCCCGAGCACGGCATCCGGGTCGTGGTGATGGGCGCCGGCGAGGGCGCCACCCAGGTCATCCGGGCCATGCTGCGCAGCCCCCGCAGCCCGTACGTGCCGGTGGCCCTGCTCGACGACGACCCGGCCAAGCGCACCTACCGGATCATGGGGGTGCCGGTGGCCGGCAACCGGGACGCGATGGCCGACGTGGTCCGCCGGTTCGACGCCGAGGCCGTGGTCATCGCGATCCCGAGCGCCAGCGCCGACCTGATCCGCGCGCTCACCGACCTGGCCCAGCCGCTCAACGTCGACCTCAAGGTCGTGCCGCCGGTGGTCGAGCTGTTCGGCCGGACCGTGCGGGTGGAGGACATCCGCCCGGTCAGCCACGAGGACCTGCTCGGCCGCCGCGAGATCGGGATCGACCTGGCCGCCGTCGCGGGATACCTGGAGGGCCGCCGCGTCCTGGTCACCGGCGCCGGTGGTTCGATCGGCTCCGAGCTGTGCCGGCAGGTCGCCCGGTTCAACCCGGCCAAACTGATCATGCTGGACCGCGACGAGTCGGGCCTGCACGCGGTGCAGCTCTCGCTCGACGGCCGGGGCATGCTCGACGACCGTAACCTGGTGGTCGCCGACATCCGGGACCAGCAGCGTCTCGACGAGATCTTCACCGAGCACCGGCCGCACGTGGTCTTCCACGCCGCCGCCCTCAAGCACCTGCCGCTGCTCGAGATGCACCCGTCCGAGGCGCTCAAGACCAACATCATCGGCACCTACCAGATCCTGCAGACCGCCCTGCGGCACAACGTCGACCGCCTGGTGAACATCTCCACCGACAAGGCCGCCGACCCGTGCAGCGTGCTCGGCTACTCCAAGCGGATCACCGAGCGGCTGACCGCGGCCGCCGACACGGCCGCCTCCGGCACCTACTGCAGTGTCCGGTTCGGCAACGTGCTCGGCAGCCGCGGCTCGGTGCTCACCGCCTTCGCCGCGCAGGTCGAGGCGGGCGGCCCGATCACCGTGACGCACCCCGACGTCAACCGGTACTTCATGACCGTGCAGGAGGCGGTCCGGCTGGTCATCCAGGCCGGCGCGCTGGAGAGCACCGGCGAGGTGCTCGTCCTGGACATGGGCGAGCCGGTGCGCATCGCCGACGTCGCGAAGCGGATCGCCGACGCCGCCGAGCAGCACATCCAGATCGTCTACACCGGGCTGCGACCGGGCGAGAAGATCTCCGAGATCCTGCTGGGCCCGGACGAGCCGGACCACCGGCCCAACCACCCGCTCATCTCGCAGGCACAGGTGCCCCCGCTGGACGGCGCGGTGCTGTCGCTGCTGGACCCGTCGTCGCCCCGGACCGACATGATCGCCGTCCTCAAGTGGCTGGCCGAGAGCCCGGCGCTGCCCGCCGTACGCGTGCCGCCGCCCGCCCCGACCACCACCGCGCCCGGCGTGTGGCACCGCCCGGCGCCGCGCAGCAAGCCCCGCCACCCGGAGGCCGCCGCCGTCCCACCGGCCCGGCACCCGTGACCAGACGTGCCAAGACCGCCCGTTCGCGGGCGGCCCGCCCGCCGCAGCACCGGCCGGTGCCCGACGAATCGGCCGCTCACCCGCCGGACCGCACGACACCGGCACCGCGGACACCGGCTCACCCGAGTCCGGTCCAGCAGAAGGAGAGAACGCCCATGCGGGTGGTCATCGCCGGTCAGGGATATGTCGGACTGCCGCTCGCGGTCCGCGCCGCCCAGGTCGGTCACCAGGTCGTCGGCTTCGACGTCGACGAGGATCGGATCAAGCGGCTCGCCGCCGGCGAGTCCTACGTCGACGACGTCTCCTCGGCCGACCTCCAGGACGTCCTGGCCTCCGGTCACTTCACCCCGTCGTCCGACCCGCGCTCCTGCGGCGGCTTCGACATCGCCGTGATCGCGGTGCCGACGCCCCTGCGTGACGGCACGCCGGACCTGCGCTACATCGAGGAGTCCGCCCGCACCCTGGCGCGGTACCTGCGGCCCGGCGCGACCGTCGCCCTCGAGTCGACCACCTACCCCGGCACCACCACCGAACTCGTCGCGCCGCTGCTCGAGGAGGGCTCCGGCCTGATCGCCGGCGTCGACTTCCACCTCGGCTACAGCCCCGAACGCATCGATCCTGGCAACCGCGAGTGGAACCTGACCACCACGCCCAAGGTGGTCTCCGGCATCAACCCGGCCTCGCTCGAACAGGTGCGGGCCTTCTACGGCTCGGTCGTCGACCACACCGTCCCGGTCTCCGACACCAAGGTCGCCGAGCTGGCCAAGCTGCTCGAGAACACCTTCCGGCACGTCAACATCGCGCTGGTCAACGAGCTTGCGGTGTACGCGCACGACCTCGGCATCGACGTCTGGGAGGCGATCGACGCGGCCAGTTCGAAGCCGTTCGGGTACATGCGGTTCGTGCCCGGGCCCGGCGTCGGCGGGCACTGCCTGCCGATCGACCCGTCCTACCTCTCGTGGCGGGTGCAGCGGACCCTCGGCCAGAGTTTCCGCTTCGTCGAGCTCGCCAACGACATCAACAACCACATGCCGGACTACGTCGCCCGCCGGCTGGTCGCCGCCCTCAACACCCGGCGCAAGGCGGTCAACGGCTCCACGATCCTGCTGCTCGGTCTCGCCTACAAGAAGAACAGCGGGGACGCGCGCGAGTCGCCGGCCCGGCGGGTCGCCGCGCTCCTGCTCGACATGGGCGCCGAGGTGCGGGCTGCCGACCCGCACGTGGTCGAGGACGCGCACATCGACAGCCGGGTCGTCCGGGTCTCGCTCACCCCGGAACAGCTGGCCGCCGCCGACGCGGTGGTCGTGCTCGCCGACCACGACGACTTCGACCTCGACCTCGTCGTGCAGCACGCGGCGTACGTGCTGGACACCCGGCACCGCATCACCGGACCAACCGTCGAGTCGATCTGAACCGCCTGCGGAGGTAATCGTGGACCCCGTCGTACGCCCCGTTTGGAACGGCCTGCAACGCCTGGTCGCCGCCGTCATGCTGCTCCTGCTCGCCCCCCTGGTCGCCGCGATCGCGGCCTGGATCCGGATCGCCGACGGCCGGGGTGTGCTCTTCGTCCAGGACCGGGCGGGCCTGCGCGGCCGACCGTTCCGGATGCTCAAGTTCCGGTCGATGGTGCACGACTCGGTGGCGCTCAGCGCCAAGCTCGGCATCGACGACCCGTTCGGCCTGCTGGAGAACGATCCCCGGATCACCCGGTGCGGCAGATTCCTGCGGCGGACCAGCCTCGACGAACTGCCCCAGCTGATCAACGTGGTGCGCGGCGAGATGAACCTGATCGGACCCCGGCCGGACGTGCTGCCGCAGGTGGCGAACTACTCCGCCGAGGACGCCCGCCGGCTCGAGGTGAAGCCCGGCATCACCGGCTGGGCCCAGGTCAACGGCCGGGACGACATCGACTGGCCGCAGCGCTTCATCCTCGACCGGTGGTACGTCGACAACTGGTCGCCGGCCCTCGACCTGCGCATCCTCTGGCGGACCGCGGTCACGCTGCAGCGCGGCGAGCCGCCGGTGCACGTGGACACCCTCAACATCGCCCGGCAGCAGACGGCGGCCGGCGCGTTCGATCAGAAGGCCACCACCACCGCCCGGCCGCCGGCCGACCACAGCGTGACGGAGCAGGACGTCACCCGTGTCGCCTGACCGCACCGAGATCGGCTCGGAGTTCCACTGGGACCCGGCCGTCCTGCTCAATGCCGAGCAGGGCGGCCTGCCCCGGTGGATGCCCGAGCAGCACGAACTCTTCGCCACCGGCTGCGGCGCTCTCGCCGAACTGCTGCGCCGGATCGCCCCGGCCGGCCGGCTGCACGTGCCCTCCTACTTCTGCATGGGCGTGGCCGAGGCGCTCTCCGAGCTGATCCCGATCACCTGGTACCGCCACCTCCCCGACGGGCGCGGCCCGCGCTGGGAGACGCTGCGGGCCCGCGACGGGGACGTGGTCCTCGCGCAGAACCTGTTCGGCCGCGACGACGGCGGGCCGTGGCACGCCTGGATCCGGGCACACCCGGCGATCCCGGTGATCGAGGACCACTCGCACGACCCGTTCGGTGACTGGGCGCGGGACAGTGTGGCGGCGTACGCGATCGCCTCCCTGCGCAAGACGCTCCCGCTCCCGGACGGTGGCCTCCTGTGGTCGCCGCGCGGGCTCGGCCTGCCCCGGCCGCGCGGCCCGGAGAGCACGGGCGCGCACCTCAAACTCGCGGCCATGCTGCTCAAAGCGGCGTGGCGGAGCGGGCGGCCGATCGACAAGGAACACTTCCGGTCGCTGCAGCAGCAGGGCGAACACGAACTGCTCGGCCACGCCGGGCCGGCCTGCGCCTTCACCCGGGCGGCGCTGCCGCTGCTCGACGTGACGGGCCTGCGTGCGGCGGACGCGGCCGCCGCCCGGGAGCTGGCGGGAGTGCTGTCCGCCCGTACCCCTCTGATCCGGGTCGTGGGTGACGGGCCGTTCCGCGTACAGCTGGAATGCACCTCCCCGCAGGCGCGGGATGCGCTCCAGGCGCACCTGGCCCGGAACGGGATCTTCGCGCCGGTGCATTGGCGGCAGGACCGCCATGGGCTCTGGAGCGGCGATCACGAGGCTTTCGAGGCGGCCGGGCGGATGCTCACGCTGCCGGCTGATCATCGGTGCCGGCCGGCGGATCTGTGGCGGATGGCGGAGGTGGTACGCGCCTTCGAGCCGGCGCTGGCCGCCTGAGGTCTGCCGGGCCGCTCTCGTCGGGTGCTTGGCCGTCCTCGTCCGGTGGCAGGGTCGCGGAGATCGGCGCATGGGCATATCATCATTACGTGATGCGTCGATCAACGCAGAGTGATCAAGGACGGTGACCATGACCACCGCGACCTGGATTGCGCTCGGGCTGGCCGTCTACGGCGCCGTGAGCTACGCGGTGGGATCGATCCTCCAGGCCATCGGTGCGAAACGCAGCCACAACACCGTGAGCACGCTCGGCCACCCGCTTTACCTGATCGGCATCGCCCTCGACATCTCCGCCTGGGTCGCGGCGATGTTCGCGTTGCAGCACCTCGCGGTCTACGTCGTCGAATCCGTCCTGGCCGGCTCGCTCACCATCACCGCCGTGCTGGCCTGGCTGTTCCTGAAATCGAAGCTCCGGCAGCGCGACGTCATCGCGATCGTCTGCACCGCCGCCGCCCTGACCGCCCTCGCCATGTCCGCCGGCCAGCAGCACGAGATGGTGCCCTCGACCACCATGCGGATCGCGTTCCCGGCGGCCGCGGTCGGCGTCGTGATCCTCGGCTGGGCCACCACCCGGATCGGCATCCCCGGCCTCATCGCCGCCGTCGGCGGCCTCTCCCTCGGCGGCGCCGCGCTCACCGGCCGCGCACTGACCCTGCCGCCCGGCTCGATGGACTCGTTCGGCACCGCGGTTGTCGCGATCGCCACGGAACCGCTGGTCTGGGCCCTGCTGATCTTCCCGATCAACGGCATGATCCTGTACGCGAACGCGCTCCAGCAGGGCGACGTCGGCCGCGTCACGGCCGTGCACTGGACCGGCGAGGTCGTCGCCCCCTCGGTGATCGCGCTGACCCTGCTCGGCGACACCGTCCGCCCCGGCTGGGAACCGGCCGCCCTGCTCGCCGGCATTATCACCATCGCCTCCGCCGTCATCCTCGCGTCCGCACCCGCCGCCACCGCACCCGTCGCCTCCGACACCTCCACCCCGCTCCCGGTCGCCCCGCCCCAGGCCGGCCTGGCCCTCGTCCACGCCGAGGCCTGGCGGCTCGCCATCCCACCCGAAGCACACTGGCCGGCTTTGCAGCCGCCCCTCGTCCGGGGATACGGCACCTTCCTCTGGTGGGGCTCACCGACCACCCCGCAGCCCCTGTGGGTGCCGCCGGACCGCACCATCGACGTCCCCGGCGCGCTGCCCGCCTGGGCGGGTCCGCAACTGCCCGAACGACGCGGCGACGCCCCGGAGGAACAACCGGTAGTGCGACGCGCCCCGCAGCGCCGGCTCGGCGGCCGGCGCAGGGCGACGCCCGCCTTGATGTCCGGGCGCAAATCCACGGCGGCCTAAAGCGCGGTTTCTGGTTCCGGCACGGCGGGTGAGATGCCAATGTTCGGCGGGATCGACGCTGATGGCTGCCCGGTGGCGGTAGCATCGGGTCACCATGGAACTGCACTGGTGGACGATCGAAGTCATCGACGGCGCGCACCAATCCGCGGCGCGCTGGCAGGACTCCTATGCCACAGTGCTTGTCGAGACGGCCATCGCCCACGGTGCCTACGAGTGGAACTGGCTGCGGCAACCATGGGGCACCCTCTTCGAGATCGGTTTCCGCAGCGACGACCGCTGGTCTTCGTACCGTGAGTTGCCCGCCGTCCGCGCCGCCCTCGACGCCGTCCCCGATCCCGTCAACGGCCTGCTGATCTATCCCGGTCGCGGCGGCAGCTCGGGGCGTGCCGAGCCGCGCCGCCCGCTGCCCCGGACCGGCGCCGGGGCGGCACCCGTGCCCGAGGAGCCGAAGCGCGTCCGGGTGCGGCTGGCCGTCAGCGAGCCCGCCCCGACCGTAGGCGGCGTGGCAGCCTGACCGTCCGCCTCTACCGGCCAACCTGGCGGGCGCTTTCCTCCATGCTGTCCATGCTGTCCATGCTGTCCATGCTGTCCATAAACGGTCAGCGGGTGCGTGGCAGGTGTTCGTCGCTCGCGTGTTCCCCGATCATCACCTCCGCAGGGTGTCCTATGGTTCGGTCAGGCAGCGATCGCCTCTTCCTGCTGGTTTGTGCTGATCGGGCGTCGGAGGCGGATCTTGGTGTGCGCGATGCCGGCTCGCCGGTGCCGGGTGCGATGCCGGCTCGCCGGTGCCGAGTGGATCGGTGCGGCGTGGTGTTTTCGTGCCCTCGGTTCCTTGGCGGTCAGTGAGTGACCAGCCGCGACCCGCTGCGGTGGGCCCGCGTGGCGTTGTTGATCTGCTGGCGGAGCGAAATCGCGCTTTCAGGCCAATGATCACCGCGATTTCGTAGCGCTAGCCCTGCTTTCCGCGTGTCGGTGATCGTGGGTGGGTTCGGCGCGGCGGGTTGGCGGTGTGGGTGGTTGGTGGCAGCGTGCCGGGGTTGTGAGACAGCGTGCGCAGTACGGTTCGGTGCCGTCGGTGGAGAAGGCGTTGGGGTCGTTGCCGGTGGTCGCGGCGTTCGCCGGCCGGTTACGGATTCGTGCGGTCATCGATGAGTTGTGCCCGGCCGATGGGCGGGCGGAGTTGACGCACGGTCAGGTTGTCGAGGCGTTGGTCGCGAACCGGTTGACCTCGCCGGAACCGTTGGTGCGGGTGCAGGACTGGGCGGGCGGGTACGCGGTCGAGGAAGTTTTCGGCGTGCGCCCGGAACAGCTCAACGATGATCGGGTCGGCCGGGCGCTGGACGCGATCGCCAAGCGGGTCGACGCGATCGCCGGGTCGGTGGGTGCGGCCGCGATCGAGGCGTTCGGGATCGATGTGTCGCGCCTGCATTGGGACATGACCTCGATCTCGGTGCACGGCGAGTACGAGCACCCCGAGCAGGGGTATCCGGCGCCGAAGTTCGGTCATCCCAAGGACCGGCGCCCGGACTTGAAACAGGTCCAGACCGGGATCGCGGTGACCGCGGACGGTGGGGTGCCGGTGTTTCATCGCGCGTATGACGGCGGTGCCGGCGAAGTCGCTCAGGTGGTGCCGATGATGAAGTCGTTGCAGAAAATCGCTACCGAACGCCGGTTGTTGATCGTCGGGGACTCGAAGCTGGTGTCGTACGAGAATCTGGCCACGATGCAGGCCGAGCAGGTCCGGTTCGTGGCGCCGGCGTCGAAGCTGTATGTGCCGGCTACGGCTTTGGCCGGCCTGGATCTGGGCCAGGCCACCCGGGTCGACTACGTCGCCGCCCGTGACCACGGCAAAGACCCGGACAAGCGGGGCACATGGCACGTCTGGGAGGACACCATGGACCTGGCCGTGCCGCGCAAGAAGGGTCTGGTGCTGTCACTGCGCCGGGTGTTCGTGCATTCCAGTGCCCGCGCCCAGGCCGCGGCCACCGCGCGGGCCCAGAAACTGGACCGGGCCCGCGACGACCTGGCCCGGCTGAGCCGGGCCCTGGGCTCGCGGCACTACCCGGATGCGGCAGCGGTCGAGGCCCGCCTGGCGATGATCGGCAAGGCCCGCCGCGTCGGCGCCTACCTGCAGGCCACCACCGGCACCGACCCGGACACCGGCAAACCCACCTTGCACTGGCGTTTCGACCAGGCGGTAATCGATGCCGAAGCGGCCACCGACGGCTGGTACGCGCTACTGACCAACCTCGATCCCGGCGAGGCCGACGCCACCCAGGTGCTGCTGCACTACAAAGGCCAGGAAGCCGTCGAACGCCGCTACTCGGCGTTCAAAGGCCCCCTGGCTGTTGCCGCGATCTACCTGAAGAACAACCGCCGGATCACCGCCATGATCACCGTGATCTGTCTCGCCCTGCTCATCTTCAGCCTCATCGAACGCCAGGTCAGAGCCGCGCTACGCGCCCAAGGCCGGACCACCGTCGCCGGTCTCTACGCCGGCCGCCCCGCGATCCCGACCACCCGGCTGATCCTGCAAGCCCTCGCCGGCATGAGACTCATCCCCGCCATCGGCGGCAACCCGCCCACCATCCCGCTACCCACACCCCTGCAACACGAACTCCTCGACCTACTCGACGTCGATCCGCTGGAATGGTGCTGACGATCACCGACCTGCGGAAAGCAGGGCTAGCAGATCAACATCTCGCACGAGCGGCGCCGGGCTGATGTGGCTGACGTGCGTGATGGGCGCCGGGGTGATCTGGTCGAGGTCTGGGATAGAGGTGGTGCCTGCGTTGGTCGATCCGCAGGCGTGAGGTTGGGGGCGTCACCCGTTCGCGGAGCGGCCTCGAACGGGTGCTCGCGCGGCGCCGGAAACGGGTCCACACTGGTGCTGCGGCCACCGTCAGACCCGCCTTCGCGATTTCTAGGCAGTCCGGAGGATCGCGGTGGCCGCCTTCAGCATGATCACCCCCGGTTGTCGTTGCCGGGTGCCGTCACTGAACGCTCGTTACGTCATCGGTCGCTCACTCCGCGTGGTGTCGCTCGCTTGCCTGCTGCGAGTGGCGGCGCGAGACTGATCATCTGGTGCTGGTGCTGGTGCTGGTGCTGGTGCTGGTGCTGGCGGTGCGCGAGTGGGCGGGCAGGGGTGTGCTGTGACCACCCGGCGGGTTGTGCTGAGTCATGCGGAGATGGCTGCGCTTGTTGAGCAGGCGAGTGTGACGATCCCGCCGGACTGATCGACGAGGAACTGGCTGGTAGGTCGAGGGAGCCCGGAGCCGCACCGGATGGAGCAGCGACGGCGGCGCCGGTATCGGTAGCAGCGAGGGCCGCGCCGGTGTCGGCAGTTACGACGGCGGGGCTGGAAACGGCGGCAAGCACCGCGGCGGCGCGGGGAGCGGCGGCGCTGGGAGCGGGGGTGCGGGCCGCGGCGCGGGGAGCGGTGGGGAATCGTTGCTGGCTGATGTGGTGGTTCTGGCTGCGCCGGTGGCGGCTGTCCGGCTGGAGACCGCGGTGCCGGGCCGGGTGCTGCGAGGGCTGTTCAGTGTTTCCGGGATTCGGGGTGCCAGCCTCTTCACCCTTGCTGGCGGGACTTTGGAACTGTCCCTCTTCGACGCACCTGGTCGGGCGGACCCGTACGCAGATGCGCGGTAGCCTCTCCGCCCTGGCCACCGGGCGGGACCGGGACGGTGGCGTGCTTGCCGGGCAGGTGGCGTGGCTGCTCACCGGTGACCACTGGACCGGGCTGCGGCCGGTTCCGGGGTCCGGGGCCCGGCAGGTGCGGCTGGAACCGGTGGAGCGGGCCGATTTCCGGCGTGGGGGGCGCCGCACCTGGCGGCCGTGTTCGAAGCGGGCCGTGCCTGACGACGGGGGTGTATGCGTCATCCGCGACTACTGACGGTTCTGTTCCGGTCACGTGCCGAGAAATATGGCGGTGACGGCGTCGGGAGACGATACGACACGCTGGAGGCGCGACATGTCAGGCAACAGAGCGGTTGTCTATCAGGGTGCGGGACGGGTCGAGGTACGTGACATCGACTATCCGAGTTACGAGATGAAGGACGGGCCTGGCGTCAACAAGATGAACGTCGGGCGGCGTACCCCGCACGGCGCGATCCTGAAGACGGTGGCGACCAACATCTGCGGCAGCGACCAGCACATGGTGCGTGGGCGTACCACCGCGCCGGAAGGCCTGGTCCTCGGTCATGAGATCACCGGTGAGGTGATCGACGTCGGGCCGGACGTGGAGTTCATCCGGGTCGGTGACGTGGTGTCGGTGCCGTTCAACATCTCCTGCGGCAGGTGCCGCAACTGCAAGGAACGCAAGACCGGGGTCTGTCTCAACGTGAACCCGGACCGGCCGGGGTCGGCGTACGGGTACGTCGACATGGGCGGCTGGGTTGGCGGGCAGGCGGAGTACGTGATGGTGCCGTACGCCGACTGGAACCTGCTCAAGTTCCCCGACCGGGACCAGGCGCTGGAGAAAGCGCTGGATCTGGCCATGCTCAGCGACATCTTCCCGACCGGCTACCACGGTTGTGTGAGTGCGGGCGTGACGACCGGGTCCACGGTGTACATCGCCGGTGCCGGTCCGGTCGGCCTGGCCGCGGCCACGTCGGCGTTCCTGCTCGGTGCCGCGGTGGTCATCGTCGGCGACCTCAACGACGAACGTCTCGCGCAGGCCCGCAGCTTCGGCTGCGAGACGATCAACGTGGCGAACGGCGACCCGGTGGAGCAGGTGCAGCAGCTGCTGGGCCGGGCCGCGCCGGCGATCGGCCAGCCGCTGGTGGACTCGGCCGTCGACGCGGTCGGGTTCGAGGCGCGCGGGCACGGCCGGGACGCCGGCGTGGAGAAGCCCGCGACGGTGCTGAACTCGCTGATGGACCTGACCCGGGCCGGCGGCGCGATCGGCGTGCCCGGCCTCTACGTCACCGGTGACCCGGGCGGTGTCGACGACGACGCGAAGGTCGGCTCGCTGTCCCTGCGGCTCGGGCTGGGCTGGGCGAAGTCGCACTCGTTCGTGACCGGTCAGTGCCCGGTGATGAAGTACAACCACGGCCTGATGATGGCGATCCTGCACGACCGGGTGCAGATCGCGAAGAACGTCAACGCCAAGGCCATCTCCCTGGACGAGGCGCCGCAGGGGTACCAGGAGTTCGACCAGGGCGCCGCCCGCAAGTACGTCCTCGACCCGCACGGTGTCATGCGCCGCTGAGAATCCGCCGGCGACCGGCCGCCGACCCGCGGCCGGTCCCCGGCGAAGCAGCCGGTCCCCGGCGGAGCGGCCGGTCCCCGGCGGAGCGGCCGGTCCCCGGCGGAGCGGCCGGTCCCCGGCGGAGCAGCCGGTCCCCGGCGGAACTGGTCCGGAATGACCGTCAGAGGTAGGCGAGTTCGTGCGACTTCTCGTACGGGTGGCTCTCGGCGGACCGGCCGGACAGGGCCAGCCGCACCCAGGCCGGGTTCGCCAGCAGGATCCGGCCGAGCGCCACCAGGTCGAACTCGCCCTGATCGAGACCGGTCAGGAGGCGCTCGCGGTGGGAGATCTCGTGGTCCAGCGCCACCGAACCGACGGTGATCGTCGGCAGCCCGGTGATCCGCCGCGCCCAGCCGGCCAGGTTGAGCGGGGAGCCGTCGAAGGCGGGTTCCCAGAAGCGGCGCTGCGAGGCGTGCAGGACGTCCGCGCCGGCCGTTGCCAGAGGTTCCAGCAGGGCGGCGAGCCCGGCCGGTGACCGGGCGATCCGTGCGCGGTAGTCGCGTTCCTTGAACTGCGAGAACCGTACGATCAAAGGCATCGTGGCGGGCAGTTGCGCACGGACCGCGCCCACCACCGCGGCCGGGAAGGCCGCCCGGCGTGCCGGCGTGCCGCCGAACGCGTCGGTGCGCTGGTTGGTGACCGGCCAGAGGAACTCGTCGAGCAGGTACCCGTGCGCGGCATGGATCTCGACGGCGTCGAAACCGGCCCGGACCGCCACCCGGGCAGACTCGGCGAACGCCTCGACGATGGTGTCGATATCGGACAGCGTCATGGTCGACGGGGTCCACGAGGCCAGACCGTCGACGGGGGAGCGTTCGCTGCCGAGGTGCCAGAGTTGCGCGGCGATCCGGCCGCCGGCGGTGTGCACGGCGTCGGTGACCAGGCGCCAGCCCGCCTCGGCGGCGCCCGCGGTCATCCGGGGCACGGTGGTCTCGTGGCTTGCGCTCGGGTGCCCGATCAGGGTGCCCTCGGTGATGATCAGGCCGACGTCGTTCTCGGCCCGGCGGCGGTAGTATTCCGCCACTTCGGGGGTGGGCACGCCGCCGGGGGAGCGGAACCGGGTCATCGGCGCCATCACGAAGCGATTCGGGAGCGTGAATCCGCCGAGCGTGAGAGGGCTTGTCAGCGTCATGCCGTCACGCTAAGACTTGACACCGATGTCAGCTTCAAGCCTTTGTGACCGGCAAGACAGACCGGCAAGACAGACCGGCAAGACAGACCGGCGAGACAGCGCGGCAAGACAGACCGGCGAGACAGGTCGGCGAGACAGAGCGGCAAGACAGGGGGACGGATGCGGATCGGTGACCTTGCCGCGGCGACGGGTGCCAGTGCCCGGTCGCTGCGCTACTACGAGGAGCAGGGCCTGCTCACCAGCGAGCGCAGCGCCGGCGGCCAGCGCGGCTACCCGGCGGGCGCGGTCGAGCGGGTGCGGCTGATCCGCTCGCTGCTGGCCGCCGGGCTGACCAGCGCCACCATCCGCGAGGTGCTGCCCTGCGTCGCCGACGCGTCGATCCGCACGCCGTGGCTGGCGGCCCGGCTCGCCGAGGAACTGGAGCGGGTCCAGGTCCAGATCACCGAGCTGAACCGGACCCGCGACGTCCTGGCCGGGCTGGTGGAGAGCTTCAGCGGTACGGCGGGAACCGTCCCGTCAGCGACTCGGGTGTGATCGGCCCGGCCAGTTTCTCGAACGCGATCGGATCGGTGATCACCCGCCAGGTGTGGAAGTCCTGCCGGAGCGACCCGAACGCCGCCTTGTAACGGAACAGCGAGTCGTCCGACCCGCCCAGCCCGCCGCCGATGTGGAACACCTGGTTGCCGCGGTCCCGGCCCCACAGCCGCACCTCGTGGTAGAGCAGCTTGTCCGCCCACCAGATCTGCCCGTCCCGGGTGGCCTGCAGGTGGGTGTGCATGATGCCCTGGTGCTCGAAGAACAAGTTGCCGCCGAGCACCCCGTCGTCGTGCCGGGCCACCGCGAGGTGCAGGTGATCGCCGAGCGCGTCCCGCAGCCGGTGGAAGTGGTCGCGGTCGAAGAAGTAGAAGTCGGTGGCACCGACCCGGCGCATCGTGGCGTGGTAGGTGCCGATCCACTCGTCGAGCAGGCTCCAGTCGTCGAACTCGACCCGCACCCCGGCCCGCTTCGACTTGTTGATCTGGTTGCGGTGGGTCCGGTGCGTCTCACTCCACATCTGCTCGGGGGAGAGCGTCAGGTCGATGCCGACCGTCTCGCCGTGCCGGACGACCGTGCCGACCCGTTCCAGGGACACGGCCGGCACCGGCAGCAGCGGGTGCAGGCGCACGAACGCGGTGATCGCGTCGTGGCAGCGCAGCAACTCCACCATGGCTTTCGCGGCGCGCGCCCAGAACGCGGTGTTGGTCGGCGCCAGGTCACTGACCGGACCCGGATAGCCGTACGGGGACACGGCGTCCCGCAGCCCGGTGCCCGGGATGGTCCGCAGCACCAGCGGAACGAGCATCATGTGGTCGGCTTCGTCGTACCGGAACGCGGCGGGGGTGCCGCCGACGAGCTGTGCGTCGAGTGCGACGTAGTCGGGCAGGTGGTAGACGTCGTGGCGGGCACGATCGAGGGCATCAGCCCACGCCGTGTCGCCGGGTTCCAGCAGGGCGCCTTCGGCCATCGGTCATCCCCTCGGTGTTACCGGTCAGGCGGTATTGGTGATCATCGGGCCGGCGGTGACCGGCCGTCTGCGGGCGCGGCTCCACCGGCGGGCGCTCAGCGTCCACCGCAACATGGTGCGGGGCAGCGGGCTCTGCGTCGACATGTGCAGCAGATATCGCCACGCCGGGTACTCGCCGCGCCGGTCGGACAGCGCGTACGAGAATCGTTTGGCCGGCAGGTCGGCGTACTCGGGGAGGCGCTCGAACCAGGCGCTGCTCGCCCGCGCCGCCTTCTGCAGCGGCGCCATTGCCGCCTTGCGGCGGTGCTCGTAGCGTTCCAGCGCCACCGGAAGACCCTCACCGGACGCCCCGGCGACGGCGTCCGCCAGCGCCATCGCGTCCTGCATCGCCAGCTTCGTCCCCGAGCCGATGGCGAAGTGCGTGGTGTGCGCCGCGTCCCCCATCAGCACGACGTTGCCGTGGTCCCAGCGCTGCGCGGTGACCCGGCGGAAGTTCAGCCAGCCGGTGCCGCCGATCTCGGCCCGCTGGTCGATCAGCGGCGCCCCGTGCAGGTGGTCGGCGAAGATCTCCTGGAGCCGGGCGGAGCCGGCCCGTCCGTCGAGCGTGTCGAAGCCCAGCGCGGCCCACGTCGACGGCTGGCACTCCACGATGAACGTGCTCGTCGTGTCGTCGAACGGATAGGCGTGGTACCAGATCCAGCCGGCCTCGGTCCGCTCGAACCCGAACGTGAACGTGTCGAAGACGTGCGGCGTGCCGAGCCAGATGTACTTGTTGGCAGCGACCTCGACCTCGGCACCGAAATGTCCGGCGTGCGCCTCCCGGACCCGGCTGCGGGCGCCGTCGCACGCCACCACCAGGTCGGCCGGCGGCAGCGCGGCCAGGTCGCTGAGCTCGTCGGAGTAGCTGACGTTCACGCCCAGCTCGGCGGCCCGCTCGGCGAGGATCTCGAGCAGCCGGTGCCGGCCCAGACTGAACCCGTACCCGGCCAGGTGGGTGACGGGTTTGCCGGTGGCGCGGACCTCGTACTCGTCCCATTTGCGGGCCGACTCCCAGATCCGTTCCGCGCTGACCGGGTCGTACCGGAACAGGTCGTCCAGCAGGTCGTCCCAGAAGACCACGCCCCAGCCCCAGGTCACGCCTTTGGGGTTGCGTTCCAGCACGGTGACCTCGTTGGCCGGGTCGGCCAGTTTCGCCAGCACCGAGAAGTAGAGGCCGGCGGGTCCGCCGCCGACGCAGGTGATGCGCATGGCTCTCCTAACGGTAGGCGGGGAACATGGCGGTCACGTCGTCCGGGTCGGCCTGCGGCCGGTGCTCGCGCACCAGCGCCCGGTAGGCCGCCGGGCTGGCGATCACCCGCCAGGTGTGGAACGGGTGCCGGCGCGGCGAGAAGCCCGCCTTGTAGGAGAACAGCGAGTCGTTGCTGCCACCCTTGCCGCCGCCCAGGTGGAACACCTCGTCACCGCGCTCCTTGCACCACCGCCGCACCTCGTCGTAGAGCATCTCGTCGGCGTACCGTTTCGGCGCCCGGCGCGTCGACGACACGTAACCGGTGGCGATGCCGTCGTACTCGAAGAAGGTGTTGCCGCCGACCACCTCGTCGCCCTCCAGCGCCACCGCCAGGTGCATCCGGTCGCCGACCGCGTCGTGCAGGGCCGCCAGGTGCTCCCGGGTGAAGAAGTAGTAGTCGCCCGCACCGACCCGGCGCATGTTGTCGTGGTAGACCTCGACCCATTCGCCGAGCCGGTCCCAGTCGTCGAAGATCACCCGGGTGCCGGCGCGGCGGGCCCGGTTGATGTGGTTGCGGTGGTCGCTGCGGGTCTGGCCCCACATCTCCTCCAGGCTCACCGTCAGGTCCATCGACACGGTCTCGCCGTGGTGGACCACCGTGCCGGCCTGCCGCATCGCCGGCACCGGCGCACCGAGCAGCGGGTGCATCCGGACGAAGGCCGAGACGATGCCCTCGGCGTGCAGCGTCGCCACGAAAGCGGCGCACGCCCGCTCCCAGAACGCGGTGTCCTCCGGCGCCGCGTCACTGACCGGCCCCGGGTAGCCGTACGGCGAGATCGCGTCGCGCAGCTCCGAACCCGGCACGGACCGCACGATCAACGGGATCAGCAGCCGGTGCCCGTCCTGCTCGAAGCAGAACGCGGCCGGCGCGCCACCGTAGAGCCGGGCGTCGAGGACGACGTACTCCGGCACGTGGTACATGTCGTGGCCGACGTGCTGCAACGTCTCCTTCCACTCGCGGGCCGATGGCTCCAGCAAGGATGCCGTCATGGGTGTCTCCTTCCGCGCTCACGCCCGCAGCACGCGGGCGTTGAGCGCCATGTTCGCGACGAACTGGTCGTTGACGACCCGGTGTTTCTCCAGTCGCAGCTGCACCGCCGGGTCGTAGCGGCCGAGTTTGACGAAGCCGTCGGCGAACCAGCCGTTGTCGGTGCCGGTGCCGTCCACATAGGCGCGGTAGGTGGTGCCGCCCGGCCAGGCGACCTTGGTGAGCAGGGCGGCGAACGCGGCCATGTCCGCGTCGGTCCAGGCGCTGCCGCGATCACGAGCCTCCACGACGTACGCGATGACGCCGTTGCCGTGCCCGACGTCCTGCCCCGGCCGTTTCGCCGAGTCCCACACGTCGCTCCAGAAGTAGGCCGTCGGCTCGGCCGGGTTGCGGCGGAGCTGGGCCCGCAGCCGGTTCGCGATGGTGTCGTGGACGGTCGAGTACCGCGACTTGCGCCCGGCGTCACCGGTGAGCCGGGACAGGTTGAGCGCGATCAGGGCCCAGTGCGCGGCCATGTGCGTGCGCTCCCGGTAGATGTTGTCGTCGGCGCCCCGGGTGAACCACTTCTCGAAGATGTCGGTCTCGGCGAAACCCAGCAGCCGGTCGTACCGGGCCCGGTAGCCGGCGTCACCCCAGACGCCCGGGCTGTCCCGGATCGCCGTCAGCAGCGTCGTGCCGTACCGCCAGAAGTAGCTCTCGTAGAGCGGGACCTCGTCGCCGCCCTCACCGGACTTGCTCGACGCCCAGCCCTGGTAGCGGTCCCCGAACCCGCTTCTCGGCAGCGACGCCGACGGTTTGGCGACGGCCACCACGTTCTCGGTGAACGTCAGTGCCCGGTCCAGGTAGCGGCGCTGGTCGGTGGCGCGGAACATCGCCACCAGGGAGTCGATGTCGTAGGCCAGGTCGTAGTGGTCGCGGCTGTCCGCCGAACGGCTCAGCGGCAGGCCCTCCCGGTACTGGAAGTCCCAGCTCTTCTGGTACAGAGCGGTCCAGTGCGACACCGGTTTCACCTTCAGCCGGTCCTGCCGGGAGGGTGCCGCCCCGGGCATCGGGTCCAGCACCTCCGGCACGTCGGAGTCGCGGACGGCGGTGTGCGCGGCCGCGGTGCCGGCCACGGCCAGCGCGCCCGCGCCGAGCAGCAGCAGCGAACGCCGGCTCAGGCGTTTCGGCGGGTTCATCGGGGCACCGGCTCTCGCCGGCCGGCGAGCGGTTCGACCTCGTGACCCGGTTGCGGGACGCGGGGCAGGGCGGCCGCCGCGGCGAGGGCCGCGAAGATCCAGGCGAGCCGGGAGTCGTAGTAGTCGCCGGAGAAGAGGCTGCTCAGCGCGACGAAGACGGCCGAGGCCACGGCCAGGCCGGTGAGCTGGGGGCGGGCGCCGCCGCCGTGGACCAGGCGGGTCCAGAGCACGATCGAGGTGGCGAGCAGGCCGAGACCGATCAGGCCCCCCTCGGCTGCCACCCCGAGGACGTAGTTGTGCGGGTACTCCACCATCTGGTTCACCCCGATCACGCCGTAGAAGCCGTCCAGCCCGGCGCCGGCGATCGGGCGCGCCAGGAAGAGGTTCCAGGCGGCCGCCCAGATCGAGGTGCGGTCGGACAGGTACTGCTCCTGGACGGTCTGCTCGACGAACCGTTCCTGGAAGAGACTGGTGAACTCGGGTGGCGCGAACGCCCACAGTCCGGCGATCACCCCGGCGAGCAGCACCACTGCCGCCACGACCGGACCGGCCCGCAGCCGGTGACGCAGCTTGAGCAGGGCGTACGCGCCGACCGCGGCACCGGCCAGCAGACCGGCCCGGGAACCGGAGAGCACCGCGGCGAGCAGGAACAACGGCGTCACCAGCAGCGGCAGCAACCGGCCGGTGATCAGGAAGAGCGCCACCGCGCTGATCACGCCGAGGATCTGGATCCGGACGAAGACGTTCGGGCCGCCGCCGAACGCGGAGTACCGGCCCTGCTCGCCCGGCCCGCTGATCAGCAGGGCCTGGAGGGCGAAGACGATCGCGGCCGCGAACATCAGCCCGAACGTGGCCTTGATGACGGGTTCCGGGTCGCCCACCGCGTACACGTAGAAGGCCAGCACCAGGACGCCCAGCAGGACCAGGTCGAGGGTCTGCGGCCCGACCCGGGAAGCGGGCGGCGCCCACAGCGCCGAGCCGATCTGGAAGAGGAAGAACAGGACCGCGGCCACCAGCCAACCCTCCCGCCTGCCCGGACCGGACGTGGCGGACAGGCGGTGCGGGCGGCGTGCCAGATCGACGGCGAGCAGCACCAGCGCGATGATCAGGCCGATCACCCGCAGGTCCACCCAGGCCAGTTCGAGCAGACCGGCACGGTCCAGCGTGTACCGGCCGCCGATCGTCACCAGGACCAGCACGAGTCCCGGGGCGAAGAAGGCATGCCTGGTCATGCCCGGTCCGTCGCCGGCGGGCGGTCCCGGACCACCCGGGAGGCGATCAGGGCGAAGAGCAGGCAGCAGCCGTAGCCGAGCAGCGAGCCGTAGGCCGCGCCGAGGATACCGATCTTCGGGATGAGCAGCAGGTACGTCGCGAAGCTGACCACGAAACCGGTGATCTCCGCGGCCGACACCAGACCGCCGTGCCCCTTGGCGATCAGCAGGCCCAGGCTGACCCGGGACACCGCGTAGAGGCCGGCGGCGACCACCAGCGGCAGCACGATCGACTTGGCCGGCGCGTAGTGGTGGCCGAACAGCGGCTCGATCAGCAGGTAGAGGCCACCGGCCACCAGCGGCACCACCACCAGCACATAGAGGGACACGGCCACCACGATCGGCTTCGACCGCAGATCACCCTTGAGGTCAGCGGCCCGCCAGCGCCCGAGGCGCGAGTCCGCGTACGCCCGCACCGGCCACGCCAGCAGCTCGGTCATCGTGGCGACCGAGGCGTAGAGACCCAGCGCTGCGGTCGACGCCAGCGCCGGGATGACCAGGCGGTCCACCCGCAGCATCGCCATG
This sequence comes from Actinoplanes sp. DH11, assembly GCF_020873875.1. Lineage (GTDB taxonomy): Bacteria > Actinomycetota > Actinomycetes > Mycobacteriales > Micromonosporaceae > Actinoplanes. The sequence goes on from NZ_JAHWGU010000009.1 coordinate 228,514, forward strand.
TTCGACAGGGCGGCCGGGAAGAGGGCCAGCCCCTCCCGCCGGACCAGGCGGTTCTGCCCCGGCGTGATCGGGGTGTCCGTCTCGGACACCGGCAGCCGCAGCCAGATCAGCACGTAGATCACGGTCGGCGCGGCACCGGCCAGCAGGTAGGCCAGGAACCAGGTGGCCGGGCTGGCCGCACCCACCAGGTAGAGGCCGACCAGCGCGCCGAGCAACAGCAACGCCTCGATCACCCGGCACAGCAGGAAGTCGCGGACCCGGCCCACCGCGATCGCGATCGAGCGGGTGGCCAGGCCGGCCGCCTCGATCAGCGCGTACCACGCGAGCATGCCGACGACCATCGGGCCGGGGCTGAGCCGGTGCGGCGCGACAAGCGCGTACAGCACCGCGCCGCCGAGGAACAGCAGTGCCGGCACCAGCAGCAGACGGCCGTAGGCCCGGACCGCGGGCGCCGGCGACACGTTGTGGTACCCCGCCACGAAGCTGCGCTCGGTGCCGAGCAGCAGCACCTGGGTGGCCAGGTAGACCACCTGGAGCATCAGCGCGACCTCGCCGCGGTGGGTGGGTGTCAGCGAGCGGACCATCAGGATGTTGGCGGCCATCGCGACGGCGCCGGTCAGCACCTGCGAGGCGAGCAACTGGACGTACGGCTCGCGCAGCATCCCGGCGAGCCAGACCAGCTGCCGGGCGCCCCGCGGCGGACCGGGCGACCCGGTCCGTGTCCGGTGGACCTGGACCTCACTCACCGGGACGTGGCTCCTCGTCCGGGTTGCGCTGGGCCGGCAGCTGCGGCTCGGTCGTGAAGACGGGCGCCCAGCCCCGAGGCGGGGCCGATTCGGCCGAATCGGCGGGTTTGGCCGGCTGGACCGGCTTGGCCGGTGCCGGCGGCTCCGCGGCCTCACCGATCGCGGGCTGCACCACCCGGGCCCGGCCGCGCGCCCGGCCGACCGGCGGCAGCGAGACGAACGTGTCGTCCATCCGGCTCGGCCGCGTCGTGGTCTCCGGCTCGGCGAGCAGGCCGATGCTGTCCAGGCCGGGCTGCACCTCGGCCACCACCTCGTGCCAGTCCTTGCCGGTGGGCAGCTTGCGCGGCAGCGCGTTGAGCACCGCGCCGGCCAGCCGGCCGCCGACCCGCTGCAGCAGATCCATCGACTTCTGCACGTCGGCGGCGCGGGTGCGGTTGGCCCGGACCACCAGCAGGGCGCTGTCGGTGACCTGGCTGAGCACCGCGGCGTCGGCCACACCGTGCAGGGCCGGCGAGTCGACGAGCACGATGTCGAAGCGTTCGGTGAGAGTGCGCACGGTGGCGCTCAGCCGCGGCGAGGCGAGGATCTCGCCGGGGTCGGGCGCGTGTTCCCCGGCCGGCAGCACGGTGACCCGGCCGCCGAGCGAGCTCTGCAGCACGTCGGGCATCCGGGCGTCGCCGGTGAGCACCTCGGCCAGCCCGCGGGAGGTCTCCAGGTCGAGGTAACGCCCCAGGCCGGGCGTGCGCAGGTTGGCGTCGACCACGGCGACCCGCGCCCCCGTCTCGGCCATCGCTATGGCCAGCCCGCAGGTCACCGCCGTGGTGCCCTCCTTCCGGCTGGAACCGGTGAGCAGCACCGACCGGCCGCGCCCGGCGCCGCGGTGCGGGTCGGTCAGGTCCGGCAGCAGGCTGCGCAGCCGGCGGAACGCCTCGGCCAGCGCCTGGTCCGGGTTGCCGGCCCGGCCCGGCCGGTTGCCGATCGAGATGGTGCCGACCGTGCCGAGGCCGAGCCGGCGCAGGTCGTCCTCCTCGGCGACCGTCTTCGCGGTCGCCTCCCGGACCGCCACCGCTGTCGCACCGATCAGCAGGCCCAGCACGGCGGCGAAGCCGATGTTGCGCAGCAGGTTGTCCGGGTCCTCGACGGTGACCGCGTCCTGCACGATCGAGATCGCCGGCGCCGGGCCGTCGTCGCTGCTCGTGCCGATCTCCCGGGCCAGGCTGACCAGCACCGCGGCGGCGGTGGTGACGACCTGCCGGCTGCGTTCGGCCTCCGGGCCGGTCGCCGAGATCTGGAGCAGGTCGGTGCCCTCCCGGACCTGCGCGGAAAGGCTCTTCTGCACCTCGTCGGCCGTCACCGCGGTGCCGAGCCGGTCGACCACGCCCTGCGCCACCCGGGGCCCGGTGAGCAGCGCGATGTAGGAGTTGAGGCGGCGGGCGTCGGCGTCCGGGTCGCCGTTGCCGCCGGTCACGAAGACGATCATCGAGGACCGGTACGCCGGCGGGCCGGCCAGTGTCGCACCGGCCGCGATGCCGGCGGCGGCCAGGACCGGCACCAGCAACCAGAGCCATCGACGCCGGCAGGCCCGCACATAGGCACGCAGTTCCACGTTTCCCCCGATCGTCAGGACTGCTGGGTGAGCGCCGGGCGTTTTCCGCCGGCCCGGTTCAGGACCGCCTCGAAGCGGTCGAAGAGCAGGTCCCGGGAGAACTGCTCCACCGCGAGCTGGTGCGCCGCCGCCCGGGCCTGCTCCAGCCACACCTCGTCACGCACGTGCTTGACCAGCAGCTCGGCCGCGGTGGCGATGTCCTCCGGGTCGAGCACCAGCCCGGCGCCGGTCGCGGTGAGCAGGTCGGCCTGCCACCCGCCGTAGTTGATCGCGATTGGCCGGGACGCGGCGAGCGCGTCGAAGAACTTGTTGGCCGAGTTGTCCCAGAGGCCGCGGATCGGCCGGACGAAGCTCGTCGACATGGTGGCCGCGCCGAGGATCACCGGCAGCTCGGATTTCGGCACCTTCTCCCACATGTGCACCACGCCGCCGAGCAGGCCGAGCTGTGCCGCGAGGGCCTTCGTCGGCTCCCACTCCTTGCCGTGCCCGACGATCAGCACCCGGACGTCGGGGTCGAGCTCGCGCATCCGGGCGGCGGCCCGCACGACGTATTCCACGCCGTTGACCGCGCCGAGCGCGCCGGTGTAGACGATCAGCGGCCGGTCGCCGAGCCAGTCGTGCCGGGCCCGGAACGCGGCCACCGCCGCCGGGTCGACGGCGAACAGGTCCAGGTCGGCGGCGTTCGGGATGACGGTGGTGCGGGTCGCCGGGCGCCGCGCGGTGACGCCGGCGGCCATCCCCGGTGAGAGCGCGACGACCTCGGCGGCGTTGCGGTAGGCGAAGCTCGCCAGCGCGCCGGCCAGCCGGCGGGCCACCGGGTTGCGCAGCGCGCCCATCTCGATCGGCACCTCGGGCCAGAGGTCACGGACCTCGAAGACGAACGGCACCCGGCGCAGCCGGGCCGCGATCACGCCGGGCACGGCGACGGTCAGCGGGGTGCTGGTGGCGAAGACCAGATCGGCCTTGAGCCGGGCCGCCCGGGCGGCGGCGAGGAGCATGAACTCGGCGAAGGCGCGCAGCCGCCGGGCATAGGACATGTTGTTCGAGTACGGCACGCGGAACCAGTGGACCCGGACACCCTCGTCCTCGGTGACCCGCCAGCCCAGGTCCCGGGAGCCGGGGGTGATGTCGGTGGTGATCACGTCCACGGTGTGGCCGCGCGCGACGAGCCTGCGGGCCTGCTCGTAGGAGCGGATGCCGCCGGCCATCCGTGGATTGCAGTAGTACTGGTGGATGTAGACGATGTGCATCGCGACCCTCAGCCCTTCGACAGTGCGGCTCGGACGGCGGTGACCACGCGTTCCCGGTCCCGCGCGGTCAGGGCGGAACCGCTGGGCAGGCAGAGCCCGCGGTGGAACAGGTCGCCGGCGACGTCGCCGCCACGCCTCTCGCAGTCCTGGTAGACCGGCTGCAGGTGCATCGGTTTCCAGGCGGGGCGGGCCTCGATGTCCTGCCCGGCGAGCCCGGCGATGATCCGGTCGCGGCCCTCGTCGACGAGCACGCAGGTGAGCCAGTGGTTGGGTGTGCCGTACCCGGCGATCGGCATGAAGGTCAGGCCGGGCAGGTCGCCGAGCGCGTCGCGGTAGTGGTGGAACGTCTCACGCCGGGCCGCGATCATCTGGCCGAGCCGTTGCAGCTGGCCACGGCCGACCGCGGCCAGCAGGTTGCTGAGCCGGTAGTTGTAGCCGACCGTGCGGTGCTCGTAGTGCGGCACCGGCTCGCGGGCCTGGGTGGCCAGGTGCCGGGCCTGCCGCGCGATCCGGTCGTCGTCGGTGACAAGCATCCCGCCGCCACCGGTAGTGATGATCTTGTTGCCGTTGAACGACAGCACGCCGGCCAGCCCGAACGAGCCCGCGGGCCGGCCCCGGTAGGTCGCGCCCAGGGCCTCCGCGGCATCCTCGATCAGCGGCACGCCATAGCGGTCGCAGGCGGTCAGCAGCGGGTCGTAGTCGGCACACTGCCCGTACATGTCCACGGCGATCACCGCGCGGGGCAGCCGGCCCTGCTCGGCCCGGACCCGCAGCTCCTCGGCCACCAGGGCGGGATCGACGTTCCAGCTGTCCGGCGTGGAGTCCACGAAGACCGGCCGGGCGCCCAGGTAGGTCACCGCGTTGGCGCTGGCGGCGAACGTGAACGAGGGCACCAGCACGGTGTCGCCGCGCCGCACCCCGGCGGCGATCAGGGCCAGGTGCAGGGCCGCGGTGCCGCTGCTCAGCGCCACCGCGTGCCGCACGCCGACCAACTCGGCGACCTGCTCCTCGAAGGCGTCCAGGTCGGGGCCGACCGGCGCCACCCAGTTCGAGTCGAACGCCTTGAGCAGCAGCTTGCGCTCCAGGTCGCTGACGTCCGGCGGGGAGAGGTAGATGCGCGTGTCAGTCATGGACCCGGGTCCTGACCGCCATGATCGGCCACGCCGGGTGCAGGCCCTGCCGCCGGATCCACATCGGCGACTCGCCCGGGTGCATCGCCGGGCGCAGCGTGGTGGCGAAGCTGCGGTAGCCCGCCCGCCGCGCCATGGCCACCTCGCGCTCGCCGCAGTCGACGGCCGAGCCGTAGGGCGCGGCGAAGTCGTGGACGGCCACCCCGAGCTCGTCCTCGATCTCCCGCTTGGAGTCGGTGAGCTCCCGCTCGGCGGTGTCGTCGTCCTGATCGGTGAGGCGCTGATGGGTGATCGTGTGCGAGCCGAACGCGAAGCCGGCCGCGGCCAGCTGCCGGCAGTCCGACCAGGTCAGGTTGCCGGGCCGGCCGACCAGGCCGGAGGTCACGAAGAACATCGCCGGCACCCGCATCTCCAGCAGGATCGGTGCGGCCACGTCGCGCCAGGTCAGGTGGGCGTCGTCGAAGGACAGGCAGAACATCGGGCCGGTCAGCTCGCGCTCGCCGGCCAGCACGGCCAGGGCCTCGTCCCAGGAGAGCATCGGGCCGATCCGCTGGAGGGTGCGCAGGTGGCGGCGCAGGTCGGCGCCGTACTCCGCAGCGACGTCGTGGTAGAAGGGGAAGTAGAGGCCCGGCGTGCTCGGGAGCCGGCGGAGCAGCCCCGCGGGTGCGAGGATCCGGCCCTGTGCCCGGGGACGCGCCCGGAGCCGGCTGCGCAGCCCCAGTTCGTTCAGGCGCTTCTTGATCGCCGTGGGCGGGTGCAATGGTCCCCCTTTGATCTCGACCACTCGTGGATCGCGATCAATCACCGACCTCGACCACGAAGGGCCACGGCGCCATGCGCCCCGCGGCTCTGCACCCACGATGGCAAATGCTCACCGGCCACGGCAGTAGCAATTGTCATAAGGAACGCGAGGATTATTCATGTGAAAGGGAATTGGTCCGAACGGGTCATTGTGGAATGCGCGCGCGGGTGGGCACCATCCGGGCGGGGAGCCTATTCGATCGGGGATACCGACCATGCTTCGACTGCGACGGGCCGAACCGGCCGCGGGGCTCTGGGCCGATCGTGCGACCTACCACGACCGGCTGATCTTCCACACTCCCGAGTGGCTCGCCTTCGTGGCCGAGAGCCAGCGCGCCGAGCCGGTGCTCGCCACCGTGCACGACGGCGACACCGTCGTCGGCCACTTCACCGGGCTGGTCACCCGGCGGTACGGGCTCCGCATCCTGGGCACGCCGATGGCCGGCTGGACCACGTCCTACATGGGCTTCAACCTGCGGCCGGAGGTGCCGCGGCGGGCTGCCCTCGAAGCGCTCGTGCCGTTCGCCTTCGACGAGCTCGGCTGCGCGCACCTGGAGGTCCGCGACCGCGGCCTGACCGAGACCGACCTGGCCGGCCTCGGCCTGCGCTGGGAGACCGCGCCCACCGCGGTGATCGATCTGAGCCCCGCCGAGGACGCGCTCCTCGGTGCGATGGCCAGTGCCTGCCGGCGCAACATCCGCAAGGCGGCGAAGAGTGGCGTCATCATCGAGGAGGTGCACGGCGATCCCGCATTCGCCGGTGAATTCCACGATCAATTGCGGGATGTTTTCGCCAAGCAAAATCTGGTGCCCACCTATTCGGTGGAAAGAGTCGAGTCGTTGATCCGTCACCTGGAGGGGCCGGGGCGGATCCTGTTGTTGCGCGCCCGTGACGCGGGTGGCCGGTGCATCGCGACGGCAGTGCTGCCGTGGTACCACCGGACGATGTACTTCTGGGGTGGCGCCAGCTATCGGGCCGATCAGCACCTGCGGCCCAACGAGAGCCTGATCTGGCACGCGATGCGGTGGGCGAAGGACCACGGGGTGACCGAGTTCGACTTCGTCGGGGGAAATGCGTACAAGGCGAAGTACGGCACCGTCGAGGTCCCGGTGCCGTGGGCGCGGCGGTCCCGGTCGCCGCTGGTGGCCCGGCTGCGTGACGCGGCCAAGCAGGGGTTCGCGCTGAAACAGCGGACGGCGGCGCGGCTGACGGGCGCCCGGCCCTCCTGACCGACACGGAACCGGACGCGGCGGAAATGCCGCCGCGCGCCCGGTCCGCCAACCGGGCGCGCGGCTCACTCGTGCCGAGCTGGTCGATCAGTTCGCCGCGCCCACCCAGGTGGCGGTCTCGTAGGGGGCGATCACCATGGCGCAGACCGGGTCGCTCTCGCAGACCACGCCGTGCACCACGAAGTCGGGGTCGGTGAAACCCTCCTCGTGGCCGCGGATCAGGTCACGCAGGCTGTTCTTGATCGCCTGGGTGACGTATCCCTCGCTGGTGCCCTCGTGCTCGACGAACAGGCCACCCTTGCCGTCGAGGCGCTGCACCCAGCCGATGCCGGCCCAGGCCTGCTCGCCGGGCAGGGTGGCGTACTGCTCGGCGTAGACGCAGTACAGCTTGTCGCCCCAGGCGCCCACCGGCACCGGCGCCTTACCGGTCGCGTCGACCGAGGTGCCGGGCGGGATGACGCTGGAGAGTCGTACCAGGTTGTAGACGGCGAGATCGGCGTTGACCAGCGCGTCGTGGAAGGCGGAGAGGGTCGTGGTGCCCTGGCCGGTCACCTTGACGACGGGGATCTGGTCGTACACCGCGGAGCTACGCACGTTTGGTTACCGGCCTCTCAGGTCGTTGCCACTGTCGTGCGTACTTGTCGGCCGCCGGTCCCGCGACTGAAGGATTCGGCCGAGGAGAGTTCGCTCAGCCCGGGGTGGCGATCACGACCGGTCCGGCGGGCAGGTCGAAGACGCGGCCCGCGGTGCCGGTCGCCGCGTCCACGCTGACCAGCGCCGACCGGTTCGCGTCGAGCCGGGTCAGGACGTACGCGGTGGAGCCGTCCGAGCGGTGCACGATCTCCCACGGCTGGGCACCGACCCGGATCGGCGGGCCGGCCCGGTCCGCGGCCGTGTCGATCCAGCCGATCACCGGGGTGTCGGCGCTGCCGTAGACGTACGCCCGCTGCCCGCCCGGCGCGGCGCTCAGCCGCCACGCGTTGCCCACGCCGGGCATCGGGATCTCGGCGCGGACCCGGCCGCCGGCCACGTCGACGGCGGCCACCACCATGCCGGTCGCCGTGGTGCAGAGCGCCAGGACCGAGCGCCCGTCCGGGGTGGCCGCCAGCGCGGTGATCTTTCCGGGCAGCTCCAGTGGTGGGAGCAACCGGCCGGTCCCGGTGTCGTAGGGGCCGAGCCAGCGGTCCGCCGCCACGTAGAGGCGTTTGCCGTCCGGGGTCAGCACGATCTCCCGGGAGCTGCGGTGCAGCGCGATGGTTCGGCTCGTCCCGGCGGCGGTGTCGACGATGCCGAGCCGGGCCGCGGGCTCCAGGACATAGAGCACGCCGCCGGGTCCGGCGACCATCTGCCCGGCCTGCCGGCCCGCGGTGACCGGCTTGCCGGCGGCACCGGAGGCGACGTCGACCGGCACCACCGAGGCCGGGGAACCGGCCAGCACGTAGACGGTCCGGCTGTCGGCGGAGACCGCGGTCGCCGTCGCACCCGGCACGGCGACCCGGTGCCGTACCCGGCGCGCCGCGGTGTCCACCAGCAGAATCCCCTCGGCGTTGCCGATCACCGCGGTCCGGCCGTCCGGGACGGTGTGGAACCAGTCGGCCTCGCCGGGCGCCAGGGTCGCGGCCGGGCTGGTCAGGCCGGTGCCGGTGTTCAGCGTGGACAGGCGCCCGGCGTCGGCGTCCAGCACGTGCACCAGCGGTGCCGGGGCGGCGGTGGCCGCCACGAACCGGGCGTCGGCCGGATCGGCGCCGCCACCCCAGCGCACGCCGCCCAGGTGCACGCCGGCCAGCTGGGTGCCGGCCAGCTGGGTGCCGCCGCTGGCGGCGAGGATCAGCGCGGTCGCCGCGGCTGCCGCGACCCGGGTGCGGCGGCGCAGGCCGTGCGTCTTGCGGGGGTACGCGGTGAGCGCCCCGTCGACCGCGGCGGTCTCCAGTTCGCGCCGGGCGGACGTCGGCACCCCGAGGGTCCGCTGGATCTCCGCGGCCAGCGGGGCGCCGGGCTCGGTGTCACCGACCACGTAGACGCCGGCGAGCCGTTCGGCGGTCAGACCGGCCGTGGCGATCGTGGTGAGCAGTTCCCCGACGACGCGGCGGCGGCCCTCCGGGGTGTGCGGCACCAGGACGCCGGAGGCCTCGCCGAGCTGGGTGAACCCGGTGCGCGTACGAATCAGGACCGCCACCTCCGCGAGCGGCCCGCCGAGCGTGACCACCGCCGCGGCCCGCCGCCGCCGCAGGCCGGTGGCGACCGCGTGCGCGACCGCGACCGGGCCGATCAGGAACGCCGGCCGGCCGACACCGGCGGCGGCCGCGGCCCGGCTCAGAGCGGTCCGGTGCTGCTCGTCCCACCCCACCGGGTGGACCACCGTGAGCGCGCGGGGCACCGGGCGCACCGCGTCCCGCAGCACCTCGCTCAGCAGGCCGGACAACTCGGCGGGCGCGGTGTCGCGGTCGGCCGTGGTGTCCCGGTGCGAGATCACCGGCAGCCCGCTCGCCGTGTCGTCGTCGAGCGCCAGCGTGATCCGTCCGGCACCGAACCGGATCACCAGGCTCGGTCCAGCCACGATGTGAGCACCTCCTGCGTTGAGTCCCCGGTGTAGAACTCAACGCGGCAGAGCCGGATAGATGACGACTGGCGTTCGTGGGTAAGCATGAACACATGTTTCTGTTGTTCGGGCTCAGCACGAAGGACCACCTGGCCGGCACCCACTTGATGACCTGCGAGATCTGTGGCTGGCAGGCGCCGCAGCAGCTCCTCAAGAGGTCCACCAGGTTCACCCTCTTCTTCATCCCCCTCTTCCCGGTGAAGGCCGCGAAGTACTACCTGATCTGCGGGCACTGCCAGGGCTTCCGCCCGGCCGATCCGAGCCGCCTCGGCATCGCCGCCCACTGAACGCGCATAACCGGGGCGCGTCCGGGTAGCCGGGGGAGCGTCCGCGCACGGTGCGCGGCGCGAACCTCCTGGAGGAACCGTGACGAGCCCTCAGCACTCCGGCGACGTGATCGACATCCTGATCGCTGACCACCGGGACGTCACCGCCCTGATCGGCAACATCCGGACGGTGACGGACCCGATGGTGCGCCGGGACCTGACCGACACCGCGATCAGCGAACTGGTCCGGCACGCGGTGGCCGAGGAGATGTACATCTACCCGGCGATGCGCGACCACCTGCCGGACGGCGACAAGGCCGTCGAGCACGACGTCGAGGAGCACAAGGAACTCGAGCAGACCATGAAGCGGCTCGAGGACGTGGACGTCTCCAGCCCCGAGTTCGACGAGGCGCTGCGCAAGCTGGAGGAGATCCTCGCCGACCACGTGCAGGACGAGGAGACCGAGCAGTTCCCGCAGCTGCGCCAGCACATCCCGGCGGAGAAGCTCGTCGAGCTGGCCGGCAAGGTGGAGACCGCGAAGAAGCTGGCGCCGACCCGCCCGCACCCGGGCGCGCCGAACGCCGAGCTGTTCCACAAGCTGGTCGGACCCGGTGTGGGCCTGGTCGACCGGCTGCGCGACAAGCTGACGGGGCGCGCCACGAAGTGAGCTATCCAGCCGGCTGGATCCAGTCGAAGGTGCGCTCCACCGCGCGACGCCAGTTCGCGTACTCGTGGTCGCGCACCGCGGCGTCCATGGCCGGCATCCACTGCCCCGCGATGTGCCAGTTCTGGCGCAACCCGTCCAGGTCGGGCCAGTACCCGACGGCGAGTCCGGCCGCGTACGCCGCTCCCAGCGACACCGTCTCCACGGCGAGCGGCCGGACCAGCGGGACGTCGAGCACGTTGGCGATCATCTGCATCAGCAGGTTGTCGGCGGTCATCCCGCCGTCCACCTTGAGCGTGCGCAGGGCCAGCCCCGAGTTCGTGTTCATCGCGTCCACCACCTCGCGGGTCTGCCAGGCGGTCGCCTCCAGCACCGCGCGGGCCAGATGACCCTTGGTGATGTAGGAGGTCAGGCCCACTATCACGCCGCGCGCCTCGCTGCGCCAGTGCGGCGCGTAGAGGCCGGAGAAGGCCGGCACGATGTAGCAGCCGCCGTTGTCGGCGACGGTCCGTGCCAAGGTCTCGATCTCCGGGGCGCTGGAGATCAGTTCGAGCTGGTCGCGGAACCACTGCACCAGGGAGCCGGTGATCGCGATCGAGCCTTCCAGGGCGTACGCCGCCGGCTCACCCGCGATCCGATAGGCGACAGTGGTGAGCAGCCCGTTGTCCGAGCGGATCAGCTCGGTACCGGTGTTGAGCAGCAGGAAGCTACCGGTGCCGTACGTGCACTTGGCCTCGCCCGGCGTGAAACAGGTCTGCCCGAACAGGGCCGCCTGCTGATCGCCGAGCGCGGCCCCGATGCGTACGCCCGGGAAAGCCGCCGTGGCGGTGCCGAAGACGCCGATCGACGGCCGCACCTCGGGCAGCATCGCGGCCGGGATGCCGAAGAAGTCCAGCGACTCCCGGGACCACTCCAGGGTGCGCACGTCGAGCAGCATGGTCCGGCTCGCGTTCGTCACGTCGGTGACGTGCAGGCCGCCGGTGAGGTTCCAGATCAGCCAGGTCTCCATGGTCCCGCAGAGCACCTCGCCCCGCTCGGCGCGCTCGCGCAGACCCGGCGTGTGGTCCAGGACCCACTTCAGGCGAGGCCCGGAGAAGTACGTCGCCAGCGGCAGTCCCGACCGTTCCTCCACCTCCTTCGCCCCGGGCCGGGCGGCGAGTTCGTGGACCAGGCCGTCGGTCCGGGTGTCCTGCCAGATGATCGCCCGCCCGACCGGGATGCCGGTGCCGCGGTCCCACAGCACGGTGGTCTCCCGCTGGTTCGCGATGCCGAGCGCGACCACCTGGTCCAGGGTGATCCCGGCCCGGCGCAGCACCCGGGGCGCCAGCCGTTCCACATTGCGCCAGATCTCCATGGCGTCGTGCTCGACCCAGCCGGGCCGCGGGAAGTGCTGTTTGTGCTCCTGCTGGGTGAGCGAGACCAACTGGCCCCGGCGGTCGAAGACGATGCAGCGGGTGGAGGTGGTGCCCTGATCGATCGCGACCACGTATCGCTCGGTCATCGTGCGGCTCCCAGGTCCCGGGAGACCGCGCGAGCGGCATCCCGGACGTAGGTGATCAGCTTCGGGTACGGGTGGTACCGGCTGTCGCAGAGCCGTTCGACCGGCCCCGAGATGCCGATCGCGCCGACCACGAGGCCCCCGTACCCCCGGATCGGTGCCGCGACCGCCGCCTGGCCGAGCGTCATCTCCTCGATCTCCGCCGCCCAGCCCGCCTCGCGCACCCCGTCCAGGGCGGCGGAGAGCGCCTTCGGCTCGGCAAGCGTCCGGCGCGTGAACCGTTCCAGGTCGCTGCCGGGTGCGACACCGCCCGCGCGGTACGCGAGCAGCACCTTCCCGAGGGCGGTGGCGTGCAGCGGCAGCAACGTGCCGACGTCGAGGGTCTGGAACGTGTCGTCGGGCCGGAACACGTGGTGCACGACCAGCACCCGGCCCTCCAGGACGGTGCCGATCCGCACCGACTCGCCGCTGCGGGCGGCCAGCGGATCGGCCCAGTTGATCGAACGGGACCGGAGGTCGTTGATGTCCAGGTAGCTGGTACCCAGGTGCAGCAGCGCGCCGCCGAGCTGGTACTGCCCGGAGTTGCGGTCCTGCTCGACGAAGCCGACCAGTTGCAGGGTGCGCAGGATGCCGTGGGTGGTGCCTTTCGCCAGGTCCAGGGTGCGGGCGATCTCGCTGAGCCCGAGCCGGCCCGGCCCGCCGGCGAGCGTCCGCAGGATCGCGGCCGCTCGTTCGATCGCCTGCACGGTACCGGGCATGTTTCGGACTCTATGCCACCGCGTGACGACTCGCCGTGATTGATGTTCGACAATGCCGACCGGTGTTCATTGCCCCGCCCCCGATGCGTTCCTAGCGTCCACTGCATCGGAAGCAGGGAGGGAGCATGGCAACACGACCCAAGATTCCCGGCCTCGTCGGTGAGTTCGCAGCCGAGTTCGCCGGCACGATGATCCTCATTCTGTTCGGTGTCGGCGTGGTCGCCCAGGTGGTGGCGGCCGGCATCGGAGACCACGACAGCATCGCCTGGGCCTGGGGGCTCGGCGTCACCTTCGGCGTCTACGTCGCCGGCCGGATCAGCGGCGCACACCTCAACCCCGCCGTCACCATCGCGCTCGCCGTCTTCAAAGGCTTCGAGTGGCGCAAGGTGGCGCCGTACATCGTCGCCCAGATGCTCGGCGCCTTCGTCGCGGCGCTGCTGGTGCGCTGGAACTACACCGAGGCCCTGCACGCGGCCGACCCCGGGCTGACCATCAAGACGCAGGGGGTCTTCTCCACCCTGCCCGGCAACGGGACCTTGCCGTTCGACGAATGGGGGGCGTTCCGCGACCAGGTCATCGGCACCGCGATCCTGCTGTTCCTGATCCTCGCGGTCACCGACCTGGCGAGCACACCGCCGCAGGCCAACCTGGCGCCGTTCATCATCGGCCTGATCGTCGTCGGGATCGGCATGGCGTGGGGGAGCGCCGCCGGCTACGCGATCAACCCGGCCCGTGACTTCGGTCCGCGACTCGCCAGCTTCCTCACCGGGTACGGCGGCGCGTTCCGCGACCAGACGGGGTATCTCTATTTCTGGGTGCCGATAGTCGCGCCGATCATCGGCGGTGTGGCGGGCGCCGGGCTGTACAAAGTTCTGGTCGGACGCTTCCTGCCGTCGGCGGAGCCGCCGGAACCGGGCAACATACCGACACCCCGTGGTGAGGACGACGAGAACGTGGAGGCGAACCGTGGCTGACTTCGTCGGCGCAGTGGACCAGGGCACCACCAGCACCCGATTCATGATCTTCGACCATGGCGGGAACGAGGTGGGCCGGCACCAGCTCGAACACGAACAGATCCTGCCGCAGGCCGGCTGGGTCGAGCACAACCCGATCGAGATCTGGGAACGGACCGTCGCCGTCGTGCGGACCGCCATGCAGAAGGCGAACCTGTCGGCGCGTGACCTGGCCGCCGTCGGGATCACGAACCAGCGGGAGACCACGGTGGTCTGGGACCGGCGGACCGGCCGGCCCTACTACAACGCGATCGTCTGGCAGGACACCCGCACCGACCGGATCGCGTCCGCGCTGGACCGCGACGGCCGCGGCGACGTCATCCGCCGCAAAGCGGGACTGCCCCCGGCCACGTACTTCTCCGGCGGCAAGATCCAATGGATCCTGGAGAACGTCGACGGCGTCCGGGAAGCCGCCGAACGCGGCGACGCGATCTTCGGCAACACCGACAGCTGGCTGCTGTGGAACATCACCGGCGGCGTCAGCGGCGGCAACCACGTCACCGACGTGACGAACGCCAGCCGGACCATGCTGATGAACCTGGAAACCCTCGACTGGGACGACGAACTGCTGTCGTTCTTCGGCATCCCCCGGCAGATGCTGCCCGAGATCCGGCCCTCGTCCGACCCCAACGGTTACGGCATCGCGCACGTCGACGGCCCGCTCGGCGGCGACGTGCCCCTCACCGGCGACCTCGGCGATCAACAGGCCGCAACCGTCGGCCAGGTCTGCTTCGCACCCGGCGAGGCCAAGAACACCTACGGTACGGGCAACTTCATGCTCCTGAACACCGGGACGAACCTGGTGCGCTCGGAGAACGGGCTGCTCACCACCGTCTGCTACAAGTTCGGTGACGCCGCGCCCGTCTACGCGCTCGAAGGCTCGATCGCGGTGACCGGGTCCGCCGTGCAATGGCTGCGCGACCAACTCCACATCATCAACTCGGCCGCGGAGAGCGAAGCCCTGGCCGCCTCCGTGCCGGACAACGGCGGCGTCTACTTCGTACCCGCCTTCTCCGGGCTGTTCGCGCCGTACTGGCGTTCCGACGCCCGCGGCGCCATCGTCGGCCTGTCCCGCTTCAACACCAGCGGGCACATCGCCCGCGCCACCCTGGAATCCATCTGCTACCAGACCCGTGACGTGGTCGACGCGATGGCGCAGGACTCCGGCGTCACCCTGGACGTCCTCAAGGTCGACGGCGGGATCACCGTGAACAACCTCTGCATGCAGATCCAGGCGGACGTGCTGGGCGTGCCGGTCAGCCGCCCCGTGGTGGCCGAGACGACCGCCCTCGGTGCCGCGTACGCGGCCGGCCTCGCGGTCGGCTTCTGGAAATCCACCGACGAGCTGCGGGAGAACTGGAACGAATCGCAGCGCTGGCAGCCGAGCTGGTCGCAGGAACAGCGCGAACAGGGCTTCGGGAAGTGGAAGAAGGCGGTGCAGCGAACCCTCGACTGGGTGGATGTGGACTGACATGACAAATCTTTCTCCTGCTCATCGGGACGCCGCCCTGAGCGCGCTCGCCGCGACCGAGGTCGACGTGCTGGTGATCGGCGGGGGAGTGGTCGGGGCGGGTTGCGCGCTCGACGCGGTCACACGGGGACTGACCGTGGGCCTCGTCGAGGCGCGTGACTTCGCCTCCGGCACCTCCAGCCGGTCCAGCAAACTGATCCACGGCGGGCTGCGGTACCTGGAGATGCTGGACTTCGGGCTGGTGCGGGAGGCGCTGCGCGAACGAGGACTCATCCTGCAGCGCCTCGCACCACACCTGGCCCGTCCCGTCCGGTTTCTCTACCCCCTCAAACACCGCGGCTGGGAACGCCTCTACGCCGGTGCGGGCGTCACCCTCTACGACGCGATGGCCGCCTCCCAGGCACTGCCCCGCCACCGGCACCTGAGCCGGCGCGGCGCGCTGCGGGCCTGCCCGGCACTGCGCAAGGACGCGCTGGTGGGCGCGTTGCAGTATTACGACGGGCAGCTCGACGACGCCCGGCACACCATGTTCCTGGCGCGGACCGCTGCCGCGTACGGCGCGCACGTGGCCTCGCGCACCGAAGTCGTCGGCATCCTGCGGGAAGGCGAACGGGTGACCGGCGTACGGGTGCACGACCTCGAACACGACCGGACCTTCGAGATCCGTGCCCAGCAGGTCATCAACGCGACGGGCGTCTGGACCGACGACACGCAGTCCCTGGTCGGCGAACGCGGCCAGTTCAACGTCCGGGCTTCCAAGGGCATTCACCTGGTCGTGCCGCGCGACCGGATCCAGTCGTCGACCGGTCTGATCCTGCGCACCACGAGCAGTGTGCTGTTCGTGATCCCCTGGGGCCGGCACTGGATCGTCGGCACCACCGACACCGACTGGAACCTGGACAAGGCGCACCCGGCCGCCTCCAGCAAGGACATCGACTACCTGCTGACCGAAGTCAACAAGGTGCTGTCCCGGCCCCTGGAACGGGCCGACGTGCAGGGCGTCTTCGCCGGGCTGCGCCCCCTGCTCTCCGGCGAGTCCGAATCCACCTCCCAGCTGTCCCGGGAACACTCGGTCGGCAGCCCCGTGCCGGGACTGGTCGTGGTCGGCGGCGGCAAGTACACGACGTACCGCGTGATGGCCCGCGACGCGGTCGACGCCGCCGTGCACGGCCTGGCCCGCACCGTGCCGCCCTGCGTCACCGACAGGGTGCCCTTGCTGGGCGCGGAGGGTTACCCGGCCCTCTGGAACCGGCGCGGCATCCTCGCCACGCAGTCCGGGCTGCACGTAGCCCGCATCGAGCACCTGCTGGGCCGTTACGGCACCCTCATCACCGAGGTCCTCGACCTCATCCGCGACGAACCGGACCTGGGCCGCCCCATCAAGGGCGCCGAGGACTACCTGCGAGCCGAGTTCGTCTACGCCGCCGCCGCCGAAGGCGCCCGCCACCTGGTGGACGTCCTCGCCCGTCGCACCCGGATCTCCATCGAGACCTTCGACCGGGGCGTGGTGGCGGCACCGGACGCCGCCGAACTGATGGGCCGGGTGCTGGGCTGGACACCCGAGCAACGCGACCGGGAGGTGGAGAACTACCGCCTGCGGGTGGAGGCCGAACGAGCCTCCCAGGAACAGCAGGACGACGAAACCGCGGACGCCGCCCGGCTGGGCGCCCCGGACGTCGTACCCCTGCGGTTGTAACCCACTCGAGAGCCGGCGGCAGCCTTCCCGGCTGCCGCCGCCTCGTGCCCGGCTGCCGTCGCGTCCCGGTCCCGCCCGGCTGCCGCCGCCTCGCGCCCGGCCGCCGCTGCCTCGCGCTCGGTTGCCGTCGCCTCCGGACCGGTTGTGGCTCGGCGGGCTTCCGCTGGTCAGACCAGGGCGGGCGCCTGCGCCACTTCCCCGGCGGCGCCCTTGCCCTCGAACGTCGCCAGCCGCCGGTTGAAGGTCTTCGTGGTGGTCCAGAGCTTGAAGACGAGCAGCGACTCGAAGGCGAGCAGCAGCACGCCGGAGATGAGTGTGGTCGCCACGATCTGGCCGATGAGCGGTCCCACGATGAAGACGAACATCATGAACTCGATACCGCTGAACAGGTGCGCGCGGATCCGCTGGCGCAGCAGCAGGTTCCGGATCCGCACGAACAGGCTGTACTTCGTCCGGAAATCGCCGTGCACGTCGACCGTGGCGCGGGCACTCTCGGCGTCGGCGAGCATCGCCTCGGTCGGCGCCTCCTCGTCGGTCTCCTCCACGTACTCCGGCGTCTTCGTCCCGGCCGCCAGCGCCGCCGTGATCAGCCGGTCCTTCATCGTCAGCTTGACCTTCGACATCTGCAGCGCGTTCAGATAACGGAACATGTCGAGGAAGATGACCAACGTCGCGAGCAGCGGATAGATCACCTCGTCGGTGCGCAGGTACTGCCCGCCGAATAGCCCGAACGCGCACGCCAGCACCCGGAGCCGGTCGAAGACGTAGTCCAGCCACGTCCCGAAGAGCGACCCCGACCCGGTCAGCCGCGCAATCTTCCCGTCCATGCAGTCCAGCACGAAGCTCAGGTGGTAGAGCACCGCACCGGCCAGCAGCCACATGTAGTCCTGCTGCCAGAAGCAGTACGCCGATCCGAGCCCGACCAGGAACGCCCCGAACGTCAGCCGGTTCGGAGTGACCCAGCGCCACGGCGCCACGAGCCAGACCAGCCGGGAAGCCAGCGGGTCGACCAGCCAGACGGTCCACCAGGCGTCCCGGCGTTTGTATGTGCGCTCGCGAATCGTCGCCAACGTCGGTCGTTGTGCCATGCCGTGTCTCCACCGATGGGCCGCAGGTATATGAACACGCGAAGGCGAACACCTTGCCTGCGCCCGACCGACACATGCACATAAGTGAGCCCCCGCGCTCGGCAGACATGATCTACGAAGTTGCTGAGAGTATCCAGAGTTGATCCTGAGAACGGCACGAGTTAGGTATCTAGGTAACGCAGCGTCATCGCGGCGCCGCCAAGGGCTACCAGAGCCCATGCCGCGGAGGCCGGATCGACATCCGCGATCCAGGCCGTCACTTCCCCACCAGCCGGCTGTCCGTTCTCACCGCCCGCACCGGTCACCGGGCCCGCGGGGAGCACTGCGGCGACATCCGGCAGGCGCGCCCGGACCAGCGGGACAACAATGAGGTACGCCGTGAGCACCACCCCCGCCGCGACCACCCCGTGCCGCAGGATCAGACCGGCACCGCACGCCGCCAGAGTGGCGAAGGTCAGATAGCCGGCCGCTCCGGGCGCCCCGGCCGTGGCCGCCGTGACAGCCGCGAACGGAACCGTCAGCGCCAGCAGCGCCAGAGCCTTCGCCATCGTCAGGGTCGCCCTCCGCGGCATGGCGAGCAGGGTGGCATGGATCTGCCGCCCGCGGTCGTGCTCCTGCGTCGCCGCGAGCACCCCGAGAACCAGGAAACCGGCCTGCGTGTGCACCAGCACCGACCCGGGCAGCTCGGCAAGGCGGAGCAGCAGGGTAACCGCCCAGGTCAGCGTCAGCGTGATCCAAACCGACGGCAGAGTGCCCAGCTTCGCCACCTCGGCCCTGATCGTGGCCACGACAGTGCCCACCGGAACCAGGCCCGCGCTCCACGTCGAGCCCGCCTTGACACTGCGAGGCGCATTCTCCGCCATGCCTCCCGTCCGTTGATTGCCGGAACTGCGCTCCACTGGGGGATGACCGCCGGTCAAGCGCCCCGCCGGATCATTTCCGGTCATGCGTCCCACCGGCGGATTCGCGGTCATGCGTCCCGCCGGTTGAAGAGTGCCGCAGCGACCGCCAGCAGGCCGGCCACCCAGGCGGACATCACCAGGCCCGCGGTCACGGGAGCTATCTCCACCGGGACCTCGATGCTCCGGAGGAACATGTGTGCCCCCACGACGTCCGGCAGGTAGGCCGCCCAGGGCGTCACCTTGGTCAGCAGATAGGGCAGGGAGACGACCGTGCTGTTGACGATCAACACGGTCAGCGTGACGATCCCGTTGCGTGCGAGAAGCGTGATCGCATAGGCGAGCAGGGCGATCAGAACCCAGTAGAGCACCGCGGCCGCCGCCCGGCCCGGCTGCGGCGCGGGTATCAGCGAACCGTGCACCCACCTGGTGATCACCAGTGTGGCGACGGTGGTGAGCAATCCCTGCACCGCGACCACGAGCGACAATGCCGTCCCCTTGGCGATGAGCAACCGCTCGCGTCGCGGCGTGGCCAGCAGTGTCGCGGTCAACTGCCGGGCACCTGGCACGTCGTCGCCGGTCGGCGTGAACTCACTGCTGACCACCACCACGCCGAGGATCATCGCGCCGAGCACCCCGATCCCCAGGTTCTGGAAGGCCAGGTCGGACGCGTCTCCGGTCAGACCCTCGGCGACCGCCCGGCGGGTGGCCGAGGCGTTGAGCCCCACCAGCACCGGCGCCGCGAGCAACCCCAGCACCAGGCCCACCCAGGCTGTCCGCAGGCCGAGAAGTTTGCGCAGCTCGGCATGGACAAGGCTCACCATCTGGACCCGGCCGCCGCTCACCACTTGCTCGTCCCTGCGGTGAGGGCGAAGAACGCGTCTTCCAGGGTCAGATGCCCGGCGGACACCTCATCGACCGTGCCGCTCGCCACCACCCGCCCTCGATCGATGATCACCACGTCGTCGGCTATCCCGGAGAGCTCGCCCATCAGATGGCTGGAGAGGAGCACGGTGCGTCCTTCGGCGGCGGCGTCGCGCAGGAATGCGCGCATCCACCTGATGCCCGCGGGATCGAGTCCGTTG
Organism: Actinoplanes sp. DH11; assembly: GCF_020873875.1. Taxonomy (GTDB): domain Bacteria; phylum Actinomycetota; class Actinomycetes; order Mycobacteriales; family Micromonosporaceae; genus Actinoplanes. Next base: position 248,313 of record NZ_JAHWGU010000009.1, read on the forward strand.
ACCGGCTCATCCAGCACCAGCACCGGCGGATCGCCGAGCAGGGCGGCCGCCAGCCCGAGCCGCCGGCTCATGCCCAGCGAGAACCCGCCGGCCCGCTTGCCCGCCTCGTCGGTGAGCCCGACCAGGTCGAGCACCTCCGCGACCCGGGATCGGGGCAGCCGGTTGCTCGTGGCCATCCAGCGCAGGTGGGCACGCGCGGAACGGGCCCGGTGCGCCCCACTGCCGTCGAGCAGGGCGCCCACCACGGTCAGTGGGCGGCTCCACTCGGCATAGCGGCGGCCGCTCACCAGGGCGGTGCCACCCCGGGCCCGGTCGAGGCCGAGCAGCACGCGCAGGGTGGAGGTCTTGCCGGCGCCGTTGGGGCCGAGAAAGCCGGTCACCCGGCCGGGCCGAGCCTCGAAGGAGACGTCGTGCAACCGGCCTGGGCGGCTCAGATGGTCGATGGCGATCATTGCTCCAGTCAACCGGGGCGAATGATCGTTCACATCGGACCGTGACCCCATCTTTGCGGCCGGGTCTAAGACCCTGGTCTGGGGTTTACAGTCGGCAGCGTGGTTCCTCGCACCCGGCCGACCTGGAGTAATCGGGCCGTGCCCATCCTCGCCGCCGTCGCCACCGTGCTGGTGCTCGGGCTCTGCACCGTGGGCGTCTCCGGTCCGCTCGCCCGGGTGATCCCGGCGCTGATCGGCGGTGCCGCGGTGGCCACCGTGGTCTGGGCGGTTCGCCGCTGGCGTGCCGACCGCGCCGACTACGAGCGGCGGCTCACCGAGTGGGCGGCCACCGAGGCGGTTCTGGCCGAGCGGCTGCACATCGCCCACGACCTGCACGATGTCGTGTCGCACGGGTTAGGCCTGATCACCGTGCGCGCGGCGGCAACGCAGCACCTTCCCGCTACCGAGGAGGTGCGCGAGGCACTCACCGACATCGAGGAGACGAGCCGCACCGCCACGGCCGAGCTGCGGCGCATGCTGATCGTCCTGCGCGAGCCGGATCAGGCCGGCCCGCGTGCCCCGCTGGAGAGCCTGGCCGACCTGCCCGGCATCGTCCGGTCCGCCGAGGCCGCCGGCCTGCGGCCCCGCCTCACCGCCGAACCACTGGGTGGCGTGACGGCCGGAGTGCAGGTGGCGGTCTGCCGCACGGTCCGTGAAGCACTGAGCAACGTCGCGCGCCACGCCGGCCCTACCGGGGTGGAGGTGCAGGTGCACCGAGACGGCTCGTTCGTGCAGGTCGTCGTCTCCGACGAAGGACCCGCCCACGGTTGGCATGCCGCGCCCGGTGCGGGGCACGGGCTGGCTGGCTTACGAGAACGCATCGGCAGTCTCGGCGGCACCCTCACCACCGCGCCTGCCGGAGGCGGCTTCCGGCTCGCCGCCAGGATCCCCGACGATCCGGCAGCCGACGATCCCCATCCCACCGCGCAGCATCCTGGAAACTCCGCAGACGGTGGGTTCGGAGGCGTCGCACGGGTGTCGGACGGGCGTGCGGGTGGTGGGCCTGGAGGCATCGCACGGGTGTCGGAGGGCCGTGCGGGTGGTGGGTTACCAGAGACCGCGCGGGTGCCTGACGGTTCTGCGTCGGGGTTTCGGGCATGACGCGGGTGCTGCTCGTTGATGACCAGAAGATGCTTCGGCGCAGCCTTGCGGCGATCATCGACAAGGAGCCGGACCTGACAGTGGTCGGTCAGGCCGGCGACGGTGTGGAGGCGCTGCTCCAGGCGCGGGCGACGCGGCCGGATGTGGTGCTGATGGACGTACGCATGCCGCACCTGGACGGTCTTGAGGCCACCCGGCGGATCTGCGCCGACCCGGTGCTGGCGGATTGCCGCGTGCTCGTGCTGAGCATGTTCGAGCTGGATGAGTACGTGTATGAGGCCCTGCACGCCGGTGCGTCCGGTTTCCTGCTCAAGGATGCTCGACCGGCGGAGCTGCTCGATGCGGTGCGGCGTACCCATCGAGGCGAATCCCTCTTCGCGCCTTCAATCCTGACTCGCCTGGTCGCTCACTATGTGGCGGCACCCCGACCGGACCGGCCCGCCGGTTCCCTGCCGCATCTCACCCGCCGCGAGGTCGACGTGCTGGCCCTCATCGGCGCCGGCCTCTCCAACGAGGAGACGGCCGCCGCCCTGGTGATAGCAGTCAAGACGGTGAAGTCGCACATCACGAACCTGATGGGCAAGCTGGCAGCACGTGACCGGGCGCAGTTGGTGATCGCCGCCTTCAACGCCGGGTTGGTCCGGCCCCGGCCTGCGGGCCGGCAGCCCGTCCTCGGTAAGGCCGATACGCCAGGTGAGAACGATGCCTCCGGTCCTGCCGCAGCGACCGGTGTGCTCGACGCGGGGGAGCTGTCCATGCCGCCGGTCATACCGATGCGCGCGGGTCCCTGAGCGAGGCGGGTCTCTCAGCCGCGCCGGGTTGCTGAGCGGGGCGATGCGGGGCCGGGTTGCTGAGCGGGGCGATGCGGGACCGGGTTGCTGAGCGGGGCGATGCGGGACCGGGTTGCTGAGCGGGGCGATGCGGGACCGGGTTACAGAGCGCGACGATGCGGGGCCGGGGTTGCTCAGCGTGGCGAAGCGGCGGGGACGGGCGGACGGGAAGGCCAGGACACTGCGGCGAGCCGGTACAGCGTCGGGAAGCTCGTTCGAAAGGGTTACGGGCGCGACTCCGGTCCCGGGGGCGGGCGGAAAGAATGGCGCCTCAAAACGTACGATCAGGGGGTCTTGAAGCGCCGCGAACAGCGGAACTGAAACGGTTGCCGGTATGTCCCGTGGCCGATGGGGCGCATCGCTCCCGGGCGTCCGGACAGATATTCCGGAAACGCCGGACATGGCCGGGCGATCGATGGCAGGCACATCGGGCCGTCGACAGGCCCGCTTGCCGATGTCAGGGTGGTGGCATGACTGACATCGATGTCGCGGAGATCAACAAGGCCCGGTTCCTGGACGCTTTCGGCCGGTTCGCGGCGGGGGACACCGCTGTGCTGTTCGAGATTCTGCGTGCGGATTTCTTCTCGCACACACCGGGCGCCCCGGCCGGGCGCGACGCCTGGATCGAGTTCATCAGGAACTCGCCGGTCGCCACCGCCGAGATCGAGATCCAGCACGTGGTGGCGGACGACCAGTTCGTGGTGGCGCACTACCGGCTGACGGCCGAGGACCTGCGGGAGGCGGTCGTCGACATCTGGCGATTCGAGAGCGGCCTGATCGTCGAACACTGGGACGTGACACAGACATTGCCGTGACCGGAAAGCGCCGGAATTGCCGAAAGCACCGGAAACCGGAAAGAACCGGAAAATGCCGGAACAGCGCCGGAACAGCGCCGGCCGAGGGAAGACGCCAGGTGAAAAGGAGCCGTCACACCTCGGAGGACAATCCCGACAGGTCAGGGCGGCCGCCGGGGTGACCGACCGTGGCGCCGGAGGCCCGTACCGCGAACCGGGCCGCCTCCTGCGGTGACCGCCCGCGCAGCAGGGCGACCGTCAGCGCCGCCGTCAAGGCGTCCCCGCCGCCGGTGGTGTCGACCACCTTGTCGTCGGTGAGTGGCACGAAGACCTCGCCGTCCGCCCAGGTGAGCACGTTGCCGTCGGATTTGGCGACCATCAGCATGACGCTGTCCGGCACGTCGCCGAGCATTTCCGCCTCCCGTTCGTCGGCGCGCACCACGTCGGCCAGCTGGAGGAGTTCGTCGCGTTCGGCGGAGTCCGGTGCGCCGTCGAGGACGACCATCGCGCCACCGGCCCGGCCGTGCCGGGCCGCGGCGAGGGCGGCGGGCCCGGGCTGCTGGAGCTGCACGAGGACGGCGTCGGCCGCGCGCAGGGCCTCCGCCGCCGCGTCCACGTCCGCCACCGTGAGCAGCACCTCGTCCGGCAGGTGCTGGAGGTAACGCCAGCCGCCGTCCGCGTCCAGGGCCTCGACGATCAGCCCGGTCGGCGTGCCGGGCCGGCAGACGACGTGGCTGACGTCGATCCCGTCGCGGCGGGCCTGTTCCAGCAGGTCCGCACCGACCTGGTCGTCGCCGCGCACCGCGAGCAGCGCCGGGCGGGCCCCGAGCTGGGCGAGGGCGACGGCCTGGTTGGCGCCTTTACCGCCGAGCATTTCGCGCCGCAGCCGGGCGTCGGCCGACGTGCCCTGCTCCGGCATCTCGTCCACCATCAGTACCAGGTCGCGGGCGAGTTGCCCGACCACCACCACGTCGAGGGAAGCCATGATCTACCGCTACCCCGAACACGCAGCGTGACACCTGAAATGTCCCGCTCGTCGGTGGGGAAGTGCCGCCGCTCACGAAAGGGGACCCCGCCGGAACCCGTACCCGATTAATCGTTGGCACTCGATTTCAGCGCGAGCTAATCTCCCAGCATGTTCCTCGCGCCCGGTCTGCAGCTGCCCCTCGTGGTGGCTCCCGTGTGCGCGAATGCCGGCGTCGATACGCGAAGCTGACCCTTCCCCACCAGCAGCAGAACCCAGGGGAAGGGTGTCCGCACGCTGCGCGGTTCTGGCGCGCCCCGGCTGGCATCGGGGCACGCAATACCGATATGCCTCGCATCCAGTGAGGAAAGAAGACAATGGCCAAGAGCCAGTTCGTACGTAACAAGCCGCACCTCAACATCGGCACGATTGGGCACGTCGACCACGGCAAGACGACGCTGACCGCCGCGATCACGAAGGTTCTCGCGGACCGCGACCCGGCATCCAACCGGTACGTCGCGTTCGAGGGGATCGACAAGGCGCCGGAGGAGGCCGCCCGGGGCATCACCATCACCATCGCGCACGTCGAGTACGAGACCGCCACCCGCCACTACGCCCACGTCGACATGCCGGGGCACGCCGACTACGTGAAGAACATGATCACGGGGGCGGCGCAGGTGGACGGCGCGATCCTGGTCGTGTCGGCGATGGACGGCGCGATGCCGCAGACCCGGGAGCACGTGCTGCTCGCCCAGCGGGTCGGCGTGCCCTACCTGGTGGTGGCGCTGAACAAGGCGGACGCCGTCGACGACCCGGAACTGCTCGACCTGGTCGAGCTGGAGGTGCGGGAACTGCTCGGGGAGTACGGGTTCCCCGGCGACGAGGTGCCCGTGGTGCGGGTCTCCGCGCTGAAGGCCCTCGAGGGCGACCCGCGCTGGGTGGCGTCGATCGACCGGCTGCTCGGCGCCGTCGACGAGTACGTGCCGATCCCGCCCCGCGAGCTCGGTGAGCCGTTCCTGATGCCGATCGAGAACGTGCTGTCGATCAGCGGTCGTGGGACGGTCGTGACCGGCAAGGTGGAGCGTGGCACGCTGACCGCCGGTTCGCCGGTCGAGGTCGTCGGCCTCGGACCCACGGTGAGCAGCGTCGCCATCGGGCTGGAGACGTTCGGCAAGGTGCTGGAGTCGGCGGAGGCCGGCGACAACGCCGCCGTCCTGCTGCGCGGGGTGAAGCGCGAGCAGGTGCAGCGGGGCCAGGTCGTGGTGGCGCCGGGTTCGGTGCGGCCGCACCGGGTCTTCCGGGCCCGGATGTACGCGCTGACCGCCGCCGAGGGTGGCCGGCACACGCCGTTCGAGGCGAACTACCGGCCGCAGTTCTACCTGCACACCACCGACGTGTCGGGCGGGCTGGACCTCGGCGACCGTGACCTGGTCATGCCGGGGGACACCCTGGACGACGTGACGGTGACGCTCGGCAAGGAGGTCGCGCTGGAGCCCGGCATGGGCTTCGCGGTCCGTGAGGGCAACCGCACGGTCGCCGCCGGCACGATCACCGCCGTGCTCGACTGAGAAGACCCGGTGGCCCGGCCTCGAGGCCGGGCCACCGGGGACGGCGGGTGGGGCGTGGCTGTCAGACGGTGGCGGAGAACCGGCGCAACCGCAGGCTGTTCGCCACCACGAAGACCGAGCTGAACGCCATCGCCCCGCCGGCGATCATCGGGCTGAGCATGCCGGCCGCCGCCAGCGGCAGAGCCGCCAGGTTGTAGGCGAACGCCCAGAACAGGTTGCCCTTGATGATCCGCAGGGTGCTTCGCGACAACCGGATGGCGTCGGCCGCGGCGGTCAGGTCCCCGCGTACCAGCGTCAGGTCGGACGCCTCGATCGCCACGTCCGTGCCGGTGCCCATCGCCAGACCGAGATCGGCCTGTGCCAGGGCGGCCGCGTCGTTGACGCCGTCACCGGCCATCGCGACGACCCGGCCCTCCGCCTGCAGCCGCTTGACGGTCGCCACCTTGTCGGCGGGCAGCACCCCGGCGATCACCTCGTCGATGCCGACCTCGGTGGCGACCGCCCGGGCGACGGTCTCGTTGTCGCCGGTCAGCAGGATCGGGCGCAATCCCAGCTCACGCAGCCGGGCGACGGCCGCCTTGCTGGTCGGCTTCACCGCGTCGGCGACCGCGAACACGCCGCGGGCCGCGCCGTCCCAGCCGGCGACGACCGCGGTGCGGCCGGCGGCCTCCTGGTCTGCCACGGCCTGCTCGACCTCGGCGGCAACGGTCCAGCCCTCCCGGCCGAACAGGGCGGGACGGCCGGCCAGCACGTCGTGGCCGGCGACGGTGGCCCGTACGCCCAGGCCTTCGAAGCTGGTGAAATCCTGCACCGGGAGCGGATCGCTCAGCTCGGCGGCGATCGCGGCGGCGATCGGATGTTCCGAGGCCGACTCGGCGGAGGCGGTGAGTCGCAGCAGCTCGGCGGCGTCCTGGCCGGGCGCCGGGACGGTGGCGGCCAGGGTCATCCGGCCGGTGGTCACGGTGCCGGTCTTGTCGAGCACGATGGTGTCGGCGCGACGGGTCGACTCGAGGACCTCGGGGCCCTTGATCAGGATGCCGAGCTGGGCGCCGCGACCGGTTCCGACCAGCAGGGCCGTCGGCGTGGCGAGCCCCAGCGCACACGGGCAGGCGATGATCAGGACGGCGACGGCGGCGGTGAACGCGGCCGTCCAGCCGCCGCCGGTGCCGAACCACCAGCCGAGGGTCGCGACCGCCAGGGCGATGACGACCGGCACGAAGACGCCGGAGATGCGATCGGCGAGCCGCTGCACGTCGGCCTTGCCGGCCTGGGCCTCCTCGACCAGGCGGGCCATCTGCGCGAGCTGCGTGTCGCCGCCGACCCGGGTGGCCCGCACGACCAGCCGCCCTCCGGCGTTGACCGTCGCACCCACCACGCTCGCGCCCGGACCCACCTCGACCGGGACGCTCTCCCCGGTCAGCATGCTCACGTCAACGGCCGAGGAACCCTCCTCCACCAGGCCGTCCGTGGCGATCTTCTCGCCGGGGCGGACGACGAAGCGGTCACCGGCGCGCAACTGGGCGACCGGCACGCGTACCTCTCGCCCGTTCTCCAGCACGGTGACGTCCTTGGCGCCCAGCTCCAGCAGCGCGCGCAGCGCGTCACCGGCACGGCGCTTGGACCGGGACTCGAAATAGCGGCCGGCCAGCAGGAACATGGTGACGCCGGCGGCGGCTTCGAGGTAGATGTTGCCGGCGCCGTCGCTGCGTTCCACGGCGATCCGGAACGGGTGCGTCATGCCGGGCTCGCCCGCGGTGCCGAAGAACAGCGCCCACAGCGACCAGCCGAACGCGGCAAGGGTGCCGAGCGAGACGAGGGTGTCCATCGTCGCGGCGCCGTGTCGCAGATTGATCAGGGCGGCGCGGTGGAAGGGGTAGCCGCCCCAGACGACGACCGGGGCGGCCAGGGTCAGGGAGGCCCATTGCCAGTACTCGAACTGCCACGCCGGGACCATGGCGAGGAGGATGACGGGGATGCTCAGGACGACCGAGACGATCAGCCGGGTGCGGAGCGGGTCCTTCTCCGCTGCCGCCGGCTTCTCGGCGATGGCCGGCTCGGCCGCGGTGTACCCGGTCTTCTCCACGGTGGCGATCAGATCGGCCGCGCTGACCTGGCCGTCGACGGTGACCGTGGCCTTCTCGGTGGCGTAGTTGACCGTGGCGGTCACCCCGTCCATCCGGTTCAGCTTCTTCTCGATGCGCGCCGCGCACGAGGCACAGGTCATCCCGCCGATGGCCAGCTCGATCCGCTGGGGCGCTGTCCGCAAGGTCATGACAGGTTCCTCAACTGTGGGTGTGGCCGGTGTCGGCGGTGAACTCGGCGGTGTGCACCTTGCCGTCGTGCTGGAAATCCAGGTAAAGACGGTAGACCCCGCCGGACGGGACCTCGGCCTTGAAGGCCAAGCTCTCCGGGTCGCTCGGGTGCACGTGCAGGTAGGCGAGGTCGCCCTCCCGCAGCACGACCAGGTGGCCGCGAGCGCCGAGGTAGGGCTCCGGTGTCACCTCCGCGTTCTGCCGGCGGACGGTGAACGCCGGGTTCGCCAGGTCGCCGTCGAGCGTCACCGTGTACCCGTCGACCTCCGCGGTACGCGCCGGATGGGGGAGCGGGACCGGCCGGTAGTCGCCCGGCGCCGGCACGTCGACACCCAGGGTCAGCTGGTGGCCGGCGGTCTCGAAGTCGGCGAAGACCCGGTACTGCCCGGGGGCGCCCGCCCGCAGCGGGACGGTCCAGGTGCCGTCGGCCTTCCGGGTCGGGTGCACGTGCTGGTAGTGGGCGAGGTCGCGGCGGACCACGATGAGGTGCAGTTCCTTCTCGTGGCTCACGGTGTAGTCGGTCACCGGCCGGCCCTGCTCGTCGAGGATCCGGAACTCGAACGGGCGTGCCGCCGTGGTGCTCAGCTCCGTGGAGACCGGGCTGAGGCGGTAGCCGTCCTGAACGCTCTGCAACCCGGCCGGCGTCGCGTCGTCATGCCCGCCCCCGCTGTCCGCGCCGTGCGCCTCCGTCGCGGGTTCACTGTGCGCCTCGGTCGCGGGTTCACTGTGCGCTCCGGGTGCCGGTTCACTGTGCGTCCCCGCTCCGGTGTGTGCGGGTGCCGGTGCCGCGGCGGGTGAGCTGTTGTCCGGCCCGATCGCCGCACCGGCCCCGGCGGCCGCCCCGAACACCGCGAGCAGCCCGGCCACGTACGCCGTCAGCCGCACCGCCGTCCTCATGAATCCGCCCCCAGCTCGTATCCGGCCTCGTCCACCGCCGCCGCGACCACCGCCCGGTCGAGCGGCTCCGCGCTGATCACTGTCACGTTCCCGGCGGCGAGGTCGACCCGCACGTCGCTGACACCGGGAATGCGGCTCACCTCCCCGCTCACCGCGTTGACGCAGTGCGAGCAGGTCATGCCGGAAACGGGGTACGTCGTCGTCTGCATGGACCCAGCGTACACATACCCGGTAGGGGTATCGCAAGTGCCGACCTTCAGCAGCTCGTCATACCCCTGGGGGGTTGTAACATGAGGGCATGACCAATCCCGCTCCGACGCGCGGCTACACGGCCACCAAGGACAACCTGCAATCCCGGCTGCGGCGCATCGAAGGGCAGGTGCGCGGCATCGAGCGCATGGTCGACGACGACCGCTACTGCATCGACATCCTCACCCAGATCTCCGCGATCCAGGCCGCACTCGACAAGGTCGCCCTCGGCCTCCTCGACGGCCACGCCCGCCACTGCATGCACGAGGGCGCCCAGGAAGGCCGGGCCGACGAGATGGCCTCGGAATTGATGGCCGCGGTAGGCCGCCTGATGAAACGCGGATAAAGGCCGATAAAGGAGTACGGGCTACCCCGTCCCACCACCGGACCAGCCCTCCCGCAGGCCCAGCACCCTGACGTCCATGCCCCGGCGCATTTCGCCGCCGGCCCCGGCGCGACTCACCGCCGGCCCCGCTCGACTCGCCGCCGGCCCCGGCGCGACTCACCGCCGGCCGCGCTCGACTCGCCGCCGGCCCCGGCGTGACTCGCCGCTGGCTGCGCTCGACTCGCCGTCTGCTCTGCTCGACTCGCCGCCGGCCCGGCCTGTGACCGGCGGTGTCCCTGTGCCGCGGCCGGCGGCGTCGGGTCCGCGCATCGTTGTTGATCTGCTAGCGATGCGAAATCGCGGTTTAAGCCCCATGATCACAGCGATTTCGTAGCGCTAGCAGATCAACATCTCGACAGGGACGGCGGCCGGCGCCACCGGGGGTGGGAACCGGGGGACGCGGCGTTGACGCGCCGGCGGGGTCGGCTGGAGGGCGATCGGGATGTGGCGCGGGTGGCGGCCGGCTGGGCGGTGATCAGGTGCGGCGTGGGTGGGGCCGGCTGGAGGGCGATCGGGGTGTGCTGTGGGCGGCCGCCGGCTGGGCGGTGATCGGGGTGTGGCGCGGGCGGGGGTCGGCTGGAGGGTGATTTGGGGTGTGGCGCGGGCGGGTGGCTGTCAGGTGCCGTGGATGGGGGCTGTCAGGTCGGTCAGCGGGGCGCCGGAGCCGCCCCAGGTGAGGGCTACGATCTCGGCGGCCACGGCGACGGCTGTCTCCTCCGGGGTGCGGGCGCCCAGGTCCAGGCCGATCGGGGCGCGCAGGCGGGAGAGGGCCGCTTCGGAGACTCCGGCCTCGCGGAGCCGGGTGAGCCGATCCTCGCAGGTGCGCCGACTGCCCATCGCGCCGATGTACCGGGCGGGGGTATGCAGGGCGACCTGGAGCAGGGGGATGTCGAATTTCGGGTCGTGGGTGAGCACGCACAGTACGGTGCGTTCGTCGACCTCGGTGGCCTCCAGGTAGCGGTGCGGCCACTCGACGACCACCTCGTCCGCGTCGGGGAAGCGGGCCGGTGTGGCGAAGACGCCGCGCGCGTCGCAGACGGTCACCCGGTAGCCGAGGAACTTGCCGATCCGGGCCACCGCGGCCGCGAAGTCGATCGCACCGAAGACGATCATCCGGGCCGGTGACGCGTAGGACTGGACGAAGACCTCGCGCTCGCACGCCTGCACGATCGCGGACCGCCCGTGCGTGAGCAGCCCGGCCGCCTGCCGCGCCGCCTGCCGATCCAGCTCAGGGTCGCCGAGAGTGCCGGCAACACCGGCAACACCGGGATCGCCGTCGGGACCGCCCGGAAGGACCACCAGCTGCGCGCCCGGCACCGAAGCCGTCGCGACCGGCCGGCCCTCGCTGATCGCGGCGAGCACGTCGTCGAGGCCGGTCAGCGCGGACGACGGCTGGATCATGATCTCGATCGTGCCGCCACAGGTCAGGCCGGCTTCGAGGGCGTCGCCGTCGCTCACCCCGTACGTCTGCGTTTGTGCCTTGCCGGTCTCGATGACCTCCTGGGCCGCGGCGTGGACGGCGCCTTCGACGCAGCCGCCGGAGACGCTGCCGATGACCTCGCCGGCCGCGTTGACGGCCATCGAGGCGCCCGGTTGCCGGGGCGCCGACCGCCAGGTGGCGACCACCGTGGCCAGGGCGAACGCGGTGCCCTCGGCACGCCAGGCGAGCAGGCCGTCAACGATGTCGCGCATTCCAGGAACGATCCGTGATCTCCGAGCCGGAAGTCAAACGCTACTTAAGTGAACGCTTAGGTCACTGTTGACATTGGACGATGGTCGCGGAAAGGTCTGCGCGAATTCGCGGGAGGTGCAGGGTGCAGGTGCCGGCTCCGTTCGAGTACGAACGTGCCACGAGCGTAGATCAAGCCATTGGACTGCTGGAGCGACTCGGAAATTCGGCGAGGCTGGTGGCCGGCGGTCACAGTCTGCTGCCGATGATGAAGCTGCGGCTGGCGAACTTCGAGTATTTGATCGACATCAACGATCTGCACGGCGAGCTGGGCTACATCCGGCTCGGTGCCGGCGAGGTACGGATCGGCGCCATGACCCGGCATCGGGAGCTGCTGGAGTCCGACGCCCTGGCCGAGGTGTTCCCGATCTTCCGGGACGCGGAGCGGGTGATCGCCGACCCGATCGTGCGCAACCGGGGCACGCTCGGCGGTTCGCTCTGCCAGGCGGACCCGTCGGAGGATCTTTCCGCGGTGTGCACGACCCTGGACGCGAGCTGCGTGATCCGGGGGCCGCGGAACACCGAGCGGGTGGTCAGCATGGAGGAGTTCCATGTCGGGCCGTACGAGACGGCGGTCGCCGACAACGAGATCCTCACCGAGATCCGGATTCCGGTGAAGCCGTACGCCTCGGGCAGCGCCTACGCCAAGGTCGAGCGGCGAGCCGGCGACTGGGCCGTGGTGAGTGCCGGCGCGGCCATCTGGCTCGACGCGGCCGGCCGGATCGCGGATGCCCGGGTCGGCCTGGCCGCGGTCGGCCCGAACACCACCGGCATCCCGGAGATCTCCGCCGCGCTGCGTGGCCAGGAGCCGGCCGAGGCGCTGTACGAGCTGGCCGGCGCGATCGCGGCCCGCACCTGCGACCCGGTCACCGACACGCGTGGCTCGGCCGACTACAAGCGCCACCTGGCGGACGAACTGACCCGGCGCACCCTGCGCACCGCCGTGTCCCGGGCGAGGAGCTGAACATGCAGGTCACCGTGACGGTGAACGGTGTCGAGTACACCAAGGAGATCGAGGGCCGGCTGCTGCTCGTGCACTTCCTGCGCGACGTGCTCGGCCTGACCGGCACCCACTGGGGTTGCGACACCAGCAACTGCGGCACGTGCGTGGTCTGGATGGACGGGGAGCCGGTCAAGTCGTGCACCGTGCTCGCCGCGATGGCCGGTGGGCGCGAGGTCCGTACCGTCGAAGGCCTTGCCAACGGCGCCGAGCTGGACCCGATCCAGGAGGGCTTCCGCCAGTGTCACGGCCTGCAATGCGGTTTCTGCACGCCGGGCATGCTGATGACCTGCCGCCACCTGCTCGACAAGAACCCCGATCCGACGGAGGGCGAGATCCGCGAGGCCATCTCCGGCCAGATCTGCCGGTGTACGGGCTACTCCTCCATTGTCCGTTCTGTCCGCTGGGCAGCAGTGCATGAGGCGGCGAGCAAATGACGACGGTCAGCGAGCGACGCGAAACCGAGTTCGAGGACAACGACCAGAAGCCGGTCGGTTTCGGCCGGATGCTGCGCAAGGAGGACGCGCGCCTGCTCCGGGGCCGCGGCCGGTTCGTTGACGACGTGCAGCTGCCGGGCATGCTGCACCTGGCGATCCTGCGGTCGCCGTTCGCCCACGCGAGCATCGTCAGCATCGACACCAGCGCGGCCGAGGCGTCGCCCGGCGTGAAGGCCGTGGTGACCGGCGAGACACTCAAGGGGCTGGGCCTGGCCTGGATGCCGACGCTCTCCAACGACGTGCAGGCGGTGCTGGCCACCGACAAGGTGCGGTTCCAGGGTCAGGAGGTGGCGTTCGTCGTCGCCGAGGACCGGTACCAGGCCCGCGACGCCCTCGAGCTGATCGACGTCGAGTACGACGTGCTGGAACCGGTGATCGACGTCCGCAAGGCGCTGGAGCCGGACGCCCCGGTGATCCGCACCGACCTCGACGGCAAGACGAACAACCACGTCTTCGACTGGGAGACCGGTGACGAGGAGGAGACGAACCGGGTCTTCGCCGAGGCCGACGTGATCGTCAAGGAGGACATCGTCTACCCGCGGGTCCACCCGGCCCCGATGGAGACGTGCGGCTCGGTCGCCGACTTCGACCCGGTCGAGGGCAAGCTGCGGCTCTGGTCGACCACTCAGGCGCCGCACGCGCACCGCACCCTCTACGCGATCGTCGCCGGCCTGCCCGAGCACAAGATCCAGGTGATCGCGCCGGACATCGGCGGCGGCTTCGGCAACAAGGTGCCGATCTACCCCGGCTACGTGCACTCCATCGTCGGTTCCATCGTCACCGGCAAACCGGTGAAGTGGATGGAGGACCGCTCGGAGAACCTGATCAGCACCGGCTTCGCGCGGGACTACATCATGCGCGCGGAGATCGCCGCGACCCGCGCGGGCAAGATCCTGGCGATCCGGACGAACGTGCTGGCAGACCACGGTGCCTTCAACGGCACGGCGGCCCCGGTGAAGTACCCGGCCGGTTTCTTCGGCGTCTTCACCGGCAGTTACGACCTGAAGGCCGCGCACTGCAAGATGACGGCGGTCTACACGAACAAGGCGCCGGGCGGTGTCGCGTACGCCTGCTCGTTCCGCATCACCGAGGCCGTCTACCTGGTCGAGCGGATCGTGGACGCGCTCTCCTACGAACTGCGGATGGATCCGGCCGAACTGCGGCTGAAGAACTTCATCCAGCCGGAGCAGTTCCCGTACACCACGAAGACCGGCTGGGTGTACGACTCCGGTGACTACGAGCCCACCATGCGGCTGGCCATGGAGATGGCCGGTTACGAGGACCTGCGCAAGGAGCAGGCGCTCAAGCGGGCCAAGGGCGAGCTGATGGGCATCGGCATCGCGTTCTTCACCGAGGCGGTCGGCGCCGGCCCGCGCAAGAACATGGACATCCTCGGCCTGGGCATGGCCGACGGCTGCGAGCTGCGGGTGCACCCGACCGGCAAGGCCGTGGTCCGGCTGTCGGTGAAGACGCAGGGTCAGGGGCACGAGACCACGTTCGCGCAGATCATCGCGGAGGAGCTCGGCATCCCGCCGGCGGACATCGACGTGGTGCACGGCGACACCGACAACACGCCGTTCGGGCTGGGCACCTACGGCAGCCGCTCCACCCCGGTCTCGGGTGCGGCGGCCGCGCTGGTGGCCCGCAAGGTCCGCGACAAGGCGAAGCTGATCGCGTCCGCGATGCTCGAGGTGTCCGTCGCCGACCTGGACTGGGTCAAGGGTGTCTTCCAGGTCAAGGGGGACCCCGGCAAGTCGGTGACCATCCAGGACATCGCGATGCGGGCGCACGGCGCGGGTGACCTGCCGGACGGGATGGAGGGCGGGCTGGAGGCGCAGATCTGCTACAACCCGTCGAACCTGACCTACCCGCACGGCGCGTACATCTGCGTCGTCGACATCGACCCGGGCACCGCCGAGGTGAAGGTCCGCCGCTTCATCGCGGTCGACGACTGCGGCACCCGGATCAATCCGATGATCATCGAGGGCCAGGTGCACGGCGGCCTCACCGACGGCGTCGGCATGGCGCTGATGGAGATGATCTCCTTCGACGAGGACGGCAACTGCCTCGGCGCGTCACTGATGGACTACCTGATCCCGACCGCCCTGGAGGTGCCCGACTGGGAGACCGGCTTCACGGTCACCCCGTCGCCGCACCACCCGATCGGCGCCAAGGGCATCGGCGAGTCGGCCACGGTCGGCTCCCCGCCGGCCATCGTCAACGCGGTCGTCGACGCCCTCAAGCCGTTCGGTGTCCGCCACGCGGACATGCCGCTCACCCCGTCCCGGGTCTGGGACGCGATGCGCGGCCAGGCGACCCCGCCGATCTGAGAACACGGTGACGGGTCGCGCTCCGGCGCGACCCGTCCGCCATCGTCCGGCCTGCGCAGGGCCGGTCCACCCCTCGAGGAGTACGCGATGACGACGAGCACCGCCGAGCGGGCGCGCCAGCTGACCGACGCACGCCGGCCGTTCGTGCACGCCACCGTGGTCCGGGCACAGGAGCCGACCTCGGCACGGGCCGGCGACGACGCGGTGATCCTGGCCGACGGGTCCATCGAGGGCTTCGTCGGCGGGGTCTGCGCGGAGACGTCGGTGCGGGCCGCCGCCATGGACACCCTGCGCGACGGCAACTCGGTGCTGCTGCGGGTGCTGCCCGAGGACGCGGCCACGTTCCCGGAGACGCCCGGCGCGCTCGTCGTCGTCAACCCCTGCCACTCGGGCGGGGCCATCGAGATCTTTCTGCGTCCGGTGCTGCCGAAGCCCCTGATCGCCGTCGCCGGGCACACGCCGATCGCCACGGCCGTCACCGACCTGGCCGGATTCCTGGACTTCGAGGTCACCGGGGCAGCAGACTGTGCGGGTGCCACCGCGGCTGTCGTCGCCGGCCTGGGCCGCGACGAGGAAGAGGCCATCCGCGGGGCGCTGGACGCCGGTGTCGGCCTGATCGCGCTGGTCGCCAGCCACAAGCGGGCGGCCGTGGTGCTCGACGCCATGGAGCTGAGCGAGGACGAGCGGGAGCGGATCCGCCCGCACGCCGGGCTCGACATCGGTGCCCGTACCCCGCAGGAGATCGCCCTGGCCGTCTGCGCCGAAATCGTCCGGGAGATGCGTCTCGGTGGCCTCGCCGCCGAGGTCCCGCCGGCGCGCACCGCCGCTCCGCATGCCGAGGCCGCTGCCCTGGCCCAGGCAGAGCCGGAGTCCGTCGCCGACACGCCCGCCGGGACCGCGATCGATCCGGTGTGCGGGATGACCGTGGTGATCGGGCCGTCCACCCCGCACGGTGTGGTCGACGGCCGGGACCACTGGTTCTGCTGCCCCGGCTGCCTGAAGAAGTACACGGCGGCGTAGCCGGATGACGGTGACGGGCCTGGTGACGACCTCGCCGGGCGGCACGGCGACAAGGCGGTCCGGAAACCGCTGCACTCCGGCCGCCACCCGGTGAGCGAGGTGGCCGCCGGCGGCACGGTGCCGATCGATGTGGACACCCGGGACGACTACGAGCGGCTGCTGAGGACCTGTGAACAATCCTGAAGAGGTGGCCGGGCGGCTCGACCGGGCCGGGTACCTGGTCGACGACGGCCTCGCCATGGCGATTTTCCTGGCGCTGCGGCTCGGCAAGCCGCTGCTGCTGGAGGGCGAACCCGGCGTCGGCAAGACCGCCGCCGCGAAAGCCCTGGCCCAGGCCCTGGACACGCCTTTCCTGCGGTTGCAGTGCTACGAGGGCCTCACCGCGGGCGAAGCACTGTACGAGTGGAACTACCAGCGGCAGCTGCTGCACATCCGGCTCGCCGAGGCGCAGGGGCAGGCACTGCACGACGCCGACCTGTTCACCGCCGAGTTCCTGCAGGAACGGCCGATCCTCAAAGCGGTGCGGCACGCCGGCCCGACCCCGCCGGTGCTGCTCATCGACGAGATCGACCGGGCCGACGACGAGTTCGAGGCACTGCTCTTCGAATTCCTCGGCGAGGCCGCCATCACTATCCCCGAACTGGGCACCTTCGCCGCCACCCGGCCGCCGATCGTGGTGCTCACCTCGAACCGCAGCCGCGACCTGCACGACGCGCTGCGCCGCCGCTGCCTCTACCACTGGATCGAGTTCCCGGCCGCCGGCCGTGCCGCCGCGATCGTCCGCCGCGCCGTCCCCGGTGCCGCCGTGCCGCTGATCCGCAGCGCGACCGAGTTCATCGGCCGGGTCCGCCGGCTCGACCTGGACAAGGCGCCCGGCCTCGCCGAGACCATCGACTGGGTGGCCGCCCTGGCCGCCCTCGGGGTGTCCGAGCTCGCCGACGCGGACGTCCTGCGCACCATCGGCACCATCGCCAAGACCCCCGACGACCGTGACCTGGTCGCCGGCGCCGTCCATCAGGAGACCCGCTCATGAAGATCACGAACGAGTTCGTCGTGCACACCCCGATCGATCGCGCCTGGCGGGTACTCACCGACCTGGAAGGCATCGCGCCGTGCATGCCGGGGGCCCAGCTCACCGGCGTCGACGGCGACGTCTACCGGGGCCGCGTCAAGGTCAAGGTCGGCCCGGTCGTCTCGGACTTCACCGGCACCGCCCAGTTCACCGAGAAGGACGACGCCGCCTACCGCGCGGTGATCGACGCGAAGGGCCGGGACTCCCGCTCGGCGGGGAACGCGTCGGCTGCAGTGACGGCCTGGCTGACCCCGGCCGGCGACGACAGCACCAAGGTCAACGTCGAGACGGACCTGAAGATCAGCGGGAAGCTGGCCCAGTTCGGCAGCGGCATGATCAAAGAGGTGTCGGGCAAGCTGCTGGCCCAGTTCGTGGCCAACCTGGAGACCAAGCTGGCCGCCGAGGAGCCCGCTTCCCCTGCCGGCGCTCCGGCCGCCTCTGTGGCCGAGCCGGCCGCCGAAGGTGGCGCTTCCGCCGTCGCCGTCGAGACCGCACCGGCCACCGCTGTGGCGCTGGGCGCGGTAGCACCCGGAAACCCCGACGTCGAGACCTCCGCGACCGCCCCGGCCGTCCCGAACCCGGCCGCGGGCACCGTCGAGCCGGCCGCCGGCCGGACCGCCACCGCGGCGGGCACACCCGACCCGGTCGCCCCGCTCAACGTCCCCGACGCCGAACTGATCAAGGCAGCGGAAAGCCCGGCCGCCGAGGACGCCCGGACCACCGCCACGGCCGCCGCGTCGACGACCACCCCGGCCGCCGCTTCACCCGCCGCTTCGCCTGCTTCGTCCACTTCGTCTGCCGTCGCACCCGCCGGCGAGCGCAAGATCGAATCCGCGGAGCCGGAGGCCTTGGACCTGCTCGAAGTGGCCGGCACCTCCATCTACAAGCGAGCCGTCCCGGTGGTCGTCGGCGTGGCGGTCGTCGCCGCCGTCGTCGTCTGGTTCGCCGTCCGGCCCTGACCGGGCGGCGCCGGTGATGCTGCGGGGAGTCGACCGCGCCGCGTTCGCCGTCGCGTTCGTCGCCCGGCTGCGCCGTGCCGGGCTGCGCGCCGGTCTCACCGAGACCGACGACCTGGTCCGGGCGCTCGCGGCGAGTCCGCCCACGGCGCGGGACAGGCTCTACTGGACCGCGCGGATCACGCTGGTCCGGCGGCAACCGGACCTGGCGGCGTTCGACGAGGTCTTCGCCGCTGTCTTCGACGAAGCGGCCCCGCTGCCGCTGACCAGGGCGGCCGCACCGCCCGGCCGGCGGGACGACGGGGTGCACGTGAAGGTTCCGGCGGGCGGTGACGGTACGGCCGCCGGTGACGGCCTGCCCTGGGCGACACTGCCGCCCGCCGTGGCCGCCGAGGAGGAGACCGGCGAGGAGTCCGGGCTGCACCTGCCCGAACTGCGCCCGAGCGCCCTCGCCGCCCTGGCCGGCGTGCCCTTCGAGGAGCTGGACGAGGCACAGACGCGGGCGCTCGGCGAGGACCTGCGGGTGGCGTTGTCGCACTGGCCGCGGCGGCGCACCCGGCGGCACGCGGTCGACCCGGGCGGGCGGCGGGTGGCGTTGCGGCCCACCATCGCCCGGGCCCGGCGGACCGGCTGGGAGGCGATCGCGGTGATCCGGCAGCGGCCGGTCCGCGTACCGCGGCGGGTGGTCCTGCTCTGCGACGTCAGCGAGTCGATGCGGGCCCAGGCGGCCGCCTACCTGCAGCTGATGCGGGCGTTCAGCCTGGTCGCGGACGCGGAGTCGTTCGCGTTCGCCACCACCCTGACCCGGCTGACGCCGGTGCTGCGGCATGTCTCGGCGGCCGAGGCGGTGGAGCAGGCGAGCGCGGCGGTGACGGACCGGTTCGGCGGGACACGGATCGCCTCGAACGTACGGGCGGTGCTGGACTCGTACCACGGGAATGCTCTGCGCGGCGCCGTGGTGATCATCGCGTCGGACGGGTGGGACAGTGATCCGCCCGAGCTGATGGCGTCCGTGATGGCGCGGTTGCGCCGCCGGGCGTACCGCATCGTCTGGCTCAATCCCCGCGCCGGCGCGCCCGCCTTCCGCCCACGGGTCGCGGCCATGGCCGCGGCGCTGCCGTTCTGTGACCGGCTGCTGCCGGGCGCCACGTTCGGTGACCTCGCGGCGGCGGCGCAGGTGATGCGGGAGATCAGCTCCAGAGGGTGACGTGCACGGACGGCCGGAACCGGGTCTTGTTGATGCCGGCGCCGCGCATCATGGCCTGGATCGCCCGCGGCGTGGAGGCGAACCGGGCCAGCTCACCGGCGGCGGACGGGGTGCCCGGGTCGGCCAGGGTGATCGAGTGCCAGACGTCTTCCAGGGTCGCGTGCGGGCCGCCGACGCCGACCAGATGTCCCTTGCGGACCTCGGGCGCGACGGCGAACGCGAGCGCCGCCGCGACACCCCGCCCGCGCTTCGCCTCCTCGAGGGCCGCCGCGTGGCTCTGGAAGATCTGCTGCCGTTCGTCGGGCACGCCCAGCCGGCGCACCAGGGTACGGATCGCGCCGCTGTCGGCGACCGCGGACGGGCCCAGCAGCCAGGTCTGTTCGCGCAGCTGACGCGGGGCGGGCTGGGTGCCGGTGAGCGGATGGTCGGGCGAGACGACCACGACGACCCGGTAGTACATGACGGGGCGGCACACCACCGCCAGGTCCGGCGCGGTCGGCGGCGGGCCGATCGCGATGTCGATGGAACGTTCGAGCAGGGACTCCACGAACGAGCCCGGGTTGCGGACGCTGAGTTCCAGGTCGAGGTCGGCGGCCCGGTTCGCGAACAACTCGATCAGACCTGGCGCGGCGTGCTCGGCGAAGAGGCTCGACGCACCCACCCGCAGCAGACGGCGCCCCTGACCGGCGGCACTGACCTCGAGGACGGTGATGTCCTGCAGGCCGAGCATCTCGGTGGCCCGGCTGGCCAGGCGCAGCCCGCCCGGTGTGAACGTCAGCCCGTGAGCGGTCCGTGAGAAGAGCTGGTCACCGAGCTCCTTGCGCAGCTGCCCGATGTGCAGGGACACCGCGGACTCGGAGACCTCCAGCTGCGCGGCGGCCAGCTTCACGGAGCCGCAGCGGACCACGGCGGAGTAGGCGCGTAACTGTGTGGGGGTCACAGTCCGTACATCCCCCTATGGAGTGATGGGTTGCTCACTCTCAATCTATCGCGATCACGGCGCCCCGGCTGCCCACGCCGCCCGTCCCCGGCGATCTCACCGATGCTTGATCATGGATGGTCGTCCTAATCTGTGGCTGCGTCCGCGAGAAGGGAACGAGCACACATGCCCAGCTTCCAGGCCACCGACGGGGTCGAGATCTGCTACGAGACCTGGGAGGGCGATCCGGCGCGGCCACCGGTCGTGCTGCACCACGGTTTCATCGCGAGCGGGTTCACCAACTGGGTGCAGCCCGGCGTGGTGGACGCGCTGACCGCCACCGGCCGCCGGGTGGTGGCCATCGACGCGCGGGGGCACGGCCGGTCCGGCAAGCCGCACGACCCGTCGTTCTACGGCGAGACCCGGATGTCCGAGGACGTCTCGACGCTGCTGGACCTGATCGGTGCGCCCGTCGTGGACCTGGTCGGCTACTCGATGGGGGCGATCGTCTCCCTGATCACCGCCACCCGCGACCCGCGGATCCACCGCCTGGTGATCGGCGGGGTGGGCGCGGCGGTCGTCGAGCTCGGCGGCGTCGACACCCGGGTGATCGGCCCGGAACCGCTGCGCGAGGCACTCGGGGCTGCCGACCCGGCCACGATCACGAACGGGGCGGCGGCCGGGTTCCGCGCGTTCATCGACGCGGTCGGCGGCGACCGGGCCGCCCTCGCCGCGCAGGCCGCCCGGATGCACGCGGCGCCGATCCCGCTGGACACGATCGCGGTGCCGGCGCTGGTGCTGGCCGGTCGCGAGGACGCGCTGGCGGCCCGGCCCGAGGTGCTGGCCAAGGCGATCCCGGGCGCTCAGCTGACCGTCATCGACGGCGATCACCTGGGCGCGGTGCGGGAGCCCGCCTTCATCGCCACGCTGCTGGACTTCCTGAACGCCTAGGCGGGGGGTTGTGCTGCCGGCTCCCTGACGGCCGTCACGGACGGCTTTTGCGGGCGGCCTTCACGGGCGCGGCCTTCACGGGCGGCCTTCACGGGCGGCCGGCCAGCGCCTCGGCGGCCAGGTCCAGCAGGTCCGCGCCCGCCGGGATCGGCTCCGGATCGAGGCACCGCTCCAGCAGCAGCTCGATGAGTGCGGCTCGGTCGACGATCTCGCCCTCGTCGAGCATGCCGGGCAGGATGCGGACCTCGACGGTGTCCCGCACCGGGGTGTCGGTGAGCAGCTGGGTGAGGTTGACGTCGTAGAACTTGGTGAGCCCGCCGTCCGCGGCGGCGCTGCGCAGGTCGTCGACGGCCGGGGTGCCGGCTACCGCCGCGACGAGCTGTTCGGGCAGCGGCGCGAGGCGGCGGCAGGCCGGGTTCGTCGCCAGCAGCGCCCGCAGCGGCTCGCGGTGGTGGGCGAACAGCCGCACCACGTTGGCCAGGGCGTGCGGTGCGCGGAACGGCCCGCCGTCCAGGTGCAGGTGCACGGCTGCCTCGGTCGGCACCGAGAAGCCCAGCTCCCGCGCGGGCCCGAGCAGCTCGGCCAGCGCCGCCCGGTGCCCACCGGCGAGCGGGGGAGTGATCACCTCGCAGGGGCGTTCCCGTTCGCCGGAGAGCGGCGCGGCCAGGGCGATCGTGGCGCCGGCCGGGTCGTCCAGGCGCAAGAACCGGCCGTGTTCCCGGGTCTCGGCGCCCCACAGTTCCGCCACCGGGTCCAGCACGACCGGCAGGTGCGAGCCCGGGTCGCACTGCGCGGCGATCAGGCGCAGCAGGCGGCCGTCGTCGGTGAGTATCCGGAACCAGCCGGGCACGGCCGGCGCACGAGGGTCCAGGCCGTCCAGCAGCGTGACGTCGTCGACGAGCGTGCAGAGCAGGGAGCCGTCGGCGCGGCGTACCTCGAAGCCCTGCGTCAGGTGCAGGAACCGCCCGAGGCCGGGGGCCAGCGACGGCTCACTGTCGTGGTGCCAGACCGGCCGGACACTGCCCCCGCAGCGCCCGGCCAGGTCGAACGCGAGGGTGCGTCGGCTGACGCCGGGCGGCGCCATCAGCTCGATCTCGAACCCGATGCGCCGGCGTAGCCGCTCCGGCCCGGCCTGATCGGCCGGCCCTCGCGCGGCTTGATCGGCGGGCCGCCGCGCGGCTTGATCGGGCCGCCGCGCGGCCTGGTCGGCGGACTTCGGCGGGCGCGGGGTCACGGCTTGAACGGCAGCGGATCGCCGGCCAGCACCTTCTTGCCGCCGGCGATCTTGGCGGCCCAGGCGTCCTCCAGCTTCCACAGCTCAGCGAGCTTCACCGCGTCGTCGATGTCGTAGCCGGCGTCGAAGAACGCGGCCACCTGCTTGCTCTCCTTCGCCTCCTTGATCCGCTGCGGGTCGGCCTCGACGCCCGGCAGCTTCTTGCCGGCGAGCAGCCGCTTGCCGCCCTCCACCTTCGCCTCGAACGGGTCGTCGAGCTTCCACAGTTTCGCCAGCTCGACGGCGTCGTCCCAGTCGTACCCGGCGGAGAAGTAGGCATCCAGCCGCTTCTGCATGGCCGCGTCGACGGAGGGCCGCTCGACCGGCTCCTCGGCCTCCTCGGCGGGGCCCGGCGCGACCGGCAGCTCCTCGCCGAGCATCAGCCGGCGTCCGGCCTCGGCCTTGACGGCGCCGATGTTCTCCGGGCTCATTCGCCACAGCTCGGCCAGCTCGACCGCCTCGTTGTAGCTGTAGCCGGCCCCGAAGAACGCGTCATAACGCGCCAGCAACTCCCGCTCGGCCGCCGACGGGTCAGGTGACGGCTGCGGGGGAGCGGCCGCCGGGAGCCCGGCAACCGGGACGGGCTGCGGCCCGGCGGGCAGCACGGCGGGCAGGTTCGCGATCCCGGCGATCAGCCCGGCGCTCAGCACCGCGCCACCGGCGGCCTGTGCGCCGCGCCGGCGCCAGCGGTGCTTGCGGGCCAGCTCCTCGACCCGCGCATACACCACCGCCGGGTCCGGTGTCTGGTTCTCGTGTGTCTGAAAGGCTTCACGAAGCCGGTCGGCGTGCTGGGTCACGACTTCTCCTCGGCGTGGATCCGGTGTTCCTGATGGTCCTGCTCGTCGAGCCGGAGGGTGCGCAGAGCCTTCGAGGCCTGACTGCGCACCGTCGCGGGTGAGCAGTTCAGCAGATCGGCGATCGCATTGTCATCGAGCTGTTCGTAGTAGCGCAGCACCAGCACGGCCCGCTGCTTGCGCCCCAGCAGGGCCAGCCGGTTCCAGAGCGCGTCCGCCTCGACCACGTTCTGTGCATGGTCGACGACGCCGCCCCGGGCATCGTCGAGCTCGGTCAGGCGTTCGCCGGCCGCGTGCACATGCCGGGCCGCCCAGCTGCGCCGCCAGGACAGGTACTCGTTGAGCACCATCCGGCGGACATAGGCGTCCGGTGAATCCGCGCCGGAGATCCGCCGCCACCGGACATGCGCCCGGGCCAGCACCTCCTGCACGACGTCCTGCGCCAGCTCACGGTCGCCGGTCAGCACGACCGCGTACCGCAGCAGGCTGGGCAGGCGAGCCGCCGCGAATTGCTCGAAGGTCACACCTTTCAGACGCTCCCAGATGCCCCCTCGTGTACTCGGATCCCGAACTTTTTTCTCCGAGTACGCGTCCCGGCCGCCCCCACCGCAACCACCGCCGTCCCGTCAGCCCTCGCCACCTGCGGTCCATGCCCCGGCGCGACCCGCCGCCGGCCCCGGCGCACAGCAGGCATCCGGCCGCACCGAGGCAGCGCCCGGGGCGCAGTGGTGCCGGTCGCGCCGGGTGCAGCAGCGGCCGGTGGCGCCGGGGTGCAGCGGCGCCAATCGTCGAGGTCGCGCCGGCTCCAGCAGCGGCCGACCGCGCCGGGGTCGCGCCGGACCAGCGCGGCAAACGGTGTCAGCGGCGGCGGCGCAGAACCGAGCGAACCACCAGCAGCGCGGCCAGAAGCACCAGCTGCCCGCCGGCGACGATCGCGTTGACGTTCACCGCCGGCCGCCAGCTGACGTCGCCGTCCTTGATGACGTAGACCCCGGCGGGCCGCGCCGAGAAACCGAACCCGCCCCCGGAGCCCTCACCCTGCCCCGGCTCCTTCGCCGGCCCGCTCCGGCCACCGGCAGCCAGGCCGCCGTCGCCGCCGTCGCCGGGCGCGGAGCCGGAGCCGGAGCCGCCGGTCGCCACGCTGCCACTGCCGGAGCCGCCTCCGCCGCCGCCGGAGACGACGGCGACCGGGACGACCGTCACGCCGTCTCTCTCGATCGGTGTGCCGAAGACCCGCGACGCGGATGCGCCGTCGAGGCCCTCGCGAGCCCTGCTGAGGATGTCGTTGGCGCTGAGACTGGGAGCCATGGGGTGATCCCTTCGCTGCGAGGCGTGCCATGACCCTCCACAGTGCCCCGCCCCGGCATCCGGCGACAGCCCAGCGGCAGGAGTCAGACAGCCGGCGGTGGAAGGACAGCCGGCGGTGGCGCCGTGCTGGAGCGCAGGATCAGCCGGGTGGGTACCAGGTCGGTGCCGGGTGTGCTCGGCTCGTCGTGGATCTGGTCCAGCAGCAGCCGGACGCAGCGCCGGCCCACCTCGGCGAAGTCCTGGTGGACGGTGGTCAGCGGCGGCAGGTAGGCCGACGCGTCCGCGATGTCGTCGAACCCGACCACGCTCACGTCGGCCGGCACCGCGCGGCCCGATTCGTGCAGGGCGCGCAGCACGCCCAGGGCCATCTGGTCGTTCGCCGTGAAGATCGCCGTGCAGGCCGGGTCGGCGGCCAGCCGCAGCCCGGCCCGGTATCCGGAGTCGGCCGACCAGTCGCCGCGTTCGACGGCGGGGACGACGCGGCCGGCCTCTTCCAGGGCGGAGCGCCAGGCGCCGGCGCGGCGTTCGGCGGCGAACGACTCGGCCGGGCCGGCGAGGTGGTGGACGGTGCGGTGGCCGAGGCCGAGCAGGTGCCGGACGGCTTGCCGGGCGCCGTCGGCCTGGTCGGTGTCGACCACCGGGTAGCGGTCGCCGGCGTCGGAGTCGACGACCACCACGTGCACGCCGGGCGGGAGGAAGACGGCGGTGGAGTCGAGCAGGTGCACCTCGATGATCAGGATGACGCCGTCGACGGCGAGCTCGCCCATCCTGGTGAAGGCGCCGAGCACGTTGTCCTGGGTGGGCATGCCGACCGGGATGAGGGTGATCGCGTACCCCTCGGCGGCGGCGTGGGTGGCGATGGCCTCCACGGTCCGGCTGTTGCCGGTGGACGCCAGTCCGAAAAGGATCACGCCGATGGTGTTGAACCGGCCGTATCGCAGGGAGCGCGCCGCGCTGTTGGGCCGGTAACCGAGTTCGCGCATCGCGGCGAGGACCTGTTCCCGGGTGGACTCGACGACGCCGGACTGGCCGTTGGCGACGCGGGAGACGGTCTGCGAGGAGACGCCGGCGAGCCGGGCCACGTCGGCCATGGAGACGCGTTGTTTGCGCCGCCCGCCGGGGACGTCGGAGCCGGCGCGGAGCCGCTGAGCTTCGATGGTGACTCCTTGACGGTGCTGGTGACCCGTGCCACTATACGGCACACACGTTTACGTAAACATCCTGTCACGTACGCGAAATTGTTAACGTAAACATCGGTAGAAGGAGGGCAGTGTTGACCCGGCGTTCGTGGATCGGCTGGCAGTTCACCGGTCCGTTCCTGGCAGTCTTCGCGCTGGTCTTCCTGGCCCCGATCGGCTATTCGGCGTACCTCAGCCTGTTTCGCACCCGGCTGGTCGGCGGCACTGCCTTCGTGGGTCTGGAGAACTACACCAAAGCGCTGAGTGACCCGCAGTTCTGGGACGCGCTGAGCCGCGTCGTGATCTTCCTGGCCGTGCAGGTGCCGATCATGCTGTTCCTGGCGCTGCTGATCGCGCTCGCCATCGACAGCGGCCGGCTCTACGGCGCGGCGTTCTTCCGCATCTCGGTGTTCCTGCCCTACGCGGTGCCGGCCGTGGTGGCCGCGCTGATGTGGGGCTTCATGTACGGCACCCGGATCGGCCTGGTCGGCAACCTCAACGAGGCGTTCGGCGTCACCCTGCCCGACCCGCTCTCGCCCGACCTGATCCTCACCTCGATCGGCAACATCGTGACCTGGGAGTTCGTCGGTTACAACATGATCATCCTGTACTCCGGGCTGCGCGTGGTGGACACCGCGCTCTACGAGGCGGCCGCCATCGACGGCGCCGGCCAGTTCCGCATCATCCGGGCGATCAAGCTGCCGGCGCTGCGCGGGCCGCTCGTCGTCGCGACCATCTTCTCGATCGTCGGCAGCTTCCAGCTCTTCAACGAGCCGCAGATCCTGGACACCCTGGCGCCGAACTCGATCACCACCTACTTCACCCCCAACGTGTACGCCTACCAGCTCTCCTTCGCCGGCCAGCAGATCAACTACTCGGCGACGATCGCCCTGGTGATGGGCGTGCTCACGATGGTCGTGGCGTACCTCTTCCAGCGCCGCAGCCTGAAGGGTGTGGCCTGATGAGTGTCGCCACCCCGATCCGGCCGGCCGCGCGCCGCCCCGCCGCCGCGGGCAGCCGCAAACCGCGCCGTCGCAGCCTCACCCTGACGATCGTCACCGCGTTCGTCCTGATCTACAGCCTGCTCCCGCTGGCCTGGCTGCTGATCAGCGCGACCAAGACCCAGGACGGCCTGTTCAGCTCGTTCGGCCTCTGGTTCGCCGGTGACTTCGCGCTGTTCGACAACATCGCCGACACGTTCGCCTACCAGGACGGCATCTTCGCCCGCTGGCTGCTCAACACCCTGCTCTACGTGGTCGTCGGTGCCGGCGGGGCCACCCTGCTGGCCGCGCTCGCGGGGTACGGCCTGGCCAAGTTCGACTTCGCCGGTCGCCGGGTGGTCTTCGCCCTGGTCCTGTCCGGCATCGCGGTGCCGCCCACGGCGCTCGCCGTGCCGACGTTCCTGATGTTCGCCAAGCTCGGGCTCACCGACACCGCGTGGGCCGTGATCATCCCGACCCTCGTCTCGCCGTTCGGCCTCTACCTGATGTGGACCTACGCCACCGAGGCGGTGCCGAACGAGATCCTCGAGTCGGCCCGGGTGGACGGCGCCGGCGAGTTCAAGACCTTCTTCTCCCTGGCGCTGCCGCTGCTCGCGCCGGGCATCGTCACGGTGCTGCTGTTCAACACCGTGATGACCTGGAACAACTTCTTCCTCCCGCTGATCATGCTGAAGGACTCCGACCTGTTCCCGCTCACGGTGGGCCT
The DNA here is from genome assembly GCF_020873875.1 of Actinoplanes sp. DH11. GTDB lineage: Bacteria > Actinomycetota > Actinomycetes > Mycobacteriales > Micromonosporaceae > Actinoplanes. The sequence continues at coordinate 275,845 of NZ_JAHWGU010000009.1, forward strand.
CTACTCCTGGAGCGAGCAGGCCACCACGGTCGGCGGCGAGGTCGTGTTCAACCTGGTGATCACCGGATCGCTGCTCACCATCGTCCCGCTCATCGTGGCCTTCCTGCTGCTCCAGCGTTACTGGCAGTCGGGTCTCGCCGCGGGAAGCGTCAAGCAGTAGCACCCCCACCCCCGAAGGGAACCGCCATGATGATCACCCGTCGGCGTGCGCTCCTCGGCGCCGCCCTGTCGATAACCCTGCTGGCCGCCGGTTGTGGCGGCGGTTCCGACGAGCCCGGCACCGAGCAGGCCGCCGCCACCACCGTCTCCGACGCGGACGTGCAGGCCGCGCTCGAGGCCGGTGGCAATATCACCGTGTGGGCCTGGGAGCCGACCCTCACCAAGGTCGTCGCCGACTTCCAGACCAAGTACCCGAAGGTCAAGGTCAACCTGGTCAACTCGGGTCAGGGCAACGACGCGTACATCGCGCTGCAGAACGCCATCCAGGCCGGCTCCGGCGTGCCGGACGTGGCGCAGATCGAGTTCTACGCGCTGCCGCAGTTCGCCCTCGCCAAGACGGTCACCGACCTGAACACGTTCGGCGCGGCGTCGCTGGACGGCTCGTTCACGCCCGGCACCTGGGGCGCGGTCCGGTCCGGCGAGGCGATCCACGGCCTGCCGATGGACTCCGGCCCGATGGCGCTCTTCTACAACAAAGAGGTCTTCGACAGGCACCAGCTCGGCGTGCCGGCGACCTGGGCGGAGTACGCGGCGGCCGCCGAGAAGCTGCACAAGGCGGACCCGAAGGCGTACATCACCAACGACGTCGGCGACGCCGGCTTCACCACCAGCCTGATCTGGCAGGCGGGCGGCAAGCCGTACACCGTGGACGGCACGGACGTCGGTGTGAACTTCGGCGACGCCGGCACCCAGAAGTTCACCGCGCAGTGGCAGCAGATGATCGACGGCAAGCTGCTCAACCCGGTGCCCAGCTGGACCGACGGCTGGTACCAGGGCCTCGCCGACGGCACCATCGCCTCCCTCGTGCTCGGCGCCTGGATGCCCGCGAACCTGGAGTCCGGCGTGAAGGCCGGCAACGGCAAGTGGCGGGTCGCGCCGATGCCGCAGTGGGACAGCGGCGGCAAGGCCACCTCCGAGAACGGCGGCAGCTCGATCGCGATCCCGGAGAAGGCCACGAACAAGACCCTGGCGTACGCGTTCCTCAAGTACGCCACGATCGAGGAGGGCGCGCAGACCCGGGTCGACAACGGTGCCTTCCCGGCCAGCACCAAGCAGCTGAACGACCCCGAGTTCCTGAACAAGGAGTTCCCGTACTTCGGTGGTCAGAAGGTCAACGAGGTTCTCGCCGCGTCCGCCGGGCAGGTCGTCCCCGGCTGGTCGTACCTGCCGTTCCAGGTCTACGCCAACAGTGTCTTCAACGACACCGCCGGTAAGGCGTACCTCGGGCAGGGAACCCTCCAGGACGGGCTGAAGTCCTGGCAGGACGCATCGGTCAAGTACGGCCAGGAACAGGGTTTCACGGTTAAATGACGCACAATCACCACTCTCCCCGGCGCTGGCTGCGCCGCGCCGGGGAGGCGCGCCTGGAGTTCGGCGCCGACTACAACCCCGAGCAGTGGCCGCGCGAGGTCTGGGACGACGACGTCCGGGCGATGCGCGAGGCAGGCGTCACCATCGTCTCCCTCGCGATCTTCTCCTGGGCGCGGATTCAGCCGCGCGAGGGGGAGTACGACTTCGCCTGGCTGGACGACGCGATGGACCTGCTCCACGCCAACGGCATCGCCGTCGACCTGGCCACCGCGACCGCCTCCCCGCCGCCGTGGCTGACCACGAAGCACCCGGAGATCCTGCCGGTCAACCTGCAGGGCGAGACCCTGTGGCCGGGTGCCCGCCAGCACTGGCGGCCCACCTCACCGGTGTTCCGGGAGCACGCGCTGCGGCTGGTCCGGGCGATCGCCGGCCGGTACGCCGAGCATCCGGCCCTGGTCGCCTGGCACGTGAACAACGAGTTGGGCTGCCACAACGTCTACGACTACTCGGACGACGCGGCGCGCGCCTTCCGCGGCTGGCTGACGGACCGGTACGGCACGATCGACGCGCTCAACGACGCCTGGGGCACCGCGTTCTGGTCGCAGCGCTACGGCGCGTTCGACGAGATCCTGCCGCCCCGGCTCGCCGCCTCGCACCCGAACCCCACCCAGCAACTGGACTTCAAGCGGTTCTCCTCGGACGCGCTCAAGGAGCACTTGCGCGCCGAGCGGGCGGTGCTCGCCGAGATCACTCCGGACGTCCCGGTCACCACGAACTTCATGGTGATGGGCGAGATGAAGCCGATGAACTACGCCGACTGGGCGGCCGAGGTCGACTTCGTCTCCAACGACCACTACGTGCTGCCCGGCCCGCAGGCGCGCGACGAGCTGTCGTTCTCGGCGAACCTGGTCGGCAACATCGCCGGCGGCGCACCGTGGTTCCTGATGGAGCACTCCACCAGCGCGGTCAACTGGCAGCCGATAAACGTGGCGAAACGGCCCGGCGAGCTGGCCCGGGACTCGCTCACGCACGTCGCGCACGGTGCCGACGCGGTCTGCTTCTTCCAGTGGCGGCAGTCGAAGGCGGGCGCGGAGAAGTACCACTCGGCGATGCTGCCGCACGCGGGCACCGACAGCGAGCTCTTCCGCTCCGTCGCCGCCCTCGGCGAGCGGTTGCGGGAGCTGGCGCCGGTGGCCGGTGCGCCGCGCACCCGGGCCCAGGTCGGCATCGTCTTCGACTGGGAGTCGTGGTGGGTGGCGGAGCAGGACTCGCACCCCACCGACCGGCTGCGCTACCGCCGGGAAGCCCTGGACTGGTACACCGCGCTGCTCAACAACGGCATCCGCGCCGACGTGGTGCCGGCCGGCGGCGACCTGACGGGTTACCTGGTGCTCGTCGCGCCGGTGCTGCACGTGGTCCCGGCCTCGCTGGCGGCCCGGCTCGAGGCCTTCACCGGCGGTGGCGGGCACCTGATCACCACGTACTTCTCCGGTGTGGTCGACGAGAACGACCACATCTGGCTCGGCGGTTACCCCGGTCCGCTGCGTGACCTGCTCGGCATCCGGATCGAGGAGTTCGCGCCGCTGCTCGACGACGAGACGGCCGAGCTGGACAACGGCGTCACCGGGACCCTCTGGACGGACCGGGTCGACGTGGTGGCGGCCGACGTGGAGGTGCTGGCCCGCTACAAGACCGGCGAACAGGCGACCCGCGCGGCGATCACCCGGCGGCCGGTGGGTGCGGGCTCGGCCGCGTACGTCTCCACCCGGCTCGGCGCCGACGGCCTCACCGCGATCCTGCCGTCGCTGCTCGAGCCTGCCGGAGTGACAAGTGAGCTGCCGGCCGACCTGCGCGGACGGGTGGAACTCGCGATCCGCGGCGAGCACCACTTCCTGATCAACCGCACCGACGAGCCCGTCGACCTGCCGGGCGGGCACGGCATCCTCGACCCGCGCGGCGTGCGGGTGATCCAGAACCTGTGAGAGGGGTACGGACCGTGCGGCTGCCCGTCGGTGGGCACCGCGCGGTCCGCTCGCTCACAGCGGCGGCTCGGGGCGGAACGCCGTGGCGCCGGACTCACGAAGCACCAGACGGTCGTTCTCGGCCGTCACCCGGTGGCCCGGATAATTGTGCGCCCGGAGCGTGAGGGAACCGCCGGAAATCGGCTCGGGGCAGAAAGTGCTGTCCTCGTCGAACAGTTTCGTCCGGTCGGCGCGATCGAGGTGTATTTGGAAATGTCGATGGCGCAGATAATATCCCGGAAAGTTGACTGATTCGAGGGAGACGCAGCCCGGATCGGCCCGGCCGGCGCGCACGGCGAACCGCGCGTCGGCCCGGTCTGTCGCACCGCTGTCCGCCGAGACCGGATCGACCCGGCCGGCGAAGTCGCGGTGCCGCACCCGGAACCCCGGCCGCCCGGCCGGTGCCAGCCCCACGGCCGTCCCGGCGGTCAGCGCGGCCGCCGGGGGCGGTGGGGCCACCGCCGGGGGCGGTGGGGCCGGCGGGACGGGCGTCGGTGCCGACGCCGGCGGCGACGGTGGTGCCGATGTGGCCGGGGGCCTGCTGGTGCTCTGTGCGGCGGCCCGCCGCACCGGGATCCGGCTGGCGCTCGGGCTGGGCTTCGGCCGCACCGAGACGGTCTCCTCCGGTACCAGCGGGAACGCCGGCAGGTCCGCCCGCGGCAGGGACGGTGGCGCGGCGACCGGCGTGGGCTCCGGCCCGCCGGCGGTGGTCAGCGCCACCACCGTGGTGAGCACGCAGCCGAGTGCCAGGGTGGCGGCCAGGATCAGGCCGCGGCGCGGCACGGCAGTGGGGGAGGAACGGCGGCCCGGGGGGAGGGCACGCCGTTCCGGTATGCGCGGAAGCGCGGTCCGGCCGCCCGGTTTTCCCGGCGTTGCGGACGTCGAATAGGGCGGAACCCATCCGCCCACCCGGAGCCTGTTTCGGCTCTCGTCTTCCGGCATCAATTCGCTACCCCACTTAATTGTTCGATAATGATCTACAGGTATCCGAAGGGCGAAAGCAAGAGCTTCGATGGGGTGAATTCGACTGGGAACGCTCCCAGTCGAACTGATCGGGGCCGATCCCCGTATCTCCGGCCGGAGCCACCCGCGCGCCGACCGAGGAGACCTCGCGTGGACAGTCCTGCCGTACCAGCCCAGCCCGCCGACCTGCCCGACATCTCGGAGTACTGGCCCGACGCCCCGCACCGGCTCGGACCGCCCGCCGACACCTACGAGCTGCCCGGCACCGAGCCGACCAGGACCGGTCCGGGACTGGCCGCCGACGCGTACCCCGGCAGCAGCCGGCCCACCCTGGACCTGCGCCTCAACCCCCGGCCGCGCCGGTCCGGGCGTCGCCCGGCGGTGGTCCTGGCCGCCCTGCTCGTGCTCGGCGGCCTCGCCGGCTGGGCCATGCTGCGGACCGGCGGCAGTACGGAGACCCGGCTGCCGTCCTTCGAACAGCCGGCCGCCCTCGCGCCCAGCAACCCGCCGGTGTCGATCGGCGCACCCGAGCCGAGTGCCACGCCCCCCGCCGTGCCGGACGCCGCCACCTTCGAACTCGTCGACGGCACCACCGAGGTGAACCTGTCGATCGGGCCGGTGCCGAGCGGCTCGTTCCGGGTCACCAGCCCGGACGGCAGCGGCGTGCGGCCCCGGACCCAGCTCGACGGCGACACCGTGAGGATGTTCGTCGAGCCCACCGGGCCGGAAGGCTCCGCGCGGGTGGACGTGCTGCTCAGCGAGGACGTCACCTGGACGCTGCGGATGGTCGGCGGCGCCCGGGTGGCGGCCTTCGACCTGACCCGCGGCCGGGTGGAGCGGGTCGACCTGCTCGGCGGCACGGCCCGGCTGAGCCTGGCCCTGCCCGAGCAGGAGGACGCCGTACCGGTGCTGATGGGCGGCGGTGTCAACAGCTGGCGGGTGAGCACCGGCGGCAAGGTGCCGGTGCGGGCCGAGTTCCGCCGCGGCGCGGGCAGCGTCACGCTCTTCGGCGACCGGGACCGAGGCGTGCCGGCGGGTGCCCGGCTGACCACGGGCAGCGGCGCCGGCGGCGTCGACCTGCGTGCCGAGGCGGGCGTCGGGACGCTGACCGTGACCGCGCGCTGACCCTGGTTGACGGCGTCGCCGGCGAGTTCGGCACAATTCCGGCGTGACACGAGCAGAAGGCGACGCCGCAGCACCGGAGACCACGGTCTCGCTGGACTACTTCACCGGGCTCTACATGGCGAAGGACGACCCGTGGGACGTGGCCACCAAGTGGCACAACCAGCGCAAGTACGCGGTCACCCTGGCCAGCCTGCCCCGCGAGCGGTACCGCAGCTGCTACGAGCCGGGCGCCTCGATCGGCCTGTTCACCCGGATGCTGGCGCCCCGCTGCGACGCGATCCTGGCCACCGACAGCGTCGAGGAGGCCGTCGCGCAGGCCGCGGTGAACACCGCCGGCCTGCCGAACGTCACGGTCCAGCGGGCCATGGTCCCGGCCGAGATGCCGACCGGCACGTTCGACCTGGTGGTCATCGGGGACCTGCTCTACTACCTCTCCGCCGCCGACCTCGAGGCGTTCCTGGCCGGGGTCCAGCAGCGCCTGGAACCCGGCGGTGACCTGGTCTGCCTGCACTTCCGGGACCGCGAGAACAGCAATTGGGACGGCTTCAACGTGCACGAGGCCGTCGCGGCCCGTCCCGGCCTCGACCACGTCGTCCGGCACGAGGACGAATGGTTCCTGCTGGACGTCTTCCGGGCCGGTTCGCGCTGACGCGTTGCCGCTGAGCGTCCGCCGAGGGTCTCAGGCGACCAGGCGCAGGGCGGTCAGGTCGGGTGCGGGGACGCGGCCGAGACGCGTACCCGTGCCGCTGTCGAACCAGACCACCTCGCCGGCGCCGCCGGTGTGGAGCCGGCGTCCGTCCCGGCTGAGGCCGAGCCCGCGCAGCGGTGCCGGGACCGGCCAGTCGCGGACGACGCCGCCGGTCTCCCGGTCCAGGACGGTGACCGTGCCGGCGCCGCCGATCAGGGTCTGTGCCGGTGTCAGGATCAGCGCCGCGTCGGTGGCACCGGAGAGGGGCACGTCCAGGACCCGTTCGACGGTGAGGGAGGCCGCGCCGGCGTAGGCGAGCTTGCCGGAACCGAGATCCGCCACCGCGATGTGCCGGGTGTCCGCGGCGATCGCGTGCGCCTGCGCCGGGCTCTCGCCGAACGGGTGCGGCAGGTCCAGGCAGTACGCCCAGCGGTCCACCAGGTGCAGCACGTGTACGAACGCGTGCGCGTTGCCGGGCCGGCCGGAGACCAGGTCCCGGGTGTGTGCGTGCCCCGGCTGGTGGGTGTAGAGGGTGAACAGCATCGTCCGGTCCGCGGAGAGCACCGCCTGCCGGCCCTCGCCGCGCATCTCCTCCTCGGCGCCGGCCGGCACCGGCGTCTTGTCCCGGGTGTTCAGCGGGTCCAGCCGGCCGGTCGCCAGGTCGAGCAGCCTGACCCGGTAGTGGTCGGGTGCGGTGGCGGGCAGCCATTCCAGGACGAACAGGCCGGAGCCGTCCGCGGTGAACGCGTCCGGCTCGACGACGCCGGGCAGGCGCAGCTTGCGCGGGCCGTCCGGGCCGCTGACCAGGATCGGCGACCAGGCGCGGGCCGGCGGCACCGGGACCGGCCCGGTCGGGGCGAGCGCGCACAGCCGGCCGTCGGCGGAGATCGCCCGGGGCAGCCATCCGCCCCCGTGGCCGAAGCCGCGCAGGGCTGCCCCGGTCGCCGGGTCGACCTGGTCGAGGCCGTCGTCGCGGGAGACGTAGAGGTGCCGGCCGTCGTGGCTCAGCGCGGCCGATCGGCCGATCGGCCGGGCGCCGCCGCCGTCGATGCGCACCAGGCCGGTCGCGGTGTCGGCGAGCAGGACGTCGGTCAGGGCGGCGGACGCGGGTTCGTCGCAGCCGGTCGCGGCCAAAGCGAGGCCGGAGCCCGCGAGGAGAAGGAGGGTGCGCCGGGTCGTCATGTCCAGATGACACCGCCGGTGGGGAACCGGTTCCCGGCGGGCGGTGTCTGATGGGTGTGGTGAAGGGGGCGGCCATCGATTTCGACGAGGCGGACGCTGTGGCGAGGGCCCGCGGCGGCGATCTGGACGCGTACGAGCTCCTGGTCGCCCACTTCACCGCGCCCGCGCACCGGGCGGCGGCGCTGCTCGGTGCGGGCGCCGACGCCGACGACGTGGTGCAGGAGGCGTTCGTGAAGGCGTACCGGCGACTCGCGCAGTACCGGGGGGACAGCTTCCGGGCCTGGCTGCTGGCGATCGTGGCGAACGAGGCCCGCAACCTGATCCGGTCCCGGCGGCGGCGGACCGGTCTGCTGGCGCGGGCGGCGGTGCGGGCGGACCCGCTGCCGCTGGAACCGGACCCGGCGGACACGGCGGCGGCGTCCGAGCGGCGGAGGTTCCTGGTGGCGCAGTTGCGCGCGCTGGACAGCCGGGACCGGGAGGTGCTGGTCTGCCGGTACCTGCTGGAGCTGTCCGAGGCGGAGACGGCGACGACGCTGGGGTTGCCGCGCGGGACGGTGAAGTCGCGGACCGCGCGGGCGCTGACCCGGCTGCGGGACCGGATGCCGATGCGGGAGGCGCCCGGTGCGTGACGACGACGAGCTGATCCGGGAGCTGCGCGAGATGGGGCGGGCGTTGCGCGTACCGCCCGCCGCCGATCAGCGGGAAGCGGTCCGGGCGCGCCTGGCCCGGCCGGTGCGGCCACCGCGCCGCGTGCGCGCCCTGGTCCTGGCCGCGGTGGCCGCGCTGATCGCCACGGTCACTTTTGTCGCGCCGGCCCGCGCGGTGGTGGTCGAGGTGGTCGGCGACCTGCTGCGGATCGCCGGCATCACGGTACGGGCGGAGCCGTACCCCGGTGTCGTACCCACCTCGCCGAGCCCGCTGCCGGGGGCCCGTGCCACAACCCTGGCGGAGGCGCGGCGGGTGGCGGGGTTCCCGCTGGCGGTCCCGGAGGAGCTGGGGGAGCCGGCGGAGGTGGTCCTGGCGGATCCCGCACCGGACGGGTCGCCGCGCGTGGTCACCATGCTCTACCGGGGTGGCGAGGTGCGGTTCGACCAGTTCGACGGGGAGCTGGACGGCGGCTTCCTGAAGGCCGCACCGGACGCCGAGTGGGTGAACCTGGGCTCGGCGGTGCCGTTGGCGGTCTGGCTGCCGCAGCCGCACCCGCTGACCTATATCGGTCGTGACGGGGTGCGGCGCAGCGAGACGACACGGCTTGCCGGACCGTCTTTGATCTGGTCCTCGGCTCGCGGGGCGACCTACCGGCTGGAGGGACTTCGGACACTCGAAGAGGCGATGCGGGTGGCGCGCTCGGTGCAGTGATCATTTACGGGGAAGGTACCGTTTGTCCGGATGAGAACTCTGCCTGCTCTCTGTGGTCTCGCCGCTCTGGTCGTCCTCGGCGGGTGCACGTCCGCCGACCCGGTGCCGGAACCGACCGGCATCGCCGGGTCCGGCACGGTCGCCGGGTCCGCCGCGGCCGCCGGCGAGTTCTACGTGGAGCCCGACGCGCCGGCGGTGGGGCAGGTCGCCACCTGGACCGCCGCCGGGCGCACGGCCGACGCCGCGGCGATGCGCCGGATCGCTGAGTCACCGGTCGCGGTCTGGTTCGCCGACAACGACCCGGGCTATGCGGAGCGGGCCCGTGCCCTGGTCACCGCTGCCGGGGCGGCCGGGCGCACCGCGGTCCTGGTGCCCTACTACGTGCCGCAACGCGACTGCGGCCGCTACTCCGGTGGGGGCGCGCCGGACGCCGCCGCCTACCGCACCTGGATCGGCGGGCTCGCCGCGGCGGTCCGTGACTCGCGGGCCATCGTGGTGCTGGAGCCGGACGCGGTCACGCACGTCCTCGACGGGTGTGTCTCCGGTCCCGCCGCCGAGGAACGGTTCGCCCTGCTCAATGAGGCGATCGCCGCGTTCAAGGCGGGCGGCGGTGTGCGGGTCTATCTGGACGGTGGCAACCCGAGCTGGGTGCGTGACGTCGACCGGGTCGCCGACGCGCTGGTCAAGGCCGGGGTGCGGCAGGCCGACGGGTTCAGCCTGAACGTGGCGAACTTCGAGACGACCGAGGCGAACATCGGCTACGGCACGCAGATCTCGGAACGGCTCGGCGGCGCCCGGTTCGTGATCGACACCAGCCGCAACGGCAACGGGCCGGCGGCGGTGGACGCCCGGGACGCCGAGGGCCACTGGTGCAACCCGCCGGGTCGTGCCCTCGGGCCCGCGCCGACCACCCGGACCGGGCAGCCGCTCGTCGACGCGTACCTCTGGGTGAAACGGCCGGGGGAGTCCGACGGCGCGTGCCGTGCGGGAGCTCCCCCGGCCGGTCAGTGGTGGCCGGAGTACGCCCTCGAGCTGGCCACCAATTAGCTATCTGATCCGGACCCAGCGGGCCGGTGACGGCGTGCCCTTGTTGTCGATCAGGAACAGCATGTACCAGCCCGCCGGCACCAGGCCGCGCTTCGCCGGCACCGACACCGTCAGCCCACCGGGTGCCCGCTTCACGCCCAGCGCGATCGACCGCTGGTCCACGTCGGTGCCGTGGGTGACGGCGCTCGGCCGGACCAGCCGGGCGGCGCGGATCCGGGCCGCGTCAGGTGTCGCGAACGACGCCCGGTCGCCGCGCTTGATCAGGCTGGGGCCGGTCGGCGCGACCGGCCGGTCACCGTTGAACAGGTACGGCGGGCTGTAGATCTCGATCCGCTGCTCGAACGTGCCGGGGTTCTTGCCGGACTTGTCGTAGATCGGGTCGCTGCCCATCGTGACGACCCGCCCGTCCGGCAGCAGCAGCGCCTCGGAGTGGTAGTTGCGGCCCACCACCGGCGCCGCCGCCTTGCGGAACGCGTCCGCCCGCGGGTCGTAGATCTGTGCGGTGAGCAGGTCGCTGCGCTGCCGCCCCCGGTACGGCCCGCCGCGGTATCCGGACGAGCCGCCGCTGGTGAACACGGTGTCGTCCGGCAGCACCACGGTGTTCAGGTAGCGGGTCGGGTGCGGCAGGTCCGGTCCGTCCCGGTAGACCGGCCGCGGGTCGTCCAGGTCGGCGATCGCGGTCCGGGCCGTGGAGACCGGTGAGTCGCCGACCGCCCCGCCGCCGAGGATCATCACCCGCTGGTCCTGTGCCGGCGGCAGCAGCACGGACGCGCTGGTCTCGGTCATCGTGGCGTCGCGCAGGCCGTGCACCGGCTGGAACTTGTTCTTCCGGACGTCCCAGAGGCCGGGGGTGCGTCCCTCGGTCGCCGAGCCGTACCCGCCGTTGGACCCGGAGAAGAACAGCCGCTCGTCACCGGCGAGGAAGAGTGCCGGGTAGGTGGGGAAGGCCCGGCGCAGCCCCGGCGTGGGCACCCACTTCTTCTCCTTGACCTGGTAGCGCTCGTTGGTGCCGGGCAGGATCCGGCCGAACTCGTCCAGGCCGGAGACGGCCAGCACGTCGCCGCCGGCCAGCGTGGCGAGGGTCGGGTACCAGCGGTGCTCGGTCAGGTCACCGGTACGGACGTAACGCTCGGTGTCCGGATCGAACTCGTAGGTCGTCTTGTCCCCGCCGTACTCCTGCTTCTCGCGGGTGATCTTCTCGGCGATGCCGTAGAGGTTGCGGGTGTCGTCGCCGCTCAAGCCCTGAATCGTGTACTGCGCGGGCTGCGTGACCACGGGGGCGTCACCGGGCTCGGCCGCGTCCACCCAGACCTCGGCCTCGCCGGCGTGCACCATGGTCTGGGCGCCGTGCGACATCTTGGTCGCCGCCGGCACGCGGACGTCGGCCCGGGTCACGTAGACCCGGCCGTTCGCGGCCCGCAGGCGGGTGCCCTCGGGGAAGGTCCGCGCCCCGGAGTCCGGTGACTCGTTCTTGATCTTCATGACGCCGGCGGCGTGCTTGATGTCGGCCGCGAGCACCTCGTACGACTTGGTGCCGCCGGCGACCAGCAGCTTGCCGTCGGGCAGGAAGGTGTGCCCGGCGCAGAACACGTCGGTCGGCGTCGGCACGTCGGTGAAGCGGTCGGTGCGCGGGTCCCAGACGATGGTCCGGAACGTGCCGGCCTCGAACTTCTCCCGGTTGTTGCCGGAGCCCGCGATGATCAGCACCTTGCCGGTCTTCAGCAGCGCCGCGTGGATCGCGTTGACCTTGAAACCGGCCGGGACCGGCAGCATCGACCAGTGGCCGAAGGTCTGTTTGTAGGAGGGCCGGTTGATGGCGAACTCGTGATAGCGGTCGGTGGCGAACACCACCATCGGGCGGTTCACCACGACCACGGCCGCCATGGCCAGGATCGTGATCAGGGCGGTCAGCAACCGCCGGGCGGGTGTGGGCCGGGTTCGGGGGGTCATGCGTATGTCTCCACGGGTTCCTTCGCAGCGACCGGCTGCGATTCCTCTTGCACCGGCGGGCGTCGCCGGGCACGGCTCTGTGCCGCCCAGATCGCCGCCGGGGTCAGGCAGAGCGCCAGGTTGAGCGAGGGCCAGAGCCACATGAAGCCGTGCGCGTGGCCGGTGAACACGGCGACGAGCAGCAGCGCGGCGTAGAAGGCGGCCCAGCGCAGATGGGTACGGAAGGTGAGCAGGCGGTCCGGGCTGGCCGAGTCGCCCTTGGGGGTCACCACGAAACCGGCCCGGCGGCGCAGCACCGCCTGCAGGAACGAGGAGACGTAGATCGGCGCGCACAGCGTGGAGAGCAGCATGCCGGTGAGTCCGGACGAGCCGGCCTCCTCGTGCGGGCTGACGTTGTGCCGCCGGTTCCAGACGTAGAGACCCACCTGGAACAGCGCGGCGTCCACATAGAGCATCAGCCACACCTCCTGCGGCACCTGCACCCCGCGCACGCCGAGGACGATGTGCAGGGTCGCGGTGGCCGCGCCGAGCAGCCAGGACACGGCGGTGAGCGGGTAGTACGCCATCAGCAGCGCGTAGTGCAGCGACCGCCGCACCCCGAGCCGCCGGATCATCGAGGCGAACTGGGCCACGCACACCTCGTCGGTGCCGCGCGACCAGCGGTGCTGCTGGCTGAAGTAGTCGGTCCAGGACGACGGTCCCTCGCCGACGGCCAGCACGTCCGGGGTGTAGACGGACTTCCAGCGGCTCCCGGTGGCCGGGTTGCGGGTGCTGTGCGCGACCAGACTGGTCGCCATGTCCTCGGTGATCGAGTCCTGCAGGCCGCCGATCGAGCGCAGGGCGGAGATGCGTACCGCGTTGTTCGTGCCGACCAGCATCGGGATGCCCAGCCGGTTGCCGGCGCGCTGGAGCAGTGAGTGGAACAGGTACTGCTGCGACTCGGCCCAGCGGGTGATCACGTTGTCGTAGTTGCCGTAGATCTGCGGGCCGATCACGAACGCCACGTCCGGGTCGCGGAAGTAGCCGAGCAGCCGTTCGCAGAAGTTCGGCAGCGGGACGTGGTCCGGGTCGACCGAGACGAACACGTCGTACCGGCTGCCGTGCTGGTCGATCCACGAGTTGTAGTTGCCGTGCTTGGTCTTCGCCTTGAAACCGCCGGCCTCGGTGTTCCAGCGGGCCACGCCCTTGCGGCTGAAGTGCCGCGCGCCGACCTCGCGGCACATCGCCTTGACGGCCGGGTCGTTGCCCTCGTCCAGCAGCCAGACGTCGTACCGTCCCGGGTGCCGGATCGCCCGCGCCGCCCGCAGCGTGCGCTCCACCATCTCCATCGGCTCCTTGCCCGGCACGATGGTGGTCAGGAACGCGACGCGCAGGTCCGCGTCCGGCGGCACCGGCACCGGGTCCCGCGCCCGCAGCGTGGCCAGGCACAGCGTCACCACGTTGACCAGCCGGAACAACTCGATCAGCGCGGTCGCGGCGATCATCACGGCGGTGATCGCTCGTTGCCGCTCGGGCAGGTCCATCGAGGCGATCAGCCAGCCGAAGAACGTCGACTCGAAGGCGAAGGCGAAGCCGGCGATCAGCACCGAACGGATCGGCCGCCGCCGGGAGAGTGGCCGCAACCGGACCCGGTAGTCCGCCCCCGGCACCGGATCGGCGTCGCCGGCGAGGCGGCTGAAGCCGTCGTAGTCGTACGTCATCGGTCTCCCTGCATCGACGAGCGTCTGTGAAGGGTTCAGGCCCCTCCGGGTTAACGCGTCATATGCGGCGCAGGGTATTTAGCACGTTTACCGGTCACAGTGGAACAATATCCAGAAACAGTAAACTCTGGACATAGCGTGCACCTGTTCGTGGTCTTGGGCCTACTATCGAGCCATGTAAATCAGTGATCCGCATCACCGGGAGGCGACATGTCCACCACTGAAGGTGCGCGTACCGACGTCGACCAACGCCTGCTCGGCGGCGGGACCTACCGCAGCCTCGGCGAGCAGCGGCTCTCACCGGCCGAGGAACGGTTCGAGAAAGGGCGCCGGACGATCGGCCTCTTCCTCGCTCCGGCCGTACTCCTGATCTTCCTGGCCCTGCCGCTCGGCATTCGCCCCAGCCAGCAGGTACTGGCCGCCGTGCTGCTCGCGGTGATCGTGCTCTGGATCACCGAGGCGGTGCCGATCCCGATCGGCGGCCTGATCGGTGTCGCCCTCATCGTGATGTTCGGGGTGGCGCCCGCGTCGGACGTGCTCGCGCCGTTCGGCTCATCGACGGTGTTCACCTTCATCGGCGCGTTCATCCTCGCCCAGGCGATGCTCAAACACGGCCTGGCCCGCCGCTTCGCCTTCCGGGTGCTGTCCCTGCCCGGCGTCGGCCGCTCCACCCCGCGCGTGATCATCGCCTTCGGGGCGATCACCTGCCTGCTCTCGGCGTTCGTCTCGAACACCGCGACAGTCGCGATGCTGCTGCCCACCGCCCTCGGCATCCTGTCGGTGATCGCCAAGATGATGCAGGACCGCGGCCTGGCAGCCGCCAACTTCGACCCGACGCGGCTGCGGGTGGGTGCCGCGCTGATGCTGATGCTGGCGTACGGGGCCAGCGTCGGCGGCCTGCTCACCCCGGTCGGGTCGCCGCCCAACCTGATCGGACGCGGACTCATCGAGGAGGCGACCGGGGAGAAGATCTCGTTCGCCGAGTGGATGGCCGTGGCCGCCCCGATCTGCCTCGGCATGTTCGTCATCCTGGCGATCGTCCTGCTGCTGCTCAACAAACCCGAGATCCGCAAGATCGAAGGCGTCGAGGAGTACGTCGCCGCGGAGCGCGCCAAACTCGGCAAGTTCTCCCGGGCTGAGCGCAACACCCTGATCGCCTTCGTCGTCACGGTGACCCTCTGGATCACACCCGGCGTCGTCGCGGTCTTCTGGGGCACCGACTCCACCGTCTACGACACCGTCAGCGGCCGCCTCAACGAGGGCATCGTCGCGGTCCTCGGCGCCTCCCTGCTCTTCCTGCTGCCCACCGTCTGGCGCGACCGCGAGTTCACGCTGAACTGGAGCGACGCCGCCCGCATCGACTGGGGCACGATCCTGCTCTTCGGCACCGGCATCATCTTCGGCTCCCTGCTGGCCGACACCGGCCTCGCCGAGACCATCGGCACCACCAGCGCCGACGCCCTCGGCCTGTCCGGCACGGTCGCCATCACCGCCTTCGCCGTCCTGCTCGCCATCGTGGTCTCGGAGACCACCAGCAACACGGCGTCCGCGGCCGTCGTCGTACCGATCATCATCCCGATCGCGGTGGCCGCCGGGATCAACCCGCTGGTCCCCGCCCTGGCCGCGACGTTCGCCGCGTCCTTCGGCTTCATGCTGCCGGTCTCCACCCCGCAGAACGCGATCGTCTACGGCTCCGGCGTCGTACCGATCACCACGATGATCCGGTCCGGCGTCTCCTTCGACGTCCTCGGCGGCCTCCTCATCCTGCTCCTGCTGCCGCTCATGGTGGCCGCCGTCGGTCTCGGCTGATTCCGTCGAACCATCACGCGCTGTGATCCGTTCTCTCTGTCATGCGGGGTGCGGAACCCCGCGGTGACCGATGAAGGCGGTGGCAATGCTGATCCTGTCCCTGCTCATCCTCGTCCTGGCCGGCGCCTGTGTGCTCGCGGTGCGCGGGGTCCGCGCGGATGCCAAGGCCGAGGGGGATCCGCTGAACATCCCGGAGGCGCTGTTCGCCCCACAGAGCCTCGAAGGTGTGCTCTGCGTACAACTTCTCGACGGCGAGATCACCCGGCAGCAGTACGTCCGGTCGATGGCGGGCCTGGCCGCCCGCGACGACGAGCGGCATCCGCTCACCGTCCCCGGCTACGACGACTGACCGGTGCGGGTCAGGCCAGGCGTCTTGGCCTGGCCTCACTCCCGGTCGTCGGCGCGGCGGCGGTGGCGGTTGTCGTCGCGGTGGCGGCGGTGGCGGTTGTCGTCGCGGTGGCGATCGATGTGGACGGTCGTGTGGTTCCCGGCCACCGAGGTGACGCCGTCGCCGTGGATTCTCGGCGCGGTATTTCGGTGCGGGCGGCTACGGGGTGACCAGCGGGAGATCCCTATGGGCCGCAGTGAGCTGCGCGGCGTCTGCGCGGCGTCCGCGTGGCGTCAGCGGCGTCAGTGCGGCGTCCGTGGCGTCTGCGTGGCGTCAGTAGGCGTCAGTGCGGCGTCCGTGGCGTCTGCGTGGCGTCCGAGCGGCGTCCGTGCGGCGTCCGTGGCGTCTGCGTGGCGTCCGAGCGGCGGAGTTGATCTGCTAGCGCTACGAAATCGCGGTTTTGACCCCTTGATCACAGCGATTTCGTAGCGCTAGCAGATCATCTTCTCGCTCCGGGCGGCGTTTCGGTGCCACTGGGTCGGAACCGGGGGCGCGGGGTTGGTGCGCGGGCGGTATCGGTTGGACGGGATCGGGGTGCGGCGCCCGCGGCGGGAGCGGGCGGAGGGCAAAGCCGAGCGGGCGCACGGCAAGGCCGAGCGGGCGCACGGCAAGGGGGCGAGCGCAGGGCGAAAGGGCGCAGGGCAAGGGGCCGAGCGCGGGGGCAAGAGGGCGAGCACGGAGCGTGCGGGCGCAGGCGAGGGGGCGAGCGCGAGGGCGAGCGGCGGCCGCAGGGCAAGGGGGCAAGCGCGGGGCCAGAGGGCGCAGGGCAAGTGAGCGAGCGCAGGGCGGGCGGCCGTAGGGCGAAGGGCCGAGCGGCGGCTGCAGGCAAGGGGGCAGGGTCGAGCGGCTGCACGGCAAAGGGCGCGGCGTGGGGGTGCCGGGGCAAGGGGCGGCGTGTGGGCGCGCGGCGGTAGGTGGCGTCGGGGGTGTGACATT
This sequence comes from Actinoplanes sp. DH11, assembly GCF_020873875.1. Lineage (GTDB taxonomy): Bacteria > Actinomycetota > Actinomycetes > Mycobacteriales > Micromonosporaceae > Actinoplanes. Next base: position 292,543 of record NZ_JAHWGU010000009.1, read on the forward strand.
TGCCGGTCTGGGCTTGGCGGAGGTTACTCGCGGGTAATATTCGGTCATGAGTGGTCAGCAGAACTCGGTCGACGCGGCGCGCCTTCAGGAGGTGCTCGACGGGCGATGGGCGCATGTGCGCAAGGCGGTGCGGGACGGGCTGGGGCCGGACTTCGTCACGGTGCACGGTGAGACGGGCGATGAGGCGCGGTCGCGGATCAGCGGCCTGATCCGGAAGATCCCGATCGACGTGGGCGTGGTCGACGCGTTCCCGGCCGCGTACGGCGGGTCCGGTGACCCGGGCGGTTCCGTCGTGGCCGCCGAGATGCTGGCCCAGGTGGACCTCTCGCTCATGGTCAAGGCCGGCGTGCACTGGGGCCTGTTCGGCGGGGCGGTTGTCGCGCTCGGCACCGCGAAGCACCACGACAAGTACCTGCGGGACATCATGACGGTGGATCTGCCAGGGTGCTTCGCGATGACCGAGACCGGTCACGGGTCCGACGTGCAGCAGTTGCGGACGACCTGCGAGTACGATCCGGCCACCGGCACGTTCGACCTGCACACCCCGCACGAGGCGGCCCGCAAGGATTACATCGGCAACGCCGCGAAGGACGGCCGGATGGCTGTCGTGTTCGCGCAGCTGGTCACGGGCGGGAAGCGGTACGGCGTGCACGCGTGGCTGGTGCCGATCCGTGACGAGCACGGCAACCCGATGCCCGGCGTGACCATCGGTGACGCCGGTGCCAAGGCCGGTCTGCTCGGTGTCGACAACGGGCGCATCTCGTTCGACCACGTGACGGTCCCGCGGGACATGCTGCTCGACCGGTACGGCCAGGTCGCGCCGGACGGCACGTACTCCAGCTCGATCGAGAACGACACCCGGCGCTTCTTCACCATGCTCGGCACCCTGGTCCGCGGCCGGGTCACGGTCGGCGGCTCGGCCCTGGCGGCGACCAAGAGCGCGCTCACGATCGCGGTCCGGTACGGCGACGCCCGCCGCCAGTTCACCCGGCCCGGCGACGAGCGCGAGGTGCTGCTCAACGACTACCTGGCCCATCAGCGCAAGTTGTTGCCGGCGCTGGCGGCGACGTACGCGTACACGTTCGCCCAGGAGGAACTGGTCGTCACCCTGGCCGACGTGCAGTCCGGTGCCGGGCCGGTCGACGAGCACCGGCAGCGCGAACTCGAGTCCCGGGCCGCCGGCCTCAAAGCCATGCAGACGTGGCATGCCACCCGGACCATCCAGATGTGCCGGGAGGCGTGCGGTGGCGCCGGCTATCTCGCCGAGAACCGGCTGCCCGGACTGAAGGCCGACACGGACGTGTTCACCACGTTCGAGGGCGACAACACGGTGCTCCTGCAGCTGGTCGCGAAGGGGCTGCTCACCGGGTACCGGGACGCGTTCGGTTCGCTGGACGGCTGGGGCCGGGCCACCTTCGTCGCCGAGCAGGTCCGCGAGATGGTCCTCGAGCGCACCGCCGCCCGGTCGTTGATCCAGCGCCTGGTCGGCGCGGTGCCGGGCCGGGACGAGGAGGTCGCGGTGACCGACCGCGGCTGGCACCTGAAGATGTTCGAGGACCGGGAGAAGCACCTGCTCGAAGGCGCGATCCGCCGGCTGCGGGCCGGTGCGTCGGGCAAGAAGGACCGGCCGTTCGACATCTTCAACGACGTGCAGGACCACGTGCTGCGCACGGCGACCGCGCACATCGAGCGGATCACCCTGGAGGCGTTCGTCGCGGGCATCGAGCGGGCCGCCGACCCGGCCGCGAAGGCGCTGCTCTCACGGCTGTGCGACCTGTACGCGCTGAGCGTCATCGAGGCCGACAAGGGCTGGTTCCTGGAGCACGGGCGGCTCACGCCGGCACGGTCCAAAGCGGTCACCGGGGTGGTGAACGATCTGCTCCGCGAGTTGCGGCCGCAGATGCGTACGCTCGTCGACGCCTTCGCCGTCCCGGACAGCTGGCTCAATGCCGCGATCCTGCGCGAGGAGGCGGCCCGGCAGGACGCGACGGCCGCCGAGGACGACGCCGTCCGTGCTGCGCCGGCAGCCGTCGCTCAATCGTTGAGCAGGGCGTAGACCGCGGTGGTGGCCTTCGCGCGCTTGCCGGCCGCCGGCTCGGCCAGCTTCTTCGTGTCGCCGTACCCGTCGTAGGTGAGCGTGCACGTGCCGTTCGAGACCTCGCCGGAGCGGGGCATCTTCACGGTGAGCGTGGTCAGGTGCCCGGACGCGGCGTCCACGGTCGCCTCGAAAGGCACCGCCTTCGCCAGGTCGCCCAGCGCGGTGATCTGCGCGGGGTCCAGCACCGGAACGGCACCGGCGACCTTGGTGAGGTCGGCGGTGCCGGTGTAGCGGCCCGCGCCGGCCCTGGTGACGCCGGTGGCCGCGCCGATCAGGGCGGTGGTGCCCAGCGGGTCCGTCTCGCCGCCGTACCGCAGCGGGCTGCCGGCGAAGTCCTCGACCTTCTTCGGGTCGACCGCGATCCACGTCTTCGGCAGCGCCTTCAGCGCGGCGAGGGAGGGCGGGGTGAAGGCCACCTTGACGTACGGCTTGTCGTCGCCGATCGCCAGGTACGTCAGCGTCATCGTGCCGCCGTTCTCGGTGATCCGCTCGGTGACCGTGCTGCTGATCGCCCCGTCGGGCGCGTCCAGCACGCCGGTGATCGCCGGGCAGGCGCCGCCGGACGAGTACCGGTAGGCGCCCACCGCCGCACCGGGCACGGTCGCGGCGAGTTCCCGGGCCACCGCCGCGGCCGCCTCGGCGCCCGCGGTGTTGTCGACGAAGGCGGGCTCGTCGGTGCAGCCGGTGAGTGCGATCGCGGCGAGGGCGGTGAGACCGGCCAGTCCTCGGGTGATGTTCATGAATGACTCCGGGTGGCTGGGCGGGTCCGGCGAGCAGGGTTACCGGCGAGGCCGGGCCGGGACGATTCTAAAACAGCCCGGAGCAGGCCGAACGGCCCAGCGACGCCGGTCCGATCAGCCGTCCGGCATCACTCGGACTCCAGGTGGACCTCCACGTCGTAGAGCAGGCGCGGCGGGACGCCGTTCGTCACGCCGACGAAGACGGGATCGGCCGCCGGGGTGCGGCCCCGCTGCCGGACCCGGTCGCGGGCGGCCTCGCGGGACTCGATGTGGGCCCGGCCGGCGAGGTGGAGCTTCAGCACTTTGCGGGCGGTGGTGCGGTCACTCTCCAGTTGCACTCGCATCAGGGGCACGACACACCGTTCCTTGAACGCCGTAAAGCTGACTTACCAACGTTAACCTAAGCGTATGACATCCGTCTGGCTCCGTCCCGAACCCGACCGCCCGCGCCGATCGCCGCAGCTCACCCGGGAGCGGATCGTCGCGGCCGCCGTCACGCTGCTGGACGCCGCGGCAGCCGGCGAAGGGGCGGCGGGGGCCGAGGGCCTCACCATGCGGCGCCTCGCGGCGGAGCTCGGCGTGACGTCGACAGCGCTCTACTGGCATGTCACGACCAAGGAGGACGTCCTCGACCTGGCCGTGGACCGGATCTTCGGCGAGGTGCCGATCCCCGCGCCGACGGCGGACTGGCGCGCTGACGTCCGTACCCTCGTGGGAGGCTGGCGCCGCGCCATGCTCGCGCATCGCTGGGCGCCCGCGCTCGTCGGGCGCCCGATGCTGGGGCCGAACGTCCTGGCCCGCACCGAGTTCCTGCAGGCCGCACTGACCCGTGGCGGGCTGGCCGGGCAGGAGCTGACGGTGACCACCCGGCTGATCGCGAACTACGTGATCGGCGCCGCACTGACCGAGGCGACCTGGCGGGCCGCCGGCAGCCGGGAGCGGGCCGAGGCGCGCCGGCATGTCACCGCGGAGCATCCGACGCTCAGCGGGTCGGGTCATCTGGCGGAGCCGTGGACCGATGACGAGATTTTCGAACGCGGACTCGACATGATCATGAAGTAGATGACCCGAACGGTATGGCGAAAAGTCCATATAGATCATTGCGCGTACGTCGCGGGTCCGGGGAGGGTCGGGGGATCCCAACGGAGGTGCTTTGTGGACTTGTCACGAACGCTGGCCGGATTCGGCACCGCACTGCTGACGGCGGCCCTGCTCGCCGATCCGGCCGGGGCCGCGCCGGGAGCCGGTGCCGCGCCCGGAGGCCAGGCCGCGCCGACGTCTCCCTCGAGCAGGGACTTCGGCAACGGCCCGGAACGCAACGAGATCGCCGCCGGGGAATCCGGGGCGACGGCGAGCGCGCTGTCGAGGACGCTCACCGATGACACCGGCCAGGCCGCGAAATGGCTGCCGAAGAAGCGCGGCTACCCCCGGCAGACGCAGCTCGCGGTCTACCCCGAGAACCCGGACGACCGGTCGATCAAGCTGGGCCTCATTCCGTACCACGCGATCGCGCCGCGCCTGAACGCCCTGCAGAAGACCTCCGACCGGGTCTCCGCCGAGGTGATCGGGAAGTCGGCCGGTGGCCGCGACCTCTATCTGGTCACGCTCACCGCGCCCGAGTCGGCGGCCCAGGCGGCCCGGCAGGAGCACTGGCGGAACCTGATCGAGGACAACCCGTGGGCGGCGAAGCGGGACCGGTCGCTGAAGGCCGGCTACAAGACGCCGGTCTGGATCAACGCGAACATCCACGGCAACGAGTGGGAGGGCACCGACGGCGCGCTGCGCGTCATCGAGCGCCTCGCCACCGCCACCGACCGGGCGACCGTCGACTTCCTCAAGCGCAGCCGGGTCTACGTGACCGTGACGAACAACCCGGACGGCCGGATCGCCGGCACCCGGGCCAACGGCGCCGGCTTCGACATCAACCGGGACTTCGCGACCAACTCGCAGCCGGAGTCGCGGGCGGTGCGTGACGTGGTGATCGGGACGCAGCCGTTCCTGATGCTCGACGAGCACGGCTACACCGGGACCACGCTCATCGAGCCGGGGACGCCGCCGCACGGGCAGAACTACGAGTACGACCTCTACATCAAGCACGCCCTGCCGAACGCGCTCGGCATGGAGGCGGCGATCCAGAAGCTCGGGCACGCCGAGACCACCCGCGCCGACATCCCGTTCCGCGACTACGCGCCCGGCGACTGGGACGACTGGCCGCCGATCTTCACCCCGATGTACGCGATCTACCAGGGCGCGGTCGGTCACACCGTGGAGATCCCGCTGCGGGTGAACAACGCCGACTACAACAACCTGCCGGTCGAGGAACTGCGCCGCCGCGCCGGGATCAACACGGACGTCGCCGAGGCGACCATCGAGGCCGCGCTGACCTACGCCGACACCAACAAGTCGGACCTGCTCGCCGACCAGATCGAGCAGTTCCGGCGCGGCTGGGCCGGTGAGCCGTCGCCGACCATCCCGGACGGCTTCGTGGACGGTTTCGGCCCGGAGGACCGCTACTCCACCACGTTCCCGCGCGCCTACCTGATCCCGGCCGGCACGCCCGCCGCGACGCGCCTGGTGAACCACCTGATCGACAACGACGTGCGGGTCAAGAAGGCGCTGCACGACTTCGCCGTCAACGGCCGCCGGTACGCCGCCGGGACCTACGTCGTCGACATGCACCAGCCGAAGCGCGGCCTGGCGAACGTGCTCCTCGAGGCCGGCCGGGACATCTCCGACCTGGTGCCGCAGATGTACGACATCTCCGGCTGGAGCAACGGCCTGCTCTGGGGGGCCACCGTCGACGCCAGCCGCACGGCGTACCCGAAGGTGTTCACCGCACCGGTCCGGGAGGCGTCGCTCACCGGCGCGGTCGACGCGCGCAAGGGCAGTGCGCTCGCGCTGACGCTGCGGGACGGCAACGACGTGCGGGCGGTCAACGAACTGTTCGCCAAGGGCATCAAGCTGCGCAGCGCGGACGCGGACACGATCCTGGTCCCGGCCGAGGCGCGGCCCGAGGCCACCGCACTTGCCAAGAGCCTGGGCGTACGGTTCACCGCGGCACCGAAACACGTCAAGGGCACGGTCGTCGACCAGCCCGTGCTGGCCGCCGCGGTCTCCGCCGACGAGCTGTTCGCCCTCAAGGAGATGGGTTTCGCGGTGCGGCCGGTGTCGACCGCCGTGCTGAACGCCGGCGCCGGCCTCGCCGACGTGGACACTCTGATCGTCTCGTCCGGCCTGTCCTACGGCGGCCTCACCGCGACCGCCAAGGCCGAGGTCGACGCGTTCCTGGCCCGGGGCGGTGGCGTGGTCACCCGCGGTGCCACCGGTGCGGCCTTCAACGCGGCCGCCCGGGTCCTGCCGGCCACCGCGGTCGCCGGCCGGGGTGACGCGAACGGCGTGGTGAACGTCGTGAACACCGGCCCGGTCGTCGGCGCCGGCTCGCTGCCGCACTCGTTCGTCTACTCGCCGATCTGGTTCACCGGCACCGGGTTCACGGTCGAGCAGCGGTACGGGGCCGACCCGCTGGTGGCGGGCCACTGGCAGCCGAACGCCGCAGGCACCAACGGTCCGGCGCAGGCGGCCGGGCAGGCTTCGGTGATCTCCGGAACCACCGCCGGAGCCGGCCGCGCGGTCCTGTTCGGCACGGAACCGCTGTTCCGGGCGCACCCGAAGGGGCTGTACGCGCAGTACGCGCGGGCCCTGCTCTGGACGGCCGGATAAGCGACCCTACGGCGGCGGGTATCCCTCCCGGGGTGCCCGCCGTCGTCGCGCCCGGGCGCCCCGGCCGGCGCCGAGTGTGGCCACGAACAGCACCACGTCGAACAGGGCGGCCGCGAGCCGCCGGACCCGGGTGCCGGGCGTGGGTGCCGGGAGGACGGTGTCCGCTATCGGCGGGGCCCACCCGTAGGGCAGATGCTGGTCGCCTGTCATGCTGCGCCCTTCGCCGTCGTGGGTGCTCACCTTCTTGCACAGTGGCAGGCGCGGCAATCCGACGCCGGAGTAGTCACCCGTACGGGAGCGGGCGCGGCGATGTTCAGCCCAGCCGGCGACCGCGTTCCCTCAACTCCCCGCGCGAGCCGCCGAAACTGGGGGCATGCTGCGCCGCCTCGCCACCCTCGCCGTCACCGCGTCCCTCGGCCTGACCGCGCTCGTCGCGACACCGGCACAGGCCGCCGCCCCGGTCTGGACCGGGACCGTCGACTGGGTCGCCGACGGCGACACACTGCGGGTGGACGTGCACGGCGACGGGACCGCCGCGCTGAAGTCGATCCGGCTGATCGGCATCCAGGCGATGGAGCAGACCCGGTACTCCCCGACGCCGGCCCGGCGCGCGGGCGAGTGTCACGCCCTCGCCGCGACCGCCCGGGTCGAGCAGCTGGTCAAGGCCGGTGGTGGCAAGGTCCGGATGACCGCGGTCAAGGCGTCGAGCAAGAGCGGCGACCGGCCGCTCCGCTCGGTGGCCGTGAAGATCAACGGAAAGTGGCAGGACATCGGCCTCGACCTGGTCCGCCGCGGGCAGGCCCTCTGGCTGCCGTTCTCCGGCGAATGGACCTGGGACCAGCGGTACCTGGCCGCCGCGAAGGCGGCCGCGGCCGAGCACCGGGGCCTCTACGACACCGATGCCTGCGGCTCCGGCCCGGCCCAGAACGCCGGCCTCACCGTGACCGTCAGCTACGACCCGGCGGGAACCGACGCGCAGAACCTCAACGGCGAGTGGATCCGGGTGCACAACCCGTCGGCCACGGCCGTCAGTCTCGCGGGCTGGTGGGTGCGCGACTCCGCGTACCGCCGCTACACCTTCGCCAAGGGCGCCGTGGTCCCGGCCGGCGGCGACGTCACCGTGCACGTCGGCACGGGCCGCGACACCGCCACCGACAAGTACTGGGGTCTCGCCCAGCCGATCTTCACCAACGTCGACCCGGCCAACCACGGGTACGGCGACGGCGGCTACCTGTTCGACCCGCGGGGCGACCTGCGCGCCTGGAAGATCTACCCCTGACCGGTCGGCCTACTGCGGGCCGGCCTCGCCGTTGCGCCAGTGGCGCCGGCACAGCACCCGGTAGGTGACGTCGGCCGTCTCGTCGATGTCACCCACCGCCACCTGGGCGCCCGACCGGGCCACCCGGCCGTCCTCGATCCGGGCGTTCTGCCGCCCCGGCCGGCCGCACCAGCAGGTCACCTCGACCTGCAGCGACACGATCCGGTCGGCCAGCTCCAGGAGCCGCTGCGAGCCGGGGAACAGCCGGGACATGAAGTCGGTGGAGATCGCGTAGCAGTCGACGTCCACGTGCAGCTCGTCGACCGCGAGAGCCAGCTGCTCCACCTGTTCCGCCCAGAGGAACTGAGCCTCGTCGACGATCACGAACCCGCCGGCCGGCACCAGCTCCTGGATCAGCGCCAGCAGGTCGGTGCCGGCGGTCACCTCGATCGCGTCGGCCGCCACGCCGAGCCGGGACGACAGCACGCCGCTGCCGGCGCGATCCATGCTGGTCAGCAGGACACCGGGGCGGCCGGCCTGCCGCCGGTTGTAGGCGTTCTGCAGGGCCAGCGTCGACTTGCCCGCGCCCATGCTGCCGTGGAAGAGCGACAGCTCGTGGAAGACCGGACCCAGTGCCCGCTCCCGCGGCACGACAGCGGGTTGCTGGACCGAGGACGTGACCGGTACCAAGGGTGAACCTTCCTCACGACTGCTGGGGCCGGTACACGCTACCTGGCCCGGCGCCGCCGGAGCGCCGGGCCGGTACCGATGGTTGTGATCACAACACGGGCGGCGTGCTCTCGGCAGCCTCCCGGCGGAACGGGTCGCCGTAGAGCCGGAGGGCCCGCCGGGCGAACGCCTGCTGCTGGGTGGCCACTCGTTCCGATCTGCCCCGGCCCAGGAAGCTGACCGCCCAGTGCAGCACCGCGGTCACCCGGTTCTTGAAGCCGACCAGGTAGAACAGGTGCACCGCGACCCAGACCACCCAGGCCGTGAAGCCGGACAGCCGGATCTTGCCGATGCTGGCGACCGCGGAGAACCGGGAGATCGTCGCGAGGCTGCCCTTGTCGAAGTACTTGAACGGCTGCTTGTCCGGCTTGCCGGTGAGCCGGCGCTTGATCTGGTCGGCGGCGTGCCGGCCGCTCTGGATGGCGACCTGCGCCACACCGGGCAGCGGGCGGCCGTCCTCGCCGGCCAGGTTCATCAGGTCGCCGAGCACGAAGATCTCCGGGTGCCCGGGGACCGTGGTGTCCTTCTCCACCAGCACGCGGCCGGCCCGGTCGGTCTTGGCCCCGGTCGCCTCGGCCAGCCGGGTGGCGAGCGCCGGCGCGGCCACCCCGGCGGCCCACACCTTCGTCATCGTCGGGATCCGCTCGCGGCCCCGCTCCGACTCCACCTCGATGCCGGTGGCGTCCACCCCGACGACCTTGGTGTTCAGCATGACGTCGACGCCGAGCTTCGCCAGTTGCTGCTGTGCCCGCGACGACAGGTGGTCGCCGAACGTGTTGAGCACCGCGCCGACCGCGTCCACCAGGAGGATCCGGGACTTGGTCGTGTCGATGTGCCGGTACTGCGAGGGCAGCGTCCGGTGCGCCAGCTCGGCGATCTGCCCGGCCATCTCGGTGCCGGTCGGGCCGGCGCCGACCACCACGAAGGTCAGCCAGCGCTCCTTGTCCGCCGGGTCGGTCTGCAGGTCGGCCACCTCGAACGCCCCGAAGATCCGGGCACGCAGCTCCAGCGCGTCGTCGATGCTCTTCATGCCCGGCGCGAACTCGGCGAACTCGTCGTTGCCGAAGTAGGACTGGGAGGCGCCGGCCGCCACGATGAGCGTGTCGTACTCCACCGTGTAGTCGATGCCGGGCCCGTTCACCGACACGACCTTGTTCTCGACGTCCACGTCCTGCACCCAGCCGAGCCGGACGTCCACGTTCTTCTGCCGCTTGAGCACCTCACGGATGGGCGGCGCCACCTCGCCCTCGGACAGGATGCCGGTGGCCACCTGATAGAGCAGCGGCTGGAACAGGTGATAGGCCGTCCCGTTGATCAGGGTGATGTCGACGTCGGCGCGGCGGAGCGCCTTGATGGCGAAGAGCCCGCCGAACCCGGCTCCGACGACCACGACCCGATGACGCATGCTGACTCCTAGCGTTGAGGCACTCGCGTTCCACACTGGTATGCCCCCGCCTTGATCGGAAGTCACCTGCGATCAGGGATGCAGCGTGGACGCGCGCGCCAGCCAGCGGGCCACCACGGCGAGCTCGTCCGGGGTGAAGTCCTCGGTCAGGTGCGCGTTCAGGTCGCGGACCACGGCTTTCGCCGTGGTCGCCGCCTCGCGCCCGAGCGGCGTGAGCGAGAGACGGACCGCCCGGGCGTCGGTCTCGTCAGGACTCTTCGTCACAAAACCGGACTTCTCCAGTCGGCTGATCAGGCCCGACATTCCGGACGGTGACGCGCACAACGCCGCTGTGACATCGCCCACCAGGGCGTTGTCGTGGGCGGCCAGGTGGAAGAGGACGCCGGCGCCGGCCGCGCCGATCCCGGTCCCGCCCGCTCGGGCGTCGATCCAGCGGCGAACCGCGCGTTCGGCGGTCATCATCTCGAAGACGAGCCGGGGCGATGTCATCCGGTGATTGTCTCAGTGGCTCTGTTTCTGCAGCCAGGTGAGCAGCTCCGGCCACAGGGTGTCGCGGACGCCGCGCCGCAGGAAACCGTGGTGGCCGATCGCGTCCACCCCGCCGTCGGCCGGGGAATACGTGCGGCGCTCCACCTCTGCCGAGGTCAGATGGCCGGTCAGCTGGTCGATCGCCGCGGCGGTGGCCCATTTGTCGTCGGTGAACCCGATCGCCAGGACCGGCCCGGTGACCGTGGCGGCTCGTTCGGCGGCGCGCACGGCCGGGTCGTCGAAGAAGTAGCCGTCCAGCCGGGCCCACGCGCCCCACTGGGTCATCGCGGCCGCCGGGATGTCCTCGCCGAGGCCGAGGCGGCGCGCCGGCACGTAACCGAGCACGGCCGCCAGCGCGGGGCCGAGCAGGTGCAGGACGAGGCGGACGCGGCGGCGCTCGGCGGGGTCGGGGACGGCGCGCACCGACGCGGCGTGCGAGGCGAGCAGGACGAGGCCGGCGAGGCCGGCGGTCCCGCTGCCCAGGGCCAGCGCGTGACCGCCGACGCTGTGCCCGACGGCGAGCCGGGGCAGGCCGGGGAAGCGGGCGTCGGTCCACTCCGCGACGGCCGGCACGTCGTGGTCGATCCAGTCGCGCATGCCGATCGCGCGGTTCGCCCGCGGTGAGCCGGACCGGCCGGTGCCCCGGTAGTCGTAGGTGACCGTGGCGATGCCGTTCTCCGCCAGGTAGGTCGCGAAGGCGGTGTAGAACCGTTCGGGCGTCGCGGTCGCCGGGTGGATGACCAGCGCGGCCGCGGGCGGCTCGTCCGGTTCCCGCAGCGTGCCGGCGATCGGCCCGATCCGGACCTCAGTAGTTCGCATGCGAACAAGATAGCGGAATTAAGTTCGCATGCGAACTACTGGTCCGACGCCGGGGCAGGCATAATCCCGGCATGACGCGCGTCTGCTTCACCCTCCAGGTCGACCCGGCCAAGCTGGACGCCTACCGCGCGGCGCACGCCGCGGTGTGGCCGGACATGCTGCGGGCGCTCGCCGACACCGGCTGGCACGACTACCGGCTGTTCCTGCGGCCGGACGGGCTGCTCGTCGGCTTCCTGGAGACCGACGACTTCGCGGCGGCGCAGGCGGCGATGGCGCGGACCGAGGTCAACGCCCGCTGGCAGGCCGCCATGGCCGACTTCTTCCCGGCCCTGGGTGAGGCGCGGCCGGACGAGGGCATGCTCGTCCTGGAGCAGGTGTTCCACCTCGAGGAACAGCTCGGCGGCTGATCGGCTCGGCGGCTGATCGGCTCGGCGGCTGGCGGCGAGTGCCTACCGTGAGCGTATCGTGGACTGAGAGGTGTCGATGCGCCGTATTCCCCGCTCGCTGCTGACCGTCGAGGCCGTCCTCCGGCTGGTCGCCGTCCTGATGGCCGCGCTCATCGTGGTGCGCGTGCTCTTCGCCGGCGCCGACGGACTGCGCACCATCATCCTGGTCGTCAGTTCGACCGGCGCGATCTTCGCCGTGGGGTACATGATCACGATAGGCCGCGCGCTCGTGGCCGACGCGGCGGCGCGGGCCGACCCGGACTCGCCGCTGCCCGCCGTCCTGGCGCAGCGGACCCCGGCCCCGCTGCTGGCCCTGCTCGCGCTGGTGATCCTGGTGGTGCACGCCGGCATCACCGGGTACGTCGGCGTGTGGACGATCCTGGTCGCGGTCCTGCTGGCCGCCGTCGCCGCCCTGCTCAGCTCCAACCTGCGGCTCGTCGCCCTGATCGGTGGCACGGCCGTGGCGTTCGCGATCGCCACCGTCTTCGTCGAGAACGCGTTCGACGGCAGCGCCGAGGCCCGCGCACTGGCCGTCTCGGTGGCCGGGGTGGTGCTGCCCGTGCTGGTCTCCGACAAGCTGAGCAGCGTCGTCAAACTGCCGCCCCTGACCGCCACCCACAACGTGATCCTGGCCGTGCTCACCCTGACGCTGGGCTTCCTCGGCTGGACCCGGGAGGACTGGCTCCCCGGCGTGGCGAACGGGTGCTACACGCTGCCGACCTCCACCGGGATCACGATGCTGCGGGCCACGTCCGACGGGTCCCGCTGCTACGGGCTGCTCGACACCCACGACGCCGGCGTGTTCGCCTCGCCGGCGTTCGGCAAGGACCCGGTCACCGTCAAGCTCCAGCAGGCGATCTTCAAGAACAACCGGCCGCTGAAGGACGGCGACCTGACGGTGGTGTGGATGGGCGCGCTCTCCTGCGACCCGCTGCCGGGGGACCGGACCCGGTGCGCGGACGGCCGGGACTACCCGTCCGAGCGCGACCAGTTGCGGGCGCTGCTGTTCGCGCAGACCCATCTGCGCGACGTGCACGTGGTGATCGCCGATGCCACCCAGGACGTCCGGCACGCCGACGACATCGCCAAAATGATCATCGAGCGGCGGGCCGCGCTCGGCTCGCGGCTCGTGGTGATCGGCGGCGGCGACAGCCGGGACACCACGCAGCGGGCGATCAACCGGCTGCTCGACGCCGGCATCCCGTTCATCGCGCCCAACCTGCTCGCCGACCTCGGCGCACCCGGCAGACCGTTCGTCGACCGGCCCGGTTACCTCCAGCTGGCGCCGAGCAACCTGGACTACGCCAAGGACACCGTCGCCCGGTTGCGGCAGCGGTTCCCGGAGGGCTTCCGGCTCGACGCGTACGCGCAGCCGAACCCCACCGACCTCTACACCACCTCGCTGGTCAACGACCTGCTGGCAGCCGTCAAGCAGCCGCCCGGCGCGACCGCTCGGCACGTCGCCTCCCTGGACGCGGTCACCTGCGACGCCGGTACCGTCCTCTTCTTCGCCGACCGGTGGACCCGGTTCGCCGAGTTCGTCCAGCGGATCAAGGACGTCTGCGGGCATGAGCGGCCCCGGATGGTGATCGCGGACGGCTCGGTGGGTCGTTTCATGGCGAACTACGAGCTCCGGGCGGTGAGCAACGCCGACTGGCCGGTCGACTACTACGTCGGCGGTCCCGGCTGCTCCGACCTGAGCCCCGCGATGTACACGACGCTGACCGAGCAGATGTACCGCTCCCGGGACGCGCTGGGGCTGCACCCCGGCGAGGTCTTCGCGTGCGCCGACCGGGCCGCCGGCGCCCGCGACCGGCAACTGATCGGAGCCTGCACCCTGGACGCCGCGGTGAAGCTGCAGAGCCAGCCGTGCCGGCCCAACGACCTCGGCAACTTCCTCATCCCGGCGTGGGATGCGGTGCTGCTCGCCGACGCGTTGCTGCCGGCGAAGCCGGTGCCGCTGACCGAGCTGCGGCTGGCGCCGACCACCCTCTCCACCGGGGCGCGGGCCGAGGTGTCGCAGGGCCGGTTACGCCGGCCGACGGTCCCGGTGCTGCTCTGGCACGTGGATCCGCTCAACGACCCCAGCCGCATCTGGGAGCGCCCCAGCGACGACCTGCGGCTGGACACCGACCCCACCGGGCCGGTAGTGGTGGGCAATGGCCGCTGACCCGCCCGACCCGCACGTGCACGTGGACGCCCGGCTGGGCGGGGAGGTGGTGGCGCGCGACATGCTGGCGTCGGCGTTCGGCCTGGCGGCCGATCTGCCCTCGGAGGTGCGGACCGGGTGCGGCCGGCGGGTCGCCCGGGCGATGACGGCGGTACGGCCGGAGAGCGTCACCTGCCTGCCCTGCCGCGAGTTCGCGCGGGACGCCCACGAACGGCTCGCCGAGCAGGTGGAGACCCTGGGCGCGATGCCGGGCAGCACGGTCAGCCCGGAACAGGCCGCGGCGGCGGCGGCCAGCCATCGCGACCGCGCGGCCCGGTTCCGGTGAGCGGCCGTCCCTGACCGGCCGGTCCGGTCCGGATGAGCGGGCCGTGCCCGGCCGGTCCGGTCCGGCCCGGATGAGCGGTCCGTGGCCGGCCGGGCACTCGTCGAGCAGCAGGTGGCGCCAGGCGTCGGTCGTGGTGGCCAGCGCCACGTCCCGGTCCACCGTCCAGCCCGCCACGAACCAGCGGCGGCGGAGGTTCGCCACGCGGTCACCCTAGCGAGATCCGGCAATTCGCCTGCCGTACGGGATCGAAGTATGTAACACAAACGATGTACGTTACCGTCGCCAGTTCGACAGCGAAGGGTGGTACACCGTGACGACGTCCATGGACCGGACCGCGGCGGAGCCGGTGACCGTGCCGTTCAGCGCGCGGGAACGATGGACGCTCGTCGTCGCCGCCGCCTGGCTGGTGATCGGATTGCAGCTCGACGCCTACGCGCACGCCACCACCCCGGAACTGGAGACGTTCTGGACACCGTGGCACGGCGTCCTCTACTCCGGCATCGCGGCCTCCGGGTTCACGCTGCTCTGGATCATGCGGTCCCGGTTGCCCGGCGTGCCCACGTACGCCTCCCTGCTCGCCCTGCCCAACGCCCTGCGCATCCCGCTCGGGGGCATGGCCGCGCTCCTGGTCGGCGGTGGCATGGACACGCTGTGGCACAACGTGTTCGGCATTGAGCAGGACATGGAGATCTTCATCAGCCCGAGCCACGAGTTCATCATCCTCGGCATGGTGCTGGTCGCCGCGGGGCCGGTGCTCATGCAGGCGACCGTGCCCGGCCGGGAACTCGGGACCGGCGGCGGATTCCTGGTGGCGACCGCGGCGCTCTTCGCGGTACTGCCCGTGCACATCTACTCGCTGCACGCCTCGGCGATCGGCTTCCGGCACCTGGGCAGCGGCGCCGAACCGGTGCCGATCTTCTCGCCGGACGCGCAGCTCGTGCACGGCTACCTCTTCAGCACCGTCCTGCTGCTGCTCCCGCTGATCCTGATCGGCCGCCGCTGGCGCCTGCCGATCGGCCTGCCGACCGCGCTGATCGCCGTGCCCGCCGCCCTGATGCACCTGATGTTCGACTCCGAGGACTCCTGGTGGCCCGCGCTGACCCTGGCCGCCGCCTCGGTCGTCCTGGAAGCCGCGTTCCGGATCGCCGGCCGGGCCACCCGGGCCACGCTCGGCGTCAACGCCCGCTGGATCCTGCTCGGACTGATCGCCCCGCCGCTCGCCTGGGGCTCGGTCCTGGTCGTCGGCGGGATCGTGGAGGGCAGCGTCGGCTTCAACGTGCACATGGTCAGCGGGTTGCTGACGTTCACCGCCCTGACCGGGGTCGCCACCGTGCTCGTCGCGCGCAGCGTGCAGCACCTGCAAGCCGAGTGAGGGCGGCCACCCGGGCCCTCGCCGGTCTGTTCGCCCTGGTCCTGACGCTGCTGCTGACCCCGATGCCGGCCCGGGCGCACGCCGGCGGGCTCACCGCCACCGACGCGCGCGGGCGGGTCGTCGCGGTCACCCCGGCCGTACCCGGCCTCTCCGTGGTCGCGATCGAGGACGGCGCCCGGCTGCGGCTGCGCAACGGCACCACCGCACCGATCACCGTGACCGCCGGGGGCGGGCCGGCCACCCCGGCCGTCGTCGCCCCCGGTGAGACGCTTACCTGGATCGACACCCGGGCCACCCCGGACGGCCGGCGGGTCGCGGCGGGGCGCTCGGTCCCGTTCACGGTGCCCCTGACGATCGGCTCGTCGCCGGTTCCCGGGACCGGGGCGTCGCCGGTTCCGGTGGCCGGTTCGTCCTCGGTTGTCGTGAGCGGGGTGCTCACCGGCGCGGCGCCGCCGGTCGCGGTCCTCTGGTGGGCGGCCGCCGTGCTCGCCTGCGCGGCCGTGATCGTGGCAGCCCGGCGGCTGGCCCGCGGCGACGTGCTGCTCTGCGTCGCCGGCCTGATCGCCGCGGCGGCCTCGGCCGCCCACGTGGCCGGGTCCACCCTGGCCGTCGAGTCGGCACCGCTGGCCGGCACATTCCTCAGTGCCGCCGGGATCAACCTGCTGGCCTGGCCGCTGATCGTCGGCGGCGCGGTGACGGCACTGCGCGGCCGGCCGGCGGGAGTCCTCGCGGTCTGCGGCGGCGCCGCCCTCACCGCGGTCTTCGTGCTGCCCGACGTCACCTCGTTCCACCGGGCGGTGCTGCCGTTCGCCGGGCCCGGCACCGTCGAACGCGCGCTTGTCGCCCTCGCGCTCGGCCTCGGTGCGGGCGTCGCGGTGACGGGGGCGGGCGTGTTGCGTACCCTCGCCCGTCAGCCCGCCGCCCTCCTGCTCGTCGGCACGCTCTCCCTCGGTGGCGTCCTCGTCCTCGGCGGCTGCACCCAGGCCCCGGCGGTGCGAGCGGCCCAGCCGTCCGGGTGCGGGTCGGCCGCGCCGGACGCCGTACCCCTGAATGTCGCCCTGCGTGACGGCCGCGCGGAACCCGCGCCGCAGCGGGTGACCGTGCCCGCCGGCCGCACCGTCCTGCTGGGCGTGACCGCTGACGTGGCCGCCGAGGTGCACGTACACGGCTACGACCTGGTCTACCCCATTGCGGCCGGTCGGTCCGCGTGCGTGCTCTTCGCCGCCGACCGGGTCGGCCTGTTCGACGTGGAGGCACACCCGGAGACGCTGCTGATGCAGATCGAGGTCCGGTGATCGTGATGCGGATCGAGGTCCGGTGATCGTTGCGCACGGTGTCGGGCAGTCGGCCGATCTGCCGCTGCCGCTCGACCTGGTGCTCCAGGCCGGCGCCGCCACCGTGGTCCTCTCCTTCCTGATCGCCGCCCTCCTCCGCCGGCGGCTGCCGCCCGCCGACCCGGCTCCGTCGCTGATCCCCTCGCGGGTGGCCGGCCTGCTGCGTCTCCCGGTCCTGGTTCTCACGCTCTACCTGGTCGGCAGCGCGTTCGTCCCTTCCCTCGGGGCGCTCAGCCCGGTCGCGCACGCGCTGTTCGTGTGGTTGTGGGTCGGACTGGTGCCGCTCAGCATCGTGTTCGGGCCGGTGTGGCGCGCGGTGAACCCGCTGCGGACCCTCTTCGCGGTGCTGCGGCTCCCGCGTCACGGTCTGCGCCCGCTCCCACCCGGACGCGGCGCCGGGGCCTGGCCGGCGGCCGGTTTCCTGCTGGCGTTCGTCTGGTTCGAGCTGGTGGCACCCCATCACGGTGCGCCGGTCGCGGTCGGTTCCTGGATCATCGGGTACGGGCTCGCGCAGCTCGCCATGGCCGCCCTGCGCGGGGTGGAGTGGTTCGGCCGGGGCGACTGCTTCGAGGTGTACTCGTCCCTGGCCGGCCGGCTGAGTCCGCTCCACCGGGGGCGGTGGTTGTCGGGGCTGGCGGCGCCGCTTCCGGGTGTGTCGCGGCCGGGGGGCTCCCCGCCGGCGGTGGGGTCGCCTTCGTCGGCAGCGTCCGGTTGGGCGGTGGGGTCGCATCTGCCGGCGGCATCCGGTTCGGCGAGGGGTTCTCGGGTCTCGGAGGCTCCTCGGGCGTTGGGGGCTTCTCGGGTGTCAGGGGATCCTCGAGTGTTGCGGGCACCTCGGGTGGCGGGGGCTTCTCGGCTGCCTGCGGGTGGGGCGGCGGCGTTTCTTGCCGTGTGGTGGGGTTCAACCGTTTTCGACAGCGCTGCTGCCTCGCCCGCGTGGGCCGGGTTCGTGCAGCGCGCCGGCTGGTCCTGGCTCTGGGGGACAGCCGCCCTGACACTGATCTGCGGGCTGGTGTTCCTGGCCGTCGACCGCACCGCCGGCCGCCTCGACGTGACCGCTTCGCTGATTCCGATCGCGGTGGGCTACACCCTCGCGCACTACCTGTCACTGCTGCTGGTGGAGGGCCCGCGCGGCGCGCTGCTGCTGATCCAGCAGTGGGGCGCGGCAGCCGGCGCAGGCTGGGACGTGACACCGATACCCGAAGTGGTCGCTGCCGCACAGATCGCGCTGATCCTCATCGGACACGTACTCGGCGTGATCGTCGCACACGACCACGCCCTCACCGAGTCGCCAGGAAAGCCCACCCTCGCCGTCCTCGCCGACGAACTCCCGATGGTCCTCTTCATGATCGGCTGCACCTGGGCAGGCCTGCTCCTCCTGTTCGCCCGCTGATCCGCCCCCGGCGTCAGCTGCCCGCCAGACGTTTCGACCGCCGCGTTTCGACCGCCGCGTTTCGACGGCCGTGTCTCGACGGCCGTGTCTCGACGGCCGTGTCTCGACCGCCGCGTTTCGACGGCCGTGTTCGACGGCCTGTCTCGACCGCCGTGTTTCGGCTGCCGTGTCTCGGCCGCCGCGCTCCGGCCGGCGGTCGCTGCTACTGCCCGTGCGTCAAACCCATGCCCTGTTCCGGCCCAGTTGGTGCCGGATGCGCTGGCCCTGTCGAGATGTTGATCTGCTAGCGATGCGAAATCGCGGTTTCAACCCCATGATCACAGCGATTTTGCATCGCTAGCAGATCAACAACGCTGTCCAGGGCGCCACAGTGGGCCGCGGCGGCCACAAGGGGCGAAGGGCGAGGGGCGAGGGGCGGGTGGCGAGGGGCGGGCGGCGAGGGGCGGGCGGCGAGGATCGGGCGGCGAGGATCGGGCGGCGAGGATCGGGCGGCGAGGATCGGGCGGCGAGGATCGGGCGGCGAGGAAGGAGGGGCGGGCGGCGAGCGGCGAGGGGCGGGC